>NZ_CP106881.1:0-1452500 GCF_023634805.2 Comamonas endophytica
GCTGGCGCTGCTGATGCTCACCCTTGTGGCGCTCGCCCTTGTGGGCACGGTGGTGGCGCTCGCCCTTGCGGCCTTCCGTCATGTTGCCTTCGGTGCCGCGTGCCTGCGAGGGCGAAGCCTGGGACGGGGTCTGGGTGCTCGATTGCGGCGTGCCGACACTTGCCGGAGCCTGGGGAGTCTGCGCATTCACTGCGCCCATGGCGCAGATCGCAGCGGCACACAGAGTCATCTGCACGGAGCGGGACCAAGTGGATTTCATGGGGTTTTCTCCTGAATGGGTGGATGGGACAGGAGGCGGCCGGATGCAGCCTCTGCAGCATGTTCCAGAGCTTGGGGCAGTTCGCTGCCCGGACTTATCAGCTCATCCCGCCTGAGCCTGCAGGAGGGAGCCTACAGTGGTGGTGTGAACATGATGGATACACGGGGGCAGGCATGAGAAAAGGCCCCGAAGGGCCTTTCGCCTATGCCAGCGGCATGCGCCGCCGGACTGTTTAGCGGCCGGTGGGGGAGCCAGCGGTGGAAGGCGAAGCCTGCGATGGGCGCATGGCTTCCATCTGCGATTGCGAAGGACCATGGTTGGTCGACGAGTGCGTACCGCGTGCATTCTTGCCGCTGTCAGGCGCGGGGGCGATGGTGGGCGAAGCCTGTGTGGGGCGCTGTGCTTCCATGGACGATTGCGAAGGCGCCGTGGGGGTCGAGCCATGCATGTCCTTGCGGGCATCGGGATTCTTGGCCAGCGTGGGCGAAGCCTGCACCGGAGTCTGGGTGCTCGAGGATTCAGCCAGCTTGGCTTGCGGCTGAGTCTGTGCATTGACTGCACCCATGGCGCAAGCCGCAGCAGCAGCACACAGGGTCATTTGCAGGGAGCGGGACAGGGTCGATTGCATGGTCATAGTGGCGTTCCTCAGAGTGAAGGGGTAGGACAGATGAAGCTGCGGGGCAACCTCGTCGGTACAACCAGAGCTTGAGGCCGTTGCCTTGCCAGACTTATCAGCCCAGCCCGCCTGAGGTTGAAGGAGTGAACCTACATCCTCTTTTCAGGCCGACGCAGCCGTACGTGCGAACCATTCATCCACCCCCGATGCCAAGCGGTCGAACACGCTGTCGAGCGTAGGTGCATTGGCGCCCAGCAGGGCCTGCAGCAGGTTGGCGTTTTCCAGCAGGCCATGCCAGTAGCTGCCCAGGATACGGCCGTCGATGCTTTGCCACACCAGGCCCGGCAGGCATTCGTGCACGCCCTGGCCCGCTGCCACCATGTCGCCGCGCGGCCGGGTCTGGCCGTGGTGGATTTCATAGACCTGCAGCGCCAGCCCCGACAGCGCCTGCCAGGGAGGAGCAAGCTGGGGCATGGTCACTTCGGCGTGCAGCAGCTGCTTGTCGACGTCGAAGGCCGTGACCAGCGGCAGCAGCCCCAGGCCCGCCTCGTTGCCATCGACACCATGCAGATCGATCAGCGCCTCGCCCAGCATCTGCAGTCCGCCGCAGATGCCCCACAGCCGCCCGCCCTGGGCCACATGCGCCGCCAGCGCGGCGTCGAGCCCCTGCGCGCGCAGCCAGCGCAGGTCGCTGGCCGTGGCCTTGGAGCCCGGCAGGATCACCCAGTCGGCTCCGTGCAGCTGCGCCGGGCTGCGCGCCCATACCAGGCGCACGCCGGGCACGTTCAACAGCGGCTGGAACTCGTCGAGATTGCTGGCGCGCGGGTAGGCCACCACCGCCACCGTGGTTTGCACCGGCGCTCCCGCGGCACCGTAGCCGGCGCCCGCGTCCTGTGCGCCGTCTTCCTCGGGCAGGCCGTGCTGCGCCAGCCGCGGAATCGTTGCCACGACCGGCACGCCCGTCAGGGCCTCGAGCATCTGCGGGGCGGGTGCCAGCAGCCGCGCATCGCCGCGGAACTTGTTGAGCACGAAGCCGCGGATCAGCGTCCGGTCCTCCTCCTGCAGCAGCGCCCAGGTGCCATACAGATGGGCAAACGCCCCGCCGCGGTCGATGTCGCTGACCAGCAGGCAATGCGCCTGCGCATGGCGCGCCACGCGCATGTTGACGACATCGCTGGCCTGCAGGTTGATCTCCGCGGGCGAGCCCGCGCCTTCGATCACCACCACGTCGTTCTCGCTGCGCAGCGCATCGAGCGCCTTGGAGATGCGCGGCCAGACATGCCTGCCGCGCTCGCGCCAGGGCAGCTGGGTGAGGGCCTGGTCCACCTGCCCCAGCAGCACCACCTGGCTGCGCATGTCGGCCTCGGGCTTGAGCAGCAGCGGGTTCATGCGTACCTCTGGCGCGCAGCCCGCCGCCAGCGCCTGCAGGTATTGCGCGGTGCCGATCTCGCCCCAGCCGCCGCCGGCGCGGGCACCACGCGCGCGTGGTTGCTCATGTTCTGCGCCTTGAAGGGCGCGACCTTGAAGCCCTGGTTGCGGTACCAGCGGCACAGCGCCGTGGCGACCCAGCTCTTGCCCGCGCCGCTGCTGGTGCCCAGCACCATGACGCACAGCGCGGGGCGCTGGCCCGGCACGGGCAGCGGAAGATGGGTGGTGTTTTTGTTCATGTCGTCATGTCGAGAAGCTGCGCCGCGCGCCAGGCCTGGCCCAGCGCCTGCTGCGATGCCGGGGGCAGCACCCCCAGCCGGACCGCGCCAGGCAGCCCGAAGCTGCAAGTGTCGCGCAGTTTGATGCCGTGTTCGCGGCGCAGCCAGGCCAGGCGCGCGCCCATGCGCGGCCAATCCTCGGCCGGCCATCGCGCCACGAAATAATTGGCCAGGCTGCCGGGAACGACCTGCCAACCCAGTGCGGTGCAAAGCGCGATCTGCGCGTCCTTCCACCGTGCGAGCTGGGTGCGGCTGTGCGCGATCCATTGCTGCACCTCAGGAGTGGTCCACGCCTCCAGCAGCGCCACGCCATGCGCGCCCACCACCCAAGAGGCAGCCAGCGCCTGCAATGCCGCCACCTCGGCCTGCGCCCCTTCGGGCGCCACCGCATAGGCGGCGCGCACGCCGGTCATGCCCAGCGCCTTGTTGGGGGTCCAGACCTGCCAGGCGCCGGCGGGTAAGGCGCTGCGCCGGCCATCGAGGCGCAGCGGCTGGTAGGCGCAGTCCAGCACGCGCAGTTGACCGTCCGCTTCGGCCTGCCAGCGGGCCAGCGCCGGGTCGGCCTGGCCCAGCGGGCTCGAGGGTTCGCAGGCCCATTGCAGGGTGGCAGCGTCCTGCGGCCCAGGAGTGGGCGCGCTGCATTCCAAGCCCCAGGCGCGCGCCGCCTGCGCGTAGTCGCCATAGCTGAGCACGGGCAGCAGCACATGGCGCATGCCGCGGCGCGCCGCGTGGGCCGTGATGCGGAAGATGAATTCGCTGGCGCTGCCGGCCAGCAGGATGCGCGCGGCATCGACGCCATGGAAGGCGCCCAGGCGCGCGCGCAGCGCCGTAGGCCGGATCGGGATACTGCTGCGCATGCGCGGCCCGCAGTGCCGCCAATGCCTGCGGGCAGGGGCCGCAGCTGTTGGCATTGGTGGAGAAGTCATGCGCGGGCACGCCCAGCGCATCGGTGCCGCCGTGGAGGTTTTCAGCCATAGGCACTCCAGAGCCCGCCCAGCGCAGTCAGCGCCGCCAGCAGATGCACCGCGCGGCGCGTCAGCTGCAGCGCGCTTTGCGTATGCCGCGCCTCGGGCGGGCGGGCCGCGGCATGCAGCACATAGGAACCGGGCTTGCCCAGGCGCACGTCGAGCGCCAGCGCCAGCGCCGCCATCGGCCAGCCGCCATTGGGCGAAGGCGTGCGCCGGCTTTCGCACCAGAGCTTTGCCAGCGGCAGGCCGCCCGCGCCCAGCGCCAGCAGCAATGCGGTGAGCCGCGCCGGAATCCACGACAGCAGGTCGTCGGCATGCGCGGCCCACTTGCCGCCCCACTGCCAGTAGCGTCCGCCGCGCCAGCCGGGGTAGCCCCACATGGCGTCGGCGGTGTTGGCAAAGCGGTAGAGCGCGGCGCCGGGCAGGCCCAGCAGCGCGAACCAGAACAGCGGCGCCACCACCGAATCATTGAGGTTCTCGGCCAGCGTCTCCAGCGCGCTTTCACGCACCTCGGATTCGCTCAGCTGCGTGACATCGCGGCTCACCAGCCACGACAGGCGCTCGCGCCCGGCCTCCAGTGACTGCTGCAGCGCAGCTTCCACCGCTTGCACTTCGGCCTGCAGCATGCGCCAGGCAAACAGCGGCTTGAGCAGCAGCGCCAGCAGCGGCACGGCCAGCCAGACCGGTGCCTGGCCCAGCAGCCATTGCATCGCCGCGCAGCTGCCGGCAATTCCTGCGGCCAGCAGGCACCAGAGCGCTGCGCCAATGGCCCAGCGCCTGAAATCAGGATCGCGCGCCTCGCTGGCACCCGCCCAGCGGCCTCCGGCTCCCAACAGCCGGCCCATGCCCACCACCGGATGCATCCGGGCAGGCGGCTCGCCCCACAGACGATCGATGAGCAGTGCCAGCAGCATTGCCGCGGCCGCGGCGCCCGCTCCCCCCACACCCTCAGCCCACATCGCTGCTGCCTGCGTCTTTGCCGGCGCTGGCCGGCTGGCCCCAGCTTTCATCGAAGAGCATGTCGGCCAGCGCCGCGCGCTGCGCCCATTTCTGCTGCTGCAGCATGGGCTCGGCATAGAAGGCCGGCACCGGGCCCAGGCACAGCACCGCCAGCGGCCGGCTGCCTTCGGGCATGCCCAGCAGCGCCGCCAGCGCCTCGGGATCGAACAGCGACACCCAGCCCATGCCCAGGCCCTCGGCGCGCGCGGCCAGCCACAGGTTCTGAATGGCGCAGGCGGCCGAGGCCACATCCATCTCGGGCAGCGTGCGCCGGCCGAACACATGCTGTTCGCGCCCCGGCGGCATGGCCAGCACCAGCACTTCTGCAGCGTCGAGCACGCCCTGCACCTTCAGCCGCATGAACTCCCCCTCGCGCTCGCCCAGGGCCTCGGCGGTGCACAGCCGCTCGGCCTCGACCAGCGCATGGATGCGCTCGCGCATCGCACGGCTGCGCACGCGCACGAAGCGCCAGGGCTGCATGAACCCCACGCTGGGCGCATGGTGCGCGGCGCGCAGCAGGCGCAGCAGCACCGCCTCCTCCACCCGTCCGCCGCTGAAATGGCGCATGTCGCGCCGCTCGTGGATGGCGCGGTAGACGGCGGCGCGCGCCGCCTCGTCGAAGGGCAGCGCGGCCAGCGTGGCGCCGGGCAGCGGGTCGGCAGCGGGGCTTGGATGGGAAGTCATGGGTCGCGCCTTTTCTTCAAGCCAGTGGGTCAAGCCATTGTCGCAATGTCAATCCTCGATGCCGCGCTGCGCGGGAATGCCGGCCTGGAATGCGTGCTTCACCAACGTCATCTCGGTCACCGTGTCGGCCAGCTCGATGATCTCGGGCGGGCAGCGCCGGCCCGTCAGCACCACATGCACTGCGTGCGGACGTTCGCGCAGCGTCTGCAGCACCGGCTCGAGCGGCAGCCAGCCGTAGATCAGCGGGTAGGTGATCTCGTCGAGCACCACCATGAAGTGCACGCCCGACATGATGGCGTTGCGCGCGCGCTCCCAGCCCTCGCGCGCGAGCTGCGCCGACTGCTCCTGGTCCTGGCTCTTCCAGCTGAAGCCGTCGCCCAGCCCCTCGATGGGCATGCCCAGCTGCTCGAACATGCGGTGCTCGCCGAAGCGCGCCGTCGGCACCTTCATGAACTGGAATATCTTGACCGATTTGCCGCGGCCGTGGGCGCGCAGCGCCAGGCCGAAGGCGGCCGTGCTCTTGCCCTTGCCATTGCCGGTATTGACCAGCACCAGCCCGCGGCGCTGGCCTTCGGGCTTGGTGTAGGGCTTCTCGGTGGGGGCTTGTTCGATCTGCATGGTTTGCACTTTCGTTTGCGTGAGAGAGATGGACGCTGCGCGCAGGCAGCATCCGAAAATTATCTGCAGCGGGTCATGGACCGCGCCTGTGCAGCAGCCGCGGCAAGGCCACCCATTGGCCATCGATGGCGCGCACCTGGACGCGCTGCGCGAACACCTGCTCCAGCGCGGCATGCGAGGCCGGATCGGCGCAGCCGCCCTGGTGCAGCACCCTGCCCTGCGCCAGCACCAGCAGTTCCTGCGCCTGCAGCGCCATCGACAGCTCATGCAGCACGCTGACCACCGTGGTGCCTTGCGCGACGAGCTGCTGCACGCAGTCCAGCCAGTCGGCCTGGTGCGGGGGATCGAGATGGGCCAGGGGCTCGTCCATCAGCAGCACCCGGGCCTGCACCGCCAGCGCGCGCGCCAGCAGCACGCGCTGGCGTTCGCCGCCGGAGAGCTGGCCCAGGCTGCGGCCGCGCCAAGCCCAGCTCTGCGTCCGGCGCAGCGCCTGCTCCACGGCGGCATGGTCCTGCGCGGAAGCTGCGCCCAGCCAGGACTGGTGCGGCAGCCGGCCCAGCATCGCCGCGTCATAGACCGATATCTCGGGGGATACCGCCTGGTCCTGTCCCAGCCAGGCCAGCGTGCGTGCACGCTCGCGGCTGCTCCAGTCCGCCAGCGCACGGCCCAGCAGCAGCACTGCCCCTGGCCCTGCGCCATGCCGGCCAGCGCGCGCAGCAGCGTCGACTTGCCGGCGCCGTTCGGGCCGACGATGCTGGTCCAGCGGCCCGCGGCGATGCGCAGCGTGAGGTCGCGCAGCACCGGCAGGCCGCCCAGCGACACCGACAGATGCTCGGCCTGCAGCGCCCATCCGGCACCTGGCACATGGACGCTCATGCGGCCTCCCGCAGATTGCGCCGGTGCATCAGCCACAGCAGATAGCTGCCGCCCAGCACCGCCGTCAGCACACCCACCGGCAATTCCTGCGGCGCGAGCAGCCAGCGCGCCAGCAGATCGGCGCCCAGCAGCAGCGCCGCGCCCATGCCGGCGCTCAGCAGCAGCAACCAGCGGTGCATGGCGCGCACCAGCGAGCGCGCCAGATGCGGCGCGGCCAGGCCGACAAAGGCAATCAGCCCGCATTGCGCCACCGCCGTGCCGGTGGCCAGCGCCAGCAGCGCGATCAGCAGCAGGCGCAGCGGCGCCAGCGGCAGCCCCAGGCTCTGCGCCGTGGCTTCGCCCAGCGCCAGGCCGTCCAGCACGCGCGCCAGCGACCAGGCGGCAAGCAGCACGGCGACCAGCACGGCGGCCATCAGCGCGCAGGCGCTCCAGCCCACGAAGGCGGTGCTGCCCAGCATGAACGACTGCATGGCCTGCATGATTGCAGGATTGAGCAGCAAGACCATCGACGCCGCCGCGCCCAGCACCACGCCGACCACCACGCCGGCCAGCAGCAGCCGCAGCGTGTCGTGCGCGCCCCGTGCCAGCACCAGCGTCAGCAGCGCCGCGCCCGCGGCGCCGGCAAAGGCCGCGCCGGTGATGCCCAGGCGCAGCAAGCCCTGCAGCGCGAAGGGCGAGGCGCCCAGCGCCGCCATGGCCAGCGCCACGCCCAGCGAGGCGCCCGAGGCGCTGCCCAGCAGATAGGGATCGGCCAGCGGATTGCGGAATACCCCCTGCGCCACGGCACCCGCCAGCCCCAGCAGCGCGCCAGCCAGCCAGGCGCCCAGCGTGCGCGGCAGGCGGATGTCGCGCACGATCTGCCAGGCCAGCGGATCGCCCTGGTCGCCCCATCCCTCCCAGCCGCTGCTGCCCAGCCCGGCGCCCAGCGCCATCAGCGCCCCGCTGCCCAGCAGCAACGCAAGCGCCATCCAGGCCGGATGCAAGCCTTGCTTTTCCACTTCATGTAAGCTGGTTTCAGCGGTCATCAGTCAAGGGCTCTTGAGGACCAGGGGCAAGCCCGCGCACATCAAAGTGGCATGGCTGCAGACAGCGGCCACCTGCTGGTTGAGCATGCCCAGCGCATCGACAAACGCGCGCACCTCGCGGCCCAGCGGAATCACGCCCAGGCCGATCTCGTTGCCCACCAGCACCACCGGGCCCGGCGCCTCGGCCAGCGCGGCCAGGAAACCCGCGCGCTGCGCCGCCCAATCCTGACTCCGCGGCGGCTGGCCCGGCATGGGCATCATCCAGTTGGTGAGCCACATGGTCAGGCAGTCGATGACCAGCAGGCAGCCCGGCTGGCTGTGCGCGCGCACCGCGCCCGCCAGGTCCAGCGGCACTTCCAGCGTGCGCATTCCCGGCACGCGCTCGGCACGGTCATGCTGGTGGCGTTCGATGCGCGCGCGCATCTCCTCGTCCCATGCCAGGCCCGTGGCCAGCAGGCAGGCGCTGTGGGCGGGCGACTCCAGCAGCCAGGCCTGGGCCAATGCCTCGGCGCGGCGCGACTTGCCGCTCTTTTGCCCGCCCAGGATCAATTCGCTGCGCGCCATGCTCATGTGTCCTCCCTGTGATCGTCCAGCGCCTGGCGCGCGCCCAGCAGCGCCGCCACCGCGCGCGGGTGCGAGGCGAACCAGGCGTGGAAGAAGCTCGCATGCAGGCTGCCGTGGCGATAGAGCCATTCCCCGCTTTCGGCGCCCGCATCCGCATCGGGTCGGCGGCTGCGGCCCAGCACCTGCGCGCCACTCTCGAGCCGCGCATAGTGGAAGCTGTGGCCGCGCAGCAGCCCCCAGGGCGTGGACAGCTGCTGCATGCCCAACCCTGCCAGGCGCTTTTGCATCTGCGCCCGGCCCGGCATCAGCCCCCACAGCGGCGTCCACTGGCCGTCGCTCCCGGCAATGCCTTCGCACAGCGCCAGCATGCCGCCGCACTCGGCCCAGATCGCCCTGCCCGCTTCCCAGTGCGCACGGATGTCGGCCTGCACCGCGCCCTGCGCCGCAAGCTGCGCGGCATGCAGTTCGGGGTAGCCTCCGGGCAGCCACAGCGCATCGCACGCCGGCAGCCTCTCGCCAGCCAGCGGCGAGAAAAAGCGCAGCTGCGCACCCATGGCCCGCAGGCATTCCAGATTGGCGGGATAGACGAAGCTGAAGGCCGCATCGCGCGCCACGGCCACCACCCGGCCGTCGAGCCAGGGGCCCAGCGCTTCGGGCTGGCCTGCCTCGGCTGCCGGTGCCGGCGGCGCAAATTCCACCGTCCATTGCTGCCAGTCCTGCCAGCTGCGCTGGCCCAGCGCCGTGGCCTCGAGCGCATCGGCAGCGGAGTCGAGCCGCTGCATGCCGTCCGCGAGTTCCTGCGCTGCCACCAGGCCCAGGTGGCGCTGGGGCAGCAGCGCCGTGCCCGCATCGGCGGCAATGCGCTGCACCGCGCCCAGCCAATGGCTGTCGGCATGCACCCCGGCCTGCAGCAGCTGCGCATGGCGCGCGCTGGCCACGCGGTTGGCCAGCACGCCGGCCCAGCGCAGGCCCGGCTGGAAATGCTGCAGCCCGTAGGCCACGGCGCCCAGCGTGGCGGCCATGCCGCCGGCATCGATCACCGCCAGCACCGGGATGCCGAAGCGGCGCGCGAGATCCGCGGCACTGGGGCTGCCGTCATAGAGCCCCATCACGCCCTCGATGAGGATCAGATCGGCAGACAGCGCCGCCGCGTGCAGCCGCGCGCGCGCATCGGCCTCGCCTGTCATCCACAGGTCCAGCGAATGCACCGGGGCGCCGCTGGCCAGCTGGTGCCAGTGCGGGTCGAGATAGTCGGGCCCGCATTTGAAGACCTGCACGCGCCGCCCCTGGCGCGCATGCAGGCGCGCGAGCGCCGCCGTCAGCGTGGTCTTGCCTTGGCCCGAGGCAGGCGCGGTGATCAGCAATGCGGGGCAGCGCGCGGGCGTCATGGTGCGCTGCTCCATGGCAGGCTGGCGACAGCCAGGGCGCGGCGGCGCACGACGCCGTGAACAGGGTGAAGCATGAGTATCAACGTGAAGCCACCCGGCGCCGACCTCCCCGTCGGCAATGGGTTCCAGCAATCCGCGATGCAGGCATGGCGGATGCACTTCGTTGGCCGGTATCCGGGCTGGGCGGAGCGAAGCTCTTGCAGGCCTTCCCAGCGCGATGCCAGTGGCCGGTGAAGAAGAGCCGAGCGGGCAAACGCTCATCCGCTGACCGTTGCGGGGGCAGCGCAGGCACGAAAGCGGCGCCCGCGCGCCGCATCCTCCCTGCTTCCCGTTGAACTATGCATCCTGGAGGCGGACGCATGAGCACCAACGCCGGCCATTGTAGCCGCGAGTGGCGTCGGTGCGGCCCTGGCTGCCGATTCATGCCAGCCACGCAGGACCCAAGTTGGCGAGCACTTGCATGCTTCCGAGGCTGTAGGACAAAGCATATTCCACACGCCCGCAGGCCGGAGGAACGCTTTTTTACGCCTATCTCCAGCCGGCAAGTTCTACAATTGGACCTCCTATGTCTGCCCCGTCCCCCCTCGACCTCATATCCGACCGCGTGGAGCGACTTCTGTTGCGCCACGAGGAGCTTCAGCGCACCAATGCCCTGCTGGCCGAACAGGTCGCGGCCCTGACCCAGGAACGCGATTCGCTGCGCTCGCGGCTGAGCGCCGCGCGTGCCCGTGTCGATGCCCTGATCGAGCGCCTGCCCAGCAATGAAAAGGCCGGCACATGAAGCAGCTTGACGTGCAGATCCTGCATCAGAACTATCTCCTGACCTGCCCCGAGGGACACGAGGAACGCCTGCTCGAGGCCGTGGCCCGTGTCAACGACACTATGGCCCGCATTCGCGACGCCGGCAAGGTGCGTTCGCGTGAACGCGTGGCGGTATTGACCGCGCTCAACATGGCTTTCGACATCGTCACGGCAGAGCGCATGCCAGCTCCTGCTCCCGTTGTCGCCGAGCCGGTGGCGGTCGAGACGACTGCTGCCGAAGACGCCTTGGTGCAGGCGGCCATGATCCAGCAGCAGGAAGACGCGCAGCGCATCGTGGCTCTGCTCGAGCGCCTTGACCAGGCGCTTGAAGACGATCCGCAACTGCTGTAAAATTTGCGCCTGCGGCGGCGAGCTTGGCGCATCCACATTACAATGAAGTCGTCTGCAAATCTGCTGGGCTTTATATTTCCTTGAACCAATGCTCATTGAGCCCGGGCTTGGTACATCGCTTGGTGAGCGTGATCGTCTCGCGTCAGATGAACCCAACGTCAAGCTGCCCTTGCCCACCTGAACCCCGGTTCAGGATGCCGGTCTGGTGGAATTTGCAGACACCCAATTTCCCTGACGGGCCGTGCATTGCACGGCCCGTTTTCATTGGCTTGCCGCTCCATGCACGTGGGCTTTTCGCGGTCCCGGCAGGCATCCGCAGCCATCACCCCCCTGCCGCGCCGCAGCAAGCGCAGCGGGGTGCATACGCAAGAAAGCCGCAATCGCGCCCTGCGCGACTGCGGCTTGAAGCAGCGGATTCAGGCCCCGCTGCGCATCAGCTCGGGATTTATTGGCCGTGAATGCGCTTGGCGTCGGCCACGCACTTGTCCTTGACGTCACCGCTCAGTGCATCGCAACGCTCGCGGGCGGCCTTGTATTCGGCTTCGCGCACTTTTTCCTGGCTGGCGTCGCGGCGCGCTTCGGGAGCCGTGGTAGTGCCGCGCTGGGTTGCAGCCGGCATGGCCGCAGTGCCGGCGTTGCCCATGGGGCCCACGTTGCCGGAAGTGTTCATCTTGGCAGCTTCCGTGGCCTTGACGTGCGCCGCCTTGGCGTCCTTTTCGCAGACGTCCTTGGCATTGCCCTTCAGGTCATCGCACTTTTCCTTGGCCACATCGTATTCGGCATCGGCCTTGGCCTTGGCGATATTGTGGCGGTTGCGCTCGCTGGCATCGGCGCGGTACTCGAGTTCGGCCTCGGCCACCTTTTCACGGCCCTTGGCCTCCTTCTCGCAGACATCCTTGGCATTGCCGGACAGGGTGTCGCACTGGGCCTTGGCAGCCTTGTAGTCGGCGCTGATCTGGTCTTTGGCGGCCTTGTGCTCGGCAGGCGTGGCGGCGAATACCGAAGACATGCAGGCAACGGCAGCGATGGCGGTGAGTTTTTGTTTGAAGTTCATGATTATCTCCTTGTGATCATGACAGGCAGGGAATATGCATTCAAGCTTTGAATGCACCCTTGATGCCTGGCACGGAATATGTCGAAAAAGACCGTTATTCGTCGAAACGGAAATCGGGATTGCGCTGTTGCCAGTCGCGCAGCTGGGTCTCGGCCTCTTCCTTGGCCACTCCCTGGCGCTCCTGGATCCTGCCGATGAATTGGTCGCGCTTGCCGGCAACGACATCAAGGTCGTCATCGGTAAGCTTGCCCCATTGCTCGCGGATCTTGCCCTTGAATTGTTTCCAGTTTCCTGAAACTCGATCTTCGTTCATACAAAATCCTTTTTATCTACGCGGTTCTGAAGCACAGCCCGCTGAATTGAAAACACATTCACCCGAAAGCGAGATGTGCATTCAATGTATTCCGCAGTGCAATTGGCAGATGTGGGATATGAAGTTTTATGCCAGTCGGCTTTCACCTACACTCGCAACAAAGCATATAAATCAATTGTTTTTGATTATCAAATAGCAGAAACCGATAAATCAGGATAATAGAATCCCGTTGGATGGCCCTGTCGCTCCGGCAGTGCTCTGCTCAGGGACAGCCGCCCGCGGCGCTGCATCAGGCCGCGCCAGGCGAATGCGGCGCCGCGTGGCAAAGGCCCTGCGGCGGCTGGACGCTACTGGCGTTCCGGGCTGCCGCTTTGCAGGCGCAGGGCGGAGTCGGCCACCACGCCGCAGTGCCAGTCGTCTTCCTGCAGCACACCCATTTCACGCATGCGGGCGTCGAAAGCCTCGGCCGGCAAACCGGGCGAACACAGGAATCCCTGGAAGAACTGGCATTGCAGCGACTGCAGACAATCGCGCTGCGCGCTGGTCTCCACGCCCTCGGCGACGACCTCCGTGCCCAGCGCCTTGCCCATGCTGATGATCGCGCTGACGATGGCCCGGTCGCCCGGGTCCTGCGGCAGGCCGCGCACGAAGGACTGGTCGATCTTGATCTTGGCGATCGGCAGTTTCTTGAGATAGCCCAGGCTGGAATAACCGGTGCCGAAATCATCGATCACCAGCCCCACGCCCAGCTCGGCGATGGAGCGCACGCGTGCCGCCATCTCGTGGGCATCCTGCAGCAGGATGCTTTCCGTCAGCTCCAGCTCCAGCAGGTGCGCCTGCAGGCCGTGGCGCGACAGCAGCTGCTGCAGCCGCTCGACGAAGTCGGGCTGGCGGAACTCCAGCGCCGAGACATTGACCGACACCTTCAGCGGCCGCCCCCCAACGCTCCAGCGCACGGCTTCGCAAATCGATTGCTCGAGCACCCAGGCGCCCAGCGTCACGATGTAGCCCGACTCCTCCGCCATGGGGATGAACACGCCGGGCGAGACCATGCCGAATTCGGGATCGTTCCAGCGCAGCAGGGCCTCGGCCCCGACGATGCGGTTGCTGCCTATATGCACCTGCGGCTGGAAATAGACCGCCATGCGGCCGTGCTCCAGCGCCTGGCGCATCGCATGCTCGAGCTTCATGCGCGACAGCAGGCCGGAGTTCATCTGCGGCTGGTAGAAGCTGTAATGCCCGCGGCCGCGCTCCTTGACCCGGTACATCGCGGTATCGGCCTGCATGATGAGCTCGTCGAGCGTATGGCCGTGGTGGGGGTACTGGGACACGCCGATGCTGCACTGCACCGAGAAACCCAGCCCATCCAGCAGGAAGGGACGCAGCATCTCGCGCAGGATGCGCTGCGCCACGCTGGCCGCCAGGGTTTCGTCGCAGCCCTCGAGGTAGAGCACGAATTCGTCGCCGCCCAGTCGGCAGAGCATGTCGGCCGCGCGCAGGCAGCCCTGCAGCCGCTCGGCCACCAGCTTCAGCACGCGGTCGCCAAACTGGTGGCCCAGCGAATCGTTGATGATCTTGAAACGGTCGAGGTCGATGAACAGGATCGCGAACACCTCATGGCCGTCCGCCGCGCGCGCCAGCGCCCGCTCCACATGGGCGGACAGGCACAGGCGGTTGGGCAGGCCCGTGAGGGCGTCGCTGAAGGCCAGCTCCTCGATGCGCTGCTGCGCCTGGCGCTGCTGCGTCAGGTCGCGCATGAAGCCAATGGTCTGGAAGACCATGTCCTGCGCATCGCGCAGCGCCACCCACGACAGCCGTACGGCGCAGCGCTGCTGCCCGCCCTGCTCGAGCCACAGGTTGCCCTGCCAGAAGCCGCCGCCGCGCCATTCCTGCGCTGCGGCCGCATACCAGTCGGCCGGAGCGCTGCTGCCGAACAGCTCCCGCACATCGCGCCCCGCCCAGTCGCCCTCGCCCATCAGCCGCAGGCAGGCGGGATTGGCGCGCACCAGCCGGTGCGCGGCATCGGCAATGAAGATGGCATCCAGGCTGCAGTCGAACACCCGCGCCGCCAGTTTCAGGCCGGCCTGCACCTCCACCTCGTGCGTGATGTCGCGAAAGCTGTGGATGCGGCCGATGGGCGCGCCGCGCTTGAGCTGGGGCACGGAGCGCCGCTCGATGATGTGCCCGCTCTCGAGCTCCAGCACGTCGGTGCTCTCGAGCAGCGGCTGGCGCTGAAGCTGCTCGAGCCGCAGCAGGTAGGCCTGGCGGTCACGCACCTTGGCGGCCATGTACTCGAGAATGCCGGCATCGTTGCGCTGGACCAGCATGTGCTGCGGCAGCCCCAGATGGCGGCCAGGCGATGGTTGAATGCGCGGATGCCGCCATCCTGGCTGCACACCAGCATGCCGTCGGCCGTGGAGTCGAGCGTGGCGCGCAGGTCCGACAGCAGGCCCTCGAGTTCCTGCTCGGTGTGCGCCTGCTCGCTGCGGTCCAGCATGCTCAGCATGATCCAGCCGTTCTCGCCACCCAGGGGGCAGTCGATGCGTTCGACGCGCTGCTCCACCGGACGCAGCGTGCCGTCGCGGCACTGCACCTGCGTCAGCGTCTGCGAGCCATTGCGCCACTGGCTGGCGTCTTCCCAGAGGCACAGGTCCTGCGGCGTGGCGGCCAGCGCCTGCACCGGCATGCCCTGCATGTCCTCGCGGTCATAGGCCGTCAGCCGCTGCGCTGCACGGTTGGCAAAGCGGATGCACAGCGTGTCCTCATCGATCAGCCACACCGCCTCGAGCAGCGCATCGAGCGTCTGGTGCCAGAGGGCTTGCAATGGCTGGTTCATGGCTGGCAAGGCTCCACCGCACGTTCGAAGAAATAGCAGATGTGCTGGCGCGGCGAGAGATAGCTCAGCGCCTCGCGCGGCAATTGGTCCAGGCGCAGGCTGCGCCGGATGCTGATGTCCGGGCATTGCTCCAGATTCAGCGGCTTTGCCTGCGCCAGCGGCACGCTGGCGTCGTACACCAGCAGCTCGGGCTTGAGCGGGCGCGAACTGTTGACCGAAACCACCATCGCGTAGCGCCCGTCCGCAAGCTGCACCACCGAGCCTGGCGGGTACACGCCCATCATGCGGATGAATACCCGCAGCATCGCCGGATCGAAGCGTTCGCGGAACTGGGCATAGAGCTGCGACAGCGCCTCGTGCGGCGTCAGCCCGCCCCGCGCGAATTCCGGATTGCAAAGCCGATCGTAGGCATTGACCAGGCACAGCACCTTGCCGGTCGTGCTCAGGTCCTCGTCGATCAGGTGCAGCGGAAAACCGCTGCCGTCGGCAAATTCGTGGTGCTGGGCAATGGCCGTGAGCACATCGCTGGACACACCCATGCCCAGCGCCAGCGCCACCGAATCCCCGACGTGGCGCTCGTATTGTTCGCGCGTGAGCGGCGCGGTGCCGGGAGTGCTGTCCTTGCCGATGTCATGCAGCAAGGCCGCCGTGCCCAGTTCGTGCAGCTGCGCCGGCTCCATGCCCAGGGCCCGGCCCAGCAGCAGGCACAGCGCCGTGACATTGATCGGATGTTCGGCCTGGCGGTTGCCGGAGCCTTCGGACAGCAGGCGGATCACCAGGTCGCCCGCGGGCAGCACGTCGTGCAGATAGCTCTGGACCATGCTGTCGCACAGCTCCAGCGCCTGTGCCGGCTCCGTGCCGGCGCTGGCGAAGACCCGCAGGTAATCGCGCGCGGCGCCGCGAAAGCGCTCATTGCAGCGCTGCCACAGCGCAGGCTGCGCAGCCGGTGCGGGATCGGCAGCCGCGGGAGCCTCGCCTGCGGATGCGGCCTCGGCGCGCTGCGCGTCCTGCGCTGCAGCGGCAGGCGCCGTGTCCTCGGCAGGCACGATATCGCTTCGATCGGGAAAATAACGGATGGCCTCGAGCCCCAGCGCCTGCAGGGTCCGGAGCTGGCTATCGGAAACAATACGGAAGCTGTTGACGGGAAAGGGATGGCGCATCCAGCCGACTTCCAGCTGGATGTACATGCCTAGCCGCAAAGCTTGCGGATTGATCAGGACAGAAGAATTCACACTTGAAAGCGATACCGTACAAAAGGTTGCACAACTGTCCAATTGTTTCGGCAATTATGACCACTTCTTTAGCGCCAACGTGCATCTGGTTACCGGTGCCGATGTTTTGCCAATACGGATGCAAATGATGCAACAAAAAAGCCGCGCCTCGACGCGTTTCGACGCAACCAATGCATCAAGCCGGCGGCGCCTGGCACGCCGCGGGTCCTTGCGCGCGTCGGAGGGCGCAAAGGGTGCGCATGGGCGGCCTATATCTCCACCCATCGAAGTGTTTTCCGTGCGCCCTGCTGTTCATCAATCGCCCAAACGCAGATAAGCTTTGTCTGCGATCCAGCCACGTTTCTTTCAAGGAGGCCCTATGTACCAACGCATTCTCATTGCCACCGATGGCTCGCCGCTGTCCGAACAGGCGGTGGAAAGCGGGCTCTCGCTGGCGGCGCTGTGCAAGGCCAGCGTCGTCGTCGTCAAGGTGGTGCCGCTGTATACGCGCAGTTTCCTTGAGGGCGGCGACTACACCAGCCTCGAGGACGTGAAGCGCATCGAGGACCAGTGGGTGCACAGCGCGCAACAGTCGCTCAACGACATCCAGGCCACGGGCGAGGCCCGCGGCGTGGTGGTGACGACCAGCGTGATGAAATCCGACCTGGTAGCCGAGACGCTGATCGACGTGGCCAAGGAGCACGCCTGCGACCTGATCGTCATGGCCTCGCACGGCCGCAAGGGCCTCAAGCGCCTGCTGCTGGGCAGCGAGACCCAGCATGTACTGACGCATTCGACGGTTCCCGTGCTGGTCCTGCGCTGAACGCAGCGATCAGGCGCCGAACAGCTCCTGGTACTGCGCGCGCAGCAGATTCTTCTGCACCTTGCCCATGGTGTTGCGCGGCAGCTCCGGCACGACGAAGCAGCGCTTGGGAATCTTGAAGTTCGCCAACTGCCCCTTGAGCGCATCGAGCAGCGCCTGGGGCTGCACTTCGGCGCCGGACTTGGGCACCACCACCGCCACCCCGACCTCGCCGAAGTCCGGATGCGGCACACCGACCAGCGCGCTTTCGGCCACGCCGGCCATTTCGTTGATGAAGCTCTCGACTTCGGCGGGATAGACGTTGTAGCCACCGGAGATGATCAGGTCCTTGCTGCGCCCGACGATGCTCAGATAGCCCAGCGCATCGAAGCGGCCCACGTCGCCGGTCTTGAACCAGCCATCGGCGGTGAATTCCTCGGCGGTCTTCTCGGGCATGCGCCAGTAGCCGCTGAAGACATTGGGCCCGCGCACCTGGATATTGCCGATCTCATCGACGGCTGCGGCCTGCCCCGCATCGGTGAGCACGCGTACCTGCACGCCCGGCAGCGCGAAGCCCACGGTGCCGGGACGGCGCTCGCCCGCCTCGGCGGCGCAGGGGTTGGAAGTCAGCATGATGGTCTCGCTCATGCCGTAGCGCTCGAGAATGGTGTGGCCGGTGCGCTGCTGCCAGGCCTGGTGGGTTTCGGGCAGCATCGGCGCCGAACCCGAGATGAACAGCCGCATGTGCTGCGTGGCTTCGCGCGTCAGGCGCGCGTCGGCCAGCATGCGCACATAGAGCGTGGGCACGCCCATGAACACGGTGGCGTCGCGCATGCGCGCGATCACCGCCGCGGGATCGAACTTCGCGAACCAGATCATCTTGCTGCCGTTGAGCAGCGCGCCATGGATGGCGACGAACAGCCCATGCACGTGGAAGATCGGCAGCGCGTGGATCAGCACGTCGCCCGGGCGCCAGCCCCAGTAGTCCTTGAGCACCTGCGCGTTGCTCAGCAGGTTGCCGTGCGAGAGCATCGCGCCCTTGCTGCGGCCCGTGGTGCCGCTGGTGTAGAGGATGGCGGCGAGGTCATCGGCCGTGCTGGCCGCGGGCGCGTGCGCATCGCTGTGGTGCGCGGCGCGCTCGAGCAGGCTGCCGCTGGTGTCCTCGCCCAGCGTGAACACCGCGTGCGTTCCGGCCTTGAAGGCGATCTTCGAGACCCAGCCGAAGTTGGCTGGCGCGCAGACCACCACCGCAGGCTCGGCATTGGCGATGAAATACTCGATCTCTGCGCTCTGGTAGGCGGTGTTGAGCGGCAGGAACACATGGCCGGCGCGCAGCGTCGCGAGGTACAGCAGCAGTGCCTCGACCGACTTCTCGACCTGCACCGCGATGCGGCTGCGCGGCGGCAGCTGCAGCGAATCGAGCAGATTGGCGATGCGCGCGCTGGCCTGCTCGAGATCGCGCCAGCTGTAGTGGCGGCTTTGGCCATCGGCAGCGATGGCTTCGATGGCCGTGGCATCGAGGTCCGCGGGAAACGCGGCACGCAAGGCGGTGAACAGATTGTCGTCGGAAGGCATGGGAATCCAAGTTTGCTGAAGTTTCAAAAGACCGGGGCGCGCTTGGCCAGGAAGGCGGCAATGCCCTCGCGGTGCTCGGCCCCATCGGCATAGGCATAGATATCTTCGCCGGGCAGGCCGTGCCGGCCCTGCCCGGCGAGCTGCTGCGCCGCGGCCAGGGCGCGGCCAGCAGCGCGCGCAGGATCTGCTTGTTGCGCCGCGCGGCTTGCGGCGCCAGCGCCGCGATGCGCCGGGCGCTGGAGTGCGCGGCGAATGGCAGCTCGGCATCTTCGACCACGGTGCCGACGAAGCCGCGCTGCGCCATCTCGGCGGCGCTGAAGGTGGCGGCTTCCAGCAGCATCTGCCGTGCCGTGAGCGCACCTGCCGCGGTGGCCACCAGCGCCGCTTCGCGCGGCGCCATGGGAAAACCCAGGCGGGCGATGGGCGCCCCGAAGCGCGCGGATTGCGCGGCCAGACGCAGATCGGCGCAGGCCGCGATCTCCACGCCCGCGCCCATGCAGGCGCCGGCAATGGCTGCAACGATCGGCACCTCGCAGTCCAGCATGGCCGACAGGCCGCCCCATACCGCGTTCTCGTGGAAATCGCGCAGTGCCGCAGGGTCGAAGCGGAAGGCCGGATATTCGGAGATATCGCCGCCGGCGCAGAAGGCGGCCTCGCCGGATTCGGCGCTGCCTTCGATCAATATGCAGCGCAATTGCTGGTCACCCTGGAAAGACGCGAAGGCTGCGCGCAGCTGATGCCACATTTGCACGGACATGGCGTTGCGCTTGCCGGGGTGGTGCAGCTGCACGCGGACGATGCCGAAGGGATCGGGGGGGAGGATTTTTATTTCACCGGTCATCTATTGGAGGAACTTGGCATACGTTCTCTTTACTGTAGGGAAGGACGTTCATCCTTCGACAGGCTCAGGACGAACGGCTCAAAGCGTTCGTGGTGAGCCTGTCGAACCAACGGGCCAAACCGTTCGTGGTGAGCCTGTCGAACCATGGAGGTCTCTTTCAATTGGACGTCTTTCGATCCTTCGACGGGGCCGACCAGGCAGGCCCAGGACGAACGGTTCTATACGTCTCTCGGGCAGCTCCTACTCCACCTTCGCCCCCGAAGCCTTCACCACCTGGGCCCAGCGCTTGATTTCACCCGTGACCATGGCCGCGAACTGCTCCTTGGTCAGCGCGCCGTACTCCGCGCCATTTTGCGCCCAGATGGCCTTGAGTTCGGGGTTCTGGCCCAGGCGGCGCAGTTCCTCGATCATCTGGCCTTGCTGCTCGGCCGGCGTGCCCTTGGGCGCCCACATGCCGTACCAGGTGGTCACGGTGTAGTCGGGCAGGCCGACTTCGGCAGCGCATGGCACATCGGGCAGAGAAGGGTTGCGCTTCGTGCCCGACACCATCAGCGCCTTGATGCGCCCGCCCTTGATATGCGCGGCGGAGGATCCCAGGCCGTCGAACATCATGTCGACATTGCCGGCGATCAGGTCCTGCAGCGCCGGGCCCGCGCCGCGGTAGGGAATGTGCGTGACGAAGGTGTTGCTCTGCAGCTTGAACAGCTCGCCCGCGAGATGGTGCGAGGTGCCCGCGCCGGCCGAGGCATAGTTGAAGCTGCCGGGCTTGCGCCGCAGCTCGGCAATCAACTCCTGGATGGTCTTGGCGGTGACGGTGCGCGGGTTGACGACGACCACCTGCGGCACGCTGGCGAGCAGCGCCAGCGGGATGAAATCGCGCTCGAGGTCATAGTCCAGGCGCGCGTAGACCGAGGGCGCAATCACATGGTGCGTGCCGCCCATGAAATAGTTGTAGCCATCGGCGGGCGCCTTGGCGGCGAAGCTCGCGCCCACGGTGCCGCCGGCGCCGCCGCGGTTGTCGATGACCAGCGTCTTGCCGGTGCTCCTGGCGAACTGCGCCGCCAGCGGGCGCGCAAAGGCATCGGTGCCGCCGCCCGCGGGAAAGGGCACGACGAGATTCACCGGCTTGGTCGGCCATGCCGGCGAGCCTGGGTTCTGCGCCCAGCTGTGGCCCGTCACTGCGACCATGGCCGCGGCGGCCGCGCGCAGTGCATCGCGGCGTTGCAAAGAGATATCCGCCATCGCTTGTGTCCCCTGGTGGTTGTTGTTCGGCGCGCTGCGACTTCAGCCCTTCATCAGCATCTCTATGTCGCGTGATACCGGTAGCCGGCCCTGCGCCAGCAGGCCGCGGTGCTTGTCGATCTTCTTGAGGTCGTAGAGGTAGTTCACCATCAGCCCGAAGGACTGCTTCTCGCCCTTGGCCGACGGATCGCCGCCCCAGTTCAGGCGCTCGACGCGCGCGCCGTTGCCCAGGTGGAAGCG
Source organism: Comamonas endophytica (assembly GCF_023634805.2). Taxonomy (NCBI): domain Bacteria; kingdom Pseudomonadati; phylum Pseudomonadota; class Betaproteobacteria; order Burkholderiales; family Comamonadaceae; genus Comamonas; species Comamonas endophytica. The sequence continues at coordinate 20,970 of NZ_CP106881.1, forward strand.
CGCCACGGGGTCGAGCGGGCGTCCGTTGTGGCTTTCCTTGCCCAGGTAGTGCGCCGCGCACCACAGCAGCGCGCGGCGCACCGGCGACTGCTCGGGCAGCTGCGCGGCCTTCTCGGCGGCTTGCAGCAGCAGCGCGGCATCGAGCTGCGCCTGGGGCTCCACGCCAAGTGCCCGCGCCAATTCGCTGCGCGGCTTGTCGCCCATGCGCGCCAGCAGCGGGGTGCCGTGCTTGGCCAGCCAGCTGCGGAAGCCGGGTATCGGCGACAGCGTGGCGAAGGTGCGCAGGCGCGGGAACTCGGCGCTGAGCGTCTGCGCGACATGCTTGATCAGCGAGTCGCCAAAGCTCACGCCGCGCAGTCCCGCCTGGGTGTTGCTGATGGAATAGAAGATGGCGGTGGTGGCGCGGCTGATGTCGGCCGTGGCCGCGCTCTCGTCGAGCAGCGGCGTGATGCTGTCGGACAGGTCGTCGACCAATGCCACCTCGACGAAGATCAGCGGCTCGCCCGGCAGGCGCGGGTGGAAGAAGCCATAGCAGCGGCGGTCGCTGTCCAGCCGGTTCTTCAGATCGGCCCAGCTGCGGATGTCGTGCACCGCCTCGTACTGGATCAGCTTCTCGAGCAGCGATGCCGGAGAGTCCCAGCTCAGACGCTTGAGCTCCAGGAAGGCCACGTCGAACCAGGTGGAAAACAGATGCTCGAGCTCGGCATCGAGCGCCGCGAAACGCTGGTCGGCGCGCGGCAGCGCCAGCAGTTCGGCGCGCAGATCGAGCAGGAAGCGCATGCCCCCGCCGGCACGGCAAAGCGCTGCAGCAGCGCGCCGAAGCCAGCGCACGGCGCAGCGCGATCTCGGCCTGGCTGCGCTCGAGTGCGGACTCGGCCTGGTCGAAGTGCTGGCGCGCGCGCTGCAGGCGCTCGGCATCGGGGCCGAACTGCTCGCAGATCAGCAGCCACAGATCCTGGCGCGCCTCGGGCGAGGCCGCGGCATACCAGTCGATGACATCCTTGGCGCGGCGCCCGCCTTCGACTTCGCTGGCCTGCTCCGCGGAGGCCGCCAGCAGATCGTCCATCAGCCGGCGCAGCACGCGCGGCGCCAGCGCCTCGGTGCCACGGCGCAGCGAGGCCTTGAGGCGCTCGTGCGTCGAACGCGGCGCGGGGGGCGCCTGCGCGGCTGGCGCGGGTGCCAGTCGCGGGGTGCGCAGCCTGGACACGCCACGCGCAATCCATCCAGATGCCAGGTTCATGCAGCAGGTCCTCGGGTGACAGATGAGGCAGAGGATCGCATCCTCATGGCCCTCACGCCATTATGGGTTGCCCTGCCCCGGGCTGCCGGCTGTCGCCTGGGCGACGCTTCAGGCAGGACGTTGCGGTTGGGGCTGCGGCTGGCGCTGCGCCCACAGCCACAGCAGCACGCCAGCCGCCATCATCGGCAGGCACAGCCATTGGCCCATGCTCAGGCCCATCGACAGCAGGCCCAGGTAGTCATCGGGTTCGCGGAAATATTCGGCGATGAAGCGCAGCAGGCCGTAGCCAACCAGGAACGCCGCCGCCACCTGGCCTTGGCGGTGCTCCTTGCGCGCATATAGCCACAGCAGCGCGAACAGCAGCAGGCCTTCGAGCAGGAACTGGTAGATCTGCGAGGGATGGCGCGGCTGCATCGAGCCGCTGTGCGCGAACACCATGCCCCAGGGCAGGTCCGGGCTGGCAAAGCGCCCCCAGAGTTCGCCATTGATGAAATTGCCGATGCGCCCTGCCGCCAGGCCGGTGGGCACGCAGGGCGCGACGAAGTCGGCCACCTGCAGCCAGGGGCGGCGGCGCGAACGCGCAAACCAGGTCATCGCGCCCAGCACGCCCAGCAAGCCGCCGTGGAAAGACATGCCGCCCTGCCAGACCGCGAAGATCTCCAGCGGATGCGACAGGTAGTAGCCGGGCTTGTAGAACAGGCAGTAGCCCAGGCGCCCGCCGATCACCACGCCGACCACGCCCAGGAACAGGATGTCCTCCACGTCCTTGCGCGACCAGGCCTGCTCGCCCGTGAGCCGCGAGAACGGCGGATGCCGCAGGCGCCGGGTGCCCAGCCACAGGAACAGGCCGAAGGCGGCCAGATAGGTAAGGCCGTACCAGTGCACGGCAATGGGGCCGAGCTGCAGCGCGACGGGGTCGATTTGGGGGTAGATGAGCATGGCACTGATTGTGCCGTAGGCGGGCGGGGGGCTGTGAAAGTTGCGTGAACGGGGCACTGCCTGAGCCGTTCGTGGTGGGCCTACCTTTCACCGTTCATGGTGAGCCTGCTCCCTAACCGTGGCGAGCCTGTCGAACCATGGACGGCCTGTCCTCATGCCTGGAACGCGGGCCGTTCATCCTTCGACAGGCTCAGGACGAACGGCTTGTCGGCCCACGCGTCAACAAGCGCTTTGGAAAGCCCAGGGAGAACGGTTCCGGTTTGCGAGCTCAGTCCAGTAACGACAGATCCCGCACCGCCCCCTTGTCCGCCGACATCACCAGCTTGGCATACGCCTTGAGCGCGGCCGACACCTTGCGCGGGCGGGGCTTGGCGGGTTTCCAGCCCTTGGCGTTCTGCGCCTCGCGGCGGCGCGCGAGCTCCTCGTCGCTGACCAGCACGTTGATCGCGCGGTTCGGGATATCGATCAGGATGCGGTCGCCATCCTGCACCAGGCCGATGGCGCCGCCAGCCGCCGCTTCGGGCGAGCAGTGGCCGATCGACAGGCCCGAGGTGCCGCCCGAGAAGCGCCCGTCGGTCAGCAGCGCGCAGGCCTTGCCCAGGCCCTTGGACTTGATGTAGCTGGTCGGGTAGAGCATTTCCTGCATGCCCGGGCCGCCCTTCGGGCCCTCGTAGCGCACGATGACGATATCACCGGCCACAACCTTGTCGGCCAGGATGTTCTCCACCGCTTCGTCCTGCGATTCGGTCACATGGGCGCGGCCTTCGAACACCAGCAGCGAATCGTCGACGCCCGCGGTCTTCACCACGCAACCGTCCAGCGCGATGTTGCCCGTCAGCACGGCCAGGCCGCCTTCCTTGGAAAACGCATGGTCGTAGGAGCGGATGCAGCCCTCGGCGCGGTCGAGGTCCAGGCTGGGCCAGCGCGTGCTCTGGCTGAATGCCACCTGCGTGGGGATGCCGGCGGGGCCCGCCTTGTAGAAGGTCTGCACCGCCTCGCTGGGCGCGCGCGCGATGTCCCATTCGTCCAGCGCGTCCTTGAGCGAGGCGCCGTAGACCGTGGGCACGTCGGTGTGCAGGCGGCCGGCGCGGTCGAGCTCGCCCAGGATCGCCATGATGCCGCCGGCGCGGTGCACGTCCTCGATGTGGTACTTGTTGGTGTTGGGCGCGACCTTGCACAGCTGCGGCACGGTGCGCGACATGCGGTCGATGTCGGCCATGCCGAAGTCGATCTCGGCTTCCTGGGCAATGGCCAGCAGGTGCAGGATGGTGTTGGTCGAGCCGCCCATCGCGATGTCCAGCGTGATCGCGTTCTCGAAGGCCTTCTTGCCCACCGAGCGCGGCAGCGCGCGCTCGTCGTTGCCTTCGTAGTAGCGCTTGGCCAGCTCGACGATGGTGCGGCCGGCGCGCAGGAACAGCTGCTCGCGGTCGGAATGCGTGGCCAGCACGGTGCCGTTGCCCGGCAGGGACAGGCCCAGCGCCTCGGTCAGGCAGTTCATGGAATTGGCGGTGAACATGCCCGAGCAGGAGCCGCAGGTCGGGCAGGCCGAGCGTTCGACTTCGGCCACCTGCTCGTCGGTGTACTGGTCGTCGGCGGCCATCACCATGGCGTCCACCAGGTCCAGCTTCTTGAACTCGATCTTGTGCGTCGTCGGATTCGCCAGGCGCACCTTGCCGGCCTCCATCGGCCCGCCCGAAACGAAGATCACCGGGATGTTCAGGCGCATCGCGGCCATCAGCATGCCGGGCGTGATCTTGTCGCAGTTGGAAATGCACACCAGCGCATCGGCGCAGTGGGCGTTCACCATGTACTCCACGGAGTCCGCAATGATGTCGCGGCTGGGCAGCGAATACAGCATGCCGTCGTGGCCCATGGCGATGCCGTCATCGACGGCAATGGTGTTGAATTCCTTGGCCACGCCGCCCGCGGCCTCGATCTCGCGCGCGACCAGCTGGCCCAGGTCCTTCAGATGCACGTGGCCGGGCACGAACTGGGTGAAGGAATTGGCGATGGCGATGATCGGCTTGCTGAAATCTTCGTCCTTCATGCCGGTGGCACGCCACAGGGAGCGCGCAGCCATGTTGCGGCCGGCAGTGGAAGTCTTGGAACGGTATGCGGGCATGGTGATCTTGAAATGGTTGCGGGAAAGCACGTGGGACGACGCCAATTATGTCGCACCTGCCCTGCCGCCGCCCGCCGCGGGGTAGCGCGAGCGCGCGCGCTCAGCGCCGCTTGCGCGGACTCAGCACCTGCTTCTGCCGCTCGATGCGGCTTTGCCGGCGCGCCTCGTCGCGCTCGGCGGCGCGGCGCTTGGTCAGGCCCGTCGCGTCCGAGAAACTCCACCATGCCACCGTGATCCCGTAGGGCACCAGCAGCCACCACCACGACACCGCGGCCAGCGGCCCGACCTCCAGGAATCTCAACAAGGTCAGCACCAGCGCAATCAGCAACATCCACATACACAACTCCTTGCGGGAACTAAGTCCGCAGCGGCGCATCCAAGCGCATGCACCACTACAATTTCCTGCAGAACAAAGACACCCTGGAAAGTTTACGATGAAGCGCACCCTGATCACCCTGGCCCTGGCTCTCGGCGCGGCAGCCCCGGCCATGGCCGACCTGGCCTTGGCCAAGTCCAAGAACTGCATGGCCTGCCACGCCGTCGACAAGAAGCTCGTGGGCCCCTCCTTCAAGGATGTCGCGGCCAAGTATGCCAATCAAAAGGATGCGACCGACAAGCTGGCCGCCAAGATCGTCAAGGGCGGCGGCGGCGTCTGGGGCCCCGTGCCCATGCCCGCCAACGCGCAGGTGAACGATGCCGATGCCAAGAAGCTCGCTGCCTGGGTGATGCAGCAGAAGTGATCGCGCCTGTCTCCGCGCAGAAAAGCCGCCCTCGAGGCGGCTTTTTCATGGGCGCGAGCGCGTTGGCGCTCAGGGGAATTCGCGCGAAGGAGGCACGAACAGGCGGTCGTCCGGGCGACGGTCGCGCAGTTGCTGCTCGAGCTGGCCGATATACGCGGCATTGCTGTTCTCCAGCTCCTTGGCGCGCGCCTGGGCGCGGGCATCGATGGTGTCGAGGCGTTCGAGCACCGCGTTCTGGCCCTGCAGATGCTGGGCTTCGAGCACGGCGCGCAGCTCGGTGAAGCGCGAGGCCTCGGCCTTGTCGGCCAGCTCGCGCTGGGCCTGCATTTCCTTGTTGTGGCGGCGCGTTTCGAGCAGTACCGAAGTCTGCAGCGACAGCACATAGGCAATGAAGAAAATGGCCAGCAGCACCGTGAGGCCCAGCATGATCACGCCCAGCGGCGCCTGCACTGTGGTCACGCCCAGGTTGACGGCGGAATAGGCGGCCAGCGTCGGCCAGTTGAGCGCCGCCAGCGCGGCGATGGCCAGCACGATCAGGGCCAGGATGATGGTTCGGAAATGCATGCCTGTTCTTCTCCTCGGTCGGTGCGCGGCCCGGGGTGGGCCGCCTGCCCTGCATTTGTAACCCATGCAAAGCCCTGCCGAGTGGCCCTTTCCAGCAAGAGTGGCGCCGTCCTACATATCACCGTTGCACCGCATATCGAGCCTCACACCCTTGCAAAAACCCCAACCCATGAAAGTGGCGCGATCCAGCAGGGGGGCGCCGAGCAAGGGCCGCACCTAGGCGGCCCCCGCAGCGAAGGTGCCGTCCCTGGCCGCCCCCTCCACCGAAGGATGAGAGGGGGAAGCCGGGGCCCGCCTAGGGCGTGAGCGGCTCAGGGGGTGTCAATTTTTTTCGGCCAACTGCTCGAGAATCGCCGGGTTCTCCAGCGTGCTGGTGTCCTGCGTGATGGCCTCGCCCTTGGCCAGCGCGCGCAGCAGGCGGCGCATGATCTTGCCGCTGCGGGTCTTGGGCAGGTTGTCGCCGAAGCGTATTTCCTTGGGCTTGGCGATGGGGCCGATCTCCCTGGCCACCCAGTCGCGCAGCTCCTTGGCCAGCTGCTTTGCCTCCTCGCCCGTGGGCCGGCCGCGCTTGAGCACCACGAAGGCGCAGATCGCCTCGCCCGTCACGTCGTCGGGGCGGCCCACGACGGCGGCCTCGGCCACCAGGTCGGTCTTGGCCACCAGCGCCGATTCGATCTCCATCGTGCCCATGCGGTGGCCCGAGACGTTGAGCACGTCGTCGATGCGTCCGGTGATGCGGAAGTAGCTGCGGTCGCTGCTGCGCACCGCGCCGTCGCCGGCCAGGTAGTAGCCCTTGAGCTCCTCGGGGAAGTAGCTTTTCTTGAAGCGTTCGGGGTCGTTCCAGATGTTGCGGATCATGCTGGGCCAGGGCTTCTTGATGACCAGGATGCCGCCCGTGCCGTCGGCGATGTCGTTGCCCATCTCGTCGACGATGGCGGCGGTGATGCCCGGCAGCGGCAGCGTGCACGAGCCCGGCACCAGCGGCGTCGCGCCGGGCAGCGGCGTGATCACATGGCCGCCGGTCTCGGTCTGCCAGAAGGTGTCGACGATGGGGCAGCGCTCGCCGCCCACATGGCGGTGATACCACATCCAGGCTTCGGGGTTGATCGGCTCGCCGACGCTGCCCAGCAGGCGCAGGCTCGACAGGTCGCTGCGTCCGGGGTGCACCGCGGCGTCGGCCTCGGCGGCCTTGATCAGCGAACGGATGGCCGTGGGCGCGGTGTAGAAGATCGTGCAGCGGTGGCGCTCGATCATCTGCCAGAAGCGGCCCGCGTCCGGGTAGGTGGGCACGCCCTCGTACACGATCTGCGTCGCGCCCGCGGCCAGCGGGCCGTAGGCGACATAGGTGTGGCCCGTGATCCAGCCGATGTCTGCCGTGCACCAGAAGATGTCGTCGGCGCGCAGGTCGAAGGTCCACTCCATGCTCAGCTTGGCCCACAGCAGGTAGCCGCCGGTGCTGTGCTGCACGCCCTTGGGCTTGCCGGTCGAGCCGCTGGTGTAGAGGATGAACAACGGGTGCTCGGCGCCCACCGCGACCGGCGCGCATTCCGTGCTCTGGCCGGCCAGCGCCTCGTCGAAGCTGATGTCGCGCCCCGGCGTCATCGCGCAGGCCGTGGCGGTGCGTTCGTAGACCAGCACCCGGCGCACGCTCGGGCATTCGCCCGAGGCCAGCGCGTCGTCGACGATGGCCTTGAGCGGCAGCTCCTTGCCGCCGCGCAGCTGGTAGTTGGCGGTGATAACGACCACCGCGCCGGCATCGATGATGCGCTCCTGCACCGCCTTGGCCGAGAAGCCGCCGAACACCACGCTGTGCGTGGCGCCGATGCGCGCGCAGGCCTGCATCGCCACCACGCCCTCGACGGTCATCGGCATGTAGATCAGCACGCGGTCGCCCTTTTGCACGCCCTGGGCCTTGAGCGCGTTGGCGAAGCGGCCCACGCGCTCGAGCAGCTCGCGGTAGCTCAGGCGGGTCACCGTGCCGTCATCGGCCTCGAAGACGATCGCCGTCTTGTGCTCGACGGGCGTGCCCATGTGGCGGTCCAGGCAATTGGCGCTGGCGTTGAGTTCGCCATCGGCGAACCACTGGAAGAACGGGGCGTTGGAGCGGTCCAGCGTCTGGCTGAACGGCTTGTTCCAGTCGAGGTGCTCGCGCGCCAGCCGCGCCCAGAAGCCCTCGTAGTCGGCCTCGGCCTCGGCGCACAGCGCCTGGTAGGCGGGCATGCCGGAAATGCGCGCCGCCTGCGCAAAGGCCGGCGGCGGGGGAAAGACGCGGTTTTCAACCAGCACGGATTCAATCGCGGATGACGAGGCGCTCATGGTGTGTTGTGTCTCCTTGGCTAACTCGGACCATTGTGCCGCGACTGTCGCCTGCCCGTCTTACAGGTCACTGACTTGGGCCCCGGGCAATTGGCCCTCGGCGCCGCCGGAGCACCGGCCCCCCGCGCCGCCCTGCGCGGGCGCGCACCGATACAATCGCGCACCCCTTTCTTTGCCTTTCCACACGCCATGGACTCCCCACCCTCCCCCAAGCCCACGCCAGCGATGGGTGTGCTGCCCGCCTTCATCTTCGCCAGCCGCTGGCTGCAGGTGCCGCTGTACCTGGGCCTGATCATGGCGCAAGGCGTCTACGTCTGGCACTTCCTGCTCGAGCTGTGGCACCTGATCGAGGCCGCGTTCGGCAGCCAGGAAGCGCTGCAGGCGCTGGTCACGAGCATCGGCTACAAGCCCGACGCGCCGCTGACCGGCTTGAACGAGACCGTGATCATGCTGGTCGTGCTGGCGCTGATCGACGTGGTCATGATCTCCAACCTGCTGATCATGGTGATCATCGGCGGCTACGAGACCTTCGTCAGCCGGCTGAACATCGAGGGCCACCCCGACCAGCCCGAGTGGCTCAGCCATGTCGATGCCACGGTGCTCAAGGTCAAGCTCGGCCTGTCGATCATCGGCATCAGCTCGATCCACCTGCTCAAGACCTTCATCAACGCCGCCAACTACGACCCCAAGGTGCTGATGTGGCAGACGATGATCCATATCGCGTTCCTGCTGAGCGCACTGGCGATTGCCTTCACCGACCGCCTGCTGCGCAACAACCACCAACGCAGCCACTGAACGCCTGCCAGCCGCCCTGCAAAAACCCGCCCCGCGATCCGCGGCGCGGGTTTTTTACGCCGCGGCCCTTGCGCGAATCACGCACGCGTGATAGCACAGGTGAAAATAACCATTTATTGACACAAAAGCACTCAATTCATAGAATCACAGGCTTGTTTACAACCTGCCATGCAGGTAATCGATGCGTTTTTCAGCGTTTCGATCCACTTCAGGCGGTGTTGCCTTGGCAGCCCCGTCATCGGGCCGATCGTGGTCCTGATGCCCAGCCGGGTGGCTTCGCGCCACCGCTGGATCGCCGATGGCAAACAGGTTTTCACGCCCCACGCCCCGGCGTCTTGCCAGGCTCTTGCGGTCCCGACGGGTACCGTCCGGTCCGGCGCATGTGCCGCGCACATGCATCACGGCCCATGCCCGCGCCTATAGCGGGCACTGCATCAGGTGCTGCCTTCGGCCATGCACGCCAGCGCTTTATGCAAGGCGCTGGACTGTGTTCAATCCAATCGAGGGAGAGAGAAACAGTGGCCAAACAGATCACCATCGATCATGTCTTCAAGGTATTCGGCAATGCGCCGCAGGACGCGCTGGCGCTTGTCGAACAGGGCCTGAGCAAGGCGGAAATCCTGGCGCGCACCGGCCAGTCGATCGGCGTCTTCGACGCCGACTTCCAGATCGAAGCCGGCGAGATCTTCGTCATCATGGGCCTGTCGGGCTCGGGCAAGTCCACGCTGGTGCGCATGCTCAACCGCCTGATCGAGCCCACCGCCGGCCGCATCCTGGTCGACGGCACCGACATCGGCACGCTCAGCCCCAAGGAGCTGCGCGCTGCGCCGCAAGGACATCTCCATGGTGTTCCAGTCGTTTGCGCTGCTGCCACATGTGAGCGTACTCGACAACACCGCCTTCGGGCTGGAACTCGCCGGCGTGGACCGCGCCGAACGGCAGGCCGCAGCCCAGGCCGCGCTGGAGCAGGTGGGTCTGGACGGCTGGGGCGCGAGCTACCCCGACGAGCTGTCGGGCGGCATGCAGCAGCGCGTGGGCCTGGCGCGCGCGCTGGCCTCCGACCCCTCGATCCTGCTGATGGACGAAGCCTTCTCCGCGCTCGACCCGATCATCCGCACCGAGATGCAATCCGAGCTGCTGCGCCTGCAGCAGGTCAAGCGCCGCACCATCATCTTCATCTCGCACGACCTCGACGAGGCCATGCGCATCGGCGACCGCATCGCGATCATGAAGGACGGCCAGGTGATCCAGGTCGGCACGCCCGACGACATCCTGCGCAACCCGGCCAACGACTACGTGCGCCACTTCATCCGCGGCGTCGATGCGGCGGCGGTGTTCAAGGCCGGCGACATCGCGCGCCGCGCCCTCACTGTGGTCAACGAACGCGCCGACCGCGGTTGCCGCCCGGCGCTGCGCATGATCGAGGACTCGGACCGCGATTTCGCCTATGTGGTGAACCCGCGCCAGCAGTATCTCGGCACGGTCTCGGCCGAATCGCTACGCAAGGCGCTGGACGGCCATGTGGGCACGCTGGGCCTGCAGCATGCGTACCTCGACAACGTGTCCTCGATTGCCGTCGATGCACCGGTGGCCAACCTGTTCGGCCAGGTCGCGGCCGCGCCCTGCGCGCTGCCCGTGGTGCAGCCCGATGGCCGCTTCGCGGGCGTGGTCAGCAAGACCATGCTGCTCAAGTTCCTCGACCGCGACACGCCGCCGCTGCCGCCGGCAACGCCTTCTCAGACCACTCAACTCACCGGGAGCGCCGCATGAGCAGTACCGTCAACCATTCCTCCCCCATGCAGGTCGCCCAGGTCAGCACCGACGCCCTCGACTCCACGGTGATGGACATGTCCGCCATGCCGCTGACCGACCTGCCCTCCGGCAGCGCCGCCGACGTGCCCGATGTCGCCGTCGCCACCGATCCCTGGACGCTGGGCAACAGCGGCCAGCTCGACGCCGGCAACACCGACTGGCTCGACGGCCCGCGCCTGGTCAATGATGCGCTGAACGGCCAGGCCGACGCCCCGGCCACACTGGCGCAGATGCTCGACGTGCAGCACTGGATGGCCGACTCGGCCCAGGTGCAGGACAGCATCAACCAGGGCCTCGAATGGGTCGTCACGCATTTCCGCCCGTTTTTCCAGACCGTGCGCGCGCCCATCGATGCCACGTTGACGGGCGTCGAAGGCCTGCTCACCAGCGTGCCATCGATGGTCATGATCGCCCTGATGGTGCTGCTGGCCTGGCAGTTCGCGGGCCGCGCCATTGCCCTGGGCACGCTGGTCTCGCTGGCCATCGTCGCGCTGCTGGGCATCTGGCCCGAGGCGATGGTCACGCTGTCGCTGGTGCTGACCTCGCTGGCCTTCTGCATCCTGATCGGCCTGCCCGTGGGCATTGCGCTGGCATCCAGCGACCGCGCGCAGCGCTGGACGCGGCCCCTGCTCGATGCGATGCAGACCACCCCGGCTTTCGTCTACCTGGTGCCGGTGGTGATGCTGTTCGGCATCGGCAACGTGCCCGGCGTCATCGTGACCATCGTGTTCGCGCTGCCGCCGCTGATCCGCCTCACCAACCTGGGCATCCGCCAGGTGCGCCCGGATCTGATCGAGGCCAGCCGCGCCTATGGCGCATCGCCCCTGCAGATGCTGTGGAAGGTGCAGCTGCCGCTGGCCATGCCCTCCATCATGGCCGGCATCAACCAGGCGCTGATGCTGTCGCTGTCGATGGTGGTGATCGCCTCGATGATCGCCGTTGGCGGCCTGGGGCAGATGGTACTGCGCGGCATCGGCCGCCTCGACATGGGCCTGGCCACCGTCGGCGGCCTGGGCATCGTGCTGCTGGCCATTGCACTCGACCGCATCACCCAGGCCATGGGCAAGTCCCAGCGCGGCGGCGAGCGCTGGACCCAGCGCGGCCCGCTGGGCTGGCTGCTGCGGCTGCGCCCGGCGCGCCGTGCGCCGGCGGCTGCCGGCAGCCGCGCCAGCGCCCCGGCATCGGCCGCCCCCATGGGCGACGCCATCGGCGCCTGACCCGCTCCCGCGCGCCATGGCCTTGCGCCATGGCGGCCTGCCCGGACCGCCGCGTCCGGGCCACTCCCAGAACACAGGAAATCGCACATGTCCCATTTCCCCACCCGCCCGCGCCTGCGCACTGCGCTGCTGGCCACCTGCCTGGCCGGCTTCGGCTTGCTGGCCCAAGCCCAGGACTCGGGCGGCGCTGCGCTGCCCGGCAAGGGCGTCAAGGTCTTCCCGCTCAAGAGCTCCATCGCCGAGGAGAGCTTCCAGACCCAGCTGGTCGTCAAGGCGCTGCAAAAGCTCGGCTACGACGTGCAGCCGGTGCAGGAAGTCGAGTACCCCACGGCGCATCTGGCCATCGCCAACGGCGATGCGACCTTCATGGCCAACCACTGGATTCCGCTGCACGAAGGCTTCTACAAGAACGCCGGCGGCGACGCCAAGCTCACGCGCAAGGGCACCTTTGCCGACGGCGCCATCCAGGGCTACCTGATCGACAAGAAGACCGCCGAGCAGTACGGCATCACGCAGATCGGCCAGCTCAAGGATCCGAAGCTGGCCGCGCTGTTCGATGCCAACGGCGACGGCAAGGCCGACATGACCGGCTGCACCCCGGGCTGGGGCTGCGAGGCCGCCATCGAGCACCAGCTCGACGCCTTCCAGCTGCGCGGCACCATCACGCACCAGCAGGGCACCTACTCGGCGCTGATCGCAGACACCATCTCGCGCTACAAGTCGGGCAAGCCCGTCCTGTACTACACCTGGACGCCCTTCTGGGTCAGCGCCCAGCTCAAGCCCGGCAGCGACGTGATGTGGCTGGAGGTGCCCTTCAGCGCCACCCCGGGCGCCCAGGGCGGCGAGGACACGAAGCTGCCCAACGGCAAGAACTACGGCTTCCTGCCCAACAGCCAGCACATCCTGGCGAACAAGCAATGGGCGCTGCAGAACCCGGCGGCGGGCAAGCTGTTCGAGATCATGCAGCTGCCGATCGACGACATCAACGCCGAGAACAACCGCATGTTCGAAGGCGAGAACAAGCCGGGCGACATCGAGCGCCACGTGGCGGGGTGGATCGAGGCGCACCAGGACACCTTCGACGGCTGGATCGCGCAAGCCCAGGCGGCGGCGGCTGGCAAGTAACCTCGCGCCAGGCATAGCCTTCGCCGCCCCGGCCGCGGGGCCGCCCTACACTTTCCCGATTGGACTGCCGGGTGCGCAGACACTGCCGCAGCTCCAGGAAAGGATGTTCGGCATGAGCCATCTTCTGTTGGGCGGCGAAGTGGACGCCCCCGCCGCCGTGGCGCCCGCCCCGGCAGAACTTTCCCAGCCGCAGCCAGCGCTGGCCGCTGACGACACCACCGCGCATTGCGCCATCGCCATCATCGGCGGCGGCGTGGCCGGCCTGCATACGGCACTGCGCCTGGCCGAACGCTTCGGGCCGCGCCTGTGCCTGTTCGAGCAGGACGCCTGCCTGGGCGGGCGCGTGTCCGATATTCCCGCATCCGACGAACAGGCCGCCGGCCCCTTCGTGCAGCTCGGCGCGCGGCGCATCATGGAAGGCCAGAGCGTGCTGACGCAGCTGGCCGAGGAGCTGGGCATTCCCCTGCAGAAGCCCGAAATGCTCGAGGAGCTGGGCTTCACGCGCGGCATGTATGCCACCAACAACGACGAGTTCATCCGCGTGTTTCCCGGGCTCGACGTGGACCGCAGCCGCGGCGGCTACGAGATCCAGCTCTACGAGAAGCTGCTGCGCGGCCCCGAGCGCCGGCATGTGGACGATTACCCGAATCTGCGCGCCTATGCCGAGAAGGTCATCGGCGCTGAGGGCTGCGCCTTCCTGCACGGCACCTACCGCTTCCGCGCCGATCACGAATACGACCTCAGCGCCAAGGCCTACCTCGACTATCTCGACGAGGAAAACGATGCCGGCGCGATCTGCCCCAGCGGCCATTGCCAGAGCCTGTACCCGGTGGGAGGCATGTCGGCCTATACGCGTGGCATGGAGCAGCGCGTGCGCGACCTGGGGTGCAGCTGCATCTGGGCGAGGCCGTGCAGTCCATCGACAAATCGCCCGCCGGCTACCTCATCAAGACGCCGCGGCGCGCCATCACCGCCAGCACGCTGGTGATCGCGCTGCCGCCGGTGGCGTTGGGCCAGGTCCAGGGCGGCATTGCCGAAAGCATCCGCGCCCAGGCCGAGTTCCAGGCCCTGGTCGGAGTGCGCGTCACCACCATCACCCAGTGGTACCGCGAGCCCTGGTGGCGCGGCATCGTCACCGCCAACGGGCGCCATGTGTGGCGCGCCTGGACCACGGGGCACTGCATCAACTCGGTGGAGATCCCGCTGGAGGAATATGCCTCGACGCAGAACGCGATACGCGTGGTCTACAACGACCAGACCGACTGCGCCGATCTCTGGGCCCGGCTGGCGCAGGGCCCGCTCGAGGCACTGGAGCGGGAGGTCGCCATCGGCCTGAACCATCTGTTTGCCGACAACGGCGTGACGCGGCCGGTGCACATCGGCACGCCCAGCCGGACCGTGTTCCGCGAATGGCCCGACGCCTGGTATTACCTGCGCTCCGGTAACCATTTCAGCAACCGCGACATCTTCCGCTGGGCCGTGCAGCCGCTGCCGGGCGAGGACGTCGCGCTGGTCAGCGACGGCTACAACCCGCAGCGCTCGGGCTGGGCCGATGCGGCCTACAAGTCATCGATCCACTATCTCAACCAACGCTTCGGCATGGGGCTGCCCGGACTGGAACGCCGGGCATGAGGCTTTCACCAACCTGCGCACGAGCCTTGGCTTGAGACCGAGACAAAGCGCTCGACCAGCAGCGCCAGTTCCTGCTCCTTTGCCGATGGCGGAGCATCCGCGCGGGCGCGCAGCACCCAGCGGCCCTGCACTTCCACCAGCAGCGGCGCGCCGGGCGCCGACTGGCTGGCAAGATAGGCGGCATCGAGCAGCGCCTTGTCGCCGGCCTGCGCCACCGGCATTTCGGCGCCGCTGCGGCATTCGGTGAAACGCGCTGCATCGCCGTGCTGGCGGTAGGTGCCGCGCCAGGTCTCGGTCTTGTCGGTGGGCTGCAGTGCGGCTGGCTGCATCGCGGGCGCCACGGGTGCTGGTGTCGAGCTGGAGATCCAGCTGGGCAGCGAAGGCATCGAGGGCATGCGCATCTCGCTGACATAGGAGCAGCCCGAAAGGGCCGCGGCGAAGGTCAGCAGCGCGATGCGCAGGGGCGGGAAATGCATGGGATGTCTTTCGGAAACAAGGGGGCACCTTAGCAGAAGCAATGCCCGTCATCGCCGTTCGCCCTTTTCTTGTGGATGGGCCGTTCATACTTCGACAGGCTCTGGACGAACGGTTTTTTTCCTCGGCTTCGGTGACATGGCGGTGTGAGGACACTCACAACGGGAAAAAACCGTTCGTGGTGAGCCTGTCGAGCCATGGACGTCATTCCACGAAGTGGTCCGTCCAACCTTCAACGAGCCCTCCAAGCCAGCCTCACCCCTGATGAAACCCCACCGTATTCCCCACCATCTGCGACGGCACCACCCAGGCGTCGAACTGCTCGCCCGTCAGATGGCCGCTGGCCACCGCCGCCTCGCGCAGGCTGGTGCCTTCGCGGTGCGCCTTCTTGGCGATATAGGCGGCCTTGTCGTAGCCAATGTGGGGATTGAGCGCCGTGACCAGCATCAGCGAACGCTGCACCAGCTCGGCGATGCGATCCTCGTTGGGCGTGATGCCCACGGCGCAGTGGTCGTTGAAGCTGCGCATGCCGTCCGACAGCAGGCGCACGCTCTGCAGGAAGTTGTGGATCACCATCGGGCGGAACACGTTGAGCTCGAAGTTGCCCGAGGCACCTCCGATGTTGATCGCCACGTCGTTGCCCATGACCTGCGCCGCCAGCATGGTCAGCGCCTCGCTCTGCGTGGGGTTGACCTTGCCCGGCATGATGGACGAACCCGGCTCGTTCTCGGGAATGCTCAGCTCGCCGATGCCGCTGCGCGGGCCGCTGGCCAGCCAGCGCACGTCGTTGGCGATCTTCATCAAGCTCGCGGCCAGGGTCTTGAGCGCGCCGTGCGCATGCACCAGCGCATCGACGCTGGCCAGCGCCTCGAACTTGTTGGGCGCCGTCACGAACGGCAGGCCCGTGAGCTGCGCCAACTCGGCCGCCACCGCGCCCGCATAGCCGTTCGGCGCATTCAAACCCGTGCCCACGGCCGTGCCGCCCAGCGCCAGCTCGCACAGGTGCGGAATGGCCGCGCGCACATGGCCCTGGCCATGCGCCAGCTGCGCCGCGTAGCCCGAGAACTCCTGGCCCAGCGTCAGCGGCGTTGCATCCTGCAGATGGGTGCGGCCGATCTTGATGATGCCGTCGAAGGCCTTGGCCTTTTCCTCGAGCGTGGCCTGCAGCTTGGCGATGGCCGGCAGCAGCTGGTGCGTCAGCGCCTGCACGGCCGCGACATGCATTGCCGTGGGGAACACGTCGTTGCTCGACTGGCTCTTGTTGACGTCGTCGTTCGGATGCACCAGCCGGCTCTCGCCGCGCTGCCCGCCCAGCAGTTCGCTGGCGCGGTTGGCCAGCACCTCGTTGACGTTCATGTTGGTCTGCGTGCCCGAGCCCGTCTGCCAGACGACCAGCGGGAACTCGCCCTCGTGCTGGCCGGCAACCACCTCGTCGGCCGCCGCGATGATGGCTTCGGACTTGGCGCCCTCGAGCAGGCCCAGTTCGCGGTTGACCTGGGAGGACACGCGCTTGACCAGCGCCAGCGCGTGGATCAGCTCGCGCGGCTGGCGCTCGCCGGAGATGTCGAAATTGAGCAGCGAGCGCTGCGTCTGCGCCCCCCAGAGCCTGTCGGCGGGCACCTCGATGGGGCCGAAAGTGTCATGTTCCTGTCGCGTAGCCGGTTGCGTCATCCACAAGTCTCCTGAGGGTTGAGAGGAAAAAATCCACCGGGGAATGATATCCATTCTCAATGGATTGCTGGCGTTGCACTCTGTGGCGCGTGCCCGAAGGCGGTGCCGAGCGTCCAAGTGTTATAGAAGACTACCGGGCTTTGCCACGCTTGGCGAGGAAGCGCGGGATAATCCCGGGTTGCTGTCGCTGTTACCTTCTCTAGAAAACCCACGATGACCACCACGATCCGCCAGCAGGACCTGATCGATTCGATCGCAGGCGCCCTGCAGTACATCAGCTACTACCACCCCGCCGACTACATCGCCCACCTGGCGCGCGCCTGGGAGCGCGAGCAGAGCCCGGCGGCCAAGGACGCGATGGCCCAGATCCTCACCAACTCGAAGATGTCGGCCATCGGCCGCCGCCCGATCTGCCAGGACACCGGCATCGTCAACGTCTTCCTGAAGATCGGCATGGACGTGCGCTGGGAAGGCTTCACCGGCGGCCTCGAGGACGCGATCAACGAGGGCGTGCGCCGCGGCTACAACCACCCCGACAACACGCTGCGCGCCTCCGTCGTGGCCGACCCGCACTTCGCGCGCAAGAACACCAAGGACAACACGCCGGCCGTGATCTTCACGCAGATCGTGCCCGGCAACACGGTCGACATCACCGTTGCGGCCAAGGGCGGCGGCTCGGAGAACAAGTCGAAGATGATCATGATGAACCCGGGCGACAGCATCGTCGACTGGGTGCTCAAGACCATCCCCACGATGGGCGCGGGCTGGTGCCCGCCGGGCATGATCGGCATCGGCATCGGCGGCACCGCCGAGAAGGCCGTGCTGCTGGCCAAGGAAAGCCTGATGGAAGACCTCGACATGTACGAGCTGCAGGCCAAGTCGCAGCGCGGCGAGAAGCTCGACCAGGTGGAGGAGATGCGCCTGGAGCTCTACGAGAAGGTCAATGCCCTCGGCATCGGCGCCCAGGGCCTGGGCGGCCTGTCCACCGTGCTCGACGTCAAGATCAAGATGTACCCGACGCACGCGGCTTCCAAGCCCGTGGCGATGATCCCCAACTGCGCCGCCACGCGCCACGCGCATTTCGTGATGGACGGCTCGGGCCCGGTCTACCTCGACGCGCCTTCGCTGGACCTGTGGCCCAAGGTCGACTGGGCGCCCGACACGCAGAAAAGCAAGCGCGTGGACCTGAACAACCTGACCAAGCAGGAAGTCGCGAGCTGGAAGCCCGGCGACACCCTGCTGCTCAACGGCAAGATGCTCACCGGCCGCGACGCCGCGCACAAGCGCATCCAGGACATGCTGGCCAAGGGCGAACCCCTGCCCGTGGACTTCACCAACCGCGTGATCTACTACGTCGGCCCCGTGGATCCGGTGGGTGGCGAAGCCGTGGGCCCGGCCGGCCCGACCACGGCCACGCGCATGGACTCGTTCACCAACATGATGCTGGAGAAGACCGGCCTGATCGCGATGATCGGCAAGGCCGAGCGCGGCCCGGTGGCGATCGAGGCCATCAAGCAGCACCAGAGCGCCTACCTGATGGCCGTGGGCGGCGCCGCCTACCTGGTGTCGAAGGCGATCAGGAACGCCAAGGTGGTGGGCTTCGCCGACCTGGGCATGGAAGCGATCTACGAATTCGACGTGGTCGACATGCCGGTCACGGTGGCCGTCGACGCGGGCGGCACCAGCGCCCACATCACCGGCCCGGCGATCTGGAAGGAAAAGATCGCCACCGGCGAATTCAAGGGCATCGCGCTGGCCGGCGCCTGAGCCCGCGGCGGCCTGCTGCAGGCCGCCTGCGGACACGGCATACTTGCACGCGGGCCGCCCGGGCCCGCACTCCCTGCGCTCTCTCATGCACCACTTCCCCATCGGCATCTTCGACAGCGGCATCGGCGGCCTCAGCGTCCTGCAGGCGCTGCGCGGCGAGCTGCCGCAGGAGCAGCTGGTCTATGTCGCAGACAGCGGCCACGCACCCTATGGCGAGCGCGACGAGGCCTTCGTGCAGCAGCGCACGGGCGCCATCGCGCGCCACCTGCGCGCGCAATACGGCATCAAGGCGCTGGTCATTGCCTGCAACACCGCCACCGCCGCAGCCGTCGAGCAATTGCGCCGCGAGATGCCCGACCTGCTGCTGATCGGCGTCGAGCCCGCGCTCAAGCCCGCGGCGCAAAGCAGCCAGACGCACCATGTGGGCGTGATGGCCACGCGCGGCACGGTGGGCAGCGCGCGCTTCGCGCGCCTGCTGGCCGAGCATTCGCAGCACACGCGCTTTTCGGTGCAGGCCTGCGACGGGCTGGCCCTGGCCATCGAGCAGGCCACCGAGCAGCCCGCGCCCGCGCGGCTGGAGGACGGCGCACTTTGGGCGCACTGCGCGCGCCACACCGCGGCATTGGGCCGTTTCGGTCGCAACGCCGGCGAGATCGACACCCTGGTGCTGGGCTGCACCCATTACATCTTCGTCAAGGACGAGCTGCGCGCGCTGCTCGGCCCCGACATCGCGCTGATCGACACCGGCAGCGCCGTCGCGCGCCAGGTGCGGCGCCTGCTGGAGCAGGCCGGACTGCTCGCGCCCGAGGGCCTGGCGCCGCGGATCGAGCTGTTCGCGACCGGCGGGCTCAACAGCCTGCAGGCGGCGGCGCAGCGCTGGCTCGGGCTGCCAGCGGGATCCTGCGCGCATATCGACATCGGCTGAGGCGCCCCGCCCCGTCATGCGGAAAAACGGCGGGGGTGAAGCCTTGGCCGGCCTGGGGACCGGCTGTGCTGCCGGCGCCATGGGTGCGGTTCCCGGCTGGCTGGATTGCTGCAAAGTTGGACGAAGGAAGCATGTCATCCCCAGAGAACCCCATGCGGCCAACTGGAGCACGGCAGCTCATCCTCGCGGAGAAAAACACCACCGATGGGATCATTGCTGTGCGTCGTCGGGGATATCGAGGACGCAGAGTTGCGGCGGGAAACCAGCAGCGCTTCCTCTGACCACAATGCCCCAACGGCATCCGGAATGTTTTCGCCGTCGAAAAGCACCGGGCTGAGCTGCACTTGCACCTCCCGCGAGGCCGGGGCAACCATCGGATCACCAGCGGCCGCGCCAGCCGCCTGCGCAAGCCGGTGGGCCTCAGGCTGCACAGGCTCGATTGCGCCCCCCGCTGCGGTCGAGCCTGTGCCGTTGACAGGATTCATCCGCGCACCGGCGCGACGCAGGGTTTCCATCATGGCGGGATTGCCGATCTTTGCGCCCGTTGCAGTTCGATACCGAGATCGGCCCCGGCGCACCGCAGCGCTTCGACCACAGGCAGGTGCCCGTTTCCGGTCGCAAGCATTGCGGCGGAGTGCTGGCTTTGCTCGACCGCAGTGAAGCCGGCGCCTGCGGCGAGCAGCGCCTTGGCGATGTCGAGATGGCCCAGGCGCGCGGCCATCATGAGCGCAGTGAAGCCATCCCTGGCGCGGGCATCGACCTGCCCTGCGCATCCACCACAGTCTGGTTTCCGGCAAGCGCGGCCTGCATCGGCGCGGCGGTGCCATCGGCCGCGACGGCATTGCCATCCGCTCTAGGAGCCTGCAGCAGCGTCCGCACGGCGGCCACGTCGGCATTGCGCTGCGCGGCCGGCAGTCTGGGCTGGAGATCCGCGTCCATGTCCACCGGCGCGGCATGACCATGCCAGGCTGCCAACATGAACACCCTGGCGCCCTTTTCCCCTGCGCCATTCACGTTCGCCTCGGCCCCCGCCATGACGCGCCAACTGGCGGCGTCGTTGATGCTCATGCGCATATGCCATCGGAGATCCGCGCCAGCCCGCGCCAGCATTGCCACGACATCCTGATGACCATGGCGCGCCGCCATTACCAGCGCCATCACCAGTGGCGTCTGGCCTGTGTGCATGCGCGCTTTGGCTTGCAGCAAGGCGGCAACGATGTCGGCGTGTCCCCGTGAGGCAGCCACGATCAGTGGCGTCATGCCGTACCGATCGGTGCCATCCACCTGGGCCCCGGCGTACAACAGCGCTTGCACGATATCGGCGCGGCCAACATAAACCGCGTGAAAGATCACGGGCAAACGCGTGTGATCGACGGCATTGGCATCCGCACTGTGCTCCAGCAACACCTCGACCATGTCCAGACGTCCGAGATCCACCGCATGCAGCAATGCCGTCCAGCCCTGGCTGTCGACGGCATGGACATCGGCGCCAGCTCGCAACAATGCATGCACCGCCATCGGGGTCCTATGCATCACCGCCTCGTGGACCGCAGTAACGGGCAGCGCCATCTGGTTGGCAAAAATCCCGGCTGGCCGTGGCATATCTGTGGCTCCAGCCGCGCGGAATGTTGCGCCGATTTGAAAGGCAGAAAACATTTTGGGTCTCGGTTATGGGACTTGGTTGAAAAGCAAGGGTTGGACAGATTCGTAACCATCCAACGACGGTCCATCGATTTACCGGCCGGCGCCTGGCGCGCTGCCGGGATCGGTGCGTCTGCGGCGACCGGTGCCGACACGACCCCATGGACTGAAGCACGTGTGCGCACAGCGCGGCCTGGCTGCCTCATGCGGGATAGCGGGCATCGGAGTCCGGTCGTTGCACCCGCGCATGGCCCTGCTCGTGGTGGTTCCAGGCGTACTCGTCGAAATTGCCGATGGGTGGCAGCGATTCGTTCCAGTCATCCAGCGATGCCGGGGCTTGATCCGCCATCGGCATGGTCGAAGTGCCGGCCCCGACGCGCGGATCGGCCCCGAAGTGCATTGGCAACCAGGCTGGTGCAGCCCGCTGTTCGGCGGCGCCCGGGCGCGCTGCGGCGGGGACCGCGGCAGCGGCAGCCGAGGCGGGCCCCTGGGGGATCGGGGGCTGGCGCGCATATGCCGCTTCCGCCAGCAGGTCCGTGACGCCAACGTGGCCTGCATTCATGGCAACGATCAGCGCACTGTGTCCCTCGCCATCCACGGCATCGATGTTCGCTCCGGCTTGCAACAGCACGCGCACCACACCGGCATGCCCCCGGCCCGCCGCCATCAGCAGCGCAGTCAAGCCGTTGACAGCCGCATCCCGGTCAGCGCCTGCATTCAGCAACATTTTCACGATGGCGTCACGACCCTGCCGCGCCGCAGACATGAGAAAAGTCTCGCCGGCACGCACGGCACCGGCACACGCCCCGGCCTGCAGCAGCGTTTGGGCGGCCGCATCGCTGCCTTCGTCGATGGCTGCCGACATACACGCATTGATATCTGCGCCAAGTTTCACCAGTTCCTGGACGACACCCACTTTGGCGTTCTTTGCCGCATAGGCGATTGCAGCGTCTCCCGCACCATCGACTGCCTCCACTGCGGCGCCTTCAAGGGCCAGCAGGCGCACTACATCGGTCTGACCATAGCGGGCGGCCAGCATGAGCGGCGTGATGCCTTGCGCAGCGACGGCGTTGGCATCGTTGCCCGCTTTCAGCAACGCCTTGACCGCATCGACGCAGCCGCTTCGGGCCATATGGTGGATGGCCGTCATGCCGTGATCGTCGACGGCGTCGGCACGTGCGCCCTGGCCCAGCAGATAGATCACCACATCCGCCAGGCCCAGCCTGGCCGCGATCAGCAGCGATGACAATCCGCTGCCATTGTCGCCATTGACCTGGGCCCCGGCCTGCACCATGCGGGTCACCAGCAAGAAGCTGCCGCTTTGCATGGCGGTCACCAAATTGGCCTCGAGGGAGGCTCCAGCCGCCACCAAAGCGCTCACCGTCTCGGCGCAGCCCCGAATCGCTGCCAGCATCAATGCGCTGTATCCATTGGTGTCGACGCCGTTGGCATCCGCGTTGGCACGCAGCAAGGCCTTCACGATGCCGGTCTCGCCGTCTTGGACCGCCACCAGCATATGGGCGGTGATATCTGCTCCGGCACGCAACAGCGCGGCCAGCATCTCGGGCCGATCGTGCAATGCCGCCCACATCACCGGTGAGGGCCGCTGGCCCGGGACAGCGCCCAAGAACGCGCCATGCTGCGCCAGCGTACTCACCACCTCCACATGGTTCCTCAGGACGCCAACCATCAGCGCGCCGAGACCATGGACAGTGACTGCATTGACAGGGGCGCGAGCTTCGAGGAGCAAGCTCACCATCCGCACATGCCCATTCATTGCGGCCAAAATCAGCGGCGTCGCCCCCAGATCATTGCTTGCATTCACATGTGCACCGCCTCGCATCAGTGCCAGGGCAATGTCGGCGTAGCCCCGCTTTGCGGCCAGCATGAGCGGTGTGTCACCGTCTGCGTCGAATACGTTGACGTTTGCCTGCGCTTGCACCAGTGCATGGACGATGCCTACATCGCCGCCCATCACCGCCAGAAAAATTGCGGTACGACCGCGGCGGTCGGCGATATCGGTGGCGGCTCCGGCGTGCAGCAGTGCTTCGACTTCGGCAAGCTGGCGGTGCTCCACTGCATGCATCAAGGGCGTCCACCCCCGAGGATCCACCTGGTCCACATTCGCTGCATGCGCAGGCGTGAGCTGGAATGGGGTATTTGCTGCAGCGCTGAAGTCGTCGTGCTGCATGTCGTCGGGATGCGGATCTTGCTGCAACGCAACGGCGAGCGCCGGGAATTCGTTGCCCTCTGGCAGTGCCATATTCCGGAACGCAATGGGCGCGAAGGTCTGGGTGGATACAGAAATCATGAGGCTCTCTATAGTCACAAGGCTTCCACCATGCATGGAATGGCGTCCGTAGCCTCGAATAAATCTATTTGAATCAAAACATGATAGATTTTACCTATTGAGCGGCATCAAGTCAACGCTGCTTGTCCCGGGATGGCCGGCATGCAATGGAAACGCCTGCTGTGCCTGCATCGCCTGCAGGCACCGGTCGACATTCCACGCCCCGAGCTTCGATCGGTGGCACGGTCAGGCGCGGCGGCGCCTGGCGACCGCGCGGCGCCAAAGACAATATCCAGGGGAAAGGGCGAGCTATTGCGGCGCTGGCGCCGGCCCCCAAAGACGCGCGCCGCCCGCATCCAGATGGGTCAGGTACAGCCGCACATCGAACTCGTACTGGTGATAGGACGGCTCCATGTGGGAGCACAGCTGATAGAAGGCTTTGTCGTGGTCCTTCTCGCGCAGGTGGGCCAGCTCGTGCACCACGATCATGCGCAGGAATTCCTCGGGCGTGTTCTTGAACATCGCGGCCACGCGGATCTCGTGGCGCGCCGACAGCTTGCCGCCCTGCACCAGCGCGCGGCTGGTGTGCAGCCCGAGTGCATTGCGCACCACGTGGATCTTGCTGTCGTAGGCGACCTTCTGCAGCGTTGCGCCCTTGCGCAGGTGCTGCGCCTTGAGTTCGGCGGTGTATTCGTACAGCGCCTTGTCGGTGCGCAGCGCATGCGCCTGGGGGTATTTGCGCTGCAGCAGCGCGGCGGTGCCGCCGCTCGCGAGCAGCGCGCGCACCTGGTCCTGCAGCTGCGCAGGATAGGAGCGCAGATAGGGAAGGTCCATGGGCGTGCTGCCCGGCTGCGGCGAACGCGCCGCGCGCGCGGACATCAGTGCAGGTGGCGCGGGCGGCGGTTGCCGCCGCTGCCGTGGCCGGAGCCACCCGAGCCGCCGGGCCCGCGCGGGGGCTTGCCGATCTCCAGCGAGTTCACCAGCGCATCGAAGCGCAGCGAGAACAGCTTGTCGATCTCGGCGACCACGCCGCCGAGCTCGGCGCCGTCGAAATGGCGCTCCATCATGTTGACCACGTCCTGCACCAGCAGGTCGCGCTGCACCTGCATGATGGCCGCGGGCGTGGGGCCGACGAACAGCATCAGGAAGTCGTCGCGCGACTCGGCATCCTCGGCCTCTTCCTCTTCGTCGAACTCGGTGTCATAGAACGTGACTTCGATGGCCGCGCCCTGCTCCGACAGCTCGTTGAGGCTCATGCACATCTCGTCGAGCGTCTGGCGGAAGTCGTCGTCGCCGCGCACCGTCCAGCAGATCTGCAGGCGATGCTCGCGCGCGTCGAACTGGATACCCGGCTCTTCTTCATAGACGCTGGTCGCGCCATCGGCCAGCGAGCGCGCGCCGGCGTAGCTCCACAGCGGCTTGAGCGCTTCCTGCAGCTGCTCGAAGCTGGTCTGGGCCGTGAGCACCACCTGGCCGTGGACGTGGATTTCAAAAGGAGGGTTGTAACTTGACATGTTCGAATCTCGCTGGGCACTGTTCGGGGAAAACCGCTGTGTGACTGTTCGTTATGGAGGCAATTATGTCCTCGACACGCGTCAGGTTCTCGCGCGTGTCCGACAGCCGGTTCTCGGTTTCGCGCCGGCGCTCCTTGTACTTGGAGACGCCCGCCGCTTCCTCCAGGAACAGCCGCAGCTCCTCGGGCCGCGACTCGATGATGCGGCTGATGGTGCCCTGGCCGATGATCGCGTAGGCGCGCGGGCCCAGGCCGGTGCCGAGGAACACGTCCTGCACGTCGCGCCGGCGCACCGGCTGGTTGTTGATGAAGTAGCTGCTGTTGCCGTCGCGCGTGAGCACGCGCTTGACGGCGATCTCGCCGTACTGGCCCCACTGCCCGCCCGCGCGGTGGTCGCTGTTGTCGAACACCAGCTCCACGCTGGCGCGGCTCGCGGGCTTGCGCTGCGTGGTGCCGTTGAAGATCACGTCCTGCATCGACTCGCCGCGCAGCTCGCTGGCCTTGCTCTCGCCCAGCACCCAGCGCACCGCATCCATGATATTGGACTTGCCGCAGCCATTGGGCCCGACCACGCCGACCAGCTGCCCGGGCAGCAGGAAATTGGTCGGCTCGGCAAAGGACTTGAAGCCGGACAGCTTGATCGAGTTAAGGCGCACGGAGGTGGAGTGACAGCTTCATGGAACAGGCCTGAATGATACCGTGCCCGCCCCAGCCGCAAGCGCAGGCGCGTGCAGCTTTTGGCCGGGCATGCCGGTGCCGATTCACGCGCCGCGCGGCGCAAACGCGATGATGCACATTCCCGCCAGCGCGACGCACGCGCCCAGCAGGTCCCAGCGCGTGGGCTGCACCCCGTCCACCAGCCACAGCCAGAGCAGCGCCACGGCCACGTACACCCCGCCATAGGCCGCATAGACGCGGCCCGAGGCATCGGGGTGCAGCGTCAGCAGCCAGACAAAAACCGCCAGGCTGGCGCCCGCGGGCAGCAGCAGCCAGGCGCCGTGGCCGTGGCGCAGCCAGAGCCAGGGAAGGTAGCAGCCGACGATCTCGGCCACCGCGGTGGCCGCAAACAGCAGCAGGGTCTTGATCTCAGGCATGAAAGACAAGCGATGCGACGACGGCGCTCAGGCCGTCTGCCTTTCGCGGCGCACCAGGGTCTCGAGCTGCGCCACGGGCACCGGCGGGCTCAGCAGATAGCCCTGCCAGGCATGGCAGCCATGCTCGTGCAGGAACGCGCGTTGCGCCTCGGTCTCCACCCCCTCGGCAATGACCCGCAAGCCCAGGCTCATGCCCAGCGCGACGATGGTCTTGGCGATCGCCGCGTCGTTGGGGTCGGTCAGCACGTCGCGCACGAAGCTCTGGTCGATCTTGAGCTGGTCGAGCGGCAGCCGCTTGAGGTAGGCCAGCGAGGAATAGCCGGTGCCGAAGTCGTCCAGGGAGAAGCCCACGCCATGCTGCTTGAGCTGCACCATCTTGGCGATGGTGTCGTCGATATCGGTCAGCAGCAGCCCCTCGGTGAGCTCGAGCTTCAGACGCGAGGGCGGCGCGCCGGTGACCGCCAGCGCCGCCAGCACCTGGTCGACGAACTGCGCCTGGTAGAACTGGCGCGGGCTGACGTTCACCGCCACCACCAGCTCCGACAGCGCCGGATCCTGCGCCCAGCGGGCGAGCTGCTCGCAGGCGGTGCGCAACACCCACTCGCCCAGCGGCACGATCAGGCCGCTTTCCTCGGCCAGCGGAATGAAGTTCGCGGGCGAGACAAAGCCCTTGCCCGGATGGCGCCAGCGCACCAGGCCCTCGGCGCCGATGATGCTGCCGTCCTCGACCTGCGGCTGGAAGAACAGCTCGAACTGCTGCTGGGCCAGACCGGTGCGCAGGTCCTGCTCCAGCGTCGCGCGCTCGCGCACCACCTGCTGCATGCGCGGATCGAAGAACTGCAGAGTGTCGCGCCCGGCCTTCTTGGCCTGGTACATGGCCAGGTCGGCGCGGCGCAGGAGCTCGTCCACGGTATCGTCGAGCCCCTGGAAGATGGTGGCGCCGATGCTCACCGTGGCATGGCAGTCCTGACCGTCGTCGAGCACATAGGGCTGGCGCAGCGCCCGCAGAATGGTCTGGCCGACCTCCTGGGCCATGGCGGCGGCCTGCACCGGGTCCTCGCCCAGGTCCTCGAGCACCACGACGAATTCGTCGCCGCCCTGGCGCCCCACGGTGTGCGCCCCGTCGACGGCCTCGCGCAGCCGCGTCGCGACCTGGCGCAGCAGCGCGTCGCCCTGGTCGTGGCCGCGCGTCTCGTTGAGCGTCTTGAAGTTGTCCACGTCCAGCATCAGCAGCGCACCCGAGCGCTGGCGCCGCGCGCCCGCGCCCAGCGCCTGCTGCAGGCGGTCGAGCAGCAGCCGGCGGTTGGGCAGCTGCGTCAGCAGGTCATAGAACGCGAGGTAGCGGATCTCCTCCTCGGCCGCCTTGCGCTGGCTCAGGTCTTCCAGCGTGATCAGGTACTGGCCGTCCATGGCCACGCCGCCGATCTCCACCGTGCGCAGGCGGCCGTCGTGGCAGACGATGCGGTACTCGGCGGGCTGGAGATTGCCGTCGAGGGCGCGTGCGCGCATCTTGGCTTTCTGCAGCTGCTCGCAGGCCTGTGCGCGCGCGCGGTCATCGGGATAGGTGGCGGCCCACCAGTCGCTCACGGTGGGCGCATCGGCTTCGGTATAGCCGCAAGTGGACACGAAGCGGTCGTTGCGGTAGACGATGTCGCCTTCCTCGCTGACGATGGCCAGCCCCACCGGCAGACGCTGCAGCACCGCACGCAGGCGTTCCTCGTTTTCGCGGTGATGCTGCTCGAGACGCCGGCGTTCGGTGACATCCTGCACCACGCCCAGGTTCAGCGACTGGCCGCGCGGGCCCCGGCCAATGGAGGAAGCGGTTTCCTCCACCCAGATGATCGAGCCGTCGCTGCGGATCAGGCGCAGCTCGTGCTGGTACTCCTGCATTTCCCCCCGGCCCAGCCGCTGCATCAGCGATGCGTGCTCGGCGCGGTCGCCAGGGTGGATGAATTCGCTGAAATGCCGCCCCGGCAGGACATCGAGCGGCAGCCCCAGCAGGCTGGCATAGCGCTGATTGACCTGCTCGAAGGCCCCGGTTTCGGCATCGAGCTGGACCACGCCCACCGCGGCCTGGTTGAAAAGTGCCTGGATGCGCTGGTCGCTGTGCAGCGCCGTGGCCTGCATGCGCTCTTGCTCCCATGCGTGCTGGCGCCGGCGCAGGTACCAGTAAGTGGCTGCCGCCAGCAGCAGCGATGCCAGCCCGCCGCCAGCCATCACCAGCCAGGGCAGCGCCGACTGCCGCGGCGCGGGCGGAGGCTTGGCCGGGCCGGCAGTGGCCACCGGAGCCGGCGCCGCAGCCGCCCATGCGCTGCCAAAGGCGGCAACGGGCTGCGCCGGAGCGGCGGCAGTGCCTGCCGCATGCGGCGTGCGCATCAACGCCAGGCCTGCGCCGGCGCTCAAGGAGACTCCCAGGACAAGGACCACCACCGCAGGCACAAGAATGCGTTGCTTTTTCGACAGGCCCGTAATGTGAAAAGTCATGGGAACATAAGCGCGCCGTGGCAATCCTGCTGGTTCACAACGTCAAACGATTAAAGAAGCTATGAATCCAATAGCAGGCCGAGCATAGCTGCTTTTTGCTTCGCTACTCGTCAGACACCATCGATTTCCGGGTGTTGCAACGTGGGCTTGCCCGTTCATTCGACCAGGCGCCCGGCCTCCACCGTGAGACAGCGTTCGCAGCGCGCCGCAATGGCCCGGTCGTGCGTGACCAGTATCAGCGTGGTGCCGCGCTCGCGGTTGAGCTCGAACATCAGCTGCATGATGGTCTCCCCCGTCGCGAAGTCCAGGCTGCCGGTGGGCTCGTCGGCCAGCAGCACGGCGGGCTCGACCACGAAGGCGCGCGCCAGCGCCACGCGCTGCTGCTCGCCGCCCGACAGCAGGCGCGGGTAGTGGCCCTCGCGCTGGCCCAGGCCCACGCGCGCCAGCATCTCGCGCGCCCGCTGGCGCGCCGCGCCGTGGCCCGCCAGCTCCAGCGGCAGCATCACGTTCTCCAGCGCCGTCAGATTGCCCAGCAGCTGAAAGCTCTGGAACACGAAGCCGAGCTTTTGCGCGCGCAGCGCGGCGCGGTCGTCCTCGTCCAGCGCAAACAGGTCCTGTCCCTCGAGGCGCACCGTGCCCGCGCTGGGCGTGTCGAGCCCGGCCAGGATGGACAGCAGCGTGCTCTTGCCCGAGCCGGAGGCGCCGACGATGGCCACGCTCTCGCCGCGCGCGAACGAGGCATGGATATCGCGCAGGATGTCGAGCGAACCCGTGGAATCGGCAACCGACTTGGAAAGGTGCTCGATTTCAAGCAAAGGGGGTGGTACAAGGGATGCTGGCATATCAACTGAATTGGATCGCATGAAATTGAAAGCAATCGACAGGCGGCGCTGGCTGCTGGCAGCGGCGGCTGCCACGGCCTGCGGCAACGGTATCGCCGCGCCCGCCAAATCCGCCCGGCCTCCCGTGGTCCTGGTGGTGGGCGATTCGCTCAGCGCCGAATACGGCCTGGCCCGGGGTCAGGGCTGGGTGGCGCTGCTGCAGCAGCGGCTGGCAAAAAGCATGCCTGATGCGCGCGTGATCAACGCCAGCGTCAGCGGCGACACGACGGCGGGAGGGCGTGCACGGCTGGCCAATCTGCTCAGGCAGCACCAGCCGACGGTGGTGGTGATCGAGCTTGGCGGAAACGACGCACTGCGCGGGCTGCCGGTGGCGGGGACGCGCGACAACCTGCTGGCCATGACGCGCGCAGCCCAGGCGGCGGGTGCCAGGGTATTGCTGCTGGGCATGCAGGTGCCGCCCAACTATGGCGGCGCCTACGGGCGCGACTTCAGCGCGGTGTTCCCGGAGGTGGCGCGCCAGAGCAAGGCGGCCCTGCTGCCCTTCCTGCTCACCGGCATTGCCGATGTGCCGGACGCTGCCGCCTGGTTCCAGCCCGACCGCATCCATCCCGCCGCCCGGGCGCATCCGCGGATGCTGGAAAACGTGTGGCCGCATCTGGAGCCCCTGCTCAAGCAGCCCTGATTTGCGCAGCCTGCGCCGAGGCCGACCCGGCCCGGGCTGTGCCACGCGCCCCGCACAGGGCATCGCGCCGGGCGATCAGCGGCCCGCGCTGGGCGGGAGCACGTCCGTAACCGGCACGTCCGTAACCGGCATGTCCGCATCCGGCGCGGGATCGGCGTCGGGAGCCGCCTGGCCTGCGCCCGGATGCTCGGCCACCTCGCTCCTGCGTTGCTCCTTGGCGCGCTCCTTGTCCTGCTTCTTCTGCTTCTTGGCGAGCTCGCGTTGCCGTTTTTCGTATCCGTAGTTGGGTGTTGCCAATGTGCTCTTTCGTTGATTTGACGCTGCGCCTACTGTACCAGCCCTCGGTTGCGGCTTCATCCTCACGACCCTGAGGCCCGCCCGGGCGGCGCCTTCGCCCGCAGCGCGCCGGCGCGCACCTTCGAAAAAGGGTCAGGAAAAAGCCGCTTCCAGTGCCTGCGCCAGATCGGCGCGCAGGTCCTCGACGGCTTCCAGCCCCACATTGAAGCGCACCACGGTGCCGGGCCGCAGCTGCGGCAGCGCGCGCTCGCGCATGCTCTCGATCTCGTAGGGCACCACCAGGCTGGTCGGGCCGCCCCAGCTGTAGCCGAGCTTGAACAGGCGCAGGCTGTCGCAGAACGCATCGACCCGGGCCTGGCTGTGGCGTGGATCGAAAACCACGCTGAACAGCCCGGCCGCCGCGCCCTGCCCGCCGAAAGCCCCGCCGCACAGCTGCTGCCAGTGCGCATGCCCGGGCGAGCCCGGCAGCGCCGGGTGCAGCACCTGCACGACGCACGGGTGCCGCTGCAGCCAGCCGGCGAGCTCGCGCGCGGCGGCATCATGGGCGCGGTAGCGCAAGGCCACACTGGGCAGCGCGCGCAGCAGGGTTTCGCAATCGTTGCCCGACACGCCGATGCCCAGCCGCATGTGCGTGAGCTTCAGGCGCAGGTGCAGTACCTGGTCCACGGTGATCACGCTGCCCATCAGCACGTCGCCGCCGCCGCTCGGGTACTTGGTCAGTGCATGCACCGAGATGTCGACGCCCAGCCGGTGGCTGCCGTCGCCATCGAGGTCGAAGGGCCTGAAGGCCAGCCCCGCGCCCCAGGTGTTGTCCAGCGCCGAGATCACGCCGCGCTCGCGGCACAGCGCCACCATGGCCGCCAGGTCGGGAAACTCCATGCTGACCGAGCCCGGCGCCTCCAGCCAGACCAGGCGGGTGCGCGGCGTGATGCGCGCCGCGAGGTCGGCCACGTCCATGGGATCGTAGAAGGCATGCGAAATGCCCCACTGCAGCAGCTCGGCCTGCGCCAGCGACTTGTTCGGCCCGTAGGCATTGTCGGGGATCAGCACCTCGTCGCCGGTGCCCAGCAGCGCCAGCGCGACGCAGGCTATCGCCGCCAGACCGCTGGGCGCCAGCAGGCACTGCTTGCCGCCTTCCAGCGTGCACAGGCGCTCCTCGAGCTGGTAGCTGGTGGGCGTTCCATGCAGCCCATAGGTATAGCCGCTCTTGTCCAGCCAACGGCGGTTGCGCAGGGCCGCCACATCGGGAAAAACCACCGTGGACGCCTTGTGCACTGCAGGCTGCAGCGCCACGAAGTCGGACGGCGGCTGATAGGGATGGTGGACCAGTGCGGTGATCAGGTCGAGGTCGGGTTGTTTCATGGGGCAATGGTAGCGCCGCGGCATGCCCCGCCGCGCAACATCGTCCGCTGCGCTGCCTGCAGTCCCTCGCGCCACAAGGCAGTGCAGGCGCCCTGTGAAAGGGCGCCTGCAGCCGGGAAGACGGCAGCCCGCGCCTGATGGCGCAGGTAGGGACACGGCATCACCGCACCCCGAGGACCGGGCCGCTTAGCGGGCCTGCACGGTCAGCATATTGTTGACCGATTTGACACCACCCACGCCCTTGGCGATTTCACCGGCGCGGGTCTTGGCGCTCTCGCTGGGCGCCGTGCCGTTGAGCGTGACGACGCCGTCCTTGGTGTCGACATTGATCTGCAGCGCGCTCAGCTCGGAATCCTTGACCAGAGCCGCCTTGATCTCGGCCGTGGTGGTGGCTTCGCCAGCCACGTTCATCGCGTTGTTGGCGGCATTGCTGGTGGCATCGCCCACGCGGTCGGCGGCATTGCTGGCGGCGTCGCCTGCACGCTCCGCACCCGCTTCGATGCGCGCCCCGGCCGAGCGGGTGGCTTCTTCCGTGCGTTGCGCCGCGTTGTCGGCGGCTTGCTCGGTGCGCGCCACAGCCGAATCCAGGCGCTGGCCGGCAGTCTGGTCCTCGTTTTTGCCGCAGGCCGACAAGCCCAGTGCCAGGGTGGTCACGGCCAGGATGGAAAGAATGCGTTGACGTGGCTGGATCATGTTGATTGCTCCTCGGGCCGGGGCCCTGCGTGTTGTTGGTGATGAGAATGTATTTCCGCCCTCCGGAGCGCACCGTCGGAACCAGCCGAAGCCTGCGTAGGACAGGCGCCCAACACGCCGACCCCCTGCGCGCTGCCGCACAATGCTGCCCATGCCCGACCTCACCCGCTGCTTTCCCTTTCTTGCCTGGCCCCGTCCCCGCCCCGAGCTCCTGCTGGGTGAATTCTGGGCCGGCATGACCGTCGGCCTGATGCTGCTGCCCCAGGGCGTGGCCTATGCGGCGCTCGCGGGCATGCCGCTGGTGACGGGCATCTACGCGTCGCTGATTCCGGCCTTGGTGGCCGTTCTGTGGAGCGCCTCGCCGCGCCTGGGCGTGGGGCCGACGGCGCTGACCAGCCTGCTGATCGGCGCCTCGCTGATGGGCCTGGCCGAACCGGGCAGCGCCCACTGGGTCAATCTCGCGGTCTGGATCGCGCTGCTCTCGGGGCTGCTGCAATGCATGCTGGGCGCGCTGCGCGCGGGCTGGCTGCTCAATCTCGTGACCTCGCCGGTGCTCAACGGCTTCACGCAGGCGGCCGGACTGCTGATCCTCGCCTCGCAGCTGCCGGCGCTGCTGGGGTTGCGCACCACCTGGAATGCGTTCTTCTCCGCCCCGTCGCTGCACCACTTCGACCTGCGCGCCGCCGGCATCGGCCTGGCAAGCGTGGCGCTGCTGCTGGCGTTCAAGCGCTGGCGTGCCGGTTTTCCGGCCGCCATGGCCGTCGCCGGCCTGGCCGGCGTGCTGAGCTGGGCCACGGGCTTTGCCGACCGCGGCGGCGACGTCGTGGGAACGCTGCCCGCTGGCCTGCCCTCCCTGCATTGGCCCCAGTGGCTCGAAGGCAGCGAATTCGCGGCGCTGATCATGCCGGTGCTTGTGATCTCGCTGGTGAGCTTCCTGGAGACCGCCTCCAGCGCCCAGGCCGAGCACCAGCAGGCCGGCACGCGCTGGAACGAGAACCAGGATCTGCTGGCCCAGGGCATGGCCAAGATCAGCTCCGGGCTGTGCGGCAGCTTCGCCACGAGCGCCTCGTTCTCGCGCTCGGCCGTGAACCTGATGGCCGGCGCGCGCACCGGCTGGGCCACGGTGTTCGCCATCGGCTTCGTGTTCATCGTGCTGCTGTGGCTCACGCCCGCGCTCTACCATGTGCCGCAATCGGCGCTGGCGGCGATCGTGGTGACGGCCGTGCTCAACCTGATCAAGCCGCGCACCATGTTCCGGCTCTGGCACATCTCGCGCACCGAGGCCTGCATCGGGCTGGCCACCTGCGCGCTGACGCTGGCCACCGCGCCGCAGCTCTACTGGGGCGTGCTGGCCGGCATCGTCATGGGCCTGTGCCATTTCCTCTACCAGCGCCTGCACCCGCGCATCATCGAGGCCGGGCTGCATGCGGACGGCAGCCTGCGCGACCGGCACCTGTGGCAATTGCCAGCGATTGCGCCGGGCGCCTTCGTGCTGCGCATGGATGCCGAGCTGGATTTCGCCTCGGCGCGCGCGCTCGAGCAGCGCGTCGTCGACCATCTCGGCGCGCATCCGCAGATGCAGCACCTGTGCCTGCTGGCCCAGCCCATCAACCGCATCGACATCACTGGCATAGAGACTTTTGCGCGCATCCGTGGACTGCTGCGCCAGCGCGGTGGCACACTGCACGTCAGCGGGCTCAAGCTGCCCGTCGAAAACGGCCTGCGGCGCGCGGGGGTGCTGCAGCCTGCGCCCGATCTGGCACTCTACCGCACCGATGTCGAAGCCCTGGCGGCGCTGCAGCATCTGGCGCGGCAGCCTTCCTGATTTGTGAACAGGAACTGCGAGGCTGATACACTCTGGCAACACTGATTTGCATTTTGTGACTGGTTCCGCGACCTACCAATCCGTTTTCCTGCGCGACCTGCGCCTGTCTACGGCCCACAGCCTGGTGACCCAGTCTGGTGCGCCGGGCCAGGGCCTGCCCAACGAAACCCCGACGCGTTACCTCCAGGCACTGATCGACGGGCTGTGCGAGCTGTCGCTGCGCGATCCGCTCACGGGGCTCGCCAACCGCCGGCATTTCCGCAGCGTGCTCGAGCGCGAGGTCGATCGCATGGCGCGATCGGGCGAGGCGGCACTGCTGCTGATGCTCGACATCGACCACTTCAAGAAGATCAACGACACGCACGGGCACATCGCGGGCGATATGGTGCTGCAATCGGTGGCGCGCACCCTGCTCGGCTGCGTGCGCCCCATGGACACACTGGCGCGCTACGGCGGC
Organism: Comamonas endophytica; assembly: GCF_023634805.2. Lineage (NCBI taxonomy): Bacteria > Pseudomonadati > Pseudomonadota > Betaproteobacteria > Burkholderiales > Comamonadaceae > Comamonas > Comamonas endophytica. Next base: position 55,489 of record NZ_CP106881.1, read on the forward strand.
GAGGAATTCGCCATCGTGCTGCCCTCCTGCCAGGCCACCTATGGCCGCGCGATCGCCGAACGCATCCGCGAGGCGGTCGAGTCCACGATGATCCGCGTCTCGCCGGCCCTGGCGCTCAACGTGTCCGTCAGCATCGGCGGCGCCTACGCGCTGCAGTGGATCCGCAGCACCACCCAGCTGTGGATCGAGCGCGCGGACAACCAGCTCTATCAGGCAAAATCCGCCGGTCGCAACCGTATCTGCATCGAAGAGCAACCCGACAGCACCGTGAGTGCGGAAGAAAAGAGCATGTTGTTTGGCCCCCTGTCCACGTATTACCCCCCGGCTGACGTGGATCGGTCGACGGTTCCCCTGGCCGACGCCAGCGGCCGGCACACCGGCCGGTGAAAGCAATGCGATGAGCGACGCCGTTCTGCCCTCCCATCCCGCCCTTCCCACGAGCACGCCCATGGGCGAGGCGGTGCGCACGCGTTCCCAGCAGCGTGCCCGCATCATTGCCATCACCAGCGGCAAGGGCGGCGTTGGCAAGACTTTCGTCTCGGCCAACCTTGCCGCCGCGTTGACGCGCCATGGCCTGAAAGTCCTGGTGCTCGACGCCGACCTGGGCCTGGCGAATCTGGACGTGGTGCTGAACCTGTTCCCGAAGATCACGCTGCATGACGTCTTCACCGGCAAGGCCGATCTGGAGGACGCGCTGCTGCCCAGCCCGGGCGGTTTCTCGGTGCTGCTGGCGGGCTCCGGCATGGTCGAGTACTCGCATCTCACGCCCGAGATCCGTGCCAAGTTCCTGCAGGTGGTCGAGACCATGGCGCCGCGCTTCGACGTCATCCTGCTCGACACCGGCGCCGGCATCTCCGACGTGGTGCTGTTTTCCGTGTCGATGGCCGACGAAGTGATGATCGTGGCCACGCCCGAGCCCACCTCGCTGACCGACGCCTATGCAGCCATCAAGGTGCTGGCGACGCAGCAAAAGCGCCAGCACATGCGCCTGATCATTAACCAGGCGGCGCGCCCCGGCGACGGGCGCGCGATCACCGGGCAACTGCAGCAGGTGCTCAACCGCTTCGTGACCACCGAGGACGGCCAGCCGGTGCGGCTGCTGCACATGGGCGACATCCCGGCCGACCCTGCGGTGCGCGAGTCGGTCATGCGCCGCCAGCTGCTGCTGCAGGCCACGCCGGGCTGCGCCGCGGCATTGTCCGTGGCACAGCTGGCCAACAAGATCAAATCGATTCTGACCCCCTGAAGCCGCAGGCCAAGCCGGCGCGCAGGCAGCGCCCCGGCGGGCTCCAGGCATTTCCATCCGTGACCGACATTCTCAATATCTCCTGCTACAAATTCGTGGCATTGCCCGATGCGCCCGCGCTGCGCGACACGCTTGCTGAGCGCGCGAATGCCGCCGCTCTCAAGGGCACCATCCTGCTGGCTGAGGAAGGCATCAATTTCTTCCTGGCCGGGCCCGCAGAGCGCGTGCGCGGCTTCGTCGATGAACTGCGCGCCGATCCGCGCTTTGCCGACCTCGCGCCCAAGGAAAGCTGGTCGCAGCAGGTGCCCTTTCGCAAGATGCTGGTCAAGGTCAAGCGCGAGATCATCCGCATGGACCATCCCACCATCAAGCCGGCGCTCGGCCGCGCGCCCGCCGTGAGCCCCGCGCGCCTGCGCCAGTGGCTCGAGCAGGGCCATGACGACGCAGGGCGGCCGGTGGTGACGCTCGACACGCGCAACGACTTCGAGGTCGATGCCGGCGCGTTCGAATCCGCCATCGACTGGCGCATCGCCAAGTTCACCGAGTTCCCCGCGGCGCTGGCGGCGCACCGCGCCGAACTGGCGGACAAGACCGTGGTCAGTTACTGCACCGGCGGCATCCGCTGCGAGAAGGCCGCGATCCTGATGCGCGAGCAAGGGCTCGAACATGTCTATCAGCTTGAGGGCGGCATCCTCAAATATTTCGAGGAGACGGACGGCGCGCACTACCGCGGCGGCTGTTTCGTCTTCGACGAGCGGCGCGTGCTGGACCCATCGCTGGACACCGTGCCCGCCGACCAGCTGCCGCCCGGAGCGCTGTAGGCCCGCGCCACAAGGCACGCGCGGCATGGGCCGCCGCGGCCGGCCTGCCGGCATCTTCGAATCCCCTGAATCGGCCCCTGCCATGTCCACCCCCCGCGATGCCCTGACCCCCGACAGCCTGGCCATGCTCCAGGTCATTGCCGATACCGGCAGCTTTGCCGCGGCCGCGCGCGCTCGGGCTGGTGCCCAGCGCGTTGACCTACCGCGTGCGGCAGATCGAGGACGCGCTGGACGTGCTGCTGTTCGACCGGCGCTCGCGCCAGGCGCAGCCCACCGAGGCCGGCCTCGAGCTGCTGCGCGAGGGCGCGCGGCTGCTGCAGGACATCGATGCCGTCGCGCACCGGGTGCGCCGCGTGGCCACGGGATGGGAGCCGCAGCTGACCATCGTCGCCGATGGCGCCTTGGCCCGCGGTCCGCTGTTCGACCTGGTCGAGGCTTTCTATGCGCTCGAGTCCCCCACGCGCCTGAAACTGCGCGATGGCATCCTGAGCGGCACGCTCGAGCCGCTGAGCATGGGCCGCGCCGACCTGGCCATCGGCGTTGCGGTGAATGCCAGCAACATCGCCGGCATCCAGCTGCAGGAGCTCGGCGAGATGGCATTCTGCCTGGCCGTCGCGCCCAGCCACCCGCTGGCGCGGGTGCCCGAGCCGATCAATGACGACACGCTGCTGCAGCACCGCGTGGTGGCGGTGGCCGATTCCGCCTCGCGCGACACCACCAGCGTGGGCGTGCTCGGCGGCCAGTCGGTGCTCACGGTGGACAGCATGGCGGCCAAGGTCGAGGCCCAGCTGCGCGGACTGGGCTACGGTTTTTTGCCGCAGGGCATGGTCAACGCGCATTTGCAGGCCGGACGCCTGGTGGTGCGCGAGGTGGTGCGCCCGCGGCGCACGCTGCGCCTGCAATATGCCTGGACCACTTCGGGCCATGCCAGCCCCGGGCGCGCGCTGCAGTGGTGGCTCGAGAAGCTCGCCAATCCCACCACCCGCACCGCCTTGCTGGAAAACCATCAGGACCTCTGAGCCGTCAACCGGTGCGCGAAGGGTGTAGAGTCAGTCCACGGTCGAGGCATCGAGAGACCTCCCACCTGCCTCCTTGCATCCCACGAAAGGCTTGTCATGACTGCTATGCGCACGCTCCCTTCTCCGTTGCCCACCGCCGCGCGGCACCCGCGCCGCGCGCGCCACCGACCGCAGACGATTGCCGTGATCGGCGCCGGCATCGCCGGCTTGGCCTGCGCCCGCACGCTGGTGCAGGCCGGCCATCAGGTCAAGCTGTTCGAGCAGGGCGCCGAGGTCGGAGGGCGCATGGCCGTGCATTCCACCTCGCATGGCAGCTTCGACTCCGGGGCGCAATACTTCACCGTGCGCGACGCGCGTTTCGAGCAGGTGCTGGCGCTCGACCCCCAGCTGTGCCGCCCCTGGAGCGCAACCACCATTCGCGTGCTCGACAGCGCCGGCCGCGTCGCCAGCGCCGTGCCGCCGCCGCGCGAATCGCACTGGGTGGCAACGCCCCATATGCAGAGCCTGGCCGCGGCCTGGGCCCGGCCGCTTCTGGACGCCGGCCAGCTGCTGACGCAGTGCCGCGTCACGGCCATCGAGCGCGACCGGCTCGAGCCCGGGCGCTGGCAGTTGCAGACCGAGAACGCCGACCCCGCGCAGCAGGCCGTGCATGCCGGCTTCGACGCCGTGCTGCTGGCGCTGCCCGCGCCGCTGGCGCGCACGCTGCTGGCGCCCACGGGCCTGGCCGAGCTGCATTGCCAGGCGCTCGACGAGATCGACATCGCGCCTTGCTGGACGCTGCACCTGACTTTGCCCAGGCCCAGCAACCCGGCCTCACGACGCTGGGGCCGCACTGGAACGCGGCGCGCAGCACCCATCACCGCATTGCTTGGCTGGCGCGCGAATCCTCCAAGCCCGGACGCTCCTCCATGGAACGCTGGACGGTGCAGGCCAGCCCGGCCTGGTCGCACGAACACCGTTACGACGACGCGCCGCGCATCCAGGCCAAGCTGCAGAAGGCCTTTGCCGAGATCACCGGCATCCACGCCGCTCCCAGCCACGTCAGCAGCCGCTTCTGGCCGCATGCGCAGACCATGAGCACGCTGGGCCATGCGTTCCTGTGGAACCGCAAGACCGGCCTCGGCGTCTGCGGCGACTGGTGCCTGGGCGCGCGCGTGGAAGACGCGTTCGTGTCGGGCCTGGAGCTGGCCCTGAAAGTGGCATGACAAGCTTGCAAACTGGAAGTTCTCCCTATGTCGGGCGCTTTGCGCCCTCCCCCACGGGCCCGCTGCATGCGGGCTCGCTGGTTGCGGCCCTGGCCAGCTGGCTGGACGCGCGCGCGCACGGCGGCCGCTGGCTGGTGCGTATCGAGGATATCGATCCGCCGCGCTGCATGCCGGGCGCGGACCAACTGATCCTGCAGCAGCTCGCAGCCTGCGGCATGGAGCCCGATGAGCCCCCGGTGTGGCAGTCCGCGCGCGGTGCCTTCTACGAGCAGGCGCTGCGCCAGCTGCTGGAGCAGCAACTGGCCTATGCCTGCGCCTGCACGCGGCGCGACATCGAACGGGCCTGGGAAGAGATGGGCCTGGCGCGCGAGCGCCATGTGGAGCGCCCCTACCCCGGCACCTGCCGCAGCGGCCTGCACGGCCGCCCGGCGCGCGCCTGGCGCTTCGCCACCGTGAAGATGGCAGGCCGTGCGCAGGCCTTCGAAGGCCCGGCCGCGCCCTGCTGGCTGTCCGATGGGCGGCTGCTGTGGCAGGATCGCCGGCTGGGCCCGCAGTCGCAGGATCTGGCGCGAAGCGTGGGTGACTTCGTGCTGCGCCGCGCCGACGGTCTGTGGGCCTACCAGCTGGCCGTCGTCGTCGATGACGCGCTGCAGCGGGTCAGCCATGTCGTGCGCGGCGAAGACCTCACCGACAACACCCCGCGGCAGATGCTGCTGCAGCAGTCGCTGGGCCTGCCCACGCCGCGCTACATGCACACCCCGCTGGTGCGCCGCGCCGATGGCGAAAAGCTGTCGAAGCAGCATGGCGCGCGCTCCATCGACACCTCCACCCCCGCCGCCAGCCGCGCCGCGCTGAACGCTGCGGCAGCGGGTCTCGGGCTGCCGGTGGCGGATTGCACCCACGGATCCCGGGCCGATGCGCTCGCGCTGTGGGTCCGGGCCTGGCGAGCTCACTACAATCTCGCCCTGTGACTGAACACCATACCAACCCGGCCGCTTCCGGCCCTGACGCCCCCCAAGACGCCACGCACGGCACGGCTCCCGCCGGCGTGGCCCATCCCAAAACCATCAAGAGCTATGTGCTGCGCGCAGGCCGCACCACGACCGGACAGGCCAAGGCCTTTGCCGAGGTCGGGCCGCAGTTCCTGCTGGAGTACCGCGCCGCGCCGCTCGACGCCACCGCCGCCTTCGGCCGCAGCGCTCCGCTGATCCTGGAGATCGGCTTCGGCATGGGCGAAGCCACGGCGCATATCGCGCGCGTGCGCCCCGAGGACAACTTCCTGTGCTGCGAAGTGCACGAACCCGGTGTCGGCGCGCTGCTCAAGCGCATCGGCGAGCAGGACCTCCACAACATCCGCATCCTGCGGCATGACGCGGTGGAAGTCATCGACCACATGCTGCCCGAAGGCAGCCTGGACGGCGTGCACATCTTCTTTCCCGATCCGTGGCACAAGAAAAAGCACAACAAGCGCCGCCTGGTGCAGCCGCCGCTGGTCGCCAAGCTGGCCGCGCGCCTCAAACCCGGCGGCTACATCCACTGCGCCACCGACTGGGAGCCCTATGCGGTGCAGATGCTCGAAGTGCTGTCGGCCGAGCCGCTGCTGGCCAACACCGCCGAGGGCTACGCGCCGCAGCCCGAATACCGCCCGCTCACCAAGTTCGAGAACCGGGGGATCAAGCTGGGACATGGGGTTTGGGATCTGGTGTTTCGCAGGAAATAAGAGATTGCATCTTGGACAGGCTGCAATGAGAAATCGAGCGCAGGCCGTCCATCCTTCGACAGGCTCAGGACGAACGGATAACACCGTTCGTAGTGAGCCGGCTATTCCGTTCGTGGTGAGCTTGTCGAACCATGGACGGCCTGTCCTCGAAATCAAGCGCTGACCCGTCCTAAAGATCAGGCCGCCACCTTCCCCGCCCCGCGATACCGCTCCAGCCAGTGCGCATAAGGCGCCGGCAGCACCCAGTCCGGGCGCTGCTCCTTGAGCATCTGCGCCATCGCATAGGGATAGTGCGGGTTGGCCAGCATCGCGCGGCCGATCATCACCAGGTCCATCTGCTCCTCGGCCACCACGCGCTCGGCGTGCTGCACATCGTCGATGCCCCAGCTCGATGCCACGGGAATACCGGCTTCGCGCGCCACGCGCTGGGCGATGGGCGCCAGGAACGCCGGCGTGCCCCAGGGAATCTTCACATCGGGAATGACGAAATTGACGCTGACATTGAGCAGGTCCAGCCCGCCCGCGCGCATGCGCTTGACCAGCTCGATGGACTCGGCCAGCGTTTCCTCGTCCTTGCCGTCATACTCGATCACGCCAAAGCGCGCCGTCAGCGGCAGGTTCTCGGGCCAGACCTCGCGCACCGCGGCCAGCGTTTCCAGAAGGAAGCGCGCGCGGTTGTCGAAGCTGCCGCCATAGGCATCGGTGCGCTGGTTGGAATGCGCCGAGAAGAAACTCTGGGCGAGGTATCCGTGCGCGAAATGCAGCTCCAGCCATTCGAAGCCCGCATCGCGCGCGCGGCGTGCGGCAGCGACGAAATCGGCCTTGACGCGCGTGATGTCCACCAGGGTCATCTCGCTGGGCACGCGCGGCAGGCCGCCACCGAAGGCAATGGCCGAAGGAGCGATCGGCTGCCAGCCGCGCGGATCGCCCTCGGCGATGTGCTCGTCGCCCTCCCACGGATTGTTGGCGCTGGCCTTGCGGCCGGCGTGGCCGATCTGGATGCCGGGCACGGCGCCGCCGGCCTTGATCGCGGCCGCGATACGCGCCAGGCCCTCGGCCTGAGCATCGTTCCACAGGCCCAGGCAGTCGGGCGTGATGCGGCCTTCGGGCGATACGCCCGTGGCCTCCACGATCACCAGCCCGGCGCCGCCGCGCGCGATGGAGGGATAGTGGACCTGGTGCCATTCGTTGGTGAAGCCGTCCTTGGCGCTGTACTGGCACATGGGCGGCACCGCGATGCGGTTGCGCAGGGTGACATCCTTGAGGGTGAATGGGGAAAACAATGCGGACATGCTGATTTTCTGAGAGGGCTGGAAATAAAAAGAAACCGCAGAATTTCTGCGGCAGTTCCCCAGATGACGGCGCCGCTGAAATAAATCAAATGCTATAAATTTATGATCCTCATCTCGCAGCGCGATATCACGCTGCGTGCCGGCCGCTAGTGCCGCTCGGCGCAGATGCGGAACAGCAGCTCGCGCAGCCAGCGGTGCGCGGGATCATGGTGCGTGCGCTCGTGCCAGACGGCGCACTTGGTGAAACCCGGCACCTCCAGGGGCGGCTCGCAGATGGCGAGTCCGTCCTGTCCGGCCACCAGCCGCTCGGGCAGGATCGCCACCATGTCGCTCGCGCGCAGCAGCTCGGGCAGGATCAAAAAGGATTTGGCCGACAGCGTCACGCTGCGCCGCTGACCCAGCTTGAGCAGCGCGTCGTCAGTGACGCCATGGAAGCCGCCGCCGTCATAGGAGCCCAGCGCATGGTCCAGCGCGCAGAACTGCTCGAGCGTGAGCCCGCGTCCGGTCGCCGCCGGGTGCCCCTCGCGCAGCACGCAGACATAGCGCTCGCGGTACAGGGTGCGTGCATGCATCTCGGGCGGAGTGTTCTCGGGCGACAGCAGCGCCAAGCCGATCTGGCCGCGCTCGAGCTGCGCCGCCACCTGGCCGTTCTCGACCGGCACGAGCGACACGCGGATCTGCGGCGCCAGCGGCTTGAGCGCGGCCACGAAGGGCACGGCAATCGCGCGCAGCGCATAGTCGGTCGAGGCAATGGTGAAAGTCAGCTGCGCGGTGGCCGGATCGAACAGCGGCGGCTGCAGCAAGGCGTCGATCTCGGCCAGCACCTGCTGCACCGGCTGGCGCAGGTCGAGCGCGCGCTGCGTGGGCACCATGCCGCGCTGGGCACGCACGAACAGCGGGTCGCCAAAGCTCTCGCGCAGCCGCGTCAGCATGCCGCTCATCGCCGGCTGGGTCAGGCCCAGGCGCGCCGCGGCGCGCGTCACGTTGCACTCCTGCAGCAAGGCGTCCAGCGCCTTGAGCAGGTTCAGGTCCAGGCTCTTGAGAGAAATGGGCGCCTCAGCCGAAGATGCTGGCCAGCAGCACCAGCCCCAGCGACACCACCGCGGCAATGGAGGTCACCATGGTCAGCGTCTTGAGCGCCCCCTTGGTCGACAGGCCCATCAGCCCCTTGAACATCCAGAAGAAATTGCTGTTGACCTGCACCGCGAACAGCGCGCCCGAGGCGATGGCAAAGCCTATGATGATCGGCGAGACATCGATCTGCGCTGCCACCGGGCCGATGATGCTTGCCGCCGTCAGCGCGGCGACCGACACCGAGCCGATCGCCACATGCAGCACCGCGGCAATGAACCAGGCCAGCACGATGCTCAGCAGCACCGGGCCGCCGGCATCGTGGGAAAACAGCTTGCCCAGCTCCGCGCCCATGCCCGAAGCAGTGATGATCGCGCCCAGCGAACCGCCGACGCCGGTGATCAGCAGGATCTCGCCGCTGGTCTTGAAGCCGTCCGTCAGCGCCTCGGTGGTGCGCTCCTCGCCGATCCAGCGCCGCGCCAGCAGATAGGCGCCCAGCAGGCCGACGAACATCGCCAGGTTGGCATTGCCGATGAAGCTGATGAAATCATTGGAGACGCCGGCGAGCTTGGCAAATGCGCCAAAGGCGATCATCAGCAGCGGCACGATGATCGGCGCGGCCGACAGCAGCAGCCCCGGGCCCTGCGCCGCGGCGGGAGCCTGCGCCTCCTGGGCTTCGGTCTCGAGCATGGCCTCGCTGGCGTCCTCGTCGGTCTCGGGCTTCCAGTAGTTCGTGCGCAGCAGGAGGCTGAACAGGAAGGTGGTCAGCAGCGCCGTGGCCAGGCCGATCACCAGCCCGCCCACGAGCCAGGAGCCCAGGCTCACGTTCATCTGCCCGGCAATGAGAATGACAGCCAAGCCCGGCACCACGAACACATAGCCCGAGAAGATGCCCGTGCCGATGGCGCCCGCCAGCAGCGGCAGCCCGGTGCGCCCCAGCAGCGGCGCCGCCGAACGCGCCACCGGCGCGCCCAGCACCACCTGCACATCCACATAGATCGAGGGAAAGATCGTCGACATCGCGCCGGCCATGGCATAAGGCAGCCGGCCGGCGCCCACGGCCGAGACCAGCGCCTGCACCATGCGGCTGAACGCGCCCGTGGCATGCAGCAGCGAGCCGATCACCACGCCGAAGCCGATCAGCAGGCCGACCTTGCCCATGATCTCGCCAAAGCCGCCGGTGATGGCGGTGAGCGTGTCGGTGAAACCCACGCCGCTGGCCAGCCCCAGATAGAGCGAGCCCAGCATCAGGGAGATGACCGGCTCCACGCGCAACCAGATGATCAGGCCAATGACCAGTGCGATGGCCAGCGTGGTGTGTAGTACGACCATGTCGTCTCCTTTGCAATCCAGTTCTTCGGCTCAAGCTGCCGCGGCTGCCATCATGACGGCATCCGGCGGCAGCCCCTTGTCAGTCTGGATGCCTTAGAGACGCTCGCTGACCCAGCCCTGCACCGAAGCCAGGGCCGCCGGCAGCGCTGTGGCATCGGTGCCGCCGGCCATCGCCATGTCGGGCTTGCCACCGCCCTTGCCGCCGACCTGCAGCGCCACATGGTTGACCAGCTCGCCGGCCTTGAGCTTGGCCGTGCAGTCCTTGGTCACGCCCGCGGCCAGCTGCACCTTGTCGCCATCCACGGCGGCCAGCACGATCACGGCGCTGCCCAGCTTGTCCTTGAGCTTGTCCATGGTGTCGCGCAGCGTCTTGGCATCGGCGCCTTCCAGGCGCGCGGCCAGCAGCTTCACGCCCTTGATATCGATGGCCTGGTTCACCAGCTCGTCGCCCTGGCTCGATGCCAGCTTGCCCTTGAGCGCGGCGACTTCGCGCTCCAGCGCCTTGATCTGATCGAGCGCCTGGCCGATGCGGCCCTTGAGCTCGGTGGCCGGCGCCTTGAAGGCACCCGCGGCCTGGGCCACGGTGTCTTCCAGCGACTGCAGGTAGGCCAGCGCATTCACGCCGGTCACCGCCTCGATGCGGCGCACGCCCGCGGCCACGCCGCCCTCGGCCACGACCTTGAACAGGCCGATGTCGCCGGTGCGCTGCACATGGGTGCCGCCGCACAGCTCGCGGCTGCTGCCGATGCCCAGCACGCGCACGGTCTCGCCATACTTCTCGCCGAACAGCATCATCGCGCCGGTCTTCTGCGCGCTCTCGATGTCCATTTCCTGGGCCTCGGTCGCCGAATTCGCCAGGATCTCCTCGTTCACGCGGCGCTCGATCTCGCGGATCTCGGCGTCGGTGACGGGCGCGCCATGCGTGAAGTCGAAGCGCGTGCGCTCGGCGTTGACCAGGCTGCCCTTTTGCTGCACATGGCTGCCCAGCACCTCGCGCAGCGCCTTGTGCATGATGTGCGTGACCGAGTGGTTGCGCATGGTGGCGGCGCGCAGCGCAGTGTCGACCTCGGCCGTGACGCTGTCGCCCACCTTCAGGCTGCCGCTTTCCAGCACGCCATGGTGGCCGAACACGTCCGCGCGCAGCTTGAGCGTGTCCTGCACCGCGAAGCGCACGCCCGCGGCCGTGATCAGGCCCTGGTCGCCGACCTGGCCGCCCGACTCGGCGTAGAACGGGGTGCTGTCGAGCACCACGACGCCGTTCTGGCCCGCGGCCAGCTCGTCGACGCTGGTGCCCTCGGCATACAGCGCCAGCACCCTGGCAGGCGCCGACAGGTCGCCATAGCCGGTGAAGGCACTGGCCGCGCCGCTGTATTCGAGCGCGCGGTCCATCTTGAACTTGCCGGCGGCGCGCGCCTTGGTCTTCTGCGCCTCCATGGCCGCGCGGAAACCTTCCTCGTCCACGCTCAGGCCGCGTTCGCGCGCCACGTCGTTGGACAGGTCCAGCGGGAAGCCATAGGTGTCGTGCAGCTTGAAAGCCACGTCGCCGGGCAGCACCTTGACATCGCCCGCCAGCGCGCTGTCGAGGATCTCCATGCCGTTGGCCAGGGTCTCGAAGAAGCGCTCCTCCTCGGCCTTGAGCACCGCGGTGATGCGTTCTTCCTGCTCGCGCAGCTGCGGATAGGCATCGCCCATGACCGCCACCAGGTCCTTGACCAGCTTGTGGAAGAACGGCGTCTTCTGGCCCAGCTTGTAGCCGTGGCGGATGGCGCGTCGCACGATGCGCCGCTGCACATAGCCGCGGCCTTCGTTGGAGGGAATCACGCCGTCGCTGACCAGGAACGAGGTCGCACGGATATGGTCGGCGATGACCTTGAGCGAAGGGTTGTCCAGGTCGGCGGTGTGCGTTTCACGTCCTGCCGCCTTGATGAGGGCAGCGAACAGGTCGATCTCGTAGTTGCTGTGCACGTGCTGCAGGATGGCGGCCAGGCGCTCCAGGCCCATGCCGGTGTCCACACAGGGCGCGGGCAGCTTGGTCAAGACGCCCTGCTCGTCCATGTCGAACTGCATGAACACGTTGTTCCAGATCTCGATGAAGCGGTCGCCATCCTCATCCGGGCTGCCTGGCGGGCCGCCGGGAATGTGCTCGCCGTGATCGTAGAAGATCTCCGAGCAGGGGCCGCAGGGGCCAGTGTCGGCCATCATCCAGAAGTTGTCGGACTTGTAGCGCCCGCCCTTGTTGTCGCCGATGCGGATCACGCGCTCCGGCGGCAGGCCGATCTCCTTCGTCCAGATGTCGTAGGCCTCGTCGTCCTCGGCGTACACGGTCGCCAGCAGCCGCTCCTTGGGCAGCATGTAGACCTCGGTCAGCAGCTCCCACGCCCACTTCAGCGACTCGCGCTTGAAGTAGTCGCCAAAGGACCAGTTGCCCAGCATCTCGAAGAAGGTGTGGTGGCGTGCAGTGTAGCCGACGTTTTCCAGGTCGTTGTGCTTGCCGCCGGCACGCAGGCAGGCCTGCACCGAGGTGGCGCGCTGGTAGGGGCGCTTGTCCGTGCCGAGGAACACGTCCTTGAACTGCACCATGCCCGAATTGGTGAACATCAGCGTCGGGTCGTTGCCCGGCACCAGCGAGCTCGAGGCAACGATGGTGTGGCCCTTGGAGGCAAAGAAGTCCAGGAACGACTTCCTGATTTCGGCAACGGAAAAAGTGGGTTGGCTCATGGCGTATGGTTAGGAAGTGCGCAGCGCCTGCACGCTCGCATGAAAAGGCGCGCCGCCTGGGCAAGCGGGTCAATCTTCCATTATAGATTTGTGCGAAGCGCCATGGCGCCAGACGGGCAGCCAAATGAAGACTGCCCCTGCCCGCGGTGCGGACAAGGGCAGCAAGCACCAGGCCAGCTGGGTGCGGATCAGTCGCGCGCTTCGATGCGGCGGTTGATGGCCAGCGCCGCCAGCGTGCAGATGCCGCCCGAAAGCAGATAGATGCCCAGCCCGAACAGGCCGAAGCGTGCCGACACGGCCAGCGCCACCAGGGGAGCGAAGGCCGCGCCCACCAGCCAGGCCATGTCGGCCGACAGCGCCGCGCCGGTGTAGCGGTAGTGCGGCGTGAAGTTGGCCGTCACGGTGCCCGAAGACTGGCCGTAGGACAGGCCCAGCAGGATGAAGCCGATGATCAGGAAGGCGTTGTTGCCGGCCTGGCCGCTGCCCAGCAGGCCCGGGCCGACGAAGCTGAACACGCAGATCAGCGCCGCCATCGTGCCCAGGGTGTTGCGGCGCCCGAACCGGTCGGCAAGCCAGCCCGAGGCGACCATCGCCGCGCAGGCAGCGGCGGCGCCCAGCATCTGCACGCGCAGCACGTCGCCCACCGGCTGGTCGGAGTACAGCTCGATGTACGACAGCGGGAAGATCGTCACCAGATGGAACAGCGCGAAGCTGGCCAGTGCCGCGAAGGCGCCGATGGCCACGTTGCGGCCTTCGCTGCGCATCACTTCGGAAGTCTTCACCGCCTCGAGCTCGTTTTCCATCAGCAGATGGGAGTACGTCTGGCCTACGACAATGCGAATGCGCGCAAACAGCGCCACCACGTTGATGGCAAAGGCCACGAAGAAAGGAAAGCGCCAGCCCCAGGCAATGAATTCTTCCGGGGTCGTCGCTTCATACACATAGGCAACCAGGCCCGCGGCCAGGAAGAAGCCCACCGGTGCGCCCAGCTGGCCCAGCATCGAGTACCAGCCGCGGCGGTTGCGCGGCGCGGAGATCGCCAGCAGCGACGGCAGGCCGTCCCAGGTGCCGCCCAGCGCCAGGCCCTGGCCGATGCGCAGCGCGGCGAACAGCACGATGGCCCACATGCCAAGGCGCTCGTAGCCCGGCAGGAAGGCCATGCCCACCGTGCAGCTGCCCAGCAGGAACAGCGACAGCGTCAGCTTGGTGCCGCGGCCCCAGCGGCGCTGGATGGCCATGGAGATGGCGGTGCCGATCGGGCGGGCGATGAAGGCCAGCGCGAAGATCGCGAACGACGCCAGCGTGCCGTCGATGCGCGCCATATAGGGAAACAGCAGTGCCGGAAAGACCAGCACACAAGCGATGCCGAATACGAAAAAGTCGAAATATTCCGCCGACCGTCCAATGACGACGCCCACCGCGATATCGCCAGGGCTGACCTCTTCGTGCGTATCTGCACGGGACAATGCCTGGGGGCTCTCGTAACCCCCTGTGGAAGGTGCTGTGTAACCGGTTGCGCTCATGAAGATACCTCCCATTCAGTTGACTAGCCGTTTCTACGCCCGTCTACCGCCGAGCCCAGTACGTCTTTGACGCCTGCACATGTCAGCCAACAACTACAGCCCGACGGCTGCCTGCATCCACCCGACCACTCCCACCGGGCCGACGCCCCGACGGCTCTCCCGCCTACATGAAAATTCGCTGCGCTACCCAGAATGTCGGCATGCGCCCCCGTGCGCACGTAGGACAAAATGTCCAATCGACATTTTTCGCCGTTTTATTACATTTACGCTGTTTCCCAACTCACGTTTACACCTAAGCGCGCTCGGGCGCGCCCATGACATGCTTCAATCCAAGGAAATCCGTGGGCCTGCGTGGCTCACAGCTACCGCGCTGCTTGCCGCCCTCGGCGGCTGCAGCAAAGCCGTAGTTCTCAACCCCGCAGGCGATGTCGCCGCACAGCAAGGCGATCTGGTCATGGTGGCCACCTACCTGATGCTGCTGATCATCGTCCCCGTGATCCTGGCGACCTTCTTCTTCGCCTGGAAGTACCGGCAGTCGAACACCGAGGCCGAATACGACCCCGAGTTCCACCATTCGACCAAGCTGGAACTGCTGATCTGGACCGCGCCGCTGGCCATCGTGATCGTGCTCGGCGCGATCACCTGGATCAGCACCCACAAGCTCGACCCCTATCGTCCGCTCGACCGCATCGACCACCAGACGCCGCTGGCGGAAAACGTCACGCCGCTGACGGTGGAAGTCGTGGCCATGGACTGGAAATGGCTGTTCTTCTATCCCGAGCAGGGCATCGCCACGGTGAACGAACTGGCTGCGCCGGTCAACCGCCCGATCCACTTCAAGATCACCTCCACGACCACGATGAACGCGTTCTACGTGCCCGACCTGGCCGGCATGATCTATGCCATGCCCGGCATGCAGACCGAGCTCAATGCCGTCATCAACAAGGAAGGCGTCTACAAGGGCCTGTCCACGCACTACAGCGGCCCCGGCTTCTCGCACATGAACTTCAAGTTCCATGGCTTGACCGAAGCCGGCTTCAACGACTGGATCGCCAAGGCCAAGTCCGAAGGTGGCACGCTGGACCGCACGACCTACCTCGAGCTGGTCAAGCCCACCGAGCGCCATCCGGTCCAGCGCTTCGGCAATGTCGATCCCAAGCTCTACCACACGGTGCTCAACCGCTGCGTGGAAGAAGGCCAGATGTGCATGCACACCATGATGGCCATCGACAAGGCCGGCGGCCAGTCCTACATGCGCGCCAAGGGCCTGAACCTGTCGGGCGACATCTGCACGACCGAAGACGCCGCGAAGATCACGGCCGCTTTGGAGCCTGGCGTCGCTTCCGAAGCCGTCATCCAGCAATAAGCAATTCGGTGGTCGGCACGCCAGGCAAGCCTGCCCTGCCGACCACCTCACAAGAGACCCTTTATGTCTGATCAATTTGATACGGCCCAACTGATCTTCGGACGGTTGAGCTGGCAATCGATACCGCTGCACGACCCGATCCTTCTGGCGACCTTTGCCGGCGTGGTTCTGGGCGGCCTGGCGATCCTCACCCTGCTGACCCGCTTCAAGCTCTGGGGCACCCTCTGGCGCGACTGGATCTGCAGCATCGACCACAAGAAGATCGGGATCATGTACATGATCCTGGGTATCGTCATGCTGCTGCGCGGCTTTGCCGACGCGCTGATGATGCGCATGCAGCAGGCCGTGGCCACCGTGGACGGCGTGGGCTTCCTGCCGCCGCACCACTACGACCAGATCTTCACGGCGCACGGCACCATCATGATCTTCTTCGTGGCCATGGCTTTGGTCACGGGCCTGATGAACTACATCATTCCGCTGCAGATCGGCGCGCGCGATGTGGCCTTCCCGTTCCTGAACAACTTCAGCTTCTGGATGACCACCGCCGGCGCGATCCTGGTGATGGTGTCGCTGTTCGTCGGCGAGTTCTCGACCTCGGGCTGGCTGGCGCTTTCCAACCTCGGCCACAACCCCGAGGGTGTCGGACTCGACTACTACATCTGGGCCCTGCAGATCGCCGGGGTCGGCACGACGCTGTCCGGGATCAACCTGCTGGTGACCATCATCAAGATGCGCGCCCCCGGCATGACGCTGATGAAGATGCCGATCTTCGTCTGGACCTCGCTGTGCACCAACGCGCTGATCGTCGCCTCCTTCCCGGTGCTGACGGCCACGCTGCTGCTGCTGTCGCTCGACCGCTACCTGGGCACGCACTTCTTCACCAACGACATGGGCGGCAACGCCATGCTGTACGTGAACCTGATCTGGATCTGGGGCCACCCAGAGGTGTACATCCTGATCCTGCCGGCCTTCGGCGTGTTCTCGGAAATCACCGCCACGTTCAGCCGCAAGCGCCTGTTCGGCTACACCTCGATGGTGTATGCGACGGTGGCCATCACCATCCTGTCCTACCTGGTCTGGCTGCACCACTTCTTCACGATGGGCTCGGGCGCGAGCGTGAACTCGTTCTTCGGCATCACCACGATGATCATCTCCATCCCGACCGGGGCGAAGATCTTCAACTGGCTGTTCACGATGTACAAGGGCCGCATCCGCTTCACCGTGCCGATGATGTGGACCGTGGGCTTCATGGCCACCTTCGCCATCGGCGGCATGACCGGCGTGCTGCTGGCCGTTCCCCCGGCCGACTTCGTGCTGCACAACAGCCTGTTCCTGATCGCCCACTTCCACAACGTGATCATCGGCGGCGTGGTGTTCGGCCTGTTCGCGGCCATCAACTACTGGTTCCCCAAGGCCTTCGGCTTCATGCTCGACGAGTTCTGGGGCAAGGTGTCGTTCTGGTGCTGGCTGGTGGGCTTCTGGGTCACCTTCACGCCGCTGTACATCCTGGGCCTGATGGGCGCGACGCGCCGCGTCAACGTGTTCGAAGACGACGCCTACAACATCTGGCTGTACATCTCCACGGTCGGCGTGGTGATCGTTGCCGCCGGCATCGGCGCCTTCCTGGTGCAGCTGTGGGTTAGCTTCCGCAACCGCGCGGCGCTGCGCGACGTGACCGGCGACCCATGGGACGGCCGCACGCTGGAATGGTCCACGGCTTCGCCCACGCCCGACTACAACTTCGCCATGACGCCCAAGGTCTACGAGATCGATGCGTGGTGGGACATGAAGAAGCACGGCTACAAGCGCCCCCTCACGGGCTTCAAGGCCCTGCACATGCCCAAGAACACCGCGGCCGGTTTCGTGATCGCCATGGTGGCGACCGTGTTCGGCTTCGCGATGATCTGGCACATGTGGCTGCTCGCCGGCCTGACGTTTGCCGCCATCGTGCTGATCTCGATCGTCCATACCTTCAACTACAAGCGCGATTTCTACATCCCAGCATCGGAAGTTGCTGCGACTGAAGATGCCCGCACCGAACTGCTTGCACGCAATGTCTGAACTCCGCATGAACGCCGGCGCCGCGGGCGCCATTGAACCCCGCGACTACCATCTGGCCGAGGAACCCCATACGGCCAATGGCACCGCGCTGGGCTTCTGGCTCTACCTGATGAGCGACTGCCTCATCTTCGCTGCCCTGTTCGCCACCTATGGCGTGCTGGGCCGCAGCTACGCCGCCGGCCCGACCGGCGCCGACCTGTTCGACCTGCCGCTGGTGGCGATGAACACGGCCTTCCTGCTGCTGTCGTCGATCACCTTCGGCTTCGCCATGCTCAAGAAGCAGCAGAACCAGGTCGGCGCCACGCTGGGCTGGCTGGCGGTCACCGGCGTCCTGGGCCTGTGCTTCCTGGGCCTGGAACTCTACGAGTTCTCGCACCTGCTGCACCAGGGTGCGGGCCCGGGCCGCAGCGCCTTCCTGTCGTCGTTCTTCACGCTGGTCGGCACCCACGGCCTGCACGTGACCTTCGGCCTGATCTGGCTCGTCGTGCTGATGCTGCAGATCAGCAAGCACGGCCTGACGCACGAGAACAACCGCCGCCTGATGTGCCTGTCGATGTTCTGGCACTTCCTGGACGTGGTCTGGATCGGCGTCTTCACCTTTGTCTACCTGATGGGAGTGCTGTAATGAGCGCACATGACATCCACGCCGGCGGCGCGCACGACGCGCACGACGACCACCACCACGACGTCGGCCCGCACAGCACCTTCTCCGGCTACATGACGGGCTTCGTGCTGTCGGTCATCCTGACGGCGATCCCCTTCTGGCTGATCATGGCCAAGGTCATCGAAGGCCGCACCACCGCCGTCCTGGTGCTGGGCGCCTTCGCCATCGTGCAGATCCTGGTGCACATGTACTACTTCCTGCACATGAACAGCAAGATCGAGGCCGGCTGGACGCTGCTGTCCACGATCTTCACCGTGGTCTTCGTCGTGATCGCGCTGTCGGGTACGCTCTGGGTCATGTTCCACATGAACGCCAACATGATGCCGCACCACGGCACGCCGCCCGCCGCCTCCACCACGCCGCAGCCTTGACCTCCGTCAACGCCAACGCATCGAACGCCGGGC
Organism: Comamonas endophytica; assembly: GCF_023634805.2. NCBI lineage: Bacteria > Pseudomonadati > Pseudomonadota > Betaproteobacteria > Burkholderiales > Comamonadaceae > Comamonas > Comamonas endophytica. The sequence continues at coordinate 73,931 of NZ_CP106881.1, forward strand.
CTGCGCGCCCGCGTTCGATGGCCCTCAAGGCCATGCTCGCACTGCTGGGCATGGCCTTGTTCTTTGCGTTCGTGGGCCTGGGCACATGGCAGCTGCAGCGCCGCGCCTGGAAGCTGGACCTGATCGAGCGCGTCACCGAGCGCGTGCGCGCGCAGCCCGTGGCCGCGCCTGCGCCCGCGCAGTGGCCGGAGGTCACGGCGCAGCAGCATGAATACCTGCCGGTGACGCTGACCGGGCGCTTGCTCACGCAAAAGACGGTGCTGGCGCAGGCGGTTACCGAACTGGGCGCGGGCTTCTGGGTCATGACGCCGCTGCAGGCCGCCGACGGCAGCCAGACGCTGGTCAACCGCGGATTCGTGCCGGCGAGCGAGCGCGAGGCCTGGCTTCCCGCAGCCGCTGCCGAAACCGCAGCCGCGCCGCAGTCCATCACCGGCCTGCTGCGCATGAGCGAGCCTGGCGGTGGTTTCCTGCGCGACAACGACGCGGCGCAGCAGCGCTGGTATTCGCGCGACGTCGCGGCCATCGCCGCGGCGCAGGGCCTGGAGCGCGCGGCGCCCTACTTCATCGACGCCGGCCGCCCGGGCCAGCCGGTGGCCGCGCAGACCTGGCCGCGCCCGGGCATGACCGTCATTGCCTTCCACAACAGCCACCTGGTCTATGCCCTGACCTGGTATGGCATGGCGCTGATGGTGCTGGCCGCCGCGGTCATCGTGGTGCGCTGGGAAAAGCGTCGGGCGCTGCCCGCGCACAAGACCTTGTAGGCCGGGCGATTCGCCGGCTGCGGCAAAATCCTGCCGGTGAATCGCCCCTTACGCCCTCTCCGCCCCCGCTCCTCCGACCCTTTGTCCCAGGTCGAACTGACCACCGAGCGCAAGAACATGCAGCTGCTGATCCAGCTGCGCTGGCTTGCCGTGGTGGGCCAGGTGATCACCATCGGCGTCGTGCATTACGGCCTGGGCATTCCGCTTCCGCTGCCGGAGATGACCGCGGTGCTGATGGCGCTGATCGTCACCAACCTGGGGTATGTGTACTGGTTCAAATGGCGCCGGCGCAACGTGACCAGCCTGGGCCTGTTCTGCGCGCTCCTGGCCGACGTCGCGGCGCTGTCGGTGCAGCTGTATCTGAGCGGCGGCGCCAGCAACCCTTTCATCTACCTGTTCCTGCTGCAGGCCATCCTGAGCGCGGTGCTGCTGTCGCCGGCCCACACCTGGGTCATCGCCGCCATCACCGGGCTGTGCGCGCTCGACCTGGCGGGCTCCTCGCGCCCGCTGGCGGTGCAGCCGCACCACAGCCTGTATGTCATGGGCCTGTTGACCTGCTTCGCGCTGACCACGGTGCTGCTGGTGATCTTTCTCACGCGCATCGTCGGCAACCTGCGCCGGCGCGACTCGCGCCTGGCCGACATGCGCCAGCGCGCCAGCGAGGAGGAGCACATCGTGCGCATGGGGCTGCTGGCCACGGGCGCCGCGCACGAGCTGGGCACGCCGCTGGCGACGATGTCGGTGATCCTGGGCGACTGGCAGCGCATGCCCGAGATCGCGCGCCAGCCCGAGCTGCTGCAGGATCTCGACGAGATGCAGCAGCAGTTGCTGCGCTGCAAGAGCATCGTCAGCAACGTGCTGCTGTCGGCCGGCGAGGCCCGCGCCGATGCGCCCAAGCCGACCACGCTCTTTCGCTTCATGGACCGGCTCATCGCGCAGTGGCAGGCAGACCACCATCCGCTGCGCTTTCGCTATCGCAACGACATCGCGCAGGACGTGGCGATCATTTCCGACACCGCGCTGCAGCAGATGATCTTCAACGTGCTGGACAATGCGCTGGAGGCTTCGGCCGACGAGGTCGAGCTGCGGCTGCGCTGCGAGGACGATCAGCTGGTCATCACCGTGCTCGACCGCGGCACCGGCTTTGCCCCCGAGATTCTGCGCAACTTCGGCAAATACCAGCAATCGAACAAGAAGGACCGCGCGGGGCGCGGCGTGGGCCTGTTCCTGGTGACCAACGTCGCGCGCTCGCTCAACGGCACGGCCTCGGCGCGCAACCGCGACGATGGCGGCGCCGAGGTCACGGTACGCTTTCCCCTGTCCGCCATCACCCTGGGAGATAAAGACCATGGACACACGCCTGCTGCTGCTGGTTGAAGACGATGCCGCCTTTGCGCGCACCCTGGCGCGCTCCTTCGAGCGCCGCGGCTACCAGGTGCTGACCGCGGCCAGCGCCGAGGAGGTGAAGCTGCTGCTGCAGGAGCACCGCCCGGGCTACGCCGTGATGGATCTGAAGCTCGCGGGCAATGCCTCGGGGCTCAACTGCATCCAGATGCTGCACGAGCACAATCCCGAGGCACTGATCGTGGTGCTGACGGGGTATGCCAGCATCGCCACGGCGGTGGAGGCGGTGAAGCTCGGCGCCTGCCACTACCTGGCCAAGCCCTCCAACACTGACGACATCGAGGCTGCCTTCGGCCGCATCGCCGGGGACACCGAAGTCGAGCTGACGCAGCAGACCAGCTCGATCAAGACGCTCGAATGGGAGCATATCCACGAGACGCTGGCCGACAGCGACTTCAATATCTCCGAGGCCGCGCGGCGCCTGGGCATGCACCGGCGCACGCTGGCGCGCAAGCTGGAGAAGCGCCAGGTGAAATGACGCTGGCCGGCCGAGGCTGCCCGGCCCAGGCTAGAAAAACAGGTAATGGTCCACCAGCAGCGCCGCGAACAGCGCGCTCAGGTGCACCAGCGAGAACTTGAAGGTGCGCCAGGCCAGCGCATCCGAATAGTGGCGGCGCAGGCGCCAGGCATAGGCGCAGAAGCCCGCGCCCAGCACCACCGCCGCCGCCAGGTAGAGCCAGGAGCTCATGCCGTAGACGAAGGGCAGCAGGCAGGCGGCGAACAGCACCACCGTGTAGAGCAGGATCTGCAGCCGCGTGTGTTCGCTGCCGTGCGTCACCGGCAGCATCGGCAGGCCGGACTTGCGGTAATCCTCGACGCGGTACAGCGCCAGCGCCCAGAAATGCGGCGGGGTCCACAGGAAGATGATCAGGAACAGGATCAGCGCTTCGGGGCCCACCTGGCCGGTCATGGCCGCCCAGCCCAGCACCGGCGGCATGGCGCCCGAGGCGCCGCCGATCACGATGTTCTGCGGGGTGCGCGGCTTGAGCACCACCGTGTAGATCACCGCATAGCCGACGAAGGTGGCCAGCGTGAGCCACATGGTCAACGGGTTGCTGCCGATGAAAAGAATGACGGAGCCCAGGCTGCACAGCGCCGCCGAGAACGCCAGCGCCTGCGAGCTCGAGAGCTCGCCGCGCGCCGTCGGGCGCCAGGCGGTGCGCTGCATGCGCGCGTCGATGTGCTTCTCGACCAGGCAATTGAAGGCCGCGGCGGCGGCCGCCACCAGCCAGATGCCCAGGCAGGACACCGCCATGTGCAGCCACTGCGCGCCGCTGGGCCAGCCGGGAACGGCCAGCACCATGCCGATCAGGGCGCAAAAGACGATCAGCTGCACCACCCGGGGCTTGGTCAGGGCGTAGAACTGCACGAAGCGTGAAGCGGGGGAAAGCATGGTATCCGTGGTCATGCGCGAGCGAAAGCTTTCTTCGAGGAGGAGTGGCGCGGATCCGGATCCGCGCTGGAGCTGCGGCTGACCGCGAGAGCCCAGACCAGCGCGCCCACCAGCGCCGCAGCGCCTCCAGTGTGCAGCACGGCGGCAATCAAAGGCCAGTCAAAAAGGACATTCGACAATCCGGTCATCACCTGCAGCAGCACCAGCCCTGCAAGCCAGCGGCGCTGGCGCGCGAGCGCCCCGGCGCGGCGCAGCGCCAGCGCCAGCGCCAGCAGCGCCGGCACGACCGCATAGGCGGCGAGCCGGTGCACGTAATGGATGGCCGTCAAAGCCTCGAAATCCAGGTGGCTGCCATCCTTGAGCAGGCCCAGCGGCCGCCAGATCTCGAAACCCTGCGAGAAATTCATGGCCGGCCACCAACTGCCCTGGCAGGTCGGGAAAGTGGTGCACGCCAGCACCGCATAGTTGGTGCTGACCCAGCCGCCCAGCGCCACCTGCAGCGTGACCAGCGCCAGGGCCGCCGCCAGCGCACGCCGCAGCCAGGGCGCCAGCGGCTCGGGCTGCTGGCCGCGCACCGCGAGGCCGTGGGCCACGGCGGGCACGCACAGCAGCGCCAGCAGCACGGTGCCGCCCAGCAGATGCAGCGTGACGATGGCGGGGAACAGTTTTTCGGTCACCGTGAGCGCGCCGAACGCCCCCTGGATGCAGACCCATACCAGGCTGGCCGTGGGCCACCAGGGGCTGCGCCCCGCACGCAGCGGCACCTTGCGCGCGAGCCGCCAGCTCATCAGCGTGAGCGCGATGATCAGCACGCCCACGCCCGTGGCCAGATAGCGGTGGATCATCTCGACCCAGGCCTTGCCATGCGTCACGGGCCCGGTGGGCATGGCCGTCTGCGCCGCGCTGATTTCCTGGTGCGCGCCCAGCGGGCTGGCGTTGCCGTAGCAGCCGGGCCAGTCGGGGCAACCCAGCCCCGAGTCGGTAAGCCGCGTGAAGGCGCCGAACATCACCAGATCGAAGGTGAGGAACAGCGTGAAAACGCTCAGCGCCAGCAGTTTCTCCGCCGGACCATGCTGGCGGTTGCGCAGCCAGACCCATGCCAGGGGCGCCAGCGCGATCACCGCGCCGATCAGCATCAGATGCAGCAACGGTCCCAAGTCATAGAGAGGCTGGCTATCGGTCATTAATCACTCTTATCGTTTGTACCCAATGGGACGCCCATCGAAGCTCGACACAAATTTCAAGATTGTCTGAAATATCTGAACGTTTTCCACAAGAAACCGCGCTGGCGAGCTTGCGTGCACCGCGCGTTGACATATCGTGCCAACGCTACAGCAGCCCACGGCCAGACCGGGACTGGCGCATTGTCCCGGCGCAATTCTATCGGGAGCCGCGGTCAGGCACAGCCGGCACGCCAAGTGACCCTATGGATGACCGGAACGGGCGCGTGCCTGGCGCCGCTGCTGCACGAAGCGATGGCTTGATTGAGGCAGATTGTCGCAACCCAAACATCTTGCTACATCTTCATGTAATCGGTAACAATCCAAAGGGGGATTCCAGGGTGCTGCATCGACTTGCCGACGCATCACCGCAGGTGCATGCGGGACAATGGGTCGATTCGAACACGCACGTCCGCAGCTGGCCGTATCGCGCAGACCCTGAAGGCCCTCGCGAAAAGCCTGCGCCGGCGTTTCGCTCCACCCCGTCGTTCCGGCCCTGCCTTCCTTACAGGCGCAGGTCCCATTTGCTGTTATCGCCAAAAAGCCCAAGAGCTGGAAGCCCGTCATGAACATTGTGATCCTGGACGACTACCAAGACGCCGTACGCAAGCTGCATTGCGCCAGCCGCCTCGACGCGCTCAACGCCAAGGTCTACACCAACACCGTCAAGGGCCTGGGCCAGCTGTCCGTGCGGTTGCGCGACGCGGACATCATCGTGCTGATCCGCGACCGTACCGCCATCACCCGCCAGCTGATCGAGAAGCTTCCCCGCCTCAAGCTCATTGCCCAGACCGGCCGGGTGGGCGCGCACATCGATGTCCAGGCCTGCACCGAACACGGCATTGCCATTGCCGAAGGCGTGAGCTCGCCGGTCGCGCCCGCGGAGCTGACCTGGGCGCTGATCATGGCCGCGATGCGCCGGCTGCCGCAGTACATCGCCAATCTCAAGCATGGCGCCTGGCAGCAGTCGGGCTTCAAGGCCGCCTCGATGCCGCCGAACTTCGCGCTGGGCAGCGTGCTGCGCGGCAGGACGCTGGGCATCTGGGGCTACGGCCGCATCGGCCGCATCGTCGCCGGCTACGGCCGCGCCTTCGGCATGAACGTGCGCGTCTGGGGGCGCGACGCTTCGCGCGCCGAGGCCCTGGCCGACGGCTACCAGGCGGCGACGACGCGCGAGGAATTCTTCGCGCAGTGCGATGTCATCAGCCTGCATCTGCGCCTCAACGAAGCCACGCAGCACCTCATCGGCCTCGAGGACCTGGCGCTGATGAAGCCCACGGCGCTGCTGGTCAACACCTCGCGGGCCGAGCTCATCGCGCCCGATGCGCTGGTGGCCGCGCTGCAAAGCGGCCGCCCGGGCATGGCCGCCGTCGACGTGTTCGAGAGCGAGCCCATCCTGCAGGGGCATGCGCTGCTGCGCATGGAAAACTGCATCTGCACGCCGCACCTGGGCTATGTGGAGCAGGACAGCTATGAGCTGTACTTCGGCGCGGCCTTCGACAATGTCGTCAACTTCATCGACGGCGCACCCACGCAGATCGTCAATCCCGACTACCAGCTCGCGCGGCGCTGAGACCGCGCCGGCCGTGCGTCAGCGGTGCGGCCCGCTTTCTCCGAGCTCGCGCTCCTGGGCCAACGCGTCCTGCACCGCCTGACGCACCACCGATTCCAGTGCTTCCTGCAGACGCAGCGTGAACGAGCGCGTCTGTTCGTGCACCACGTGCGCGATGGTTTCGCGCAGGCGCTCGTCCAGACCGTGTTCCACGCGCTCGAGCAGGCACTGCACCAGGAACTCCTCGGCCTGCGCGGCCCCCTCATCGGCCAGGGTTCTGCGCAGCGAGGCGGCGAGCGGACTCCCTCGATCGCTGGTGCCTGGTAGGCGGGCGCGGGTTCCAGGCCCAGGTCCAGCGCCAGATCCAGATCCAGGTCCGAGTCCTTTGTCAGCTCCAGGTCCAGGCCCATCTCCGGCGGCGCGGCCCAGGCGGGCTCCGCGCCGGTGAAGTCTTCGGGCACGTCGGGCGCCAGCGCCCCCGCATCCGGCTCCGTGACCACTTCGGTCAGGGTGGGCACATAGCGCGGAGGCGACTTCGGCATGGGCAAATCCATCATCCGCCTTTCAGCACCAGGTCATGGCGCACGATGTCCAGGCCCAGGCCCGCGTAATGCTTCCAGCGCAGCCGGGCCTGCGCCCGGTCGTGCTCGTCCTGCGCGCTCACGACCTCGACCAGGCGCGCAAAGCGCGCGAAATGCACCGGCACCTGCTCCCACAGGTTGACCAGCAGCTCCTGGTGCGGCGCGCAGCGCTCGTCCTGCACCAGCAGCACCGGCGACGCGGCAAACACCTGCGCGTCGTCGCCCTCGCAGGCATGGGCCAGGAAGTCGGACGGCGCGAGCTTCCACAGCATCTGCGACAGCGCCTGCGTCACCGCCGGCGGCCCTGTCACCACCACGCGCACATCGCTGCGCAGCGCCTTGCGCACGAAACGGCAGACATAGGCCAGCCGGTCCGGCGCATTGAAGTGGAACGCGACTTCCGTCATGGCCGCAGCCTCCCGCATCAGTTCAGCTCGCTGGAAGCGGCCTTCGGTGCATCCGCCTCGGGCGTGATGGACTTGGCCACCGCGACGATCTCGCTCGATGCCAGCACCTTGGACGATTTCGCCGCCTTGCCCGCCTTCGGCTGCCTGGCCGAAGGCGCGGCCTGCGCGGCGTCGAGCAGGTAGTGCACCAGCAGGCCCACCGGGCGGCCGGTCGAACCCTTGGCGGCGCCGCCCTTCCAGGCCGTGCCGGCAATGTCCAGGTGCGCCCAGGTCATGTCGCCCACATAGCGCTGCAGGAACTTCGCGGCCGTGACGGCGCCACCCGCGCGGCCCGCGACGTTGCCCATGTCGGCAAAGTTGCTCTTGAGGCCTTCGGCATATTCGTCGTCCAGCGGCATGCGCCAGCACAGGTCCTCGGACTGCTCGCCCGCGTCCAGCAGCGCCTGTGCCAGCGCATCGTCGTTGGAGAACAGTCCGGTGCGCAGCCCGCCCAGCGCCACCACGCAGGCACCCGTGAGCGTGGCGATGTCGATGACGGTGCGCGGCTTGAAGCGCGCCACGTAGGTCAGCGCATCGCACAGCACCAGACGGCCCTCGGCGTCGGTGTTGAGCACCTCGATGGTCTGGCCGCTCATGCTGGTGACTACGTCGCCGGGCTTCACGGCGCGGCCGTCCGGCATGTTCTCGCAAGCCGGGATCAGGCCGACGACGTTGATGGCCGGACGCAGCTCGGCCAGCGCGCGGAACACGCCGAGCACGCTGGCGGCACCGCCCATGTCGAACTTCATCTCGTCCATTTCCGCGGCGGGCTTCATCGAGATGCCGCCGGTGTCGAAGGTGATGCCCTTGCCGACCAGCGCCACTGGGGCCTCGTTCTTGCCCGCGCCACGGTAATGCAGCTCGATCAGCCGCAGCGGCTCCTCCGAGCCCTGCGCCACGGCCAGGAAGGCGCCCATGCCGAGCTTGGCCACATCGGCCGGGCCATGCACCTTGCATTCGATGCCGGGCAGCTTGGCCAGCGCCTTGGCGGCGTCGGCCAGGCGGGTCGGCGTGGCGTGGTTGGCCGGCCGGTTGGCCCACTCGCGCGTCACGCCCTGGCCCAGCACCAGCGCCACGCCGCGCGCGAACGCCGGCTGCAGCGGCGCCTTGGACGGCACGCCCAGCACCACCTTATCCAGGCTGCAGGGCTTGGCCGAAGGCTTGGTGGCGGAAAATACATAGGTCGCGTCGGCCAGCGCCTGCACCGCAGCCGTGAGCGCCTGTGCAGGGACATCGAAACTGAAGCACACTACGGCACGCTTGAGCGCAGGGGCGCTGAGCGCCGGGCCCACTGCCGTCAGCGCCTTGCGCACCGACTTGGCCGAGCCGTCGCCCGCGCCCACCAGCAGCACACGGCGCGCGGCCACGGCGGGGGGCTGGTAGAGCGACAAAGACTTGCCGGCCTCGGTCTGCAGGTCGCCATGCTTGAGGGCCAGGGCCACCAGCGAGGACAGGGGATCGGACGCGGCGGGTGTGGGCTCGGCAACGAGCAGCACCAGCAGGTCACATTTTTCGTTGGCGGCGGCCGCAATGGTCAGTGCCTTGAGATCAAAGTTCATAATCGGCGTTTTCCTTTCAGCCAATGTTATTCGATTCATCCATACGCAAAGAGCTGGCCCGCAGCTTTGGCGCCACCTTGGTGGTGCTGGTCACCGTCGTCATGACCATGATGCTGATTCGCACGCTGGGACAGGCATCGCGCGGCAACGTCAATCCCTCCGACGTGATCATGGTGATGGGCTTCACGGTATTGGGCCAACTGCCGACCATACTGGGGTTGAGCCTGTTCGTGTCCGTCGTGGGGTCTCTTTCGCGCATGTACCGCGACAGCGAGATGGTCATCTGGTTTGCCAGCGGACGCGGGCTGATCTCGTTCCTGCCACCGCTGCTGCGCTTTGCCTGGCCGGTCGTGGCCGTCATTGCCGTGCTGGCCACGCTGGTCTGGCCCTGGTCGAACCAGCAGGTGCAGCAGCTCAGGACGCAGTATTCGCAGCGCAGCGACATCGACCGCATCGCGCCGGGTGAATTCCAGGAGTCCTCCGACGGCTCGCGCGTGTTCTTCATCGACAAGGACACGCCCGGCGCGCAGGCTGCCAGCAATGTCTTCGTCGTCACCAACGAAGCGAATTCCGAATCCGTGACCTCCGCGCGCAGCGCGCGCCTGGTGGTCGAGAACGGCCAGCGCACGGTGATCCTGAGCGACGGCCAGCGCGTGGAAACGCAGACCGGCGCGCCCGGCGTGAAGATCAGCGAGTTCAAGGAATACGGCGTGCAGCTGGACGGCGGCAGCGTCAGCACCGCGGAAGATGCCTCGGCGCGCAGCCAGTACACGCATGCGCTGTGGCGCAGTGCCGAACCGTCCTACCAGGCCGAGTTCGGCTGGCGCCTGGGCCTGCCGTTCGCGGCACTGAACTTCGTCGTGCTCGGTTTGGCCGTGGCCAGCGTCAACCCGCGCGCGGGCAACAGCGCCAGCCTGATGGTCGCGCTGCTGGCCTTCGTCGTCTATTACAACTTCATGACGCTGGGCCAGAGCTGGGTCGGCGCGGGCCGTATCGGCGCGCTGGGCTTCCTGGTGCTGCTGCATGGCGGCATGCTGGCGGCCGGGCTTGCCGTGCTGACGGCGCGCCACCACCGCTGGTCCGTCCGCGCGCTGTGGACGGCGCGCCGCAAGGAGGTCATGCCATGAGGGTCCTGCGCCGATGGATCTACCGCGATGCGCTTTCGGCCGTGGCCTTCGTCACGCTGGCGTTTCTCGGCCTGTTCTTCTTCTTCGATCTGATCGACGAGCTGCGCTCGGTCAGCCGCACCGGCGGCGAGCTCTACACGCCCACGCATGCGCTGGTCTACGTGCTGCTGAGCCTGCCCAACCACCTCTACGAGCTGCTGCCGATCACCGTGCTCATCGGCACCATCTTCGTGATGGCACGGCTGGCGCAGAGCTCCGAATTCACCATCATGCGCACCAGTGGCATGGGGCCGTGGATGGCGCTGCGCACCCTGCTGATGCTGGGCTGCGGTTTCGTGGTGCTCACCTTTGCCGTCGGCGACTACATCGCGCCGGCGGCCGAGCGGCTGGCGCAGACCTCCAAGGCCACGCTGCTCGGCCGCCTGTCCCTGGGCGCCACCGGCGCCTGGCTCAAGGAGCGCCAGGGCGAGAACTCCGTGGCGGTGAACGTCGGCGCGCTCGGCAACGAGGGCGGGCTGCGCGGCATACGCATCTTCGAGTTCGACGCCCAGGGCCGCATGGCATCGCAGACCCGCGCCGAAAGCGCCGTGGTGGACGCCGCCAATGACACATGGGCATTGCGCAATGTGGCGCGCAGCACCTATGTGATCGAGGCCGGCCAGGCGCGCCTCGAGCGCGAGCAGCTGGAGACCTTGAACTGGCCGACCCGCATCAGCGCCGAAATGGTGTCGGCCTCGCTGCTCAAGCCCGACCGCATGGCGACGCTCGACCTGTTCCGCTACATCCGCCACCTCGAGGCCAACGGCCAGTCGGCGCAGCGCTACGAGATCGAGTTCTGGCGCAAGGTGTTCTATCCGTTGAGCTGCCTGGTGATGGTGGTGCTGGCGCTGCCCTTTGCCTACCTGCACTTCCGCTCGGGCGGCATTGCCGCCTATGTCTTTGGCGGTGTCATGGCGGGCATCAGCTTCTTCCTGCTGAACAACGTGTTCGGCTACGCGGGCAACCTGCAGAACTGGTCGCCCTGGCTGACGGCCGCCGCGCCCGGTTTCATCTACAGCCTGCTGTCGCTGGGCGCGTTCAGCTGGCTGGTCCTGAGACGTTGACTATGACCTCCCCTGCTCCCACCTGCGGCGTGATCCTGCTCGGCCATGGATCGCGCGACCCGCTATGGCGCGCGCCCATCGAGGCGGTCCAGGCACGCATCGCCCAGGCGCAGCCGCAGACCCCCTGCTGTTGTGCCTACCTGGAACTCACCGCACCGGACCTGGGCCAGGCCGCGGACCAGTTGATTGCCCGGGGCGTACAGCGCCTGCGCATCACGCCGATGTTCCTCGGCACCGGCAAGCATGCGCGCGAAGACATCCCGCGCCTGGTGGCCGAACTGAAGGCACGCCATCCCGGAATCGCGGTGGAAGTGCAGGCGTCGGTGGGCGAAGATGCGCGCGTCACGGCGCTGCTGGCGCAAATTGCCACCGAGTCCTCGCCGCCGACGGCCTGATTCCAACGGGTGAAGCAACCCGCTGTGTTTTGTTAGACGATTGGGTCATAATGACAGTCGCTTTTAGCAGAAATCAGATATGAACCTGCATCAATTCCGTTTCGTCCAGGAAGCCGCCCGCCGCAACCTCAATCTCACCGAGGCGGCCAAGGCCCTGCACACTTCGCAACCCGGTGTCTCCAAGGCCATCATCGAGCTCGAGGAAGAGCTGGGCGTGGACATCTTCGCGCGCCACGGCAAGCGCCTCAAGCGCATCACCGAGCCCGGCCAGCATGTGCTGCAGAGCATCGAGCTGATCATGCGCGAGGTCGGCAACCTCAAGCGCATCGGCGAGCAGTTCAGCGCCCAGGACAGCGGCACGCTGAGCATCGCCACCACCCATACCCAGGCGCGCTATGTGCTGCCTCCCGCGGTGGCCAAGCTGCGCGAGCTCTATCCCAAGGTCAACATCAGCCTGCACCAGGCGACGCCCGCCGAGGTCGCGCGCATGGTCATCGACGAGGTGGCGGAAATCGGCATGGCGACCGAGTCGCTGTCCGACTACCCCGAGCTCGTGACCCTGCCCTGCTACGAATGGGAGCATGTGCTGGTGGTGCCGCCGCAGCACCCGCTGGCGCTCAAGGAGCGCATCTCGCTGGACGACATCGCGCACGAGTCGCTGATCACCTACCACCCGTCCTTCACCGGCCGCAACAAGATCGACCAGGCCTTCAGCGCCCGGCGCCTGCAGCCGCGCGTGGTGCTCGAAGCCATCGATTCCGACGTGATCAAGACCTATGTGCGCCTGGGCCTGGGCATCGGCATCGTGGCCGAGATGGCCATGCGCGACGACCCCGCGACCGATCTGGTGGTGCGCCCCATGGGACATTTGTTCGGGCAGAACGTCGCGCGCGTGGCCTTCAAGCGCGGCGCCTACATGCGCAACTTCGTCTACAAGTTCGCCGAACTGCTCAGCGACCGCCTGAGCCGCGAGCTCGTGGTGCGCGCCATGAACGGCCATGTGGCCGATTACGAACTTTGACCCGCCGCAAAATGACCATTGCCTCCGCTGCCCTCCCTTCCCAGGCCCTGCCCCGCACCCCGCGCTTCGAGAGCAAGCTGCCTGCGGTCGGCACCACCATCTTCGCCGTCATGTCGGCGCTGGCCGCCGAACACAAGGCCGTGAACCTGGGCCAGGGCTTTCCCGACTTCGCCTGCGACCCGGCGCTGATCGAGGCCGTGCATCAGGCCATGCTGGCCGGCCACAACCAGTATCCGCCAATGCCCGGCGTGCCCGCGCTGCGCCAGGCCGTTGCGGACAAGATCCGCGCGCAGCACGGCCGCGGCTACAGCCCCGACAGCGAGATCACCATCACCGCGGGTGCGACGCAGGGCATCCTCACCGCCATCCTGGCCTGCGTGCACCCGGGCGACGAAGTCATCGTGCTCGACCCCTGCTACGACAGCTACATCCCGAACATCGAGCTCGCCGGCGGCGTGCCGGTGCGCGTGCCCCTGACGCCCGGCAGTTTCCGCCCGGACCTGGCAGCCATTGCCGCCGCCATCACGCCGCGCACGCGGCTGCTGATCATCAACACGCCGCACAATCCCAGCGCCACCGTGTGGACGGCCGAGGAAATGCGTGCGCTCGAGGACCTGCTCGCGCCCACCGAGGTGCTGCTGATCAGCGACGAGGTCTACGAACACATGGTGTTCGACGGCGCCGAGCACCAGAGCGCGGCGCGTTTTCCCGGCCTGGCCGCGCGCGCCTTCATCAATTCCAGCTTCGGCAAGACCTTCCACGTCACGGGCTGGAAGGTCGGCAGCGTGGCCGCGCCCGCGGCACTGATGGCCGAATTCCGCAAGGTGCACCAGTTCAACGTGTTCACCGTGAACACGCCCGTGCAGCACGGGCTGGCCAGCTACCTTGCCGATCCGGCGCGCTATCTGGAACTGCCGGCCTTCTACCAGGGCAAGCGCGACCTGTTCCGCGCCGGCCTCGAAAACTCGCGCCTCAAGCTGCTGCCCTGCAACGGCAGCTTCTTCCAATGCGTGGATTTCTCGGCCGTGAGCGACCTGGGCGACGTCGAGTTCAGCCAGTGGCTGGTGCGCGAGATCGGCGTAGCGGGAATTCCGCTGTCGCCTTTCTATGGCGACGGATTCGACCAGCGCATGGTGCGTTTCTGCTTTGCCAAGGAAGACGCCACGCTGCAGTTGGCGCTGGAGCGGCTGCGCCGCCTCTGAACTCCGGGAGGCAGGCTGCGCGCCCGGGCGGCCTGCAGGCAGCACCGGTTCATATCAATGCCGCCATGATGGGCTTTGTGCAGGGAATGATTCGCATTTAGGATGGATGGACGGCGGCAACCGACCGGCTTCCCCCGCCGTCTGCGCTCTCCCTTCAACACTTCAAAGGTTCCTGCATGCCCCATACCTTGCCTCCGCTGGCCTACGCCTACGACGCCCTCGAGCCCCATATCGACGCACAGACCATGGAAGTGCATTACACCAAGCACCACCAGACCTATGTCAACAACCTCAATGCCGCGCTGGAAGGCACCGAGCATGCGGATCTCCCGATCGACGAGCTCGTTGCCAAGGTCGAGTCCCTGCCCGAGGCGCTGCGCGCGCCGGTGCGCAACAATGGCGGCGGCCATGCCAACCACAGCCTGTTCTGGAAAGTGATGTCGCCCCAGGGCGGCGGCCAGCCCGAGGGCGATCTGGCACGCGCGATCGACAGCGACCTGGGCGGCATGGAAGCCTTCAAGGCCGCGTTCACGAAGGCGGCATTGACCCGCTTCGGCAGCGGCTGGGCCTGGCTCACGGTGGACAAGGCCGGCAAGCTGGCGGTGGAGAGCAGCGCCAACCAGGACAATCCCGCCATGGTCGGCATCGGTTCGGGAAATACCGCCATCCTCGGCCTCGACGTCTGGGAACATGCGTATTATCTGAAGTACCAGAACCGCCGCCCCGAATACATCGCGGCGTTCTACAACGTCATCGACTGGGCCGAGGTCGCACGCCGTTACGCCCTCGCCCGCCAAGCCTGACAGGAAGCCCGCATGGACGATCGCTCGACGCCCGCTCCCCATCCCGCCGGCCCGCCCGGTGCGAACCGCTTGAGGCTCAGGACCCGCATCGGGCTGGCGATCTCGCTGTTGGGCGTCTGGGCGTTGGCCGCGCTGATCTGGGACGGCCTGCAAAGCAACCCCTCGGCCCGCGGCGCGCTGCTGGCGGGCGGCGTGGCGGCGCTGGCCACTGCCCTGGGCACCCTGCCCGTGCTGCTGTCGCAGCGCCCCTCCGAGCGGCTGCAGGACACGCTGTTCGGCTTTGGCGCGGGCGTCATGCTGGCGGCCTGTGCTTTCTCCCTGGTGATTCCAGGCCTTGACGCCGTGCGCGAAGCCGGCGGCAGCGCCTGGAACGCCAGCGTCTCGGTCGGCACCGCCATCCTGCTGGGCGGCCTCGCGCTGCTGGCGATGGACAAGCTGCTGCCGCACGAGCATTTCATCAAGGGACGCGAAGGCGCCAGTGCGCAGCAACTGCGCCGCACCTGGCTGTTCGTCATTGCCATCGCGCTGCACAACATTCCGGAGGGCCTGGCGATCGGCGTGGGCTACGCGGGCAACGACGAAGTCATGCGCGCCAATGCGCTGGCCATCGGCATTGCGATCCAGGACGTGCCCGAGGGCTTCGTCGTGGCCGCGGCGCTGCTTGCCGCGGGTTACGGCCGCCTGCTAGCCGTGTTGATCGGCATGGCCTCGGGCCTGGTCGAACCGCTGGGCGCCGTGGTGGGCGCCTCCATCGTCGGCCACTCGGCCCTGCTGCTGCCGTGGGGCCTGGGTTTTGCCGCCGGCGCCATGCTGTTCGTGATCAGCCACGAGATCATTCCCGAATCGCACCGCAAGGGGCACGAGGTTTTTGCCACTGCGGGGCTGATGATCGGGTTCGTGATGATGATGGTGCTCGATACGGCGCTGGCTTGACCGCAGCCTGACGTCCTGTTCGCGCCCCTTCATCGGGGAGGCGCAGCGTCTGCGCGGCCACACGGCGCGTCCGGCGCCCATTGCTCCGCGACGTTCTTCGTCCACCCTGCCATGCCCGGCGCCAATGCAGCAAGTGTGCTGGGCCCGGACCACGCACGCGTCAATAGGTAGTTTTATACTATCGTTAAATAAACTTCTATATATATTTTCTATTGCCATATTGGCGCAAATATATACGGAGGTACCAAGTGCTGCGTTTTCCAAGTCGAATCATCCCCAGGGCCAGCGCCTGCACCGCGCTGGCCCTGGCACTCACCGCTTGCGGCGGTGGCAGCTCCCCAACGACCCCGAACGCAGCGACCCGGCCCGGGATCAGCGGCGTGGCCGCGATCGGTGCGCCCATCGCCGGCGCTTCGGTCGCCTGCAAATGCGCGTCCGGAAAGTACGCCTCCGCCACCACGGCGGCCGACGGCAGCTTCGACGTCGAGATGGCGGACAGCGATTTTCCCTGCGCGTTGAGCGTCTCCGGCGGCAGTGTCCGCGGCAAGCCCCTGGGCGCAGCACTGCATTCGGTCGCCCACGCTGCGGGCACCGCCAACATCACGCCCCTCACCGACCTGATGGTCGCCAGCCTGGCCAGCGAAGATCCTGCAAAGTGGTATGCCCGTGCCACCCAGGCCGACATTGGCGCCGCCATCACCGAAGCGAAGCTGGCAATGGCGTTGGAGAAGCTCAAGGCGGCACTGGTGGTGCTTCCGGACAAACCCGTGCTGCCTGCGGACTTCCACCCCGTGACAACGCTCTTCAAGGCGCACAGGAGCGATGCCGCCGACGATCTGCTGGAGCGCTATGGGCGCGCGCTGAGCATTGCCGAGCTGTCCCAGGATGAAGCTGCAGCCCGCATGGCCGCGGGTGAGAAACTCACGCAGACGGCGTACACGGCACATGCCTTCACCGTTCCCGGCTGGACGAGCTTTCCGATCGGCCTGAAAACCTTGCCCGATGGCAGCGAGGCGCTGACCCTTCCCGATCCCACCCTGGGCATGCAGGTCCTGCCGATCCGTGGCCGGGATGCGGAAGGCAACATCACGGCCGTGGACCGCTCCGGCGCCTTCACCTCCATCCTGAGCCTGATGGGCAACCGGATCGGGATGCTCAGCGGCCGCGACAGCCACCTGAAGAACACGGTCTCGCCATCTGACGAGAGCAGCGCCCATTACGTCTATCTGTCGGACGAGTTCACGGAAGTGGACCATCGCGAGGTCCTTGGCAAACGCTTCGCTGTGTATCAGGACAGCATGCACCTCATGGACGTGTTGGTCGGCACCGACGGCAAGCTGACGCAGGCCGGGGCCCCCTCGGAGAGGCTGCTATACATAGCGCAATTGTTCAGCCCGGAAGGCTCCAGAGACGGCCAGGGTGAAGATGCGACCATCGCGCGGGCCAGGGCCTACAAGCACACCGCCGACGGCAAAACCACCTATGTCGTGGTGATGGTCGTCGCGTTGGACCCCGATGTGCCCGAAGCCCTGCCGGCCGAGCAGGGCGTACTGCTGATGGTCTCGCGTTGATCCCTGGCGGGATGCGGCGGGCCGAGGGTCAGGCGGTCCGGCATCCAGACCATCTGCCTCACAGCAGCACGATGTCGTACTGCTCCTGCCCCATCGCACTCTCCGCCTGCAGCGAGATCGGCTTGCCGATGAAATCCGACAGGCTCGCCAGATGCGGGCTTTCCTCGTCGAGGAACAGGTCCACCACCTTGGGCGAGGCGATGACGCGGAATTCCTGCGGATTGAACTGGCGCGCCTCGCGCAGGATCTCGCGCAGCACGTCGTAGCAGACGCTGCGCGCGGTCTTGACGATGCCCTTGCCAGTGCACATCGGGCAGGGCTCGCACAGCATGTGGGCCAGCGATTCGCGCGTGCGCTTGCGCGTCATCTCGACCAGGCCCAGCTGCGAGAAGCCCGCCGCCATCATGGTCTTGACGCGGTCACGGCCGAGCTGCTTGCGGAACTCGGCCAGCACCGCCTGCTGGTGCTCCTCGCGCACCATGTCGATGAAGTCGGCAATGACGATGCCGCCCAGGTTGCGCAGGCGCAGCTGGCGCGCGATCGCCTGGGCCGCCTCGAGATTGGTCTTGAAGATGGTGTCGTCGAAGTTGCGCGCGCCGACGAAGCCGCCGGTGTTGACGTCGATGGTGGTCAGCGCCTCGGTCTGGTCGATGATCAGGTAGCCGCCCGATTTGAGCTCCACGCGCCGACCCAGCGCCCGGGCGATTTCCTCGTCGATGGAATACAGGTCGAAGATCGGGCGCTCGCCCTTGTACAGCTGCAGCTTCGGCACGGCGGCCGGCATGAATTCGCGGCCGAAGGACTGCAGCAGCGCGAACTGTTCGCGCGAGTCGATGCGGATGGTCTGGGTCTGCTCGCCCACCAGATCGCGCAGCACGCGCTGCAGCAGGTTCAGGTCCTGGTGCAAGAGCGAGCCCGCGGGCAGCTGCACGGAAGACTGCCTGATGCGCGCCCAGGTCTTGCGCAGGTAGGCGATGTCTTCGGAGAGCTCCTGGTCGCTGGACTCCTCGCCATTGGTGCGCAGGATGAAGCCGCCGCCGCCGCCGCTGGCCTTGTCGCCCACCAGGCCCTGCAGCCGCGCGCGCAGCGCGTCGCGCTCGGCCGGCGGAATCTTCTGCGACACGCCCACATGGTCGTCCTGCGGCAGGAACACCAGCAGCCGTCCGGCAATGCTGATCTGCGTGGACAAGCGTGCGCCCTTGGTGCCGATCGGGTCCTTGATGACCTGGACCATGATCGCCTGGCCCTCGAAGATCTGCTTTTCGATCGGCTTGAGCGGCTGGTCCTTGCGTGCGAACATCGGTGCCTCGCCGCCCTCCTGGCGCTGCCAGACGTCGGCCACGTGCAGGAAGGCCGCGCGCTCCAGGCCGATGTCGATGAACGCCGACTGCATGCCCGGCAGCACGCGCGCCACCTTGCCCAGATAGACATTGCCCACCAGGCCGCGCTCGAGCGGGCGCTCCATGTGCAGCTCCTGCACCGCGCCGCTCTCGACGATCGCCACGCGCGTTTCCTGGGGCGACCAGTTGATCAGAATGTCTTGTTGCATGGTCTTGGAATTCAGAGGGCCCAGCCGGCCTGGCGCAGCAGGGAGGCGGTTTCAAACAGCGGCAGGCCCATGATGCCGGTATAGCTGCCCGCGAGGTGCGCGACATGGACCGCGGCCGCGCCCTGGATGCCGTAGGCGCCGGCCTTGCCCATGGGCTCGCCGGTGGCGACATAGGCGGCGATCTGCGCGGGCGACATCGGGGCGAAATGCACCGTCGATACCGACAGCGCGGCAAAACGTTCCTGGCCCGATTGCAGCGCCACCGCCGTGAGCACCTCGTGCTCGCGGCCGGCCAGCAGCGCGAGGATGCGCGCCGCGTCATCTTCATCTTCGGGCTTGCCAAGGATCCGCGTGCCCAGGGCGACGGTGGTGTCGGAGCACAATACCGGCGCGGGCGGCAGGCCGCGGCGCGCCAGGCGTGCGACGGCCGCATCCAGCTTGAGCCCGGTCACGCGCTGCACATAGTCGCGCGGCGCCTCGCCCGGCAGCACGGCCTCGATGGCCTCGGCATCCTCGGCCAGGTCGCCCGCGGCATTGGGCAGCAGCAGCTCATGGCGCACGGCGATCTGTTCGAGCAGTTGACGGCGGCGCGGGCTTTGCGAAGCGAGGTAGATGAAATCGGGCATGGCAGACGGAGAAGACTGCTGCAACCCTTGAATATCAAGCGTCGCAGGCTATGAAAAAGATAGTACCACGGGGGGCTTCGCGGCCACGCCATCAGGCACGGGCTGCCGTGCAAGACAGCGGCGCCGCCGCCACCCCCTACCGCACCCCGGTATGGGGACTGGCGAAGTACTCGCGCGTGAGCTGCACGATCACCGGCGACAGCAGCAGCAGCGAGATCAGATTCGGAATGGCCATCAGCGCGTTGAGCGTGTCGGCCACCAGCCAGGCGAAGTCCAGCGTCGCCACGGCGCCGAAGTAGGCGGCCAACGTCCACAGCACGCGGAACGGCTTCTCGCAGACCGGCCCCACCAGATAGGTCCAGCACTTCTCGCCGTAGTAGGCCCAGCCCAGGATGGTGGTGAACGCGAACACAGCCAGCGAAAGCGCCAGCAGGTACTTTCCTATACCGGGCAGAGCTGCCTCGAAGCTCTGGGTCGACAGCACCGCGCCGGTGGCGCCCGAGTTCCACACGCCGCTGACCACGATGGCCAGGCCGGTCATGGTGCAGACGATGATGGTGTCGATGAAGGTGCCCATCATGCCGACCAGGCCCGAGAACACCGGATCCTTGGTGGCACCCGCGGCCTGCGCGATGCCGGCGGTGCCCAGGCCGGCTTCGTTCGAGAAGATCCCGCGCGCCACGCCCATGCGCAGCGCCATCAGCACCGTCGAGCCCAGGAAACCGCCCGTGGCCGCCGTCGGATTGAAGGCCTGCGCGAAGATCAGCGCGAGCGCGGCGGGAATGCGCTCGGCGAAAACCCACAGCACGCACAGCACGCAGGCGATGTAGAGCAGGCACATGGCGGGCACCAGCTTTTCGGCCACTGCGCCGATGCGCGTGATGCCGCCCAGCACGACCGCGCCCACCAACAGCGCCAGCGCCAGGCCGGTGACCCAGTTCTCCAGGCCGAAGGCGCTGTGCATGGCCGAGGCGATGCCGTTGGCCTGCACCATGGAGCCGATGCCGAAGCCGGCAAAGCCGCCGAAGATGGCGAACAGCGTGCCCATCCAGCGCCAGTGCCGGCCCAGGCCGTTCTTGATCGCGTACATCGGGCCGCCGACCCACTGGCCCTTGGCATTGCGTTCGCGGTACTTCACCGCCACGACCACTTCGCCGTACTTGGTCGCCATGCCGAGCAGCGCGGTCATCCACATCCAGAACAGCGCGCCGGGCCCGCCCACGGCGATGGCCGTGGCCACGCCGGCGATATTGCCGGTGCCCACGGTGGCCGACAGCGCCGTCATCAGCGCGGCATAGGGCGAGATGTCGCCATCGGCCCGGTCTTCGATCCTGCGGCTGCGCCAGATCATGCGAAAGCCGCGGCCGATGTTGCGCAGCGGCATGAAGCCCAGCCGGACCTGCAGGTAGAAACCGGTGCCCAGGATCAGCACGATCATCGGCACGCCCCAGACGATGCCGTTCAGCGACGTGAAGAACGCATTCAGTGTTTCCATGGATTTTCTCTTTGGTTCATACGGATGTCCGGGAAGCGGTCACCCAACGGCGCTTTTGCCGGCACTGCAATCTAACAGCTACTCAACGACCCCGATGCCGCCGCAGAAGCGCCATCCAGCGCCGCCCGCCGCCCTCGCCGCCAAGCGCCAGCCCAACGAAAAAAAGCAGCCCGTGGCTGCTTTGGCGGCGCGCGCCGGCGTCATTCCCGGTGGTACGGATGGCCGGCATTCACCGACCAGGCACGGTACAGCTGCTCGATCAGCAGCACCCGCACCATCGCATGCGGCAGCGTCAGGTCCGACAGCCGGATGCGCTCGTGCGCCGCCTGGCGGAAGGCGGGTTCGAGCCCATCGGGGCCGCCGATGACCAGCGCCACGTCGTCGCCTTCGAGCTGCCAGCCCTGCAGGCGCTGGGCCAGCGCTTTGGTCGTCAGGCTGGTGCCGCGCTCGTCCAGCACCACGATGCGCGTGCCGCGCGGAATGGCCGCCTCGATGCGCTCGCGTTCGGCCGCGTACAGCGTCTCGAGCGTCTTGGAGCCGCGCGGCTCGGTCTTGACGGCCTTGAGTTCGACCTTGAGCTCGGGTGGAAAGCGCTTGGCGTAATCATCGTAGGCCGTCTGCGCCCAATCGGGCACGCGCTGGCCCACGGCCACGATCAGCAGCTTCATCCTTCAGGCCCGGTCAGGAGGCCTTGCGGGGAGCGCGCTTGGCGGCGGGCGCCGCGGGCTTGGCGGTGCGTGGCACAGAAGGCTTCACCACCACGGTCTGCACCTTGGCGGCCACCTTCTTCGCCGCCGGCTTCTTCTCGGCGGCAGGCTTCGCGGCGGCCTTGGCGGCAGTCTTCGCAGCCGCCTTGGCCGCCTCCTTGGCCACGGCATTCGCAGCCGTCTTGGCGGCGGTCTTGGCGCTGGCGGCGGGTGCGGCCAAGCCCTTGGCCACGGTCTTGGCCGCGGGCTTCTTCGCCACCGCCTTCTTGGCCGGCGCCTTCACGCCGTCCTCAGCCTTGGGCTTTGCGCGCGACTTGGGAGCAGCCTTGGCATCGGCCTTGGCAGCCTTCTGCGCGGCCTTCTTGTCGGCCAGCAGATTGGCGGCCGAGGGTGCGGGCTTGGCGGCGCCAAGCTTCAGGCGCACCGGCTTTTCGCCCCAGATCTCTTCCAGGCGGTAGTACTGGCGGATGGCCGGCTGCATGATGTGCGCCACGGCCGGACCGCAGTCGACGATGATCCACTCGCCGTTGTCCTCGCCCTCGACGCGCGGCTTGTCGAAGCCGGCTTCCTTGACCGCTTCGCGCACACTGGCTGCCAGCGCCTTGGTCTGGCGGTTCGACGTGCCCGATGCCACGATCACGCGTTCAAACAGCGGCGACAGGTGTTCGGTGTTGAAGACCTGGATGTCTTGCGCCTTGACGTCCTCCAGGCCATCGACGATGGCGCGCTGGAGCTTGGTGACGTCTTTCTTGGCGGCGGTTTCTGCTTTGGGGGTGGTGGTCATCAGGCGATGTGTAGAAAAGATGGGTCAATATAGCGCGCTTCGGGGCCGAATGCCTTCAGCGGCTGCCCGTTCCACGGAACGGGTCTATTGTTTTTGGAATGGATAGGTGTGGTGCGCTTGCGCGCACAGCTATCGAAATTATAGTTTTTTGCCGCATAACCCCGCTGCGCGCGCATCAAGCGCCCCGCCGGGGGCGGGCAGCCAAGGGAGCGCGGTGGCGAGGCATGGCTTGCCCCGCCCTCCGCGCCGCCGTTCACAGCCAGTCGCGCCGCACCAGGAAGTCGCGCGTAAGCGCCGCTTCGGGCGTGTCCGGCGCATCCTCGCGCTGGTAGCTCCAGCAGGCATGCGGGGGCATGGACAGCAGGATGGATTCGGTGCGCCCGCCCGACTGCAGGCCGAAATGCGTACCGCGGTCCCAGACCAGGTTGAACTCGACATAGCGCCCGCGCCGGTAGCGCTGGAACTCTACCTCGCGCTCGCCATAGGGCATGTCCTTGCGCCGCGCGACGATGGGCAGATAGGCCTGCAGCAGCGCATCGCCCACCGAGCGCAGCATGGCGAAGCTGCGTTCGGGCGCGAGCTCGGCGAAGTCATCGAAGAAGATGCCGCCCACGCCGCGCTGCTCGCCCCGGTGCTTGAGATGGAAGTACTCGTCGCACCACGCCTTGAAGCGCGGATAGAGATCGGCGCCAAAGGGCGCCAGCGCATCGCGGCAGGTGCGGTGGAAGGCCACCGCATCTTCCTCGAAGCCATAGCACGGCGTGAGATCCAGCCCGCCGCCGAACCAGCGCACGGGCTCCTGACCGGGATGGCCGGCGGAGATCATGCGCACGTTCATGTGCACCGTCGGCACATAGGGGTTGCGCGGGTGGAACACCAGCGAGACGCCCATCGCCTCGAAGGGCGCGCCGGCGAGCTCCGGGCGGTGCTGCGTGGCGGAAGGCGGCAGCTGCGCGCCGCGCACGTGCGAGAAACCGCAGCCCGCGCGCTCGAACACCCGCCCACCCTCCAGGATGCGCGTGATGCCCTCGCCCTGCAGCCGCTCCTCGGCGCCCTTGTGCCAGGCATCGGCCAGGAAACGGCCGCCGCCCTCGCCCTCGACGGCTTCGAGCGCATGGGTGATCTCGTCCTGCAGGCCGGTCAGGTAGGCGCGCACGTCGGCCACCGTGGCCGGGGTGTCGATCATCGCTTCCACGCGCAGCCTTCAGCTCTTGATGGCGCGGAAACCGATGTCGCGGCGGTACTGCATGCCATCGAAATGGATACCGCGCGCCACGTCATAGACGCGGATCTGTGCCTGCTTGACGCTGTCGGCCAGCGCCGTGACGCACAGCACGCGGCCGCCGTTGACCTGGGGCACGCCATTGACGAGTTCGGTGCCGGCATGGAAGACCATCGCGTCCGCCGCCTCCGCAGGCAGGCCGGTGATGGCATCGCCCTTGCGCGGCGACTCGGGATAGCCATGGGCCGCCATCACGACGCCCAGCGCGGTGCGGCGGTCCCATTCGAGCTCGACCTGGTCGAGCTTGCCGTCGACGGCCGCGGACATCACGTCGACTAGATCGCTCTTGAGGCGCATCATGATCGGCTGCGTCTCGGGGTCGCCCATGCGGCAGTTGAACTCCAGCGTCTTGGGGTGGCCCGAGCCGTCGATCATCAGCCCTGCATACAGGAAGCCGGTGAACGGGATGCCATCGCGCTCCATGCCGCGGATCGTCGGCAGGATGATCTCGCGCATGGCACGCGCGTGTACATCGGCCGTGACCACGGGCGCGGGCGAATACGCGCCCATGCCGCCGGTGTTCGGGCCCTCGTCGCCGTCCTTGAGGCGCTTGTGGTCCTGGCTGGTCGCCAACGCCAGCACGTTCTTGCCGTCGCACAGCACGATGAAGCTGGCTTCCTCGCCTTCGAGGAACTCCTCGATCACCACGCGCGCGCCGCCCGCGTTGTGGCTCACGCCGTACTTATTGTCGACCAGCATGAAGTCCACCGCGTCATGCGCTTCCTGGGCGGTGAGCGCCACCACGACGCCCTTGCCCGCGGCCAGGCCGTCGGCCTTGACCACGATGGGCGCGCCGATGCGGTCGATATAGGCATGCGCCAGCGCGGCGTCGCTGAAAGTGTCGTAGGCCGCCGTGGGAATGCCGTGGCGCGCCATGAAGGCCTTGGAAAAAGCCTTGGAGCTCTCGAGCTGTGCGGCGGCCTTCGTCGGGCCGAACACGCGCAGGCCGTGGGCGCGGAACTCGTCCACCACGCCGGCAGCCAGCGGCGCCTCGGGGCCGACCACCGTCAGCCCGATCTTCTCCGCCTGCGCCCATTCGCGCAGCGCCACGACATCGGTAATGGCCAGGTTCTCCAGCTTGCCGCCGGCCAGCGCGGTGCCGCCGTTGCCGGGGGCCACATACACCTTGGTGGACTTGGGCGATTGCGCCATCTTCCACGCCAGGGCGTGTTCACGGCCTCCGCCGCCAATCACAAGAATTTTCATAGGTCTGCGTTGTGGTAAACGTCTTGAACGTCATCCAGGTCTTCGATCATGTCCAGCAGCTTTTGCATGCGGGTCGCGTCATCGCCTTCCAGGGCGATGGTGTTTTCGGGGCGCATGGTCACCTCGGCCGCATCGGGCTTGAGGCCCGCGGCTTCCAGCGCATTGCGCACGGCTTCGAAGTCGGCCGGCGAGGTCAGCACCTCGATGGCGCCCTCCTCGTCGGTGACCACATCCTCGGCGCCGGCCTCCAGCGCCACTTCCATGACGCGGTCCTCGGAAGTGCCGGGGGCGAAGATGATCTGTCCGCAGTGCTTGAACTGGAAGGCCACCGAGCCTTCGGTGCCCATGTTGCCACCGTATTTGCTGAAAGCATGGCGCACGTCGGCCACCGTGCGCACACGGTTGTCGGTCATGGTGTCGACAATGATCGCCGCTCCGCCAATACCGTAGCCTTCGTATCGGATTTCCTCGTAGTTCACGCCTTCGAGGTTGCCCGTCGCCTTGTCGATGTTGCGCTTGATGTTGTCCGCAGGCATGTTGGCCGCCTTGGCTTTGTCAACCGCCAGGCGCAGCCGTGGATTGGCATCCAGGTCGCCGCCGCCGATGCGCGCGGCCACCATGATTTCCCGGATGATGCGCGTCCAGATGCGGCCGCGTTTTTCATCCTGGCGACCCTTGCGGTGCTGGATATTTGCCCATTTGCTGTGTCCTGCCACAGGAATTCCTTGTTTGATTTAAATCTGTAGCCGGCGATTTTACTTTTGACGGCGCGCATCCATTGAAGGAAATCCTATTTGGCCCCATCGCGGTGGACTCTGCCACAGAATGCGGGCCGCTGCCGGCCCCGGCATGGCAGGGGCTCGCTATGATGACCGACACTTCATTTCCTCCCTGTGCGCCATGCCCTCCACCCCTGCCATCCTGCCCACTTACGCCGATGTCGAAGCCGCCGCCGGACGGCTGCAGGGGGTGGCGCACCGCACCCCGGTCATGCGCTCGCGCACGGTGGATGCGCAGCTCGGCGCGCAACTGTTCTTCAAGTGCGAGAACCTGCAGCGCATGGGCGCCTTCAAGTTCCGTGGCGCCTACAACGCGCTGTCGCGCTTCACCGAGGAGCAAAGGCGCGGCGGCGCGCTGGCCTTTTCCTCGGGCAACCATGCGCAGGCCATCGCGCTGTCGGCAAGCCTGCTCGACATGCCGTCGCTGATCGTCATGCCCGAGGACGCGCCGGCCGCCAAGATCGCCGCCACGCGCGAATACGGCGCCCAGGTCGTGACCTACAACCGCTTCACCGAGGACCGCGAAGCCATCAGCGCGCAGCTCGCCAGCCAGCGCGGCATGACGCTGGTCCCGCCCTTCGACCATGCCGATGTGATTGCCGGCCAGGGCACCGTGGCGAGGGAGCTGTTCAAGGAGGTGCCCGACCTGGACTACCTGTTCGTCTGCCTGGGCGGCGGCGGCCTGCTCTCGGGCAGCCTGCTGGCGGCGCAGGCGCTGGCGCCCGGGTGCCGCGTCTATGGCGTGGAGCCCGAAACCGGCAATGACGGGCAGCAATCGCTGCGCAGCGGCACGCTGGTGCGCATTCCCACGCCCAAGACCATCGCCGATGGCGCACAATCGCAGGCCCTGGGCGATATCACCTTTGCCGTGATCCGGTCGGCAGTGGAGGACATACTCACTGTGTCGGACGAGCAATTGGTGCAGGCGCTGCGCTTTTTTGCCGAACGCATGAAAATCGTGGTCGAGCCCACCGGTGCCCTGGCATTTGCCGGAGCCCTGCATGGCGGCGTGCCGCTTGCGGGCGCGCGCGTTGGCGTCATCATCAGTGGCGGCAACGTGGACCTGCAGCGCTACGCGCGCTTCCTGGCGGACTGACGCCGGGCCCGGGCCCTCCCTTCCCTGACGAATCCACAGAACAACATGAGCCAAGTTCATCTCATCGACCACCCGCTGGTCCAGCACAAACTCACGCTGATGCGCCGCAAGGAAGCCAGCACCAACAGCTTCCGCCGCATGCTCGGCGAGCTCAGCACGCTGATGGCCTATGAAATCACGCGCGACATGCCGCTGCAGGACATCGAGATCGACACGCCGATGGAAACCATGACCGGCAAGGTCATCGACGGCAAGAAGCTGGTGCTGGTCTCGATCCTGCGCGCGGGCAACGGCTTTCTCGACGGCATGCTCAACGTCGTGCCGGGCGCGCGCATCGGCCACATCGGCCTGTACCGCGACCCGCAGACGCTGCAGCCGGTCGAGTACTACTTCAAGATGCCCTCGGAGATGGAAGAGCGCGACATCATCGTCGTCGATCCCATGCTGGCCACGGGCAACTCGGCGGCCGCCGCCGTGGCGCGCCTCAAGCAGATGAACCCCAAGTCCATCAAGTTCATGTGCCTGCTGGCCGCGCCCGAGGGCATCGCCACGATGCAGAAGGCGCACCCGGACGTGGCGATCTACACCGCTGCCATCGACCGCGAGCTCGACAGCCATGGGTATATCCTTCCCGGCCTGGGCGATGCAGGCGACCGGATTTTCGGCACCAAGTAACCGGTTTTGTCGGCTCGGTGGAGCCCGCAGGACCCTTCGACAGGCTCGGGGGGCCCGCCTGGGGCGAACGGAGGTTGAATCCGTTCGTCCCGAGCCTGCCTCGGCGGCGCCGTCGAAGGATGGACGGCCCCGCGACGAACGGAGCCTGAGGGTTATTAATCCACCAACCCCACAAACATGTTCTGCACGTCATCGTTGTCGTCGATGCCCGCCAGGAACGCCTGCACCTCCTCCAGCTGCTCCGCACTCAGGCTCGAGGCACTGATCGGGTTCTTCGCCTTGTAGCCGAGCTTGACCGACAGCACGGTGAAGCCATGCGCAGGCAGGGCCTTGGCCACCAGGTCGAGGTCGGTGGGATCGGTGAGGAACAGCGTGCTGCCTTCGGCCTCGCCTGGCTCGAAGTCCTGCGCGCCAGCTTCGATGGCGGCCAGCTCGGCATCGGCGCCGGCTTCGGCAGGCTCGGCCTCGACCATGCCCACATGGTCGAAATCCCAGGCCACGGCGCTCATCTGGCCCTTGCGGAAGGCCACGCGCATCTCAGGTGCCGTGCGGTTGAGGTTGTCGGTCAGGCACTCGACCATGACCGGCACGCGGTGGGGGGCATAGCCCTCGTAGATCACATGCTCGAAGTTGACGGTCTCGCCCGTCAGGCCCGCGCCCTTCTTGATCGCGCGCTCGAGCGTGTCCTTGGGCATGGACACCTTGCGTGCCTGCTCGACCACCAGGCGCAGCTTGGAGTTGGCCGCCGGATCGGCGCCGCCGCGCGCGGCCACCATGATTTCCTTGGCCAGCTTGCCAAACAGCTTGCCCTTGGCGTCGGCAACCAGTGCCTTGCCCTTCGATTTCCACTGCGCGCCCATGAATGCTTTCCTTCAGGTGACAGGCGCGCGCGCCCCAACCGGGCGCGCGCTGCCCAAAGGGAGCAGGTTATACACCGGTCGCGGCAGGGCTGCAGCAAAAAAAGCAAATGCCGCGCGTCCGCCACAGCGGCAGGTCCAGCTGCCGCCCCGCCATCAACGCGGCCGCGCCTGCGGATGCAGGTCGATTCCCGGAGGATGGGGATTGGTGTCCTTCATGTCTTCGGGCAGCAGGTTGCCGTCGGCCAGCGCGGCGTCTGCCGCGGCGGTCCGTGGATGGCGTTCGGGATACAGATGGCGCTGCGCCACCCTGGCATCGAAGGTGCCAGCCCAGCGGGCGACCACCACCACCGCCACGCTGTTGCCGATGGTGTTGCAGGTCGCAATGGCCATCGACAGGAAACGGTAGACGCCAAAGATCACCGCCAGTCCCTCGGTGGGAAGCATGCCGGTAGCGGTCACGGTCGCGGTGAACGCCACGAAGGCTCCGCCCGACACCGTTGCCGCGCCCTTGGAGGTCAGCAGCATCACCAGCAGGATGCCGATCTGCTGCTCGACGCCCAGCGGCACGCCATAGGCATTCGAGAGGAACACCACACCCATCGCCATGAACAGCGAAGTGCCGTCGAGGTTGAAGGCATAGCCCGTGGGCAGCACCAGACCCACCGTCTGCTTGGCGCAGCCCAGGCGCTCGAGCTTGATCAGCAGCCACGGCAGTGCGCTTTCGGAGGACGCCGTGCCCAGCACGATCAGCAGTTCGTCCTTGATGTAGCGCAGCAGCCGCCACAGGCTCAAGCCCGCCAGTCGGGTGATCGCGCCAAGCACCAGCGCAATGAAGAGCAGCACCACGGCATAGAAGCCCAGCACCAGCTGCGCCAGCGCGATCAGCACCGCCGGACCATTGCTGCCCACCGAATAGGCGACGGCGCCGAAGGTGCCGATGGGTGCGAGCTTCATCACCAGGTTGATGAACGCGAACAGCACTTCGCAGACCGAATCGAGGCCGGCGCTGATCCTTTGGCGCCGCTCCTCGGGGATGGCCAGGATGCCGATGCCGGCCATCACCGCCAGCACCACCACCTGCAGCAGCTCGCCCTTGGCGAACGCACCCACGAAATTGTCTGGAACGATATGCGCGATGAACTCGGGCAAGCCCCGCGGCGCCATGCCCTTGGCGAGCGGCGCGGCAGTGCCGGAGACCTCTCGTGCCATCCCCTCGCCGATGCCCAGCAGGTTCCCGGCCACCAGTCCGAGCACCAGCGCCAGGGTCGAGACAAGCTCGAAGTAGAGGATCGCGCGCCAGCCGACCCGCCCGGCGCTTCGCACGTCTCCCGCCGAGGCAATGCCATGCACGATGGTGAGAAACACCAGCGGTGCGATACCGGCCTTGATCAGCGACAGGAACATGTCGCCCAGCAGCTTGAGCTGCGCGGCGAATCTGGGGAACGCAAGCCCGACCACGATGCCCAGCACCAGCGCGATCAGCACCTGGGTGCCGAGCCGGCGGTACCAGGGGAGCCCGACAACCGCTGCAGGGACGCCCGCGTCCACAGTGAGCGCCGGGCCCGTCATGGCGTCTCCATGGAACGCCGCGGGCGCAGTGCGGTGGCCGGAGCACCTGGGTGCGGCAGGCGATGGACAAGGTCGCAGCCGGAGCAGTGTCCCGCCGCGCAAGATATGACAGCCGACATGTGAACCCCCTCTCAGTGGATGAGGACAAACCTTAATACGCTCGAAGTGGCGCTCCATGCCGGGATCTATCCCCTGGCCTTGCCCACTGCGGCGCGACGGAATGCCCCCCCTGAAGATGCGGCGCTGGCGCGCGGAACCTCGCAGGAATTTCACCCAATGCCTTTTCGGTTGGCTATATTCAGGGAACCGAGCGGAACCAATCCCTAAAAACGCTTATCCGTCTCTTTTTCACCTGGATGTCCCAAGGAGAGATTGCCGATGCGCCCTGTACCCGCCCTGCCCCTTGCCGTCTGCGCTGCCCTGCTGGCGCTGAGCGCCCAATCCCAGCCATTGGCCGCCCCGG
The DNA here is from genome assembly GCF_023634805.2 of Comamonas endophytica. Classification (NCBI taxonomy): domain Bacteria; kingdom Pseudomonadati; phylum Pseudomonadota; class Betaproteobacteria; order Burkholderiales; family Comamonadaceae; genus Comamonas; species Comamonas endophytica. The sequence continues at coordinate 104,093 of NZ_CP106881.1, forward strand.
CAATGGCCGCCACCCCCGCTGCCGCCGACGCGCCGCGCCTCGAAGCCCGTGCCGTGGCCGACGGGCTGGAGCATCCCTGGGCGCTGGCCTTCCTGCCCGGCGGCCGCTATCTGGTCACGGAAAAACCGGGGCGCATGCGCGTGATCGAGGCCGACGGCCGGGTGCAGGCACCGCTGTCTGGGCTGCCGGCCATCGCCGCCGGGGGCCAGGGAGGCTTGCTCGACGTGCAGCTCGACAGCGACTTCGAACGCAACCGCACCCTGTACTTCTGCTTTTCCGAGCCCGGGCCCGGGGGCGACAGGTCGGTCAACAGCACGGCACTGGCCCGCGCGCGGCTGTCGGACGACGCCACGCGGCTGACCGACGTGAAGGTGATCTTCTCGCAGCAGCCCAAATACGCCAGCCGGCTGCATTTCGGCTGCCGCATCGCCGAGCGCGTGGTGGACGGCAAACCCGACGGCACTTTGTTCCTGGCGCTGGGCGAGCGCTCCACCGCCAAGGAGGAGGCGCAGAACCTGAAGAGCCATTTCGGCAAGGTGGTGCGCGTGGGCAAGGACGGCAGCGTGCCGGCCGACAATCCCTTCAGGCAGCGCGCCGATGCGCTGCCGGAGATCTGGAGCTGGGGCCACCGCAACCCGCAGGGCGCGGCAATCGGCCCCGACGGCCAGCTCTGGGTGCACGAGCATGGCGCGCAGGGCGGCGACGAGGTCAATCGGCCTGTGGCCGGGCGCAATTACGGCTGGCCCGTCATCACCCATGGCGTGAACTACGGCGGCGGCAGGATCGGCGACGGCATCACGGCCAAGGACGGCATGGAGCAGCCGCTGCTGCACTGGACGCCTTCCATTGCGCCTTCGGGCCTGGCCTTCATCACCAGCGACCGCTATGGCGCGGCATGGAAGGGCCAGATGGTGGTGGGCGCGCTCAAGACCCGCATGCTGGAACGCCTGGCGGTGCAGGATGGCCGCATCACCGCGCGCCATCTGCTGCTGCCCGAGCTCGGACAGCGCGTGCGCGACGTCCGCGAAGGCCCTGACGGCTGGCTGTACCTGCTGACCGATGACAGCAAAGGCCAGTTGATGCGCATCCAGCCTGCAGCCGCCGCTAAGGCACGCTGAGCCCCAGCATGCGCTCCACCTCGGCGTAGTCGCCTTCATCGACGGCAACCACGCCCTGCTTGCCCAGTTTTTGCAGCGCCGGGCGCAGCAGCGCCTGCTGCTGCACGAACACCTGGAGCAGCTGTGCCTGCAGCGCCGGGCAGAGCCTCTTGCGCATGACGAAGGCATCGGTGGGCAGCGGCGCCGAGGTCCACAGCGTGCGCAGCTCCTCGGGTGCCACTAGCTTCCGCTCGTGGGCCAGCGTCAGCCGCTCGCTGGAGATGAAGGCCGCGTCCACCAACCCGTCGCGCACGGCGGCGAGCGCGCGGTCGTGCGAGCCTGCATAGGACACGCGCGCGAAATATTCCTCCAGCTCCATTCCGGTGTGCGCCCGCACCAGCTGCCGCGGCAGCAGCGCGCCCGAGGTGCTGGCCGGATCGACCAGGCCCAGGGTCGCGCCGCGCAGGTCCTGCCAGCGGCGCCAGCGCGCACCCCGGCGCACGACCAGCAGCGCCTGGTAGCGGCTCAACGTGCCGGGGGTGTTCACCAGCGCGGCAAAGGGCAGCGCCACCGCGCCGGTGCGCTGCATTTGCACATAGGTGGCCGGCCCGAGCTCGGCCACGTCGATGCGCCCGGCCTGCAGGCCCTGCACGACCGCCGAATAGGACGCGGCAGGCACCACCTCGACGGGTAGCGCCAGCGCACCGGCCAGCGCCCGCGCCAGCATCCGGTAGGCTTCGAGCTGGACATCGTCGCTGGTCTTGGGAATGACCGCCAGCCGCAGCCGCGCCGGCGGCTCGCATGGCGCGGGCCCGGGGTGGGCATGCGCCGCGCTGGTGGCCACCGTGCCGCCCGCCGCGCACAGGCCCAGCGCCAGCAGCTTTGCCAGCGCCTGCCGCCGGTCCCGGGCGATGTCTGCGTGGGGTTTCATGGGCAAGGCAGCTTCATGCGGGATGGAGATAGGCGGCGCGCAGCATCTCCTCGGCCGCGTGGGCGCCCACGGGGCGGCTCAGGAAGTAGCCCTGGGCCTCGTCGCAGCCGGCGGTCTTGAGGTACACCAGCTGGTCCATCAGCTCCACGCCCTCGGCCACCACGCGCATCTTGAGGTTGTGCGCCAGCGTGATGACCGAGGTCACGATCACGCCCGCCTCGCTGCTGCTGCGGATGTCGTTGACGAAGGACCGGTCGAGCTTGAGGGTGTCGATGGGCAGGTCCTTGATCTGGCTCAGGCTGGAAAAGCCGGTGCCGAAATCGTCCAGCCCGATGGACACGCCCATGTCCCGCACCTGCTCGAGCACGCTCAGCGCCAGCGCGCGCGGCTCGATCAGGCAGCTTTCGGTGATCTCCATCATCAGGTCCGAAGGCGCGATGCCGTGGTCGGCGATATGCGCGGCCAGGCGCTCGGCAAACGCGCCGTCGCGCAGTTGCACCGGGGAGACATTGAAGGCGATGGGGACGGTGTCGAGGCCCAGCGCGCGCCAGGCGGCCACCTGCCGGCAGCAGGCCTTCAGCACCCAGTCGCCCAGCGCACGGATGGCACCCGTGGCCTCGGCCGAGGCGATGAATTCGCCCGGGTGGATCAGCCCGTATTCGGGGTGCTGCCAGCGCACCAGCGCCTCGAAGCCCATGATGCGGCAATCGTTGAGGCGTACCTTGGGCTGGAAGTGCAGCACCAGCTGCTGCTCGGCAACGGCGCGCGGCAGCTCGCGCTCGAGCGCGTACCCGCGCGCGCTGTCGGCGCTGGCCGTGGCATCGTAGTAGCTGAAGCGACCGCGCCCGGCGCGTTTGCTGGCATACATCGCGGCATCGGCGTTGCGGCACAGCAGCGTCACGTCATGGCCGTCGCGCGGGAAGAAGGCCACACCCATGCTGGGCGTGACCTGCAGCGTGTGGCCCTCGAGTCCCTCGTAGGGCTGGCTCAGGGACTCGATGAGCTTGGCGGCCAGCGCGTCCATGTCGGCCATGGCATCCATGCCGGTCACCAGCACGGCGAATTCATCGCCCCCCATCCGGGCAATGATGTCCGAGCGGCGCAGCAGCTGGCGCAGCCGCCCGGCCACCGCCTGCAGCAGCAGGTCGCCCACATGGTGGCCCAGGCTGTCGTTGATGGCCTTGAAGCGGTCCAGATCCAGATACATCAGCGCATAGAACTTGCGGCTGCGCCGGGCCAGCGCCAGATGGCTCGCGACCAGCTCGTTGAACATGCGGCGGTTGTGCAGTCCCGTGAGATGGTCATTGGCCGCCAGCTCCAGCGCCTTGGTCTTCTCCCGCTCGAGCTGGTCGATGAGCGCATGCTTGTCGCGGTTGGCGACGCTCAGCGCCACGAACAGCCCCTCCTGGTGGCGCAGCACGCGCAGCATGCCGCCCACGGCCAGCAGCATGCATACGCTGAGCACGCCGAGCAGGGTCCAGACCTTGCGGCTGCCCTCGCGGTGCGGTCCGTCCACCCATTCCTGGCCGCGGCTGGCGACCACGATGAAGGGCGACTGCGCGCTGCGCCGCCAGCTGAACTGGCTGGGCGCGGCGCCGGGCTGCAGCGCCGCGACGGCCGCGCCGCGGCTGCCCTCCATCAGCGTTACCGGCGCCGCCTGGCTGCGCGAGAACGGCAGCGTCAAGCCCTGCGCACCCAGCTCGGCCAGCGGCCCGCCCTGCGTGTCGAACAGGTGGATCGCGCTGCCCGCGCCCATCTCCACGTCGCGGTAGAGGTTCAGGAAATAGCCCAGGTCCAGCATCAGCAGCAGGTAGCCGCCCGCTGCGGACGTGGCGCCGGACTCGGTGGGCCGCAGCGCATAGGCCAGAGGGATCTGCCACAGATCCGGGCTGCCCGGGGCGCTGGCCTGCGCCGCCGGCAGCAGCCGCGCGGCCTGCCCGGCAACCGGCGCCCGCAGCGCCTGGCGCAAGGCCGCCACCAGCGGCGCCAGCTCGCCGCGCGCCAGCGCATAGGAGGAATCCATGGGCGCCAGCGAAGCATCGAGCAGCAGGTAGCGCGCGAAGCTCTGCTCGGCCACCAGCATCGTCGAGAGCCGCCGGTGCACCTCGGCGGCGGTCTGCTGGCCGCGCGCGTGGCTGGCCAGCGTATCGCCAGCGGCCAGCGCCATCAACTGGCCCTTGTTGACCACTTGGGCAAGATTTTCCGCCACCACGGCCGCCAGGCTCGCCTGCTGCTGGCGGGTGCTGATCTCCAGTTGCGCGCGCTCGGCCGCCACGCTTTGCCAGGCCAGCCACCAGACCAGCCCGAGCACCAGCAGCGCCGCGCCGACGCAGGCCAGGCGCATGCCTCTCCAGCCCATGCGCAAAGGCATGGTGGACACCGGCCGGCGAAACAGCAGCAGGTAGCACAGGCGACGGGCGTACAGGGAAGTCACAAAGCGGGGCGCGGGGCAGGCAGGGGCTCCATGATGCAAAGCCAGCAAGTCGGTTTCGTGACAGTTGCCTGCATTGCAGGGGCAGACGCCGTTTATGACATGTCATACATGCTGCAAGCCGCCGTCAGCCATGACAATAGCGCCCAGGCAGCGCTGGTCTGCCCTTCAGGAGATTTCCATGCTCAATGCCCTGTGGCTGGGCTTTTTCATCATTGCCGCGGTGGCGGCGTTGGCCCAGTGGCTGGTGGGCGGGCAGGCGCAGGTGTTCGCCGCCATGGTCCAGGCGCTGTTCGCCATGGCCAAGCTGTCCGTCGAGGTCATGGTGCTGCTGTTCGGCACGCTGACGCTCTGGCTGGGCTTTCTGCGCATCGCCGAAAAGGCCGGTGTCGTGCAGTGGCTGGCCTGGGCGCTGGGCCCGCTGTTCGCGCGGCTGATGCCGGAGGTGCCGCGCGGCCACCCGGCGCTCGGCCTGATCACGCTGAACTTCGCGGCCAATGCGCTGGGGCTCGACAACGCGGCCACGCCAATGGGATTGAAGGCCATGCGCGAGCTGCAGACGCTGAACCCGCGCCCCGACACCGCGACCAATGCGCAGATCCTGTTCCTGGTGCTCAACGCCTCCTCGCTGACGCTGCTGCCCGTCACGATCTTCATGTACCGCATGCAGCAGGGCGCGCCCGACCCGACGCTGGTGTTCCTGCCGATCCTGCTGGCGACCTCGGCCTCGACGCTGGTGGCGCTGCTGGCCGTGGGGCTGGTGCAGCGCCTCCGACTCTGGCACCCCGTCGTGCTGGCCTACCTGCTGCCGGTGGCGCTGCTGCTCGGCGGCTTCATGGCGCTGTTGACCACGCTCAGCGCCGCGGCGCTGGCCACGCTGTCCTCGCTGCTGGGCAACCTGACGCTGTTCGGCTTGATCCTGCTGTTCGTCTGCCTGGGCGCCTGGCGCCGGGTGCCGGTCTATGACAGCTTCATCGAAGGCGCCAAGGAAGGCTTCGACGTGGCGCGCGGGCTGCTGCCCTATCTGGTGGCCATGCTCTGCGCGGTGGGTGTGTTCCGCGCCTCGGGCGCACTGGACTATGCGCTGTCGGGAATCCGCTGGCTGGTCGATGCCGGCGGCTGGGACGCGCGCTTCGTCGATGCGCTGCCCACCGCGCTGGTCAAGCCCTTCTCCGGCAGCGCCGCGCGCGCCATGCTGATCGAGACCATGCAGAGCCAGGGCGTGGACAGCTTCGCGGCCCTGGCCGCAGCCACCATCCAGGGCAGCACCGAGACCACCTTCTATGTGCTGGCGGTGTACTTCGGCGCGGTGGGCATCCAGCGCGCGCGGCATGCGGTGGGGTGCGCGCTGCTGGCGGAGCTAGCGGGGGTGGTGGCGGCGATTGCGGTTTGTTATCGGTTCTTTGGAGGGATGTGAGTTGCGAAGGCAAGGCCTTTGGCAGTGCCGGCATAAGGCAATGGGCCTTGCTCCTGAGGACAGGACATCCCTCCTTCGACAGGCTCAGGACGAACGGTTGCGGAATGCACGGCTGTTCATCCGTTCGCCCTGAGCCTGTCGAAGGGTGAACGGCATTCCCTCAAAAACCGCCAACCCTTCCCTCACGCATCCGGCACGATCGACTCCGCATAGTCATAAAGCGCCCCCAATATCTCCTCCCCGCGCTCGTCCACCGATTCCGACAGCTCGTCGATCTGCGCGAACATGCGCTCGGCCGTGCGCGCCCCGCCCTTGCCGTCGAGCAGGCAGGCGGCGCAGTGCTCGACCCAGCGCTGCTGCTCCTCGGGCGAAAGGGTGTCGGCGAAGTTGCGCGCGCGGTAGCGGAAAACCAATTCGCCCAGCCGCGCATCGTCGAAGCCGGTGCGGTCCATCGCCAGCTCCAGCGGGGTAAGCGAGCGCAGGTGGTCGAGACGGCGCCGGTCCTCGTTGCCGACGAAGCCGCCATAGAGGTCCTGGTCCACATCGACCGGGCCCGGCGGCGGACGCTGGAACACCTGTTTCCACAGCGCGCTCATGTCGGGCAGGTCGCGCGCGATCGCGGCATAGTGCAGCGAGCGCTCCATGTCGATGCCCCACTGCTGGGCCATCGCCGGGCTCAGCGTCTTCAGGCTGCTCACGACCATCGGCGACTTGTTGACGTGGATGCTCTTGATCGGCAGCCGCGCCACGCCCTCGGGCAGCTCGGCCGTGCGCGTGAACAGGCGCAGGCGCAGTTCCTCCACGCCCAGCTGCGCCAGCTCCGACGGGTCTTCGGACAGATCCCAGGCCAGTATCTCGTTCTTGTTCGCCGGATGGGTCGCCAGGGGCCACATCACGCCGATGCAGCCGCGCGCCGCGCCGAACATGCCCGAGACATGCAGGAAAGGCCGCGCATCGGCGGCCACGGCGGGCAGCCCCAGCTCGTGCAGCACGCGGTCCTTCTTGTGCAGGCCAAAGGCAAAGTCGAACAGCCGCGGCTGCAGCTTGCGGACAAGCCTGGCCAGCGCGATGGTCGCGCGCACGTCGCTCAGCGCGTCATGCGCCTGCTCGTGCGCGAGCCCGTTGGCGCGCGCCAGGTCCTCGAGCTTGAAGCTCACGGAGCCATCTTCCTTGCGCGGCCAGACCATGCCGTCCGGGCGCAGCGCATAGACCATGCGCACGACATCCAGCAGGTCCCAGCGGCCGCAGCCGTTCTGCCATTCGCGACCATAGGGATCGATCAGGTTGCGCCAGAACATGAAGCGCGTGATCTCGTCGTCGAAGCGGATGGTGTTGTAGCCCACGCCGACGGTGCCGGGGCTGGCGAACTCCTCCTCGATGCGCGCCGCGAAGGCATGCTCGGGCACGCCCTGCGCCGCGCACTGCTGCGGCGTGATGCCGGTGATCAGGCAGGACTGCGGATCGGGCAGGTAGTCGCCCGCGGGCTGGCAGTACAGCACCAGCGGCTCGCCGATCTCGTTGAGCTCCATGTCCGTGCGGATGCCGGCGAACTGCGCCGGGCGGTCATAGCGCGGCTGGGCTCCGAAGGTTTCGTAGTCATGCCAGAAGAAGGTGGTTTCAGCCATGGGGGAAGTATGCCCGTGAATTGTCCACGCAGCCCATCAAAGCAAGGGGGAGCACAAACGCGCCAGTGAGTCCCAGAGCCGCACCAGGAAGCGCTGCTTGCGCTCGTAATGCACCTGGCGCGCGTTCTGCAGGTCCAGGGCGAACTGCTGCGCCAGGTCGCCGTTGAGCTTGAGCCCGTAGGCGATGGCGCAGACCTCGTAGTTCAGGAAGAAGCTGCGGTGGTCGAAATTCGCCGTCCCGATGATCGCCATGCTGTCGTCCACGACCAGGGTCTTGGAATGCAGCATGCGCGCGCGGTACTCGTACACCTTGGCGCCGCAGGCGATCAGCTCGTCGAAATACGAGCGCGCCGCTGCCGTGACGATGAACGAGTCCGACTTCTCCGGCACCAGGATCTGCACGTCCACCCCGCGCAGCGCGGCATTGGTGAGCGCGGTCATGGCCGACTCGGTGGGCACGAAATACGGTGTCGTCAGCAACACCCGGTGATCGGCCGCGTTGATCGCGGCGACATAGGCGCGGTGGATGGCTTCGAGCCGGTTGTCCGGGCCCGAGCTCACGACCTGCACCGCGTGCTGGCCCTCGGGCATTTCGGGCAGAAGTTCGTCGAGGTCCGGCGGCTCCACCGGGTGCGTGCGCTCCAGCGCATAGGACCAGTCCTCCAGGAACACCGTCTGCAGCCAGTTGACCACGGGGCCTTCGAGGCGCAGATGCACGTCGTGGTAGGCACAGTCCATCACGCGGCTGTCCTCCTCGTCGGTGATGTTCACGCCGCCGGTGAAGCCCACGGTGCCGTCGCAGACCATGATCTTGCGGTGGGTGCGGAAGTTGATCACCGGGCGCAGGCGCCGGCCGATCTTCGACTGGTGGAAGAAAGCGAACTCCCCGCCGGCCTCGACCAGCGGCGCGTAGAACTTGCGCTTGAGCTTCTTCGAGCCCATCGAGTCGACCAGCATGCGCACCTTGACGCCGGCGCGCGCGCGCTCGACGAGCGCTTCCATCAGCGCGGTGCCGGTGCGGTCGGGCTCGAAGACGTAATACTCCAGATGCACATGGTGCTGCGCCGCGCGCACCGCCTCGAGCAGCGCGTCATAGGTGCGGTCGCCGCCGACCAGCAGTTCCATGCGCTCGGCGCTGCTGACCGGGAACTCCGCCGTGCGGCTGACCAGGCGCGCCACCTGGTGCAGGCGCTCGGTGGCGGCCGGCATGCGCTCGCGCAGCCGCGCCGCGCTCACGCGCAGGCGCGAGGCGCGGTGGCGGCGCAGCCGCTTGTTGCGCAGGCGCTTGAGGCGTTGCGGGCCGAAGAAGTAATAGACGCCCAGGCCGCCCACGGGCAGCGCGGCCAGCGCCAGCAGCCAGCCCAGTGTCGCCACCGGCGCGCTGCGCTGCATCAGTACCCAGACGCCAATCACGAGAGCGTAAACCCACCAAACCAGCCAGAACAGCGAGATCGCATTCTCGGAGTTCCAGTATTCGCTGAACCATTGCACGACGGATGCCTTTGAAAAGACCAAAAAAAGCCGACAGCGCAGGCTGTCGGCTCGGGGAGGGTGTCACGCGGCGGTGATCAATCGGTGGTGGCCTCTTCGGGCTCGGCCGGCTCGGAGCGGCCCTTGTCCTTGCGCGGCAGCGGCTGGATGTCCAGCTGCACCTCGCCCTGGGCATCGCCCGTGCCCTCGACCCAGTCCACGTTCAGGCGCCCGCCCTCGACCAGGCGGCCGAACAGCAGTTCGTCGGCCAGCGAGCGGCGGATGGTGTCCTGGATCAGGCGCTGCATCGGGCGCGCGCCCATCAGCGGATCGAAGCCCTTCTTCGCCAGGTGCTTGCGCAGCGCATCGGTGAACGTGACCTCGACGCGCTTCTCCGCCAGCTGGGTCTCCAGCTGCAGCAGGAACTTGTCGACCACGCGCATGATGACCTGCTCGTCGAGCGACTTGAAGCCCACGATCGCGTCCAGCCGGTTGCGGAACTCGGGCGTGAACAGGCGCTTGATGTCGCCCATCTCGTCGCCCGCCGCACGCGGGTTGGTGAAGCCGATGCTGGCCTTGTTCATGGTCTCGGCACCCGCGTTCGTCGTCATGATGATGATGACGTTGCGGAAGTCGGCCTTGCGCCCGTTGTTGTCCGTCAGCGTGCCGTGGTCCATGACCTGCAGCAGCACGTTGAAGATGTCCGGGTGCGCCTTCTCGATCTCGTCGAGCAGCAGCACGGCGTGCGGCTTCTTGGTGATCGCCTCGGTCAGCAGGCCGCCCTGGTCGAAACCGACGTAGCCCGGCGGCGCGCCGATCAGGCGGCTCACCGCGTGGCGCTCCATGTACTCCGACATGTCGAAGCGGATCAGGTCCACGCCCATGATGAAGGCCAGCTGCTTGGCAGCCTCGGTCTTGCCCACGCCCGTGGGGCCGCTGAACAGGAACGAGCCGATCGGCTTGTCGCCCTTGCCCAGGCCGGAGCGCGCCATCTTCACGGCCGAAGCCAGCACTTCCAGCGCCTTGTCCTGGCCGAAGACCACGCTCTTGAGGTCGCGCTCGAGCGTCTGCAGCTTGCTGCGGTCGTCGTTCGAGACGTTGGCCGGGGGAATGCGCGCGATCTTCGCGACGATTTCCTCGATCTCGGCCTTGCCGATGGTCTTCTTGCGCTTGGACGCGATGACGATGCGCTGCGCGGCGCCGGCTTCATCGATCACGTCGATGGCCTTGTCGGGCAGATGGCGGTCGTTGATGTACTTGGCCGACAGCTCGGCCGCGGCCTGCAGCGCCGCCGCGGCGTACTTGACGTTGTGGTGTTCCTCGAAGCGGGTCTTCAGGCCCTTGAGGATCTCCACCGTCTCGGGCACCGTGGGCTCGACGACGTCCACTTTCTGGAAACGGCGCGACAGCGCTGCGTCCTTCTCGAAGATGCCGCGGTATTCGGTGAACGTCGTGGCGCCGATGCACTTGAGCTGGCCGCTCGACAGCGCCGGCTTGAGCAGGTTGGACGCATCGAGCGTGCCGCCCGAGGCCGCGCCGGCACCGATCAGGGTGTGGATCTCGTCGATGAACAGCACCGCATTGGGCTTGTCCTTGAGCGACTTGAGCACGCCCTTCAGGCGCTGCTCGAAATCGCCGCGGTACTTGGTGCCCGCCAGCAGCGAACCCATGTCGAGCGAATACACGACGGAGTCGGCAAGGATTTCCGGCACGTCGCCCTGCGTGATGCGCCAGGCCAGGCCCTCGGCGATCGCGGTCTTGCCCACGCCGGCCTCACCGACGAGCAGCGGGTTGTTCTTGCGGCGGCGGCACAGGATCTGGATCGTGCGCTCGACTTCGTAGTTGCGCCCGATCAGCGGATCGATCTTGCCTTCCTTGGCCGCCTGGTTCAGGTTGAGCGTGAACTGCTCGAGCGGCGAGGCCTTTTCCTGGCGCTCGCTGGCGCCGCCCTCTTCGCCCTCGGCATGGCCGTCGGACTTGGCGGCCTCCGGCGGCTCGCTCTTCTTGATGCCGTGGGCGATGAAGTTGACCACGTCCAGGCGCGTCACGCCCTGCTGGTGCAGGTAGTAGACGGCATGGGAGTCCTTCTCGCCGAAGATCGCCACCAGCACGTTGGCGCCGTTGACTTCCTTCTTGCCATTGCCCGTGGACTGCACGTGCATGATGGCGCGCTGGATCACCCGCTGGAATCCCAGCGTGGGTTGGGTATCGACTTCGTCGCTGCCTGCGACCTGCGGCGTGTTGTCCTTGATGAAGTTGGACAGGGATGCACGCAGATCGTCGATGCTCGCCGAGCAGGCGCGCAACACTTCGGCCGCACTGGGATTGTCGAGCAGCGCGAGCAAGAGGTGCTCCACGGTGATGAATTCGTGGCGCTGCTGACGGGCCTCGACAAAGGCCATGTGCAAGCTGACTTCCAGTTCCTGAGCAATCATGAAGGGACTCCTTTGGGCTTGCGTGATTTCATTATGGAGATAAATCGGGGCGGTTGCAGCTTATTCAACAGGCTCCAATGTCGCCTGTAGTGGATGGCCGGCTTTTGCTGCCGCCTGATGCACCTGATCGACCTTGGTGGCCGCGATGTCGCGCGGATAGACCCCGCATACGCCCCGGCCGTCCAGATGGATCTTCAGCATGATCTGGGTGGCGGTCTCGCGGTCCTTGCCGAACAGCTCCTGGAGCACGGCAATGACGAACTCCATTGGCGTGTAGTCGTCGTTGAGCATGACAACCTGGTACAGCTTCGGTGGCTCCACACGCTGCGCGCGCCGCTCCATCACGACCGAACCGGCATCATCTGTGCCTGGGCCCTCGGGGGGCTTGGGTGGAATGTGAGGGGGTTGTGTCATGAATTCATTCTAGCGAGCCACCGAGGCTCTTTTGTCTTTGCAGATGGGAAGGATGGAGCCGATTTCAAGCCCGCGGAGCAGCCTTTTGCGCCCGCTCCGCCAAGCCCTTGTTTTCATTCGTAGATGACCACGGCCTGGCCGCTGCCCGCCTGGGCCGACCAGGCCGCCAGCGCCGCGTCGCTGGGGTAGAAGCGGCTTTGCTCGCCCAGCTGCAGCTCGGCCGTGGCCGCGCCGCGCGGCGACTCGCAGCGCAGGCCCAGGCGCACGCGCAGGCCGTGCACCAGGGGCTCGGCCTGCTCCTGCTCCACGCGCCGCGCCGGGAAGTCGCCCAGCACGCGCAGCACGTCGGGCATGGTCTCGCCCACGCTGACCTGCAAATAGCGCCCGAACTTGCAGCGCGCATCGGCCAGGCTCCACAGCTGCTGCACCTTCATGCGCAGGCCGCCGCTGAAGTGGTCGAGCTGCAGCCGGCCGCTGACGACGACGAACTCGTCCTCCTTGAGCAGCTCCTTGTGCGCGTTGAGCACGCCCTCGTCGGCCGAGGCCTCGATGGTGCCGGACTTGTCGTCGATCTTGAACAGGCCCAGGCGCCCGCGCTGGCCGGTGATGGCGCGGAAATCGCTGATGATGCCGGCCATGACCTGCGGCTCGCGGCTGTCGCGCATCTCCTCGATGCGCGTGCGCACGAAGCGCCGCACCTCGGTTTCGACCTCGTCGAACAGATGGCCCGAGAGGTAGAAACCCACGGCGGTCTTCTCGAAGGTGAGCCGCTCCTTGATGCCCCAGGGCAGGCGCTCGGCCAGCTCCGGCTCCTGCGTGCTCGAGCCCACGGCGTCGTCGCCCATCATGTCGAACAGGCCGCCCTGGTTGGCGTTGGCATGGGTGGCGTTGGCGAACTCGAAGGCGGTGTCGATGGACGCCACCAGCGCCGCGCGGTTCTGGTGGATGGAGTCGAAGGCCCCGGCCTTGATCAGGGCTTCGAGCGTGCGCTTGTTCAGCCGCGTGCGGTCCACGCGCACGCAGAAGTCGAACAGGCTCTTGAACGGCCCCTTCTCCGAACCGCGCGGGCCGGTGCCCGTGCCTTCGCGCGCGGCGACGATGGCCTCGATGGCCGCCTGCCCGCCGCCCTTGACGGCGCCCAGGCCGTAGCGGATGACCTTGTCGGTCACGGGCTCGAAGCGGTGGCGGCCGCGGTTCACGTCCGGCGGCTCGAAGGTCAAACCCATCTTCAGCGCGTCTTCGTAGAGCACCTTGAGCTTGTCGGTGTCGTCCATTTCCACCGTCATGTTGGCGCAGAAGAACTCGGCCGTGTAGTGCACCTTGAGCCAGCCGGTGTGGTAGGCCAGCAGCGAGTAGGCGGCGGCGTGCGACTTGTTGAAGCCGTAGCCGGCGAACTTCTCCATCAGGTCGAAGACCTCGTCGGCCTTTGCCTCGTCCAGCCCGTTCTTGGCCGCGCCTTCGCGGAACAGTTCGCGGTGCTTGGCCATCTCGTCGGCCTTCTTCTTGCCCATCGCGCGGCGCAGCAGGTCGGCGCCGCCCAGCGAGTAGCCGCCGAGCACCTGCGCGGTCTGCATCACCTGCTCCTGGTAGACCATGATGCCGTAGGTCTCGGCCAGCACCTTCTCGACCATCGGGTGCGGGTACTCGACCACCTCGCGCCCGTGCTTGCGCGCCACGAAGCTGGGGATCAGGTCCATCGGGCCCGGGCGGTACAGCGCGTTGAGCGCGATCAGGTCCTCGAGGCGGCTCGGCTTGGCGTCGCGCAGCATGCCCTGCATGCCGCGGCTTTCGAACTGGAACACCGCCTCGGTCTTGCCTTCGGAGAACAGCTTGTAGGTCAGATGGTCGTCGAGCGGAATGCGCTCGTAGGCGAAATTCTCCTGGCCCTTGTGGCGCTGCATGATGAATTCGCGCGCGATCTCCAGGATCGTGAGCGTCGCCAGGCCCAGGAAGTCGAACTTGACCAGGCCGACCGACTCGACATCGTCCTTGTCGAACTGGCTGACGGCCGAATCGCTGCCCGGCTGCTGGTAGAGCGGGCAGAAATCGGCCAGCCGCCCCGGCGCAATGACCACGCCGCCGGCGTGCATGCCGATATTGCGCGTCATGCCTTCCAGGCGCTGGGCCATCTCGATCAGCGTCTTGACGTCCTCTTCCTTCTCGATGCGCTCGGCAAGCAGGGGCTCGGCCTCGATCGCGTAGGTGTACTTGTCGCCGTCCTTCTTCGGATTCGGCGGGTATTTCAGCGTGACGTGCAGGCCGGGCTTGTTCGGGATCAGCTTGGAGATGCCGTCGCAGAAGGTGTAGCTCATGTCCAGCACCCGGCCCACGTCGCGGATGGCGGCGCGCGCGGCCATGGTGCCGAAGGTCGCGATCTGGCTGACCGCGTCGCGGCCGTAGCGCTGCTTGACGTAGTCGATGACGCGGTCGCGGTTGGACTGGCAGAAGTCGATGTCGAAGTCGGGCATCGACACCCGCTCCGGGTTCAGGAAGCGCTCGAACAGCAGGTTGTATTCCAGTGGGTCCAGGTCGGTGATGTTCAGCACGTAGGCGACCAGCGAGCCCGCGCCCGAACCGCGGCCCGGGCCGACCGGGCAGCCGTTGTTCTTGGCCCACTTGATGAAGTCGCCCACGATCAGGAAGTAGCCGGGGAAGCCCATCTTCAGGATGGTGTTCAGCTCGAACTCGAGCCGCTCCACATAGCGCGGGCGCTCGGCGTCGCGCCTGGCGGCATCGGGATAGAGCAGCTCCAGCCGCACTTCCAGCCCGTCGAAGGACTCCTTGCGGAAGAACGACTCTTCGGTCATGCCCTCGGGCACGGGGAAGTTGGGCAGCTGCGGCTTGCCCAGCACCAGCGTCAGGCTGCAGCGGCGCGCGATCTCCACGCTGTTGGCCAGTGCCGAGGGCAGGTCGGCGAACAGCGCCTGCATCTCGGCCTGGGTCTTGAAGTGCTGCTCGCGCGTGAAGCGCCGCACGCGCTTGGGGTTGCCCAGGATCTCGCCCTCGGCAATGCACACGCGCGCCTCATGGGCTTCGTAGTCGTCGGGGCCGGCGAACTGGATCGGGTGCGTGGCCACCACCGGAAGATTCAGGCGCGCGGCCAATTGCACGGCCGCCAGCACATGCGCCTCGTCGTCCGCGCGGCCCGCGCGCTGCAGCTCCATGTAGAAGCGGTGCGGGAACATCTTCGCCAGCCGCAGCGCCTGGTTGGTGGCGCCCGGCAGGTCACCGCGCATCAGCGCCTGCCCCACGGGGCCGGCCTGCGCGCCCGACAGCACGATGAGCCCCTCGCCCAGTTCCTGCAGCCACTCCCAGGTGTAGCAGGCCTGCGACCTGACGACATTGCGCGTCCAGCCGCGCGCCAGCAGCTCGCACAGGTTGTGGTAGCCGGTCTTGTTCTGCACCAGCAGGACCACGCGCGAAGGGGCCGCGCCCTCCTCGCCCTCGAGCTGGATCTCGGTGCCCAGCACCGGCTTGACGCCCTTGCCCCGCCCTTCCTTGTAGAACTTGATCGCACCGAACATGTTGTTGTAGTCGGTGATGGCCAGCGCGGGCTGCCCATCGGCGGCAGCGGCCTTCACGATGGCGTTGATACGGGTGGTCCCATCGATGACGGAGAACTCGGAGTGCAGGCGCAGATGAACAAACATGGCCGGTATTGTAGAAAGGCCCGGCCCGGGGCGCCGCGAGCCGGCGCCCGCAGGCCCCGCGGGGCGCGGGCCTTTGCGGACATTACAATGCCGTATCCTGCGCCTTTATCGGCCTTGGCACTCCCCGGAGTGCCCCACACCAGATGCCCCTCATTGCCAGAAAGCTTCCTGCCATGCTGCGTTTGTCCTCGCCCCTTCTTCCTGCCGTGCTCGCTGCGGGCCTGCTGGCGGCTTGTGCCCAGACCCAGGAAGATCCCACCGCGAAATGGACTCCCGACCGGATCTACACTGAAGCGCGCGACGAGGTCTCGGCCGGCGCCTTCGACAAGGCCGTGCCGCTGTTCGAGAAGCTCGAAGGCCGCGCCGCCGGCACGCCACTGGCGCAGCAGGCCCAGCTCGAGAAGGCCTATGCCCAGTACAAGGCCGGCGACAAGGCCCAGGCGCAGGCCACGCTCGACCGCTTCCTGAAGCTGCACCCGGCCAGCCCGGCCACCGATTACGCGCTCTACCTCAAGGGCCTGGTCAACTTCAACGACAACCTGGGCATGTTCGCCTGGCTGTCGCGCCAGGACCTGTCCGAGCGCGACCAGCAGGCGGCCAAGGATTCCTACGAGTCCTTCCGCGCCGTGGTCACGCGTTTTCCAGAGTCGAAGTACGCCAACGATTCGCGCCAGCGCATGACCTATATCGTCAATTCGCTGGCCCAGTACGAGGTGCATGTCGCGCGCTACTACTACGAGCGCGGCGCCTACGTGGCGGCCATCGGCCGCGCGCAGACCGCGCTGGCGGACTACGAAGGCGTGCCGGCTGTGCGCGAGGCGCTGCTGATCCTGATCAAGTCCTACGATGCGCTGGGCATGACACAGCTGCGCGACGACGCCCAGCGCGTGCTGCAGACCACCTACCCCGATGGTGCCTCTACGGAGCTGCCGAGGAAGACGAATCCCTGGTGGAAGTTCTGGTGAGCGCCAGCGCCTGCAGCGCCGCGTCGTAATCGGCGCTCGTATGCAGGCGGCGCATCGGCGGCAGCGCCGCCAGCAGCCGCCGGCCATAGGGCTTGGCCACCAGCCGCGTATCGGCGATGACCAGCACGCCCTGGTCGGTTTCGCGCCGGATCAACCTGCCCGCGCCCTGCTTGAGGGCCATTGCCGCCTCGGGCAGCATGTAATCGCGGAACGCGCTGCGCCCCACGGCTTCGAGCTGCTGCGAGCGCGCCTCGACCAGCGGATCGTCGGGCGGAGGGAACGGCAGCTTGTCGATCACCACCAGCTCCAGCGCGTCGCCGGGCATGTCCACGCCCTCCCAGAAGGTCGCAGAGGCCACCAGGATGCAGCCGCGCCCGCCCGCTTGACCAGCGCCTTGCCGGCCAGCGCCTTGCCGGCCGGCGCGAAAGCGCTCGAGCAGCAACTGCTTGGGCGCCTGGCCCTGCACCAGCACCTCCAGATCCGAGAACAGGCCGAACTGCGCCTGCAGCGCCGCGCCGATGGCCTGCAGCGCCTTGGTGGTCGTCGTCAGCACCAGCGTGCGCCCGCCCAGCACCTCGGCCGAGCGCTGCACCAGGGCCGCGACCTCGGCGCTGTGCGCGGGCGTGCCAGGCGCGGGAAATTCCTGCGGTACATAGACGGCCGCCTGATGCGCATAATCGAAGGGACTGTCCACGCGCAGCACGCGCGCGTCGCGCAGCCCGCACGGCTCGGTGAACCAGCTGAGGTCGGCGTCGTCGCCCAGCGTGGCCGAGGTGAAGATCCAGGCACCGGGGCGCGGGCCGGCGCCGTCCGCCCCTTCGCCCTCCTGCAGCAGCCGCGTGCGCACGATGCGCGCGATGCTCAGCGGCGACTCGATCATGCGCAGATGGCGGCTGCCGACATCGAGCCAGCGCACGCTGTCGTCGCTGCTGGTCTTGCCGAACAGCGCCAGCCGGCGCAGCAGCGCCTCGCCGCGCGCATAGAGCTGGCGCAGCTCGGCCGCCATTTCCTCGACGGCCCCGAGCGCCACCAGCGCCGCATGCAGCGCCTGGCCCAGCGACGAGAAGGCGTGCGACCAGACATGGGCGTCGAGCCCGTCGGGCACGGCGCCCAGCCAGCGCAGCCGCTCGCCCACCGCCGTGCGGCCCGCCGCCAGCCTTAGGTCGCGCACGGTGCGCTCCAGATCGGCGCTCAGCTGCATCCAGTCGCCCATGCCGCGCGCATGCTCCAGCGTCTGCGCCAGGAAATCCCGCGCATAGCCCTGCAACTGCGCCGTGCCCACCAGCGTGCCGGCGAACTGTATGCCCGTTTCATTGAGCTGGTGGGCCTCGTCGAACACCACCACGCCCACCGACGGCAGCAGCTGCGCCACGCCCGATTCGCGCACTTCCAGATCGGCGAAGAACAGGTGGTGATTGACCACCACCACATCGGCCACCAGCGCCTCGCGCCGCGCCACGTTGAGGTGGCAGGGCCCGAACTGCGGGCAGGCGCTGCCCAGGCAGTTGTCGCGCGTCGAAGTGACCAGTGGCCAGACGGGAGAGTCCTCGGGAATGCTCGAAAGCTCGGCCAAGTCGCCGCTGCGCGTGACGCGCGCCCATTCCTCGACTTGCGCCAGCGTGCGCAGCAGCTGCGGGTCCTTGGGCGCGCCGCGTCCCTGTCGCGCCTGGCCGAGGTGGTGCTGGCACAGATAGCTGGGCCGGCCCTTGAGCTGGGCCATGCGCAGCGGCAGCCCCAGCATCTGCGCCAGGCCCGGGAGGTCGCGCGAGAAGAGCTGGTCCTGCAGCGCCTTGGTGGCGGTGGAGATCAGCACGCGCTGCCCGCTGAGCAGCACCGGCACCAGATAGGAATAGGTCTTGCCGACGCCAGTGCCGGCCTCGACCACCAGCACGCCGCCATCGGAGATGGTTTCGGCCACGGCCAGCGCCATTTCGGTCTGCCCGCCGCGTGGCCGGAAATGCGGCTGCGCCCGCGCGATCACGCCGTCTGCCGAGAAAGCCGCCTGCACGGCGGAAAAATAATCGTTCACGCCGCTCCTGGAACCGCTGCACAACTGGCAGGAATTCTAAGAGCTTGCCACGCGCGCGCGGTTCCAGCCGGCTCCTGCCTCTTTGTCCCGGGTCGAAGCAGGGCCGCCCAGCCCGCTGGCGGAGGGAGAACCAAGCATTCCCAAGGGCTTTTGGTACATGCATGAAAATGCCGCCCGGCGTCCTCATCTGCGTCCAATTCCGGCCTGTTCGCATGGCAGGCGCGCCGCATGGCCGCCGCTGCCGATCGGCTTCCGCCTGCACATGAGGGGTCGGGCGTGCCACACCATTTCCCGTATTGGCCTTTTCCGTTCCCGTGTCTTTTCCCATCGACCGCCTCTTTCTGCTGATCATCCCGGCCTGCATGCTGCTGCTGGGCTGCACGCTGGTGGGCTGCTGGCTGGTGCAGCGGCGCCACCGCTATCTGCCGTGGGTCGCGGGAAGCTATGCGCTGGTGGGGCTGGCGCTGGCCTGGCAGACGCTGCTGCCGCCCGAGGAGCTGCAGCGCTGGGCCGTGTTCACGGGCGTGATGTACCTGTTCGGCGCCTGGAGCTTCGCGCGCGGCATTGCGGGCTATTACGGCGTGTCGGCGCATCCGCGGCTTGGACTGCTCATCAGCGCGGTGGTGCTGCTGGCCCTTCATTACTACAGCCAGGTGGTGCCCGATATCTGGACGCGGCTCTACTGGCTCAACGCCGGACTGGGGCTGCTGCAGCTGCTGCCGGCGCCGCACATCCTGCGCCTGCGTCCGGCCACCGGGTGG
Source organism: Comamonas endophytica (assembly GCF_023634805.2). Taxonomy (NCBI): domain Bacteria; kingdom Pseudomonadati; phylum Pseudomonadota; class Betaproteobacteria; order Burkholderiales; family Comamonadaceae; genus Comamonas; species Comamonas endophytica. Next base: position 123,318 of record NZ_CP106881.1, read on the forward strand.
CTCGAGCGCACGATGTACTGGTCCTATGTGCTGTTCGCGGTCAACACCAGCATTCGCCCGCTGCTGTCGCTGGCGCTGGGCAGCCTGACCGAAGACGGGCGTGGCTTCTCCTCTTATTGGCTGATGATGCTGGCCACCACCATGCTGTTCGTCCTGCTGTTCGCGATGCTGCTGCTCGCCAACTCGGTGCGCGACGCCCTGAGCGCGCTGCGCACCGAGCGCAACATGGACCCGCTGACCAACCTGCTCAACCGCCGCGCCTTTCGCGAGGCGGCCGAACCCCTGCTCAGCGATCCCCGGCTCGGCCCCTGGACGCTGCTGATCGGCGACATCGACCATTTCAAGCGCATCAACGACAGCTGGGGCCATGCGCGCGGCGATTACGTGCTGCAGAACGTCGCCCATGCGCTGACCCAGCAGGTGCGCGCGGGCGACCTGGTGGCACGCTTCGGCGGCGAGGAGTTCGTGCTGCTGCTGCGCAGCGATCTGGCCGGCGCGGAACAGATCGCCCAGCGCATACGCACCCAGCTGAGCGAGGACAGGAGCCTGCTGCCCAACGGCGAGCGCATGACCATCAGCTTCGGCATCGCGCCGATCGAGGACCTGTCGCAGCTGTCGGCTGCGCTGTCGCATGCCGATGGGCTGCTCTACCAGGCCAAACAGGCGGGGCGCGACCGGGTGCATGTGGCGCGCAGGGTGCGGGAGAAGGCAGCGCGGGGGCTGTGAAGCCGCTGGCCGAGCCGGGCCATTGCCGAGTGCGTGGAAAGTGGAGCGGGCGATGGGAATCGAACCCACGCTATCTGCTTGGGAAGCAGAAGTTCTACCATTGAACTACGCCCGCTTCAGGTGATGCCTCCACGCCGCACCGGGGGAGGCTACCAAAGCCGCAAGTATAGGATATTTGCGCGGCCGGCTACCAGCCGTTACATGAGGCCGACGCATTCAAGGCTCGCAAGGCGAATTAATACCTGAGGAAAACTACAGTGTTTAGCACTGAATGAGCTCTGCTGCGCGCAAGTTTATCCAGTGCTGACAATCACTTGCGTGAAGCGCCCGCGCGGGGCGCCTGCGGTGCGAGTGCAAACATTCGGCCCAAGGACGGGAGCTCGGCGTTTGGAGGTTAACATCCGCGCAGAATGACGAAGCGACCCCGCAAGGCCAGACGCAGACGCTCTTTCAAGAGCGAGGTGTTTTCCAAGATCAATGGCCTCCTGCGGATGCGCCGGTTCTGGTTCGGCTTGACCTCCTCGGCGGCCGTGGGCCACCAGGTGTCGGGTTGCACACTGGGCTCGGGTCTTTATGACTCGATGCTGGCCAAGTTCAGCGGCACGGTGGCGGCTCCGCTGCTGGCCTCGGTGCTGGCCACCCTCACCCCGCTGGCCGATGGGCTCACGCGCTATGTGCTGCATGACCTGCTCGGGCTGCCGGTCGGCACGTCTGGCAGCGCCAGCTCCTCGGTGGCCGGCACGCCCAGCAGCAGCGCCACGCAGTTCTCGCAATGCCGCCAGCATTTTCCCGCGGGCCAGCCGCCCATGGTGCCGGACTCGTCCAATCTGCGCGAGCTGTGCTACAGCGCCTTCGCGGTGCTGCACAGCGGCAGCCACAAGACCCCGGTGTTCGTCGCCGAGCGGCTGAACCGCGCAACCATCGCGCAGGCCAAGGGGCGCCAGCGCACCGACAGGTTCTTTGCCGACGCGCGCCTGCCGCGCGCCGAGCGTGCCGAACTGGCCGACTACCAGGGCTCGGGCTACTCGCGCGGCCACATGGCGCCGGCCGGCGACATGGCCAGCGCCGAAGCCATGGCACAGAGCTTCAGCCTGGCCAACATGGTGCCGCAGAACCAGGCGCACAATGCCGGGCCCTGGAGCCAGATCGAGCAGGACACGCGCAGCTACGCGCAGCGCGCGCAGGGCGATGTCTATGTGTTCACCGGGCCGGTGTATTCCGGGCCGATCAAGACCATCGGACCGAACAAGGTGCAGGTGCCCAGCCATCTGTTCAAGCTGGTCTACGACGCGAGCACGGGCAGGAGCTGGGCGCATTGGCAGGCGAATGCGGCGGGGACAAGGATGAGCGCGCCGATCAGCTATGAGGAGCTGGTGCGCAGGAGTGGGATTCGGTTCTTGCCGGGGTGAACAAACAGCTGTTGATCTTTAGGCCCTGCCCTCGCCGCTCATCCTTCGATCCTTCGACGGAGCCGCCCGGGTAAGCTCAGGATCAGGACAAACGGGATTCAACCGTTCGCCCTGAGCCTGTCGAAGGGTGAAGGGCCTGCGCGAAAAATCCAGCAGGGCTTTTCAAAGCAAATTGACCCAAACTCGTGGATAGGCCGCTCATCCTTCGACAGGCTCAGGACGAACGGTTATTGAAGCTCAGGACGAACGGAGTGGAAGGCGCCATACCGCGTTCAATTCAACCGCGCCTTGATCAGCGGCCGCAGCAGATAGTTCAGCACCGAGCGCTTGCCGCTGAGCACATCGACTTCCGCCACCATGCCGGGCTTGATCGGCAGCTTCTCCGCGCCCTTTTGCAGGTGGCTGCTCTCGGTGCGCACCAATATCTTGTAGAAGGCTTCCTTGCCGCGCGGCGTGTCTTCCTGGATGGTGTCGGGGCTGATCTGCTCCAGGCGCCCGGAGAGGTCGCCATACACCGTGTAGTCATAGGCAGTGATCTTCACGCGCGCCGGCATGCCGGGCACCAGGAAGGCCACGTCCTTTGGTTTGACCTTGGCCTCGACCAGCAGCTGCTCGTCGCTGGGAATGACCTCCATGATCGCCTCGCCGGGCTGGATCACGCCGCCGCGCGTGGTGATCAGGATGGCGTTGACGCTGCCCTTCACCGGCGAGACCAGGTCGGTGCGGCGCAGTTGGTCGGCCTTTTGCAAGGAGGTCTGCTGCAGCGCGTTGAGCTCGGCTTTCTTGGTCGACAGCTCGCTGTAGGCCTGCTGGAAATACTCGTTGCCCAGCTCCAGCAGCCGGCCCTCGAGCCCGGCCGCCTCGCGCCGCAGGCGCAGCAGTTCCATCTCGCTGACCGAGCGCGTGGCCACCAGTGGCTCGATCACGGCCAGCTGCTGGCGCGCCAGGCGCAGCTCGTTTTGCAGCGAGGCCTGCGCCGCCTTGAACTTCTCGCGCTTGGCCTTGAACAGCGCCTGCTCCGAGGCCATCGCGCGGCTGTCGGCGGGCAGGTCCGCGGGCACCGCGATGCGCTCGCGGTTGAGCGTTTCCGCCTCGAGCCGCGCCACCGTGGCGCTCAGCGCCTCGATGTGGCTCTGGCTTTCGAGGTAGGCGGAGCGAAAGCGCGTGTTGTCGATCTCCGCCAGCATCTGCCCGGCCTCGACCTCCTGGCCTTCCTTGACATGCAGCTGCTTGAGGATGCCGCCCTCCAGGCTCTGGATCTTTTGCACGCGGCTGAAAGGAATCACGCGGCCGTCGCCGCGCGTGACCTCGTCGAGCTCGGCCAGCGCCGCCCAGGCGATGAAAGCCGTGATGCACAGCACGCTGACCCAGAACACGCCGCGCGCCTTCGGATGCTCCATGGACAGCGCCGGGTCGCGCAGCGAGCGCAGCAAGGCGCCTTCTTCCTTCTTGCGCCGGCTCATGCCTGCACCTCCCTGGCCTGCACGCGGTTGCCCTGCACCGTCTGGTTCAACGGACCGTCCATGACCACGCGGCCCTGGCGCAGCACGACGGCGCGCTGCGTCAGGTCCAGCAGCTGGCGCTTGTGCGTGGACAGGATCAGGGTGCGCCCTTCCAGCCAGGTCTGCAGGTAGCGGATCACGCGCAGCTCGCTTTCCTGGTCGAAGGCCGCCGTGGGCTCGTCCAGCAGCACGATGCGCGGATCGAGCAGGAGCAGCCGTGCCAAGCCGATGGCCTGGCGCTGGCCGCCGGAGACGCTGGCGCTGCCGCTGAGCTGCATGTCCAGGCCCAGCGGATGCGCGCGCACGAACTCGCCCAGGCCCACGCCTTCGAGCGCCTCGAGCATCTCGTCATCGCTCAGATGCGCGCCCAGGGGCGAGAGGTTGTCGCGCAGCGTGCCGTAGAACAGCGCAGTGTCCTGCGGCAGATAGCCGATGGACTGGCGCAGCGCGGCGGGGTCGATCTGCGCCAGCGCCAGATCGTCCAGCGTGATCTGCCCGTCGCTCGGCGAGCTCAGCCCGGACAGCAGCCGCAGCAGCGTGGACTTGCCCGCGCCATTGCCGCCCAGCAGCGCCACGCGCTCGCCGGCGCGGATCTCCAGCTGCGGGATATCCAGCGCCACCGGTCCGTCCTTGCCGTAGGCCGCGCGCAGCTGCTCCAGCCGGTAATGGCCGCCCAGCGACGCCGGACGCGCAAAGCGCCGTTCGGCCGGCCGCTCCACGGGCGAGGCCATCAGCGCGTCGAGCCCTTCCATCGCCACCTTCACGTGCTGCCAGCGCGCCAGCATGCCCGCGACCAGCGACATCGGCGAGACCGCGCGCGAGGCCAGCATCGAGCAGGCGACCAGCGCGCCGGTGGTCATGTGCCCCTGGCTGATCTGGTAGACGCCGACGACCACCACGCCCACATAGCACAGCTGCTGCACCAGCCCCGCGCCAAAGCCGATCGTGGCGCTGAGGCTGCGCTGCTGCACGCTGGCGCTGGCCATCTCGGCGGTGAGCCGCTCCCATTGCTGCAGCAGGCGGCCCTCGCCCTGCGTGGTCTTGACGGTCTCCAGATGCTCGATGGCTTCGAGCAGCACGCCGTTCTTGATCGCGCCCTCGCGCAGATTCTGGCGCGACAGGCGCGCGAGCATGCCCTGCGTGAGCAGCCCCACGCCCAGGATCAGCAGCACCGCCACCAGCGGCACCCAGGCCACCGGCCCGCCGATCACCCAGACGATGCCGATGAACAGGAATACGAAAGGCAGGTCGCTGAGCGTCGCGGCCGTGGTCGAGGTGAAGAATTCGCGCACCGACTCGAACTCGCGCACCTGGTTGCTGAAGGCGCCCATCGACGCCGGCTTGGCCTGCAGGCGCAGCTGCAGCACCTGGTTGAAGAGCTGCGTGGACAGCTGCAGGTCCAGCCGCTTGCCCACCACCTCCAGCACATGCGCGCGCAGGCTGCGCAGCACGAACTCGAAGACGATCGCCAGCACCGCGCCGCTGGCCAGCAGCCACAGCGTCTCGAAGGCGCTGTTGGGCACCACCCGGTCATAGACCTGCAGCGCGAACAGCGAGGAGGCGATGGCCAGCAGGTTGGCCATCAGTGCCGCGAGCGCCACGCGCGCGTAGTCGCGCCAGCAGGCGCGCAGCGGGCCCCTGAGCCAGTGCGCGGGCGCATCCTGCGCAAAACCCTCGGCGCGCGCGTCGGGGCGGTACTGCGGGCGGGCGAACAGCGCCTGGCCGGCGTAGAGCGGCTGCAGCGCGTCCAGGGACAGCGTCTGCCGGCCGCCGCCGCTCTCGGGGTCGAGCAGCACGGCACTGCCCTGCTCGCTCTGCACCCACAGCAGCATGCGCCCGTCCTGCAGCTCGAGCAGCGCCGGCAGCAGCTGCGGCGTGATGTCGGCCAGGGCGATGCGCTGCACCCGTGCGTTCAGTCCGGTGCGGCGCAGCGCGCGCGGGGCGAGTTCCAGGGGCAGGCGGCCGCGCTCGAGGGCAAAGCCCTGGCCCAGCTCGGCCACGCTCACGCCATGGCCGAAGTGCGCGCACAGCAGCACCAGGGCCTCGCGCACCGGATCGCGCGGGGATGCACCCGCTGCGGCGGGCCGGGGGGCAAGGTTCAGAGTGGCGCTCATGGAAGCATCTTTTCAGCGATACGGTCTTCGAGCAGCGGCACCAGCAGGCCCAGCTGGGCCATGGCGCGCAGCGGCAGGCGCTGGCGCTCGCTTTGCAGCTGCAACCATTGGCGTTCGGCCTCGAAACGGTCGGACTCGACGGACAGCAGGTCGACCATGCTGCGCATGCCGACCAGGAACTGCTCGCGGTAGATGCCGCCGATCTCGTCCGCGCCCTCGATCTGCGCGCGCAACGCGGTGTCGCGCGCGGCCAGTGGCGCCTCGCCTTCGAGCAGGGTCTGCACCTTGCCGCGGATGTCGCGCTCCACCTGGTCGCGGTCCCACTGCGCGGCTTCGAGCGCCTGGCGCGCGGCATCGACGCGCCTGAAGTTCGACAGGCCCTGGAACGCGGCCATGCGCAGGCGCAGCATCAGGGTGGAGTCGCGCGTGAGCTGTCCGCCGATCTCGCGGCGCTGCACCGAACCTTCCAGGTTGAGCTGGGGCTTGAGCGCCGCATCGGCGGCCTGGATGTTCGCTTCCTCGATGCGGCTTTTTTCCACCGCCTGCAGGTACAGCGGCGCGCGGGTGATCAGGCCGGACAGATGGCGGCCCTGCCCCAGCATCTGGTCCAGCACCATGAGCGGCGGCTCCTCCAGGTCCTGCGCCTGGGAGCCGACCAGCAACGCGTATTGCTGCAGCGCCTCCTGCAGCTTGCCCTGCTCGAGCTGGCGCTGCTCCTCGGCGCGCGCCAGCGCCAGCGTCACGCGGCCGGCTTCGCTGCGGTCCACATAGCCGGTCGATACGCGGCGCTGGCTGAGTTCAAGCAGCGCCTGCAGGCGCTCCATGTAGCCATCCACCACCGCCGCGCGCCGACGCGCGAACAACGCGTCGAAGTAGCTTTCGCTGACCTGCAGCGCCGCATCCTCGCGCGCCACCAGCAGCTCGTGCGCCGCATGGCGCTCGGTGGCACGGGCGCTGTCGATCTGGCTTTCGACCGCGCCCCAGTCGTAGAGCATCTGCGTCACCAGCACGTCGTAGCCCAGGCGCATGCTGTTCGAGCCTGCCGTGCCTACCCCGGCCTGCACGTTGGGGTGGTAGCCCGCGCGCGCGATCTCCACCTCGGTGCCCGAGCGGCCCAGCCGCGCCATCGCCGAGCGCACCGCGGGATTGCGCTCCAGGCCCTGCTGCACGGCGTCGCGCAGCGCCAGCCCCCTGCCGGTGCGCGGCGGGGCCGGCGCAGCTGCATCCGCCACCACGGGTGCGACGGATCTGGAGCCGTCGGCGCTGGCCACGCTGGCCGCGGTGATCGGGCCCTTCGCCGTGGCAATGGACGCGGGCGCAAGGCCGCGCGTCACGCGCAGCATGCCCTCGGCCGGCCAGGCCGCCTGGCCCGTCCAGCAGCAGCCCACGAGCAGGCACAGGCCCAGCCGCCTGCCCCGGCGCATGCGGGCGCTCATGGCCGCGCCTGGGACAGGCAGCGGCCGCCGCCGCGCACAGGCACGGCGGCTGCCTCATCGGTGTCGGGAACAATCTGCTCCCGGTCGCAGACCTGGGGAGCAGCGGAAATGGCAGTCGAAGCAATGAAAAGACCCATGGATGCAACTCGTTCCTCAAAAATGGACTGCCTTGAAAACCTGTCTCACACGACGACGTTGGTGATCTCCTGTTCGACCAGCACGGTGGCGCCGTTCCAGGCGTAGGAGACGAAATTCACATCCCCCACCACCGTGGTGGCTCCGCGGGTGGCGCCCGACATCACCACGCTGTCTCGCGCATCGCCGACGATCTGCAGCGTGTGCGAGGGGCTGTCGGTGAGCTCGAGCACGGCCTGCGCGCTCAACGTCAGCACCGAGCCGGCATCCCCCGTGCCCAGATCGACGCGCTCGATGCTGCTGATGCGGGTGGGCGCGCTGGTCAGGCTCAGGTTGATGCCGCCATCGAGCAGCAGCGTGTCGAAGCCCGTGCCGCCGCTGATCGAGGCGTAGCTTGGGCTCAGCAGCTGGATCGTGTCCGAGCCCGCGCCGCCGATGAAGGTGTCGTTGCCGACCCCGCCGATCAGCAGGTCATCGCCGTTGCCGCCGTCGAGCGTGTCGTTGCCCGAGCCGCCGCGCAGCAGGTCGTCGCCATCGCCGCCGCGCAGTACGTCGTCGCCGCCGTGGCCGTAGAGCCGGTCCGCGCCCGCGGTGCCGGTCAGGGTTTCCGCGCCGTTGCTGCCTTCGATGATGTTGGACTGGGCGTTGAGGTTGTTGGCCAGGTTCGCATCGAGCAGCTGGCCCACCCCGGCACTCGAGGTCGCGCCCTGCGCATCGGTCGCGGTGATGCTCAGCGCATTGATCACGTCGGCGCTCAGCAGCGAGCCGTTGAGCACCGTTCCGGCCTGGTCCGTCAGATGCACCGAGGCCAGCAGTTCGTTGACCGCCTGGTTGCTGATGGCGCGCCCCGCGACCAGCGAAGTGATGACCAGCGTCGAGCTGGGCGCGATCAGGTTGAGCACGCCGGGATTGTTCTCGACGCGCAGCTGCAGCCCCAGTTCCGTGGCGATGTTCTGCGACGCCGTGAGCTGCATCGGCGTCAGGCTGAGCGTCAGCAGCGGCTGGTAGCGCACCGCGACCTGGCTCAGGTTGTTGTCGCGGTCGACCACCGTCAGGTCCTGGCTGCTGAGGTTGAGCAGGTTCAACGCATCCAGGCCGATCAGCCCCAGCAGTCCTGTGCCTGAAACCTGCACCTCGGGGGCGCGGTTGTTCGGGTTGAAGGTGGCCGGTGTCACGGCGCCGGTGTCGAAGGTGACCGCGCCCGAGGCGGTATCGCCGTCGCGGTCCACCAGGCCGAAGCCGACATCGGTGGTGCTGTCGAGCGCGCTGCTGTCCACACCCGCCGCATCCACCTGCAGCTTGCCCTGGCCCAGCAGGCGGGTGATGATGGCGCTGTCATTGCCGAAGCCCGTGACCAGATCGACGTTCTTCAGCAGGATCTGCTGGTCGGTGCGCGCGGCATTGCCCGCGTTGTAGCCCCCGACATAGCCGCCCTGGGTGCTGATGCTGATCAGGGTGTCGTTGCCGACCTTGGCGAAATGCAGGTAGTTGGCCAGGTTGCCCGAGGTGAAGCCGATGCGCCCCTCGCCGTTGAGCAGCGAGGCCAGGTCCAGCACGTCACCGCCCGCCCAGGCGCTGTTGACGTTGAAGTCGGTGATGGTATCGACCACCGGCGCACCCTGCGTTCCCTGGTCCCCCGCCTCCCAGCGGAACACGTCCGTGCCCTCGCCGCCGGTCAGCGTGTCGGCGCCGGAGCCGCCCACCAGGATGTCGTTGCCGGCAAACCCGTTGAGCGTGTCGTTGCCCGCGCCGCCGCGCAGCAGGTCGTTGCCCTGGTTGCCCAGCAGCGTGTCGTTGCCGGCATAGCCATAGAGGCGCCGGCTGGCGCTGGCGGCCAGGCCGTCCGCGCCGTCGAGCACATCCGCGCCCGCCGTGCCGACTTCCAGGCCCGGGGCCTGCCGGCCCAGCAGCGTCTGCAGCAGCTGCAGGTTCAGCAGGTTCGCGCTGCTGGCGGTGCCCGTCAGGCCGGCCATGTCCGTTACGCTCATGTTCAGCGTCGACAGCAGCTCCAGCGAGAGCGCGCCCAGCAGGTTGGTATCGAGATAGACCGACCCGAGCAGCTCGTTGAGCCGCAGATTGTCGATGGCCCCGCCCGCGACCGAGGTGATGCGCAGCTGGTGCACCAACAGCAGCGAGCTCACCTCCACACGCAGGCCGAGCTCCGCCGCCAGCGAGGCGGAGAACACGAAGGGATTGCGCAGCAGCGAGCCCACGCTGACCCCGCCGAACTGCAGCACGACCTCGCGGATGTTGTTGTTGGCATCGCTGGCGGTGAAGGTCTGCTGCGTGCTGACGTCGATCAGGCCCAGCGCATTCAGGCTGGCCAGCCCCAGCAGGCCGCCGCTCTGCGCCACGCCCGCCACCGGCGCGACATTGGGCTGCACGGCCGAGCGTATGCCCGTGGCAAGCATGCTGTACTGGCCGCTGGAGAGGTCGATGGTGAAGGTCTCGCCGCGCAGCGTGGTCACCGTGAGCGTCGACTGGTTGTCGTACGCATAGGCATACACCGAGCTCGAGGTGCCGGTCTGCGTGATGGTGCGCGCCGTCGGGTTGTAGCTGAACTGGAAGCCGTCCACATTCACGCTCTGCACATAGCCGCCATCGGCGCCAAAGGTCAGCGCGGCATTGCCCTGCACGCTGCCCGACCCCGTAAAGACCTGCGTGGTCGTTGGCGCGGCCACCGGCACGTCGTCGATCACGCCCACGGTGAGCTGCAGGTTGCTGGCGGCGCCGTTGGCGAGAACGCCGACATCGAAGTTGCGCAGGTTCTCGCCGTTGCCCGCCACATGGTCCAGCGGCCGGTAGAGCGACACTGCATAGCGGCCCGCATCCGCCCCGCTGGCAATGGACACCACGATCGCCACCGCCCCCGTGGCCGAGCCGATATGCCCGGTCAGCGTGGAGCTGCCGGCCCCGGTCCAGACGATCGCCTGGCCGCCCGAGGTCAGCGCCGCCGCGGGCGTTGCCAGCGTCAGCGCGGCATTGGCCGCCACGCCGGCAAACGTGCCGGTGACCACGGCCGGCACCGCCGCCGTCAGGTCGTCCTCGTCCACCTGGATCAGTGCACGGGTGTTGGCCACCGGCGCCGCCACCAGGCTGGCGGCATCGTTGCCGCTCACGTCCTGGATGGCGCTGGCGTCATTGCCGGCCGTGGGATCGGTGTAGCCCACCGTCACCACCGAACCGGCGGCCACGGCGCCGGCCAGCGTCAGCACCACCGTGCTGCCCGCCACCGCCAGGCTGCTCACCGCCACCGGCGCGCCGTTGACGTTCACCACGAAGCTGCCCACGCCCGGCGGCGTGCCCAGGGCTTCGTCATAGGTCAGGGTTAAGGTGGCGCCGGTGACGCTTGCGCCCTGCAATACCGGCGCCTGGGTGTCGAGCACCGGCACGCCGGTGCGCGTGGCGCTGTCGTTGCCGGCCAGATCCTGGATCGCATTGGCGTCGTTGCCCGCGGTGGGATCGGTATAGCCCAGCGTGACGGTGGAGCCATTGGCGATCGGCTGGGCCAGCGCCAGCACGACGCTGCTGCCGGAAACGCTCACCCCGGTGACCGCGACCGCCGTGCCGTTGGCATTCACCACGAAGCTGCCGGCTGCGGGCAGGCGCACCGCATCTAGCGCTTCGCTGTAGGTCAGCACCAGCGTGGCGCCGCCGGGGCCGGTCGCCGCCGAGACCAGCGTGGGCGGCGTGATATCGGCCACGAGGCCGGTGCTGCCGTCGAGCGCGTAGCCCGTGCCCTGGTTCAGCGAGATATCGGTGTAGCTGCCATTGGCCACGCTGATGCTGGGCGGCGTGGCCGTGCCGTCCTGCGTGAAGACCGCCGTCCAGGTGTTGGCATTGACCTGCGTGAAGGCCGACAGCGCGCCGCCGGCCAGCGCCACGTCGCTGGCGCTGAACCCGGACACCGCTTCGCTGAACTCGAAGGTCACGGTGGTGGCTTCGCCGCGCGCCAGCAGCAGGTCGGAGGCGGTGATGCGCAGCGTGGGCGGCGTCGTGTCCGTTGAAGGCACGGTGTTCACAACGGCCTGGGGCGCCAGGCTGGCCGCGTCGTTGCCGGCGAGGTCCTGGATCGCATTGGCATCGTTGCCGGCGCCCGGATCGTTGTAGGCCAGCGTCACGCTGTCGCCGAACACCACCGCGCCCGCCAGGCCCAGCACCAGGTTGTTGCCGGAGGCCGACACCCGGCTGACCCCCACCAGGCTGCCATTGATGCGCACCTCGAAGGCGCCGGCGGCCGGCAGGTTCGCGGGGTCCAGTGCCTCGCTGTAGGCCAGCGTGAGCTGGATGCCGGCGGCGTTGGTCGAGATCGACTGCAGCTGCGGCGGCGTGATGTCGGCCGTCAGGCCCGTGGCGGCGTCGAGCGTGTAGCCCGTGCCGGGATTCGAAGCCAGGTCGGTGTAGCTGCCCGCGGCCACGCTCAGGCTGGGCTGGGTCGCCGTGCCGTCCTGGGTGAAGGTCGCCGTCCAGGTGCTGGCATCGACCTGGGCAAAGCCCGAGAGCGTGCCGCCCTGCACTGCGACGTCGCCCTGCGCGAAGCCGCTGACGGCTTCGCTGAAGCGGAAGGTCACCGCCGTGGCCTCGCCGCTGGCCAATGCCAGGTCGGCAGCCGTGATCAGCAGCGTGGGCGGCGCGATGTCCGCGCTCAGGCCCTGCGCGCCATCGAGCGTGTAGCCGGTGCCCGGGTTCAGCGCGATGTCGGTATAGGCGCCACTGGCCACGGCGATGCTGGGCTGGGTGCTGCCGCCATCCTGCGTGAAGGTGGCGCTCCAGGTGGTGGCATCGAGCTGCATGAAGGAGCCGAGCACGCCGCCGGCAACGGCCACGTCGCCTTGCGTGAACCCGGTCACGGGCTCGCTGAAGACAAAGCGCACCGTGGTGGTCTCGCCACGCGCCAGTTGCAGGTCGTCGGCGCTGATCAGCAGGCTCGGCGCCTGCGTGTCGGGCACGAAATTGGTCACGCCGGTGGGCACCAGGCTCAGCGCATCGTTGCCCGCCGCGTCCTGGATGGCGTTGGCATCGTTGCCCGCCGTCGGGTCGGTGTAGGCCACGCTGACCGCGGCGCCGTGGGTGACGGCCGAAGCCAGCGTCAGCACCACCGTGCTGCCGGCCACGGTGGCGGAGGTCACCGCGACCGGCGCGCCGTTCACATTGACGGCGAAGTTGCCGGCGGCCGGCGGGCGCTGCACGTCCAGCGCCTCGTCGTAGCGCAGCACCAGCTGCGTGCCGTCGGTGCTGGTGGTGGCCGAGACGAAGGCCGGCGGCGTGGTGTCGGGCACGGTGTTGCTGACGACGGTGGCCGGCAGGCTGGCGGCGTCATTGCCCGCCGCATCCTGGACCGCCGCCACGTCATTGCCCGCGCTCGGATCGGCATAGGCCACCGTGACGGTGGCGCCGTTGGCTACCGGCGTGGCCAGCGTCAGCACCACGCTGCTGCCGGCAACGGCCGCGGCCGTCACCGTGACCGGTGTGCCGTTCACATTGACCACGAAACTGCCGGCCGCGGGGGCATTGAGCGCGTCGAGCGCCTCGCTGTAGTTCAGCACCAGCGTGCCGCCGTCGGCGCTGGTGGCCGCCGAGACAAAGGCCGGCGGCGTGGTGTCGGGCACGATGTTGCTCACGTTCGTGACCGGCAGGCTGGCCGCGTCGTTGCCGGCCGCATCCTGGATGGCGGCGGCATCGTTGCCCGCGCTGGGGTCGGCGTAGGCGACGGTCACGGCCGCGCCGTTGGGCACCGCCGTCTCCAGCACAAGCACCACCGCGTTGCCGGAAATGGCCGTGCCCGTCACCGCCACCGCCGCCCCGTTGACGTTGACCACGAAGCTGCCAGCCGCCGGAGGATTGGCGCCGTCCAGCGCTTCGTCGTAGCTCAGCACCAGCGTGCTGCCATCCCTGCTCGTCGCGGCCGAGACGAAGGCCGGCGGCGTGGTGTCGGGCACGATATTGCTCACGCCGGTGGCCGCGAAGCTGGCGGCATCGTTGCCCGCCGCATCCTGGACGGCGCCGGCATCGTTGCCAGCCGTGGGATCGGTGTAGGCGACGGTGACCGCGGCGCCGTTGGCCACCGGGGTGGCCAGGGTCAACTGCACGCTGCTGCCCACCACGGCGACCCCGGTCACCGCCACCGCCGCGCCATTGACATTGACGGCAAAGGCCGCCGCCGGCGGCGGATTGCCCGCATCCAGGGCTTCGTTGAAGGCCAGCACCAGTGCGGCGCCGTCGGCCGTGGTCACGGCAGAGACAAAGGCTGGCGCGGTGGTGTCCGGCACCGTGTTGTTGACGGCCACCGGCGCCAGGCTGGCCGCATCGTTTCCGGCGGCGTCCTGGACCGCCTCGAGGTCGTCGAGCGCAGTGGGATCGGCATAGCCGACGCTGACCACGGCGCCATTGGCGACCCGCGCGGCCAGCGCCAACACCACGCTGTTGCCCGCGACGGCCACGCCGGTCACCGCGACGATGGCACCGTTCACGTTGACGACGAAGCTGCCCGCCGGCGGCGGGTTGGCGCCATCCAGCGCCTCGCTGTAGCTCAGCACCAGGCTGGCGCCGTCCGTGCCGGTCACGGCCGAGACGAGCACCGGCGCGGTGGTGTCGGGCACCGTGTTGTCGACCGGGACCGGCGCGAAGCCGGCCGCATCGTTGCCGGCCAGGTCCTGGATGGCGCTGGCGTCATTGCCCGCCGTGGGATCGGTGTATCCGACGCTGACCACGGCGCCATGGGCCACGGGGGCCCCGAGGCCCAGCACCACGGTGTTTCCGGCGATGCCTACGCTGTTCACCGCCACAGCCGCACCATTGACGGTGACGGCAAAGCTGCCGGCCAGCGGCGGATTCGCCGCGTCGAGCGCCTCGTTGTAGCTGAGCACCAGGCTCGCGCCATCGGCGCTGGTGGCGGCGGAGACCAGCAGCGGAGCGCTGGTGTCGGGCACCATGTTGTTCACGCCGGTTTCGGGCAGGCTCGGCGCATCGTTGCCGGCCGGGTCCTGGATGGCGCTGGCGTCATTGCCGCTCGTCGGGTCGGTATACCCCACCGTGACCGCCGCGCCATGGGCCACCGGGCTGGCCAGCGCCAGCACCACGCTGCTGCCGGCCACGCTCACGCCGGTCACGGCGACGGGCGCGCCATTGACATTGACCACGAAAGCGCTGGCGGAGGGCAGATTGGCGGCATCCAGCGCCTCGCTGTAGATCAGCACCAGCGAGGCGCCGTCGGCGCTGGTGACGGCCGAGACGAATGTCGGGGCGGTACCGTCGGGCACCGTGTTGGTCACGCCGGTCTCCGCCAGGCTCGCAGCGTCGTTGCCGGCGGCATCCTGGATCGCGCTGGCGTCGTTGCCTGCGGTGGGGTCGGCGTAGGCCACCGTCACCGCGGCGCCATTCGTCACCGCGGTGGCCAGCGTCAGCACCACGCTGTCGCCCGACACCGCCACCGCGCTGACCGGCACGGCCACGCCGTTGGAATTGACCACAAAGCTGCCGGCAGCCGGCGGATTCGCTGGATCCAGCGCTTCGTCATAGCGCAGCACCAGCGTTGCGCCATCGGCGCTGGTCTGGGCCGAGACGAATGTGGGCGCCACGGTGTCGGGCACCAGATTCGCCACGCTGGTGGCGGTCAGGCTGGCGGCATCGTTGCCGGCATCGTCCTGGATCGCGCTGGCATCGTCACCCGCCGAGGGGTCCGCATAGGCGACGGTGACCACTGCGCCATGGGACACCGGGGTCGCCAGCGTCAGCACCACGTCGGTTCCGATCACGGCCACTGCCGTGACCGGCACCGCCGCGCCATTCACATTGACCACGAAACTTCCCGCCGCCGGGGGATTGGCCGCATCCAGCGTTTCGTCATAGCTCAGCACCAGCGTGGCACCGTCGGCGCTGGTGGTGGCCGAGACAAAGGTCGGGGTCAGGCCGTCGGGCACCAGGTTGTTCACGCCGGTTTCGGCCAGGCTGGCGGCGTCATTGCCCGCCGCGTCCTGGGTGGCATTGGCATCGTCGTCCGGCGTGGGATCGTCATAGGCCACCGTCACCGGCTGGCCGTTGGCCACCGCGGTGGCCAGCGTCAGGACCACCGTGCTGCCGATGACGGCCACGGCGGTCACGGCAACGGGGCTGCCCGCGACGTTGACGGTGAAGTCGCCCCCAGCGGGCGGATTGGCCGCATCGAGCGCACCGTCGTAGGTCAGAACCAGCGAGCCGCCGTCGGCGCTGGTGGCGGCCGAGACGAATGCCGGCGGCGTCACATCGGGCACGAGGTTGCTGACGCTGGTCGGCGGCAGGCTGGCCGCGTCATTGCCGGCAGTGTCCTGGATGGCATTGGCATCGTTGCCCGTGCTCGGATCGGTATAGGCCACGGTGACCGCGGCGCCATGGGCCACCGGGCTGGCCAGCGCCAGCACCACGCTGCTGCCGGCCACGCTCACGCCGGTCACCGCGACCGGCGTGCCATCGACGTTGACCACGAAAGCGCCAATGGCGGGCGGATTCGCCGCATCCAGCCCCTCGCTGTAGGTCAGCACCAGCGATGCGCCATCGGTGCTCGTCGCGGCCGAGACGAAAGATGGCGCCAGGCTGTCGGGCACGGTGTTCAGCACCGCGACGCCGTTCAGGGCCGCCGCGTCGTTGCCAGCCATGTCCTGGATGGCGCGGACGTCGTTGGCCGGCGAAGGATCGGCATAGCCCACGGTGACCGAGGCGCCATGGGGTACCGGCGCCGCCAGCGTCAGCAGCACCGCGTTGCCGACCACCGCCACGGCGCTCACGGCCACGGCGGAGCCATTGACGTTGACCGTGAAACTCGCCGCCTCGGGGGCGTTCAGCGCATCCAGCGCCTCGTTGTAGCTCAGCTGCAGCGTGCTGCCGTCGGCGCTGGTCTGGGCCGAGACAAGGGTCGGCGCCGTGGTGTCCGGCACCCGGTTGCTCACGCCGGTGGCCGGCAGGCTGGCCGCATCGTTGCCGGCCGCGTCCTGGATGGCATTGCCATCGTTGCCTGGCGTCGGGTCGGCATAGGCCACGGTCACCGGCGCACCATTTGGCACGGAGCTGGCCAGCGTCAATACCACGCTGCTGCCCGCAATGGCCGCGGCCGTCACCGTGACCGGCACGCCGTTGACGTTCACCGCAAAGCTGCCCGGCGCGGGCGCATCGAGCGCATCCAGCGCCTCGCTGTAGGTCAGCACCAGCGTCGCGCCATCGGCACTGGTCGCGGCGGAGACGAACACCGGGGCGGTGGTGTCGGGCACCAGGTTCTGCACGCCCGTGACGGGCAGGCTGGCGGCATCGTTGCCGGCCGCGTCCTGGATGGCGCCGATGTCGTTGTCCACGCTGGGATCGTTGTAGGCAACGCTGACCGCCGCCCCATTGGCCACCGCCGTTGCCAGGGTCAGCACCACGCTGCTGCCCGCCACGGCAACGCCCGTCACGGCCACCGCCGCGCCATTGACGTTGACCACGAACGCGCCTGCTGTGGGCGGGTTGCCCGCATCCAGCGCTTCGCTGTAGCGCAGCTGCAGCGTGCTGCCATCGGCGCTGGTCTGGGCCGATAGGAACACCGGCGCGCTGGTGTCGGGCACCAGGTTGTTCACGCTGGTCTGCGCCAGGCTGGCCGCGTCGTTGCCGGCCGCATCCTGGATCGCGCTGCCGTCATTGCCCGTCGACGGGTCGGCATAGGCCACCGTCACCGCGGCGCCGCTGGGGACCGGGCCGGCCAAGGCCAGCAGCAGGACGTTGCCCGCCACGCTCACGCCGCTGACCGCCACCGCCGTGCCGTTCACGGTCACGGCAAAGCTGCCGGGCGCGGGAAGGTTGATGTCGTCGAGCGCTTCGCTGTAGCTCAGCTGCAGCGTGCCGCCGTCGGGGCTGGTCACGGCCGAGACAAACACCGGCGCGGTGGTGTCCGGCACCGCGTTGACCACGGCCACGTCCACCAGGCTGGCCGCGTCGTTGCCGGCCGCGTCCTGGATCGCATTGCCGTCGTCGTCCGCGGTGGGATCGGTGTAGCTCACGCTCACGGCGGCGCCATGGGCGACCGGGCTGCCCAGGGTCAGCACGACGGTGCTGCCGTCGACGGTGACCGCGGTCACCGGCAGCGCAGCGCCGCCCGCGCTCACGGCAAAGCTCGCCGCCGCGGGCGGGTTGGCCGCATCGAGCGCGCCGTCATAGGTCAGCACCAGGCTGGCGCCATCGGCGCTGGTCACGGCCGAGACGAAAACCGGCGCCGTGGTGTCGGGCACCATGTTGCTCACGGCGGTCTCCGCCAAGCTGGCCGCATCGTTGCCTGCCGCATCCTGGATGGCGCTGGCATCGTTGCTGACCGTTGGGTCGGCATAGGCCACGGTGACCGCGGCGCCGTTCGCGACCGGCTCCACAAGGCGCAGCACCACCGTGCCGTCGCTCACGCTGACCATGCTCACCGCCACCGGCGAGCCATTGACACGCACCACGAAACTGCTTGCAGCGGGCGGATTGGCCGCGTCCAGCGGCTCGCTGTAGTTCAACGCCAACGTGAGGCCATCGGCGCTGGTGGCTGCCGACACGAACACCGGAGGGGTGCTGTCGGGCACCGTGTTGTCGACGCCGGTCGGCGCCAGGCTGGCGGCGTCATTGCCCGCCATGTCCTGGATCGCGCCAGCGTCGTTGCCGGACGTCGGATCGGCGTAGGCCACCGTGACCACCGCGCCGTTGGCCACCGGCGCCGCCAGGATCAGCTGCACGCTGCTGCCCGACACGCTGACCGCCGTCACCGCCACCGCGGCGCCGTCGACGGTGACCGCGAAGGCATCGGCGGCCGGCGGGTTGGCGGCGTCCAGCGCCTCGCTGTAGTTCAGCTGCAGCGTCGTGCCGTCGGCGCTGGTCCGGGCGGAAACGAAATTCGGTGCCACGGTATCGGGCACCAGATTGTCGACGCTGATGGCCACCAGGCTGACCGCATCGTTGCCGGCCGCATCCTGGATGGCGCTGGTGTCGTTGCCCGCCGTGGGATCGGCGTATGCCACCGTGACCGTTGCGCCGTTGGCAATCGGCGACTGCAGCGTCAGCACCACGCGGTTGCCGGCAATGGCCACTCCGGTCACTGCCACCAGCGCGCCGTCGGCATTGACGGCGAAGCTGCCCAGCGCCGGCGGAAAGGCGGCATCGAGCGCTTCGTCGTAGGTCAGCACAACGCTGGCGCCATCCGCACTCGTGGCGGCCGAGACGAAGGTCGGCGTGATGCCGTCGGGCACGAGGTTGTTCACGCCGGTTTCCGCGAGGCTGGACGCATCGTTGCCGTCCGGGTCCTGCACCGCGCCCGGGTCGCCGGCGCCGGGAGCGTTGTAGGCCACGGTCACGCGGGCGCCACTGGGCACGGGAGTTTCCAGCGCCAGCAGGACCCTGTTGCCTGACACGAAAAGGCTGCGAAAGCCCACCGCCGCGCCGTTGACCCGGACCACGAAATGGGAGGCGTCCGGGGGATTGACCGCATCCAGCGCCTTGTCATAGGTCAGCGTCAGCTCGCTGCCGTCGGCGTTGGTGGCGGCCGAGACGAACACCGGCGGCTCGAGGTCGGGAACGAGGTTGCTGACGTTCGTCGTCGGCAGGCTGGCCGCGTCGTTGCCGGCCGCATCCTGGATCGCGGCCGCGTCATTGCCTGGCGTGAGGTCGGTATAGGACACGGTCACCGCCGCGCCGTGCGCCACCGGAGTCTGCAGCGCCAGCACCACGGTGCTGCCGACGGTCGACACGCCCGCCACGGCCACCGCCGCGCCGTTGACGGTGACGACGAAGGCGCTTGCCGGGGGCGGGCTGGCGGGGTCCAGCGTTTCGCTGTAGCCAAGCACCAGCGTGCTGCCGTCGGTACTGGTGGCGGCCGAGACGAAGGCCGGCGCGGTGGTGTCGGGCACCAGGTTGGTGACGCCGGTCTGCGCCAGGCTGGCCGCATCGTTGCCGGCGGCGTCCTGGACCGCGTCGGGATCGTTGCCCGGCGTGGCATCGGCATAGGCCACGGTGACCGTGGCGCCGTGGGCGACGGCGGCGGCGAGCGTCAGCACCACGCTGCGGCCATCGACCGACACGGCAGCGACAGGCACGGCCACCCCATCGACGGTGACGGAGAAGCGGACGGCTTCGGGCAGATTGGACGCATCCAGCGCTTCGCTGTAGGTCAGCACCAGCGCGGCGCCGTCTTCGCTGGTCACGGCGGACACGAAGACCGGCGCGCCGCTGTCGGGCACCCGGTTGTCGACGCCGGTCTCGGGCAGGCTGGCGGCATCGTTGCCCGCCGCATCCTGGATGGCATTGCCGTCGTTGCCCGCGGACGGGTCGGCATAGGCCACCGTGACCGCCGCGCCATGGGCCACCGGCGCCTGCAGCGTCAGCACCACGGCGCTGCCGGCCACGGCCACGCCGGTCACCACGGCCGCCGTGCCGTTGACGTTGACGGCAAAGCTGCCGGCGGCCGGCGGGTTGGACGCATCGAGCAGATCGTCGTATTCGAGCACCAGCGTGCGGCCGTCGGTGCTGGTCGCGGCCGAGACGAACACCGGGGGCGAGACGTCGGCGACGATGTTGCTCGCATTGGTGGCCGGCAGGCTGGCCGCATCGTTGCCCGCAGCGTCCTGGATGGCATTGCCGTCGTTGCCGGGTGTGGGATCGCCATACGCCACGGTTACCGCCGCGCCGTTCACGACCGGCGCCTGCAGCGTCAGCACCACGTCGCTGCCGTCGACGGCAACGCCGGTCACCGCCACCTGGACGCCATCGACGGTGACGACGAATGCGCTGGCCGGCGGCGGATTGGCCGCATCCAGCGCTTCGCTGTAGCGCAGCTGCAGCGTGCTGCCGTCGGCACTGGTCACGGCCGAGACGAAGGCCGGGGCGCTGCCGTCGGGCACGGTGTTGTCCACGCCGGTGGGCGCCAGGCTGGCGGCGTCGTTGCCGGCCGCGTCCTGGATGGCGTTGCCGTCGTTGCCCGCGGTCGGGTCGGCATAGGCCACGGTGACCGCGGCGCCGTTGGCGACCGGTGTGGCCAGCGTCAGCACCACCGTGCTGCCCGCTATGGCCACGCCCGTCACCGCCACCAAGGCGCCGCCGATGCTGACCGCAAAGCTGGCCGCGGCCGGCGGATTGGCGGCGTCCAGCGCCTCGTCGTAGGTCAGCACCAGGGTCGCGCCATCGGCGCTGGTCCGGGCCGAAACGAAGGCCGGCGCCGTGGTATCGGGCACCTGGTTGCTGACGCTGGCCGGCAGCAGGCTGGCCGCATCGTTGCCGGCCGCATCCTGGACGGCGCTGGCGTCGTTGCCGGCGGTGGGATCGGCGTAGGCCACCGTGACCACGGCGCCATTGACCACCGCAGCCGCCAGCGTCAGCACCACCGTGCTGCCGACTACCGCCACGCCCGTCACCGCCACCGCGGCGCCGCCGACGCTGACCGCGAAGCTGGCCGGGGCCGGCGGATTGGCGGCATCCAGCGCCTCGTCGTAGGTCAGCACCAGGGTCGCGCCATCGGCGCTGGTGGCGGCCGACACAAAGGTCGGCCTGGTGCCATCGGGCACGAGATTGTTGACCGCGGTCTCGCCCAGGCTGGCGGCATCGTTGCCGGCGGCGTCCTGGATGGCATTGGCATCGTCGCCGGGCGCGGGGTCGTCGTACGCCACGGTCACCACGGCACCTGCCGTGACCGGGCTGGCCAGGGTCAGCACCACCGTGCTGCCGGAGACCGCCACGCCCGCGACGGCCACGGGCGCGCCGTTGACATTGACGGCAAAGCTGCCCGCAGCCGGGGGATTGGCGGCATCCAGAACGTCGTCGTAGGTCAGCACCAGCGTCGCGCCATCGGCGCTCGTCTGGGCCGCGACGAAGGCCGGCGCGGTGCCGTCGGGCACCAGGTTGCTGACGTTGGTGGGCGGCAGGCTGGCGGCGTCGTTGCCGGCCGCGTCCTGGATGGCACTCGCGTCGTTGCCCGTGCTGGGATCGGCGTATGCCACCGTCACCGACACGCCATGGGGCACCGGCGCTGCCAGCGTCAGCACCACGCTGCTGCCGGCGACGGCCACACCGGACACCACCACGGCCGCGCCGCCGACGCGGACCAGGAACCCGCCCGCAGCGGGCGGGTTGGCGGCATCCAGCGCTTCGTCGTAGGTCAACACCAGCGTCGCGCCATCGGCACTGGTCGCCGCCGACACGAAGGCCGGCGCGAGGGTGTCGGGCACCGTGTTGTTCACGCCGGTGGCAGCCAGGCTGGCGGCGTCGTTGCCGGCCGCATCCTGGATGGCGTTCGCATCGTCGCCAGCCGTGGGATCGGCATAGGCCACGGTCACCGCCGCGCCGCTGGGCACCGCGGCGGCCAGCGTCAGCACCACGCTGGCGCCGTCGATAGTCACCGCCGTCACTGCCACCGGCGCGCCGCCGACGGTGACGGCGAAGCTGCCGGCCGTCGGCGCGCTGGCCGCATCCAGCGGCTCGCTGTAGGTCAGCACCAGCGCCGCGCCGCTGGCGCTGGTCGCGGCCGACACGAAGGCCGGCGCCGCGGTGTCGGGCACCAGGTTGTCGACGCTGGTCGGCGGCAGGCTGGGCGCGTCGTTGCCGGCGCCGTCCTGGATCGCGGCCGCGTCGTTGCCCGCGCTGGGATCGGCATAGGCCACCGTGACAGCGGCGCCATTCGGCACGGGCGTGGCCAGCGTCAGCACCACGGCGCTGCCTTCGACCACCACCGAGGCCACCGTGGCCGCAGCGCCGTTCACATTGACCGTGAAGCTCCCGGCGGCGGGCGGATTGCCCGCGTCCAGCGCGCCGTCGTAGCGCAGCACCACGCTGGCGCCATCGGCGCTGGTGGCGGCGGAGACGAAGGCCGGCGGCGTGGTGTCGGGCACCAGGTTGCTGACATTGGTGGGCGGGAGGCTGGCGGCGTCGTTGCCGGCCGCGTCCTGGATGGCATTGGCGTCGTTGCCGGCCGTGGGATCGGCATAGGCCACGGTCACTGCCGCGCCGCTGGGCACGGCGGTGGCCAGCGTCAGCACCACGCTGGCGCCGCTGACGGCCACGCCCGTGACCGCCACGGCAGCGCCGTCGACCGTGACCGCAAACCCTGCGGCCGGCGGCGGATTGGCGCCATCCAGCGCCTCGCCATAGCTCAGCACCACCGCCCCGCCATCGCTGCTGGTGGCGGCCGAGACGAACACCGGGGGCGTGCTGTCGGGCACGGTATTGGTTACGCCCGTGGGCGCCAGGCTGGCGGCGTCGTTGCCCGCGAGATCCTGCAGCGCGGCGCCATCGTTGCCCGCGGTCGGATCACCATAGGCCACCGTCACGGCCGCGCCCTGGGGCACTGGCGCAGCCAGCGCCAGCACCACGGCATTGCCGGAGATGCTCAGGCCCGTGATCGCGACGGGTGCGCCGTCGACGTTGACCACGAAGCTGTCGGCGGCCGGCGGATTGGCGGCGTCCAGCGCCTCGTCATAGGTCAGCACCAGCGTGGCGCCCTGCGCGCCGGTCACCGCGGAAACGAACGCCGGCGGCGTGGTGTCGGGCACGAGGTTGGCGACGCTGACGGCGGCCAGGCTGGCGGCATCGTTGCCGGCCGCATCCTGGATCGCGGCTGCATCGTTGCCCGGTGTGGGATCGGCATAGGCCACCGTCACCACGGCGCCGTGCGCCACCGGTGACGCCAGGGTCAGCACCACCGTGCTGCCGGCGATG
Organism: Comamonas endophytica; assembly: GCF_023634805.2. NCBI lineage: Bacteria > Pseudomonadati > Pseudomonadota > Betaproteobacteria > Burkholderiales > Comamonadaceae > Comamonas > Comamonas endophytica. The sequence goes on from NZ_CP106881.1 coordinate 146,312, forward strand.
CCCACGCCGGTCACGGCCACCGCCACGCCATCGACGTTGACCACGAAGCTGCCGGGCGCGGGCGGATTGGCCGCGTCCAGCGCCTCGTCATAGCCCAGCACCAGCGTGGCGCCATCGGCGCTGGTGGCAGCGGAGACAAAGGTCGGCGTGGCGCCATCGGGCACCAGATTGTTGACGCTGGTGACGGGCAGGCTGGCGGCGTCGTTGCCCGCCGCATCCTGCAGCGCATTGCCGTCATTGCCCGGCGTGGGGTCGCCATAGGCCACCGTGACGGCCGCGCCATGGGGTACCGGGGAGCCCAGGCTCAGGCGCACCGTGCTGCCCGAAACCAGCACCCCGGTCACGGCCACCGGGCTGCCGTCCACCTGGACCACGAAACTCGCGGCGCCGGGCGGATTGCCCGCGTCGAGCGCCTCGTCATAGCTCAGCACCAGCGCGCTGCCGTCGCTGCTGGTCGCGGCCGAGACGAAGGCCGGCGGCGTGCCGTCAGGCACGAGATTGCTGGCGTTGGTCAGCGGCAGGCTGGCGGCGTCGTTGCCGGCGAGGTCCTGGATCGCCGCGGCATCGTCGCCCGCGCCGAGATCGGTGTAGGCCACGGCCACGGCCACGCCATGCGGCACGGCGCTGGCCAGCGTCAGCACCACGCTGCTGCCGAGCACCGCCACTGCGGTCACCGCCACCGGCGTGCCATTGACGTTGACGAGGAAGCCGTCCGCAGCCGGCGGACGGGCCGGATCGAGCGCTTCGTCATAGGTCAGCACCAGCGTGGCTCCGTCCGTGCTGGTCGCGGCGGCGACGAACACCGGCGCGGTGCTGTCGGGCACGGCGTTGGTCACGCCCGTCGGCGCCAGGCTCGCGGCGTCGTTGCCGGCCGCGTCCTGGAGCGCGCTGGCATCGTTGCCGGCCGTGGGGTCCGCATAGGCCACGGTCACCGCCGCGCCATGGCCCACCGGCGTGGCCAGCGTCAGCACCACGTTGCTGCCGACGATGGAGACGGCGGACACCACCACCGGCACGCCGTCCACGGCCACCACGAAGCTGCCCGCGGCCGGCGGGTTGGCCGCATCCAGCGCTTCGCTGTAGGTCAACACCAGCGAGGCGCCATCGGCACTGGTCACGGCCGACACGAACACCGGCGCGCTGCCGTCGGGCACCAGATTGACGACCTCCACGGGCGCCAGCGCCGCCGCGTCGTTGCCCTGCGCGTCCTGGATCGCGCTGGCGTCGTTGCCCGGGGTGGGATCGGCATAGGCCACCGTCACGGCCGCGCCCGCCGGCACGGGCGTCGCCGGCGTCAGAACGACCGTGTTGCCGGCCACTGCGGCGCCAGCCACGGCCACCGCCACGCCGTTCACGTTGAGCACGAAGCTGCCGGGCAACGGCGGGTTGGCAGCATCGAGCGGCTGGTTGTAGACCAGCACCACCGTGGCGCCATCGGTACTGGTCTGCGCCGACAGGAACAGCGGCGGCGTGGCGGCGGGCACGTCATTGGCCACGCCGGTCTGCGGCAGGCTCGCGGCATCGGTGCCCGCGCCGTCCTGGATGGCGCTGGCGTCATTGCCTGGCGTTGGATCGCTGTAGCCGATGCTGACCGTGGCGCCCGCGGGCACCGGCGTGGCCAGCGTGAGGTCCACCCGCCCCCCGACCACGCTGACCGCGGTCACGGGCACCGCGGCGCCGTTGACCAGCACCGCAAAGCTTTCCGCCGGCGGAGGATTCGCGGCATCGAGCGCGGTGTCGTAGGACAGGCTCAGCACGCGGCCATCGGCGCCCAGCGTGGCGCCGACAAAGGAGGGTGCGCGTGGCGCGGGCGCAGGTGTTCCCGGGTCCATGCCGCCACCGCCACCGCTGTTCGCCGCAGCGCCGAGCACGGCCACCCCGCCCAGCACGGCCGCGGCCGCGGCGCCGATCGACGCCAGACTGGAGCCCGACTCGGGAGCGATCACGCACGCCACGGAAGATGTCAGCGATTCGAAGGGCGCAGCCTCGGCCTGCGGCAGGAAACGCGCGATGATCTCGCCATCGGCGCCGATGCTTTCCAGCAGGACGAGAACGGCCTCTCCATCGGCACCGCGCAGAAACAATTCGCTGGGGGCTTCCGGCAGGAAAAAGCCGGCAATGGTGACCGCGTCGCCGCAGAAAGAAAATACCAGGTCGTTGCCAACGCGGCTGAAATTCCCAATATCGGCGGTACTGACATTCAGGAATACCCGACTGGGTTCTGTCAGGGTTAACCCGGTAGAAACTTCTATGCTGGGAGCAGAAACCACGGATTGATCGATGGGCGCTGTTTTAGCAAGGAAATTCATACCGTCTCCCGAATTGAACGATTCGAAGCCATTACCTCAATGCCGCCAAGCTTATTTGATTTGCACGTTTCCGCTCTATTGAAAGTATTTGTAAGAAAACATCTCAAACCGTCAATGGTGCAATAATTTTTTTCATTACCAATGGAATATTGGATCCGTCCTCTTGCTACCAAGCGTAACGACACATCAAGAAAATCAATCAAACCTGATTAAATCTTGATGGGATTTATGAGACTGCATTTTTTTGCGGCATTGACCTACACGAATGAAGTCCCACCGCACCCGCCGCAAGCGAACCAGCGACCGCGCCAACGGTCATATTCATGTAAATCCGAAAGAATCGTTTCCATTTGCTTGACAGGCGCCACTGCATTGCCGCTGGACCCGGCGCGCCCCCGGGCGCCATTCATTTCTCTGCCGGGAGTGGCTGCAAATGCCGGCGGCTTTCAAAGCAACGCGGCTTGCCGGTCAGGGGGTCCTCAAATGCCACCGAGCGCGCCAGGAGCTGCAGCGGATTGGAATAATCGCCCTCGGGGGCATCATTCACTTCGGGATAAAGCGTGTCGCCGCGCAGCGGCAGACCAAGCGCCGCCATGTGCACCCGCAGCTGGTGGCGCCGGCCGCTGACGGGCGCCAGCGCATAACGCGCCCAATGCGCGTTGTGTTCGAGCACATCCATGTGCGTGAAGCTGTTGGGCTCGCCCGGGACCTCGTGCATGCGAAAGAAATGCCCGCTTTCCTCCATGCGGCTGGCATGTTCGCGTGGAAAGCGCAGGCCCGCATTCCATGGCGCGACCGCCTCATAGCGCTTTTGCACGGCGCGATCGCGAAACAGCCCCTGGTACAAGCCCCGTGTCGGCCTCTGCACCGAGAACAGCACCAGGCCCGCGGTCTCGCGGTCGATGCGGTGGATGGGAGAAAGCTCGGGCAGGTCGTATTTGCGCTTGAGGCGCACCAGCAGGCTGTTTTGCAGGAAGCGCCCGGCCGGCACCACCGGCAGGAAGTGCGGCTTGTCGGCGACCAGCAGATGCGCATCGCGAAACAGCACCTCGGCCTCGAAGGGCAGCGGCACCTCGTCCACGAGCGCACGGTAGTAATAGAGCCGCAGGCCCGCCGCCATGGCGCGCCCGGGCGTGACGCGCTGCCCATGCTCATCGACCACCTCCCCGGCCTCCATGCGCGCCAGCCATTGGGCGCGCGTGACGGCGGGCAGGCGCTCGGTCAGGAAATCCAGCATGCTGCCCTGCCCCCGGGTGGGCAGGACGACACAGCTGGGGCTGACCCCGTCGCGCATGGGCAGGACTTTGGGATCGTGCGTGTTGTGCATGGCGGCGTGATTCTAGCGGCCGGCACGCCACCCGCCCCGGGCCAGCCCGAGGCGGGCAGGTTTTGTAAGCCAAGGGCGCAAGCCGCTGCCCGGCACTTGGTTGCGCCGGAATGCGAGGCTAGGATGCAGCCATGCGGTTGATCGCATCTGCAGGCCGCAGGTGGCCGGCAAGGAGCGAGCAGCCAGGCTTTTTCCGGCGGCGCTTCGCCAGGATGCACCCAGAACCTACATGAACCAGAACGACACATCCGACGCCCCTACCGACCAACCCGAATCCGGCAAACCGAAGCCCACGCGCCACCGTGTCCTGCGCTGGGTCGCCGGCATCGTGGCGGTGCTGCTGGCCCTGCTGGTCGCCATCGTGCTGTTCATCATCAACTACGACCTGAACCGGGCCAAGCCCTGGATCGAGCAGAAGGTCAGCGAGGCCACGGGCCGCAGCTTTCACATTGCCGGGCCGCTGTCGGCGGACTGGCACTGGCCGCAGCCGCTCGATACCGGCTGGCGCCGCTGGATCCCGGGCGTCACCGTGCATGCCGAGCAGCTGACGCTGGGCAACCCCGTGGACTTCGCCACCCCCGAGGCGCCGGCGCGCGCCGCCGCCGGCCTGCCCGCCCTGCCCGCGCGCAAGGCACTGACGGTGCCGGTGCCCGACGCGGCCACCGATGTCACCGACCCCAAGGATGCTGCCAAGGCCGACCCCAAGCGCCACCCCAAGCCGGATGCCAAGCCGGCGGTGGCGCAGGCCGAGGCCAAGGCGGACACCCCGCCCGATGCCAAGCCAGCGGCTGCCAACACCGACAAGGGCGTGCCGGCAAGTCAGACCGCTGCGGGCGAACGCGACCCCGCGATGATGGCCAGCATTGCCCATGCCAGCGCCTCGCTGCGCCTGTGGCCGCTGCTGACGCGCCATGTGCAGATCGACGCGCTGGCACTGGATGAACCCGACATCGTCTTCGCGCGCCGCGAGGATGGCAAGGTCAACTGGCAATTCGAGCGCCGCGAGCAAAGCGACAACCCCTGGAGCTTCGACGTGGGCCAGTTGCGCATCCAGCAAGGCTGGCTGGGCTACCTGGACGGCCCCATCGATCTCGCCATGCGCGCGCGCCTGTCGACCATCGACAACGCACCCGCCGACAGCCCCTACGGCCTGGCCTTCGCGCTGACCGGCAGCTATGGCAAGGCCGACGTCACGGGCCAGGGCAAGGGTGGACCGGTGCTGAGCCTGCGCGAGCGGGAAATCAACTATCCGCTGCAGTTCGCGGCGCGCGCCGGCAGCGTGGCCGCGACGGCCGAAGGCATCCTGGCCAATCCGGTCAAGCTGGAAGGCCTGGATTTCGACGTCACGCTCAAGGCCAACAGCATGGCCGATCTCTACCCGCTGACCGGCCTGGTGCTGCCCAACACCCCGGCCTTCGAGACCCGCGGCCACCTGACGGGCAGCCTCGAGCCGCAGAAGGCGGTGTGGAAGTACGAGGAATTCCGCGGCAAGGTCGGCCGCAGCGATCTCGCCGGCAGCCTGACCTACACCTCGGCCAAGCCGCGCCCGCGCCTGGAAGGCTTCATGCGCTCGGAGCAGCTGCGCCTGGCCGACCTGGTGCCGGTGCTCGGCACCTCCGAGGCCAAGGCCGAGCGCGCCAAGGCCACGGGCGGCAAGATCCTGCCGGACGATACCTTCGACATCGGCCGCTGGAACGCCATGGATCTCGATCTGAAATTCGACGGCAAGAAAATCATCAGTTCGGACAAGCTACCCATCGATGCGCTGAGCACCCATGCCGTGCTCAAGAACGGCGTGCTGCGCCTGGACCCGCTGCGCTTCGATGTCGCCCGCGGCAAGTTCAACACCAGCGTCATGCTCGACAGCAACAAGAAGCCGCTGGCGGGCGAGATCCGCGGCACGGTCGCCGGCCTGAAGCTGTCGGCGCTGTTTCCCAAGGTCGAGCTGATGGAAAAGAGCCTGGGCCAGGTCGACGGCGCCCTAGCGCTGAGCGCGCAGGGCAACTCGGTGGCCAAGCTGCTGGGCACCAGCACCGGCGAATTCAAGCTCTATGTGCGCAACGGCACGCTGAGCGCGACGCTGCTCGACCTCGCGGGGCTCAATGTCGGCTCCATCGTGGTGGCCAAGCTGTTTGGCGACGAACGCGAAGTGCAGCTGCAGTGCGCGGTCGCCGACTTCGCGGTGAACAAGGGCGTGGCGCGGGCGCGCGTCGCCAAGCTGGCCACGCCGGAGGCCAATGTCGAGGTCACCGGCACCATCGACATGGGACGCGAGCTGTTCGACCTGAATATCAAGCCCGAAGCGCTCAAATGGAAGTTCTTCTCCCTGCGCACGCCGCTGAATGTGCAGGGGCCCTTCTCGAGCCCCAAGGTTCGCCCGGAAATCGCCCCGCTGGCGCTGCGCGCAGGCGCCGCGGTGGTCGCTGCCGCCGTCGCGCCGGTGGCCCTGGCGCTGGTGCCGATCACCGTGCCGGCAGCTGAGGACGATGCCAACTGCGGCCGGCTGCTGGCGGCGGGCCGCGCCGCGGTTCAGGCAGGCCCCAAGGGCGCCAACAAGCCGGCGCGCGCTCAATGAGCGCTCGGTGAGCGATCAGCGCGTTTCGGGTTCCCGGGGCGCGCCGGCTGCGCTCACGGCCTGGCACCAGTCGGCCAGCGCCTCGTCGGTGGGCGTGGCACGCTCGAGCAGCTGCGGCCAGCGGCGCAGGCAGCCGTTGGCGATGGTCTCGAGCTGCCACACCGCCTCGCGGTGCAGCAGCGCCAGTTCGGCCATGCCCTGCAGGTCGTCCCTGAGATAGCCCAGCAGGTCGCGCAATTGCTTGGGATGCGAGCCGGCCTGCGCCAGCTCCTGCTCCAGCGCCTTGAGGCGTCCGTCGAGCCAGACCACGGCGCGGTCCAGCGGCCGCGGCGGCTTGGCGGCCGCAGGCGCCAGGGCCGGAGGCGCCAGCGGCGCGCGCAGTTGCGCCCAATGGGCAAAGTGGCGCCCGAGCAAGGCCGCCATGGCCTCGACCTCGGCCATGAGCGGCTCCATCTCGAGCCCGGTGTCCACCTCCACGGCCAGCAGCGGCAGGATCTTCTCGACCAGGTCCGGTGGATAGCGCCGGTGGTTCATGCGCAGCATCAGCGACAGGCGCGGGCCGGGCATGTCGGCATATTTCTCGTGGAAAGCCGACACCACCTCGGCCAGGATGAGCATCTGCCCCATGGGGGAGATCTGCTCGCGCTGCAGCCCGCGCGGGTAGCCGCTGCCGTCCATGCATTCGTGGTGCTCCAGCACCGCCAGCTGCACCGCGGGCGTGTAGACCTGCTGCTCGCGCAGCACCCACATGGCCGTGACCGAATGCGCCACCAGCTGCTTGCGCTCCTCGGGGCTGAGCTTGTGCGCCGGGTCGGTCCAGGCCGGCGGCATGTAGAGCATGCCGATGTCGTGCAGCAGGCCCGCGGCGGCCAGCGGCACGCAATCGCGCTCGCTCCAGCCGGCCTCGAGCGCCAGGTACAACGCCACCAGCATCATCTGCAGGCTGTGGCTGTAGAGCTCGGGTCGCTGCTCGCGCATCAGCGTCAGCTTGAAGGCGATCGGCATCGGCAGCGGAATGAAGCGCAGCGGCGCCAGCAGCCGTTCCACGCCGCCGAGCTTCTCGCCCAGGCGGCGCACCAGCGGCATGGTCTCGCACTGCACCATGACCTCAGCCTCGATGGACTGGATGCAGACCATGTTGTCGACCATCAGGTTATGGTCGATGGACTCGCGCAGCGGTGCCTGCACCAGGCGGTCGTAGAGCCGGCTGTCGATGCGCGCACCGCTTTCCACCAGCTTGATGCCGCGATCGGTGTAGATCGGGCTGTGCGTGATGACATTGTCTTTTTCAGCCAGCTCGGTGACCGCCCGCAGGAAATGCGCGCTGTCGCGCAGATCGTCCGGCACGACATCCAGGTCTGGAGAAGCAGTTGTTGACATTCGTTGCAGTGAATTGGGACAGGCCCCGAATATACGGCTTCGTAGGAAATGTTCCTACATGTTGGCAAGGCCGGCGGTCGAAAGCCAACAAAAAAACGGCCCCTGGGGGCCGTATCGCAGCTGCTTTGGCGCTTCAGCGCAGCAGCGTCACGCCGGTCTGCTCCTGCACCTGCGCGAATTCCACGCCCGGCGCCAGCTCGACCACCTTGAGGCCCTCGGGCGTCACGTCGAACACGCCCAGGTCGGTGATGATGCGGTCCACCACGCCCACGCCCGTGAGCGGCAGCGTGCATTGCGGCAGGATCTTCAGGTCGGTGGTGCCGTCCTTCTTCTTCGCCACATGCTCCATCAGCACGATCACGCGCTTGACGCCGGCCACCAGGTCCATGGCCCCGCCCATGCCCTTGACCATCTTGCCGGGGATCATCCAGTTGGCTAGGTCGCCCTTCTCGCTGACCTGCATCGCGCCCAGGATCGACAGGTTGATCTTGCCGCCGCGGATCATGGCGAACGACTGGTCGCTGCCGAAGATCGCCGAGCCGGCAATGGTGGTCACGGTCTGCTTCCCGGCGTTGATCAGGTCGGCGTCGACCTGGTCCTCGGTGGGGAAGGCGCCGATGCCCAGCATGCCGTTTTCCGACTGCAGCCACACTTCCTTGCTGCCCGTGTGGTTCGCCACCAGGGTCGGAATGCCGATGCCCAGGTTCACGTAGAAGCCGTCTTCGAGTTCCTGCGCCGCGCGCGCAGCCATCTGGTCTTGGGTCCATGCCATGCTCAGGCTCCTTGCTTTGCAGTGACGGTGCGCTTCTCGATGCGCTTTTCGGGGTTCGGGTTGTGCACGATGCGGTGCACGTAGATGCCGGGCAGGTGGATATCGTCCGGTGCAATGGCGCCGACCTCGACCACCTCCTCGACCTCGACGATGCAGATCTTGCCGGCCGTGGCCGCAGCCGGGTTGAAGTTGCGCGCCGTGAGGCGGAACTGCAGGTTGCCGCTCTTGTCCGCGCGGTGCGCCTTGACCAGCGAAACGTCGGGCACCAGCGAGCGCTCCATGACATAGGTCTCGCCGTCGAACTCGCGCAGCTCCTTGCCCTCGGCCACCAGCGTGCCCACGCCGGTCTTGGTGAAGAAGGCCGGAATGCCCGCGCCACCCGCGCGCAGCTTCTCTGCCAGCGTGCCCTGGGGCGTGAATTCGAGCTCGAGCTCGCCCGCCAGGTACTGGCGCTCGAATTCCTTGTTCTCGCCCACGTAGGAGGAAATCATCTTCTTGATCTGGCGCGTCTCCAGCAGCTTGCCCAGGCCGAAGCCATCGACGCCCGCGTTGTTGGAGATCACCGTCAGGTCCTGCACGCCGCTGGCCTGCAGCGCATCGATCAGCGCCTCCGGAATGCCGCACAGGCCGAAGCCGCCAACGGCCAGCGTCTGGCCATCCGCCACCACGCCGGCAAGCGCCTCGGCCGCCGAGGGATAAAGCTTTTTCACTCTTGTCTCCTGAGAAGGGTTGACCGCTAAGATACTACGTAACCAGGTACGTAGTTTTCCGTAAAGACTTGCACTTATGACCCATGACTACCGGCTCGCGTTCGAGATGGCTCCCGTCGGCCTGGCCATCTCGCGCAACCGCATCATGACCGATTGCAACCAGCAGCTGTGCACCATGTTCGGTGCCTCGCGCGAGCTGCTGGTCGGCCAGTCCTTCCAGATTCTCTATCCATCGGCCGAGGAATACGAGCGCCTGGGGCAGCGCATGGCGCCGATCCTCAGCGCCACCGGCATGTATTCCGACAGCCGCATCATGCAGCGCGCCAGCGGCGAGGCGTTCTGGTGCCAGGTCTCGGGCCGCACGCTCGAGCGCGGCAGCCCGCACGCGGCCGGGGTCTGGAGCTTCGAGGACCTGAGCGCGCAGCGGCCCGTCAAGGCCGGGCTCACCGGGCGCGAGCGTGAGGTCGCTGCCCGTCTGCTGGAGGGCATGACCTCCAAGGAAATGGGCAAGGCGCTGGGCATCAGCCACCGCACGGTGGAGATCTACCGCGCGCGCCTGATGCGCAAATACGGCGCCACCACGGCTGCGGACCTGGTGCGCAAGCTGACGCTGAACTAGGCAGGCGGCACAAGCCGCGCGAAAAATTTCCTATTGCGCTCTTGCAAACATGCAATCGGCAGATGCGTCAAAAAACATAGGCAATCGCTAATAATTGACCACATCCGATAGCAAATTTCGTATTGAAAGGTTTCGCATGAGCATGCTCACCACCGTCGCCGGCGCCCCCGTTGCCAACAACCAGGATTCCATGACCGCCGGCCCGCGCGGCCCGATGCTGCTGCAGGACATCTGGCACCTGGAGAAGCTCGCGCATTTCAACCGCGAAGTGATTCCCGAGCGCCGCATGCACGCCAAGGGCTCCGGCGCCTTCGGCACCTTCACCGTGACCGGCGACATCACGCGCTTCACCCGCGCGAAGATCTTCTCGGAGATCGGCAAGACCACCGAGATGTTCGCGCGCTTCTCCACCGTGGCCGGCGAGCGCGGCGCGGCCGATGCCGAGCGCGACATCCGCGGCTTCGCCATGAAGTTCTACACCGAGGAAGGCAACTGGGACGTGGTCGGCAACAACACGCCGGTGTTCTTCTTCCGCGACCCGCTCAAGTTCCCCGACCTGAACAAGGCCGTCAAGCGCGACCCCTACACCAACATGCGCTCGGCCGAGAACAACTGGGACTTCTGGACCGGCCTGCCCGAAGCCCTGCACCAGATAACCATCGTCATGAGCGACCGCGGCATCCCGAAGGATTACCGCCACATGCATGGCTTCGGCTCGCACACCTACAGCTTCTACAACGCGCAGAACGAACGCTTCTATGTGAAGTTCCACTTCGTCAGCCAGCAGGGCATCGAGAACCTGACCGATGCCGAGGCCGCAGCCGTGGTGGCCACCGACCGCGAGAGCTCGCAGCGCGACTTGCTCGGCGCGATCGAGCGCGGCGACTTCCCCAAGTGGAAGCTGTGCGTGCAGGTCATGCCCGAGGCCGAAGCCGACACCTACCGCTTCCACCCCTTCGACCTGACCAAGGTCTGGAGCAAGAAGGACTACCCGCTGATCGAGGTCGGCATCGTCGAGCTCAACCGCAACCCGCGCAACTACTATGCGGATGTCGAGCAGGCTTCCTTCACCCCGGCCAATCTGGTGCCCGGCATCGGCGTCTCGCCCGACCGCATGCTGCAGTCGCGCCTGTTTGCCTACGGCGATGCCGCGCGCTACCGCCTGGGCGTGAACCACCACAGCATTCCGGTCAACGCGCCGCGCTGCCCGGTGCATTCCTACCACCGCGACGGCGCCATGCGCGTCGATGGCAACTTCGGCGCCACCATCGCCTACGAGCCCAACACGCGCGGCGAGTGGCAGCAGCAGCCGGCGTTCCAGGAGCCGCCGCTGGCGCTGCATGGCGCGGCCGACCGGTGGAACTACCGCGCCGAAGACAGCGACTACTTCACCCAGCCCGGCGACCTGTTCCGCCTGCTGACGCCCGACGCACAGCAGCGCCTGTTCGACAACACCGCGCGCAATATCGCGGGTGTATCGGAGCACATCGTGCAAAAGCACATCCACCACTGCACCCAGGCCGATCCCGCCTATGGCGCAGGCGTCGCACGGGCCATCGAGGCGCTCAAGGCAGGCCGCTGAAGGCAGCGGGCAGGGTTGTGCACATGGCGCGCCGGCGGTCGGCGCACTATGCTGGGTCATCACAAGGAGAACCCGCCCATGCCTGCCCGCTACCCCTTCCCCGCCGTCACCGATCTGCCCGAGGATATCCGCGCACGCATCCTCGAGGTCCAGGAAAAGGCCGGCTTCATTCCCCATGTTTTTCTCGCCTTCGCGCGCCGCCCGGCCGAGTGGCGCGCCTTCTTTGCCTACCACGACGCGCTGATGCTCAAGGAGGAAGGCTCGCTCACCAAGGGCGAGCGCGAGATGATCGTCACCGCCACCAGCGCCGCCAACCAGTGTTTGTACTGCGTCGTGGCCCATGGCGCGCTCCTGCGCATCTACGAGAAGAAGCCGCTGCTGGCGGACCAGGTGGCGGTCAACTACCGCAAGGCCGACATCTCGCCGCGCGAGCGCGCCATGCTGGACTTCGCGATGAAGGTCGGCGCGCGCAGCCACGAGATCGAAGACGCCGACTTCACCGCGCTGCACCTGCATGGCTTCGACGACGAGGACATCTGGGACATCGCCGCCATCACCGCCTTTTTCGGCTTGTCGAACCGCATGGCGAGCTTCGCGGGCATGCAGCCCAATCCGGAATTCTTCCTGCTCGGGCGGGTTCCCAAGGCCAGCGCCTGAGCCGCGCAGCGGTTGCTGCAGCGCACAAAAATTCCTGCGCGCCATCGCGCTGCGCATAAAATGATCGGCTACTGGTGAGCGCCCAGGGGGGGTGCGCCATGACGCCCATACATCTGCAGCAAAAGAGACACCCGATGACAAACGATGAAATCCTGGCCCAGTACGGCCCCCGCGAGGCAATGGAATACGACGTGGTGGTGGTCGGGGGCGGCCCCGGCGGCCTCTCCACCGCGATTCGCCTCAAGCAGCTGGCCGCGGAGCAAGGCAAGGAACTGTCGGTGGTGGTGCTGGAAAAGGGTTCCGAGCCGGGTGCCCATATCCTGTCCGGCGCCATCATGGACCCGAAGGCCCTGACCGAGCTGATTCCCAACTGGAAGGAACTCGGCGCGCCGCTGAACCAGCCCGTCACCGACGACGCGATGGTCTTTCTGGGCGAGAAAGGCTCGCTGCGCACGCCCAACTTCCTGCTGCCGCCGTGCTTCCAGAACCACGGCAACTACATCGTCAGTCTGGGCAATGTCGTGCGCTGGCTGGCCGAGCAGGCCGAGGGCCTGGGCGTCGAGATCTTCCCGGGCTTCCCCGCGGCGGAAGTGCTCTACAACGAAGACGGCTCGGTCAAGGGCGTGGCCACCGGCAACATGGGCATCGGCAAGGACGGCGAGCCCACGGGCGAGTTCCAGCTGGGCATGGAGCTGCATGGCAAGTACACGATCTTTGCCGAAGGCGCGCGTGGCCACCTGGGCCGCCAGCTGATCGCGCGCTACCAGCTCGACGCGGGGCGCGACCCGCAGACCTACGGCCTGGGCGTCAAGGAACTCTGGGAAATCGACCCGGCCCGCCACCAGCCCGGCTTCGTGCTGCACACCGCCGGCTGGCCGATGAAGTCCGACACCTATGGCGGCGCCTTCCTCTACCACATGGAGGACAACAAGGTCACGCTGGGCTTCATCACCGGCCTCGACTACTCGAACCCCTACCTGAGCCCGTTCGAGGAGATGCAGCGCTGGAAGACCCACCCCAACATCCGCTACTACCTCGAAGGCGACGAAACCAAGGGCATCAAGCCGGCCAAGCGCATCGGCTACGGCGCGCGCGCGATCACCGCGGGCGGCCTGATGTCGCTGCCCAAGTTCGTGTTCCCCGGCGGCGCGCTGGTCGGCTGCGAGGCCGGTTTCCTCAACGTCAGCCGCATCAAGGGCAGCCACGCCGCGATCAAGACCGGCATGCTGGCGGCCGAAGCCGCCTTCGACGCCATCCAGGCCGGCCGCCAGGGCGACGAGCTGAGTGCCTATGTCACGGCCTTCGAGAACAGCTGGCTTCACGCGGAGCTCAAGAAGAGCCGCAACTTCAAGTCCTGGTTCAAGAAGGGCCTGACCACGGCCACGCTGATGAACGGCATCGAGCAGTTCGTGCTGCGCGGCAACATCCCCTGGACGCTGCACCGCGACAAGCCCGACCACGCCTACCTCAAGCCCGCGGCCGAGTGCAAGCCCATCGTCTACCCCAAGCCCGACGGCAAGCTGACCTTCGACAAGCTGTCGAGCGTGTTCATCAGCAACACCAACCACGCGGAAGACCAGCCGGCGCACCTGACGCTCAAGGACCCCAGCGTTCCGGTGGACATCAACCTGGCGCGCTATGCCGGGCCCGAGAGCCGCTACTGCCCGGCCGGCGTGTACGAGTTCGTGCCCGACGAGGCCGCTGGCGGCGCCGCGCAGCGACTGCAGATCAACGCGCAGAACTGCGTGCACTGCAAGACCTGCGACATCAAGGACCCGACGCAGAACATCGTCTGGGTCACGCCCGAAGGCGGCGGCGGCCCGAACTATTCGGGCATGTGAGGCCTGCGGCGGCCGCATGCGGCTGCCCATGCCAGCGGCGCGCTCGACATGCTCCCTGCGGGAAGCCTGCGGCGCGCGCGCGGCTGCGCCTGCATTAGACTCGAGACGACTTGTCCCCTGGCGGCGTGCAGCCGCCAATGGCCTCTTCTTTGCGTGGAGATCCGCATGAAACACCTGTCGATCGCGCCCCTGGGCGCATTGGTGCTGGCGCTGGCAGCAGTGAGCCCGGCGCTGGCACAGCAGAAATCCGTGGCCGTGACGGCCATCGTCGAGCACCCGGCGCTCGACGCGGTGCGCGACGGCGTGCAGGCCGCGCTCAAGGACGCGGGTTTCGAGGCCGGCAAGAACCTCAAGTGGCAATACCAGAGCGCGCAGGGCAACACCGGCACCGCCGCGCAGATCGCGCGCAAGTTCATCGGCGACCAGCCCGATGCCATCGTCGCCATCGCCACGCCCTCGGCGCAGGCAGTGGTGGCCGCCACCAAGGCGGTGCCGGTGGTGTTCTCGGCCGTGACCGATCCGGTCGCCGCCAAGCTGCTGGCGAGCTGGGAGCCGGGCAAGGGCAATGTGACGGGCGTGTCGGACCTGCTGGCGCTCGACAAGCAGATGCAGCTGCTGAGGCAGGTGGTGCCCAATGCCAAGCGCGTGGGCATCGTCTACAACCCGGGCGAGGCCAATTCCATGGTGGTGGTCAAGCAGCTGCAGAAGCTCCTGCCGACGCTGGGCCTGACGCTGGTCGAAGCCGCGGCGCCGCGCTCGGTGGACGTGGGCAGCGCCGCGCGCAGCCTGGTCGGCAAGGTCGATGTCATCTACACCAACACCGACAACAACGTGGTGTCGGCCTATGAGGCGCTGGTCAAGGTCGGCCAGGACGCGAAGATCCCGATGGTCGCCGCGGACACCGACTCCGTCAAGCGCGGCGCCGTGGCGGCCTACGGCATCAACTACCGCGACCTGGGCGAGCAGACCGGCCGCATGGTGGCGCGCATCCTCAATGGCGAGAAGCCCGGCAATATCAAGCCCGAGGTCAGCACGAAGCTCGAGCTGTTCGTGAACCCGGGCGCGGCGCAGCGCCAGGGCGTGAAGCTGCCCGACGCATTGCTGAAAGCGGCGGCGCAGATCGTCGAATGATTCCCGTGCCGGGCCCATGCCCGGCGCTGGTCCTCCCATGGCAGGTACCGTAGGATGCACGGACCTGCCATTGCATTTTCAACGCCGCATTTTCCATGTCATTGTTTTCCTTGCTGGGCGCCATCGAGATCGGCCTGATCTTCAGCCTGGTGGCGCTGGGCGTGTTCATCTCCTTCAGGCTGCTGCGCTTTCCCGACCTCACGGTGGACGGCAGCTTCCCGCTGGGCGGCGCGGTCTGCGCGGTGCTGATCTCCAGCGGCACCAACCCTTGGCTGGCGACTCTGGCCGCCACGGCCGCCGGCGCGGCCGCGGGCGTGCTCACCGGCTGGCTCAATGTGAAGCTCCGGATCATGGACCTGCTGGCCTCGATCCTGGTGATGATCGCGCTGTACTCGGTCAACCTGCGCATCATGGGCGGCCCCAACGTGCCGCTGATCAACGACGCGACGCTGTTCACGCTGCTGCAGCCCGAAGGCATGCCCGACTACGTGGCGCGCCCGCTGATCCTGGCGGCAATAGTGCTGCTGGCCAAGCTGGCCATGGACTGGTTCTTCTCGACCGAGCGGGGCCTGGCGATCCGCGCCACCGGCTCGAACGCGCGCATGGCGCGCGCGCAGGGCGTGAACACCGGCGCCATGGTCCTGCTGGGCATGGCGGTCTCGAACGGCCTGGTCGGGCTGGGCGGCGCGCTGTTCGTGCAGACCCAGGGCGGTGCGGACATCTCCATGGGCATCGGCACCATCGTCATCGGCCTGGCGGCGGTGATCGTCGGCGAGAGCCTGCTGCCCTCGCGGCGCATCGTCCACGCGACGCTGGCGGTGGTGCTGGGCGCCGTCGTCTACCGCTTCTTCATTGCCGCCGCGCTCAACAGCGAGTTCATCGGCCTCAAGGCGCAGGATCTGAACCTGGTCACGGCCGTGCTGGTGGCGGTGGCGCTGGTCCTCCCGCAGCTCAAGAACAAGCTGGCCAGGCGCAAGCCGCGCTGAGCGCAGGAGTTTGCCATGCTGAGTGCAAAAGACCTCTTCCTGACCTTCAACCCCGGCACGCCGGTCGAGACCCGCGCGCTGCGTGGCCTGTCGCTGGAGATTCCCGCCGGCCAATTCGTCACCGTGATCGGCTCCAACGGCGCGGGCAAGTCCACCTTCCTCAACGCCGTGTCGGGCGACCAGATCGTGGACCGCGGCAGCATCGTCCTCGATGGGCGGGACGTCACGGCCCTGCCCGTCTGGGCCCGCGCCGAGCGCGTGGCGCGTGTGTTCCAGGACCCGATGGCCGGCACCTGCGAGGACCTGAGCATCGAGGAAAACATGGCGCTGGCCCAGCGCCGCGGCACTTCCCGGCGGCTTTCGTTGGCGCTGCGCAAACCCATGCGAGAGGTGTTCCGCGAGCGCCTGGCCACACTGGGGCTGGGGCTGGAGCAGCGCCTGTCCGACCGCATCGGCCTGCTCTCCGGCGGCCAGCGCCAGGCCGTGAGCCTGCTGATGGCGGCGCTGCAGCCCTCGCGCATCCTGCTGCTCGACGAGCACACCGCCGCGCTCGATCCGCGCACCGCGGACTTCGTGCTGCAGCTCACCGCGCGCATCGTCACCGAGGCCCGGCTGACGACCATGATGGTCACGCACAGCATGCGCCAGGCACTGGACGTCGGCGACCGCACCGTCATGCTGCACCAGGGGCAGGTGGTGCTGGATGTGAGCGGGGAGGAACGCCGGCGGATGGATGTCCCGGATCTTCTCAGGATGTTCGAGAGGGTGCGGGGGGAGAGGCTGGCGGACGATGCGCTGCTGCTGGGGTGAGTCTGTCCTTCACCGTTCGTGGTGCGCCTGTCTTTCACCGTTCGTGGTGAGCCTGTCTTTCACCGTTCGTGGTGAGCCTGTCGAACCATGGACGGCCTGTCTTCGAGACTTGAGCGCCGGCCCGTCATCCTTCGACGGGGCCGCCCCTAGGCAGGCTCAGGACGAACGGATATGAACCGTCTGTGGTGGGCCTGTTTCAACCGTTCGTGGTGAGCCTGTCGAACCATGGACGGCCTGTCCTCCAGACATGAATGTCCCCCGTTCCTCTCGACCCATCAGGGATTTGCAGAATTCAAGCACCACCCCGGCAAATCGCGCACAATGCCGCTTTTTCGAGGCCGCGCAATCAGCGGCCTTTTGCGTTGCCGGCCGCTGGCCGCGCGCAGTGGACCAAGGAATCCAACCGATGAGCGACAACGCCTCCCCCACCAGCAGCCCGGCGCAGTCCGGCCTGCGCCGCAGCCTCAAGGCGCGGCATCTGTCGATGATCGCCATCGGCGGCTCGATCGGCACCGGCCTGTTCGTCGCCTCGGGCGCGACCATCTCCCAAGCCGGACCGGGCGGCGCGCTGCTGGCCTATATGGTGGTCGGACTGATGGTCTATTTCCTCATGACCAGCCTGGGCGAGATGGCCGCGCACCTGCCGGTCTCGGGCTCGTTTGCCACCTACGGCGCGCGCTATGTCGATGAGGGCTTCGGCTTCGCGCTGGGCTGGAACTACTGGTACAACTGGGCGGTGACCATTGCCGTCGACCTGGTGGCGGCGCAGCTGGTCATGGCCTACTGGATCCCGGATGTCAACGGCATGGTCTGGAGCGCGCTGTTCCTGGCGCTGATGTTCGGCCTGAACGCGATCTCGGTGAAGGGCTTTGGCGAGGCCGAATACTGGTTCGCCGCTATCAAGGTGGTCACGGTGATCGTGTTCATCGCGCTGGGCCTGCTGATGGTGCTGGGCATCCTGCAGGGCGGCGCGCCCGAGGGCCTGTGGGGCAACCTCGCGAACTGGAGCGTGGGCGAGGCGCCCTTTGCCGGCGGCTTCGCGGCGCTGATCGGTGTGGCGATGATCGTCGGCTTCTCCTTTCAGGGCACCGAGCTGATCGGCATTGCCGCCGGCGAATCCGAGGACCCGGCGCGCAATGTGCCGCGCGCGGTGCGCAAGGTGTTCTGGCGCATCCTGCTGTTCTATGTGTTCGCGATCCTGATCATCAGCCTGCTGCTGCCCTACAACGACCCGCAGCTGCTGCGCAACGACGTCAGCGACATCAGCGTCAGCCCCTTCACGCTGGTGTTCGAGCGCGCCGGACTGCTGTCGGCGGCGGCGATCATGAATGCCGTGGTCTTGACCTCGGTGCTGTCGGCCGGCAACTCGGGCATGTATGCCTCGACGCGCATGCTCTACACGCTGGCCTGCCAGCGCATGGCGCCGCGCATCTTCGCGCGCGTCAACCGCCGCGGTGTGCCCATGATGGCGCTGCTGGCGACGACGGCGATTGCCGCGCTGTGCTTCCTCACCAACATCTTCAGCCCTCAGGCGGTCTACATCTGGCTGCTGAACCTGTCGGGGATGACCGGCTTCATCGCCTGGCTCGGCATCGCCATCAGCCACTACCGCTTCCGCAAGGGCTACGAAGCGCAGGGCCTGGATCTCGCGGCCCTGCCCTACCGCGCGGCCGGCTTTCCCTTCGGGCCGATCTTCGCCTTCGTGCTGTGCCTGATCATCACGCTGGGCCAGAACTACCAGGCTTTCGTGCAGGACCGCATCGACTGGGGCGGCGTGGTGGCGACCTATATCGGGCTGCCGCTGTTCCTGCTGATCTGGTGGGGCTATCGGGTGGTCAAGGGTTCGCGCATCGTTCCCTACAGCGAGATGAAGGTCCGGGCAGAGCCGTATTGAGCCGAAGCTGCCGCTACTTCACAGCGGCAGACGCAGGTACCTGTAGGCGTTCTTCCAGAAGAAGGCCTCGCGGTATGGCGCATATTCGGGCTGGTTCATCCATTCCAGGAACAGGTCCAGATAGCGGCGCGTGCGCGTGATCACATCGGGCATGTGCCAGTCCGAGCCATAGGCCATCTTCTCGAGCAGTTCGTAGGGCCGGCCGGCCGAGGCCGCGTCCTGACGCGCCCGCCGCAGGTTGGCCTCGAACGGGGCGAAGCCATCGCCCTGCATCAGCTGGGCCAGGTAGGCCACCTCGCAGTAGACATTCGGATGGGCCGTGCACAGCTCGCCGACGATGCGCGCGAAATTGTCCTCGTGCCGCCATTCCTCTTCCGAGCGCGCCAGCCAGCCGGGGGAATGCAGCGCGCCATTGTCCAGCCGTCCGCCGCCCGCATGGCCCAGGCACAGGCGCAGCCCCCGCCAGCGCGGCTGCTCCAGCACCTCGCGCCAGTGGCGCGGGTGGGCGTAGCCCCCGAGCCGCAACCGCGTCTGGAACCCCACGGGAGTGCAATGTGCGAACACCGGCAGGCCGCGTGCGACGCAGAAATCCAGGAAATCGTCGATGCGGGCCTGGATGGCAGGCTCGTTGCCCACCGGCTTGTAGCCCATGGCCGGATAGAACTTGAAGCCGGCAAACCCCTTGCCCAGGGCATGCAGGGCGCGCGCATGCCAGTCGGCGCGCCGTGGATCGAAGGCGCTGAAGCCGAACACCCGCGCCGGATGCGCGCGCTGCAGCGCCTGCATGCGGTCCTCCTGCACCGGCTGCAGCGGGTAGTACGGCGCCTCCTGGCCGGGGAAAGCCATCTGCATGTCCATCAGGTAATGCACGGCCTGCAGCGGCGGCAGGCCCTGCCCGTAGCTGGCAAAGAGCTTCTGCAGCAGCTGCTCCTCCGAATGCAGCAGGGTCAGGAAGAAGGCCGGATAGTTGACCACGTCGCCCCAGGCCATGGGGTCCATCAGCCGCGTCACGACCCACAGCGCCTTGCGCACCACGCGCTCGGCCCATTGCAGGAAGTCGGGAAAGGAGGCGGCGGCTTCCGGCCGCGGCATTTCGGGAACGAAGGCCCTCTCGCTGGTGCCGTGTTCGCGCGCCAGCGGGCCGATCGGCAGCGGCAATGCGGACGGCGCCCCCGGCTGAGGCGCCCCCGGCTCAGGCGCCCCCGGCCATCCTTCCTGAGCGTAGTCGATCTGCTCCAGGCTCAGCAGGATGTCCATGAATTGCGAGGCGCGCAGACGGTCGAAGACCGGCGCCTGCAGCGACTGCTCGAGCTGCGGCGACAACCCCTGCTCGACGGCATCGAGCGAGCCGGTGCTCTGCAGCAGCTCGTACTCCACCATGCGCCACAGATGCTCCAGGCATTCGAGCTCCCGGGTGTCCTGTACCTCTTCGTCCTGCGCGTCGCCAGCGGATGCCGAGAACACGGCCTCGACCGGCACATCGGCATAGGCCGAGCCCGTCAGCGCCTGCAGCAGCCGTGCCACCTGGTGCGCCAGCGGGCTGCTGTCGCGGCCCATCGCATGGGCAATGACACTGGCCAGCGGAAGGTAGCGCGCATTGAACAGATGGGTGTGCAAATCCAGGATACGCGTAGGCAACTGCATCACATCCTCCCTTGTTTGCCGCCATTACAACGACAAAAAGGCCCATGCAGCGAATGCATGGGCCCCTCGTCCGGATATTGCGGCCGCCGAACCTCAGTGCGGCGGCCGCAGCAGGTGCTTCTGGATCTTGCCGCTGGTGGTCTTGGGCAGTGCCTGCACAAAATGATAGCGGCGCGGACGCTTGTACGCCGCCAGTCGGTCGCCCTGCACCAGGAAGGCATCGAGCGCCTGCGCATCGGCCGCGGCCGGCGCCTTGCACACCACATGCGCCACCACCACCTGGCCCCAGCGCGCATCGGCCTCGCCCACCACGGCCGCCTCGAGCACCGCGGGGTGCTCGACCAGCGCATCCTCGACCTCGCGCGGATAGACGTTTTCCGCGCCCGAATTGATCATGTAATCCATCCTGTCGCGTATCCACAGGTAGCCCTCGGCATCCAGATGCCCCATGTCTCCGGTGTGGTACCAGCCATGCGCCAGCGCGCGCGCGTTGGCATCGGGGCGCCGCAGATAACCGGCCATCATGCAAGGCCCGCGCACCAGGATCTCGCCGGCCTCGCCCACTTCGCAGCGCGCGGCGGGATCGCTCGGACTGCCGTCCGCGGGCACCCTGGCCACGACCAGGTCATGGCTCAGCGCGGGCATTCCCGCCGATCCGGCATGCGACAGCTGCTCGTGCGGATAGAGCACCGACATGCAGGGTCCCATCTCGGTGGTGCCGAACACCTGCACCAGCCCCGAGCCCACCTGGCGCGTCCACTCGCGGATCAGATGCGGAGCCATCGACGCGCCGCCGTATTCGACAAGCCGCAGGCTGCTGGTGTCGCGCGCGGCCAGCGTGGGCTCGTTGAGCAGCATCGACACCATGGTCGGCGCGGCAAAGAAGAAGCTGACCTTTTCCTGCTCGACCAGGCGCCAGGCCTCGGCCGCGTCGAAACGCCGCTGCAGCACCAGCGTCGCGCCCACCTGCAGGCGCGGCAGGAAGCTGGTGTGCAGCTCCGCCGTGTGGTTGAGCGGCGCCAGCGACAGGCCCACGTCCTCGCGCCGCAGCTGCATCACCTGGTGCATCAATGCGTTGTGCGCGAGCTTGCTGCGGTGGGTATGCAGCACCCCCTTGGGCCGGCCTGTCGTGCCGCTGGTGTACATCAGGATGCAAGGGTCCATTTCATCGACAGCGACCTCGGGCGCCGTGCTCGGGCGGTCCGCGGCCAGCGCCCCCAGCCGGGCGCTGGCGCCTTGGGGCGTGGCATCGGCCTCGCCTTCACCGGCGTAGATCCAGTGTTCCGGGCGGACGCTTTCGCCTGCAAGCAGCGCCTGGGTGAGCGCCACGACATCCGCGACCTCGCGCTCGAACACCAGCGCGCGCGCCTGGCCGTCCTGCAGGATGAAGGCCAGCTCCTGCGGCGCCAGCCGGTAGTTGACCGGATTGAACACCGCGCCGATGCGCGCCGCGGCCAGCAGCGTGAACACGAAGGCCGGCGTGTTGTAGAGAAATGCCGCCACCACATCACCGCGCGCAATACCCAGCGCCTGCAGGCCATGGGCATGGCGATTGACCTCGGCGTCCAGCTGCCCGTAGGTCCAGGCGCGGCGCCGCCCGCCCTCCCAGGCCACCAGGGCCTCCTTGCGCGGCAGATAGCGGGCCGGCCACGAGAGGGTGTCGCCAAGGGTCAGTTGCATGCAGGGATCTCCGGGAATTCACGAATCTTGGCGCGCAGTGTAGGCTTTGGCTTATCGCCATCGGCAATTTGCATATGGCACTGCAGCACCCGTCCGACCGGAGACCGCCATGACCACCGCGTCCCCCAACCTGCCCCATTTTCCGCATGCCGCGACCGGCGCATCGCTGCAGACCCCGCTGCACTCGCTGCACCTGGAGCTGGGTGCGCGCATGGTCGAGTTTGCCGGCTACCAGTTGCCCGTGCAGTTTGCGCAGGGGCTGATGGCCGAGCATCTGCACACGCGCGCCGCCGCCAGCCTGTTCGATGTCTCGCACATGGGCCAGCTTCGGCTGGTGGGTGCGGATGCCGCGGCGGCGCTTGAAACGCTGATGCCCATCGATGTGCTCGACCTGCCTGTGGACCGTCAGCGCTACGGGTTGCTGCTCAACGAGCAGGCCGGCATCCTCGACGACCTGATGCTGGTGCGGCGCAGCAATGATTTCCTGCTGGTCGTGAACGGCGCCTGCAAGCGGGCCGACCTCGCGCACCTGCAGGCCCGGATCGGCGAGCGCTGCGAGATCACGCCGCTGGCCGGGCAGGCGTTGCTGGCATTCCAGGGCCCGCTGGCCGTGGATGTGCTGCAGCGCCTGGTGCCTGGCGTCGGGCAGCTGCGATTCATGGACGGCGCCGCCTTCGTCTGGGAAGGCAGCGAGCTCTACATCACGCGCAGCGGGTACACCGGCGAGGACGGCTTCGAGATATCCCTTCCCGACTTCATGGCTGAAACCCTGGCGCGCGCCTTGCTGCTGCACCCCGAAGCCGCGCCGGCGGGCCTGGGCGCGCGCAATTCGCTGCGCCTGGAAGCGGGCCTGTGCCTGTATGGCAACGAGCTCGATGAAAACACCACGCCCGCGGAGGCCGGGCTGCTGTGGGCGGTGCAGAAGGCGCGGCGCGCAGGCGGCGAGCGCGAGGGCGGTTTTCCCGGTGCCGCGCGGCTGCTGGCGCAGATGGCCGATCCGGCGCTGCGCCGCCGCCAGCGCGTGGGCCTGCGTGCGCTCGAGCGCGTGCCGGTGCGTGAGCCCGCGCCGCTGTGCGGTGCCGACGGCCGGCAGGTGGGGCAGGTCACAAGCGGCCTGCTCTCGCCGAGCCTGGCGCAGCCCATCGCCCAGGCCTATGTGGAACCGCCAAGCGCCGCGCCAGGCACGCGGCTGCAGGCGCTGGTGCGCGGCAGGCGCGTGCCGATGGAAGTCGTGGCAATGCCTTTCGTGCCCAGCCGCTATTACCGAGGTTGAAGGACGGCGTCTGGCTTCAGCCGGGCCGCCAAGGGGCTACAGTGCGGGTTTGGTGCTTTGCGCTTTTCTTTTTTCTCTGGAGTTTTCATGAGCGTTCAATTTTCCAAGGACCATGAGTGGATCGATTCGGCCGACGCGGCCGCCGCCGTCGTGGGCATCACCGTGCATGCGCAGGATGCGCTGGGCGATGTGGTGTTCGTCGAGCTGCCTGAAGTCGGCAAGACCTTTGCCCAGGGCGAGGTCGCAGGCGTGGTGGAATCCGTCAAGGCCGCGGCAGACGTGTACATGCCCGTCGACGGCGAGATCGTCGAGGTCAACGCGGCGCTGCGCGATGATCCATCGCTGGCCAATTCGGACCCGCTGGGTGCCGGCTGGTTCTTCAAGGTCAAGCTCAGCAACCCGGCGCAGCTCGATGCGCTGCTGGACGAGGCCGCGTACACCGCCTTCGCGCAAAGCGCCTGAGCCCGCGGGCCGGCGCCTGGCACGGGACGTGCCTGCCGGGCTCGATGCCCGGGTGATCCATTGCTCCAGACCCCTGATTTTTCTTGAAGGTCCTGCCATGACGATGTCCCCTGTTCCCGCCCTGCCGGCCCTGGAGAACCCCGGCGAGTTCATCGAACGCCACATAGGCATTGGCGCACAGGAGGAAGCGCGCATGCTGGAAGTGGTCGGCGCGGCCTCGCGCCAGGCGCTGATCGCCGAGATCGTGCCAGCGGGCATCGCGCTGCGCCGGCCCATGCAGCTGCCGCCGGCGGTGGGCGAAGCCCAGGCGCTGGCCGAACTGCAGGCGCTTGCCGCGCGCAACCAGCAGCTCAGAAGCTTCATCGGCCAGGGCTACTACGGCACGCACACGCCCGGCGTGATCCTGCGCAACGTGCTGGAGAACCCGGGCTGGTACACGGCCTACACGCCCTACCAGGCCGAGATCTCCCAGGGCCGGATGGAGGCGCTCATCAACTTCCAGACCCTGGTCTGCGACCTCACGGCCATGCCCATCGCCAATGCCTCGCTGCTCGATGAAGCCACGGCCGCGGCCGAGGCCATGACGCTGGCGCTGCGCGTCGACGAATCGGCCAGCCGGCGCTTCGTGGTGTCGGCGGGCGTGCATCCGCAGACGCTCGAGGTGATCCAGACACGCGCGCGTCCGCTGGGCATCGAGGTGGTGGTGCCCGCCACGCCCGCGGCCTGGCAGGAGGCGCTCGAAGGCGAGTATTTCGCGGCGCTGGACCAGTATCCGGCCACCGATGGCAGCGTGCGCGACCTGGGGCCCGACATCGCCCAGGCGCATGCGCGCGACGCGGCCTTCATCGTCGCCACCGACCTGCTGGCGCTGACGCTGCTCGTGCCGCCCGGCGAGTGGGATGCGGACATCGTGGTCGGCAGCAGCCAGCGCTTCGGCATGCCGATGGGCGCGGGCGGCCCGCACGCGGCCTTCATCGCCTGCCGCGACGCCGGCAAGCGCGCGCTGCCCGGGCGCATCGTCGGCGTGAGCCGCGATGCCCATGGCCAGAGCGCCTACCGGCTGGCGCTGCAGACGCGCGAGCAGCATATCCGGCGCGAGAAGGCCACCAGCAACATCTGCACCGCGCAGGTGCTGCCGGCGGTCGTCGCCAGCATGTACGCGGTCTACCACGGCCCCGAGGGGCTCGAGCGCATCGCGCTGCGCGTGGCACGCTACAGCGCGATCCTGGCGCAGGGGCTGGAGCAGCTGGGCCACTATGTGGCGGAAAACGACAGCTTCGACACCCTGCTGCTGCACACCGGCCAGGGCACGGCGGCGCTGGCCGCGCGCGCGGTGTCCATGGGCGTGAACCTGCGGCGCTTCTCCGCAGAGGCACTGGCCATCGCGCTGGACGAAACCACCACCCGCGCCGATATCGAGCGGCTGTGGCAGATCTTCGCGCTGTCCGGCCAGGAGCAGCCCGATTTCGCGAGCTTCGAGGCCGGCGGCGCGCTGCGCATTCCCGCCCACCTGCGCCGCAGCAGCGCGTATCTGACGCACCCGGTGTTCCACCTGCACCGCGCCGAGACCGCGATGCTGCGCTATATCCGCGCGCTCGCCGACAAGGACCTGGCGCTCGACCGCAGCATGATCCCGCTGGGCTCGTGCACCATGAAGCTCAATGCCACCAGCGAGATGATCCCGATCACCTGGCCGGCCTTCGCGCAGATCCACCCCTTCGCGCCGCGCGAGCAGCTCGCCGGCTACCAGCTGCTCGATGCCCAGCTGCGCGCCTGGCTGGGCGAGGCGACGGGCTACGCGGGCATCAGCCTGCAGCCCAATGCCGGATCGCAGGGCGAGTACGCGGGGCTGCTGGCGATCCAGGCCTTCCACGCGGCGCGCGGCCAGGCGCAGCGCGACATCTGCCTGATTCCTTCGAGCGCGCATGGCACCAACCCGGCCAGTGCGCAGATGGCCGGGCTGGAGGTCGTGGTGACGGCCTGCGATGCCCAGGGCAACGTGGACCTTGCCGACCTGGCGGACAAATGCGCGCAATACAGCGGGCGCCTGTCGTGCGTCATGATCACCTACCCCAGCACGCACGGGGTGTTCGAGGCGCGCGTCGAGGAGCTGTGCGCGCTGGTGCACCGGCATGGCGGGCGGGTCTATGTCGATGGCGCGAACCTCAACGCGCTGGTCGGCATAGCCGCGCCGGGCCGCTTCGGCGGCGACGTCAGCCACCTGAACCTGCACAAGACCTTTTGCATTCCGCATGGCGGCGGCGGCCCGGGCGTGGGCCCGGTCTGCGTGGTCGAGGATCTGGTGCCCTTCCTGCCAGGCCACGCCAGCACCGGCCAGGTGTCGGGCGTGGGCGCCGTGAGCGCGGCGCCGCTGGGCAATGCCGCGGTGCTGCCGATCAGCTGGATGTACATGCGCATGATGGGCGCCGAGGGCCTGCAGCGCGCCAGCGAGACCGCGATCCTCAGCGCCAACTACATCAGCTGCCGGCTGCAGGAACACTACCCCACGCTGTATGCCAGCAGCGCAGCCCCGGGCGGGCGGGCGCGCGTCGGCCACGAGTGCATTCTCGACCTGCGCGGCTTCAAGGCCAGCTGCGGCGTCACCGCCGAGGACGTGGCCAAGCGGCTGATCGACTACGGGCTGCATGCGCCGACCCTGTCCTTTCCCGTGCCCAACACGCTGATGGTCGAGCCCACCGAAAGCGAGCCGCTGGCCGAGATCGAACGCTTCATCGAGGCCATGATCGCCATCCGCGCGGAGATCGCCGAGATCGAATCCGGGGAAGCCCCGCGCACCGGCAACCTGCTCAAGAACGCGCCGCACACCGCGGCCGCGCTGCTGGGCGCCGACTGGCCGCATGCCTATGCGCGCGAGCAGGCGGCCTTTCCGCTGCCCGGGCTGCGCAGCGCCAAGTACTGGCCTCCGGTCGCGCGCATCGACAACGTGCATGGCGACCGCAACCTGCACTGCACCTGCATCGCCCCGCAGCCCGAGGCATCGGGCGGATAATCCCGGCAGGTTGCCGGTCCACTGCGGCCGGCTTACACTCGCGGCGTCTAAGGAAAAACCCTGCCGTACGGCCAATGCACCACCTTCCATGAGCCGTCCCGACCTGTCATTTCTCCTGCGCAAAGACGACCCGCTGGGCCTGCACTCCCTGATGGGTCCCGACGCCGGTCCCGACGCGGCCGAACCCATGCCCTGGCCGCAGCAGGACGCCGAACCCCTGGTGGACGAACCGCTGGCGGCGCTCGTCACCGAGCTGCGCAACTACCAGCACGAGCTCGAGATCCAGAACAAGGTGCTCGACTACAGCCAGGCGGTGGCCGAAAGCGCGTCCGAGCGCTTCGAGGCGCTTTTCGCCAGCATTCCGCTGCCGCTGCTGGTGCTCGACGAACACGACATGGTGATCCAGGCCAACGCCATGGCCCACAGCGCCTTCCAGCCGACCGAGCACGACCGCATCCTGGTGTCGTTCATGCCGCTGGTCAGCGAGCAGCATGCCGACCGCGTCTGCGAAGCCTTCCTCCAGGCGCGCGAGCATGGCGGCAGCGAAGTGCATGAGGTGGTCTTCACCATCAACGACGAGGCCAGGGTCTGCGGCGACCTGCATATCGCCTGCATCGAGATCCCGCAGAAGAAAGGCCCGCCGATCGCGCAGTTCCTTTGCGCCGTGGTGGACCAGGGACCGCTGCTGGCCGAGCGGCGCGCGCTGCAGGAGCGCAACACGCAGCTGTTTGCCAGCGAGCGCCGCCTCGAGTCGGTCATCAACTCCAGCCTGGACGCCATCCTCTGCGTCGACAACGCGCAGCGCATCACGGTCTTCAATCCGACGGCGGCGGCGCTGTTCACCTGCGCCGCCGAGGATGCGCTGGGCAGCCCGCTCGAGCGCTTCCTGCCCGACGCGGCCAGCGCGCTGGGGCTCGCGGCGCTCACCACGCAGGCGGTGCTCGGCGAGATGGAAGGCCGCACGGCCAGCGGCAAGACCGTGGCGGTGGAAGTCAGCGTGGCCTTCGAGCAGCACGCGGGCGGCGAGGCCACGACCACGGTCTTTGCGCGCGACCTCAGCAGCCGCAAGAAGGCCGAGGCCCACCGCAGCGAGCTCGAGGCGCAGCTGCGCGAATCGCACAAGATGCAGGCCG
Source organism: Comamonas endophytica (assembly GCF_023634805.2). NCBI lineage: Bacteria > Pseudomonadati > Pseudomonadota > Betaproteobacteria > Burkholderiales > Comamonadaceae > Comamonas > Comamonas endophytica. The sequence goes on from NZ_CP106881.1 coordinate 174,107, forward strand.
TGGGCACCATGGCCGGCGGCATTGCCCACGACTTCAACAACATCGTCGGCGCGATCCTGGGCAACGTCGAGCTGGCCCGCGCCGACTGCCCGGACAACTCCTCTCTGCTCGAGAGCCTGCAGGAGATCGAGAAGGCCGGGCGGCGCGCGCGCGACCTGGTGCGCCAGATCCTGACCTTCAGCCGCAACGAGCCGCCGCAGCGCCATGCGGTGCAGGCGGTGGACGTGATACGCGACACCGAGCGCCTGCTGCGCGTGACGCTGCCGCCCGCCATCGCGCTGCATTCGCACATCGTGCCGAACCTGCCGCCGCTGCTGGCCGATGTCACCCAGGTGGAGCAGGCGCTGTTCAACCTGGCGACCAATGCCGTGCATGCCATCGGCGACGCGCGCGGCATGGTGCAGATGACCGCCAGCCTCGCGCCCGCCGACCAGCGTCTGAGCGACCGCCTGGGCCTGCCGCTGGCCACCTATGTGGCGCTGAGCGTGCAGGACAACGGGCCGGGCATGGATGCGACCACGCTGCAGCGCATCTTCGAGCCTTTCTTCACGACCAAGCCGGTGGGCCAGGGCACGGGCCTGGGCCTCGCGGTGGTGCATGGCGTCATGCGCACCCATGGCGGCGCGGTCGATGTGGCCAGCACGCCCGGCGAAGGCAGCCGCTTCACGCTGTATTTCCCGGTGGCCGGCGGCTCGGCACCGGTGCTGCCCGCGCCCATCGAGCGCCGCCCGGCGCTCGACGCGCCGCCCACGGCCGATGGCGACAACGCACTGCGCCGCCATGTCATGTACGTCGACGATGACCAGGCACTGGTTTTCCTCGTTCAGCGCCTGCTGCGCCGGCGCGGCTATGACGTCAGCGGCTTCACCGACCCGCGCGAGGCCATGGCCGCGCTCGTGGCGGCGCCCGATCATTACGACCTGGTGGTCACCGACTACAACATGCCGGGTTTCTGCGGCGTGGACCTGGTGCGCGCGGCCATCGCCACGCGCCCCGACCTGCCCGTCGCGCTGGCCTCGGGTTACGTCACGGCCGAGATCGAGGCCGAGGCGCTGGCTGCGGGCGCGCGCGCGCTGATCCACAAGCCCAACGACGTCGAGGAGCTGTGCACCACCGTCGACCGGCTGATGCACAGTGCCGGACGCGGCTGAGGTGGTGCACTGCGTTGCGATCGATGAGGACCTGCTGGTGCTGGACAAGCCCGCGGGCCTGCTGTGCGTACCCGGGCGGGGCGAGGACAAGCAGGACTGCCTGAGCGCGCGCGCCCAGGCCCTGTGGCCCGGCGCCCTGGTGGTGCACCGGCTGGACATGGCCACGTCGGGGCTGGTGCTGATGGCGCGCTCGCCGGCCGTGCAGCGCCAGCTGGGGCTCGCCTTCGAGCAGCGCGCGGTGCACAAGCGCTATGTGGCCATCGTCCATGGACTGCTGCGGCCCGCCTCCGAAGATCCCGCAGCCTGGCAGACCATCGACGCGCCGATTGCTGCCGACTGGCCGCGCCGTCCGCTGCGCATCATCGACCCGGCCGGCAAGCCCAGCCAGACGCGCTGGCGCGTGCTGGCCCACGATCCGCCGGGCTGGCCTGGCTGCACGCGTGTCGAGCTCGAGCCGGTCACCGGCCGCACGCACCAGCTGCGCGTGCACCTGGCGCACCTGGGCCATCCGATCCTGGGCGATGCGCTTTACGCTGGCGAGCCGATCGTGGCCCGTGCGCCGCGCCTGCTGCTGCATGCCGAGCAGCTGGGGCTGGCCCATCCGCGCCACGGCGACTGGCGCGGGTTCGAGTCGCCCGCGGCTTTCTGAAACGGCCTGAAACAACCTCGCCACAGGGCTCCTTTTCTCGCAAACGCGGCCATCCCCCCGCACATACCCTATTGCGGCCCCCGGCTCCGGGAATAAGCTGGAACTCCTCGATGCAAACGCCTTGCGGCCTGCCCTCGCGCATGCCCGAAGGCCCTTCAAGGAGATCTCCATGCAAAAGCCGTTTCGCTTGTCTGTTCTCATTGCTTCGCTGGGCCTGGCTGCCACCAGCCTGCTGTCCGTGGCCCATGCGCAGAACATCCGCATCGCCATGGTCATCCCCACCACAGGGGCATTGACCCAGTACGGCGACATGGTCAAGGAAGGCGCGTTCACGGCCGTCGAGCAGGTCAATGCCGCTGGCGGCATCCAGGGCAAGAAGATCGAGCTGGTGCCCGTGGACGACGCCTGCGAGCCCAAGCAGGGGCCGGTGGCCGCCAACCGCGTGGTCAACGCCAAGATCGGCTACGTGATCGGCCCGATCTGCTCGGGCGCAGCCATTGCCGCGGCGCCAATCTACAACAACGAGGGCGTGGTGGCCGTCACGCCCTCCGCCACCTCGCCGGCGCTGACCGATGGCAAGAACTACCAGTTCATCTTCCGCACCATCGGCCGCGACGACCAGCAGGGTCCCTCGGCGGCGAAGTTCATCATCGAGAAGGCCAAGCCGAAGAAGGTGGCGGTGGTGCACGACAAGCAGTCGTACGGCCAGGGCATCGCCACCTCGGTGCGCGACGCGCTGCAAAAGGCCGGCATCAGCGTCGCGCTGTTCGAGGGCATCAATGCCGGCGACAGCGACTATTCGGCGGTCATCACCAAGCTCAAGAGCAATGGCGTCGATTTCGTCTACTACGGCGGCTACCACCCCGAGATGGGCCTGCTGCTGCGCCAGGCCGCGGAACAGGGCTTGAAGGTGCGCATGATGGGCCCCGAAGGCGTGGGCAACCCCGAGGTCAACGCCATTGCCGGCAATGCCGTCGAAGGCATGCTGGTGACCATGCCGGCCGACTTCGCCTCCAACCCCAAGAACGCGGCCGTGGTCAAGGCCTTCCAGGACAAGAAACGCAGCCCCTCGGGAGCGTTCCAGATGACCTCCTATGCCGCGGCGCAGGTGCTGCTCGACAGCATCAAGGCCGTGGGCGACAACCCGGCGAAGGTGGCCGAGCACCTGCGCAAGACGAATTTCGAGACGGCGCTGGGCACAGTGGGCTGGAACCGGCAAGGCGACCTCAAGGCCTTCGACTTCCAGGTCTTCGAGTGGCACAAGGACGGCAGCAAGACGCCCGCCGTCAAATGAAACCGGCGCCCATGCGCCAAGGCAAGGATGGTGTGCGGCCTGGCTGCACGCCATCCTTGCGTGGCGCGGCGCAAAGGCCACTTTTCGCGGAAGGCGGTGACTGATGGATGATTTCCTGCCCCAGCTGCTGCAGCAGCTGTTCAACGGGCTTTCGCTCGGCGCCATCTACGCGTTGATCGCCATCGGCTACACGATGGTCTACGGCATCATCGGCATGATCAACTTCGCGCATGGCGACATCTACATGATCGGCGCCTATGTCGGCCTGGTCACGCTGTCGGCCATAGGCACGCAGGGCGGCGTGCCGCTCTGGCTGGTGATTGGATCGATGCTGGTGGTGGCCGCGATCATCACCGGCGTCTATGGCTTTGTGGTGGAACAGGTGGCCTACAAGCCGGTGCGCAACAGCCCGCGGCTGGTGGCGCTGATATCGGCCATCGGCATGTCGATCTTCCTGCAGAACTGGGTGGCGCTGGGCCAGGGCGCGCGCGACATGGCTGTGCCGCAGTTGCTGCCCGGCGCGCTGCAGTTCGGCGGACACGGCGGCGGCTTCGAGATCTTCATCCCCTACACGCGCATCATGATCATCGCCGTGGCCGTGGTGCTGATGGCGCTGCTCACGCTGTACATCCGCCACTCGCGCATGGGCCGGGCCTCGCGCGCCTGCGCGCAGGACATGCACATGGCCAGCCTGCTGGGCATCAACACCAACCGCGTGATCTCCTTCACCTTCATCCTGGGCGCGGTGCTGGCGGCCGTGGGCGGCGTGCTGATCGCGCTGGCGGTGGGCAAGCTCAACCCCTTCATCGGCTTTCTCGCCGGCATCAAGGCCTTCACGGCGGCGGTGCTGGGCGGCATCGGCAGCATCCCCGGCGCAATGCTCGGCGGCGTGCTGCTGGGCGTGGCCGAAACGCTCGCCGCGGCCTATATCTCCTCGGAGTACAAGGACATCGTGGCGTTCACGCTGCTGGTACTGATCCTGCTGGTGCGTCCCACGGGCCTGCTCGGCAAACCCGAAGTGGAGAAAGTCTGATGGCCCCGGCCTCCGTGTCGCGCGACACCCTGCGCTCCAGCCTGCGCGATGCATCGATAGCCTCGGTGCTGACGGCGCTGGTGACGGTGCCCATCTTCGGGCTGCACCTCGAACGCGCGGGCACGCGCACCGTGATCGCGGCGGAGTGGACCACGGTGGCCTGGGCCTGCGCGCTGGTCTTTGCGGTGCAGCTGCTGCGGCCCTGGCTGGCGCGTGCTTTTGCCGGCGTGCCGCGGCTGCAGCGCCCGGCACTGCCGGCCACGACGGCGCGCCAGCGCCAGGCGATGATGCTGGCGGCGCTGCTGATCGCCGTGTCGTGGCCGTTCTTTGCCGGCCGCAACGCGGTGGACATCGCCACGCTGGCCATGATCTATGTGATGCTGGGCCTGGGGCTGAACATCGTCGTGGGGTTTGCGGGCCTGCTGGACCTGGGCTTCGTGGGGTTCTATGCCGTCGGCGCCTATACCTATGCGCTGCTCTTCCACTGGGCCGGCTGGAGCTTCTGGGAGGCGCTGCCGCTGGCTGGCGCCGTGGCCGCCGGCTTTGGCTGCGTGCTGGGTTTTCCGGTGCTGCGGCTGCGCGGCGACTACCTGGCCATCGTCACGCTGGGCTTTGGCGAGATCATCCGGCTGCTGCTGATCAACCTCACCGGCTTCACCGGCGGGCCCGACGGCATCTCTGGCATCCCGAAGCCCACGGTGTTCGGCCTCGAACTCACGCGCAGCCCCACCATCGAAGGCGGCACCACCTTCCACCAGTTCTTCGGGCTCGAGTTCCAGTCGCTGCACATGGTGGTCGCGCTGTACCTGATGGCGCTGGCGCTGGCGCTCGTCACGCTGTGGATCTCCAGCCGGCTGATCCGCATGCCCATCGGCCGCGCCTGGGAGGCGCTGCGCGAGGACGAGATCGCCAGCCGCTCGCTCGGGCTGCACCCGATGAAGATCAAGCTCTCGGCCTTCACGCTGGGCGCGATGTTCGCGGGCCTGGGCGGGGCCTTCTTTGCCGCGCGCCAGGGCATCGTCAACCCCGAATCCTTCACCTTCATCGAGTCGGCGCTGATCCTGGCGATCGTCGTGCTGGGCGGCATGGGCTCGCAGCTGGGCGTGATCATCGCCGCCATCGTGCTCACGGTCCTGCCCGAGCTGGCGCGCGAGTTCTCCGAATACCGCATGCTGATCTTCGGGCTGGTCATGATCCTGATGATGGTCTGGCGCCCGCAGGGTCTGCTGCCCATGCAGCGCCCGCATCTGGAGGTCGGCCCGTGAGCGCGGCGCTGCTGGAAGTCGAGGCACTGAGCATGCGCTTCGGCGGGCTGATGGCGGTGGACGCAGTGGGCTTTGCGCTGCAGCCGCGCGAGGTGTTCGCCATCATCGGGCCCAACGGCGCGGGCAAGACCACGGTGTTCAACTGCATCAGCGGCTTCTACCAGCCCAGCGCCGGGCGCATCGCCCTGGCCGGAGACAGCATCGGCGGGCTCGGCAGCCACCGGGTCGCGCGCCGCGGCGTGGTGCGCACCTTCCAGAACGTGCGGCTGTTCAAGGCCATGACCGTGCTCGAGAACCTGCTGGTGGCGCAGCACCGCCAGCTGCGCACCTCGCTGCTCGCCGGGCTGTTCAACACCCCGGGCTACCGCCGCGCCGAGCAGCAGGCATTGGACCATGCGCTGCACTGGCTGGATTACATGGGCCTGCGCGCCTATGCCAACCGGCCCGCGGGCAACCTGCCCTATGGGCACCAGCGCCGGCTGGAGATCGCGCGGTGCATGATCACCAGGCCGCGGGTGCTGATGCTGGACGAACCCGCCGCGGGCCTCAATCCGCACGAAAAGAAGGAACTGCAGCGGATGATCGACGCGCTGCGCCGCGAGCACGACGTGGCAGTGCTGCTGATCGAGCACGACATGGGGCTGGTCATGGGCGTTTCGGAACGCATCCTGGTCATGGAATACGGCAAGCCGATCGCCACCGGCACGCCCGAGGCGATACGCCGCGACGAACGGGTCATCAAGGCCTACCTGGGAGAAGCCTGATGGCGGCCATGCTGCAGCTGAGCAATGTGTTCACCTATTACGGCGCGGTCTGCGCGGTCGACAACGTCAGCCTGGAGGTGCGCATGGGCGAGATCGTGACGCTGATCGGCAGCAACGGCGCGGGCAAGACTTCCCTGCTGATGACGCTGTGCGGCACGCCGCGCGCCAGCAGCGGCAGCGTGCGCTTCGAGGGCGAGGACATCACGCAACTGGCCACGCACCACATCATGCGCCGCGGCATTGCCATCGCGCCGGAGGGCCGGCGCGTGTTCCCGCATCTCAGCGTCACCGAGAACCTGATGATGGGTGGATTCTTCCTGGACAAGGAGCAGATGCGCAATGGCATGGAGCATGTATTCGGATTGTTCCCGCGGCTGCGCGAGCGCGCGCGCCAGCGCGGCGCCACCATGTCTGGCGGCGAGCAGCAGATGCTGGCCATCGGCCGCGCGCTGATGTCCAGGCCCCGGCTGCTGCTGATGGACGAACCCACGCTGGGCCTGGCGCCGCTGGTCATCGCGCAGATCTTCGAGATCATCCAGACCATCCGTGCGGCCGGCGTCACCGTGTTCCTGGTCGAGCAGAACGCCCACCGCGCACTGCAGGTGGCCGACCGCGGCTATGTGCTGGAGAACGGCCGCGTGGTGCTGCACGACACGGGTGAGAACCTGCTGCGCAACGATGCGGTGCGGGCGGCGTACCTGGGCGCATAGATGCAGCAACGGACCTACGCTGCGAATCGTCCCATCCTCGTTACCATTCCCCCATGACATCCCATCTGATTTTCCTCACCGGTGGCTCGCGCGGCATGGGCCTGGCCATGGCCCGGCAACTGTTGCACCCCGATCACGAGTTGATCTGCCTGTCGCGCAACCAGAACGAGGCGCTGGCCGAAGCCGCGGCGGCTGCGAGCGCGCCGCTGCAGCAGTGGAGCGTGGACCTGGGCGCGCCGGCCGAAGCCGCGGTGCAGCTGGGCGACTGGCTCAGGCAGCAGCCCTCGGGCCGCTTCGCGCAGGCCACGCTGATCAACAACGCGGGCGCCATGCCGGCCATTGCGCCGCTGTCCTCGCTGACTTCCGCGGAGCTGTCGCCCGCGCTGCGCGTGGGCTTCGAGGCGCCGATGCTGCTCACGGCGGCCTTTCTCGGCGCCACCGAGCACTGGCCGGCCGAGCGCAAGGTGCTCAACATCTCCTCGGGCCTGGGACGGCGCCCGATGGCCTCGCAGGCCGCCTATTGCGCTGCCAAAGCCGGGCTGGACCATTTCACGCGCTGCGTGGCGCTGGAGGAGTCGCTCAAGCCGCATGGGGCGAAGCTGTGCTCGCTGGCGCCGGGTGTCATCGACACCGACATGCAGATCCAGCTGCGCAATGCCGACCCCGCGGCATTTCCCGATCTGCAGCGCTTTGCCGACCTCAAGAGCCATGACCAGCTGGCCTCGCCCGAGCAGGCGGCGCGGCAGGTGCTGGCCTGGCTGGAGCGCGCGGATTTCGGCGAACAGCCGGTGGCGGACATACGCCAGCCCTGAGGGCACGGCCCTGAGGGCATGGCCCTCAGGGCATGGCCCGGGGGCCATGGCCCCGAGCGCGCTGCAAAGCCCCGTTGACGTGGACTGCTACCACGTGCTTGCGCCTGGCGCAGTAACGAAATGCAGTAAGCTCCAACCCCTCAGCCCGCGTCCCGTGGGCCACACAGGGCAGCGCACCGGACCAGGCGCGCTGCTGGTGATCGCGCAGCCGGCAACCCCGCTGTGCCTGGCACGGGCTGTGAGACGGCAGGTTTTTGCGCCCTGCCGTCGCTCTACGACCTAGAGACAAACACCCATTGATGGCGGAAACACCCTCCCCGATCATCGAATCAGCCCATTTGCTTCAGCCCGAGCGGCCGCAGCGTCCCACTGCCACCCGCAGTCGCGCGCGTGCGGCCAGCTGTTCCTTTCGATCCGCCAACGGAGTTTGTTGTTTCATGTTTCGTCCACTGCTCACCGCCACCGTGATGGCCTGCGCTGCCACGGCCAGCTTCACCGCCGCCGCCCAGGCCCCTGCCACCGACTATCCGAACAAGCCGATCCGCATGGTCATTCCGTTCCCCCCGGGCGGCGGCACCGACATCCTGGCGCGCGTGGTGGCCAACAAGCTCACCGAAGTCACGAAGTGGACCGTCGTGCCCGAGAACAAGGCCGGCGCCGGGGGCACCATCGGCATCACCGATGCGGCCAAGGCGGCGCCCACCGGCTATGACATGGTCATGGGCCAGAAGGACAACCTGGTGCTGGGCCCGTACCTGTACAAGAACCTGCCCTGGGACCCGGTGCGCGACCTGACTCCGGTGGCGCACGTGGCCTATACGCCGGTCGTCATCGCCACCAGCGTCAACTCGCCCTACAAGACCGTGGCCGACGTCATTGCCGCAGCCAAGGCCAACCCCGGCAAGATCACCTATGGCTCGCCCGGCAACGGCACCAGCATCCATATCGCCGGCGTGCAGCTGGAAAAGGCGGCTGCGGTGCAGCTGACCCACGTGCCCTACAAGGGCTCCAATCCCGCGCTGATGGACGCTCTGGCGGGCAATGTGGACCTGCTGGTGTCCTCCGTCCCCTCGGCCATCGGCCAGATCAAGGCCGGCAAGCTGCGCGCGCTGGCCGTGACCTCGGCCAAGCGCTCGAGCTCGCTGCCCGACGTGCCCACGCTGGCCGAAACCGGCATCAAGGGCTTCGACGTCAGCACCTGGTACGGCCTGTTCATGCCTGCCAACACGCCCGCGGCCATCGTCACCAAGGTCAATGCCGAGGTCAACCGCCTGCTGGCCATGCCCGAGATCCGCGACGCGATCCTGGCCCAGGGTGCAGAACCCCAGGCCATGAGCGTGGCCAACTTCGAGCGCATGTTCAAGGCCGACTTCAAGGCCTCGAAGCAGGTCGTCGAGGACTCGGGCGCGAAGATCCAGTAAGCTGCCGATCGCTCTTGCGCCAAGGCGCCCTGTCCGATCCGGGCCGGGCGCTTTTTTCATGGCTGGATCAACTAGCGCAAGGCATATGCCGCTGCAGGAAATCGACAAAGGCATGCACCTTGCGCGAATGCCGGCGATTGGGCAGCCAGGCCGCGTGAATGTTCACGTCCTGGTCCTGTGGATTGATGGCGTAGTCGGCGAAAAGCCGCTGCAGCCGCCCGGCGCGCACATCCTCCTCGACCAGCCACTGCGCCAGCAGCGCGATGCCAGAGCCGCCCAATGCGGCTTCGCGCAGGATGTCCGCATTGTTGGCCGCCAGCCTGCCGTCGACTTCCACCGCCTGCACCGCGCCGCCGCGCAGGAACGACCAGCGCTGCGGCCCCGCCTGGTAGGCAAAGCGCAGGCACTCATGCAGTGCCAGATCCTCGGGCCTGGCGGGCGTTCCATGGCATGCCAGGTATCCCGGGCTCGCCACCACATGGCGCCGATGTCCGGCCAACGGGCGCACGATCAGCTGCGGGTGGTGTTCCGGCGTGCCGATGCGCACGGCCACGTCGATGCGCTCGGCCGCCAGATCGACATAGGCATCGGACAGCACCAGCTCCAGCGAGACCCTGGGATGCGCGCGCAGGAAAGCGGCGATGTGCGGCCCCACGCACAGGCGACCGAAGCTCACCGGCACCGACACCCGCAGCGGCCCGACCGCCTCCGATCCCCCATCCGCCACGCTGGCATCGGCCTCGTCGAGGTCGGACAGCAGCCGCGCCACCTGCTCCAGATAGGCAGCGCCGGCATCGGTCAGCGTCACCTGGCGTGTCGAGCGCGTCAGCAGCGCCACTCCCAGCGATGCCTCGAGCCCGTCGATGAGCCGCGTGACTGACGAGGTGGCGACCGCGCGCCGCTGCGCGGCCCTGGAGAAGCCCCCGGTCTGCGCCACATCCATGAAAACACGCAAGGCAAGCAATTTGTCCATATCGATTTTGCGTCCATCGCAACGGCGAATTGCGAAATGCACATATTCAGTAAACCCAGAGCAAAGGCTAATCTCTGCACATCGCCGGCGCAAGCCTCACACTTCGTTCCTGGCATCCATCAGGCCCCCGCTTTCAAAGATCACACCATGTCCAGCCGCCCTGCTCCCAACGCTGCCCTGCAGCCCTCGTCCTCCGCCGGCCTGCCGCACTCCCTGACCCTGCTGATGGCCAGCGGCGCGGGGCTGGCCGTTGCATCGCTCTATTACAGCCAGCCGATGCTGGGGGTGCTGGGGGGCGAGATCGGGGCCTCCACGCAGGCCGTGGGGCTGCTGCCGACGCTCACGCAGCTGGGCTATGCGTCGGGCCTGCTGTTCCTGGCGCCGCTGGGCGACCGGCACGACCGGCGCAGCATCATCCTGGGCAAGTCCATCGTGCTGTGCCTGGCGCTGCTGCTGGCGGCAAGCGCGCCTTCGCTGGGCGTGCTGCTCGCGGCCAGCCTGGTCATCGGCTTGGCCGCGACGCTGGCGCAGGACATCGTGCCCGCGGCCGCGACGCTGGCGCCCGACAGCCAGCGCGGCAAGGTCGTGGGCATGGTGATGACCGGCCTGCTGCTGGGCATTTTGCTGTCGCGCGTCGTGAGCGGCTTCGTCGCCGAGCAATGGGGCTGGCGCGTGATGTTCGCGGGCGCCGCGGCGAGCATCGCGCTGCTGGGGCTGACCGCATGGCGGCGCCTGCCGCGCTTCGCCGCCACCACGCAGCTGCCCTACGTGGCGCTGCTGGGCTCGCTGGCCACGCTGTGGCGCCAGCACCCGGCGCTGCGCCGCGCGACCGTGGCCCAGGCGCTCCTGGCGGTGGGCTTCAGTGGATTCTGGTCGACGCTGGCGGTGCTGCTGCATGGTGCGCCCTTCCACCTGGGCGCCGCGGCTGCGGGCGCGTTTGGACTGGCTGGCGCCGCGGGCGCGCTCGTTGCTCCCGTGGCCGGGCGCCTGGCCGACCGGCGCGGCCCGGTGCTGGTGACGCGGGTCGGCACCGGCCTGGTGGCGGCCTCTTTTGCCGCCATGGCGCTCATGGCTTTCCTGCCGCCGGGCGCGCAGCTGTGGCTGCTGGTCGCCTGCGCCATCGGCTTCGACCTGGGGTTGCAGGCGGCTCTGATCGCGCACCAGACCATCGTCTACGGCCTGGACGCGGGCGCGCGCGGCCGCATCAATGCGGTGCTGTTCACCGGCATGTTCATCGGCATGGCGCTGGGCTCGGCGGCGGCGGCGCTGCTGTTCGCGCGCTGGGGCTGGATGGGCGTGACGGCGCTGGCGACGGCCTCGGCGCTGGCAGCGTTTGCCCTGCGCATGCGCCGCTAACAGGGAAGAATGCCGGGCAGCAGCGGGCGATCGAGCCGCTGCACCCACCACTTGAGCGCCTCGCCCATGCGCTCGGGGTTCCAGGCCAGCCAGAAGCCCTCGGGCGGACGCGGCTGCTCCAGCTGCAGCTCGACCAGCACGCCCTGTTCGAGTTCGCCCAGCACGCAGGCGCGCGGCAGGTAGCCATGGCCCAGGCCCGCGCACTGCGCCGCGATCTTGGCCTGCATGTCGGGCACCGTGATGCGCCGCTGGCCCAGCATCAACCCCACCGTGCGGCTGGCCGAGGAGCGCGCGCTATCGCCGACGACGATGGCCGTGTGCCGAAGCAGATCGTCGCGCGCCAGCGGGCGCTTGATCTGCGCCAGCGGGTGCGTGGCGGTGACACAGAAAATGAATTCCAGGCTGCCCACCGACACCGCCTTGTAGCCGCCCCCGGGCGGCCCCTCGCCCGCGGCAACGATCAGGTCGGCGCGGCCCTCGCGCAGCATTTCCCACGTGCCCGTCATCACCTCGGTGCCTATGCGCAGGCGCGTGCCGCAGTTCAGCTCCTCGAAGGCGCAGATGTCGGGGTTGAAGGCGCTGGTGGGAATCAGCGAGTCATGCACCAGCCGCAGCTCCGACTCGAAGCCGGTGGCGATCTGCCGCATGCGCGACTCCAGCTGCTGCGCCGCGGTCAGCAGCCAGCGCCCTTCCTTGAGCATTTCCTGGCCGGCCGGAGTGAGCGTGACGCGCGGGCCGCTGCGCACGAACAGCGCCAGCCCGAGCTGATCCTCCAGCTTGGCGACCGCGTAGGAGATGGTGGACGGTACCTTGTACAAGCGCTCCGCGGCCGCGGCAAAGGAGCCGTGGCGCGCAATGGCGTCGATGATCTCTATGGCTTCGAGGGTCAATTTGAGCATGTTCGAAATTATCGATGATGAATCGTGAAAAGCTTCAACCTCGAAACTTGCACAAAGCGGGAAACTACATCCATCGCAGCAAGGAACGCAGCAAAACGCCGAAGACCTTGCATGAATTTCATCGAACGAAAGGACGCATCATGATCGACATCCGCAAATCCGACGACCGGGGCCGCGCAAATCACGGCTGGCTGCAATCGCGCCATACCTTCTCCTTCAGCAGTTACCGCGATCTGCGCCAGCAGGGTTTCTCCGACCTGCTGGTGATCAACGACGACCACGTGGCCCCGGCCAAGGGTTTCGGCACGCACGGCCACCGCGACATGGAGATCTTCTCCTATGTGCTCGAAGGCGAGCTGGCGCACAAGGACTCGATGGGCACCGGCTCGGTGATCGTTCCCGGCGACGTGCAGATGATGAGCGCCGGCAGCGGCGTGCAGCACAGCGAGTTCAACCACTCTGCCGAGCAGCCGGTGCACTTCCTGCAGATCTGGATCGTGCCCAACGAGCGCGGCGCCGAGCCCCGCTACCAGCAGGTGCGCTTCGAGGAAGCCGACAAGCGCGGCCAGCTGCGCCTGATCATCGCGCCCAACGGCGAAAACGGCGCGCTGGCGGTGCGCCAGGATGCGCGGGTCTATGCCGGCCTGTTCGACGGCGACGAAGCCGCCACGCTCGATGTGGGCGCCAACCGCAATGTGTATGTGCATGTGGCGCGCGGCAGCCTGGAAGTCAACGGCGAGCGCCTGTCCGAAGGCGACGGCGCACGGATCCGCAACGCCCCGGCGCTGCGCTTCGGCAAGGGCGAGAACGCCGAGGTGCTGGTGTTCGACCTGCGCCCCAACGAGCTGCCCACGATGTGAGCCACGCTTTTTCCATCCACCCTTTTCAACTTCAGGAGACACCGCCATGACCAACGCCCACATCGCCCAGCCCGTTGCCTACGCCAAGCCCGGCGCCACGCTGCTCAATTCCCAGGACCACACCCTGGTGATGATCGACTTCCAGTCGCAGATGGCCTTTGCCACGCATTCCATCGATGCCACCACGCTGCGCAACAACGCGGCGCTGGTGTCCCATGCGGCGGCAGGCTTCGGTGTCTCCACCATCCTGACCACCGTCGCGGAGAAAAGCTTCAGTGGCCCGATGTTCGATGAAGTCACGGCGCCCTTCCCCGGCCAGGCCCTGCTCGACCGCACCTCGATGAACACCTGGGAGGACGGGGCCGTCATCCGCCGCGTCAACGAGATCGGCAAGCCGCGCATCGTGCTGGCCGGGCTGTGGACCAGCGTCTGCATCGTCGGCCCCGCGCTGTCGGCGCTGGACCAGGGTTTCGAGGTCTATGTCATTGCCGATGCCTGCGGCGATATCTCCACCGAGGCCCACGAGCGCGCCATGGACCGCATGGTGCAGGCCGGCGCCCGCCCGATCACCGCGCTGCAATACCTGCTCGAGCTGCAGCGCGACTGGGCGCGCGGCGAGACCTATGAGTTGACGACCGGCATCGCCAAGAAGTTTGGCGGCGCATATGGCATCGGCATCAACTACGCGAAAAGCATGTTCAACGCCCACGAAGGCTGATCGCCGCGGCCCCGGGCGCTGCGCCCCGGGGCTCCCATCGGATGACATCCCAGGAGACAACATGCCCACGCCCGCCACGCCCGATCTGGTTCTTTTCAACGGCCGCTTCACCACGCTGGACCGCGCCAACCCCACCGCCCAGGCCGTTGCCATTGCCGGCGGCCGCTTCCTCCACGTCGGCAGCAACCAGGAGGTGCTGGCGCTGGCCGCTGCCGGCACGCGCCGCATCGACCTGCAGGGCCGCAGCGCGCTGCCCGGGTTGATCGACAACCACCTGCATATCATCCGCGGCGGGCTGAACTTCAATATGGAGCTGCGCTGGGACGGCGTGCGCAGCCTGGCGGACGCGATGGCCATGCTGCGCGCCCAGGTTGACATCACTCCCGCGCCGCAGTGGGTGCGCGTGGTCGGCGGCTTCACAGAACATCAATTCGTGGAGAAACGCCTGCCGACGCTGGAGGAGCTCAATGCCGCGGCGCCCGACACGCCAGTCTTCATCCTGCATCTCTATGACCGCGCACTGCTCAACGGCGCCGCGCTGCGCGCCGTGGGCTACACCCGGGACACCCCCGCGCCGCACGGCGGCGAGATCCTGCGCGACAGCTCCGGCAACCCGACCGGGCTGCTGCTGGCCAAGCCCAATGCCGCCATCCTGTATGCCACGCTGGCGCTCGGCCCGAAGCTGCCGCGCGAATACCAGCTCAACTCCACGCGCCACTTCATGCGCGAACTCAACCGACTGGGCGTCACGGGCGCGATCGATGCGGGCGGCGGCTTCCAGAATTATCCCGACGACTACAACGTCATCGAGGAGCTGGCCGAAGCCGACCAGTTGACCATTCGCCTGGCCTACAACCTGTTCACGCAAAAACCCAAGCAGGAAAAGGAAGACTTCCTGAACTGGACCGCGACCTCGCAATACAAGCAGGGCACCGACTACTTCCGCCACAACGGCGCAGGCGAGATGCTGGTGTTCTCGGCGGCCGACTTCGAGGACTTCCGCCAGCCGCGCCCCGAACTCGAGGCCGGCATGGAAGGTGATCTGGAGGAAGTCGTGCGCATCCTGGCGCAGAACCGCTGGCCCTGGCGCATGCATGCGACCTATGACGAGACCATCAGCCGCGCGCTGGATGTGTTCGAGAAGGTGAACCAGGACACGCCGCTGGCCGGCCTGAACTGGTTCTTCGACCATGCCGAAACCATTTCCGAGCGTTCGATCGAGCGGGTCGCGGCGCTGGGCGGCGGCGTGGCGGTGCAGCACCGCATGGCCTACCAGGGCGAATATTTCGTCGAGCAATATGGCGCGCGCGCCGCCGAGGCCACGCCGCCGGTCAAGCGCATGCTGGAGATGGGCGTGAAGACCTCGGCCGGCACCGATGCCACACGCGTTGCCAGCTACAACCCCTGGGTGTCGCTGTCGTGGCTGGTCACGGGCCGCACCGTTGGCGGCCTGCAGCTGACGCCGCAGCGCAATTGCCTGGACCGCGAGCAGGCGCTGCGCATGTGGACCGAGAACGTCACCTGGTTCTCCAACGAGGAAGGCAAGAAGGGCCGCATCGAGGCGGGACAGCTGGCCGATTTGGTGGTGCCCGACCGCGACTTCTTTGCCTGCCCGGAATCCGAGATTGCCGACACTTCGGCGCTGCTCACCATGGTCGGTGGCAAGGTGGTCTATGGCGCGGGCGACTTCGCGCAGTTCGACGAGGCGCAGCTGCCGCCCGCCATGCCCGACTGGTCGCCGGTGCGCCGCTATGGCGGCTATGGCGCCTGGGGTGCCAAGGACAATGGCCCGCTGCAGCAGCTCGCGCGCCAGGCCGCGGCGGCGTGTGCCTGCGCGAATGCCTGCAATGTGCACGGCCATGCGCATGGTGGCGCGTGGAATGCACAGCTGCCCACCTCCGACGCCAAGAGTTTCTGGGGCGCACTGGGCTGTGCCTGCTGGGCGGTATGAGCATGGCTGATACCCACACATCCGGCAGCTTCGCCGCGCTGCGCCAGCCGGTATTCGCCGTGCTGTGGGCCGCGACGGTGCTGGGCAATACCGGCAGCTTCATGCGCGATGTCGCCAGCTCCTGGCTCGTGACCGACCTGTCGGCCAGCCCCACGGCCGTGGCGCTGATCCAGACCGCGGCCACGCTGCCGGTCTTCCTGCTGGCGATTCCCGCGGGCGTGCTCTCGGACATCCTGGACCGCCGGCGTTTTCTGATCTGCGTGCAACTGGTGCTGGCGGCGGTGAGCGGCACATTGCTGCTGCTGTCGCAGGCTGGCGCGCTCACGGTGGAATATCTGATCGCGCTGACCTTCGTCGGCGGCGTCGGTGCGGCGCTGATGGGGCCGACCTGGCAGTCCATCGTGCCCGAGCTCGTGCCGCGTGCGCAGCTCAAGGGCGCGGTGGCACTCAATTCGCTGGGCATCAATATCGCGCGCGCCATCGGCCCGGCCGCGGGCGGCCTGATCCTGGCCAGCTTTGGCGCGGCCGTGGTCTATGGCCTCGATGTGCTGAGCTATGTCTTTGTCATTGGCGCGCTGCTGTGGTGGAAGCGGCCCCGGGCCGCCGACGACGCATTGTCCGAGAGCTTCACAGGCGCCTTGCGCGCCGGGCTGCGCTATATCCGCGCCAGCCGCGAGCTGCACCGCGTGCTGCTGCGCGCCGCGCTGTTCTTTGCATTTGCCAGCGCCGTCTGGGCGCTGCTGCCGCTGGTGGCGCGGCAGATGCTGGGCGGCAGCGCCGGCTTCTATGGCGTGCTGCTGGGCGCCGTGGGCGTGGGCGCGATTGGCGGGGCAATGCTCATGCCGCGGCTGCGCCGCTGGCTCGATGCCGACGGCATGGTGCTGGGCGCCGCGCTGCTCAGCGCCGCCGTCATGGCAGCGCTGGCGCTTGCGCCGCCGCAGTGGCTGGCGGTCGTGCTGCTGCTTTTGCTGGGCGCGGGCTGGATCACGGCGCTCACCGCCTTCAACAGCGTGGCCCAGGCCATTGTGCCCGACTGGGTGCGCGGGCGCGGCCTGGCCGTGTACCTGATGGTGTTCAACGGTGCGATGGCCGCGGGCAGCCTCGGCTGGGGGCTGGTCGCGCGCGCCATCGGCCTGCCGGCGGCGCTGGCGGCCAGCGCCGCGGGGCTGGCGATCGTCGCGCTGTTGATGCACCGCGTGCGGCTGCCGGCGGGCGAAGCCGATCTGCAGCCCTCCCACCATTGGCCGGAGCCGGCGATGAGCGAAGCAGTCGCAAACGACCGCGGTCCGGTGATGGTGCAGACCGCGTACCGCGTGCTGCCGCAGGACCGGCCGGCCTTTCTGGAAGCGATCCGCCGCCTGTCACAGGAACGCTTGCGCGACGGCGCCTATGCTTGGGGCGTGATGGAGCACACGGCCGATGCCGAACAGATCATCGAGTGGTTCATGGTCGCCTCCTGGGCCGAACACCTGCGCCAGCACCAGCGCGTGTCGCATGCCGATGCCGACCTGCAGACCGAAGTGCTGCAGTTCCACCGTGGCCCGGACAAGCCGCAAGTGCGGCATTTTCTGGCGCTGTAGGAGATGCAGCGGGTCGTTGGGCGCGGTGGGTGCGGCTCGCGCGCTGCCTCGGATTCAGGTCGGGGCGTATCTTGAGGCCTGCAGGAACGCCGGGGGGGTGAAAGCCCTCGATGGCAGGCCTTCGGAGTTCATATCCGATGCCGGATGGCCTTCGCCCGGATTCTGTACCCGGGCGATCAGCGCATCGAGCCACTCGCCGCCTGGCCCGCCGGGTTCTTCGACGTCCGGCGCAGGGGCGGGACCGCCCTCACGCATTTGCCCGGCAGCTGTCGGCGCCGCCGCTGCCGCGGGTACAAGGGCTGGCACCCCGTGGTCCGCTTCGGCATCCATCACGGCTGCCAGCAGGGCCGGATCCACCACCTCGGCATCCTCATCCATTGGAATCTCGACAAACTGGCCTGGTTGATAGGCCAGCTCGACGGCAAGAATGGCCTCGGACAGGATGAACAGGGGATCGTAATGGGGAAGATCGATTTGAAGAAGCATGTTGGTAAACGAATCGTGGATGGACCGTGCGTCTTGCCATTGCTTCCACCCGGCAAGCCTTGCTGGGCGGATGGCGTCAACCGTTGGACGGCACGCTTCATAATTTATCACTATCAACTTTAATTATCAATAGCTATCATCCATCTAGCGTCTGGGTTTCAATTGTCTGCATCTGCCGCTGCAACGATCCGTCGCACCAGCGGGTGGTGCTGCCCGCGGCGCGACCACAGCGCATGCACCTCCTCGTGCAGCCCGGGGCACAATCCGAGCAGGCGCAGCCCCCGCACCAATCCGACATCTTCCGCGCCCAGATCACTCACCGGAAACACCCCCAGCCCGCGCGCCGCGAACACCGCCAGCAGCGCGCTGTCTTCGAACTCGCCCACCACGCGCGGTCGCACGCCTATCTCTTGGAACCAGGCATCGAGCGTGGAGCGCAGCGGTGCATGGGATGTGGGCAGCAGCACCGGCAGCTCCTGCAGCGACTGCGGAAAGCGCTCGCGCGCCGACTTCCTGACCAGCGATGCCGGCCCAAACCACTGCAGCGAAGAGCGCGCGATGCGCTGGCTCGACAGGCGCTGCGCGGGATGGTGCGGCGCCGCCTGCCCGGCCAGCACCATATCGAGCTGATGCAGCGCCAGCTCCGACAGCAGCTCGTCGAACTCGCCCTCGTGGCACACCAGGCGCAGCCCGGGCGTGGCCAGCACCGGCGCCAGCAGCGCATGCGCGGCCAGCTTGGAAATGCCGTCGGACAAGCCCACTGCAAGCCGCGCCACCGGAGCGCTGCCGGCCTCGCGCACCTCGTCGGCAATGCGCTGGCCGCGCTCGAAGATCTCCTCGGCGCGCGCAAAAGCCGCCTGCCCGGCCTCGGTCAGCGCCACGCCACGGCCCGCGGGCTTGAGCAGCTGGTGGCCCAGGGACCGCTCCAGATCGCGCACCTGCGTGCTGATGGTCTGCACCGCCATCTCCAGGCGTTCGGCGGCGCGCGCGAAGCCGCCTTCCTTGGCGACCATCCAGAAATAGTAGAGATGGCGGAAATTCAGCATCCGATGTCCTTCTGGAAAAACCGCATCTTAGGTTCGGTTCCTTCTGGTGTATCCGCTTGACCGGAAACGCCATACTCGGCATTTGCCATCTTCCCGGTCGACATCCATGTTCTACGCTCTCAGTTGGTCTCTTTCGTTCGTGCTTCTGGGCCTGTGGTCGCTGGTTTGCTGGGGCCTGCATGCAGCCACTGTGTGGGCGGTAGCCGGCGCCGGTGCCTTGGCAGGCGGTACCGCGGCCATGGGTTCGGTTCGGGCGCCGGGCGGATGGGGTGTCTTGATACCGCCAGGGCTGACGGCGGAGTTCGAGGCACTGCTGCAGTCTTTCGGCCCCTGGGTGGAGTGGGCACTGTCCGCGGTCCCTGCGCTGGCGGGCGGCGTCACGGTTCTGGCATGGGTCATCTGGGGCCTGGGCGCGCTGGCATTGCTGGCGCTGGCCGTGGGCGCGCATGTGCTGATCGCCCTGTTCAGGCGCCGCAGCAGCCGTGCGGATACGGCACACACCGCCCCGGTCCACTGAGCCCGGCCGCCCGGATGCAAAAAAGCCGCTGTCCCCAGCGGCTTTTTTGCCCTTGGCAGGCCGTGCTCAGGTGCGCACGACCATCACCGGAATATGCACCGAGCGCAGCACGCGCTGCGTGACGCTGCCCAGCATCAGCTTCTCGAGGCCGCGCCGGCCCTGCGAGCCCATGATGATCAGATCGGCGCCCGTGTTCTCCACCACGCGCACGATACCCTCATGCACCGCATGGCCCTCGCCCACCACCGTGGTCACGGGCTGGCCGGCTTCGTCCATGATCCTGCGCGCCGATTCCAGCGCGGTATTGGCTTCGGCCGTGGCGGCGCTCAGGTACTGCGCCTGGCCATAGGCGAAATCGGCCCCCACGCCGGTGAAGGGATAGGGATCCACCACATACACCGCGGTCACGCTGCTGCCGAAGACCTTGGCCATTTCCGCGGCCTTGGAGACCGCCATCAGCGACGTGGAAGAACCATCGACGGGAACCAGAATGTGCTTGAACATGATGTTTCTCCTCTAGTTGAACCTGCTGCTGCAGTGTGGCATGGCACCCGGCGCCAAGTCCATGAGGGAGGTCACGCCGGGTGATCGAACTCCGCCCCCTGGAAATTCCCGCGGCGGCACGTCAGCACCAGCGTATCACGGTAGCCGCCCTCGCCCAATGGCTGGATCGGCGTGGTCTCATGGATCATGCGCGCGTCATCCAGCAGCATGACCGACCAGGGCTCGGTCAGCGTGAAGCGCTGGCCCTGCGGGCCCATGGCCTCGAACACCCGCGTCTCGCCGCCCTTGACCTTCTCGCGGCCGACCAGGAACACCGCCACCAGGTCCACGCCATCGCGGTGCGCGCCCTCGGGCGTGGGCCGTCCGATGCCATGCGCGGTGTCGATGCGGAACTGGTGCGCTTCCATGAACCAGGGGCCCATCGGCGCGCCGGCGCCGAACACCTGGTCGCAAAGATGCCCCATCTGCAGCAGCAGTCGCTGCCAGGCGGGCTGGGCCACGAGCTCGGCATGCATGGGTGCGAACATGCGCAGCATGCCGCCATGCAGGGCGTTGTATTCGACGGGCTGCCAGTGCGCGCGGTGGGCGACCTGCCGCAGGCCGCCGTCGCCGGCAATGAAGCAGGAATGGCGCCGGCGGCGGTAGCGGCCGCCATCCTTGAGGTGCTCGTCGGGCGGCAGGTCGGCCCAGTCGCCGCACAATGCCTGCAGCTGTTCCAGCGCCACGCCGATCCAGGCCGCGACGTCGGCGGGGGACAGAACGGCATAGCCCTGGCTGCGCAACTGCTGCGCGAGCTGCGCGGGGCGGATATAGGGAGGGGAGAAGGTGACGTGCGTCATAGATCCCCGAGCTTAACGCCGCGCCCCGGGCCTGGGCCGGACACGCGGCGCATTTTTTGCCGGCACCGGCCGGCTGGCGTCAGAAACGCGGTGTCTTGCCGGTGAACGAGGGATCGTAGCGCTGCATCTGCTTGAGGTCGTCGCGGTTGCGCACGCCGCATTCGAGGTACTGCGCATGCAGCGTGGCCAGCGCCTCGCGGTCGAGCTCCACGCCCAGGCCGGGCGTGGTGGGCACCGCGACCGCGCCCTGCTCGAAGCGGATGCGTCCGCCGTTGACCACCTCCTCCTCCTGCCAGGGATAGTGGGTGTCGCAGGCATAGGTCAGGTTGGGCACGCTGGCCGCCACATGCGTCATGGCCATCAGGCTGATGCCCAGGTGCGAGTTCGAGTGCATGGACATGCCAAGGCCCCAGAGGCGGCACATGCGCGCCAGCGTCTGCGTGGCGCGCAGGCCGCCCCAGTAGTGATGGTCCGACAGCAGCACCTTCACCGAGCCCATCTCGCAGCCCTTGCGGAAGTCCTCCATGGTCGTGATGACCATGTTGGTGGCCAGCGGCAGGCGCGTGTGCTTCGCCAGCTCCGCCATGCCTTCAAGGCCGGGCGTCGGGTCCTCGTAGTACTCGAGGATCTCGTCGAGCGCCGGCGCCGCGGCGATGCTGGCGCTCAGCGACCAGTTGGCGTTCGGGTCCAACCGCAGCGGCAGTCCAGGGAAGGCCTTGGCCAGCGCCTGCATGCAGGCCACCTCGTGCGCCGGCTCGAACACCCCGCCCTTGAGCTTGATGCTCTGGAAGCCATAGAGATCGATCATGCGCCGCGCCTGCGCCACGATCTGCTCCGGGCTGATCCCTTCGCCCCAGGCATCGGGGGCATAGGGGCGGCCGATGTGTTCCGCATACTTGAAGAACAGGTAGGCGCTGTAGGGCACCGAAGAGCGCACGGCGCCGCCCAGCAGGTCAACGATGGGCGCGCCGACGATCTGCCCCTGCAGGTCCAGCATTCCGACCTCGAAGGTGCTGATCACCTTGGGCGCGTTCTTCGCCGCATGCGAGCCCGGCGCCAGCTCGAACTCCACCGCGCCGGGCACCGCCTTGATGGTGGCCCGCACGCGCTCCTCCATCGCATTGAGCGCAAAGGGCGACAGGCCGATCAGCAGCTCGCGCGCCTGCTCCAGCACGCGCAGCATCGGCTCGTCGCCATAGGTCTCGGAGATGCCCACGCGCCCGTCGCTGGTCTCGAGCTCGACGATGGCACGCAGTGCCCAGGGTTCGTGGATGCCGGCGGCGTTGAGCAGCGGACCGTCGCGAAAGGCAATGGGCGTGATGCGGACGTGGGTGATGGTGATATCGCGTGCCATGGTTCTCTCTGTCTCTCGGTGCAGGTCTCGGTTCTTCATTCGGTGGTGGCGCCGGTCTTGCGCACCAGCTCGCCCAGGCGGGCGATGTCGGCGGCCGTGACGCGGGCAAGTTCCACCGGGCTGCTGCCGACCACCTGCATGCCGAACTGCGTTTCAAACTTGGATTTGAGCTCGGGTGTCTTGAGCGCCTTGACGATCTCGGTATTGAGCCGGGCCACCACCTCCTTGGGCGTGCCCTTGGGTGCATAGACGCCCTGCCAGGACACCAGGTCCAGGCCAGGAAAGCCCGCCTCGGCCGTGGTCGGAACATCGGGCGCCAGCGGCGAGCGCGTCTTGGTGGTCACCGCCAGGAATTTCAGCTTGCCGGCTTTGACCAGCGGCAGGCCGGCCGTGAGCTGGTCGAACAGGAAGGGCACATTGCCCGCCGCCACGTCCTGCAGCGCCTGCGGGCTGCCCTTGTAGGCGACGTGCTGCATCGGCACCTTGATCAATTCCGCCATCTGCGCGCCCGTCAGGTGCGTCGAAGTGCCCGCGCCGGAGGATGCGTACGAGGCTTTTTCAGGGTTCTTGCGGATCCACTCCACCAGTTCCTGTACCGTGTTCACGCCCAGCGCGCTGTTGACCATCAGCACATTGGGCACATAGGCGATCAGCGTGACCGGCTCGAAATCCTTGACCGGGTCATAGGGCAGCTTCTTGTAGAGCGCGCTGTTGATGGCATGGGTGCTGATCGTGCCGCCGATCAGCGTATAGCCATCGGCCGGCGCACGGGCCACGGCCTGCACGCCGATGCCGCCGCCCGCGCCCGGGCGGTTTTCCACCACCACCGATTGCTTGAGCGCGGTGGACAGCTCCTGCCCCACCATGCGCGCCACGACATCGGTCGAACCGCCGGGGGCAAAGGGCACGACCCAGGTGATGGGCTTGGCGGTGGGCCACTCGCTGGCCTGGGCGGCCGGGGCAAACAGGCAGGTGGCGCTGCACGCAGCAGCGATCAGGGCAAGGCGACGGTGCATGGAATTGTCTCCGGAATTATGAAAAAGCGAAGCCATTGAAGCACTAATATATTAGTGCGTCAACGTGGCAGACCCTAGAATCAAAGCTTCTCCACGCCACCCACGATGAAGACCATTCCCAAGCTCGACCGCACCCGCCAGGCCGCCCCGCAAGTGTTCGGATGGTTGCGCGAGGCCATCATCTCGCTGGAGCTCGCGCCCGGCACCGCCCTGCCGCGCAACGAACTGGCCGAGCGCTTCGAGCTGAGCCAGACTCCCGTGCGCGACGCGCTGATGCAGCTGCGCCAGGAGGGGCTGGTCGATATCTTCGCCCAGCACGCAACGCGCGTCAGCCGCATCGACCTGCATTCGGCCGAGCAGGCGCAGTTCCTGCGCTGCGCCATCGAACTCGAGGTGCTGCGCTCCCTGGCGCTTTCCGGCGATGCAGCGCTCCACGCCCGGCTGGCCGCCATGGTGGATCTGCAGGCAGCGTTGGCGAGCCACGGCGCCGAGGAATTCATTGCAGCCGACCAGGCCTTCCACCGGGCGATGTACGAAGCTGCAGGTGTGCCCGATCTCTACGAACTGGTGCGCCGGCGCAGCGGCCATCTCGACCGGCTGCGCCGGCTGGACCTGCCCTCTCCCGGCAATCCCGAGCGCGTGGTGCGCGACCATCGGCGCATCGTGAATGCACTTGCCAAGGGCGATGCCGACGCGGCGCAGGCGGCGCTGCGCGCGCATCTGTCCGGCACGCTGAGCCGGGTTGCCGACATCCGCGCGCGGCACCCGGAATACGTCACGCAGTGAGTTGCGTCCTTATGCTTTTTCCAAGCAAGTTCATGCGAAAAGCTTCCTTTTCAGCATAAACGGGGCTTTCTACAGTGCGGTTCAAGCAGCAAGAGTCTGCAAAGGAACCGCGCCATGCCCACAACGAAACACTTTCCGCCCCCGCGCCTTGCCCTCTCGCGGCGCGCCGCCCTGGCGGCGGCCCTGGCCTGCAGCGCCTGGCTGCCGGCGCAGGCGCAGACGGGGGCCGGTTCCTGGAAGCCGAGCAAGTCCACCGAATTTCTCGTGCCCAGCGGCGCGGGCGCGGCGCTCGATGTCGCGGCGCGCAAGCTCACCGAGCTGCTGGCGCGCGAGAAGCTCGCGCCCGGCTTCATTGTCAGCAACAAATCCAGCGCCCATGGCATCGTGGCGCTCGAGGGCCTGCACCGCCACCCGGGCGACGCCCACACGCTGATGACGCTCAGCACCAGCTACGGCAACAGCCAGGCGCAGAACGCGCTGCCCGCGCACCTGCAAAAGGGCACGCCCGTGGCCACGCTGTTCCGCGAATTCGTCACGGTGGTGGTACGCGCGGACTCGCCGCTGCGCAACACGCAGGACTTGATCGCGCAGCTCAAACAGGACCCAGGCAAATACTCCATAGGCATTGCCACGACGCTGGGCAACCATATCCATCTGGGGGTGGCGCAGCCACTGAAGCAGGCCGGCGTGGACATCAAGGGGTTGCGCATCGTGCCCTACAAATCCTCGGTCGAATCCATGACCGCATTGGTCGGCGGCCACCTCGACGTGGTTTCCGCCACCACGCCCAACCTGCTGCCCTATCTGCAAAGCGGCCGCGTGCGCGTGCTGGCGATCGCCGCCGAGCAGCGCCTGGGCGGCGCGTTCGCGCAGTCGCCGACCTGGAAGGAGCAAGGCATCGACTATGTCAGCGATTCGTTCCAGGGCGTGATGACGGTGCCCGGCGCCAGCCCGGCGCAGACCGCCTATTGGGTCGATGCGCTGCGCAAGGTGTCTGAAACCCGGGAGTGGAAGGACTTCGTCGCGCTGAACCAGTGGGAGCCCTGGTTCCAGGGCCCGCAGGCGACGCAGCAGCTGCTGCAGGCCCAGCTCAAGACCAACCAGGCGCTGCTGGGCGAACTGGGCCTGCTGCCCGACGCGCCGCAAAAGCTCGCCAAGTCCCGCTGAAACTGCCAACGACAGGAGAGACGACATGAACATGCGCCTGGATGCCTCGCCCCAGCAACTGTTGACCGAGCGCCTGCGGACCGCGCTGCAGGCCACGCCCCATATCAGCGCCGTGCCGCAATCGGCTCACATCGGCGCGCTGATCGGCGGCGTGGACCTGCGCCGGCCGCTGACGGCCGCCGAAGTGCACAGCATCCGCTCTGCGCTGCTGCGCTGGAAGGTGGTGTTCTTTCGCGACCAGCACCTGAGCCACGAGCAGCATGTGGCCTTTGCGCGCCAGTTCGGCGAGCTGACCATTGGCCACCCGGTCTTCGGCCATGTGGAAGGCCACCCCGAGCTGTACTCGATCGCCAAGCACCGCCGCGCCAACAGCCACGGCAGCGAGCCCGAGCGCCGGCCCTGGACCGGCTGGCATGCGGACGTCACCGCCGCGCACAACCCGCCCGCGGCCTCGATTCTGCGCGGCGTGACGATTCCGCCCTATGGCGGCGACACGCAGTGGACCAATCTGGCGGCCGCCTACGAGGCGCTGTCCGAGCCGCTCAAGGCCTTTGCCCAGACCCTGCGCGGCGAACACCGCTTCAGTCCGCCCGCGGGCGCCAACCCCACGCCCGAATACCTCGAGCTGATCCGCAACAACACCCTGGTCAGCGAGCATCCGCTGGTCACCGTGCACCCCGAGACCGGCGAACAGGTGCTCTACATCAGCCCGGGGTTCCTCAAGAGCATCAGCGGGCTGCGCACACGTGAATCGCGCGTGCTGCTGGAATTGCTCTGGGAACACGCGGTTTCCAGCGAATTCACCGTGCGCTTCAAATGGGAGCCGGGCTCCATTGCCTTCTGGGACAACCGATCGACGGCCCATGTCGCGCCGCAGGATATCTTCGCGCTGGAATACGACCGCCAGCTCTACCGCAGCACGCTGGTCGGCGAGGTGCCGGTGGGGGCGGATGGGCGCCCGTCCACCGCGATCCAGGGGGATCCGGTGCTGGCGGCGCATGGGGCGGCTTACTGAGCGGGTTGAAGGGGATGTCTCTTCCCTCTGGGGAATTTGGGCGCTGCCTGGGCAGCGCTTTTTTTTCGCCTGCTGCGCCTCAATCGAGCTTGCGCACCTCGGTCGCGTCCGGCGCCAGCGGCCGGCCGTCCTCGGTGCTCGGCACCATGAACGGCACCGGCAGTTGCGTGCGCCTGTCCACCAGCACCGAATGGCGCTCACCGGTGCCGAACAGCTGCCGTTCGCCCCATTGGCGCAGCGCCACGACGACGGGAAACAGGCTTTCGCCGCGCGGCGTCAGCACGTATTCCTGATAGGCCGTGCCGTCGGATGCGGCCTGCATGGCGAGGACGCCGGCATCGACCAGCCTGCGCAGGCGGTCCGCCAGGATGTTGCGCGCCATGCCCAGGCTGCGCTGGAAGTCGCCGAAGCGGCGTACGCCATCGAAGGCGTCGCGCACGATCAGGAGCGTCCAGCGGTCTCCCACGATATCGACGCAGCGCGCGACGGGACAGGGCTCGTGATCAATGGCAGGGCGGCGTGACACGGAGTTTGTGGAAGTCGGCATGTGGTTGCATTTTAGGACTGCTTCACCTAGCATCAAAGCAGTTTTATTTTGAAACCAGTTTCAGGAGCTACCGCATGCATCCTTCGCCCGTCCCCCCACTGCCTCGTGCGCCAGCGGAACTGCCCCGCGCTGTCGTGCTGCTGTTTGCGCTGGCCAGTGGCCTGAGCGTTGCCAACGTCTACTACGCCCAGCCGCTGCTCGACAGCCTGGCCCATGACTTCGGCATCAGTCAGGCCGTGGTGGGCGGCGTGGTGACGGCCACGCAGATAGGCTGCGCGCTGGCGCTGCTGCTGCTGGTGCCCCTGGGCGACCGCCTGGAGCGCCGCCGGCTGATGGCGGCGCAGCTGCTGGTGCTCGTGGCCGCGCTTGCGGGTGTGGCGCTGGCGCGGCAGTTGCCCGTACTGCTGGCAGGCATGCTGCTGGTGGGCTTGATGGGCACCGCAATGACGCAGGGCCTGATTGCCTACGCGGCCAGCGCTGCTGCGCCGCAGGCGCGCGGGCGCGTCGTCGGCGCGGCGCAGTCCGGCGTATTTGTCGGCCTGCTGCTGGCGCGGGTGTTTTCCGGTGCCGTGAGCGATCTTGCGGGCTGGCGCGCGGTCTATGCCAGCGCCGCGCTGCTGATGCTGGCGCTGGCGCTGCCGCTGTGGCGCCGGCTGCCGGCCCTGCCTGCCACGGGCCAGTCGCCCGGCTATGCACGCCTGGTGGGCTCGATGCTCACGCTGCTGCGCCAGCAAAAGCAGCTGCAGGTGCGCGGACTGCTGGCGCTGCTGATGTTTGCCGCGTTCAACATCTTCTGGAGCGCGCTGGTGCTGCCCCTGCGCGCCGCCGGCCTGTCGCACACGGCCATCGGTGCCTTCGGTTTGGTGGGCGTGGCCGGCGCACTGGCGGGCGCGCGCGCCGGGCAATGGGCCGATCGCGGATACGCCGGGCGCACCAGCGCGCTGGCGCTGGCCCTGCTGCTGCTGGCGTGGTGGCCGCTGGCGCTGATGGAGCAATCGCTGTGGGCGCTGGTACTGGGCATCCTGCTGCTGGACCTGGGCGGGCAGGCGCTGCATGTGACCAACCAGAGCCTGGTGCTGCAGGCGCGGCCCGAGGCGCACAGCCGGCTGATCGCCCTCTACATGCTGTTCTATGCCGCGGGCAGCGCAGCCGGCGCGCTTTGCGGCACCGCCGCCTACGCCCATGCCGGCTGGCAGGCCGTGTGCCTGCTCGGCGCCGGCGTGAGCCTGCTGGCGCTGCTGCTGTGGTGGCGCACGCGCGAGGCCTGCCCGGCGCCGCCGCGCACAGCCGCCTGAGTGCGCCGCAGCCGCTCAGTTCAGCGGCAGGCCCACATAGTTCTCCGCCAGCGAGGTCGATCCCGCGCGCGAATGCACCAGATAGTCGAGCTCGGCCTCCTGCACCTTGCGGTCGAAGTCGTCCGAGTCGGGAAAACGGTGCATCAGCGAGGTCATCCACCACGAGAAGCGCTCGGCCTTCCAGACGCGGCGCAGGCTGATCTCCGAATAGCGGTCGATGCCCTCGCTGCTGCGCTGCTGGTAGTACTCGGCAAACGCGCGCGACAGATAGCCCACGTCGGACGCCGCCAGGTTCAGGCCCTTGGCCCCCGTGGGCGGCACGATGTGCGCGGCGTCGCCGGCGAGGAACATGCGGCCGAAGCGCATGGGCTCGGAGACGAAGCTGCGCAGCGGGGCGATGCTTTTCTCGAGCGATGCACCCGTGACCAGGTTGGCGCGTGCCTCCGGGTCCAGGCGCAGGCGCAGTTCGTCCCAGAAGGCCTCGTCGCTCCAGTTCTCGACCTTGTCCGTGAGCGGCACCTGCAGGTAATAGCGGCTGCGCGTCGCGCTGCGCTGACTGCACAGCGCGAAGCCGCGCTCGGTGTGCGCATAGATCAGCTCGTGCGACACGGGCGGCACATCGGCCAGGATGCCTAGCCAGCCAAAGGGGTAGACCTTCTCGTAGTTGCGGATGCTGCCTTCGGGGATGCTGGCGCGGCACACGCCATGGAAGCCGTCGCAGCCGGCGATGAAATCGCAGTCGATCTCGTGCTGCTGGCCGTCCTTTCCATACCGCACGCGCGGGTGTTCGCTGCCGAAGTCAACGGGCGTGACATGCTCGGCTTCATACACCGTGAGCAGGCCGGCGCGGGCACGCGCTTGCATCAGGTCGCGCGTGACTTCGGTCTGGCCGTACACCATCACGCGCTTGCCGCCCGTGAGTTCGTTCAAGTCGATGCGGTGCCGCTTGCCGCCGAACAGCAGCTCGATGCCGTCGTGCGGCAGGCCCTCGGCGCGCATGCGGGAGTCGGCCTTGGCCTGCGCCAGCAGGTCCACCGTGACCTGCTCGAGCACGCCGGCGCGGATGCGGCCGAGCACGTATTCGGCGCTGCGCTGCTCGAAGATGATGTTGTCGATGCCGGCTTCGTACAGCAGCTGGCCCAGAAGCAGGCCCGCGGGGCCTGCGCCGATGATCGCGACTTGGGTGCGCATTGTCTCTTCCACGGAGTTGTTTGTGCCAAGCGTAGAAGCCATCCTCCGAACCAGCGCAGGCCCGGCTCGACTTTTGCGCGATGATCGCGCACACTGCGCGCTCATCGCGCAATATCGAAGCCATGCTCTCCTCTTCCAACTCCATTGCGCCCGCCGACTACATTGCCGGCCTGGGCAAGGGCCTGGCGGTGCTCGAATGCTTCGACACCGAGCGCCAGCGGCTCAATGCCACGCTGGCCGCCGAGCGCGCCGGGCTCACGCGCGCCGCGGCGCGCCGCCATCTGCTGACGCTGGCGCATCTGGGTTATCTCGAATCCGACGGCCACCATTTCTGGCTCACGCCCAAGGTGCTCGGGCTTTCGGGCAGCTACCTGGCCAGCGCGCGGCTGCCGCGCACGGTGCAGCCGGTGCTCAACCGGTTGAGCGCACTGGCGGCTTTTTCCTTTTCGGCCGCCATTCTCGCGGGCAGCGAAACCGTGGTGATCGCGCGCAGCACCCCGCATGGCGCGGCGCCGCAGCTGTTTGCGCATGGCGTGCATCTGGGCAGCCGGCTGCCGGCGCATGCTTCATCGACGGGGCGGGTGCTGCTGGCCTCCCTTCCTGCCGAGGCGCTGGACGAATGGCTTGGCTGCCGCACGCTGCACCGGCTGACGCTGCACACACTGACCCAGCCTTCGGAGCTGCGCGCATGCCTCGACCAGGTGCGCGCGCAGGACTACTGCATCGCGCAGGAGGAGCACGAACTGGGCGTGCAGGCGATTGCCGTGCCGCTGCGCAACAGCGCCGGGCAGGTGGTGGCTGCGCTCAATGCGGTGATGGGGGCGCAGCAGATGACGGCGCAGGGGCTGGAGCGGGAGCTGCTGCCGTTGCTCAGGGATGCGGCGCAGGAGTTGAGGCCGTTGGTGTGAGGAATGGCTGCACGGTATTCCGGCGATCGTCCCAAACTTATGGACTGGCCCTTCACCCTTCGACCGGGCCGCGCAGGCAGGCTCAGGGCGAACGGTAAAAGCGCGCCCGGTATTCACCGTTCGTCCTGAGCCTGTCGAAGGATGGACGGCCTGCGCGAAAAATGAGTGCGCGTCTTGAAAAAATTACAGGGTTTTGGGAGCCCGCCCCACCGCCTCCAGGCACAACCCCCGCAACAGCTCCGAAGTCCGCCGGATCAAGGGCGTAGTCCTTTTCTTCGAAGACTGCGCCATGCACAGCGTGCTGACGATCCCCGGCGACTCGATGGGAATGCACGCCAGCTCGTCCCCATGTTCAAGGCTGCTCAGAGCGCTCGCTGTGAGTGCTGCGTACCCGTAACCGCCGCGCACCAGGTCCAGGATCGCAGGCACGCTGGAGACTTCCCAGACGACATTGAGCTTGACCTGCGACAGCGTGGCCTGGGCTTCCATCAGCTTGCGGAAGATCTGGCCGCGCTGGGGCATGACCAGCGGATAGTTCGACAGCTCCTCGAAAGACACCGATGCGCGCTGGCCCATGCTGGCCGGCCCGATCAGGCACAGCCTTTCCTCGAGCACCGGCGTGACCTCGACCTGGGGCTGGGGCTCGGGCGTGTAGACCAGCGCCAGGTCCATGCGCCCCGAGGTCAGCCATTCGGCCATGTTGACCGAGAAGCCCTCCACCACCGCCAGGCCGGCCTTGGGCATCTCGCGGCTGAAGACATCGATCAGCGGCAGCGTGAGGCGGCGCGCGAGGCTCGGCGGCAGGCCGACCACGATGCGCCCCACGGGCTCGTCGCGCTGGCTGCCCAGGTCTTCCTTGGCCAGTGCCACGCGCTGCATGATGGCATGGCCGTGCTCGAGCAGGCGGCGGCCGGCGTCGGTGAGCGTCACGCCGCGGCCGGTGCGGATCAGCAGCGTTTCGCGCAGCTCGGTCTCGAGCGCACGCACCTGGCGGCTCAAGGCCGGCTGGGCGATGTCGAGCAGCAATGCCGCCTTGCTGAAGCTGCCGGTCTCGGCCACATGCACAAAAGTTTCTATCTGCTGGAGATTCATGGCGCGTTCAAGCTGTAACCATGCCATTTTGCTATAGCTGATAGTGAGCCAAGCCCCTAGGCGCATGAGGTTGCACTGACACAATGCAAAAATTGACCCGTAGACCGGGCAGACAGCGCAACAAGACGCAATTCACCTTTCAAGGGAGACAAATGAGCATCGACACCCGCCGCATGAACCGCCGCAGCGCCGGCCTTGCCCTGGGCGCCCTGGCGCTGGGCACCATGGCATCGTCGCGCGCGCAGAACGCGACCCACTGGCCCACCAGGCAGGTGCGCATCATCAACCCCTTCCCCGTCGGCGGCGGCCCGGACGGCACGTCGCGCCTGGTGGCCGACAAGCTCGCGCGCATGTGGAACCAGCCCGTCGTCGTCGAGAACCGGCCCGGCGGCAACGGCTTCATCGCCATCGATGCGTTCAAGCGCGGCGCCACGGACGGCACGGACATCATCCAGCTCGACAACGTCCACCTCGCGGCCTACCCGCACCTGTTCAAGAAGCTGCCCTACAACATCGACAAGGATTTCGAAGTCGTCCTGCCGCTGTTCCGCACCTTCTTCTTCGTCTGCGTCGCCACCGACAGCCCCTACAAGACCATGGCCGACCTGATTGCCGATGCCAAGGCGCGCCCGGGCAAGCTCAACTACGGCTCCTGGTCGGTGGGCAACCCGGTGCACCTGGGCTCGGCGCTGCTCGAGTCGCTCACGGGCACGAAGATGGAGCATGTGATCTACAAGGAAACCAGCCAGCTCTACACCAGCGTCGCGACGGGCGAGCTGGCGTTCGCGCTGGGCTCCTCGGGCACGGCCGGGCCGCTGGCGCGTTCGGGCAAGCTGCGCTTCCTGGCGGTGCTCGCGCCGCACCGCCTCAAGGGCTATGAGGACGTGCCCACGGTGGCCGAATCGGGCGGCCCGGCCAATGCCATCGTCACGGGCTGGAACGCGTTTGCGGTCTCCAGGAGCACGCCGCCCGCGGTGGTGGAGAAGATCCGCCGCGACACCATGAAGGCGCTGAGCGAGCCCGACGTGCAGCCCAAGTTCCAGACCTTCGGCTACGAGAACTACTTCCCGTCGCCGCAGGAATTCAAGGCCTTCATGGTCGAGGAGAACAAGCGCTTCGGCGACGTGATCCGCCGCGCGAATCTGGAGCTGTAAGCAGCGCCCCCCCGGAAAAAGCCGCTGGAGGCAACCCCAGCGGCTTTTTGCATGGGAAAGCCCCGGCTCACCCGATGCGCTCGAACTCCTCGGTATCGACTTCGCGGTGGCCCTGCGCCGCATAGCGGCTGCCGGCAATGGCGGAAGGCCGGAACAGTTCGTTCAGCTGCTCCAGCTGCTCGGTCGTGAGCCGGACTTCGCCGCCATGCAGGTCCTCGTCCAGATGCGCGCGCTGCGTGGTGCCGGGCAGCGCGATCACATGGCTGCCCTGGTGCAGCACCCAGGCGATGGCCAGCGCCGCCAGGCTGCAGCCCGCTTCCTCGGCGATCTCGCGCATGGGCGCCAGCAGGCGCAGGTTGCGCGCGTAGTTCTCGGGCGAGAAACGCGGCATGGGCTTGCGCACGTCCTTCTCGCCCAGGGTGGAAGCATCGGGCAGGCCGCCGGCCAGGAAGCCCCGCCCCAGCGGGCTGAAGGCCACATAGGCCACGCCCAGTTCGGCGCAGCGCTGCAGCGTGCCCAGCTCGGCATTGCGCGACCACAGCGAATACTCGCTTTGCAGCGCCGTGACCGGGTGCTCGCGGTGGGCCCGCGTGAGCGTTTCGGCCGAGACCTCGGACAGGCCCAACGCGCGCACCTTGCCCTCCTGCAGCAGCCGGCCCATCTCGCCCACCGATTCCTCGATCGGCACCGACTTGTCCCAGCGGTGCAGATAGTAGAGGTCGATGACCTCGGTGCCCAGGCGGCGCAGGCTGTCCTCGCAGTTGCGCCGGATCGTGGCCGGGCGGCCGTCGATGACGCGGCGCAGCACGCCGTCCTCGCCCGCCACGCCGGCCATGCCGCCCTTGCTGCACAGCGTGATGCGGTCGCGGTGCGGCGCCAGCACCGGGCCGACCAGCGTCTCGTTGGCGCCGAAGCCATAGAGCGCGGCGGTGTCGAACAGCGTCACGCCCTGGTCGAGCGCATGCGCCAGCAGTTCGCGGCCCTGCTCGGGGCTGGGCGGCGTGCCATAGGCATGGCTCAGGTTCATGCAGCCCAGGCCGACGCTGGTGACGTCGAAGGGGCCGATCTTGCGCGTTTGCATGGGTCAATCCTTCAAAAAGCAAAGCCAGCGCATGCGCTGGCTCGGGGGGGGCGATTCAGGCAAGCCTGCCCTAAGCTTAATTCAACTGTTGCTCGAGCTTGTGCAGCACCTGGTAGCAAGGCAGGACCTGCGCCACGCTGGCATTGGGCTCGCGGCCCTCGCGGATGGCGGCGAAGAACTCGCGGTCCTGCAGCTCGATGCCGTTCATCGACACATCGACCTTCGACACATCGATCTTCTCGTCCTTGCCGTTGAACAGGTCGTCATAGCGCGCGAGATACGTGCCGGTGTCGCCGATGTAGCGGAAGTAGGTGCCAAGCGGGCCGTCGTTGTTGAACGACAGGCTCAGTGTGCAGATCGCGCCGTTCTCGGCCTTGAGCTGGATGCTCATGTCCATGGCGATGCCCAGCTCCGGATGGATCGGGCCCTGGATGGCGTTGGCCTGCACGATCGGGCTGCCGGCCTGGTAGGCGAACAGGTCGACGGTGTGCGCCGCGTGGTGCCACAGCAGGTGGTCGGTCCAGCTGCGCGGCTGGCCCAGCGCATTGGTGTTGGTACGGCGGAAGAAATAGGTCTGCACGTCCATCTGCTGCAGGTTCAGCTCGCCCGCGCCGATCTTGTTGTGCACCCACTGGTGGCTCGGGTTGAAGCGGCGGGTGTGGCCGCACATCGCGACCAGGCCCGCCTTCTTCTGCGCAGCGACCACGGCTTCGGCATCCGCCAGGCTGTCGGCCATCGGGATCTCGACCTGCACGTGCTTGCCCGCCTCCAGGCACTGGATGGCCTGGGCGGCGTGCATCTGCGTGGGCGTGCACAGGATCACGGCATCGACTTCGGGCAGCGCCAGGCTGTCGGCCAGTTCCGTCGTGACGTGCTTGATGCCGTATTTTTCGGCCACTTCACGCGTCTTTTCCAGGTCGCGGCTCACGAGCGAGACGACTTCGACGCCGTCGATGTTCCTGATGCCGTCCAGGTGCTTGATGCCGAACGCGCCGGCGCCGGCGAGAGCTACTTTGATGGTCTTGCTGCTGTTCATTGGTTCTCCAGGATCAGGTGGCCCACGGCGGTATTCGATGCGGGCACGTGGTAGAAGCGGTGCGCGACGCGCGGCACGGGCGCGGGGCTGTCGATATCGCTCATCGCGCCGCGCGCGATCAGCCACATCACCAGCTCGATGCCTTCGGAGCCGGCCTCGCGCACATAGTCGATATGCGGCATCTTCGCCAGGCCATGCGGGTTGTCGACCAGGCGGTCAAGGAAGTTCAGGTCCCATTCCTTGTTGATCAGCCCCGCGCGCGCGCCCTGCAGCTGGTGGCTCATGCCACCCGTGCCCCAGATATGCACGTTCAAGTCCTCATCGAAGCTCTCCACCGCATTGCGGATGGCGCGGCCCAGGTTGAAGCAGCGCTGGCCCGAGGGCACAGGGTATTGCACGACATTCACGGCAAAGGGAATCACCGGGCAGGGCCAGCCCTGGCCAGGCCCGGGCTGGCCGCACATCAGCGACAGCGGCACGGTGAGGCCATGGTCCACGTCCATCTTGTTGACGATGGTCAGGTCGAAATCCTGCTGGATCACCGACTGCGCGATATGCGAGGCC
The DNA here is from genome assembly GCF_023634805.2 of Comamonas endophytica. Taxonomy (NCBI): domain Bacteria; kingdom Pseudomonadati; phylum Pseudomonadota; class Betaproteobacteria; order Burkholderiales; family Comamonadaceae; genus Comamonas; species Comamonas endophytica. The sequence goes on from NZ_CP106881.1 coordinate 209,141, forward strand.
AGCTCCGGGTGGCCGACCACGGTGGGCACCGGGCGCGGGCCCCAGCCTTCGTCCGCGGGGGTGTAGCTGTCGGCGGTACCGATGGCGAAGGTCGGGATCATGTCCAGGCTGAAGGCCGTGGCATGGTCGTTGTAGACCAGGAAGATGACGTCGGGCTTGTTGTCCTTCATCCACTGCTTGGAGGGCTCATAGCCCTGGAACAGCGGGCGCCAATAGTCGTCCTGATCGCGCCCCAGGTCGAGCGCGGCGCCGATGGCGGGCACGTGCGAGGTATAGACGGAAGCGGTGATGCGGGCCATTCAGTTGCCCTCCTTCAAGCGAGATAGTCCCTGGGGCTGGCGGTGCGCCTGCGCGTCGCCGTCTTCGCCGACCACGCGGTTGCCCTGCGCCGAGCGGCCGCCGGCGAGCATCATGGCGCGGTATTCCTCCTCGGTCATGCCGGTCATCGAGCCCGCCATCTGCTGGAAGCTCAGGCCGTCCGTGGCGCCGATCTTGGCCAGGAAGTAGATGTTGCCGCCGGTGCGCATGCACCAGTTCAGGTCGCGCGCCAGCACCGCCTGCTTCTGCTCCTCGGTCATCGCCCACTCGTCGAGATAGGCGCGTTCGTCGGCCTTGAAGCGCGCGCGGTTCTCGGCCTTCATCAGCGACATGCAGAACTGGTTGAGCCAGTAGCCCTTGCGGGACTGCTCTGCGTCGAAAATGATGGTGCCGGGCACATCGGTATAGGGTTTGTGCAATGCCATGCTCAGGCCTCCTGGGAGCTTTCTTCGGGCCAATATAGGCGCATCGGATTGTCCACCAGCAACTTGCGTTGCAGCTCCTCTGTTGGCGCGATGTGCGGAATGAAATCCACCAGCAGCCCGTCGTCGGGCATATGGTCCTTGAGGTTCGGGTGCGGCCAGTCGGTGCCCCACAGCACGCGGTCGGGGAATTCCTCGACCACGCGGCGCGCGAAGGGCACCACGTCGCGGTAGGCATTCTGCTCGCCATCGAGCGCCTTCGGGCCCGTGACCGACAGGCGCTCGGGGCACGAGACCTTGCTCCAGACATTCTCGTGCTCGCGCATGAACTTCAGGAACAGCTGGAACTCCGGGCCGTCGATGGGCTTGCTCACATCGGGGCGGCCCATGTGGTCGACCACCACCGTGGTCGGCAGGCTGGTGAAGAAGTCCCAGAGCTCGGGCAGGTCCACCGCCTCGAAGTAGATCACCACATGCCAGCCCAGCTTCTGGATGCGGCCGGCGATCTCCAGCAGCTCGTCCTTGGGCGTGAAGTCCACCAGGCGCTTGACGAAATTGAAGCGCACGCCGCGCACGCCGGCCGCGTGCAGCGCCTGCAGCTCCTCATCGCTGATGCTGCGCTTCACCGTCGCCACGCCGCGCGCCTTGCCGCCCGAGGTCTGGCACGCATCGACCATCGCGCTGTTGTCCGCGCCGTGGCAGGTCGCCTGCACGATCACGTTGCGCGCAAATCCCAGGTGGTCGCGCAGCGCGAACAGCTGCTGCTTGCTGGCATCGCAAGGGGTGTACTTGCGCTCGGGCGCAAACGGGAACTCGTTGCCCGGACCGAACACATGGCAATGCGCGTCGACCGCGCCCGCGGGGAGCTTGAATCGGGGTGTAGAGGGGCCGCTGTACCAGTCCAGCCAGCCGGGAGTCTTCTCGAAATTCGGCATATCCGCAATCCTTCAGTCGATGTAGCGCAGGCCCGCTTTTTCCAACGGCTCGCGCATCTTGTACATATCCAGCCCCAGCACGCCCGAAGCCAGCTTGGCGCGCTTCTCGCCCTCGAAGCTCTCGCGCTTTTGCGCGGCTTCGAGGGTGGCGGCCGCCTTGGCCGCAGGCACGCAGACCACGCCGTCGTCGTCGGCCACGATCACATCGCCGGGATTGACCGACATGCCGGCGCAGACCACGGGAATGTTGACCGAGCCCAGAGTGGCCTTGATGGTGCCGCGCGAAGAGATGGCACGGCTCCAGACCGGGAAGTTCATCTCCTGCAGCGTCCTCACATCGCGCACGCCGGCGTCGATGATGAGGGCGCGCGCGCCGCGTGCCTGGAAGCTGGTCGCCAGCAGGTCGCCAAAATAGCCATCGGTGCATTCCGAGGTCACTGCCGCGACCACGATATCGCCGGGCTGGATCTGCTCGGCGACGACATGCATCATCCAGTTGTCGCCGGGCTGCAGCAGCACGGTGACGGCCGTGCCCGAGACCTGTTGGCCCGAATAGATCGGGCGCATATAGGGCTTGAGCAGCCCGACGCGGCCCATGGCCTCGTGCACCGTGGCCGAGCCCAGCGATGCGAGGCCGTCGGCCGCGGCCCGGTCGGCGCGTTGGATATTGCGGTAAACCACACCCAGTTCGTACATGTGAATCTCCTGATGGCTCGGCCGTTTACAGGCCCTTGTTCTTCAACGCGGTGTCGAGGCGCGTGAAGACGCGGCGCGCATTGCCCTCGTAGACCTGGTAGCGCTCCTCCTCGCTCAGGTTCTGCGTCGCTTCGATATAGCGCTTGGTGTCGTCGTAGTAATGGCCCGTGGTCGGGTCGATGCCGCGCACCGCGCCGATCATCTCGCTGGCGAACAGGATGTTCTTGACCGGGATCACGTTCGTCAGCAGGTCGATGCCCGGCTGGTGATACACGCAGGTGTCGAAGAAGATGTTGTTGAGCAGGTGCTCGTCCAGAAGCGGCTTCTTCAGCTCCTGCGCCAAGCCGCGGAAGCGCCCCCAGTGGTAGGGCACGGCGCCGCCGCCATGCGGGATCAGGAACTTCAGCGTGGGGAAGTCCTTGAACAGGTCGCTGGTCAGGCACTGCATGAAGGCCGTGGTGTCGGCGTTCAGATAGTGCGCGCCGGTCGTGTGGAAGCAGCTGTTGCAGCTGGTGCTCACATGGATCATGGCGGGAATGTCGTACTCCACCATCTTCTCGTAGATCGGATACCAGCTGCGGTCGGACAGCGGCGGCGAGGTCCAGTGGCCGCCCGAAGGATCGGGGTTGAGGTTGATGCCGACGTTGCCGTACTGCTCCACGCACTTGACCAGCTCGGGAATGCAGGTCGCGGGATCGACACCCGGCGACTGCGGCAGCATCGCGGCGGGAATGAAATGCTCGGGAAACAGCTGGCTCACGCGATAGCACAGCTCGTTGCAGATCGCGGCCCAGGTGGAAGACGTCTCGAAGTCGCCGATATGGTGCGCCATGAAGCTCGCGCGCGGGCTGAAGATGGTGAGGTCCGAGCCGCGCTGCTTCATCAGCTTGAGCTGGTTGGTCTCGATGGTCTCGCGGATCTCGTCGTCGCTGATCTTCAGCGCGCTGGCCGAGGGGGCCTGGCTCGGGTCCTTGAGGCCCGCGATCTGCAGGTCGCGCCAGGCGCCGAGCGCGGCCGGAGCCGTCGTGTAGTGGCCGTGTACGTCAATGATCATGGCTGTTTACTCCTGTGATTCCTGAAAGGTGCCGGCTCAGTGCGCGGCGCTGCGGCCCACGGCTTCGCCATGGGGCCTGGGGCTGAAGATTTCCTTGACGATCAGCGCGCCCGTGGCGATCAAGCCCGCCACGGCGACCACGCTGAAGATCTCGCTGAAGCCCAGGTGCTGCGCGGAAAGCTGGGCGACGAGAAACGATCCTGCGATGCCGCCAAAGCGGCCGACGCCCAGCATCCAGGCCACGCCGGTGGCGCGGCCGCGCGTCGGATAGTAGGCGGCGGCCAATGCCGGCATCGAGGACTGCGCGGTGTTCATGATGGTGCCGGCAAGGAACACCGACACCACCAGCCACCCGAGGTTGCCCGCGGTCTGGCCGATCCACCAGATCGACACCGCCGTGAGCGCATAGCCCACGGCAATGATGCGCGTGGCGTTGAAGCGGTCCATGAGCCAGCCGAAGAACACCGCGCCGACGCCGCCCAGCGGGAACAGCGCCGCCACCAGCGCGCCGGTCTTGGGGTCCAGGCCCGCGTCGCGGAACAGGATCGGCATCCAGTTGATCAGCGCGTAGAAGATCACCAGCCCCATGAAATAGGCCAGCCACATCATCACCGAGCCCACGCGGTAGGGCGCGGACAGCACCACGCCGATGCCGCTCTTGGCATCCGACGCGGGAGCCGTTTCGGTCAGCACGAAGCGCTGCACGTTCTTCACGCTCTCGCCCGCAATGCGCACCAGCACGCGGCGCACGCGCTCGATCGGGTAGCCCCTGGCCACCATGTAGCGCACCGACTCGGGCAATTGCCACAGCAGCAGCAATACCAGGATCAGCGGCAGCACGCCGCCGAGCACCAGCACGCTGCGCCAGCCCAGCAGCGGAATCATCCAGGCGGCAAGAAAGCCGCCTGCGGCCGCGCCCAGCGGGAAGCCGCAGAACATCGCGTTGGTCAGCGTCGCGCGCCGGCTCGCCGGGCAGTACTCGCTCATCAGCGTCACGGCATTGGGCATGGCCGCGCCCAGGCCAACGCCGGTGACGAAGCGCAATGCCGTCAGGGTCCAGAGATCGGGCGAGAAGGCCGAGGCCAGGCAGGCCGAGGCAAACAGCGCCACCGAACCCACCAGCACCACCTTGCGGCCCAGGCGGTCGGCCAGCGGCCCGGCGCTGAGCGCGCCCGCGGCCAGGCCGAACAGCGCGGCGCTGAGCACCGGCGCGAGATCGGGCTTGCTCACGCCCCACTCGCTCATCAGCATGGGAGCGATATAGCCGATGGCCGAGGTATCGAAGCCATCGAGCAAGACAATGAAGAAACACAGCGCGAAGATGCGCCACTGGAAACCGGAAAAGGCATGCTCGTCGAGCAGGGTCTGCACATTGACTGCAGCACCGGGCTCACGCAGGGACTTGGAGGACATAACGCTTCACTTCAATCTCGTCGCGGCCGCGCTTGCCGCGGCCGCCATTGCAACCATCGACCGGGCCGGAATTACCGAGCGCCGTCCCAGACCGCGCGCGGCACCATGACCTCGCCGCGCATCAGCAGCCGCGCGGTGCGCAGCAGCGCCGCCTTGGTGACGACCTCGGGCCGCGCTGGATCGCTGTCGAGCGTGACGCTGAATTCGCCTGTCGGATGCTCGACCGACACGGTGATGCTCCCATCGCCTGCCGGTACCTCGGCCACGCCCTCGCAGACCGTGCCCGGCAGCTTGACCGCCGTGCCCACCGTCACGGCAGCCAGCACGCCGATCGCTTCGTGGCAGACATGGGGAATGAAGCTGCGCGTGGTGAGCGCCCCGCCCTGCGCGGGCGGCGCGATCAGCGTCATCTTGGGATAGTTCTTGTGCGTGACGTCGCCCAGGCCCATCTTCCGCGAGATCTGCAGGCGCAGCGCCTCGATGCGGCGCTTGAGATCGTCGTTGCCGTTGAGCTCGGCCACGCTTTCCTGGCCGGTGCAGCCCAGGTCCTGCGCGCGCAGGATCACCAGCGGCATGCCGTTGTCGATGCAGGTCACGTCCAGCGTGAAATCCTCGAAGCCCTCGCCCGTGACAGTGATGCGGTCCTTCGGGTTGCCCGTTGGCAGCAGGCTCGAGCAGACCGAGCCCGCGGTATCGAGAAAGCCGATGTCCACCGGCGCCGACTGGCCCGGCGCGCCGTCGATGCGCGCATTGCCTTCGTACGAGACCTGGCCGCCCGGCGTATGCACCGTGATGTCGGCCGCCATGTCGGTGTTGAGCGTGAGCACGCGGAAGGTGCTGGTCTCGCCGCGCGCCTGAACCATGCCGGTCTCGAGCGCAAAGGGCACCACGGCTGCCAGCATGTTGCCGCAGTTGGGCGTGGTGTCCACCGTGTCCTTGTCCGGCTGCAGTTGGGCGAACAGGAACTCCAGGTCGATGCCCTCACGCTCGCTCAAAGACACGATGCCGACCTTGCTGGTCAGCGGATGTGCGCCGCCGATGCCGTCGATCTGGCGCTTGTCGGGCGAGCCGAGCGCCGCCAGCAGCACCTTGTCGCGCGTGGGCAGATCCCCGGGCAGGTCTTCAGCGCGAAAGAAAGGGCCCTTCGAGGTGCCGCCACGCATCAAAAGGCAGGGAATGGCCGTCTGCATTGCTGTTGTCTCTCCTGTGTTTGTGCGGATTTTCACCAATTGCGCCTGGCTGCACTAGGCATATCGCGCCCTAGCAGATATAGCTGCCGGGCATATCGCACTTCATGGACATCTTCGCAGCATCTGTTTCATCCACGCCTGAATTGACGGAAAACAAGCGCTTGACCGACAAATGGGCTTGCCGCCGCCTGCTTGAATCGGCAGTTGACCGACCCGGGATGTGCCCTCTCCTGTCCTTGAACCGCTTCCATGAATCTGCTGACCCGTACCGCACTTCTCGCCTCCAGCCTGCTGGCACCCATCGCCCTTGCCAGCAATGTCGCACTGGAAGAAAGCTTCAAGGCTTTCAGCCACTGCGATGAACGGTTCTTCCTCAGCCTGCATCGGAATTCCGCCGCCTGGAGCAAGCATGTACCACTTGACTCCCTGAAAGATGTAAGCTGGATTCCGGTACAGGACCGCGCCTATGGCCAGTCTGCCTCGGTCCCCCTGCGCCACACGCCGCAGGTGGCCGGCGTGAAGCTGCTGGCCTACTTCGACAAGAGCGTGGATCTGGACGTGCTCGGCAACTACCTGTTCTGGGGCTTTGTCGTCGAGGGCAGTCCGGACGAGGTGGCAGGGAAGCTGCGCCCGCTGATCCACCGCAGCGAGCACCTGCTGCCGGTGTCCGGGCTGCATGCGCGCGGCGAGGTGCGCAAAGGCGCCCAGTGGGAAGTGGTCGCCGCTCCGCCGGGCGACGCCCCGGGCAGGACGCGCCTGGAGCGCATCTTCATCCTGGAGCCCGACGAGGGCAGCCAGGGCAAGAGGACGCGCGTGACCTGCTCGCTGCAGGGCGCGGTCGATGCCGAGGTGCTGGCGGAATTCCGGCCGGATATTGCGGCCGCCGACCATCCCGAAGGATTCGAGCAATAGCCTCTACTCTTTCAGAGCCTGCGCCTCGCGCTCCTGCAGCACCCGCCACATCACCTTGCCGCTGCCGCTCTTGGGCAGCGCATCGGCGAAGACCACCTGGCGCGGCGCCTTGTAGTTCGCCATGTGTTCACGGCACCAAGCCAGGATGTCCTGCGCGCCGACCCGGTCCCGATGCGAGGGGCGCAGCACCACCACCGCCTTGACGGTCTCGCCGCGGTAGCTGTCGCGCGCGGCAATCACGCAGGCTTCCTGGATGGCCGGGTGCCTGAACATCAGCGCCTCGACCTCGGCGGGCCAGACCTTGAAGCCGCTGGCGTTGATCATGCGCTTGAGCCGGTCGGTGATGAAGAAGTAGCCCTCTTCATCGACCCGGCCCAGGTCGCCCGAACGGAAGAAGCGCTTGCCATCGATCTCGATGAACGCCGCGGCCGTGGCCTCTGGACATTTCCAGTAGCCGGCAAAGACCTCGGGGCCGTGGATCACGATCTCGCCCTGCTCGCCCTGCGCCACTTCCCGCAGCGTATCGGGATCGATCACGCGCGCGTCGGTGCCGATGAAGGGAATGCCCAGGCACTGCTGCTTGGGCCGGTCCGGTGGATTGGAATGCGAGGGCGCGGCGGTTTCGGTCAGGCCGTAGCCTTCGATATAGCGCAGGCCGAACTGGTCGAGCAGCCGCTGCGCCACCGCCTGGGGCATGGCCGCGCCGCCGCCGCCGATATGGCGCAGGCTGCGCAGGTCGTACTGGTCGAAGTTGGGGCTGCCCATGAGGTCGATGACCATCGTCGGGATATTGGTCCAGCTCGTCACCTGGTAGCGCGAGATCAGCCGTCCCGCCAGCTCACGCTCCCAGCGCGGCATGATCACCAGCGTCGCGCCCAGGTGGATGCAGGCATGCAGCATCGAGACCAGGCCGGTGATATGGAACATCGGCACCACGCCCAGCAGGACCTGCTCGCTGGTGGAGTTGTTCCACAGGCCCGAGGCCACCGCGTTGTGCATGATGCTGCGGTGGGTATGCATGCAGCCCTTGGGCAGCCCGGTGGTGCCGCTGGTGTAGGGGAGCACGCAGAGGTCGTCGCTGCCCACGGCATGCGGGGGCGGGATGTCGGTGCAAGCCAGCGCCTCCTCCCATGCATGGACCTCGCCGTGCGCCAGCGCCGGCAAGGGGTGGCGCGTGCCCAGCCAGTCGCGCCATTGCTCGGGCGGCGCATCGGCTCCTTGCGCTGCGGGGTCGAAGGCGTCGCTGAATTGCGTGACCACCAGATGCTGCAGGCCGTAGCCTGCCGGCAAGGCATTGCTTGCCTGTGCCAGTTCCCCCGCCAGATCCCCGGTGGTCAATGCCACGCGGGCTTCGGGATCGGTGATGTAGTGCTGCAGTTCATCGGCACGGTTCATCGGGTTCACCGGCACCACCACCGCGTTGGCACGCATGATGGCGTAATGCGCCAGCACCAGCTGCGGCGAATTCTGCATCAGCACGATCACCCGGTCGCCGGTGCGCACGCCCAGGCCATGCAGACAGGCCGCCATGCGCTCGACGCCCTCGGCAAGTTGGCGATAGCTCACATGCCTGCCGAAGAACACCAGCGCCGTCTTGTCCGGATAGCGCCGCGCGCTGACCGCGAGGTTGTCCCAGACCGAGGTGGCGGGTACGGTGATGGAATGCGGCAGCCGCCGGGGCCAGAAGGCATGGTGTGGGCGCATGGGTGTGCAGGGTTCAGTTGCGGGGCAACGCCCAGACTAGGCCAGTCTGCCTGCCCTGCCATTGGGGACACACCCAGGGCCCGGTCACCTGGGCGACGCGCGCACCTCGGCTGCAATCAGCGCGAACTCGGCCGCGGGCTGGCCCGCCACGCAGGCGCGCACATGGTCTTCCCAGATCTGGCCCTGCTGCTCCACCTGGGCTGACGCAAAGCAGGCCTGCATCGCCACCGGGTCGCTGCAGCGCTCATACGCATAGGGATCATGTCCGCCAAGCAGCATGCGCAGCTGCAGCCAAAGCGCCTGGCGCGTCACCGGCAGGCCCTGCGCGCGCTGCCACTGGTGCAGCAGCTCGTGCGCAAACAGCCCGGCGATCCGCGGATGATCCAGGCGCAATGGCTGGCGCGGGTCGTTTGCGGCAAAGCAGGCACGCGGCAGGGAGATGCGGCCGCCATTGAACGACAGCGCGCGCCCGGTATCGCCCACGCGGCGCAGATACAGGCGCAGCGATGGCAATCGAGCGTCCAGCGCCGCGCCGAAGTACTGCCGCACGAAATCGCGCTCGGACGGCAGCAGCGGACGGCGCCAGAACCAGCGCAGCATCAGCGCTGCATCTGCGCCCAGACCTTGTCCAGGCGCTTGATACTGACCGGATAGGGCGTGCGCAGTTCTTGGGCAAAGAAGCCCACGCGCAGTTCCTCGAGCATCCAGCGGTATTCCTGCATGCGCGCGTCGACCTGGCCCTTGCGGTCGGCCACCAGGCGCCAGTAGCGCTGCTCGTGCGGACGCAGCTCGGCCAGCCTGGCCGCGTCGCGCGCCATGTCGGCGCGGTACTTGTCCAGGCGCAGCGTGATGGCCTTGAGATAGCGCGGGAAGTGCGCCAGCTGCGCCCAGGGCGCGGCGGCGATGAACTGCTTGGGCATGAGCCGCTGCAACTGCTGCTGGGCATCGGCCGTGGCCTCGGGCGCGTTCTTCGTGTCCTTGATCTTGCGCGCCGCGGCCGAATACTCGGTCAGGATGGAGCCAGCCAGGCGCGCGACCTCATTGGCGATCAGCGTCAACCGCCCGCGCCCGTCCTGGATGCGCTGCTTGAACTCCGCCTCGTTCGTCGGCAGCGGATCGAGCAGGAAGGCGCGGTCGATGGCCGTGTCGATGATCTGCTGGCGCAGCTCCTCCTGCGTGCCCAGCGGCATGAAGGCCACGGCCATCTTCTGCAGGTCCGGAATGTTCTTCTCGAGGTACTTGAGCGCGTCGCGGATCTGCAGCGCGAACAGCCGGCGCAGGCCCGCGCGGTGGCGCGCGGCCGCCGCCTCGGGCTCGTCGAAGACCTCGATGCCTACGCTGTCGCCGTGGTCGATCAATGCCGGAAAACCGACCAGCGTCTGCTGCCCCTGGCGGATTTCCATCAGCTCGGGCAGCGTGCCGAAGCTCCACTGCGTATAGCGCTGGCTGGCCGAGGGCGCATTGCTGGCCGGCTTGGGCGCGGGCGCGGCCTTTGCCGCAGGGGACGCGGGCTTGGCCGCAGCCACCGGCGCGGCCGGCGCCTTCTCGTCCAGCACCGTGGCCAGCTTCATGCCCGCCAGCGCCTGGAAGGCACCGCGCGCCTTGGCGCCGAGCTGCGCCTTGAGCGCGCCCAGGTTGCGGCTTTGCCCCAGCTGGCGGCCATGCTCGTCCGTCACGCGGAAATTCATGAACAGGTGCGGGCTCAGCATGTCGAGCTTGAAGTCGGCACGTTTGACATCGAGCGAGGTCTCGTCGCGCACCTGCTTGAGCAGCGCGTCGATCAGCCCACCCTGCAGATGGCGCTCGGGCGCGCACAGCAGCTCGGCCAGCCGCGCGGCGTTCTCGGGCAGCGGCACGAAGCGACTGCGCGGGCGCTGCGGCAGGCTCTTGAGCAGCGCCTGGATCTTGTCCTTGAGCATGCCCGGCACCAGCCATTCGGCGCGCTCCTCGCTGACCTGGTTGAGCACGAACAGCGGCACCGTCACCGTGACGCCATCGCGCGCGTCGCCAGGCGAATGCAGATACTGGGCGCTGCAGTCCACGCCGCCGAGCTTGATCACCTTCGGGAAGGCCTGCGTGGTGATGCCCGCGGCCTCGTGGCGCATGAGCTCGTCGCGCGTGAGGCGCAGCAGGTCGGCATTCTCGCGGCTGGCCGTCTGGAACCAGCGCTCGAAGCTCGCGCCGCTGAACACGTCCTGCGGCAGCTGTTGGTCGTAGAAGGCGTAGATCAGCTCGTCGTCGACCAGCACGTCCTGGCGCCGCGACTTGTGCTCCATCTCCTCGATCTTCGCGACCAGCTTGCGGTTGGCCTGCAGGAAAGGCAGGCGTGTGTCCCAGCCGCCATCGACCAGTGCCTGGCGGATGAACAGCTCGCGCGCGGTCTGCGGATCGACCTTGCCGAAGCTCACGCGCCGGCCGTTGTAGACCACCAGGCCGTACAGCGTGGCGCGCTCGAGCGCAACCACATCGGCGCCCTTCTTCTCCCAATGCGGGTCAAGTAGCTGCTTCTTGAGCAGATGCGCCCCCACCTCCTCCAGCCAGGCGGGATCGATGGCGGCAATGCCGCGGCCGTAGAGGCGCGAGGTCTCGACCAGCTCGGCCGCGACGATCCAGCGGCCGGGCTTCTTCGACAGATGCGCGCCCGGGTGCGGGTGGAAGCGGATGCCGCGCGCGCCCAGATAGCTGTCGCTCTCGTCGGCCTTGTAGCCGATGTTGCCCAGCAGGCCGGAGAGCATCGACAGGTGCAGCGCCTCGTAGCCCGCGGGCTCGGTGTTGATCTGCCAGCGGTGCTCCTTCACCACCGTCAGCAGCTGCGAGTGGATGTCGCGCCACTCGCGCACGCGGCGGATATTGATGAAGTTCTGGCGCAGCAGCTGCTCCCACTGGCGGTTGCTGAGCTTGTGCGTCGAGTCATCTTCGGCCTGAGGGACGCCAGGCGCCGGCGTCCATGCCGGTGCCAAGGCCTGGGGCGGCTGCGCGCCGCTGCTGCGCTGGGCCGCGGGCAGGAAGGCGGCGCTGCGCGTCGACACGCGGGGCGCGGGCGCGTTCTGCGCCGCCATCTCGCGCCGGCTCTGCGCCACCACCTTGCCGCCACGCGCATCCTGCAGCCACTTCCACAGCCGCAGGTAGCCGCTGAATTCGCTTTTCTCGTCGTCGAACTTGGCATGCTGCTGGTCCGCCTGCTGCTGCGCGTCGATGGGGCGGTCGCGCACGTCCTGCACCGACAGCGCCGAGGCGATCACCAGCACCTCGGCCACGGCGCCGCGCGCGCGCGCTTCCAGGATCATGCGGCCCACGCGCGGATCGAGCGGCAGGCGCGACAGCTCCTGGCCCATGGGCGTGATGTCGCCATGGTCGGTGACCGCGCCGAGCTCGGCCAGCAGCTGGTAGCCGTCGGCAATCGCACGGCCCGTGGGTGCTTCCAGGAAGGGAAAGTTCACCACGTCGCCCAGCCCCAGCGACTTCATGCGCAGGATCACGCCGGCCAGCGAGCTGCGCAGGATCTCGGGGTCGGTGAATGGCGGACGCGCGACGAAATCGGCCTCGTCATACAGGCGCAGGCAGATGCCGTCGGCCACACGCCCGCAGCGGCCCGCGCGTTGATTGGCCGCGGCCTGGCTGATGGGCTCGACCAGCAGCTGCTCGACCTTGCTGCGGAAACTGTAGCGCTTGACGCGCGCCGTGCCGGCATCGATCACATAGCGGATGCCCGGCACCGTGAGCGAGGTTTCGGCCACGTTGGTGGCCAGCACGATGCGCCGGCCGGTATGGCCCTCGAAGATGCGGTCCTGCTCGGCCTGCGACAGGCGCGAGAACAGTGGCAGCACTTCCGCGCCGCGCAGCACCGGCTGGTGCTGCAGGTGCTTGCGCAGGTGGTCGGCGGCCTCGCGGATCTCGCGCTCGCCGGGCAGGAACACCAGGATGTCGCCGCCGCGCCCGCCGGCCCAGAGCTCGTCCACGCCATCGGCAATGGCCTCGTTCAGCCCATAGTCGCGGCTTTCCTCGAAGGGGCGGTAGCGCTGCTCCACGGGAAAGGTGCGGCCCGAGACCATGATCACCGGCGCCGGGCCGTCCGCCGAGGCGAAGTGCTGCGCGAAGCGGTCGGCATCGATGGTCGCCGAGGTCACGACCACCTTCAGGTCCGGGCGCTTCGGCAGGATCTGGCGCAGGTAGCCCAGCAGGAAATCGATGTTCAGGCTGCGCTCGTGTGCCTCGTCGATGATCAGCGTGTCGTAGGCCTGCAGCAGCGGGTCGGTCTGGGTCTCGGCCAGCAGGATGCCGTCCGTCATCAGCTTGACCGAGGCGTCCCTGGACAGGCGGTCCTGGAAGCGCACCTTGTAGCCCACGACTTCGCCCAGCGGCGACTGGAGCTCGTCGGCAATGCGCTTGGCCACCGAGCTGGCGGCAATGCGCCGCGGCTGGGTATGGCCGATCAACCGCCCGCGCGTGCCTTCGGGCGCGTTGCACTTGCCGCGCCCGAGCGCCAGAGCGATCTTCGGCAGCTGCGTGGTCTTGCCCGAGCCGGTCTCGCCGCAGACGATGATCACCTGGTGCTGCTGCATGGCACGCATGATCTCCTCGCGCCGCGCGGACACGGGCAAAGAAGGGGGAAATTCGATCTTCAGGGCGCAGGGCGCGGGATTCAAAGGCATAGCCCGCCATTATCCGCAGCCTGGGGTTCCAGCGCTGACCGCCACCGATTTCTGTGTTATGGGCACAGGGCTCTTTTTGCATCCGCGGCACGGCAACTTCTTTGTCCCGACAGCGGCAAATGCCCGCAGCGTGCTTATGATGCGACTATCCGCCGCTGCAACCAGCCGGCTCTCACCGTTTGCCCCGTTGCCCCATGTCCACCGTCTTCAATTTCACCTTCGTTCCCTGGTTTCGCTCGGTTGCGCCGTACATCCACAAGTTCCGCAACCAGACCTTCGTGGTCGGCATCACGGGCGAGGCCATTGCCGCGGGCAAACTCACCAGCATCGCGCAGGACCTGGCCATGATCCAGGCGATGGGCGTGCGCATCGTGCTGGTCCACGGCTTCAGGCCCCAGGTCAACGAGCAGCTCCAGGCCAAGGGCCATGCGCCGCAGTATTCGCACGGCATCCGCATCACCGACTCCGTCGCGCTGGACTGCGCGCAGGAAGCGGCGGGCCAGCTGCGCTACGAGATCGAGGCCGCCTTCAGCCAGGGCCTGCCCAACACGCCGATGGCCGGCGCGACGGTGCGCGTGCTCTCGGGCAATTTCATCACCGCGCGCCCGGTGGGCATCGTCGACGGCGTCGATTTCAAGCATTCGGGCCTGGTGCGCAAGGTCGATGTCAATGCCATCCGCCAGACGCTGGACATGGATGCCATGGTGCTGCTCTCGCCTTTTGGCTTCTCGCCCACGGGCGAAGCCTTCAACCTGAACATGGAAGAGGTCGCCACCAGCGTCGCCATCGAGCTCAAGGCCGACAAGCTGATCTTCATGACCGAGGTGCCGGGCGTGTACCAGAACCCGCTCGAGCCCGCGGGCGACGACAACCCCATCGACACCGAGCTGCCGCTGGCCACCGCCCAGGCGCTGCTGGCCCAGCTGCCGGCGCCGCAGCAGCCCACCGACACCGCGTTCTACCTGCAGCATTGCGTCAAGGCCTGCAAGAACGGCGTCGAGCGCAGCCATATCCTGCCCTTTGCGGTCGATGGCGCGCTGCTGCTGGAGATCTATGTGCACGACGGCATCGGCACGATGGTCATCGACGAGAAGCTCGAGGAACTGCGCGAGGCCACGCCCGACGACGTGGCGGGCATCGTCCAGCTGATCGAGCCCTTCGAGAACGATGGCACGCTGGTCAAGCGCAGCCGCACCGAGATCGAACGCGATATCACCAATTACACGTTGATCGAGCACGATGGCGTCATCTTCGGCTGCGCTGCGCTCTACCCCTATCCCAAGGAAAAGACCGCCGAGATGGCCGCCGTCACGGTCTCGCCCAAGAGCCAGGGCACGGGCGACGGCGAGAAGCTGCTCAAGCGCATCGAGCAGCGCGCGCGCAACCAGGGGCTGGAGAGCCTGTTCGTGCTGACCACACGGACCATGCACTGGTTCATCAAGCGCGGCTTCCAGCCGGTGGACCCGTCGTGGCTGCCGGAGGCGCGCAAGGCGAAGTACAACTGGGATCGAAAGAGCCAGGTGTTGGTCAAGAAGCTCTGAGTCTGTGGCCGGGGCATAGACCTTGCCAGCAGTCGCGCGCTTGTCTTCGGGGGTGGCCGTTCATGCTTCGACAAGCTCAGCACGAACGGTTCTACCCGTTCGCCCTGAGCCCCTCGAAGAGTGAGCGCAGAAACCGTTCGTCCTGGGCCCGTCGAAGGGTCAGCGGCAGAAACCGTTCGCCCTGAGCCCGTCGAAGGGTGGACGGCCCCGCGACAAATCGGGGAGCTGCCCGAAGCAAAACCACCAAGCCCAAGCGCCCTCCCAGGACAGCCCAACGCCGCTATCATCGACAGCCTTTCCCCCTCTCCCGCCTTCCATGCCCCTGCCCATCCTCTATTCCTTCCGCCGCTGCCCCTATGCCATCCGCGCCCGCCTGGCGCTGGCGCATGCGGGCATTGCCTGCGAGCTGCGCGAGGTCAATCTGCGTGCCAAGCCCGAGGCGCTGCTGCAGGCCTCTCCCAAGGCAACGGTGCCGGTGCTGGTGACCGCGGATGGGGTGCTCGAGCAGAGCCTGGACATCATGCTCTGGGCGCTGCGGCAGAACGATCCCGATGGCTGGCTCGCCCCCACGGCGGGCAGCGAAGCCGAGATGCTGGCCTTGATCCACGATCTCGATACGCGCTTCAAGCCCGCGCTCGACCGCTGCAAATACCCCGAGCGCTACGCTGCTGCCGAAGTCAACGAGGCCCAGACCGAGGCGCTGACCTGGCTGGCGGCGCTGGACCAGCAGCTCGCCGAGACCGGCTATCTGTTCGGCCTGCACCCCAGCCTGGCGGACATGGCACTGCGCCCCTTCGTGCGCCAGTTCGCGCGCATCGACGAGGCCCAGTGGGCCGAGCAGCCCTGGCCGGCACTGCAGGCCTGGCTGCAGCGCTGGATCGATTCGGCGCTGTTTGCCGAGGTGATGGAGACCTACCCCGGCTGGCGCGAGGGCGAGACCGGGCCGACCTTCATGGCCCAGGTGTCGGGCGCGCAGTAGGTTCAGAACCGGATATCGGCGCGGCCGATTTCCCGCCACTGCCCCGGCGCCAGCCCGTCCAGGCGCAGATTGGCCATGCCCTGGCGCACCAGCCGCAGCGTCGGATGCCCGATGGCCGCCGTCATCTTGCGCAATTGGCGGTTCCTGCCCTCGATCAGGCAGACCTCGAGCCACACGTCCTGCACCGACTTGCGCAGCCGCACGGGCGGATCGCGCGGCGGCACCTCGGGCTGCGGGTCGAGCAGCCGCGCGGTGCAGGGCTTGGTCTGATAGTCCTCGATGCGCAGCCCGCTGCGCATCCGCTGCAATGCCTCTTCGGTGGGCACGCGTTCGACCAGCACCCAATAAGTCTTGGGTTTTTCATTGCGTGGATTGAGCAGCCGCTCGATCAGCGGGCCATCATCCGTCAGCAGCAGCAGGCCCTCGGAATCCTTGTCCAGCCGGCCGGCCGGGTATACGCCCTTGGGCAGGCCGAACTCCGCCAGCGAGCGCGCGCCATCCTCGGGGGTGAACTGGGACAGCACGCCATAGGGCTTGTGCAGTAGAAAATAGCGGGGCATGGCAAGAGCGTGGCGCCAGGCGGCGCCAGCGGACAAAAACAGACTGCGATTGTCCCCGATGCCAGGCCGCTCAGCCGCTCGCGTGCGTCTCTTCCAGCGCCCGCGCCACCACCTCGCGCGTGAGCGTCGGCACGAAGCTTTCGATGAAGTGGAATGCATAGCCGCGCAGCCAGGCGCCGCGGCGCAGGCCCAGGCGCGTGAGATTGACCTCGAACAGATGGCCCGCGTCGAGCAGGCGCAGATGGCGGTCGCGCTCGGCATCGACCGCGATCGAGGCCACGATGCCCACGCCCATGCCCAGTTCCACATAGGTCTTGATCACGTCGGCATCCATGGCCGACAGCACCACGTCCGGCGTCAGCCCCTCGCGCGCAAAGGCCTCGTCGATATGCGCGCGCCCGGTGAACCCTTGCTCGTAGGTGATGATCGGGTGCTGCACCAGCTGGTCCAGCGTCAGCGGCCCGGGCGCATCCAGCAGCGCATGGCCTGGCGGCACCACCACGCTGTGCGTCCAGCGGTAGCAAGGCAGCGTGACCAGCTCCGCATGGCTGCTCAACGCCTCGGTGGCCACGCCGATGTCGGCCTCGCCGCTGAGCAGCATCTGCGCCACCTGCTGCGGCGAGCCCTGGTGCAGGTGCAGCACGACCTGCGGGAAACGGCTGCGGAAGTCGCGCACCACCTGCGGCAGCGCGTAGCGCGCCTGCGAATGCGTGGCCGCGATCGACAGCCGCCCCTGCTCGCTGGCGCTGAAGTCCAGCCCCGCGCGGCGCAGGTTGTCGGCCTCGAACAGCAGCTTTTCCACCGTCGGCATCAGGCTCTCGCCCGGCGGCGTCAGGCCCGTGAGGCGCTTGCCGGCGCGCACGAAGATCTGCACGCCCAACTCTTCCTCGAGCTCACGGATCTGCCGGCTCACGCCCGGCTGCGAGGTGTAGAGCACCTGCGCCACCTCGGTGAGGTTGAAGCCCCGGCGCACGGTTTCGCGCACCGAGCGCAATTGCTGAAAGTTCATGCCGCAGCCCCGGTCTCCAGGAATTCAAGCTGGTTGCCCGCCGGGTCCTTGAGATAGAAACGCTTGAAGCCCGCGAGACACCGGTTTTCCACCAGCGGCAGCTGCGCGGCCAGCAGCCGCTCGCGCAGCGCCTGCACGTCCTGCACCGCGAAGGCCAGGTGCGAGACCGCCGGCAGCGGCTGCCACTGCGCCACACCGACCAGATCGATGCGCTGCTCCCCGGCGGCGAAGCGCAGCGTCGCTGCCCGCGGCGCCGGTCCCGGCAGCTCGCTCAGCCCCAGCAGGTCACGGTAGAAATGCCGCATCGCCTGCTCGCACCCGGCGCGGAAAGCCAGCTGCAGATGGTGCACGCCGCGAATGCTCATGTCGCCCCCGCCGCGGTGCCGCAGCTCGTGCGCGCCGCTGCCGGCCGCGTAAAGCCGCGCAGCGCAATGCGCCGTGCCCGCCGGCGCGTGCGCACCGGCGCTATCAGATTCCAGCTGGCGGCCGTGGTGGCGATCAGCTGCAAGGCGGGCGTCTGGGGCGCCGCGCCACGGGCGACGAACTGCGGGCAGGTGGTCATGGGGCTCTCCTCGAGGCATCGTGGCGCCAGCGGCGCTTACTTACGGGTATAGATCTGGTCGAAGCTGCCGCCGTCGGCAAAATGCGCCTTGTCGGCCTTGGCCCAGCCGCCGAAAGCCTGGTCGATGGTCACCAGCGTCAGCTTGGGGAAGGTATTGGCGAACTGCGCCTTGGCCTTCTCGGAGGTCGGGCGATAGAAATTGCGCCCGGCGATCTGCTGCGCCTCCTCGGAATACAGGAATTTCAGGTATTCCTCGGCCGCGGCGCGCGTGCCGCGCTTGTCCACCACCTTGTCGACCACCGCCACCGAAGGCTCGGCCAGGATGGAGATCGAGGGCACGACGATGTCGAACTTGTCGCGGCCGAATTCCTTGAGCGCCAGGAAGGCTTCGTTTTCCCACGCCAGCAGCACATCGCCCACGCCGCGCTGCACGAAGGTCATGGTCGAGCCGCGTGCGCCGGTATCGAGCACCGGAACGTTCTGGAACAGCTTGCCGACGAATTCCTTGGCCTGCGCGTCGCCGCCGTACTTGCGCTTGGCGAACTCCCAGGCCGCGAGGTAGTTCCAGCGCGCGCCGCCCGAGGTCTTGGGGTTGGGCGTGATCACCTGCACGCCGGGCTTGACCAGGTCGTCCCAGTCCTTGATGCCCTTGGGGTTGCCCTTCTTGACCAGGAACACGATGGTCGAGCTATAGGGTGCGGAGTTGTGCGGCAGGCGCTTTTGCCAGTCGGCATTGACCTGGCCGCCGTTCTTCGCCACGGCGTCGATGTCGCCGGCCAGCGCCAGCGTCGCGACGTCGGCGTCGATACCGTCGATGATCGAGCGCGCCTGCTTGCCCGAGCCGCCATGCGACTGCTTGACCGACACCGTCTGCCCGGTCTTGGCCTGCCAGTGCTTGGCAAAGGCCTGGTTGTATTCCACGTACAGCTCGCGGGTCGGATCGTAGGACACGTTGAGCAGCGTGAGGGACTGGGCCATGGCCGGACCCGCCGTGAGTGCAAGGCTGGAAGTCAGCGCGAGCAGGGCTGGAAACTTGATAAAGTGGCGGCGAATTGTCATTTGGGCCTCGAAAAGTTTGCGATTGGCGTTCCAACGCCGATGCACGCATTCTTAAACCGACCCAACAAAACTTAAACCAATAAGATTTCAGTTCGTTATACCTAAAACATCTGAAGTCATCTGAAGGATCTCCCCATGGCACGTACCGTCAACTGCATCAAGCTCGGCAAGGAAGCCGAAGGGCTGGACTTTCCTCCCTACCCTGGCGAGCTGGGCAAGCGCATCTGGGAGAACGTCAGCAAGGAAGCCTGGGCCGGCTGGCTCAAGCACCAGACCATGCTGGTCAACGAAAACCGCCTGAACCTGGCCGACGCGCGCGCACGCCAGTACCTGGCGCGCCAGATGGAAAACCATTTCTTCGGCGGCGGCGCCGATGCCGCTGCGGGCTACGTTCCCCCCACCGACGCCTGAGGCAGCACCAGGCGGGGATGGATTGACCGTGCCCCCGCTTGCACGGGATAATTCCATCCTTCTGCGGGAGAGCAAGGTCCCTCGAGCGGTTTTGTGCTGAGTAAGCCCGTCATCCTTGGACAAGCTCAGGACGAACGGATACCCTGCCGTTCGCCCTGAGCCTGTCGAAGGGCGTTTCAGGGCGCAGCGGTCAGGACGAAACTGCTCTAACCTTCGCCGAAGGCGCAAACTCCCATAATCGCTCAGGCCCCCCAACCGCAGGAATCGTTCGCCAACTGGAGAGCGGCCGGGCGCAGTCCATGCGCTGCCGGCCCACCGAAGGGGCAAGCGCCTGCAGGCAGCCCGCCCGCGGGCGCGCAAACTCTCAGGTACAAAGGACAGCGGGAGAGGCATGCCGGCACGCCGAAGGGCGGGCTGGCTTCTACCAAGAGTTTTTGCGTGTCCTCCCACATCTCCGACATCCTGGCGCTGCTGGCGCCGCCCATCGACACCATGCTGGTGATCTACCTGGTGGCGATCACCGCCGAAGCCATGTCCGGAGCGCTCGCGGCCGGGCGGCGCAACATGGATATCTTCGGCGTCGCGGTCATTGCCTTCGTCACCGCGCTGGGCGGCGGCACCATCCGCGACATGGTGCTCGGGCACTTTCCCATCGGCTGGACCCAGCATCCCGAATACGTCTATCTGGTGATTTCCGCGGGCCTGCTCACCACCCTGGTTGCGCGGCACCTGCTGCGCCTGAAGCAACTGTTCCTGCTGCTCGACGCCATGGGGCTGATTGCGTTCTCGCTGATCGGCTGCAACGTGGCGCTCGAGCTGAAATACCCCTTGGTCGTGGTCATCATCTCCGGCATGCTGACCGGCATCAGCGGCGGCATCCTGCGCGACGTGCTGTGCAACCAGGTGCCGGTCGTGTTCCGGCGCGAGCTCTATGCCAGCGTGTCGCTGGCCGTCTGCGTGCTGTTCCTGGCGCTGCAGCATTTCGAGGTGGCCACCGGCGTCAGCACCGCCGTGTGCTTCGGCGGCGGGCTGGCGCTGCGGCTTTCGGCCATCCGCTTCAAATGGCGCCTGCCCACCTTCTCCTACCAGCAGCGCTGGGAATGAATCGCGATGCCCGAACCCATTGACTGGCTGCCCGACGGCACGCCCTACAGCCCGCGCTTCGGCGACCGCTACCACAGCGAGAACGGCGGCCTGGATCAGGCGCGCCAGGTGTTTCTCGCCGGCTGCGGCCTGCCCGAGGCCTGGGCGGATCAGCCGATGTGGCGCATCCTGGAGACCGGCTTCGGCTTCGGCCTGAACTTTCTTGTCACCTGGGCCGCGTGGAAGGCCGCCCCCCAGCGCCCGCAGCTGCTGCATTTCGTCTCCACCGAGGCCTTTCCCGTCGCTGCCGAAGACATGCGCCGGGCAATGCCGCAGGATCCTGCGCTGCGCCCGCTGGCCGAGCAGCTCGCGGCGCAGTTCTGGGGCCTGCTGCCTGGTGTGCACCGGCTGTCGTTCGAGGGCGGTCAGGTGCAATTGACGCTGTATGTGGGCGATGCCCAAACCCAGCTGCGCCAGCAGATGCCGACCGCCGATTCGATCTATCTCGATGGCTTCAGCCCCGCGCGCAACCCGGAGATCTGGGACCCGCGGACGCTCAAGGCAGTGGCGCGCTGCTGCCGCCGCGGCACGCGCCTGGCCACCTGGACCATTGCGCGCGCGGTGCGCGATGCACTGGCGGAAAACGGCTTCCAGGTCAGGAAGATGCCCGGCGTTCCCCCGAAGCGCGACAACCTGCAGGCGCTGTTCGACCCGCGCTGGGAACCGCGCCGGCGGCCCGATCCCTGGAGCGAGTCCCCTGCAATGCCCGATGCGCGCCACTGCATCGTGCTGGGCGGCGGCCTGGCGGGCGCGGCGGTGGCATTCCAGCTGGCGCAGCGCGGCTGGCGTGTCGATGTGCTGGACCAGGCCGAAGCCCCCGCCGCCGGCGCCTCGGGCCTGCCTGCAGGCCTGTTCGCGCCCCATGTCTCGCCCGACGACAGCGTGCTGTCGCGCCTGTCGCGCAGCGGCGTGCGCGCCACGCTGCAGCAGGCCCGGGCGCTGCTCGAGCCCGGCCGCGACTGGCTGCACTGCGGCGTCCTCGAGCACCGCGTGGAAAGCACCGACGGGCTGATCGGCCTGCCACGCGAATGGCAGCTCGAGGGCCCTGGCGCCATGGGCGACTCCCGCCACCCCGGCCGCGATTGGAGCCGTCCGGCAGATGCCGCGCAGCGTGCGCTTGCGGGTCTCGATGACGGGGCCGCGGCCTGCTGGCATGCCCAGGCCGGCTGGATACGGCCGGCGCGGCTGGTGCGCGCACTGCTGAACCGGCCCGGCATTGCCTGGCACGGCGGGCGCGAAGTGGCACGCCTGCAGCGTGATGCCAGCGACACCCGATGGCAACTGCTCGATGCCCAGGGCCAGCCGCTGGCCGAGGCTGCGCTGGTGGTCATTGCCGGCGGCCATGGCAGCGACCGGCTGCTGCCCGCCCACTGGCCGCTGCAGCGCATGCGCGGGCAGGTGTCGTGGGGCGAGGAAAGCGCCCTGGCCTCCCTGCCCCCCTTCCCCGTCAATGGCAAGGGCAGCCTGGTGCCGCACATTCCTCTGGATACCAGAGAAGCCGGCTGGTTCATGGGTTCGAGCTTCGAGCGCGATGTGGACCAACTGCCGCCCTCGCCCGCCGACCAGGCCCAGGCCCATGCAGCCAACGCCGAACGCCTGCGGACCCTGCTTCCGCTCAAGGCCCCTGCGCTGGCGCCCGCCTTTGCCGCCACGCCCCGGCTCTGGGCCGGCGTGCGCCTGGCATCGCATGACCGGCTGCCGCTGGTCGGCCCGGTCGATCCCGCGCAGCAGCCCGGGCTCTGGGCCTGCACCGCGATGGGCGCGCGCGGCATCACGCTGGCGCTGCTGTGCGCCGAGCTGCTGGCGGCGCGCCTGCATGGCGAGCCGCTGCCGCTCGATGCCAGGCTTGCGCAGGCCTTGTCCACCGGGCGCCTGCGTGCCTGATCCGCAACGGTGCTTCCATGGCCCCTTGCACCGGCCGGGAAGCCGCGCCAGCATTGGCGCATAAGCTTATTCGCATAAAGGAAGCACAAAACAATAGTTTGCTCCAGGGTCATACCCTCCTACAGTTCCACCATGCAGGCACGGAGCGTCCCGTCCACCACCGCCGCAAGCCGGCGCCGGGCGGCAACGCTCCGGTCCTGCGTTTTCGCCCGCCTGCAAGAGGCCCGTCACGGCCCGGCAGGGCATCACCGGTTTCCGCATTGAACCGCCATGTACCAATACACCCCCTTTGACCAGGAATTCGTGAAGCTGCGCGCCGAACAGTTCCGCGACCAACTCGAACGCTGGCAGGCCGGCACGCTGCCGGAAGACGACTTCCGCCCGCTGCGCCTGCAAAACGGCTGGTACGTGCAACGCTACGCGCCCATGCTGCGCGTGGCCGTGCCCTATGGCGAAATCGCCAGCCGCCAGATCCGCGCGCTGGCGCGCGTGGCGCGCGAGTACGACGAGCCCGAGGCCGAGGTGTTCAAGGCCGCGATGGAAGGCCAGGGCCTGCTGGGCACCACCTTCCTGCCCACGCACTGCGCGCACTTCACGACGCGCACCAATGTGCAGTTCAACTGGATTCCGCTGTCCAAGGCCGCCGATGTGATGGACCTGCTGGCCAGCGTCGACCTGCATGGCATCCAGACCAGCGGCAACTGCATCCGCAACACCACCACCGACGCGCTGGCCGGCATTGCCGTCGACGAGATCGTCGATCCGCGTCCCTATGCCGAGATCCTGCGCCAGTGGACCACGCTGCATCCCGAGTTCGCCTTCCTGCCGCGCAAGTTCAAGATCGCCATCAGCGGCGCGCAGGAAGACCGCGCGGCCACCGGCTGGCACGACGTCGGCCTGCACCTGGTGAAGAACGAGGCCGGCGAGATCGGCTTCAAGGTGTTCGTCGGCGGCGGCATGGGCCGTACGCCGGTCATCGGCACGCCGATCCGCGAGTTCCTGCCCTGGAACCAGATCATGAACTACATCGAGGCCATCGTGCGCGTCTACAACGAGCACGGCCGGCGCGACAACAAGTACAAGGCGCGCATCAAGATCCTGGTCAAGTCCGAAGGCCAGCAGTACATCGATGACGTGGAGGAGGAGTACCGCCAGATCGTCGAGATCGACGGCGGCCCGCACACCATTCCCCAGGCCGAGTTCGACCGCGTCAAGGCCTGCTTCGTCGACCCGCAGCTGCCCGAATTCCCGCAACTCACGCCCGCGCAGATCGAGCAGTCGCTGCTGAGCCATGCCTCCGCGCACCCGGCGTTCTCGCGCTGGCTGTCGCGCAACGTCCACCCGCACCGCAACCCGCAGCTGCGCGCCGTGACGCTGTCGTTCAAGCGCCCGGGCCAGGCGCCAGGCGATGCCACGGCCGACCAGCTCGATGCGCTGGCCGCGCTGATGGACCGCTTCTCCGCCGGCGAGGCGCGCGTGACGCACGACCAGAACGTGCTGCTGCCCTGGGTGCCGGTGGGCGAGCTGTTCGCGCTGTGGCAGGAAGCCAGCGCCCTGGGCCTGGCCAGCGCCAACGTGCAGCTGCTGACCGACATGATCGCCTGCCCCGGCGGCGACTTCTGCGCGCTGGCCAACGCCCGCTCGCTGCCGATCGCCGAGGCCATCACCCAGCGCTACCAGGACCTGGACGAGCTCGACGACATCGGCCCCATCGACCTGCACATCAGCGGCTGCATCAACAGCTGCGGCCACCACCACAGCGGCCATATCGGCATCCTGGGCGTCGACAAGGACGGCAAGGAGTGGTACCAGGTCACGCTGGGCGGCTCGGACGGCTCGATCCTGTCGGGCGCGCCCGTGGCCGGCAAGGTCATCGGCCCCTCGTTCTCCGCGGCCGAGGTGCCCGACGTGATCGAAGCCATGCTCGGCACCTACCGCGACCAGCGCCAGCCCGGCGAACGCTTCCAGGACACCGTGCGCCGCATCGGCCTGGACCTGTTCAAGGAAGCCGGCAAGGCCGCGCGCCACCCTGCCCCCGCAGAAGCCGAGGCCACGGCCTGATCCCGCCCATGAATTTTCCCGAGACGATGAAAATCCTGACTTCCCACGAACACCAGCCCCCGCTTGAGGGCGACACGCGCCAGGTGGCGCTGGCCAACGACGCCGACGCGCTGGCGCTGCCGCTCGAAGGCGTGGAGCGCATCGACCTGCACTTTCCGCAGTTCACCGACGGCCGCGCCTTCAGCCAGGCCTACCTGCTGCGCCGCCGCCGCGGCTTCACCGGCGAGCTGCGCGCCACGGGCGACGTGCTGATCGACCAGCTGGTGCAGATGCAGCGCACGGGCTTTTCCAGCGCCGTGCTGCGCGCCGACGTCGACGCCTCGGCCGCGCAGCGCCAGTTCGAGCGCTTCTCGCGCTACTACCAGGCCGACGCGGTGCAGACCGCGCCGATCTTCGCGCGGCAGGAAGCCTGATGTCCGGCGGCACCAGTTCCTTGTTGTCCGTTGCTGGCGTTGGCTCGGCCGCCCCGGCTTCGGCGCGCCAGGCGGTGCGCAGCAATGCGCGCGCCAGCGCCGATTTCGCCGCCAAACTCGCGCAGACCGGGCAGCTGCTGCGCCAGGCCGCGCTGCATGGCAGCGGCGAGGGCGGCGTGACGCAGGCCTCGAGCCTGGGCGCCGAGGACGTGGTCATCACCCACCTCATCAATGCGCTGGCGCTGGACATTCCCGTGTTCGTGCTTGAAACCGGCGCCCTGCACCGCGAGACGCTGGCGCTGCTCGAGCGCACCGAAGCCACTTCGCGCGCGCCGGTACGCGTCTACCGCCCGCAGCACGAGCAGGTCATTGACTTCGTGCGCCGCGAGGGCCAGGACGCGATGTACCGCAGCCTGGAACTGCGCAAGCAGTGCTGCGGCATCCGCAAGATGGAGCCGCTGGCGCGCGCGCTGGCCGGCAAGAGCGCCTGGATCACCGGCCTGCGCCGCGAACAGTCGAACGCGCGCGCCGACGTGCCCGCCATCGACACGTCCGAGGTCGAGACCAAGGGCCTGACCAAATACAACCCGCTGGCCGACTGGACCTGGGGCGACGTCTGGCACTACATCGCCACCAACGATGTGGACTACAACCCGCTGCACGACCAGTTCTACCCCTCGGTCGGCTGCGCGCCCTGTACCCGGGCCATCAGCCTGGGCGAGGACTTCCGCGCCGGCCGCTGGTGGTGGGAGGACGAGGCCGCCAAGGAATGCGGCCTGCACGTCAAGGCCGCCTGAGCGCCGCCTCCCGCCGATATTGCTTTCCAAGGTTTTGCATGAACGCCTCCATTGCCCCCCAAGTGCTGACCCAGCTCAGCAACCACCATCTCGACGCGCTGGAAGAGGAAACCATCTTCATCCTGCGTGAAGTCGCCGCCACCTTCGAGCGCCCGGCGCTGCTGTTCTCGGGCGGCAAGGATTCGCTGGTCATGCTGCGCTGCGCCGAAAAGGCCTTTGGCGCGGGCCGCCTGCCCTATCCGCTGCTGATGATCGACACCGGCCACAACTTCCCCGAGGTCACCGACTTCCGCGACCTGCGCGCGAAGGAGCTCGGCGCCGAGCTGATCGTGCGCAGCGTCGAGGACTCGATGGCGCGCGGCACCGTGCGCCTGGCCCATCCCGGCGAATCGCGCAACGTGCACCAGTCGGTCACGCTGCTCGAGGCCATCGAGGAATTCCGCTTCGACGCGCTGATCGGCGGCGCGCGCCGCGACGAGGAAAAAGCCCGCGCCAAGGAGCGCATCTTCTCGCACCGCGACAGCTTCGGCCAGTGGCAGCCCAAGGCCCAGCGCCCGGAGCTGTGGACGCTGTTCAACACCCGCATTGCACCGGGCGAGCACTTCCGCGTGTTCCCCATCAGCAACTGGACCGAGCTGGACGTGTGGCAGTACATCGAGCGCGAGCAGATCGCCCTGCCCTCGATCTACTACACGCATCCGCGTGAGGTGGTCGAGCGCCGCGGCCTGCTGGTGCCCGTGACCCTTCTGACCCCCCCGCGCGAGGGCGAGGAAGTGGTGACGCGCGACGTGCGCTTTCGCACCGTGGGCGACATCACCTGCACCTGCCCCGTCGAGAGCACGGCCGCCAGCGCCGCCGACATCGTGATCGAAACCCTGGCCGCCGACGTCAGCGAACGCGGCGCCACGCGCATGGACGACAAGACCAGCGACGCGTCCATGGAAAAGCGCAAGAAGGAAGGTTATTTCTGATGAGCACCGCATTCACCTCCCCCGACACCGCCTCGGCGCTGCGCTTCATCACCTGCGGCAGCGTCGATGACGGCAAGAGCACCCTGATCGGCCGCCTGCTGGTGGACAGCAAGTCGGTGCTGCAGGACCAGCTCGCCGGCGTGCAGCGCAGCGGCGAAACCGACCTGGCGCTGCTGACCGATGGCCTGTCCGCCGAGCGCGAGCAGGGCATCACCATCGACGTCGCCTACCGCTACTTCGCCACGCCCGCGCGCAAGTTCATCATCGGCGACGCGCCCGGCCACGAGCAGTACACGCGCAACATGGTCACGGCCGCGAGCAGCGCCGACGCCGCCGTGGTGCTGGTCGATGCCACCAAGCTCGACTGGCGCTCGCCCGAGCTCGCCCTGCTGCCGCAGACGCGCCGCCACAGCCTGCTGGTGCACCTGCTGCGCGTGCCCTCGCTGGTGTTTGCCGTGAACAAGCTCGATGCGGTGGAGGACCCGGCGCTGGCGTTTGCCCATATCCAGGCCGCGCTCGAGCGCTTCGCCAGGGACGCGGGCATCCGCGTGGCCGCCACGGTGCCGGTCTCGGCGCTCAAGGGCTGGAACGTGGTCACGCCGCATGAAAACTGGTGTGGCTACAGCGGCCCGAGCCTGCTGCAGTGGCTCGAAGGCCTGCCCGGCACGCCGGCAGACATCGCGCTGCCCGTGGCCCTGCCCGTGCAGTGGGTCGAGAAATTCTCCTCCTCGTCCGACACCTCCCAGGGCCGGCGCGTGTTCTGGGGACGCCTGGGCGCCGGCCAGCTGCAGGTCGGCCAGAGCGTGCAGATCTTCCCCAGCGGCCAGAGCGCCGTCGTCGCGCAGGTGCTGGACCACGCGCGCCGCCCCACCGAGGTGGCCGCGGGCCACAGCGCCGGCGTGGTGCTCGACCGCGAGGTTGATGTCTCGCGCGGCGACTGGATCCTCGCGGCACCGGACGCACAGCCGGTGGCCGACGATGATTTCGATACGCCCGAGCCCGCACCTGTGGGCCGCCGCGACCTGACGGCCACCGTCGCCTGGATGGACGACGAGCCACTGGTGCCCGGGCGCCTGTACTGGGCGCTGCACGGCCACCGCTGGGTCAAGGCCAAGGTGCGCCGCGTGGTGCACCACCTCGACATCCACACGCTGGCCGAGGAGCCCGCCGCCAACCTGCAAGCCAATGCCATTGGCGTGGTTGAATTGGCTCTGCAGGAAGCCCTGCCGCTGCGCGCCTTCAACGAGGCCCGCATCCAGGGCGCGCTGATCCTGGTCGACACCGCCAGCCACAAGACGGCCGCCGCCGCGCTGGCCCATTGAGGAGCGAAAACGCAGCGTGCAGGGGACGGATACCCCGGCGCTGCGCTTGAATCCGATACGCACTGCGCCCATTGGCGGCCCTGGTGAAATAAAATCGGCTCCGTACTGACCCTATAACTCCAAAGTTCCTCATGACTCACGTCGTTTCCGAAAACTGCATCCAGTGCAAATACACCGACTGCGTGGACGTATGCCCCGTGGACTGCTTCCGCGAAGGCCCGAACATGCTGGTCATCGACCCGGATGAATGCATCGACTGCGCAGTTTGCATCCCCGAGTGCCCGGCCAACGCGATCTTTGCCGAAGAGGACGTTCCGCCCGATCAACTGGCCTTCATCAAGCTCAATGCCGAGCTGGCGCTGGCCCAGGGCTGGAAGAGCATCACCAAGCGCAAGGCTGCGCTGCCCGATGCCGACGAATTCAACGGCAAGCCCGGCAAGCTCGCCGAGCTGCTGCGTTAAGCCATCCATCCACCCGGATGACCGACAGCGCCGCCCCCATCCCCCTCGACACCGATGCCGTGGTGATCGGCGCCGGCCCGGCCGGCCTGTTCCAGGCCTTCCAGCTGGGCCTGCAGGGGCTGCGCCCGCACATCGTCGACGCCCTGCCCCACGCGGGCGGCCAGTGCGCCGAGCTCTATGGCGACAAGCCCATCTATGACGTGCCCGGCATTCCGGTCTGCACCGGCCGCGAGCTGGTAGGCCTGCTGCTCGAACAGCTCGCGCCCATCGGCGTGCAGTGGCACCTGGGCACCCAGGTGCAGTCGCTTGAAACCCTGGCCGACGGCCGCTTCCTGCTGGGAACCACGGCGGGAACGCAGCTGCGCGCGCGCTGCGTGTTCATTGCCGCGGGCGTGGGTGCATTCGTGCCGCGCACGCTGAAGATCGAGGGCATCAAGGCCCATCTGGGCCGGCAGCTGCACTACCATCCCGCCGATCCCGAAGTGCCGCCAGGCCAGCGCATCGTGGTGCATGGCGGCGACGAAGCCGCGGTGGCCGCCGCTGTGCACTGCGCCGATGCGCATCCTGCGGCCGCTGTCACGCTGCTGCACCGCCGCGATGTGTTCCAGGCAGAGCCCGGGCTGCTGGCACGGCTGCAGGCGCTGCGCGATGCCGGTCGCATCGAGGTGGTGGCCGCGCAGATCAATGCCATCGAGGAGCAAGACGGCCGGCTGGCCGCGCTGCAGCTCACCGATCCGCAGGGTGCGCCACAGCGCCTTGCGCTCGACCAGTTGTGGGTCTATCTGGGCATCTCGCCGCGCCTGGGCCCGGTGGCCGACTGGGGTTTGGCCATCGAGCGCAAGCAGCTGCTGGTCGATCCGGCATCCTTTGCCACCAGCCAGCCCGGCATCTACGCCGTGGGCGACATCAACAGCTACCCGGGCAAGCGCCGGCTTATCCTGTGCGCCTTCCATGAAGCCACGCTGGCGGCCTTTGCCGCGGCGGAGCTGCTGGCCGGCGACAAGGTGGCGCTGCAATACACCACGACCAGCGCGCGGCTGCACCGCATCCTGGGCGTCGAGCATCCCGGCGCCTCCTGAAGCCGCAGATTGGCCCTCAACTTCCCGCGCAGCCTGCCGATAAGCAATTTATTTGCCCAGTCTGCGCCTATGCAATCCCTCATCATTTCCCCGGAGACCGTGGCAGATGCCACGGCCGCTGCCGACCCCACGGGCGCGTCCGCGCCGGGCATTGACATGCCGGGCGTGGCCACGCCTGAAGCCCATGCGCCGGTCGCGGCGCGCAGTTTCATGTTCGAGATGCCGCTGTTTCGCCCCGGCGTGGAAGTGCAGCAGAACGGGCGCACCGAGACCGTCAGCCATGTGATCCTGCGCCGGCGCGAGATGATGGTCTATCTCGTGGGCCAGGAGGAGCCCGTGCGGCCCGACCGGCTGCGCCTGCAGCCTTCGCGCTTCACCACCGTGCGGCGCACGGAGGGGCTCAACTGGTTCCTTTGAGCGCCCGGCCTGGCGTTGGCGCCAGGTTCAGGCGCGCTCGCCGCGCTCGGCCAGCGCCTCGCCCAGGCGCACCGAGCTGCCGGCCTGCCACAGCGGATTGAACAGCATGGGCCCCTTGGGGTAGAGCAGCACCACGGTGGAGCCCAGCAGGAAGCGCCCCATTTCCTCGCCCTGGCGCAGCCTCGGGCCGTCCTGGCCATACTGCCAGCGGCGGATCTCGGCGCTGCGCGGGGGATTGACCTGCCCATGCCACACGGTTGCCATGCTGCCGACGATGGTCGCGCCCACCAGCACCATCACGAACGGGCCGTCCGCGGAATCGAACACGCAGACCACGCGCTCGTTGCGCGCGAACAGCCCGGGCACGCCGCGCGCCGTGACCGGATTGACCGAGAACAGGTCGCCCGGGACGTGGATCATCTCCCGCAGCTGGCCGTCGCTGGGCATGTGGATGCGGTGGTAATCGCTCGGGCTGAGGTAGATGGTGGCGAAGTGGCCGTTGTCGAACTGCGCCGCGAGCTTGGCATCGCCGCCCACCAGCGCCCGGGTCGAATAGTGGTGCCCCTTGGCCTGGAAGATCTGGTCGCCGGCAATGGCGCCCAGCTGGCTGATCGCGCCGTCGACGGGGCAGACCAGCGAAGCCTCGGCCACCTTGCGCGCATCCGGCCGCAGGCTGCGCGTGAAGAACGCATTGAAGGTGTCGTAGCTGGCCGGGTCCGGATTCTCGGCCTCGGTCATGTCCACCTTGTAATGGGTAATGAAACGCTTGATCACCCAGGTGGTCAAAGCGCCCGCACGCGCGCTTGCCAGGCGGCCCATGAGAACCGTCAGGGCCTGCTTGGGCAGCAGATATTGGGGAAGCACGGCAAGGCGATCAGACACGTATTGGTTTCCAGAGGTTCGGGACAAGCAGGGCATTCTAGCCATGCATTCGGGCCGCTGCCCATACGGAGTGCCCCGCCCCCCGCCTTCAGGTGCTTCCCACCAGCCGGCGCGACCTCCAGGGACTGCTGCTGCACCTCGCCGGCCGCGCCGCCTTCCAATGCACGCCGGCAGGCCTGCGCGGCACCGAAGTCACGTCTTCCAAGGGCTGGAACCTGCACCTGCGCCTGCGCCGGCTGGCCGGCGTCCTCATCCAGACCGATCCGGTGTGCGTCGGCCTCGGCAATCACACCCCCGACCTAGCAGACCCAGCGCCTACGGGTTACAATCCCATAGATTGCGCACAGCTCCGCGCCTGTGCGAATGCAGCCGTTTTCCGGCCCTCTGGCCGTTTTGCGCCTGGAGCGCAGCGGCTTGTACCGCCTGCCCTGCACAGCACTTCAGTGGCCCCAGGCCGTTGCGGCTGCTGCGTCTTTTCCGCCAGGCGCACCAACCCAGATTTAAATGAGAGATTGAGAACATGGCCAAAGAAGAACTGATTGAAATGCAAGGCTCCGTCACGGAAGTCCTGCCCGACTCGCGCTTTCGCGTGACGCTGGAAAACGGACACCAGCTGATTGCCTACACCGGCGGCAAGATGCGCAAGCACCACATCCGCATCCTGGCCGGCGACAAGGTCTCGCTGGAGATGTCCCCCTACGACCTGACCAAGGGCCGCATCACCTTCCGCCACCTGGCCGGCCGCGGCCCGGGCCCCTCGCCCCGCTGAGCAGGTGCCGGGCACTATTTTTGAATTATTTTTGAAAATTCAAAAAAGCGCCCCGCAATCCAGCTTAGAATTCTTTTTGTCGGAGCGTAGCGCAGCCTGGTAGCGCATCTGCTTTGGGAGCAGAGGGTCGCGAGTTCGAATCCCGCCGCTCCGACCATTGATATCAAGGCCCTGGCTAGAAATAGCCAGGGCCTTTTGTCTATTGTGGCGCTGAAAAGCAAATACATTTTTGCTCGCCTATTTGCTCCCACCCCTACCCCGCACGATACTTGGAATCCGCAGTTGCTCTTGTCTTTTGCAATGGGGTTCTATAGCTGATGGTATGAGCCCGCTTCCATGTAACACCTTATCGACCGACGGCTTCTCTGAGGGTGCCTGGAGGAGGTTTTTGGCTTGTACTGGTCTCCCGCTCTCAAAGATGGACGTGGGCAGCTCATGCTCTGAAACGTCAATTGCACTAGGTTTGTCAACGTGGCAGCGGTGCTTTTTGGGGCGTTTAGTAAGTAGCTGAATGACCCAACGTACGTGAGGTCCAAAACTAGTACCGCTAGAGGCCTACCCTATTGGCGTCTATGTGAATTACAGCGTATTGCCATGTATTAGGTTCATTTTCTTGCTTTCACAATGACTGCCACTGGCACAAGGAGTGTTGACATGAAGCAAAGACCGCGGATTTACTATACTGAAGCGCAGAAGGCCCTGATGTGAGATCGCTGGAAAGCCGGTATGCCGGCAGTTCGTCGTGCTGTGCCAGCAACTGGACCTCTTCTCGGACGCAGTGGTAGCGATTGATGGTAGCAAGTTCAAGGCAGTCAACAGCAGCGACCGCAACTTCACGCAGGCCAAGCTCAAGCGTCGGATGGAGGAGATCGAGGCGAACATCAGTCGCTATCTGACGGAACTCGACACAGCTGACAGTCAGGAACCGGCGACAAAGCAAGCGCGCAGCGCTCGGCTGAACGACAAGATCGCGGCAATGAAATCGCAGATGGCGGCGCTCAAAGATATCGAAGCGAAGCTGGAAGCGACTGGCGAAACTCAGATCTCACCGACCGATCCGGACGCCCGTTCCATGATGACGCGGGGCTCAGGTATCGTCGGCTACAACATGCAAACCGCAGTCGACGCCAAGCACCATCTGATCATCGAGCATGAGGTCACCAATATCGGCAACGATCGCCATCAACTTTCGGGAATGGCAAAGAAAGCTTGCACTGCAATCGGGGCAAACTCGCTGACTGCGATCGCTGATCAGGGCTACTTTAAGGGCGAGGAAATCCTGGCGTGCCACCAGGCCGGCATTACTGCGTTGGTGCCAGCAAAAAAACTTCTAACGCCAAGGCAGACGGGCGACTCGATCAAGCCGACTTCGTCTATGACCGGCAGAAAAATGAGTTTCGCTGTCCAGCTGGCCAGTCACTAATCTATCGTTTTACCAGCGTTGAAAAGGGACTGACGTATCACCGCTACTGGAGTTCGAACTGCAAGGGCTGCCCAATGAAGGACAAGTGCACACCAAGCCAAGCACGCCGGGTGACGCGCTGGGAGCACCAGGGCGTGCTCGACGAGATGCAGGTCCAGCTTGAACAGAGTCCCGATGCCATGCGCATTCGGCGTTGCTCGGGTGAACACCCGTTTGGGACCATCAAATCGTGGATAGGGGCGACGCACTTCCTGACGAAGGGCCTGGAGCGCGTGAAGACCGAAATGAGCCTCCACGTGCTGGCTTATAACTTCAAACGGTTGATGACGTTGCTTGGTGTCGCCGGCATGGTGGAAGCGATCAGGGCGTATGCCCTTTTACTGGCCCTACAGCGCGTGTTTGGAGCAATTACCTTGCTGACTCGGCCCGGAATCCTGATAAGTCGGCACTACTACCTGAGCTTAAAAGCCCCACAACGTGGATCGGCTTGTTCAGTTCTCCTGCAAGGATACGGCTTTGAGTTTTTACACGGCCTGGGCCAAAAGCAGACGTATTCGGACAAGAACGCCTTGCGAATTCTCCACCCGAGGTACCGCACTTGATACCGCACATGAGCGTCAGAGTGTGCAGAATAGTTCTCCACGGGATTCTTGAAAAGCCCGCGCTCGCGCCGCGAACGCGGGACTGCATGCTCGTCCGACTTGTCCGAGCGTTGCGGGATTAGTTAGCGCCTGCGGCGGTTGCGCAGGGCCATAATTGCGCCCACTACTGCCGTGGCGATGAGCGCCTTGCGCACCAGACCGGCCGGGTTGTGGCGCAGTTCGGAGCGGATCCCCATTTCCGCGA
The DNA here is from genome assembly GCF_023634805.2 of Comamonas endophytica. Taxonomy (NCBI): domain Bacteria; kingdom Pseudomonadati; phylum Pseudomonadota; class Betaproteobacteria; order Burkholderiales; family Comamonadaceae; genus Comamonas; species Comamonas endophytica. Next base: position 243,026 of record NZ_CP106881.1, read on the forward strand.
GCACGTTGGGTACGTGGCCGTGCGCCAGGTCCTCGACGATGCCCTCGACCATGTTGACGCGGTCGGCGGCGACCAGCATCAGCCAGTGGCGCAGGTCGTTCTCCGGCAGCTTGTAGGCCAGGCGCCGGATGGCGCCTGACAGCCACTTCGGCGGCTCTGCCGTACCAAAGATCGGCGTGATGCCCGGCCGCTCCGGTGAGCAGAACACTTCGACGGTTTGCGCCTGCTGTACCGGCTGCCCCTCCGGCACGTGGATGAAGCGTGGCGGCGTGCGTTCCATCGGCACGGCCGGCCGATTCTTGCGGTCGAGATCCGCGCCCCAGCCGTTGATGAGCTGTAACTGTTCGCGGGGTGGACTATGCCGGTTTAGGTCGTGGTCCATCTGGCGCTCGTAGTCCACATGGCCGTGGTGGTGTGGGTCGTGCTGCTGCTCGGCGAGATCGCGGCGGGCTGTTTCGGTGTCCATGGCTGCTCCTTCAGTCAATGACGCTGGTCACCGTCGCGCGCGCCGAGCCTGCACGCGGTGGAATCAGCACGGTTTTGATGCAGTCGTCGTACTTGCTCGAGAAGATGTGGTACGCGTCCGAAACCTCCTCCAGCGGCACCCGGTGGGTGATAATCTCGCTCGGCTTCAGATGCCCCTGGCGGATATGCTCGATCAGGTGCGGCACATGGCGCTTGACGGAGGCTTGGTTCATGCGCATCGTAATGCCCTTGTTCAGCGCGTTGCCGATCGGCACGGCGTTGAAGGTCGGCCCGTAGACACCGACGATCGACACGTTGCCGCCCTTGCGTACCGAGTTGATGGCCCAGAACAGCGCGGTGGCCGCGCCCGCCTGCAGCATGGTCCAGCGTCCGGTGATGGTCTGGGCCAGGCTGCCCGAGGCCTCGCAGCCGACGGCGTCGATGCACACGTCGGCGCCCAGCCAGTCCGTCATCTTCTTGATGTGCAGGGCGACGTCGCCCACTTCTCGGAAATTGATGACTTCACAGGGGGCGTAGCGCCGCACGAAGTCGAGCCGGTACTCTACATGGTCGACCACGATGACGCGGCCCGCGCCGAACAGCCAGGCCGACCTGGCGGCGAAGATGCCGACCGGTCCGGCGCCGAACACCACGACGGTGTCGCCTTCCTTGATGTCGCCCATCTCGGCGGCCTGGTAGCCGGTCGGTAACGCGTCCGTCAGCAGTACCGCATCCTCGTCTCCGATGTCGTCCGGGATCTTGTACGGTCCTACGTCGGCCATCGGCACGCGCACGTACTCGGCCTGGCCGCCGTCGTAGCCGCCGGCGGTGTGCGAGTAACCGTAGATGGCGCCCACCGCGGTCGCTTGGGGGTTGGTGTTGTGGCAGTTGCCGTACAGCTCGCGCTGGCAGATGAAACACGAACCGCAGAACAGGTTGAAGGGCACCAGCACGCGATCACCCGGCTTAATTGTTTCGACCGCCGAGCCGACCTACTCCACGATACCAATGAACTCATGGCCGAAGGTGTGCCCGATGCGGGTGTCGGGCACCAGGCCGTGGTACAGGTGCAGATCGGAGCCGCAGATGCAGGCGCGTGTCACGCGGACGATGGCGTCACCAGGGTGTTCGATGACGGGATCCGGTTTCTGCGACGCCCGGATCCGGTATGGTCCACGATAATTTGTGGCTAACATAGAACCTCCTCTCAGGAATGGCCCGCGCTCACGCAGATGCGACCGCCGCGCAGGAAGGGATTGACACCAGGGCTGGCGACAAGTGCGCGACTGGTGGGCAGCGACCTGCCTGGCTAGGTACCAGGATGCAGGACTACCTTGGTCCAACGGTGATCGCGCACGTCGCGCCCTACTTCTTGGACTACCCCCAGGTTTTCGTGGCCGAAGATGCGGCCCTGCTCGAAATCGGTGCGGCCCTCGTACATGTGGAGGTCGGAGCCGCAGATATTAGTGCAAGTAATCTTAACGATGGCGGCCGTTGAACGCTTGCTCTTGGGATCGGGCACGTCTTCGACCGCTACCTGGTTGGGACCTCGATAGACGACAGCTTTCATGATCTACTCCTGTATTCCGTCAGGAGATAGCCCGCCCTACCTGGCAAGGAGCAGCGCTGCATCCTGGCACGTCGTGACCGTTCGACTCAAAAACCATCGTAGGCGCGAACTACCAATGCACAATAGGACGGACCGTTATTTGGAAGTAGGACAGGTCTGGCCAACAGGCTCTTACAGAGGCGCGAAGTTCTTCAGGCGGACAGACATACCAAGGAGAGCAATCCTAGGTACGCTTTGGGCCGGGGATTCAACTGATCGACGCAATACATTCATCGACATCTCGGCAGGTGTCCGGTATCCCAGCGTTTTGCGTGGGCGGTGATTGAGCTGCCTGGCAATCGCATCCAGGCTGTCTTGTGAGTATCCAGACATGGTCAATGCCAACCGAGACCGATGCTTAGCTGCTGGCCGAATACCACCGGAGGCACTTAGGATGGTGTGAATCGAGGTGTACGGGCGGTCAAACATCTTGCCAATCTCGTGCAAGGCATCGCCAGCTTTCCAGCGAACCCACATGAGGGCCTTCTGAGCTTCAGTGTAGTAAATCCGCAGCCTTTCCTTCATGCCAACACTCCTTCTACCAGCGGCAGTCATTGTGTTGCATCAACTGGTTGAATCCACAGCCGTACGGACGTTGCATACGCTGTAATGTAAAAGATCAGGGCCCGACCGCACGCTATGCTGAACAAGGCCCATATAGGTAACGATAAGCGCCGCTTATCACCACTTACAAACACCTTTTCGCAAGCCCACCGGCTTCCGGATAGAAGCCACTCATTCAGCCAAAGAAGATCAGAGCAACATAAACGCCGCGACCGCCACCGCCGTCGGCCCCAATGCCCCCAGCAGCAGTCCTCCAGCTCCGACAGTCTCGTCCGCAAAACCTCCCTTGAGCAAAGCCACCCCTGCCGGATTGGGCGCATTGGCAATCACCGTGAGGCCGCCGCCGGCAACAGCACCCGCCACGAGCATGTATTTGGATTCGTCGGAGATGCCTTCGATCAGCGAGCCCAGGTAGGTCAGCGCGGCGTTGTCCGTAATGGCGGTCAGGCCCACCGCGCCGATGAACAGCGTCAAAGGCTCCAGGCTGGCCACGATCGGCTGCAGCCACCATTGCTGCATTCCGCCCAGGACCACCAGGCCTGCCAGGAAGAAACCGACGAGCAAGGCCTCCTTGAGGATCAGCGGGCTTTGGTATCTTTCATAGGCCTGCGTGAAGCCCAGAAACATCAGGAACAGCCCCAGGAAAATGACTGGATGGTGCGCAAACAGCACCACGCCGGCCAGCAGCAGCAAATGCACCGCGACCACCGGCAGTGGAATGCGCGCGTGCTCCGGCCCTTCCTGGCGGCCCGGCGGCGTGGAGCGCAGGTGGTGCCGCAACAGGCAGGTCGCCACACTGGCGTTCGCAAGCACGGCGAGCGCGGCCTTCCAGCCGAAGGTCGACAGCATGAAGGCGCTGTCCCACTGCCAGGTGGCGGCCACCATCAACACCGGCGGCGCCGCGTAGGAAGTCAGCGTACCGCCTATGGAAACATTGACGAAAAGCACGCCGATGGCCAAGTACTTGAGCCTCTCGGGCACCTGGGGGAGGAAGATCTGCGGCGCCAGCATCAAGGCGGCGATCGTCATGGCCGCCGGCTCGGTGATCAGCGATCCCAGCAAGGGGACCGCGGCCAATCCTAGCCAGGCAGCGGCGATGGGCGTGGACAGCGGCGCCAGGCGTGCGATGGCGTTCACGGCCTGGATGACGGTGGCCAGCACGGGCCTGGATGCGGCAATCACCATCACGACGAACACGAACAGCGGCTCCGTGTAGTTCCGTGATTCCGCGTACTGCAATGCGGCGGTGCCGCCCGATGACAAGGCCATCAGGACGATCAGGACGATGGCCCAGAAGCCGAACACGACCTCGACTTCGCCCAGCAGGTGAAACAGGCCGGCGTGATGCGGATAGCGATGGGACAGGCGCTCGAATTGCTTGGCGGCGAAGGTATGCGCCAGGGCAATGGCAAGGATGGATGCAGCGATCCATTCAAAGGGCAGATCAAACATGTGGGTGGTCGTCAAAACGCAGCGAGGCGGCCCGACCTTCGCTACTGTCCTGATGCATCCTTGCGATACACCACCCGTCGAGCATTCTAAACAGATCGAGCTTCGGCGGAGTGGATGACACCGGGCAGGAGCTGCCGCTTGCCGGGATTGGCTGACGGTCATCGAAGCTTCGATCCGATGGCAACTACAAGGCCCGCCAGGGCATCCAGATCGAGGGCCAAAACGCGGATGCCATAATGAGGCCAACTCTTCGTCACTTCAATGCGATACCTCTTCGCCGGCCTGATGCTGGCTACCGTCTGTTTTCCCTCGATGGCAAAGGAATGGTTCGTTGTCTACGGCGACCCCCTGCAGTCGCAGAGTGACCTTATCGAGATCCGGCCATCCTTTATCTCGACCGTCGATCTTCCCACGGTCGAGGTGCGCGTGTCGCGCAGTGTCGAGCGCAACGCCTACGGTGGCGGCAAGTACCGCTCGCACCATTCCATCGCGGTCATCGATTGCAGCAACCAGGCGGGCTGGTACACGCAGATGGATTTCTACGGCCTCCCCGTGTGGACAGGGCCGGTGACGCAGAGCCGATCGTTCAAGGTGGGCCACGCCCCCGTTGCCTTTGCCGAGATTCCCGGAGAGGCGGACCGCCTCGTGCGCGCTGCCTGCAAGCTGGTGAAGTGACCGGGAAGGGCAGCCTCCCCGACAGCCCTGGATCAGCTCTCAGTTGTGGGCCTTGGGTGCCTCCACATCCCTCGCCGGCCCGGCCACCGTGGAGAGCATGTACAGCGCCAGCGTCTCGTACAGCGGCCGCGCCAGCATGCGCGACACCAGGCTGGCCAGCATGGCGGAGGCCATCAGGCTGAGCACCATGGCATGCCCGTCGACCATCTCCATGACGATGATGAATGCCGTGAGCGGCGCCTGCGTCACGGCCGCGAGGAAGGCGGCCATGCCCATGGCGATCAATGCCGGGGCGATGTCAGTGCCCATCAACTCGGCCACGTTGTGGCCGACGCCTGCGCCGATCGAGAGCGACGGCGCGAAGATCCCGCCCGGTATGCCGACCCATGCCGACAGCCAGGTGGCGATGAACTTGAGCGTGACATAGAACTCGGGTACGTCGGCCTGGCCCACCAGCATGTGCTTGACGGCCTCCGAGCCCGCACCGAAGGTCGCGCCTCCGGTCGCCATGCCGATCACGGCCACTGCCAGCGCGCCCGCGGCGGCGAAGCGGATGGGAAAGCGCGCGCGAAACCGGTTCAGGCGCTCGGGTGCGGCCGTCAGCGAGGCGGCCAGCAGCTTGGCGAACAGGCCGCCCAGCACGCCGCACACCAGCGTGACGACCAGCCCCGGAAGCAGCGCTTCCCACGACAGGCGCGGAACCTGAATGCGCCCGAAATAGCTCAGGTTGCCGAACACCGATACCCCCATCAGGCCGGCCAGCACGATGGCCGCGATGATCAAGCCGCTCGAACGCGACTCCAGCTTGCGCGACAGCTCCTCGATGGCAAAGACCACACCGGCGAGGGGAGCATTGAAAGCCGCCGCGATCCCCGCGGCACCGCCCGCCACCAGCAGCGCATGGCTGGTGATCCCCGACTGCGGGCCCAGCCAGCGCCGGGCGCTGTGCATGACGCCGGCCGCCACCTGCACCGACGGCCCTTCCCGGCCGATCGACAGCCCCGCGGCAAAACCGGCCGTGGCCAGTGTCATCTTGGCAAAGGAAAGCCACAGGGACACGAAGCGGCCGCGCAGGGAGCTGTCGAGGGCGGGATCGAGCGCCACGACCACCTGCGGGATGCCAGAGCCCGCGGCGCCCGGCGCCCAGCGCCGCGTGAGCCATACCGCGGCCGCGGTGACCGCGGGCATCCAGAAAAGCACCAGCCAGCCCCCCTGCCATTGGTAGATGTGCAGGAACAGCTCGAACGCGGCATCGGCCATCAGCGTGAAGGCCACCACGCACAGGCCGGCGGCGACCGCGAAGGTGAGCACGATACCCCGGTCCAGCCAGCGCCTGCCGTCCTTGAGTTCTTTGTGGAGGTTCTGGAGGAAATCGGGTTCTTGATGCATCAAGGTCCAGCCGCTGGCCAAAGCGCTTCATTCTGCACGAGACGGCGGATCGGCGCTGAGGAAGGCGCCAACGCGGTCATGGCCCGCTGCCCACCCTGGGTCGCATTGCGCGTTTTGGGGCAGGATGTACGCAAGGAAGTCATTTGTCCGCTTCACATTGCGGCAATGAATCAACGAAATCCTGTGGATGCGTCGTTGATGGTCAATGCGTGCAACCCTATCGCGCTTCAGCGGCCCTGGCATCGAGGACGATTTGGTGAAGCGGCGGCGACCTGTCCGCTCCGGCCGCGTGATCCCGGGCCGATACCTGCATGTTCCCACCCGCCCAACAAAAAGCCGCCCCCACATCGCAGGGGCGGCTTCGAATCAAGCCCGCGCAATCAGAACCGGCGATCGGCTCCCACCATGGTCATGGCCTTGACCTGTTGCGGCAGCGGGTTCGATTCCGCGGCGGTCTGCGTCAGGCGCGTGTCGATGCGCAGGTCCGCGTTCAGGACCATGGTTTGCGCATCCTGCCCCAGCTGCAGCTTGTAGCTGCCCGGCGCCACCACCCAGGCCTTGGCCGCGGTGTCATAGCTTGCCAGCGAGCGCGTGTTGAGCGGCATCGACACGGCCTTGCTTTCGCCCGGCTCGAGCCAGAGCTTGGTGAAGGCCTGGAGGCTGCGCACGCTGCCATCCGGGCGCGTCACATACAGCTGCGGCACGGCGTAGCCCGCCAGCTTGCCGGTGTTGGAGACATTCACCAGCACGCGGGCGTCGCCGCCGCTGCGCAGCAGCTCGGTGTCCGCCACCGTCAGGCCGGCAAAGCTGAACGTCGTGTACGACAGCCCGAAGCCGAACGGGAACAGCGGCTTGGCCCCGCTCTTGAGGTAGCCGCGGTAGCCATAGTCCGTTCCTTCGGAGTACGTCATGGTCGTCTTGGCATTCGCCCCCACGTAGTCGCTGACCTTGCTGTACGAGGCGAAGCTCGGGTTGTCGCCGATGCTGCGGTCGAAGGAGAAAGGCAGGCGTCCCGAGGGGTTGACATCGCCATACAGGATCTCGGCCACGGCCTGGCCCTGGATCTGGCCGGTCTGGCCCGCGTACAGGATGGCCTTGGCCTGGTCGGCCCAGGGCATCAGGTCCACGCCGCCGCCGGTGTGCACGACCACGATGGTGTTGGCATGCGCCTTGATCACGTTCTGCAGCAGGATCGACTGCTGGTCCGGGAGCGCGAACTCCGTGTCCATGCTCTCGCCCTCGTTCTCGTGGGAACGCTCGACGGACACCAGCACGGCGTCATAGCCGCTCAGATCGGCCGTGGGAACGAGCGGCGCCCAGCTGGCCTGGAAGCCCTGGATGCCTCCGATGGGCTCGAAGGTCCACGGATGGGTCACGCGCCGGAACTCGACCTCGACGTCGTAGGCCTGGCCGGCCACGAAGTCCAGAGCCACCGTCGACGGGTGGATGTTGGTCAGGCCGTCCGATGCCACCGGGAAGCTGTTGTCGATGACGCGCTGGCCATTGACCTTCACCTGGTAGGGACCGTCGCCGCGGAACTTCAGCACGTGCTGGCCCGTGACCTGCGGCTGCACGACCGCGGTGAAGCGCGCCGCCAGCTGGTTCTCGGCAATGTTGATGGCCGAGAGGTTCGTCACGCCGTGGTTGGTGATGTTCATGCGCGCCAGGAAGTTCAGGTCCAGGCCGGGCTCGATGCGCGTCATGGCCGGCGCGCCCGAGAAGTTGCCGCCGGTGAAGTATTCGGCCTGCACGCCGCGCACCAGCGCTCCGCCGGCATCGCGGTGGTACCAGATGCTGTCGCGCGGGCTCAGGTTGTTGGCCGGGAAGTAGTCGATGTTCGCCGCCGAAGACGCCAGGTCCTTGAGGCCCTGCACTTCCGTGATGAAGGATGCAGGCGCGCCATACGCGGCGCCGAAGGTTGTCGCGGGACGGCTGTTGGCGGGCTTGCCGATCACCGCGATGCGCGCGTTCTTCTGCAGCGGCAGCGCGTTGCTCTCGTTCTTGAGCAGCACGATGCCTTCGCGGGCGATCGCCAGGGCCGCGGCCTTGCCGTGGCTATGGTCGACGGTGCCCGCCGCGTGCGCGCCGCTGTCGAAGCGCACCACGCCGCGCAGGTTGCGGCGCACGGCGTCGTCGATGTCGCTCTCGCTGATCTGCTTCGACTGCAGCAGCTGCTGGATCGTGGCGGGAACCATGGTCTTGCCCGATCCCATGTCCAGATCCGCGCCTGCCAGCAGCGCCTTGCCGGCATCGCGGATCGAGTCGAAGTCGGAGGCCACGCTGCCCTTGAACTTCCATTCGCCCTTGAGCACGTCCTTGAGCAGCCACTTGCTCTCGCAGGCGATGTCGCCGTTGACGTGGGTGAAGGCGCACATGATGTTGGCCACGTCCGCGTTCTTGACGACGGACTCGAAGGGCGGGAAATAGCCTTCGCGCAGCGTGCGCTCGTCCACGACGATATTCACGTTCTTGCGGTTGGCCTCCTGCTCGTTGGCGATGAAGTGGGTGGCCGAGGCCATCATGCCCTGCGTCTGGATGCCGTTCACGACGGCCGGGGCCAGCGCCGCGCACAGGAAGGGATCTTCACCGCAGATGGCCTGCGAGCTGCGGCCGTTGTAGGGCGTCCGGTACATGTTCAGCGTCGGCGCCAGCGTGATGTGGCCGCCCGCCAGGCGGGTTTCATAGCCGATGGCCAGGCCGTATTCCTTGGCGCGTTCGAGGTTCCAGGTCGCGGCGAGGATTTTCTGCGACGGGAACTGCGTGCCCACCAGGTCCTGATCGACGCGGATGCCGTTGGGCGAGTCCAGGCCCCAGGCCGCCGGGATGCCCAGGGCGGCGTTGGGATGGACCCAGTTCTTGCCAATCTGGCGCAGGTAGTCGATCTTTTCGCCCAGGCTCATGCGGGCCATGACGGATGCCACCTTGGCATCGATCTCCTGATCGGCAATGTCCCCGGGCGTGAGGACCGGGGCCGTGGGATTCGGCTCCGCCACGGAATCATCGGAGCCGCCGCTGCCGCCGCACGCGGTGAGCAGCGCCGCCACTGCCAGAACGGTCCACCTGTTTTGTACTTGCTTTCTCATTCCATCTCTCTGTTGTTATGACACTCGGAAATCGAACGGGATACTACGGTCAGTAAAAGCTTGACCAAGCCATAGCGGAGGAATTGACGAAATTTGGAGCAAATTGGCGAAGTTTGCCTACAGGATTCACCAGCCCGGCGCTTACGTAACCATGGCGCCCACAGTGGGCAACACCCTTCGGCGGGCCTGGTGAGCCTCGTTGCAGCATCATGTGCAGATGCTCGCCACACTCCTTGTCTGCCTGGTCATCGGTATCAGCGATGGCGATTCGCTGACGGTGCAATGCGGGCCGACGGGCCACGCGCAGCTGCGCCAAGTGCGCATCCACGGCATTGACGCACCCGAGCGCTTCCAGTCCTTTAGCGAGGCCTCCCGCGACAGCCTGGCCGCGTTGTGCCTGCATGCGCACGCGCGTATCCGGCCGCTGGAAATCGATGGCTACGGTCGTCTCGTGGCCCGGCTCGAATGCCGGGAGGAGGATGTGGCGGCGCACCAGGTGCGCAATGGGATGGCATGGGCCTACCTGCGGTATGCCCGCTCCCGCTCCGATCTGGCGGTACTGGAAGCGCATGCGCGCCGGGCACGCGTGGGGCTTTGGGCCGACCCGCACCCCGTGGCGCCCTGGGACTGGCGCCATCGCTGAGCGCCTGGCTAGGGATAGCAGGCTTCGAACTCTTCCTCGGTCTGGCGCTCCAGGTCGCGCAGCCGCAGCACGCCTGCGCGCTTGGTGAACCGGAAATGCCGCTGGACCAGCTGGTCGGTCAGAAAGCACTCGCTGCGCACTTCCATGCTGTCGTCCGTCACCACCACTGGCTCGGTCGCCCGGCATACCATGGCGTCCAGGCTGTGGTCCGCCTTGGGGTTGGTGTAGCCATAGCGGAAATAACGCGCCTGCACCACGAGATAGGCCGGCAGCGATTTGCCTTCGCGTTCACGGCGCAGGCAGGCTTCGGTGGAGCGGTTGGCGAGATAGCTGCCGAAGAACTTCTCGGGGAGCAGATGCTCGGTGGCGGCATCGGCACCGCACACTGTCAGTGCAACCAGGCAGGCGACGAAATATTTGCGCATGGAGCCACTCCCAATGTAATCGAAACTCCAATTTAATAGTAATACGCTATTAAATCAATGGATCAGATAGGCATTGCATGCGATTGCCGAGAGCTTCAAAGCGGCGCGCGGTCACCCGAGGCAATGCGCCGCAAGGCATCCAGCGCGGCTTCGCGCGTCGGCCAGGTCTCCCCGTTCAACAGGATGTTGTGCTCGTCCACCACGAAGCTGGTGCAATACCAGGCCCCGTCGGCCTGACACAGCGTTGCGCTGTAGCTGCTGCCATCGCTCTCGCCAAACACATGTTCTCCGGGGACTTGGGGCTGCATATCGATTTCCTTTGTGCGTTGCGGGAGGGCCATTGTGCGGCGGCAACGGACTTACGGCAAACCCATCCCGGACACACCGGAATCGGGCACCTTTGTTGGAGCGAAACAACATTCATCAAGCAGTCACCAGCTTATCCGCACGTAGGACAAATGCCCGCTTTATGGCTGGCACATGTCTTGCTATATTCGGGTTTCTAACTATTCATTACTGGAGTTTCCCATGAAGAAGTCACTGCTCGCAGTGGTTGCCGCCCTTGCGTGCGCCAGCGCAGCACACGCCCAAAGCACCGTGCAGATCTCAGGCCTGGTCGATGTCTACGCCGGCTCGATGCGCCTGGCAGGCAGCCCTGATCGCACCAATAGCGTGGGCTCGGGCGGCATGACGACTTCCTGGCTGGGCTTCTTCGGCAAGGAAGATCTGGGTGGCGGCCTGAAGGCTGAATTCGCGCTGTCTTCCTTCCTGCGCGCCGACGTCGGCACCCTGGGCCGCTACAACGGCGACCCGGCATTCTCCCGCGACGCCAACGTGGCGCTGTCCGGCGGCTTCGGTACCCTGCGCCTGGGCCGCTCCATGGCCCCGAACTTCCTGCCCACCATCCTGTCCAACCCCTACGGCGATTCCTTCGTGGTGTCGCCCCTGGTGGTGCACGCCAATATCGCCAATGCGCCCTACTGGGGCATTGCCAACCTGACCACGCCGTCCGACACCGGCTGGAGCAACCAGGTCACCTACACGACTCCCAGCTTTGGCGGCCTCAAGGCCAACCTGCACTACCAGTTCGGCGAACAGGCGGGCGATTCGGGCAAGCGCAATGTCGGCTTGAACGCGCTGTACTTCGGCGGCCCGCTGACGCTGGTGGGCTTCTATGAGAACGCCAAGATCAGCAACCCCGTCACGCTCGCGCCGATGGACACCAAGACCAACTGGATGCTGGGCGGCAACTATGACTTCGGCGTCGTGAAGGCCTATGCCACCTACGGCGAGGCGAAGGTCAACGCCACCGACTTCGAGGCGCGCACGATTTCCCTGGGTCTGGACCTGCCGGTGCTCAACAAGGCCGGTGCGGTGAAGGCCGCCGTGGCGCGCACCAAAGTGGAAGGCACGCTGGATGCGACGCGCACCACCGCGAGCCTCGGCTACGACCATTTCCTGTCCAAGCGCACCGATGTGTACGGTGTCGTGATGCACGACAAGATCACCGACCTGCGCTCGGGCACCACCGTGGTGCTGGGCATGCGCCACCGTTTCTGAACGCAGCTATGGGATGCGGGCGCCAAGCCTGCTCCAACGCAAGAAGCGAGGCTCCGGCTTCGCTTTTTTTTGGCCTGCCGGGAGGCGGCGCGGCGGAAGTCAAGTTGAAGCGCTTTTGTCCGACAATGGCGGTCGAGAATCAGCGGTGCAATCGGGGTGTGCAGGGTTTGCCCTCACTTACTTCCAACCGCCCACCATACAGACAGGAGGCCACCATGAAAGCCTTCCCCTCGATCGCCCGCCACCCGCTCGTCGCATTTGCCGTCACCGTCGTGCTCGCCGTGTCCTCCATGGGCTCGATGCTCTGGATCGACAATGCCGCGCAGGCCGCCGACAGCCTGCAGGTGGTCGACCTGTTCACGCTGCTGGAAGAGTAAGAAACACCCGCTAGCGCGCCGGACCCTGAACTGCGGCGCCTGTCGAGCCGGCGCCCTGCAGTACCTGCACCCGGCGTTCCAATGCCTGCACCTGGCGCTCGTCACCCGCTTTGCGCGCCTGCCCGATATGCAGCAGCAACCAGGCCAGCAGGGGACGGCGCCAGCCCTGCGAGGATGCGGTATCCACCGCTTCGGCCAGCAGTCCATCGGAGGGCCCCTGGGCGCGCAACACCACCGATGCTGCCACGAGGCGCGACAGTGGTTCCTTCACCGCCTTGACGGCTGCGAGCGCCGCGCCGGGTTCGCCCAAGGCACGCGCCACGGGCTGTTGGGCTGCGGGCAGCAGTGCGATGTCCTGCACCGACAATGGCCTTGTCTGCAGATAAGCCGCATAGGCCTGCTCCGCAGCTTCGGCATCGACCGCCACGGCCGCGTAATCCCCACATTCCTTCCAGTCCAGGCTCGCCTGTTCGGCCGCGCAGCGCATCAGCGCGAGCCGGGCGATCAACTGCGGGCGTGCGGTGCGCTCGACCTCGCTGCGCGCCTTGCTCCATTCCAGCGCCTGCACGCGCGCATCGCCACGCAGATAGGCCTGGGTGGCGCGCTCGGCGGCCGAATCGGCATTGAGCGCCCAGTCGGCGGCGGGAGGCTGGTTGCCGCAGGCAGCAAGCGCGCAGCACAGCGTGGCAATCGCCGGCCAGCGCCGTACATGCAAAAGGGTGGCATGGGTCATGGCAATGCAAGCTCCGGCTTTTGTGCGAAAGGCCATTTGCGCTGGATGTCGACAAGGATGGTTTCCAGGCGCCGCAAGTTGCCTTCCACTTCGCCGCGCAGCGCGCCCAGGTCGGTAGTGGCCTCGCGCGCGTTGGCGCCCACGGCCTGCACTTCGGCCAGCACCGCATCCACCTTGCGCAGGCTCTGGCGGGTGTCGCCCAGCAGGCCGTTGAGCTGCGCCACCGTGGCGCGCACCTCGGGCATGACGCCGTCGGCATCGAAGACCTGGCGGTCGGCGCGCGTGACCAGCTGCTCCATGCGCGCCATCAGCGAATTCGCGCGCTCGAGCGTGGCGACCACGCGGCGCGCGTCGGCCTCGTTGCCCATCACCACCCCCAGCGCCCCGCCCGGCCCCTGCAGCCGCTCGGCCAGGGAACGCACTTCGCCCAGCGCCCCGCCCAGCGCCGAATCGTGCGCCGTCATGGCCCCGAGGTTGGCCAGCAGCGTCTTGGCCGAGGCCATGATCTGCGGGATCTCGGCAGTGGCATCGCCGCGCAGCACGGGCCGCTCGGCGCCTTCGGCCAGCGCCGGGTCGCTGAGGATGCCGCTGTAGGCCTTGATGGTCGTGCCGCCCACCAGCCCGCGCACCAGCGTGAAGACGCTGGACTCGCGCAGCCAGTGCGCATCCTTGCGCGGCACGTCGACCAGGATGCGCACGTTGCCATCGCCGGACAGCTGGATCTGGCGCACGCGCCCGATGGGGAACCCGGAGAAGGTCATGTCCATGCCGACCACCACGCCCTCGGAATCATCCGTCGTGAGCACCAGCCGCTGGGTCGGCTCGAACACGCCGCGCGAGTACAGCAGGTACAGCGCCGAGCCCAGCACCAGCGCCAGCGTGAAGATCAGCAGCGCGGCGGCCTTCGCGCGCAGATGGGCCACCGGGCGCAGTTCGGCCGCGTCGGGCAAGGGCGGCGCAGCCGCGCCCGCGGATTCATCGGTCTGCATCGACTAGGCTCCAAAGCTCAATAGTAGTTGCCCATGAGGGAAAGAATCTCGATTATGAGCAAGACGGCAAACATCCGTGCCAGGCCGCCCAGTTCGCGCCCCTCGCGGCGCAGCCTGGGCAGCGGGGAGTACCAGCCGGAGGCCAGCGGAATCAGCGCCACCGCCAGGCTGAAAAACAGCGTCTTGAGCGCGAACACCAGCGTCACCCCCGGGCTGAACACCTGCCCGAAAAGCCGCGTGTAGGCCGGCAGCCCCGCTAGCGTGAATCCATAGACGCTCAGGTACACGGTGATCAGCGCCACCACGCAGCTCAGCGCCGCCAGCGTCAGGCAGGCAAACAGCCCGCCGACGGCGCGCGGCAGCAGCTCGCTGCGCACCGGATCGATGCCACGGCGCTGCAGCGCCTCGCCATGGCCGCGCAGGCGTAGCTGCACCAGCTGCGATCCGTTGGGAATGGTGCAGCGCATGGCGACGAACAGGCAGGCCGTGAGCGGGATCAGCTCCAGCACCAGCACCCGTACGACCATCTCCAGCGCATAGCGCGAAAGCCCGTAGCTCAGCGCCGTGACCACCACGATGCGCGTGATGACGGCGCACAGCAGCGCCGCCAGCGCCGTGAAGCCCAGCAGCACGGGCCCGGTCTGCACGTAGAGCTGGTAGGCCATGCGCGCACGCGACACTCCAAGGTAGCTCGAGGGCGACAGCAGCAGCACCAGCACCACTGCCCCGAGGTACACGCTGCGCCACCAGCCCATGGCCGTCTCGAGCGCGCCCTCCCAGACGCGCTCGGCAAAACCCCAGGTGGCTTGGCTCAAGTTCATGCGGCGATGATAAGGGCGAGGCTGCAGCTTCACCTGCAAGGCGCGCTGCGCCCTGCTTGCCGCAGCCCGCCCGACGGCTCAGGCTGCGCTGCGCCGGCGCAGCAAGAGAGCGAGCAGCGCCAGGGCAAACAGCACGAAGGCAATGAACGACCAGTTGGCGATGGAGCCGCCGAGGAAGGTCCAGTCGATGGCGGTGCAGTCGCCCGAGCCGCGGAAGATCATGGGGATCGACCGGCTCAGCGGATAGTTCTCGATCATGCCGTAGAAGTCGCGACCGCATGAAGCGACCTCGGGCGGATTCCACTGCAGCCAGCTCTGGCGCGCGGCCACGAAGGCACCGAAGCCGGCGCTCAGCAGCGCCAGGCCGCTCCAGGCCGCCAGCCAGCCCCGGCCGCCGCGCAGGCTGCCCAGGCCGGTGAAGATCGCCACGCCGATCAGCGCATAGCGCTGCACGATGCACATCGGGCAGGGCTCGAGGCCCTGGCCGTATTGCAGGTACATGCCAAAGGCCAGCATCGCCACGCAGGCGGCGCAGATCAGCGCCAGCACCCGGCGCGGCGCCGTGTCAAACCAGTTCAACAACACCATTCGAGCTCCCTCCGAAGCCGCGGCACGCGGCCCTTTGGTCCGTCAGATGCCTGCGGCGTGATCAATGAACACTTTTGCCCTGCGCGGTGTCACCACCAGCGTCTCGCCCTCGCGCAGGCCCATTTCCTTGAACTGCTGCGCCGGAATCTGCGCTTCGATCAAGGCCTCCTCCCCGCTCTGGGTGGTGGAATGATCATCATCGTCCGGAATAAGTTCCAGGCGCGCAATCGGGCCCACCACTATGGCGCGGTCCAGGCGCGCCACGATGCCGCGCGGGCGCCCCTGGGCGTCGATGTTCTGACCGGGCGAATAGCGCTCGACATCGAGGTCGTGCGGGCGCACATAGGCAAAGGCCTTGGCGTCCCTGGCCGCATCGGCTTCGGGCGCATCGAGCTCGATGCCGCTCATGTGCACCAGGCCCTCGTGCGCGCGGCCGTGGAACAGGTTCACGTCGCCGAGGAAACCGTAGACGAAGGGGCTTGCGGGATTGTCCCAGACCTCCTGGGGCGAGCCGCTTTGCTCGATGCGTCCCTGGTTGATGACCACCACCCGGTCCGCCACTTCCAGCGCCTCTTCCTGATCGTGGGTCACGAAGATCGAGGTCACGTGCAGCTCGTCGTGCAGCCGGCGCAGCCAGCGGCGCAGCTCCTTGCGCACCTTGGCGTCCAGCGCGCCGAAGGGTTCGTCGAGCAGCAGCACCTTGGGCTCGACGGCCAAGGCGCGCGCCAGGGCAATGCGCTGGCGCTGGCCGCCCGAGAGCTGCGAGGGGTGGCGGTCGGCCAGCCAGTCGAGCTGCACCAGCTTGAGCAGGTCCATGACCTTGGCGCGGATCTGCGCCTCGCTCGGGCGCAGCTTGCGCGGCTTGATGCGCAAGCCGAAGGCCACGTTCTCGAACACCGTCATGTGGCGAAACAGCGCGTAGTGCTGGAACACGAAGCCGACGTTGCGCTCGCGCACGTGCACGTCGGTCGTGTCCTCGCCGCTGAAGTGGATGCTGCCCACGTCGGGCGTTTCCAGCCCGGCGATGATGCGCAGCAGCGTGGTCTTGCCGCAGCCCGAGGGGCCCAGCAGCGCGATCAGCTCGCCGGAGTTGATGTCCAGGCTGACGTCGCGCAGCGCCTGGAAACTGCCGAACTGCTTGCTGACGTTGCGGATTTCGATACTCATGGTGCTTCTTCTTTCAGGCGGACGCGGCCGGCGGCGTGGGCCGCTCGGGAGGCAGCTCGGCGGCGGCGGCCTGCTCGCGCTCGGCGCGCCACTCGGCAAAGGATTTGATGACCAGGGTCACGAGCGCCAGCAGCGCCAGCAGCGAGGCCGCGGCAAAGGCCGCCACCGACTGGTATTCGTTGTAGAGGATCTCGACGTGCAGCGGAATGGTGTTGGTCTGCCCGCGGATATGCCCCGAGACCACCGACACCGCGCCGAACTCGCCCATGGCGCGCGCATTGCACAGGATCACGCCGTACAGCAGGCCCCACTTGATGTTCGGCAGCGTGACCTTCCAGAAGGTCTGCCAGCCGCTGGCGCCCAGCACGATCGCCGCCTGCTCCTCGTCGCTGCCCTGGGCCTGCATCAGCGGGATCAGCTCGCGCGCGATGAAGGGGAAAGTGACGAAGATCGTCGCCAGCACGATGCCCGGCACGGCGAAGATGATCTTGATGTCGTTGGCCTGCAGCCACGGGCCGAGCCAGCCGTTCGAGCCGAACATCAGCACATAGGTCAGGCCTGCGACCACGGGCGAGACCGAGAACGGCAGGTCCACCAGCGTGGTGAGGAAGGCCTTGCCCTTGAACTCGTACTTGGCGATGCACCAGGCCGCGGCGATGCCGAACACCAGGTTCAGCGGCACGGCAATCGCCGCCGTCAGCAGCGTCAGCTTGATGGCCGACCAGGCATCGGGCTCGCGCAGGCCCTCGAGGTAGGCGCCGAAGCCCTTGCGCAGCGCCTCGGTGAACACCGCGGCCAGCGGCAGCACCAGGAACAGCAGCAGGAAGGCCATGGCAACGCCGATCAGCGTCCAGCGCACCCAGGGCGCCTCGGTGGTGCCGGCCTTGGCGCGGCGCACCGGGCTTCGGGAAGATGTTGCTCCACTCATGCCGGTGCTCCCGCGTGGCGGCGCTGCCAGGCCTGCAGCGCGTTGATGACCAGCAGCAGCGCGAAGGAGATGATCAGCATCACCACCGCGACGGCGGTCGCGCCCGCATAGTCGTATTGTTCCAGCTTGCCGATGATGATCAGCGGCGTAATTTCGGAGATCATCGGCATGTTGCCGGCGATGAAGATCACCGAGCCGTATTCACCGACCGCGCGGGCGAAGGCCATCGCAAAACCCGTCAGCAGCGCCGGCGTGATGCTCGGCAGGATCACCTTGAAGAAGATCTGCAGGCGCGTCGCGCCCAGGCTGGTCGCGGCCTCTTCCAGTTCCTTTTCCGCGTCTTCGAGCACCGGCTGCACCGTGCGCACCACAAAGGGCAGACCGATGAAGATCAGCGCAATGACGATACCGGCGGGCTTGAACGCCAGCTGGATGCCCAGCGGCTCGAGGTACTGGCCGATCCAGCCGTTGCCCGCGAGCAGCGCCGTGAGCGAGATGCCGGCGACGGCGGTGGGCAGCGCGAAGGGCAGGTCCACCAGTGCATCGACGATCTTCTTGCCGGGAAACCTGTAGCGCACCAGCACCCAGGCGATCAGCAGCCCGAACACCAGGTTGACCAGCGCGGCGATCAGCGAGGCGCCGAAAGTCAGGCGGTAGGAGGCCATGACGCGCGGCGCGCTCACCGCTTCCCAGAACTGGGGCCAGGTCATGGTGAAGGTCTTGAAGACCAGCGCCGACAGCGGGATCAGCACGATGATGCTGAGATAGAACAGCGTGTAGCCCAGTGTCAGGCCGAAGCCGGGCAGCACGCGCTTGGCGCCGCCGCGTCCGCGGCGAGGCGGTGGCGGCGTGATCGGCATCGCGGCTTCCGCCGTCGCCGCAGGGGATGCGGCCGAAGCCGGGGAAGCAGCAGGAACCATGGTGCAGGTGCGCGCGCCGGCTTACTTGCCAGGCGTGTAGAGCTTGTCGAACTGTCCGCCGTCGTTGAAGTGCACCTTCTGCGCCTCCGACAGCGAACCGAAGTACTTGGCGACGGTGAACTGCTTGAGCGGCTTGAAGGTATCGGCGTGCTTCTTCAGCACCGCTTCGGAGCGCGGGCGCAGCGCATGCTGGGCCGCGATCTCCTGCGCCTCGTCCGAGTACAGGTAGTCCAGGTATTGCTTGGCCAGCGTAGCCGTGCCCTTCTTGGCCACGGTGCGCTCCACCACCGCCACCGGGTTCTCGGCAACGATCGACGAGGACGGATACACGGCCTGGACCTTGCCCTTGCCGAATTCGCGGTCGATGGAAATCACTTCGGACTCGAAGGTGATCAGCACGTCGCCGATGTTGCGCTGCAGGAAGATGGCCGTGGCATCGCGCCCGCCCTTGCCCAGCACCGGCACGTTCTTGTAGAGCTTGCCGACGAATTCCGCAGCTTGCGCGTCGGTGGCGCCCTTCTCGCGCGCCGCGCCCCAGGCGGCCAGATAGGCATAGCGGCCGTTGCCGCCGGTCTTGGGGTTCACGACCACGACCTGCACGCCGGGCTTGATCAGGTCGTCCCAGTCCTTGATGTTCTTCGGATTGCCGTTGCGCACCAGGAACAGCATGGTCGAGGTGGTGGGCGAGGCATCGTGCGGGAATTTCTTGGCCCAGTCCTTGGCCACCACGCCGTTGCCGGCCAGGAATTCGATGTCGGTAGTGGTGTTCATGGTCACCACGTCGGCGTCCAGCCCGTCATTGACGGCGCGCGCCTGGGCGCTCGAGCCGGCATGCGACTGGTCGATCTTCACGTCCTTGCCGGTGGTCTTCTTGTAGTGCGCGGCAAACGCCGCGTTGTAGTCCTTGTAGAACTCGCGCGCCACGTCATACGACACGTTGAGCAGCTGGTTCTGTGCCATCGCCGCGCCACTGGCCGCGAAGGCAAGGCTGGCCAGAACTGTCTTGAGGGTCAAAGATTTCATGGATGCAAAACCTGGAACGTGAAGAATTGTTTCATTGTCCGAGCTTCATCTTCAAACTCAAACGAATATATTCTTGTTAATTAATCCAATACAGGCATATAGGTCTGGCCATTTCACGCCTGCAGCGCCGCAGTATCGACCGGCGCGCAAGACCATGACAGCCCCGCCGTCAAGGACTGCAGCAGCGCCAGGCCCAGCGGCCAGGCGCCGTGCCCGGAATCGACATTCACATGGCCGGCATTCTGCAGCCGCACCAGCTCGCTGCCCCATGCCCGCGCATAGGCGCCCGCCAGGCGGATCGGACAGAACGGGTCGTTGCTGCTGGCCACCAGCACGCTGCGGTAGGGCAGCGAAGCCGAGGGCACGGGCGCGAAATCGATCAGCTGCGCACGGCGCTCCGGGTCGGCGGGAGCGACCAGCAGCGCTCCGGCCACGCGCGTGGCGGCCTCGGGCCGCAGGTGGGTCGTGGCGATGCAGCCCAGGCTGTGGGCCACGATCACCACCGGTTCCGGCCGCGCCAGCACGCATTCCTCCAGGCGCCGGACCCATGCCTCGCGTTTGGGCACGACCCAGTCGTCCTGTTCCACCCGTTCGGCGCCGGGAAGCTGGGCGGCCCAGAGGCTTTGCCAGTGGCCCGGGCCCGAACCATGCCAGCCGGGGACTATCAGAATGCGGGGGGTCTTATCCATGCCGGTTCTCCTTGAGGCGCGATTGTCGGCAGCTTTGCTTCGAATCCCAACGAACCATTGGTTGTTACCTTATGGCTGCGCGGCCCGGCCGCCCTCCCTGCCCCGGCCCACGGCTTCGCTGCTGCCGGGCAGGGTTTCGGCCAGGAAATCCAGGAAGCTGCGCACTGCCGGCGACAGACCGCGGCGCGACGGAAACACCGCGTGCACCACGCCCGGCGGTGGCGACCAGCCGGGCAGCAGGTGCACCATGCGGCCGTCGGCCAGCTCGTCATGGCACATGTAATCAGGCAGCCAGCCCATGCCTGTGCCGGCAAGCACCGCGAACTTCAGCGTCAGCAGGTCGTCGACCACATAGCGCGGCTGATGCTGCAGCGTGTAGTGCTGGCCTTCGGGGCCGGTGAGACGCAGGCTCGAGCGCCCGTCCACTGACGACATCGCCAAGCTGTCGATGCGTTCGAGCTCTTCCAGCCGCGTCGGCCGGCCCTGGCGGCGCAGCAGCTCCGGGCTGGCCACCAGCACCTGGCGCGAGATGTCCAGGCGCTTGACCACCATGCTGCCGCTGTCGTCGAGCGAGGAGCGCACGCGCAGCGCCACGTCGATGCTTTCCTCCACCAGGTCGACAGGGCGGTTGGTGACCTGCATGTCCACGCGCACCTGGGGATGGCGCGCGAGATAGACCGGCATCAGTGCGCCCAGCACGGTCTGCGCCAGCGTCACCGGACAGCTCACGCGCAGCGTGCCGCAGGGCGCGGTCTGCACCTGGGCCACGGTGTCGGCCGCGGCCTGCGCGGCGTCGCGCATCACCTGGCAATGGCGCAAATAGGCCTCGCCCACCTCGGTCAACGACAGCTTGCGCGTCGTGCGCTGCAGCAGGCGCACGCCCAGGCGCCCCTCCAGCTCGGCCACGCGGCGCGACAGGCGCGACTTCGGGATACCCAGCGCCCGCCCGGCCGCGGCAAAGCCGCCACGCTCGACCACCTCGGCGAAATACAGCATGTCATTGAGATCGTTCATTCTCCAGCTTCCTTAATCGTTCCATTTTCGGAACAATCTATTGCATTCAATGCTGCTTATCAAGCTTTCGTCCTAGCCGCATAATCTATCCCAAGCACTGACCATCCACGGTCTGCAATCCATCCAAGGAGCCTTTCATGCAACTGCTGCACATCGATTCCGCCATCACCGGCGACCAATCCGTCTCCCGCGCCCTGACCGCACGCACCGTGCAGGCCTGGGCCCAGGCCCACCCCGGCCTGCAGGTCGAGTATCTGGACCTTGCCAAGGATGCGCCCAGCCATCTGTCGGCGGTGTCGATGGGTTTCCGCACCGGCCAGCAGGCCACGACCGAAGCCGAGCGCCAGGAGAACGCGATCTCCGAAAAGCTCGTGTCCCAGTTCCTGGCGGCCGATGTCGTGGTGATCGGCGCGCCCTTCTACAACTTCAGCATTCCCAGCCAGCTCAAGGCCTGGATCGACCGCGTGGCCCAGGCCGGCCGCACCTTCCGCTACACCTCGGCCGGCCCCGAAGGCCTGGCCAAGGACAAGACGGTCATCGTGGTCTCGACCCGCGGCGGCGTCTATTCCACCTCCGAGGGCGGCCGTGCCATGGAGCACCAGGAAAGCCTGCTGCAGACGGTGCTGGGTTTCATGGGCGTCACCGACGTGCGCTTCGTGCGCGCCGAGGGCGTGGCCATGGGTGGCGATGCCAAGGCCACGGCGCTGGCGCAGGCGGAAGAAGCCATCCAGAGCCAGCTGACCCGGGCGGCCTGAGCCAGGCGGCCCACTGCGCCTGAGGCCAAGCAACACCGTCCAGCTCGGACATTGCCCCCACCGTCATGGACACGGGGGCTTTTTTTGTTAGGCTAGGGATTTCCCTGTGCCACGCTTTGGCGCATTTGCCATGTCTTCTATCCCGCAGCGATCGCGCAAAAATACGGATGAGTCCTTTGTGATCATGGCGGTTACCGTCGGGTTGGTCAGCGCCATCGTGCTGGGATATCTGCTGAACTGGTATCTTGAAGCGCGCGACACGCGCGAAATGCAGCAGGCCCAGAGCAAGGTCTACCGGCACTACCTGCGCAGCACGCCCGTGCAGCCGCCCGAGCCGATGCCCGAAGCCATTGCCACACGCCTCGCGGTCCGCGAGCAGCTGCTGGCCCATCCCGGCGTGACCCCTGGCCCCGGCTTCGCGGCACCTGGCGTGCAGAGCACGGGCAAGGTCATCGTCGACGCCATCGACCAGGCGCAGGAGAGGCAGAAGTCGGCAGGCCGCTGACTGGCGCCCCTGCTGCAGGCGTCTGAATACAGGGCTGTTGGTTTTTCGACCGTGATGCGCAATTTGCTGCGCGCTCTGTGGCATTCTCAGGACTTCGCCGCAGCTGTCGCGCGGCAGCCCCTCCCCATCGAATGAATGCTGCGCATGTACACGCAGCAGCGCTGCGCGCGGCCGTGTCCTGCTGTCCGCGCAGGTGCATTCCATAACCAAGGCTCTTTCATGAAATTGCATCAACTGCGCTGGGTTGCCGGCGTTCCCGTCCTGGTGGGCGGTATGTATGGCGTTGCCATGGCGCAGCCCGCAGCCGACGCCCGGCTGCCCGAAATCACCATCCAGAGCACGCTGGGCGGCACCACGCTGGCGCAGACCCCCGCGTCCGTCACGGTGATCGACGCCGAGCAGATGCGCGACCGCCAGCTGCAGGTCAACCTGTCGGAAAGCCTGTCGGGCGTGCCCGGCCTGCAGATCAACAACCGCCAGAACTACGCCCAGGACCTGCAGCTGTCGGTGCGCGGCTATGGCGCGCGCTCGACCTTCGGCCTGCGCGGCGTGCGGCTGTATGTCGATGGCATTCCCGCCACCATGCCCGACGGCCAGGGCGCGCTGTCGCACATCGACATCTCCAGCCTGGAGCGCGTCGAGGTGCTGCGCGGCCCCTACTCGGCGCTGTACGGCAACTCGGCCGGCGGCGTGATCAGCATGTACACCGAGACCCCGACGGGCCGCCCCACCATCGAAGGCGGCTACTCGGTGGGCAGCAACGGCCAGAAGCGCCTGTCGGCCAAGGCCAGCGGCCAGACGGGCCAGGGCCTGAGCTATGTGCTCAGCGCCAGCCGTTTCCTGACGGACGGCTATCGCGACCACAGCGCCGCCGACCGCAATGTGCTCAATGCCAAGCTGTCCACGGCCATCGGTGACGACGCGCGCCTGACCATCGTCGCCAACAGCATGGAATCCAGCGCGGAGGACCCGCAGGGCCTGACCTGGGAACAATACCAGGCCAATCCGCGCCAGGCCTCTGCCGTGGCCGAGCGCTTCAACACCCGCAAGACGCTCAAGCAGACCCAGGTCGGCACGACCTATGAGCGCCGCCTGAACGGCGAGCATAGCTTGTCGCTCACGGCCTATGCCGGCCACCGCTCGATGGAGCAGTACCAGTCCATTCCCGACACGGCCCAGCGCGCCGCCGGCCATGCGGGCGGCGTGATCGACATGTCGCGCGACTATGGCGGCGTCGATGCGCGCTGGACCGGAACGTTCAACGACGCTCCGGTGCCCGTCACCGTCACGGCCGGCCTGGCCGTGGAGACCGTCAAGGAAGACCGCCAGGGCTACGAGAACTTCATCGGCAGCCAGCTGGGCGTCAAGGGCGCGCTGCGCCGCAACGAAGACAACACCGTCACCAGCATCGACCCCTACGTGCAGGCGACCTGGAAGCTCGCGCCCGACTGGAGCCTGGGCACGGGCCTGCGCTACAGCCATGTGAAGTTCGAGTCCGAGGACCGCTACATCCGTGCCGGCAACCCCGACGACTCGGGCTCCGTGACCCACAGCCAGGCGCTGCCGGTGGTCTCGCTGTCGCACCAGATCACGCCCGAGCAGACGGTGTACGTGAGCGCCGGCCGCGGTTTCGAGACCCCCACTTTTGCCGAGCTGTCGTACCGCACCGGCAGCATCGGCGGCCTGAACCTGGACCTGCAGCCCAGCAGCAGCAGCCAGTACGAGATCGGCTTCCGCCAGCGCCTGACGGGTGCGGTGAAGGGCCACTGGAGCGCCGCCATGTTCCAGTCGCGCACCAGCGACGAGATCGTCAGCGCCGGCTCGAGCAATGGCCGCACCACCTACCGCAACGCCGGCGACACGCGCCGCCAGGGCCTGGAGCTGCAGACGGACCTGCGCCTGTCGCCCCGGTGGCAGCTGCTGGCCGGCTATACCTACCTCGACGCCGAGTTCCGCCAGGACTCGGGCAGCGCCGCCGCGGGCAACATGCTGCCCGGCCTGTCCAAGCAGCACCTCGTGGTGGGCCTGAACTACCATGTCACGCCCGCGTGGCGCCTGGGCTTATCGGCCGAGCACATGGGCAAGGTCTTCGTGAACGACGCCAACAGCGAATCCGCGCCCTCCTACACCGTGGCCGCCGCCAGCATCGGCTATCGCAAGGTCATGGGCCCGTGGACGCTGCGCGCGTTTGCGCGCGTCGACAACCTGTTCGACCGCAAGTATGTGGGCTCGGTCATCGTCAACGACGGCAACAACCGCTTCTTCGAAAGCGCACCGGGCCGACAGTGGGCGACGGGCGTCAGCGCCGCTTACCAGTTCTGAGCAGCCTTCTCCGACGAAAAAAACCGGCCCTGGTGGCCGGTTTTTTTTGGACAAAAGCCATTCAAGCGTGCCGCTTGACCCACTCCACATAGCGGTGCAGCCAGCTTTGCACGAACTGGCGGCTGCCCTCGCCTATCGACCCATCCTCATTGAACAACCCGTCCTTGTACTGGATGAACATCTCCGGCTGACCCAGCAACGGCACATCGAGATAGGCCAGGATATTGCGCAGATGCTGCTGTGCCATCGCCGTGCCGGCCGCGCCCACCGAAACGCCCAGCACCGCACCGGGCTTTCCGCCCCACACGCTTTGGCCATAGGGCCGCGAGCCCTGGTCCAGCGCGTTCTTCAGCACGCCGGGCACCGAGCGGTTGTATTCGGGAGTGACGAACAGCAGCGCCTGGGCGCCCGCGATCTGCGCGCGAAAGCGCTTCACGGCCTCGACCTCATTGCCGTCCGCATCCTGGTCGTACAGCGGCAGGGCATCGATGGCGATTTCCTCGAAGTTGAAACCTTCGGGCGCCATGCGCGCAATGGCCTGCGCCAGCTTGCGGTTGAAGGATTCCTTGCGCAAGCTTCCGACGATGACGGCGACCTGGTATTGGCTCATGAAAACTCCTCGCGGCAAAAACAAAAAGGGCTTCCATTATGGAAGCCCCCAGCAATCCGCGCGGTGGGCAACGTCCTACACCGGACGCCGCGCCTGCCGCTGAAGCCGCGAATCACTGCAGGAAGGAAGGCTTGGCATAGCCCTGGAACTTGCTGTCCACCACGGCCTTGTATTCGTTGGAGCGGAAGGCGGCTTCGATGTCCTTGGCCCAGGGCGTGTCCTTGTCGGCGCGCTTGACGGCCACCACGTTCAGGTAGTGGTCGGCGGTCTTCTCCAGCTTCACGGCTTCGGTCAGCTTCAGGCCCGAAGAAATCGCGAAATTGCCGTTGATGATGGCGTACTCGGTGTCGCCCAGCGAACGCGGCAGCTGCGCGGCTTCGAGCGGGATGAATTTGAGCTTGCGCGGGTTCTCGGCCAGGTCCTTTTCCGAAGCGCGCAGCGGATCGATGCCGGGCTTGATCTTCACGAGATTGTTCTGCTCGAGCAGCACCAGTGCGCGCGCCAGGTTGCTGGGGTCGTTGGGCAGCGTCACGCGGTCGCCGACCTTGGCTTCTTCCAGCGTCTTGCGGTTTTGCGAGTACACGCCCAGGGGCGCGATCGCACCCTGCACCAGCTCGACGATATCGAGCTTCTGGTCGGCGGCGAATTTCTGCAGGTACACGCGGTGCTGGAAGAAGTTGGCATTGAGCGAACCCTGGGCCAGCGCCAGGTTGGGCTGCACGTAATCGTTGAACTCGACCAGCTTGACCTTGTAGCCCTTCTTCTCGAGGATCGGCACGATGGCCTGCTTGAGCTGGTCGATATTGGAGCCGGCAGTGCCACCGATGACCAGGTCCTTCTTCACCTGGGCCTGCACGGGCGCCGTCAGGCCGACCAGGGTCACGGCCGCCGCAGCAGCGGCCAGCAGGGAACGACGCACTACGAAATTCTTCATCACAAACCTCTTTTCAGGAGAAACCACGCGAACAAAGGCGCCGCGCGCAGCGCCCTACAGGAAATTTCGGCAGCGGCCGGCTGCCCAAGCCGTCAGCCGCGCTTGTCGAGGCGCCGCGCCGCGGTGTTGCCGACGAATTGCAGGATCTGCACCAGCACCACCAGCACCGTGACGGTAAGCACCATCACGTCGGTCTGGAATCGGTAATAGCCATAGCGGATGGCCAGGTCGCCAATGCCGCCACCGCCCACCACGCCGGCAATGGCCGAATACGACAGGAAGCTCACGGCCAGCACGGTGAGCGCCAGCACCAGGCCCGAGCGCGCCTCCACCACCAGCACGCGCCAGACGATCTGCAGCTCCGAGGCCCCCATGGCATGCGCGGCCTCGATCACGCCGCGCGGCACTTCGCGCAGGCACTGGTCGACCAGGCGCGCGAAATAGGGAATTGCCGCTATGGACAACGGCACGGCGGCGGCCAGCGGGCCGATGGAGGTGCCAGCGACGATCCGCGTGAACGGCACCAGCGCCACCAGCAGGATGATGAAGGGAAAGGAGCGCACCGTGTTCACGAGCCAGTTGAGCACCAGGAACGCCGGCTTGTTGGCCAGCGACTGGCCGGGGCCCAGAAGGAACAGCAGCACGCCCAGCGGCCCGCCCAGCACGACGGCGGCCGTGAGGCCGATACCCAGCATCAGCGCCGTCTGGCCGATGGCCACCCACAGCTCGGGAAGGATGGCGGCGATATTCTCAGACATGGTTTGGTTCCTGGGCTGCCGCGGCAGCGTTCGATGCCGGAGCCGCGCTCCAGCGGGCTTCACGAGCCGTGCGCTCGCGCAGGGCTTCCAATTCCTGGCCGAGCGCGGTGCTGCGCGGCGCCCCCGCGCCCTGCAGCGAGAACTGTTCGGCGATGCGTCCGCCCTCGACGATGGCCACTTCGCTGCACAGCACCTCGACCACCGAGAGTTCATGCGTCACGATGACGATCGTCACGCCGGTCTTTTGCTGGATGTCGCGCAGCGTCTCCAGCAGCGAGCGCGTGGTTTCGCTGTCGAGCGCCGAGGTCGGCTCGTCGCACAGCAGCACCTGCGGGCGCGGCGCCAGCGCACGCGCGATGGCCACGCGCTGCTTCTGCCCGCCCGACAGCTGCGCCGGGTAGCTGCCGAGCTTGTCGGACAGGCCCACCAGCGCCAGGCACTCGCGCACCCGCGCGTCGATCTGCGCGCGCGAATGGCCGCCGTGGATCTTCAGCGGAAAGGCGACGTTGTCGAAAACGCTGGCGTTCTGCAGCAGATTGAACTGCTGGAAGATCATGCCGATGTTCTGGCGCGCATCGCGCAGTTCGCGCCGGCTCAGACGCGTGAGTTCGCGCCCAGCCACGAAAACCTCGCCGGCATCGGGACGCTCGAGCAGATTGATCAGACGCAGCAGGGTCGACTTGCCGGCGCCGCTCTTGCCGATCAGGCCGAAGATCACGCCCTGGCGCACCTCCAGGCTCACCGACTTGACGGCTTCGAACACACCGCCATCGGCGGTGGCGAATCTTTTCTGCACATCGCGCAGGCGGATGAGCGGCAGTTTGTCGGCAGTTTTCTGACTCATGCAATCACGTTCATTGGAAGCTGGACCGCCGGTCGCGGCAGTGTCGATGGCTTGGCGCCCTTGATCTGGATCCCGTGCCGCCCGCGCCAGCAACCTGAGCCGCTGCCCACAGGCACGGAGAAATGCGCCATCCGCTGACACGGGAAAGGGATGAAGTGTGCCGTCATCCAGGAATTTCATCAACGAATTTAAAGACCCATGCTTATGCATTTTTCCTAATAAAGCAGCGGGTTCAATCGCGTCTTTCCCTGGCCAAAGTCGGCCTACGCCCCCCGGATGACAGAGTAAAAAAGCCAGTCCCGCAGCATGCGGAACTGGCTTGTCGCTTGCCCCGGCAATGCCAGGGCCGGCACTGCGCGGCGGTTAGAAAGCCGGCACCACCGAACCCTTGAACTGGGTATCGATGAACTGGCGCACTTCGGGCGACTGGTAGGCCTTGATCAGCTTGGCCACCCAGGGCTGGGCCTTTTCGCTCTCGCGCACCACCAGGATGTTGACGTAGGGATTCTTGGCGCTTTCCTGGGCAATGGAATCGGTCTTGGGGTTCAGGCCGGCCGAGAGCGCGAAGTTGGTGTTGATGGCCGAGGCATCGAGGTCATCGAGCGAACGCGGCAGCTGCGCGGCGTCGAGTTCGACGAAACGCAGCTTCTTCGGGTTCGACACCACGTCCAGCGGCGTGGCCTTGAGGCCGGCGTTTTCCTTGAGCTTGATCAGCCCCTGGGCCTGCAGCAGCAGCAGCACGCGGCCGCCATTGGTGGGGTCGTTGGGGATACCGAACTTCGCGCCTTGTGGCAGGTCGGCCAGCTTCTTGACCTTCTTCGAGTACAGGCCGATGGGGAAGTTGACGGTATCGGCCACGCGCACCAGCTTGTAGCCGCGGTCCTTGACCTGCGCATCGAGGTAGGGCAGATGCTGGTAGCTGTTGGCGTCGAGGTCGCCGGCGGACAGTGCGGCATTGGGCTGGACATAGTCGCCGAACTCCACCACCTGGATCTTCAGGCCCTGCTTCTCGGCGACGAGCTTGACCTGCTCGAAGATCTGGGCGTGCGGGCCGCCGGTGACGCCGACCTTGATCGAAGTCTTGTCCTGGGCGAAGGCCGCCAGAGGTGCGGCGAGGGCCAGGCCCAGAGCCAGGGCAGAGGTTTGCAGAAGTTGGCGCTTGTTCACGGAAATGCCTTCAGTCGGAAATACAAAGGCAGCACTGTACGCTGAATTGCACACCTTGTTACCGACGAAATACGCAGCTGTTTATATCCCGGGGGAATAATGGCCAGCCGCGTCAATCCTCACGCTCGCGTCCTCCGCCAGGCAGCCCCTGCGCTGCAAGCACCTGGCGCTGGCGGTGCTCCACGTGGTAGACCGTGAGCACTTGGTGGGCAATTGCATCGAGCGCGGGATGCACCATGCCCTGCTTGTCCGTCCACACCTTGGGCGTGATCGGGCCGGCAATGGTCAAGGCGTCGCCCTCGTGCAGGGCCTGCAGCGCGGCACAGGGCGCGGCATCGAAGGCAATCACGTTCACGAACAGGTTCTCGCCGTCGCCGCACTCGGCACGCATGCGCGCCACCACGAAGGGCTTGCCCGCCTTGCCGGTGCGCTGCTCGGGCGTGCCATAGAGGCGCCCGGCGATCAATCCATCCATCATGGTCGGAACTCCGTGAATATGCGCAGCATATGCGCCAATGAAAAAAGGGTCAGCAGACAAATCTGCTGACCCTTTTTGGGATTGTGGTCGGCGAGAAAGGATTCGAACCTTCGACCCCTTGCACCCCATGCAAGTGCGCTACCAGGCTGCGCTACACGCCGACGAGAATTGAATTATATACCGGAAAAAGCAGTCACAAGGACAACAGCTCGCGAATCTGCAAAAGCTCCTGCCGTACCGCCCTGGAATCGGGGACGCCAGCCGTCTGCATGCCCGGCGCATCCACACGCCAGTCGGCGGACACCAGTTCGGTCTCCTCCGCCTGCGCCACGCCATCGCCGGTCAGCGCCCCGTTCTCGCGCAGGCGGTTGCGCGCGCCCTGGATGGTGAATCCTTCCTCGTACAGCAGCTCGCGGATGCGGCGGATCATCAGCAATTCATGGTGCTGGTAGTAGCGCCGGTTGCCGCGGCGCTTCACCGGGCGCAGGTGGGTGAACTCCTGCTCCCAGTAGCGCAGCACATGGGGTTTCACGCCGCACAGCTGCGCCACCTCACCGATCGTGAAGTAGCGTTTGGCTGGAATCGCCGGAAGCGTGGAAACCTGGGACATCGCTTGCATCTCCAATCATCAACCCACCAAGGCTAGCGCAGGCGCTGCCTGGCCGCCATGCGCGTTGGACCGACGCAACGCAGTGCTACAGCGCGGACCCCGAGGTCTCGCCGCTCTGGATCTGTTCCTTGAGCTTGGTGCTGGCGTGGAATGTGACCACGCGGCGCGCCTGGATCGGGATCAGCTCGCCGGTGCGCGGATTGCGCCCCGGGCGCGGCGCCTTGGTGCGGATCTGGAAGTTGCCGAAACCCGAGAGCTTGACGTCATCGCCTTCCACCAGGCTTTGCGACACCAGGTCGAAGAACGCATCCACCATTTCCTTGGATTCGCGCTTGTTCAGGCCGATCTGGTCGAACAGCAGATCGGCAAGCTGCGCCTTGGTCAGCGCCGGGCTGTCCAGGCTTTCAATGGCCAGTTCCATGGCAGATCCCCCTTCGTGGGAAAAGACAGCAGCGTCCATCATCCGCGCAGGCGCGCGCCGCAACGTGCCACCAGTTGTTCGATCACGGCGGCCATCGCGGCCTCGATCTCGGTTTCGGTCAGGCTGGCCGTGTCGCTGCCCAGCAGCAGGCGCACGGCCAGGCTCTTCTCGTGGGGCGCCAGCGCCCCGGGCGCCGGCTCCTCGCCCGCACGCAGCGGCTTGGCGCGGAAGACGTCGAACAGCACGGCGGAACGCAGCACCGTGTGCGCTGCTGCGGCTTCGACGGCAGCCATGATTTCGGCATGGGTCACCGCTTCGGCCACCACGACGGCGATGTCGCGCTCGACCGACTGGTGCTTGGCCACGGCGCGGAACTGCGGCACCTGGCGCTGCTGCACGGCGTCGAGCTCGAGCTCGAACATCACCGGAGCCTGCGGCAGCTCCCAGCCCTGGCGCCACTGCGGGTGCAGCTCGCCGACGAAGCCGATGGCCTTGCCGTCCAGCAGCACACGCGCGCAGCGGCCCGGATGCATTGCCGGGTGCTGGGCTGCTTCGAATGTCGGGCGCAGCGGCGCCAGCAAGGCTTCCACATCGCCCTTGACGTCGTAGAAATCCACTGCCTGGTCCTTGCGACCCCACTGCAGTTGCTCGGCCGGCCCGCAGGCCATGCCGGCCACGCGCATCGGCTGGTCGAAGCCCTGCACCGTCGTGTCGGTGTTCTGCACGTTGGCATCGCGCAGGAATACGCGGCCGAGCTCGAACACGCGCACGCGCTGGGCCTTGCGGTCGAGGTTGAACTTCACGACCTGCAGCAGCGAGCCCAGCAGCGAGCTGCGCATGACGCTGAGCTGGCTGGCAATGGGGTTCAGCAGCTTGATCGGGTTCGGATTGCCGGCGAGCTCATGCTCCCAGCGCTCCTCGACGAAGCTGAAGTTGATGGTTTCCTGGTAGCCCAGCGCGGCAATGGCGCGGCGCACGGCAAAGCTGCTGCGGCGGTTCTCGGCGCGCAGCTTGGGCGTGATCGGCGCCATGGGCGGCGTGGTCGGCAGCTGGCCGTAGCCCAGCATGCGCGCGACCTCCTCGATCAGGTCCTCTTCCAGCGCGATGTCGAAGCGGTACGACGGCGGCGTCACCGTCAGCACGCCCGCGCCCTGCGCCACCGCCAGGCCCAGGCCCTCGAGCGCCTCTGCGCATTGCTGCTGGGTCACGGGCATGCCGATCACCTTGGCCGCGCGCGCCACGCGCAACTGCACCGGCTGGGGCGTGGGGATGTTGGCGATCTGGTCGTCGATCGGGCCGCACTCGGTCTCGGGCGTGCCGCAGATCTCGAGCACCAGCTCGGTGATGCGCTCGATGTGCTCCACCGTGAGCTGCGGATCCACGCCGCGCTCGAAGCGGTGACCGGCATCGGTCGAGAAGTTGAAGCGGCGCGAACGTCCGGCAATGGCGCGGGGCCACCAGAACGCGGCTTCGACATAGATATGCCGCGTGCCGTCGCCCACGGCCGTGGCGTCACCGCCCATGATGCCGGCCAGCGACTCGATCGCCTGGTCGTCGGCAATGACGCCGACCTGGCCATCGACGGTCACCGTGTTGCCATTGAGCAGCTTGAGCTGCTCGCCTGGACGGCCCCAGCGCACGTCCAGGCCGCCATGGATCTTGTCGAGATCGAAGATGTGCGACGGACGGCCCAGCTCGAACATCACATAGTTCGAGATGTCGACCAGGGGCGCAACGCTGCGCTGGCCGCAGCGCGCCAGGCGGTCGACCATCCAGGCCGGGGTCTTGGCCTGGGTGTTGACATTGCGGATCACGCGGCCCGAGAAGCGGCCGCACAGGTCAGGGGCGCTGATCTTCACCGGCAGGCGCGCGTCGCTCTTGACGGTGGCGGGGGTGAAGGTGGGAGCCTGCAGCGGCGCACCCGTGAGGGCCGCGACTTCGCGTGCAATGCCGTAGACGCTCAGGCAGTGCGCCAGGTTCGGCGTGAGCTTGAGTGTGAACAGCGTGTCGTCGAGGTTCAGGTAGCTGCGGATGTCCTGGCCCAGCGGCGCGTCGAGCGGCAGCTCGAGCAGGCCGCCATGGTCCTCCGCCAGCTTGAGTTCCTTGGCCGAGCACAGCATGCCGAAGCTCTCGACGCCGCGCAGCTTGCCGATCTTGATCAGGAAGGGCTTGCCGTCGTCGCCCGGCGGCAGCTCGGCGCCGACCATGGCGCAGGGCACGCGGATGCCCACGCGCGCGTTGGGCGCGCCACAGACGATGGTCAGCAGCTCGGGCTGGCCGACATCGACCTGGCACACGCGCAGGCGGTCGGCGTTCGGGTGCTGCTCGGCCTGCTTGATCTCGCCGACGACGATCTTTGAGAACGGTGGCGCGACGGGCGCCAGTTCCTCGACTTCCAGACCAGCCATGGTCAGGGTTTCGGCGAGTTCGGCGGTGCTCAGCGGCGGGTTGCAGAACGCACGCAACCAGGATTCAGGAAATTGCATAGTCAGACTCTTTGGCTTCAAACGGGCCTGCGCACGGGCGCAGGCGCCGACACAGGCGGTGGTTGCGACGTTTACTGGAACTGCGACAGGAAGCGGACATCGCCGTCGAAGAACAGCCGCAGGTCATTAACCCCGTAGCGCAGCATGGTCAGCCGGTCAGGGCCCATGCCGAAGGCAAAGCCAATGTATTTCTCGGGGTCGAGCCCCATGTTGCGCACCACGTTCGGGTGCACCTGGCCCGAGCCGGCCACCTCGAGCCAGCGGCCGGCCAGCGGGCCGGTCTGGAACTGGATGTCGATCTCGGCGCTGGGCTCGGTGAAGGGAAAGAAGCTCGGACGGAAGCGCAGCACCAGGTCGTCGCTCTCGAAGAAGGTGCGGCAGAAGTCGGTGAACACCACCTTCAGGTCCTTGAAGCTGACGTTCTCGCCGATCCAGATGCCTTCGCACTGGTGGAACATCGGCGAATGCGTGGCATCGCTGTCCACGCGGTAGGTGCGGCCCGGCGCGATCACGCGGATCTCGGGCATGCTCTGGCCCGCATCCAGCAGGGCCTGGTGTTTCTTCACGTGCTGCACCGCATAGCGCACCTGCATCGGGCTGGTGTGCGTGCGCAGCAGGTTGGGTGCGGTCTCGGTGCCGCCTTCGACGTAGAAGGTGTCGTGCATCGAGCGCGCGGGGTGGTCTTCGGGCGTGTTGAGCGCGGTGAAGTTGAACCAGTCGGTCTCGATCTCCGGACCGTCGGCCACGTCGAAGCCCATCGAGGCAAAGATGCCTTCGATGCGTTCGAGCGTCAGCGACACCGGGTGCAGGCCGCCCTGCCCGCGGCGGCGCCCGGGCAGGCTCACGTCCAGCGCCTCGGCCTTGAGTTGGTTTTGCAGCTCGGCATCGGCCAGCGCCTGGCGCCGCGCCGTGAGCGCCGCCTCGATCGCCTGCTTGGCCACGTTGATAGCCGCGCCGCGCGACTTCTTCTCCTCGACGGAAAGCTGCGCCATGCCCTTCATCAGTTCGGTCACGCGACCGGACTTGCCCAGGAACTGGGCCTTGGCGTTTTCCAGATCGGCAGGGGTTGCGGCTTGCGCAAACAGTTGCTGCGCGCTTTCGACCAGAGAATCCAACTCGTTCATATCGACTCTTGAAAATAAACAAGGGCTAGTGCCTTTTCAAGCTCTAGCCCTTGTTGTTTAGTGCGTTGGCAGCCGCGGAGGGCGACTGCCGGCCGTGAACTCAAGCAGCCAGCTTGGCCTTGACTTGTTCCACGATGCTGGCGAAAGCAGCCTTGTCGTGCACCGCGATATCGGCCAGCATCTTGCGGTCGATCTCGATCGATGCCTTCTTCAGGCCGTTGGCGAACACGCTGTAGGTCATGCCGAGTTCACGCGCAGCGGCGTTGATACGGGCAATCCACAGCTGGCGGAACACGCGCTTCTTGTTACGACGGTCACGGTAGGCATATTGCCCAGCCTTCATTACCGCCTGCTTGGCGATACGGAAGACATTGCCGCGGCGACCGCGAAAACCCTTAGCGAGGGCCAGAACTTTTTTGTGACGGGCACGGGCCGTTACACCACGTTTGACGCGAGGCATGTAAGTACTCCTTGTTCGTCAGTTGATTACAAGCCAAAGCTGGGCAGCATTTGCGCGATCGAGCCCATGTTGGTCTCGTGCACAGCAACCGCACCACGCAGGTGACGCTTGTTCTTGGTGGTCTTCTTCGTCAAGATGTGACGCTTGAAGGCTTGACCGCGCTTGACGGTGCCACCGGGACGAACGCGGAATCGCTTCTTCGCGCTGCTCTTGGTCTTCATTTTGGGCATGTGAATGCTCCTGTTGATTGTGCTCGCGAGGCGTTCGCGCAACTGCGCGAACTTGTTGGCCCCGAGCCACTTCTTTTTTGGCCCACCCTCTCGGGCGCGCCTGGCAGCGGACGAATCCGCCGCCTGTGCAGCCCGGCCCGAAGGCCGTGCCGCGCAAAACAAAAGGTGAGCCCGAAGGCTCACCTCGCTTGCAGGCAGAGATTATGCCTCAAGCAGCCGGCGTTGTGGGCGCATCGCCCTGCGGCTTGGCCCCTGCGGGCTTTTTCTTCGCCGGTGCGATCATCATGATCATCTGGCGGCCTTCGAGCTTGGGGAACTGCTCGACGGAAATGCTGTCGGCCAGGTCATCGCGCAGGCGGTTGAGCAGGGCCAGGCCCAGGTTCTGGTGCGTGATCTCGCGGCCGCGAAAGCGCAGCGTGATCTTGCACTTGTCGCCGTCAGCCAGAAAGCGGCGGATGTTGCGCAGCTTGATGTTGTAGTCGCCGTCGTCGGTACCGGGGCGGAATTTGACTTCCTTGATCTCGATGACCGTCTGCTTGGCCTTGGCCTCGGCAGCGCGCTTTTGCTCCTGGTACTTGAACTTGCCGTAGTCCATCAGCCGGCAGACCGGCGGATTGGCGGTAGCGGCGATTTCCACCAGGTCAACATCCAACTCGCCAGCCATGCGCAGTGCTTCCATGATGGGAACAATGCCGAGGGGCTCGTTTTCCGGGCCGGACAGACGCACTTCAGGCGCCATGATTTCACGGTTGAGGCGGTGCTTGCGCTCCTCACGGTGACGGCGATCGCGAAATTCAGTAGCTATGGTTTTCACCCTTGAATATGAATGGCTACAACAGCGTAGCCTGCTTGCGTGCACTGTGCACGCAAGCCAAAGGCTGACATCTCAGTCAGTTCTTGGATGTGATGTCGCTGGCGACCAATTCAATGAATGCATCGACCGACATCACGCCGAGGTCCTTGTTGCCCCGGGCGCGCACTGCAACCGCTCCAGCCGCCTTTTCCTTGTCGCCAGCAACAAGAATATAGGGCAGCTTCTGCAACGAATGCTCGCGTATTTTATACGTAATCTTCTCGTTGCGCAGATCGGTGACCACGCGAAGCTCCTGGCCGGGCAAGGCCTTTCGCAGCTTTTCGGCAATTTCACGACAGTAGTCGCCCTGGGCGTCGGTGATGTTGAGCACCGCCGCCTGCACCGGTGCCAGCCACGTCGGCAGCGCGCCCGCGTACTGCTCGATCAGGATGCCCAGGAAGCGCTCCATGCTGCCGACGATCGCGCGGTGCAGCATCACCGGGCGGTGGCGATTGCCGTCCTCGCCCACGTATTCCGCGTCCAGGCGCTCGGGCATGGAGAAGTCCACCTGGATCGTGCCGCACTGCCAGTGGCGGCCCAGCGCGTCCTTGAGCGTGTATTCGATCTTCGGGCCGTAGAAGGCGCCGTCGCCGACCGCGATCTCGAACTCGACGCCGGAGGCGCGCAGGCTGTCCATCAGGGCGGCTTCGGCCTTGTCCCAGCTCTCGTCCGAGCCGATGCGCGCCTCGGGGCGCGTCGCGACCTTGTAGATGATCTCGGTGAAGCCGAAGTCGGCATAGACCTTCTGCAGCAGGCGGCTGAAGGCCAACACTTCGGGCTGGATCTGGTCTTCGGTGCAGAAGATGTGGCCGTCGTCCTGCGTGAAGCCGCGCACGCGCATGATGCCATGTAGGCCGCCGGTGGGCTCGTTGCGGTGGCACTGGCCGAACTCGCCGTAGCGCAGCGGCAGGTCGCGGTAGCTCTTGATGCCCTGGTTGAAGATGATGATGTGGCCCGGGCAGTTCATCGGCTTGAGCGCGTAGTCGCGCTTTTCGCTCTCGGTGACGAACATGTTGTCGCGGTACTTGTCCCAGTGGCCGGTCTTCTCCCACAGGCCCTTGTCCAGGATCTGCGGCGCCTTGACCTCCTGGTAGCCGTTGTCGCGGTAGACGGCGCGCATGTACTGCTCGACCTGCTGCCACAGCGTCCAGCCCTTGGGGTGCCAGAACACCGTGCCCGGCGAATGCTCGTCGATATGGAACAGGTCGAGCTCGCGGCCGAGCTTGCGGTGGTCGCGCTTCTCGGCTTCCTCCAGCATGCGCAGGTACTGCTGCAGCTCGTCCTTGCTGGCCCAGGCCGTGCCGTACACGCGCTGCAGCATCTCGTTGCGGTGGTCGCCGCGCCAATAGGCGCCCGCGACCTTCATCAGCTTGAAGAACTTGAGCTTGCCGGTGCTCGGCACGTGCGGGCCGCGGCACAGGTCTTCGAAGTCGCCTTCGCGGTACAGGCTCACGTCCTCGTTGCTCGGGATGCTGGCGATGATCTCGGCCTTGTAGTGCTCGCCCAGGCCCTTGAAATAATCCACCGCCTCGTCGCGCGGCAGCACGCGGCGATGCACGGGCTCGTCCTTGGCGGCGAGCTCGGCCATGCGCTTCTCGATGGCCGCCAGGTCTTCGGGCGTGAACGGGCGCTTGTAGGCGAAGTCGTAGTAGAAGCCGTTCTCGATCACGGGACCGATCGTGACCTGGGCTTCGGGGAACAGCTGCTTGACGGCATAGGCCAGCAGGTGGGCCGTCGAATGGCGGATCACGTCCAGGCCGTCGGCGTCCTTGGCGGTGATGATGGACAGCTGGGCGTCCTGCTCGATCAGGTGGCTGGTGTCGACGACCTTGGCCGCGTCGCCGGAGCCGATCTTGCCGGCCAGCGCCGCCTTGGCCAGGCCGGTACCGATCGAGGCCGCGACGTCGGCGACCGTGACCGGGCCGGGGTACTCGCGCTGGGAGCCATCGGGGAGCGTGATGTGGATCATGGGATTCCTTGTCAAAGCTTGTCTGGGGGAGTGGTGCGCGCGCCCATGCCGGAAAACAAAAAGCGCGGAACGGGTCCGCGCTTGAGAGGGGGAAAAGCAGGTCTCGTGCAGGCGCGAACAACCGGCCTAGCGGCCGGAGGAATTCTCCGTGGAGGTAGTTCGCGGTGTCATAACCAGTTTGCCTTTCTCGCCCTTGTACGTTGGAAACAGTGGTGCAGGCGCGCATTTTACCCCTGCCGCGCGCATTCCGTGGCAAGCCGCGCTTTCAGCAGCCCGCCCTGCTTGCCCGTTGCAACACTATTCGATGCTGGCGATCGGCGTGCCCTGCTGATGGAAGGAGCCGGCTTCGGCGCGCAGGGCGATCTTGCCGGCGCGGTGCGCGGTCACCTGCATCTCCATCTTCATGGCTTCCATGACGGCAATGACGTCGCCGGCGTTGACCAGATCGCCATCGGCCACCTGCCAGGCATGTAGCGTACCGGTCACGGGCGCGCCGACGGCTGCCGCGTCCTTGGGCGCCTCGGCAGGCGCGGCCGCCTGCGGCGCGGCACCTGCGGACAGGCCGGCCAGCCATTCGGCGGGCAGCCCCAGGCTCACGCGGCGGCCGTCGATCTCCATCACGGTGCGGTGCAGCGCCGCGCCTGCGATTGGCACTACGCGCACTGCAGCTTCGAGATCGCCGGCGAAGTCGGTTTCAATCCAGCGCGTATGCACCTTGAA
Source organism: Comamonas endophytica (assembly GCF_023634805.2). Taxonomy (NCBI): domain Bacteria; kingdom Pseudomonadati; phylum Pseudomonadota; class Betaproteobacteria; order Burkholderiales; family Comamonadaceae; genus Comamonas; species Comamonas endophytica. The sequence continues at coordinate 281,386 of NZ_CP106881.1, forward strand.
GTCCTCGTCTGCTTCGGCAGTGAAGTCCGGCTGCTCCAGCACCGCGCGGTGGAAGGGCAGCACCGAGGCCACGCCTTCGATCCGGAATTCCTTGAGCGCACGGCGCGCGCGCACGATGGCGTCGGCGCGCGTGGCGCCGGTGACGATCAGCTTGCCCATCATCGAGTCGAAGGTGCCCGGAATCACCGATCCGGCAAGGACACCGGTATCGACGCGCACGCCCGGGCCCGAGGGCGCGTCGAAGCGCGTGATGGCGCCGGGCGTGGGCACGAAGCCGCGGCCCACGTCCTCGGCGTTGATGCGGAACTCCAGCGCGTGGCAGCGCGGCGCGGGAGTCTCCAGCACGCGCAGCGGCAGGCCGTCGGCGATGCGCAGCTGCTCGACCACCAGGTCGATGCCCGTCGTCTCTTCCGTGACGGGATGCTCGACCTGCAGCCGGGTGTTGACTTCCAGGAAGGAGATCGCGCCGTTCTGGCTCAGCAGGAATTCGACGGTACCGGCGCCGGTATAGCCCGCCGCCGCGCAGATGTCCTTGGCCGACTGGTGGATGCGCGCGCGCTGCTCCTCGCTCAGGAAGGGCGCAGGCGCCTCCTCCACCAGCTTCTGGTTGCGCCGCTGCAGCGAGCAGTCGCGCGTGCCCAGCACCAGCACGTTGCCATGCTGGTCGGCCAGCACCTGCGCCTCGACATGGCGCGGGCGGTCGAGGAACTGCTCCAGGAAGCATTCGCCGCGGCCAAAGGCCGTGACGGCCTCGCGCACCGCCGAATGGTAGAGCTCGGTCACTTCCTCGAGCTTCCACGCCACCTTGATGCCGCGGCCGCCGCCGCCAAATGCCGCCTTGATGGCCACGGGCAGCCCATGCTGCCGGGCGAAATCCACCACTTCCTGCACGTCCTTGACGGGCTCGGCCGTGCCGGCCACCAGGGGCGCGCCGACCTGAATGGCCAGCTTGCGCGCTTGCACCTTGTCGCCCAGGCGGCTGATGGCTTCGGGCGAGGGACCGATCCAGACCAGCCCGGCATCGATGACCGCCTGCGCAAAGGCCGCGCTTTCCGACAGGAAGCCATAGCCCGGATGCACGGCATCGGCGCCGCTCTTGCGCGCGATCTCCAGCAGCTTCGGAATGTTCAGATAGGTGTCGGCTGGGCGCTGGCCGTCCAGGCCATAGGCTTCGTCGGCCATGCGCGCGTGCAATGCGTCGATATCGGCATCGGCATAGACCGCCACCGACTTCACGCCGTAGTCGGCACAGGCACGCGCAATGCGCACGGCGATCTCGCCGCGGTTGGCAATCAGGACTTTTTTCATCATTTCAATTCTTCTCGTGGATGATGGACTCGAACGCGCGCACCACGCGGAATCTCACTTTGGCATTGACCGGAATCTGACCCGCCAGATCCAGGTGGTAGCTGGCCACGCTGCCGATCACCGGATAGCCTCCGGTCAGCGGATGGTCGGCCAGGAACAGCACCGGCTGGCCGCTGGCGGGCACCTGAATCGCGCCGCGCGCCGTGCCCTCGCTAGGCAGCTCGCGGTTTTCGGCGCGCGTGAGCGGCGCCTCGCCCTGCAGGCGGATGCCCACGCGGTTGGATTGCGGCGTCACGGCCCAGGCCTGTGCGGTCAGCAGATCGATGGCTTGCTGCGTGAACCAGTCGGTGCGCGGCCCGAGCACGACATCGAGGCAGACTTCCTCGCCCGCGCGCGGCAGATCGAAGGCAGGCTGCTCGCCCAGCGCCACCGCGGGCAGGCCCGTGTCGCGCCCCACCTGGAGGACATCTCCGGCCGCCAGCGCAGCAGGGCCGACACGCGCCAGGGTATCCGTGGAGACGCTGCCCAGCACCGGCGCCACATTCCAGCCGCCGCGCACCGCCACATAGTTGCGCGAGCCGGCTTCGGGCGCCTGCACGGTGAGACGGTCGCCGGCATCCAGCGCCAGCGGCGCATAGGTGCAAGCGCCATAGCGCTGGCCCTGCGCCGTCAGCACTTCAAGGGGTGCCGCGGCACCTGCGACTGCCAGCACCGCAGGCTGCAGGGCCTCGAGCGTGAGACCGCCAAAGGCGACTTCCAGACAGGCTGTGTCCGCGGGATTGCCCACCACGCGGTTGGCCGCGCGCAGCGCGCCGCGGTCCATGGCGCCCGATGCGCCCACGCCCTGCCCCGCGCGGCCATGGCGGCCGCCGTCCTGGAACAGGGTCTGCAGGCCGGGTGCCTCGACGCGCAGGCCCGCAGCGCCGGCGCTGCCCGCGTCGCCTGTCGCCTGCGCCACACGCTCGCCGGCGCACTCGGCTTCCAATGCTGCCAGTGCTTCGGGCGAGAGGGTCGAGATATCGACGAACTGCACACGAAATCCCGGGCGCAGCAGCGAGGGCGCGGCGCGCTCCAGATCCCACATCTGCACCGGTGTCGTGCCGATGATCTGCCAGCCGCCGGGGCTCGCTTGCGGATAGACCCCGCTGAAGCTGCCCGCCAAGCCCACGGCGCCCGCGGGAATGCGCGTGCGCGGTGTCTTGCGCCGCGGCACGTTCAGGCGTTCGTTGCCGCCCGACAGATAGGCAAAGCCCGGCGCGAAGCCCGTGAAGGCCACCGAATACTCGGAGCCGGTGTGCATGCGCACCACATCCTCGCGCGCGACACCCAGCAGATCGGCGACTTCCTGCAGATCCTCGCCGTCGTAATGCACGGGAATCTGCACGCGGTGGGTGGAACGCTCGACCTGGGCATCGACGCTGCGCGCGCCGATGTCGGCCATGATCCGCGCCGCGGGCACGAGCGCCGGGTTGAAATAGACCAGGATGGTGCGCGCCGCGGGGATCAGCTCCTCGACACCGGCCACGGGCTCGGACTGCAGCGACTGCAACAGCGCCAGGGTCTGCGCCAGGTCATCGAGCTCGACCAGCAGCGCATTCAGGTTCACAGGCAGGAAACGCATGGGCCGCTCAGCTCCCGTTGCCGGGCACGAAGGCCGAAATCTCGACGCCCTCGGCCTGCAGCCGCGCGCGCACGGCACGCGCCATCTCCACCGCGCCGGGGCTGTCGCCATGCACGCAGATCGAGTCCGCCTCGATGCGCACGTCGTTGCCGTTCAGATCGGCCACCACGCCCTCGCGCACCAGGCGCAGCATGCGGCTGGCGACCTCGTCGGCATCATGCAGCACGGCGCCCTTCTCGCGGCGCGACACCAGGCTGCCGTCGGGCATGTAGCCGCGGTCGGCAAAGGCCTCGGCCACCGTGGCCAGGCCCGCAGCGCGCGCCCATCCGATCAGCGGCGAGCCCGCCAGGCACACCAGCACCAGGCTGGAATCGATGGCGAGGATGGCGTTGATCACATCGTGCGCCTGGCGCGCGTCGTGCGCGATCATGTTGTAGAGCGCGCCATGTGGCTTGACGTAGCGCACGCGCGTGCCGGCGGCGGCAGCCAGGCCCTGCAGCGCGCCGATCTGGTAGATCACATCGGCCACCAGGTCAGCGCTTGCGACATCCATGTTGCGCCGGCCGAAACCCACGAGGTCGCGGTAGGCGACATGCGCGCCCACCGTGACGCCATTGGCCTTGGCTTCGCGCAGCGTCTCCAGGATGCCGGCGGCATCGCCCGCATGGAAGCCGCAGGCGACGTTGGCGCTGCTCACGATCTTCAGCATGGCCGCGTCATCGCCCATGCGCCATGCGCCCAGGCTCTCGCCCAGGTCGCTGTTCAAATCCATCTTCAACATCTCTCGTTCCTTCTCAATGCAGCTTGCCGCCGGTTTCGCGCACATCGGCCTGCACCGTGAGCGCCGTGCGCAGCAACTGGCGCATGCCTTCGACCTGGGTCTCCAGCGCCATGCTCGGCAGGCCCGGGCGGTGCACCGCCTGCTGCGGCAGCAGCGGCAGATGCACGAACCCGCCGCGCACGCCCTGCCCGTCCCGGGCCAGGGCATGCATCAGCGCATAGAAGACATGGTTGCAGACAAAGCTGCCGGCAGTGTTGGAAACCGATGCCGGCACGCCCGCTGCGCGCATGTCGCGCACGATGGCCTTGATCGGCAATGTAGACCAGTAGGCCACGGGCCCGCCGTCGGCAATGGCCTCATCGATCGGCTGGCCTCCTGCGTTGTCGGGAATGCGCGCATCGTCGACGTTGATCGCCACGCGCTCGGGCGTGATCTCGGTGCGCCCGCCGGCCAGGCCCATGCAGACCACCAGATGCGGCTGCAGCCGGGCCATGGCCTCGCGCAGCGCCTCAGCGGACGCGCCGAACACGCAGGGCAGCTGCACTGCGTGCACCCGCGCCGTGCGGCCCTCGAGCTCCAGGCTCCATCCGTCCAGCGCGCGCGCGACTTCCCACGAAGGATTGAGCGTGTCGCGCTCGAAGGGCTCAAAACCCGTCAGCAGGATGTTCAGGGATTCACTCATGGCTCACGACTCCAGCTCAACGGAACATCAGGAAATACATCAGGAAGATGTTGACGACCAGCAGCGCCAGCGCCGTCGGCGCCTGCGCCTTGATCACCGCGTTCTTGTCCGGCAGCTCCAGCAGCGCCGCGGGCACGATGTTGAAGTTCGCGGCCATCGGCGTCAGCAGCGTGCCGCAGTAGCCCGAGAACATGCCGATGGCGGCCATGACGGCCGGATCGCCACCATACACGCCCACCAGGATCGGCACGCCCACGCCGCCGGTCATGACCGGGAAGGCGGCGAAGCCGTTGCCCATGATGATGGTGAACAGCGCCATGCCCAGCACGTAGACCGCGACGGCGACGAAGCGGATGTCCATGTTGATGTAGCTGGTGGTGACATAGGCCACGGCCTTGCCCACGCCGGCGTCGGAGAACACAAGACCCAGCATGCCCAGCATCTGCGGCAGCACCAGCGCCCAGCCCAGCGCGTCGGTGAGGCGGCGCGACTCGCGCATGCCCTGCACCGGCGTCTCCCGCGTGAGCCAGCAGGCCAGCGCCAGCGCCACGATGCAGCCCACGCCCAGGCTCACCAGCGTGGTGTTCTTCGGGTCGAGCAGCAGCGCATCGCCGATGCGCACGTTGTGCAGCAGCACGGTGCCGATCACCGTCACGGCGGGAATCGCCAGCGCCGGCACGAACAGCTTGTTGGCCAGGCGCTTGGCGCTGGCAAAGTATTGCGCGTCGGTGCGCGGCTTGTGCACGCCGAAGCCCACGCCGCCGAAACCGGCGATCAGCGCCATGACGATGACGCCCACGCCCACCCATTCCGGGGGCAGCCGCTCGCCGATCAGGAAGACCAGGGAATACAGGCCCCAGAAGGCAGCGCTGGTGTAGCGGCGCGTATGGCCCTTGTCGGCCAGCGTCATCAGGGCGGTGATCGCCAGGATGATGCCGACGAGATAGTAGAGATGTTGAATCGACAGAATCATGATCAGCGCGCCTCCACGCTCTTGGCGGCAGCCGCCTGCTCGGCGGCGACTTCCTCGGCGGCGCGACCGCCACCCAGTTCCTTGTCAAGCATCTTGTCCAGGCGGTACATGCGCCAGCCGTGGATCAGGAAAGCGCAGATGGCGGTGGGAATGCCCCACAGCGCGACATGGATCGGTTCGACTTCAATGCCCGCCTCGCGCAGGAAGGTGACCATCAGCACGATGGCGCCAAACGCGACGAAGATGTCTTCGCCGAAGAACAGGCCGACGTTGTCGGTGGCGGCCGAATAGGCGCGCAGCTTGTGGCGGATGCGCTGGGGCAGCGTGCCGTACCTGGTCTGCGCCGCGCCTTCGGCCATCGGGGCCAGCAGCGGACGCACCATCTGCGGGTGCCCGCCCAGGCTGGTCAGACCGACGGCGGCAGTGAGCTCGCGCGCGGCAAGGTACACCACCAGCAGCCGCCCGGCCGTGGCCGACTTGATGCTGCTGATCCAGTTCTGCGCGTGCTGGCGCAACCCGTGGCGCTCGAGCAGGCCGATCACCGCCAGCGGCAGCAGGATGATCAGCGGCAGGTTGCGGGTCTTGATGAAGCCCGTGCCGATCGTGGCCAGGATCCTGTCGAAGCCAAAGCCGGCGGCCAGGGCCGTGGCAATGGCGGTGGCGATCACCACCAGCATCGGATTGAAGCGCAGCACGAAGCCCGCGATGATGACGCCGACCCCGATCAGGGGCCAAAGGCTGACGTCTGTTGGCATTGGTTAGACCTTTCTTTTCTCCACCGACCCGGCAGCCGGGGCAAGGGACTCGATGGCCACATGCCATGCGTCCACTGCGCACTGTTGCCTACGGCATATAGAACGGCACAAGGGCTGGTCCAAAAAACCAGCCCTTGTATTTGTTGAACAATTCACGCAAAAGATTGATCACTCACAACCATGTGAATGAACAATATCCGCATTGTGAGCCGTCGCAATGGCCATAGGATCAGTAGTTTCCCTAATTGGTCTTGTACAAGACGCTTTTCTCCGGGCCGTTCCATGCTTCTTTGGCGGCACAATGGCCCGGGGCATGGTCTTCGTCCCTGCCGCATATCCTGTCACCCTCCCCTTCTCCCTACCGATGACATCTGTTTCAGAACTCCCCGGCGCCACTACCAGCCTCAATGAACGTGTGGCCGACATGGTTCGCCAGAAGATCGTGCAGGGAGAGTTCGTTCCCGGGCAGAAGCTTTCCGAGGCGGCACTGAGCGAGTCGCTGGATATCTCACGCAATACGCTGCGCGAAGTGTTCCGCACCCTGACCAAGGAGGGGCTGCTCAAGCACGCACCCAACCGCGGCGTCTTCGTGGCCACGCCCAGCATCGCGTCGATCATCGACATCTACCGCGTGCGGCGCATGATCGAGTGCCAGGCCCTGGCCCAGGCCTATCCCTGCCACCCGGCCAAGAAGCGCATGCGCCAGGCCGTTGACAAGGCCCAGGCCTGCCGCGGCGCGGGCGACTGGCAGGGCGTGGGCACGGCCAACATGGACTTCCACATGGCGCTGGTGGAGATGGCCGACAGCGAGCGCCTCAACAGTTTCTTTTCCCACCTGCTGGTCGAATTGCGCCTGGCCTTCGGGCTGCTCAACGATCCCGAATTCCTGCATGCGCCCTATGTGGACATGAACCTGCGCCTGATGGAGATGGTCGAGTCCAACCAGATGGCCGAGGCGGCTGCGGCGCTCGGTGACTATCTGGTGCATTCGGAGCGAATTGTGCTCGCGGTTTATGCACGGCAGATTGCCCAAGACCAGCCCTGATCCAGCACAAAACGCTGTCGCCATTTAAATCGCGATCAAACAGAAAAAACGTCGATACTATCGGTTACATTCCCCGGTCCAACATAGAGGGGAAGACTGTGAAAAAAAGCATTTTGGTATCGGCGGTGGTTCTTGCATGTTCTGGTTGCGCATCCGTCATCAATGATTCAACGCATCCCATCAAGGTTGAAACGAAGATGCCCTCGGGCGAATTGGTAGCGGGGGCCGACTGCAAACTCTCCAACGATTATGGGACGTTCACCGTGAAGTCCGGCGATACGACCCAGATTCGACGCTCCAGCAAGGATCTCGACATTCTGTGCAAGGACCCCAAGAACCCGGATGCCCAGGCACGCGCCATTTCACGGGCCAATGGTGGAATGTGGGGCAATATCATTCTCGGCGGCGGAGTGGGCGCCATCATCGACCACAACAAGGGAACTGCTTATACCTATCCCACCTGGGTCCAGCTGGTGTTTGGACAAACACTGGTCTTCGACCGCTCGGTGGAAAAAGACGGTCAGCCGGTCCTGGCCGCACAGCCTGTCAACTCGGCGGCGGCAGGGGTTTCCGAGACCGTGACTGCCAAATAAAACGCGCCTGCCGGTTTCTTCCCATGCGGCTGCAGAGCCCGCGCAGACGTGATATCGCGATATCAATCTCAATATCCAGCATGCCGATATTCAGTCATTGCCTTTCGCAAAAGGCATAAGTGCATTTGCAGGCGCACCACGGAGCCTGAGCAAATATTGCGGCGCCCGTTGCAGATCACGGCAAGCTGACGATCCATTCCATGCAAAACCCACCCGATGCCCCAAGGCACAGGTGGGTTTTTCAATGGGTCCAGCTCAGGCGCTCTTGCCGGCGCCAGCAACTGTTGACTCAGTGAAACTGCTCTTCCTCGGTCGACCCGGCAAGCGCCTTCACGCTCGACGTGCCCCCTTGGATCACGGTTGTCACATCATCGAAGTACCCCGCTCCCACCTCCTGCTGGTGCGACACGAAGGTGTAGCCCTTCTCGCGCGCCGCGAACTCCGGCTCCTGCACCATGTTCACGTAGTGCTTCATGCCTTCGCCATTGGCGTAGGCATGGGCGAACTGGAAGGTGTTGAACCAGTTGATGTGGATGCCGGCCAAGGTGATGAACTGGTATTTGTAGCCCAGCGCCGAGAGCTCTTCCTGGAACGAGGCGATGGTTCTGTCGTCGAGGTTCTTCTTCCAGTTGAAGGAAGGCGAGCAGTTGTAGCTCAGCAGCTTGCCGGGGCATGCGGCATGGACGGCCTGGGCGAATTCGCGGGCGAAGCCCAGGTCGGGGGTGCCGGTCTCGCACCACACCAGATCGGCATAGGGGGCGTAGGCCACGCCGCGGCTGATGGCCTGTTCGAGGCCGTTGCGCACGCGGTAGAAGCCTTCCTGCGTGCGCTCGCCGGTCAGGAAGGGCTGGTCGTTGGCGTCGTGGTCGGAGGTGATCAGATTCGCAGCCTCGGCATCGGTGCGCGCCAGGATCAAGGTGGGCACGCCCATCACGTCGGCGGCGAAGCGTGCCGACTTGAGCTTCTCCATGGCCTCCTGCGTGGGCACCAGTACCTTGCCGCCCATGTGGCCGCATTTCTTCACGGCCGCCAGCTGGTCCTCGAAGTGCACGCCCGCGGCGCCGGCGGCAATCATGTTCTTCATCAGTTCGAAGGCGTTGAGTACGCCGCCGAAGCCGGCCTCGGCATCGGCCACGATGGGCAGGAAATAGTCGATGAACCCGGCATCGCCCGGGTTCAGGCCGCGGGCCCACTGGATCTCGTCGGCACGCTTGAAGGTGTTGTTGATGCGGCGCACCATGGTTGGGACCGAGTCGTAGGCATAGAGCGACTGGTCGGGATACATGGTCTCGGAGCTGTTGCCGTCTGCTGCGACCTGCCATCCCGAGAGGTACACCGCTTCGAGCCCGGCCTTGGCCTGCTGCATGGCCTGGCCCGCCGAGATCGCGCCAAAGGAGTTCACGTAGCCCTTCCTGGCTCCGCCATTGACCTTCTGCCAGAGCTTCTCGGCCCCGCGCTGGGCCAGGGTGTGCTCGGGCTGCAGGCTGCCGCGCAGGCGCACCACGTCGGCTGCCGTATAGCCGCGCCTGACACCCTTCCAGCGCGGGTTCTGCGCCCAGTCCTTTTCAAGGGCGGCGATTTGCTGTTCACGGCTCAGTTGCTGCGTCAGGGATTGAGGCATTTGGGTCTCCAAGGTTGATGAAACGGAGGGTGCATTCCTGCTGCCCTTGGAAACCAATGTAAATTTTTTTGTGCGCTACAGCCTCGGTCTTATGTCTTATATAAGACATATTTATTCGTTATGAATCAACAACTTAGGAAGATTTTTCATATCAAGAAACGGAGTTTCTTGTATTGATATTTTTTTGTGCGCCGCAGCATTTTTCTTTTCCGCATCGTGAAAAATAGATTGCAGCAGGCAAAATCTCCGCAGACACCGCTGCCCAAGGCACCTGAAGTCCTTCGCCCCACGCCTGTGTATCAGCCGCGGACCTCTTCCGACAGCACTTCCCAGCGGTCTCCGGTGCGATGCCAGTATTGGCGCAAGGCCAATGCCTTGCGAGCCTTCTGGCTGCCGAGCTGCATTTCCACGATGCGGATCTCGCCCTTGGCTTCCTTCCAGGCATAAACCGAGAGGTCCTGCACCGCAATGTCGGCAAGTCGAAACAGTTCCGTGAGCCGGGCCTTGGGGAAGCGTTCCGCCACGGGCTCGCCGCCATAGAGCTTTGCCAGCAGCTGCGGATCGGCGGCCTTCCAGGCCTGCTGCCAGCCGTCGAGCACGCGCACGAAGGACTCGGTGGCTTTGGCATGGGCACGGTCCGAGGGGCCAGCCCACTGCAGCTTGTCGCGGATCAGCACCGGGGTCTGGCGGTCGAGCGTCTTCATCAGCTCGATCAGGTCCGGGTTGGCCAGCACGATGCAGCCGTCGCTGGCCTCCGGCAGGCGCGCGAACTGGTCCGGTGGTGCTCCATGCAGCCAGATGCCGTCACCCGAGCGGTTCATGGCGCGGTCCCAGTCATTGGGATAGTTGAGGGTCAGCGCCCCCTTGCCGTAGAACTCGGGCAGGCGCACGCCGGGAATCTGGCGGCCGATGAAGTACACCCCCTGCGGTGTCCTCTGGTCGCCTTCCAGCGATTTGCCCATGCCCAGCTTGCCGATCGACACATAGAAATCGCGCACCAGCCGCAGCTGGCCCTTTTCATGGGCAAACAGATAGAGCCGGGATTTGCTGGCGTCGATGGCGATGGCATGGCGCACCGAAGCCCCCAGACGCTGGAACTCGCGCGGCACGCTGGCGGCTGCCGGCAATGCGCTGGCGGCATGTACGCGGCGCTGGATTTCCGTTTGCAGGCCGTTCACCTGCTCCTGCAGCTGCTGCGGTGGCGCGAGCGCGGCATGACCCACCGCCACATGCTTCACCAGCAGCTCCGTGACCTCGGAGGCGGGCGCGCCGGCCCAGCTGGTCGCGCGGCCGGTCTTGAAGCGCAGCAGGTCGGCATAGACCAGCTGTGCGGCGCGGAAATTGGGCACGTCTGCAGTGAGCCGGGCTGCGGCCTGCAGTGCGGCATCGAGCTCCTGGCGCCTGACGAGGTCGATGACCTGCAGCAGGCGCGCTTCCGCCGAGGCAGGCGCCGGCGCCGCGGGCTTTGCAGCCGCCAGCGCGGTCACCGCACCAGCACCTGCCGCCACGCCCGCCGTCGCCGCAAGCCCGGCGCGGCTGGCCGGCTTCGGGGCCGCAGCACCGGTGCGCTTGCTGGCCTTGGCAGCCTTGGCGGCGCCGACGGCCTTTTTCGAGTTCTGCGGCTGCGCCTGAACGGAAAATGCCATGCTGCTGCCGATCAGGCACAGCAGCAATGCCTGGCAAAGCGGCCTTTTAAAGAACATTCCTGGTCATCTTCCTCTGGCAATCAACAGGCGGCAGGCGCCAGGAACATCGGTTTCAACCGCCCGTGGTTTCGCGCACGATGCGCCATTGGCCGCGCTCGTTGACCATCGAAAGGGTCTTGCGCGTGGTGGTCTTGAGGCTGCCGGCATCGTAGTTCTGGCGGAACCTCGCCGTCGCCTGGCTGCCGTCGACCGAGACCTGCAGGTTCTGCAGCGTGATCGAGATATCGCTCTTGCCGACGATGCGCGCGCGGCGCCCCTCCTTCCACTGCGCCAGGCTGGAGCCGTTGGCGGGAGTGAATTTCTCGCTGTAGGCATCGAGGTAGCGCTGCATGTCCTGCTTTTCCCATGCCGCGGCCCAGTCCTTGACCGCGGACTCGACCTCGGCAACGTAGGGATCCACCGCCGGCTTGGCGGGCGTGGCGGGTTTTGCCTCCGCGATCTGCTTGGCTTCCGAGGCGGGAGCGGGTTTGGGCGTGGCCGGCTGAGGCGCGGCGGCGGCGGCCGGTGCCGGTGCCGGTGCCGGTGCGGGTGCCGGTGCGGGTGCCGCAACAGGCACCGGTGCCGGAACAGGCGCGGGCGCCCGTGCGGGAGCAGCCGCCGGCACCGGCGCGGGCGCAGGGGCAACCGCCACGGGCGCAGCACTCTTCACGGCAGGTTTCGGCTCCACCACCGATGGCGGCGTGTCGAGGGCGGCCGGCTTCCTGTCCGCCATGGCCTGCGGCTTGGGCTCGGCAGGCTCCGCGCGCGCCGCCTTGGCCGGCACGGGCGCCGGGGCGCTGACCGTCGGGGCGGCCTGTGCCACCACGGTCTTGGAAGTGCCCTGCGGCGCGGGCACCAGCTGCGTGATCAGCGCCAGCTTGGCGGGGATGGTCTGGCGCGAACCGTCGAGCTGCAGCGCCTTGGTATAGGCTTCGCTGGCCATGCGCGCATACAGATCACCCAGGTTCTCATGGGCCGTCGTATAGCTGGGATTGGTGCGGATCGCCTGCTCCAGCGATTCGGCTGCCTTGCGCTCCTGCCCCTCCGCTGCATACAGCACCGCCAGATTGTTGTAAGGCTCGGGCATGGTGGGGTACTCGCGCACCAGTGCCGAAAAGATCTTGATGGCCTGCGCATTCTGCTTTTGCTCGGTGGCGATCACCCCCCGCAGGAAGCGCATCTCCACATCGCCGGGATTTTGCTTGAGGTGGATATCGGCCTGCCTCGCCGCCTCGCGGGCATTGCCCTGGTCGAGCAGGCGGCCCACCTCGTCCACCGCGCGGGCGGCGTGCACGGGCATGCCCGTGCAAAGGCCCCAGCCCAGCAGCACGGCCAGCATGGGACGGGAAAAGCCCAGGGGAGTCGCACGGCGCTTGCGCGACACTACTTCGGATGCAATCTGCATATGGCGCTCTTCTCTCTACGCGATGAATGGGAGGGGGAACTGAGACAGCTGCGCACCCGGCCAGCCGCCAAGGGCCGGCCGCACCGGACCGGCAAGTGGTTGGTGCCGGAGTGTAGCGAAGCACCGGATTGTATATCGCCGCATCCGTCAAAAGGCCTTCATGCGGCCGGAGCGGTTGTCCCTGGCCACGCCCGCAGCGCAAGGGCCATGCCAGCGCTACGGAACATGTCTGCGACGTTACGGAACATGGGCCGTAACACCCGGCGCAACAGGGGGAACATGGGCCGCGACGGATGGTGCCCAGGTCATTGTTTTCTTCATGAAATCCAGTAAAAACAACCACTTGCGCGCTTTCCCAACGCCGATTTCACGCTGGCATGCATATTGCCCGGTTACTTCCAGACAGGCGCTGCGCCGCGCAGCCAGCGACTGACCGATTGAACGTTCAACCAACTGGAAAGAACCCATGACAATCTCTGCAACCCCCTCTTCCGGCACCGTCCTCGCACAACTGGATCTCGCCCAGACCGGCAGCTTCAATGCAACGCCGCCTGCTGCCGGCGTGGCTCCCGTCACGGCAGCCTCCAGCGCGGTGACGCCTTCCGCCGTGACCACGGGCCCCGCAGTGCTGTCCCAGGCCTCCCCCGGGGTGCAGATCATCCGCGATGGCCAGGCCATGGCGGCGCAGCCCGGCAGCCAGTTGCTGCTGGGCGACACGATCCGCGTGCCTGCCGATGGCGGCGCACAGGCATTGTTCTCGGGCAGCGGTGGCCAGCAGCTGGTGGGCACTTTCGCGGGTGGCACCGAAGCCACGCTCACGTTCAATGCCACCGAGGAAGGCACGGGTGTCATGTCGCTGGACCTGGCCTCCGGCGATGTGGACGTGGCCGCGGCCAACGCCTCCGATGCCGTGGGCCTGGTGGTCAATAAGGAATCCGCGGAAGCCGGCGGTTCCGTCCTGGGCGACTATCTGCTGGCGGGTCTGGCCGGCCTGGGCGCTGGCGCACTGGTCGCAGCCGCCGACGATGGCGACGACGATGAAGGGACGGGGCCCGTGACGCCTGTCAATCCCACGGATACCACCAACCCAACGGATACCACCAACCCGACGGATACCACCAATCCGACGGATACGACCAATCCGACCGATACGACCAACCCGACGGATACGACCAATCCGACGGATACGACCAACCCGACGGATACCACCAACCCGACGGATACCACCAACCCGACGGATACCACCAACCCGACGGATACCACCAACCCGACGGATACGACCAACCCGACGGATACGACCAACCCGACGGATACGACCAACCCGACGGATACCACCAATCCGACGGATACGACTAACCCGACGGATACGACTAACCCGACGGATACGACTAACCCGACGGATACGACCAACCCGACGGATACGACCAACCCGACGGATACCACCAATCCGACGGATACCACCAATCCGACGGATACGACCAATCCGACCGATACGACCAACCCGACGGATACGACCAATCCGACGGATACGACCAACCCGACGGATACCACCAACCCGACGGATACCACCAACCCGACGGATACGACCAACCCCACGGATACGACCAACCCGACGGATACGACCAACCCGACGGATACCACCAACCCGACGGATACCACCAACCCGACGGATACCACCGATCCGACGGATACGACCAATCCGACGGATACGACCAATCCGACGGATACCACCAATCCGACGGATACCACCAATCCAACGGATACGACTAACCCGACGGATACGACCGACCCGACGGATACCACCAACCCGACGGATACCACCAATCCAACGGATACGACTAACCCGACCGATACCACCAATCCAACGGATACGACTAACCCGACCGATACCACCAGTCCAACGGATACGACCAATCCAACGGATACGACCAACCCAACGGATACGACCGACCCAACGGATACGACCGATCCGACCGATACCACCGATCCCTCGGAGACTACCGATACGACCGATACGACCGATCCGACGGAAGCGACCAACCCCACCGATGTGCCGACCGAAGGCACCGGCCTGATCACCACCGTCCAGGATGTGGTCGACAGCCTTCTGTTGGGCACCGTGGCCGCGCCGGTGGTCGACCTCGTCAACTCGCTGGTGGACCCCGAAGGCAGCACCCTGTCCACGGTCACGGAGATGCTGGAGAACCTCACCAATACCGAAGGCGGCCTTGGAGCGCTGACCCGGCTGGCCGAGGGCCTGGCCAATACGCAGGATGAAGGCTTGGAGCCCCTGGTTTTCACGCTCAACGAACTGCTCGCCGGCCTGGCCCAACCCTCGGGTAGCGGCGGCCTGCAGGAGCTTGTCAACAATGTCGTGGGCGGGGCGCTGGGTGAAGGCGGCCTGGGTGGATTGCTGGGCGGCCTGCTTGCCGGCGGCAGCGGCGGTGGCGACAACGGCGGCACCGACAGTAACGGCCTCGTCACCTCGACCCAGAATGTGGTCGACAACCTGGCCGGCGGCACCGTGGCGGCACCCGTGGCGGATCTGCTCAACGCTCTGACGCACCCGGACGATGGCACGCTGGCGGCCGTCACCGAGGCGCTGGAGAGCCTGACCAGCGCCGAAGGCGGCGCGGTGGGCGTATTGACCGAGTTGGTCGATGAACTGGCGACGATCCCCGGCGAAGGCCTCGAGCCGCTGATCGAAACGCTCAACGGCCTGGTCGGCGAGCTGGCCAGCGCCGGCGACGGCGCGGGTGCGCTGCAGGATGCGGTGCAGAACCTGCTGGGTGAGAACGGCGCCCTGGGCGGTCTGCTGGCTGAAGGCGGGCCGCTGGCCGGCGTGGGTGGCCTGCTGGGCAACCTGGCGGGCGGCACGGGCGGCGGATCGGGCAGCGAAGGCCCGGGCCTGGTGACATCGGCACAGGATGTGGTCGACAACCTGCTGGGCGGCACCGTGGCGGCTCCGGTGGCGGATCTGCTCAACGCATTGACGCACCCTGACGACGGCACGCTGTCCCAGGTCACCGAGGCCCTGGAAAGCCTGACCACCGCCGACGGCGGACCGCTGGGCGTTCTGACCGAACTGGTCGACGAACTGGCAACGATCCCCGGCGAAGGCCTGGAGCCGCTGATCGAAACGCTCAATGGCCTGGTCGTTGAGCTCGCGGGAGAAGGCAATGGCGCAGGCGCGCTGCGGGATGTCGTCGAGAACGTCCTGGGCGAAAACGGTGCGCTGGGAGGCCTGCTGGCCGAAGGCGGACCGTTGGCGGGTGTGGGCAGCCTGCTGGGCAATCTGGCCGGCGGCAACGGATCGGGCGCCGAAGGTCCCGGCCTGGTGACCTCGGCGCAGGATGTGGTCGACAACCTGCTGGGCGGCACGGTGGCCGCGCCTGTGACCAGTCTGCTCGATGCGCTGATCGACCCCAGCGACAGCACCCTGTCCCAGGTCACCGGCGCGCTCGAGGACCTGACCGGCGCCGAGGGCGGCCCGCTGAACGTGCTCACGGAACTCGTGGACGGCCTGACGCAGGTGCCTGGCGAGGGACTGGAGCCGGTGATCGGCGTGCTGAATGACCTGATCGTCGGCATCTCCGACAACGGCGGTACCGGAACCGGTCTGGGCGGCATCGTGGAAGGCGTGCTGGGCGACAACGGCCTGCTGGGCGGGCTGCTTGGCGGCGGCGGCGGGCTCCTCGGCGGCGATGGAGGCCTTCTGCCCGGGTTGACCGGTGACGAAGGCGTGCTCGGCGGCCTGCTGGGCAGCGAAGATGGCCTGCTTGCCGGTCTGACCGGCGAGGAAGGCGTGGTGGGCGGCCTGCTGGATGGCGAAGGCGGTTTGCTGTCCGGTGTTACCGGCGAGGAAGGCGTCCTTGGCGGCCTGCTGAACGGCGAGGACGGCCTGCTTGCCGGCGTCATCGGCGAGGAAGGCGTGGTGGGCAGCCTGCTGGATGGCGAAGGCGGCCTGCTGTCCGGTGTCACCGGTGAGGAAGGCGTCCTGGGCGGACTGCTGAATGGCGAGGACGGCCTGCTTGCCGGCATCATCGGCGAGGAAGGCGTGGTGGGCAGCCTGCTGGATGACGAAAGCGGCCTGCTGTCCGGTGTCACCGGTGAGGAAGGCGTCCTTGGCGGACTGCTGGATGGCGATGACGGCCTGCTTGCCGGCGTCATCGGCGAGGAAGGTGTGGTGGGCGGCCTGCTGGATGGCGAAGGCGGCCTGCTGTCCGGTGTCACCGGTGAAGACGGCTTGCTGGGCGGCGTGCTGGGCAGCGAAGGCGGCCTCCTGTCCGGCGTGACCGGCTCGGAAGGTCTCGTGGGCGGCCTGCTGGGCGGCAACGCCGGCTCGGGCGGGCTGCTGGGCGGATTGCTGGGCAGCAGTGCGGCGCAGGTCACGGCAAACGTCGAGCTGGCCGACCAGTCGGTTGCGCTGGCCATCAGCAGCGTCACCGATGGCACCGGCGACGCGGTCTCGATCCTGGCCCAGCCGCTGCAGCATAACCTGCTGGCCTGATATCCCACCCTGGCGTATGACGCCGCCCCGCGCCCATGCCGCGGCCTTCGGGCCAGCGGCATGGGCATGAAAGGATTTCCATGCACGACAAACACCACATCCACGCCACCTTGCTGCTGGCCTGCGTCCTGGCGGCCTGCAGCAGCGCCCCCGGCAGCAACACGCAGCGCACCGCGCAGCACTATGCTTTCGGCAAGCCGCAGCCCCCCGCGGCGGTGCCTGCGCCCGCAGCCGCCGGTTCGCGCGTCGCCGAGGTCGTGGCGCAACCCCAGCCAAGCCGCAAGGGGCCGGAAAACGTGGCGCACATCGTCTACTTCGACTACGACTCCTACGCCGTCAGGCCCGCGGACCGTTCGGTGCTCGAAGGCCACGCGCGCTGGCTGCGCAGCAACCCGCAGCAGTCGCTGGTGCTCCAGGGCCACACCGACGCACGCGGCGGCATCGAATACAACCTGGCGCTGGGACAAAAGCGTGCGCAGGCGGTGCGCTCGGGCCTGCAACTGCTGGGCGTGGAAGCCCACCGCGTCGAGGCCATGAGCTATGGCAAGGAGCAGCTTGCCGATCCGGCCAACACCGAAGCCGCGCACCAGCGCAACCGCCGCGTGGAATTCGAATACCGCTAGACCTCGAATGCCTGAATGCCGTAACGCCTTGATCAGTCGCCACACTCTCATTGCCCAGCCGGCCCCGCAGCTGCAGGAGCCTCTGGTCCACTTGTCGCTGCAGTTGAGCTCCAGCCTGCAGTTCCTGAAGCAACGCATCACGCCGCTGGCGGAGCCCTATTCCTGCTGCGTGCTGTTTTTCACCGTGACGGCACAAGGTGCGCAGGAATGCGTGTTCTTCGTACGCCGCGCCACGCTGGAAGCCGCGTGGCGCGAGGGCACGACGCGCGTGCGCCAATGGGCCTGGATGCGCCAGCTCAGCGCGGTGGAGTTGCGCATCGAATGGCCGATCGAGATCGTCTCGATCGGCGATCGCATTCCTCCGCTGTGTCAATGGGGACCGGCCTCGACCTGGGCGCTGGCCGACGACGGCCTGGAGCATGCGGAATTCCTTCCATCCGTGGCGCTGCCTGACGCCGGTGCCGACTGCCTGCAGAGCTGGCTGAAATCGTGCGCCCGCGCCGCAGCCTTCCCGGCACTTGCCGAGGTGAATCTGCTGATGCGGCTCGAAGGCCTGCATGTGGATGGCAATGGAGTCCAGACCGAGCTCCCGGGACTGCGGCCGCATGGCTGCCGCGGCCCGTGCGGCCTGCACCAGCGCCACGCCGGCGCCTGCAGCGACGAGCGCTGCGACCGGCTTTGCGTGAGCTATGCGCTGCTGCTGGCCCGGCACCATGCCGCGCATTGCGATGCGACGCGCGCCGGGTTGATCCAGGCACTGGAGCTGGCCTTCGCCTGCCTGGAAAAAAACCTGGGCCAGCTGCGAGCCCAGATCGACGCTTCCTATATTAAGACGGCCATGTGCCTGCTGATATTCACCCGCTACCTTTCCAGCCGCGAAATGGACGGGGCATTTGTTAGACTGGCACATCAGGTGGAGCGCCTGGCATCGGCGCTGGAAGCCCTTAACAACACCACCAATTTAGTGGGAAACAGCCAAACCCTGCGAGGTTGAATTACTTTTACTTACATAAGTAAATCATAGTTTACACTGGATATTGGGATCCAAAGCGGGCGGTCCATGGTTTGGCATTAACAGTCAAGCCGCTGGAAGACGTCTTTATGGATATGTGAAAATCGGGGTTTTCCATGATTCGACGCGAATACCATGCGCCCTTGCGCGGCAAGGGCACGTCGCATACGCCATGGAGGGCATGCATGCGCGCCTTGTGCACGATCGTCTTGGCGCATGTTCATGCACCGTAGCAGGGCAACGTTTCAGGATCCAATATCCATGAAAACGGCATAAGGCAAGGGGGACGCCCCGTCAAACGCGCCGAATCGCATCCAGCCGCATACCAATAATGTGCGAAGGAGTAGAAAGGAACGAGATTCTCGTCCTTAACTGCAGGCGCCATCCCCCCATATTCTCCCGCACCGTACCCCCATGAGCCGGTCGTCGACCCGACCGCACCGGCAATCGAGGCGCCGCGCCACTTATAACGAAAAATAATTTGATTAGATCAAATTTTCATATGGGCGGAAATTGGCGTTGGAAAATAATTTCTGCGAGAGAATGGAATTTGAAAAACAACTGTTTACTGAATTACACTGATAGGAACAATGATTAACATCAAGCTGTCACTGCAACGACCGTCTATTATTTAAATCTATCGAAATCATCAAGTTAATAGTCGCATAACTTCGCTTAACGCCTTGCTTCGTCCTTGGCCGGCCCAGTGCCTTCCACTCCTCGAGACCGTCCGCCTCCATGCTTGAATACCTGCTTCCACGCCGTTTGCTGAATGCCGAAGAGCAAGACGCATTCAATGGCACCAAGTCGGGATATGGCACGGCGATCCGGGATTCTTTCGACCACGCATCGCGGCATCTGCGCCGCGCCGTCTGGCTTTCGCTGCCGATCAGCCTGCTGGGCCTGCTGCCCTCGATTTTCATCCTGCAGGTCTATAACCGGGTGATATCCCGCGGCGGCATCGCCACGCTGACCGCGATGGTCGCTGGCGTGCTGTGCTTTCTCGGACTGGAGCTGTGGCTGCGCCGGCGGCGCGCGCATGCGCTGCGCGAATCCGGCGCGACCATCGACCGCGAGGTCTCGCAGTCGCTGATGCACTGCATGCTGCGCCATCCGCTGCTCACGCTCGAAGGGCGTGCGGCCAGCCAGTGGCTGCAGCTGTTCCGCGACATAGGCGCCATGCGTTCCTGCGTGTCGGGGGGCCTGGCGGCTTCGGTGCTCGACCTGCCGATGGCGCTGCTGGCGCTGGTGGTGATCGGCATCATCGCCTGGCCGGTGCTGCCGGTGATCCTGGTGGCCATGCTGATCCTCGGCGTGCTGGCCTGGTGGTGGGCCGACGAGGTGCGCAGCGCGCGCGTCGAGGAAATCGAGCAGGCGCGCCAGCTGGACCGGGGCACGGCCGAGATCTGCAATGCGCGCTCGACCCTCAAGGTGCTGGGCTATGACGCGGCAGCCCGCCAATCCTGGCAAGCCGGCTATGACCGCTGGCTGGGCGAGAGCTTCCGCAAGAATGGCGATATCGAGAACGCGCGTGAGACCAGCCATGTGCTGCTGACCTTCTTTTCCGTCGCGGTCATCACCGTGGGCGCCATCGCCATCAACGCCCAATGGATGAGCATCGGCAGCCTGATGGCCGTCAACCTGCTGTCGGGCAAGGCGCTCGGGCCGATTGCGCAGCTGGCCAGCAACTGGCGCTCGCTGGCACGCGCCAACGAAGCGACGGCGCGCCTGCAGGCGGTGCTGCGCGAGCCGCTCGAGCCCGCGCCGCAGAGCGTCGAGCCACCGCGGCCGCGCGGCGGCTTCAGGCTGGACGGCGTCAGCTTCCATTACCCTTCGGGCCATGTCGCGCTGGACCAGGTCTCGCTGCAGATCGGCCCGGGCGGGATCCACGCCATCCTGGGGCGCAATGGGGCGGGCAAGTCGACCCTGGCCAAGCTGCTGGCCGGGCTTTATCAGCCAACCCAGGGCAGCCTGTTCATCGACGAGTACGACATGGCGCAGTTCTCGCGCGCCGACCTGGGGCGCTGGGTGGGGTGCCTGCCCCAGCAGTCCTACTGGTTCAGCGGCCCGATCATCGACACGTTGCGCATGGTCAACCCCGAGGCCGACAGCCACCGCATCTTCATTGCCTGCCGGCTCTCGGGCGCGCACGATTTCATCAGCCGGCTGCCCAACGGCTATGAAACGGTGCTGGGCGAAGGCGGCGCGGGCCTGTCGGCCGGCGAGCTGCGCAAGCTCGGGCTGGCCCAGCTGTTCCTGCGCAACCCCTCGGTGCTGATTCTCGACGAGCCCAGCAACGACCTCGATTTCGAAAGCGAGACCGCGCTGCTGCACACGCTGCGCCAGATCTCGGCCAAGCACACGGTGGTGGTGGTGACCCACTCGCTGCGCGTGGCCTCGCTCGCACAGCAGGTCTACCATGTGCGCGGCGACGGTCAGGTCGACCACGGCACGCCGGAAGACATGCTGCCGGCGCTGTTTGGCGTGGCGCCACCCACTGGCGCTGCGGCCGCCAGCGCCCCATCCGCACCAGTGCACAGCGCCGCTGCACCAGAGACATCCCAGGTGGTGTGACATGAACGCCCCTCGAGACCTTCCCGAAGTGCTGCGCCAGGCGCAGCGCATCAGCGCCGCGGCGGATGATGCCGCGGCGGCCGGTGCCGCGGCGGCCGGCGACGGCGCCAGCCCCTTCAGCAAGCCCCCGGGCCTGTTCACCCGGCAACGGGTGCTGGTGGCAGTCGTGGCGGGCCTGGTGCTGTTCGGCCTGTTCTATCCCGTGGAAAACGTGGTCGTGGCCAGCGGCCAGGTCATTCCCTCCGACCGCGTGCAGAGCGTGCAGCACCTGGAGGGCGGCATCGTCACCGCCGTGCATGTGCGCGAGGGCCAGACCATCGGCAAGGGCGACCCGATCCTGGACATCGACCTGGGCGGCGCCAGCCTGAACCTGGAGCAGCTCACGGCGCGCAGCGCGACCGCCCAGGCGGTGCGCACGCGCCTGACCGCCGAGAGCCAGGGCCAGCAGCTCGAGGCCGATCAGTTTCCCGCCGAGGTCGATGCGCGCATCGTGCGCTCCGAGCTGGGCGCCTTCAGCGCGCGCGCACTGGAGCACCGCGGCGCGCTGGCGTCGTCGGAGGCGCAGCTGGCGCAGGCACGCGGCGACGTGGCGCAGACGCGGGCGCGCATCCAGGGGCTCGAGAGCAGCCTGCGCCTGTATGAACAGGAAGCCCAGATCGCCAACCAGCTGGCGGCCGAGCAGCTGATCGGCCAGCTCGAAGTCATCGACAAGCAGCGCGCGCTCGAAGCGGTGCGCACGGACCTCGCGGCCGCACGGCAGAGCCTGGTGAGCAACCAGGCCAAGGTCGAGCAGGCGCAGGCCAAGCTGATGGAGACGCGCGGTGCCTTCCGCCGCCGCGCCTCCGAGGAGCTGGCGCAGACCGAGCGCGAGCTGATGAGCCTGTCGGAAGACCTGTCGCGCGCGCAGAGCCAGCGCACCCGCACCGTGGTGGTGGCGCCCACGGACGGCATCGTCAAGGGCCTGCGCAGCTCGGGCGCGGGCTGGGTGGTCAAGCCGGGCGAGCCGATCCTGGAGATCGTGCCGGACAAGGACGAGGTCGTGGTCGAGGCGCGGCTCAACCCGTCGGACCGCGGCTATGTCCACGTGGGTCAGGCCACCAAGGCCAAGATCACGGCCTACGACTATCTGCGTTACGGCTTTGTGCAGGGCCGGGTGCGGCTGGTCTCGGCCGACGCAGACCGCGATCCGAATCGGCCCGACGCGCCCTCGTATTTCCGCATCCAGGCCAGCCTCGAGCAGCCCTGGGTCGGTCGGACCGAAAACCGCATCACCACCGGCATGCAGGCCGAGCTGGACCTGCTGGTCGGGCATGAGCCCTTCATCTGGTACCTGCTGCGTCCCGTGCTGCACATCCAGAGCGAAGCCTTCAGGGAGCCATGATGCGCACGCCCAGCCTGCCTCCCCATACACCCCGCAGCGCCGCCCGCGCCGGCTGGTTTTTGGGTTGCATGCTGGCCTGCTCGATCGCGGCCGCGGCGCAGGAGCCGATGGCGGCCGAGGCCGGCCCCCCCGCCGCGAGCGCCCTGCCCCTGCAGCTGGCGCCGCAGCTCACGCCCGGCTCGCTGGCGGGCAACCAGTCGCAGCGGCAGCTGCTGCAGGCACTGCAGGAAATGCTGGTGGCCCATCCGGATGTGCTGAAGGCCCGCTCGGCGCTGGAATCCGCCGGCCACGACCTGAACTCGGCGCGCGGCGCGCGCTGGCCCAGCTTCAAGGTCGGCACCTCGTCGGGCACGGCCTCGGTGGCGCAGGGCCAGCGCCGCGAGTCCTATACGGCCGTCAACGCGGAGGTGCGCATGAGCCTGCTCGATGGCGGGGCGATCAACGCCGGCATCCGCTCGGCCGAGGAGATGGAAGCCGCGCAGGACAGCGTGCTCTACAGCACGCGCCAGAACGTGCTGCTCGAGGCGCTCACGGCGCTGCTGGAGCTGCACCGCTTCGAGCGCAAGGCGCAGGTGGCGGCGGAATCCGCGGACATCATCGGCCAGCTCGCGCATGTCGAGCAGCGCCGCGCCGAGCTCGGCGCCGTGGGCCGCAACGACCTGCGCCGCGCGGCCTCGCGCCAGGCCAGCGCGCTCGCCGAGCAGCAGGCCCTGCAATCGCAACGCATGGATGCGCTGGCGCGCTTCACGCGCTACTTCAACTATGCCCCCGGCGCTGCCCTGCCCGAGCTGCAGGTGCCGGCGCAGTGGCTGCCCGCCAACGAGCCGGCGGCGCTGCAGGCCGCGCAAAACCACAGCTCCGAGCTGCGCGAGTCGCGCCACATGATCCAACGCGCCAGGGCCGAGGTCGAGCGCAGCAAGGCGCAGCGCTTCCCGACGCTGGCCGGGGTGGTGGCGCACACGCATGATCCCAAGGGCGTGCTCTACAACGAAGGCACGCGCTATGGCGTGGAGCTGAACTGGAACTTCGGCAACGGCTTCGAGCTGCGCGATCGCATCCTCAAGGCGATCAATGAACTGCAGGCCCAGGAGGCGCAATTCGAAGCCGTGCGCCGCCAGGTGAACGAGACCGCCTCCGCCGCCTGGGGCCGCTGGGAGGCGGGCCGCGAGCGTGCCGCCCAGCTCACGGGCGCGGTGCGCGAGGCGCGCACCGCGTTCGATGGCTACCGCCGGCTGCTGGAGGTGGGCCGCGGCAGCCTGTCGCAGGTGCTGGATTCGCAGCTCGAGATGCAGCGCCTGATGCTCGACGAGGCCGATGCCCGCTACGACCAGCATATCAATGCGCTGCGGCTGATCCGCACCACCGGCCAGCTGCTTCCGGCGCAGATGCCGGAGCAATGGCTGGACCAGCTGTTCGATGCGCCCGCCACGGCCGTGGCCGCCGCCGCGCCCGCCAGTGCCCCCCATTCGACCGAACATCCCGCAACCACCCCGCGCCTGCAGCTGCGCCTGGACACGCGTCTGGACCCGAAGCTGCATGCATTGCCCGGCCCCTCCCTCACCCAGGCAATGCGATGGTGACCCCCGTTTTCCCCCTGCGGCAGCGAGCGCTAGCCCATCGCCCGCCCGCCGCTTCCTCTGCATGGGCGTGACTAGTGAATGGAATCATCATGACCAATCTCATCCAACGCTTCTGGAATGACGAAGAAGGTGCAACGGCCATCGAGTACGGGCTGATTGCGGGGCTGATCGCCGTGGCGATCATTGCTTCCGTCGGACAGATCGGCGAGCGGCTCAAGGCATTTTTCGAGTACATCGTCGAGCAACTGGGCACCGGTGCCGTCGGCGGGGGCACGGGCGGTGGCAGCACGGGCGGTGCCACTGGCGGCTGAGCATCCGTTGCCATGCACCCCGCTGCCGTTTCACTGCCCCTGTGCCTGCTCTGGCTGATCGCCATCGTGGTCATGGACCTGCGCCTGCGCAAGGTCCGCAACTGGATGGTGTTGCTGGGGCTGGGCGTGGGCATGCTGGTCCTGGCCGTGGACATGCAGCCCTTTGCGGTTTCTCCCGCGAAGGCACTGCTGGGCATGCTGGCGGCGTTCGCCGCGCTGCTGCCCTTCTACGCGCTGCGCTGGATGGGCGCGGGCGACGTCAAATTCGCGGCGGTCATCGGCCTGTGGTTCGGCCTGTCGCCGCTTCTGCTGGCGATCTGGATCGGCGGCAGCCTGCTGGCCGGCGCGCATGGCGTGCTGGTGCTGGCCTGGCACCGGCTGCGGGCGACGTCCACGGGCCTGTGGCTGCAGGCGCATCTGCCGTTCGGCGCGGCCGGCGCGCCTGAAGCGCCCGCGCTGTTTGCCGGCCGGGCCGCGATCCAGCGCAGCGTTCCCTACGCCGGCTACATGGCCGTCGCGGCCATCTGGCTGGTGCTGGCCGGCGAAGCCGTGCCGGGCCGCTAGGAAGGAACCGGCATGCAGCGCCATCGCACCCGGAACAAGACGCCTGCACAGCCGCCGCCACGGGATCCGTACTCCTCCAAGCATTACGTTTGCAAAGCAACTACGCCATGAACCTCACCAAGATTCTTGCCGGGCTGCTGTTGATCGTGGCCCTGGCCCTGGCCGTCGGCGCCTGGGTGCTGAGCCGTCCCGCCAGCCGGCCTGTCGTGGCCGCAGGCGCCGCAGCGCCCGCCGCACCCCGCGCAGCGGCGCAGAAACACGGCGCCGTGGTGGCTGCCCGGGACATCGCAGCCGGCCAGCGCCTCACGGCCGAGGATGTTAAGCTGGCCGAGCTGCCCGCAGCCGTGGCCCATGGCTTCGGCAGCACCGAAGCCGTCGTGGGCCGCACCACCGTCGTGGCCCTGCCCGCCAATGCCCCGCTGTTCGCGCAGCAACTGCTCCAGGGCCTGGCGCTGCAGCTGGAAGAAGGCCAGCGCGCGGTGTCGGTCGCCATCCGCGAGCCGATGGCCGCGGGCCACCATGTGCGCCCCGGCGATTTCGTCGATGTGTTCTTCACGCTGGACGGCAAGACCGATCAGGCCGTGGTCGACACCCAGACCCGCCTGCTGCTGGCACGTACGCGCGTGCTGGCCTATGGCGCGGCCAGCGTCGAGAACCCGCCGGTGGCCGATGCCCAGCGCCGTGCGGAGCAAGACGCTGGCGCGCGCCGCGCCGGCGCCCGCCCCGACAACGCCCAGACCGCCGTGCTGGCAGTGCCGCTGGAAGACGTGCAGCGCCTGACGCTGGCCGAGAAGTACGGCCAGCTGACCCTGGCCCTGCGCCACCCCGACGACACCGCCCTGCCCGACGCCGCGCTGTTCGCGGCGCTGCCGACGGCGCTGCAGCCGGTGGCCGGCCGCAGCGCGCTGCAGGCGGCGGACCGCGCCTATGCCGGCTTGCGTTTCAAGGACCTGGCAGCGGGCGCGGCCGCTCCCCGCGGCGCGGCGCGGCCCGCCGCCGTGCGCGCCGCCGCCGCGCCGCAGCCGCAGGCCCCACGCCACCAGACCGTGGAGCTGTACCAGGGAAGCAACGTGCAGACCGTGCGCTACTGACGCCGCGCCGCACCTCGAGCAAACACCATGAATATGCTTTCGCAACTGACTTTTCTGGGCCTGGCGGGCGGGGTGGCTCTGGTCGCTTATCCCCTGTGCGTCATGGCGCAGCCATCCCCGGCCGCGGCTTCGGTGCTCGGCCTCACGGTGGGCCAGCAGCACCTGCTGCGCGAAGAAGCCCCTGTGGCGCGCATCGCGGTGGGCGATCCCGACCTGCTGGATGTGAAGCTGCTGCGCGACCTGTCCGCCACCGGCGCGCGCGGCGCGCAGCTGCTGCTGACGCCCAAGGCGCCTGGGCGCACCACGCTCATGGTCTGGCCCGCCCAGGGCGCGCCGCAGACGCGCGAGGTGCAGGTGGCCCAGCCGCGGCTGCTGCTCGAGCGCCGCCTGGGCTCGGTGCAGCAGCATGCACAGGCGCTGGCCGAACTGCGCACTGCTGCTCCAAAGGACACCGCCGTGCTCGACCGCTCCGAGATCGGGGTGCCCAGCAACACCGTGCAGGTCGATGTGCAGGTGGTGGAATTCAAGAAATCGGCGCTGCGCCGCGCCGGGATGAACCTCGCGAGCGGCGGGCCGAACGACCATGGCTTTCGCTTCGGCGTCTATACCCCCGGCTCCAGCAATGCCGGCACCGGCAGCGGCTCCTCGGGCCCGGGCACCGACAACGGTTCGTCGGCCATTGCCAGCGCCATGAACCTGGTGCTGGGCTTCGGCAAGGCCTTCAGCGGCAGCGGCATCACCGCGCAGCTGGGTTTTCTCGAAGGCAACGGGCTGGCGCGGGTGCTGGCCAAACCGACACTCGTGGCCCATACCGGCCAGAGCGCGAGCTTCCTGGCGGGGGGCGAGATTCCCATTCCGGTGCCGGGGCGCGACGGCAACGTGGCCATCGAATACAAGGAGTTCGGCGTCAAGCTGCAACTCACTCCCACAGTCCTTTCCAGCGAGCGCATCGCGCTCAAGGTGGCGCCCGAGGCCAGCGATCTTGACTACACCCAGGGGGTGATGATCAGCGGCGTCTCGGTGCCCGCCGTGCGCACGCGCCGCGCCGACACCATGGTCGAGCTGGCCGATGGCGAGAGCTTCATCATCGGCGGGCTGGTCAACCGCGCCACGATCTCGAGCGTGAACAAGGTGCCGCTGCTGGGCGACCTGCCCGTGCTGGGCACCTTCTTCAAGAACCTGAACTACTCGCAGGAAGAGACCGAGCTGCTCATCATCGTCACGCCACGACTGGTGCACCCGCTGCCCGCCAACACCCCCCTTGAGGCCCTGCTGCCCGGCGCGCGCGAGCAAACGCGCAACGCCTCGCAGGTCTGGGCGCCGTATGTGGTCGGCGCCCCCTACACCCACTCCGCACTGCCGGGTTTCTCGTACTGATGCCATGAGCAAAGAACCCTTCGTTTCGCCTACGCCGGCCGACAGGACCGCCACGCCCTCGCTTGAAGACCTGCTGGCCGCACGTGCGCCCGCCTCCTTGCCGCAGGTCGCGCCCCTGGGCAAACCGCCGCCGGACCTCCCCGCATCCGCGCCGCTGTACGGTGGGGCGGCCCATGCCGGGGCGGCCCATGCCGGGGAGGCCCCGGCGCCGCCGGCCGCCGACTCCGGCTCCGACCTCTCCGGGCTGAGGGTGCCGCTGCTGCTGGTGCATGCGGGGTTCTCCGAAGGCGCGCTGATCCATACCTGGATGCAGCATGTGATGAAGGGCTCGTCGCTGTACCTCGCGCGCTTCCAGGAGGCGGTGACCGACCTGGTGCTAGACCATCAGCCCTATGCCGTGCTGATCCAGTTCGATCCCTGCTGCATCGATGCCGCGGTGGCCCTGTCGGCCCAGTTGCAGCAGCACTACCCGCAGATCCCGCGGCTGGCCATCGGGCGCACGCGCCACGCGCAGTGCGTGCTGGCGGCGCTGCGCACCGGCGTGCAGGATTTTCTCGACATCGACGGCTCCGTCGACACCGCGCAGCAGGTGGTGCGCCACCTCCTGTCCAGCCCGCCATCCGCCGGCCTGCACATCTCGCGCGCACCGCAGACCGCCATCATCTCGGCGCGCGCGGGCCTGGGCTGCAGCCTGCTGGCCGCGCACCTGGGCACGCATCTGCAGGCACGGTTGCAGCAGCCGGCGCATCCGGCGGGCGACGCGCTGTCCACCGATGCCAAGGGCGTCACGCAGGAAGCGCTGGCCAGCCTGCTGATCGAGCTGGGCCACCCCGGCGGCGACTGCGCCATCTATCTCGACACTCCCGGCGAGTTCGGTTTCGCCGATGCCGTGCACCAGCAGCGCCGGCTGGACCGCCGCATGGCCCAGAGCGCCATCGCGCGCCACGCCAGCGGCCTGCGCCTGCTGACGCTGGCGCGCGCGCCGCACGACTGTCCGTCCAGCGAGGTGCAGGCGCTGCTCAACCGGCTCGGCCACTACTTCCGCCACATCGTGCTGGACCTGGGCGCATGCCAGTCTCCGCAGATGCTCAAGGACGTGCTGCCCAGCGCCAGCGAGATCTGGGTGGTCTGCGACCAGAGCGTGGCCAGCGTGGTCGGCACCGCCGAGCTGCTGCAGCAATTGCAGCAGCTTGCGGTGCCGCGCGAGCGGCTGCGGCTGATCGTCGGGCGCCACGACCGGCGCCTGGAACTGAGCGCGCAGCAGATCGCGCGCCAGCTGCAGCTGCCGCTGCTGGCACAGCTGCCCGAACGCCGGCGCGAGCTGGCCGAGGTCGTCAACCAGGGCCTGCTGTTTCCCGCCCAGCGCCGGCGCGAGCCCTATGTGCAGGCAGTGGCCCAGCTGGTGGACCACCTGCTGGCCGACCACCACCCGGAAACGGCGCAGCCCCGGGCTGCCTCCGCAACCCCGCTGGCGCGCCTGTTGCAACGCCTGCGAAACCACGCCCCATGATGACCCCGGCCTACCCTCCCGCCGCGCACGCCGGCGCTGCCGAATTCGAGAGCAGCGCGCTGTTCGCCGACCTCAAGAACAACGCCTACGAGCACCTGCTCAGCCGCATCGAGGAGCTGGGTGCCGAGTTCGGCCGCTGGTCGCGCGCGGCCATCGCGCAGTTCGTCGCGCTCGAGCTCGACAGCTATATCCGGCTGCACGCCGTGCCGGTGAACGAGCAGGAAGCGCTGCAGGTGGCGAATGCGCTGACGCGCGAGCTCACGGGCCTGGGGCCGGTGCAGACGCTGCTCGACGACCCGGCCGTCGAGGACATCCTGATCAACGGCTACCAGGAGGTCTATGTGTCGCGCGGCGGCATGCTCACGCGCGAGACCTCGCATTTCAAGGACGACGAACACGTGCTGCGTATCGTGCGGCGCATCCTGGCGCCGCTGGGCCGGCGCCTGGACGAATCGAGTCCGATGGTCGATGCGCGGCTGCCCGATGGCGGGCGCATCAATGTCATCATCGCGCCGCTGTCCATCGACGGGCCCTCGGTGTCGATACGCAAGTTCCGCAAGGACCCGCTGACGCCGCAGGAGCTGGTCGGGCTGGGCACCTTCAGCGCCGACATCTGCCGCATCCTGGAGATGGCGGTGCAGGCACGCTGCAACATCCTCGTCAGCGGCGGCACCAGCTCGGGCAAGACCTCGCTGCTCAACGCCCTCGCCACCTTCATCCCCAGCCGCGAGCGCATCGTCACCATCGAGGACACGGCGGAGCTGTCGCTCAACCACAGCCATGTGGTGCGGCTGGAGAGCCGCCCCGGCGGCTTCGACGGCACGGGCCATGTGAGCATCCGCGACCTGCTGGTCAACAGCCTGCGCATGCGCCCCGACCGCATCATCGTCGGCGAGGTGCGCAGCGGCGAGGTGCTCGACCTGCTGCAGGCCATGAACACCGGCCATGACGGCTCGATGGGCACCATCCACGCGAGCTCCCCGCGCGAATGCCTGTACCGCGCCGAGATGCTGGCCGGGTTCGCCGGTTTCCAGGGCAGCGAGGCCAGCCTGCGGCGCCAGATCGCCAATGCGGTGGACTTCATCGTGCAGATCGGGCGCCTGTCCAACGGCCGCCGCCGCCTCCTGTCGCTCACCGAGGTCACCGGCATGTCGGACAGCGTCGTTTCCATGCAGGAGCTCTACCGCTACGAGCCGCAGATCGGCGCCGACGGGCAGGAGATCGACCACTGGGTGTCGATGGGTATCTCGCCGCATTCACCCAAGCTGTTGAGCTGGTGGCGCTCGCAGCAGCAGGCACAGCCGGGAGGCGCGCGATGAGCGCAATGGCCCCTGCGGTGCTGCTGCTGTTCGCGCTGGCCAGCGGCCTGCTGGCGCTGGCGCTGTGGCTTTTTGCCAGCGCAAGGCGCCGCAAGGCGCAGCAAGCCATCGAGAGCACGCTGCAGCGCAGCCTGGAGATCCGGCGGGAATGGCAGGCCGCAGCGCCGCCAGGCCTGCCTGGAATGCCGGCCGCGCCGACGCTGGCCGCGCGGCCCC
Source organism: Comamonas endophytica (assembly GCF_023634805.2). Lineage (NCBI taxonomy): Bacteria > Pseudomonadati > Pseudomonadota > Betaproteobacteria > Burkholderiales > Comamonadaceae > Comamonas > Comamonas endophytica. Next base: position 311,923 of record NZ_CP106881.1, read on the forward strand.
AGGGCCGCTCGGAGATGCTGCGCCGGCTCAAGGACCGGCTGCGCTGGAAGGCCTGGGGCATGGCGCCGCGCACGCTGGGGCTGCTGGCAGTGGCAGCGCTGGCGCTGGCGCTGGGCGCGGCGCTGCAGGGCGGCGCGCTGGCCGGCGCGCTGACGCTGGCGCTGTGTCTGCCGCTGGGCAGCTTCGGTATCTGGTTGCGCCTGAGCCGGCGCCGCGCCCGCATCCTGGGCCAATTGCCGGGTTTCCTCGACAACCTGGTGCGGCTGCTGTCCATAGGCAACTCGCTGCCCGCGGCGTTCCAGTTCGCCAGCGCCAACGTGCCCCAGCCGCTGGGCGGCGCGCTGCAGCAGGCCTCGGCCGGGCTGAACGTCTCGCCCGACCTGGGCCAGGCCATGGCGCAGCTCGAGCGCACCTGGGGGCTGGCGGAATTCGGCCTGCTGGCGGCGGTGTTCCGCATGAGCACGCGCTACGGCGGGCGCGCTGACATGGTGCTCGAGCGCGTCTCCAGCTACATCCGCGATCGGCAGTCCGCCGAACGCGAGCTGCATGCGATGTCGGCGGAAGTGCGCATGTCGGCCTGGATACTGGCACTGCTGCCGGTCGTGGTGGGCGCGATGATCATGCTGCTCAACGAGGGCTACTTCCTGCGCATGTGGCACGACAGCGCGGGCCGGCAGATGGTGTTCATGGCCGCCGGGCTGCAGGTGTGCGGCTCGCTGCTGCTCTACCGCCTCGCGCGCCTGAGGTGACGCGCATGCACCCGCTGCACGAGGATCAGCCATGACCGCCCGGCCCCTGTGGATCGCCAGCCTGGTGCTGGCCGCGCTCGGGCTGCTGCTGCTGGGCGCGGCGCTGGCCTGGCAGCTGCGCCGCTCGGCGCGGGCCGAGGCGCGCGTGGACGAGATGCTGCATGCGCGCGAGGCGGACACGGCGGTGATCGCGCCCTTTCCCATGCCGGGGGCAGCGCCACCTGCTGGCGAGGGCGGCGGCAAGGCCGAGGCGGCGCTGGCGCAGTCGGTGGCCGACAGCCTCAAGCCGCCGGCCTGGCTGGATTCGGGCCTGGCACGGGCGCTGTTTGCCGACGAGGACCGCAAGCTGATGGAGCTGGCCGGCCTGGAGATCGCGCGCGGCGGGCTGTTCTATGTCATGGCCCGCGTGGTGCTGGCGCTGCTGCTGCCGATGCTGGCGCTGCTGCTGCTGCAGCCGACCGGCCAGCGCGCGTTGCTGCTGGGATTCCTGGCCTTCGGCTGCGGCCTGATGCTGCCCAAGTGGCTGCTGCGCTCGCGCGCCACGCGCCGGCGGCGCGAGGTGGTGGAGGAGCTGCCGCTGTTCGTGGACCTGCTGCGGCTGCTGCAGGGCGTGGGACTGAGCATCGACCAGAGCCTGCAGATCCTGGCCGCGGAATTCAACAGCGTGCTGCGCGTGATCGGCGCCGAGCTGGCGCTGGCCAACCGGCTCTACGGCAGCGGCCGCACGCGCGAGCAATCGCTGCAGCGCCTGGCGCACCTGGGCGCGGACGACGACCTGAGCGCCGTCGTCAACCTGCTGGTGCAGGTCGACCGGCATGGCGGCGCGGTGCAGGAGCCGCTCAGGGAATTCAGCCTGCGCCTGCGCGAGAAGCGCCAGGCGGATTTCAAGCAGCGCATCGGCGTCATCACGGTGAAGATGACCGGCGTCATGGTGCTGACCCTGCTGCCCGCGCTGCTGGTCATCACCGCCGGCCCGGGCTTCACGGCGGTGATCCGCTCGCTGTCATCGATTGGAGGGAGATAGAAGATGTTTGCCGAAGCACGCCATCCACGCCCCTGGCGCAGCAGCAGCGCGCTGGCGCTGGCCGCCGCGGCCTGGCTTCTCGCGGGCTGCGCCGCCAAGCCGCCGCAGGGCTATGGCGCCGCGCCGGAACCCGGCACGGCGCAGCAGGCGCAGCAGCAGCTGGAACAAGCCGAGCGGCTGACGCAGATCGATCCGCAGCAGACCTACCTGAACCTGATCGCGCAGATGCAGCGGGCCAACCAGTGGTATGCCTCGCTGGCGCATGCCGACGCCTTCGAGCGCCAGTACGGCAGCAACGCGCAGATCCGCCTGCGGCGCGCCGATGCGCTGCGCAACACCGGCCAGGCGCAGCCTGCCGAGACGGCCTACCGCGCGCTGCTGGGCGAAGCCGACCCGCAGGTGCAGGCGCGTGCCCACCGCGGGCTGGGACTGCTGTTTGCCAGCCAGCAGCGCTATGCGCCGGCGGTGGAGCAGCTCGAGCACGCGCGCCGGCTCGACCCGATCGACGCCGACCTGCTGGCCGATCTGGCCTACACCCACATGCTCGACGGCCGGCTCGATGCCGCGGCGCTGCCCATGCTGCAGGCCGCGCAGCTGGCGCCAGCCAATGCGCGCGTGCAGCTGAACCTGGCGCTCTACTGGCTCGCCAGCGGCGCGCGCGAGCAGGCCGCGCAGCTGCTGCAGCGCCTGCGACAGCCACCGGCGGCAAATGCCTCGCCGCTGATCGACGACACCTCGCTGCAGGCCCTGCAGGTGCGGCTTGCCGCCGTCGAGCAGGCGGTGAACGCCCGCCAGCAGGCACTGGTGACCAGTCAGCATCAGCCGCGCTCCACCCTGCCTTGAGGAGATTTTCATGCAAACGCGCTTTCCATCCCCTGGCCGTTGGCGGCTTCTGGCCCCCGCCCTGCTGGGCCTGGCGCTGATCGGCACGGCCCATGCCGATGCGCGCGGGAACGTCGCATTGGTCGAGACCACTCCTGCCGCGGCAATGCCCGCCAGGGCCGACGCCGCGCCGGCGGCGCGCACTGCCCCGCGCGAGATCGGGATCGGCACGGCCACCGAGGCGCTGTGGGCGCTGCAGCGCGCCTCCCGCGGCACCCATCCGCGCCCCATCGATGGCGATCAGGCCAGCCGCAGCTACCAGCGCTACCTGAAGAGCTTCGAGACCGAGATTCCCGCGCAGTACAACACCGGGCTGGACCTGCAGAAGTAGGCATACGGCCATGCTGCGCACGCCACGCTCCTTTCGCTCCACCGCCGCGCCGTGCCGCCAGCGCGGCGTCTACGCGCTGGAGTGGGCGCTGGTGTTCGTCGTGTTCTTCATGCTGCTGTATGCGATCGTCGGTTTCGGCCTGGGCTTCCTGGTGCGCGAGTCGATGCAATGGGCAGCCGAGGATGGAGCGCGCGCCGCGCTGCAGTTCCAGGACAGCCGCGAGACGCGCCGCGCGCGCGCGCTGGAAGTCGTGCAAGGCCATCTGGCCTGGCTGCCGGGCGAGCTGCGCGCCAGCATCGACGACGGCGACAACTTCAGCTTCATGGTCTGCCGGCTGGGCGACGAAGCCAGCTGCACCGCCAGCATGGCCGCAGAGGCCATGGAATGCGATATCGACCGCAATGCCCCCTGCATGCTGCAGCTGCGCCTGACGCTGCCCTATGCCCGGCACCCGTTCACGCCCTCGCTGACGCTGGGCCTGCTGGAGCTGGGCCTGCCCGATCTGCAGGCGCAGGCACAGCTGCTGGTCGACCAGAAGGGTTTCTGAGATGCCGGCCCGCCGCCTTGCCCCTTCCCCGCCCCGCTGCCTGCAACGCGGGATCGCGGCGCTCGAGCTCGCACTGCTGGCGCTGTTCGTCATGCTGCCGATGCTGCTGGGCCTGGCGGCGTTCTGGGAAGTGCTGCAGACCCAGCAGGTGCTGGTCCGCGCCACCGGCGACGGCGCGCGCCAGGTCTCGCGCCTGCTCGACCGCCCGCGCCTGCCCATGCCCGACGGCAGCCGGCCCACGGATGCCCAGATGCTGGCGCGCGCCACCGAGCTGGCGCAGCGCTCCATCCGCGCTACCCTGCGCCACCACCTGCGAGGGGGCAGCGAAGTCGATGGCCGGCTCACGGTGACGCTGCAGCCCACGGGCACCGGGCATTGGACGCTGGAGGCGGCCTACGCGCGTCCGGCCCTGCTGGGCACGGCGGGCGGGCTGAACTTCATCGAGCCCGAGATGCTGCGCGCGCGCAGCTTCATCAGCGCCAGCGAAATGGAGGACCCCGCATGATGTCCCGACATGTGCGCGCCAGGCGCCAGCGCGGCAGCCTGATGGTGCAGCTGGCGCTGTTTCTCTCCGTCACGCTGCTGATCCTGGGCATCGTCGATCTGGGCTATTCCTTCTATGCCAAGCGCGACCTGCAGCGCATTGCCGACCTCGCGGCCATCGAGGCGGTCCAGGGCAGCGGCGCCAACGACACGGCGGCCTGCGAGGCCGCCGGGCTGCGCAGCGTGGTGAGCAACTGGCCGGCGCCCATCGCCTCCGGCCCGCACCTGGCTGCCGAAGCCGTGCGCTGCGGCGAATGGAATGCCGCCAGGCATCCCGGGCCGCGCCATTTCCTGGCCGGTGGCGAACGCATCAATGCCGCGCAGGTGGTGCTCGAAGGCGAGTCGCCGCGCTTCGTTCCCGGGCCCTGGAGCCGCCGCGTGCGTGCCGAGGCCATTGCCCAGCGCACCGACCCGGCCAGCGCGTTCCAGGTCGGCGCGCAGCTGCTGAACCTGCAGCCCGATGCAGCGCTGGGCCGGCTGCTGACGCTGATCGGGCTCGATGTGGGCCAGCTCACGCTGCTCGATTCCGAAGGGCTGGCCAATGCGCGCATCACGCCTGCGGGCCTGCTCGAGGCGCTGGGCGTGGATCTGGGCATCGAGGGCCTGGCCGTGCTCACGGCGCAGCAGCTGGCCGATCTCAACAGCCTCACCCTGCTGCAGATCCTCGAGGCCTCGCTGGCGGTGCTTTCCGACCACACGCTCGAGGCCGGCGTGCGCGCCTCCATCGACATCATCAGGGAGCTGCGCATCGAGGGCGTGCGGCTGCTGGACACGACGGTCCCGCTGCTGGGGGATTCCAGCGCCGGCACGCATGGCATCTTCACCTTCCTGTCGCTGGGACAGAGCACTTCGCCGAATCTGGCGGCGCTCGATGCGCAGGTGAACCTGGGCGCGGTGCTCAACACCGCGATCATGCTCGCGGCGCAGGGCCATGCGCTGCAGATCCAGGACACCTCGCTGCTGGGCAGCGTGAAGCTGGGCCTCACGGTGGTCGAGCCGCCGACCATCGCCGTCGGCCCGCCGGGCACCACGGGCCACAGCGCGCAGGTGCGGCTGGACCTCGACATCGACTCCAGGGGCCTGCCGCTGCTGGGCAATCTGCTGGACCTGCTGGGCGTGCGCATCCGCCTGCCGATCCGGGTCGAGGGGGTCAGCGCCACCGGCACGCTGCTGGAAGACAACGGCGTGAACTGCCGCGCCCACCCGCCCACGCTCGATATGGACGTGGCCTCGCGCATCGCCGGCATCACCATCGGCTACCCGGAGCTGGGCGCCGCGCACCCGGACAACCTGCTGATCAAGACCCCGCTGTCGCTCGATGTGCGCGGCCCCATCAGCGTCGACGCGCTGGCCTCGCGGCAGCAGCTCGAAGGCATCGCCAAGGGCGAGTCGCAATGGACCGACGCGCTGGGCACGCCCGGCAATCCGCTGCTGCCGGGCAACCTGCTGGATTCGCTCGCAGATGCCATCTTCCAGCTGCTGGGCGGCCTGTTTTCGCCACCGATCCTGCATTCCGGCTGGCAAGGCATGAGCACCGAAGGCTCGGCCACGGCCACCCGAGACGCGCAGATCGAGGCGCTCGCCAAACTCTATCTGGAGGAAAGCAAGTCGGGCGGCTTCTACCGCATCGATCCCGCCATCGACCTGCTGCTGCATGGCCGCGGCAGCGCCGGCGCCGACGGCTACCTGGCCAGGCTCGTGACCAGCGATTTCAGCTTCGCCAATGCCATCCCCAGAAGCTGCCTGCTGGTCATCTGCGCCCCTGCGGAATGGAGCAGCGGCACTTTCTCGCAGGCCTTCAAGGCCTACACCAGCACCACCTACGGCGTGCTGGACCTGGTCGGCGTGAGCACCCTGGGCAATGGCTACACCAGCTGCGCCGGCCTGCTGAGCTCGCTGCTGGCCTGGAACAGCTGCGTGCTGGCGAACCTGAACAACCTGCTCAAGCAGCACCACACCCAGGTGAACCTGACCGATGCCAACGCGCTGGTCGATTCGCTGAAGAACACGGCCTCGGCGAGCGTCACCTGCAACGGCGCGCTGTGCGTGCTGCTCAAGCCGGTCCTCGATCCGCTCAAGGCGCTGCTCAACGGCGTCGGCCGGGCCATCCTGTCGCCCCTGCTGGACCAGGTGCTGGGGCTGGAGCTGGGCCGCAGCGAAGTCAGGGCGCTCGATATCAACTGCAACACCGCCGAGCTGGTGTTTTGAAGCAATGCGAGGAAAACCATAGTGAATCAGAACGATTTGGTCATCTACGTCTGGGAAGGCCAAGCCGATATCGCGGAGCGGGTCGAGCGCTGCATGCTCAGCATGGATGTGGAGGTCGTGCGCGCCGACGGGATGAACCCGCCGCCGTCGGCGGCGCTGAGCCACAACGCGATCTCCATCGTCAGCGTCTCGGTGCTCGAGGGCGCGCGCTACAGCCGGCATCACATCGAGGGCTCGTTTGGCGGCATGCCGGTGCTCTGGGTCAGCTCCAACCTGCGCGGCGCGACGGCCGGCAGCTACGCCACCGAATACTCGCATGTGCTGCCCTTCGACTTCACCGGCGCCGAGCTGCGCGCCATGCTCGCGCGCATCCTGCAGCGCCTGCAGAGCGCGCACAGCCAGCCCCAGCGCTCGGACGACATCATCGCCGTCGCGCCCTGCATGCTGAGCCTGCTCAATGACGTCGACACCTTCGCCGACTGCGAGCACAGCGTGCTGATCAGCGGCGAGACCGGCACCGGCAAGGAGCGCATCGCCGAGCGGCTGCACGTGCGCAACACGCACTACGGCCAGGGCCCGTTTGTCGTGGTGAACTGCGGTGCGATCCCCGATGGCCTGTTCGAGTCGCTGTTCTTCGGCCACGCCAAGGGCTCGTTCACCGGCGCCGTGACCGCGCACAAGGGCTTTTTCGAGCAGGCCAGCGGCGGCACGCTGTTCCTCGACGAGATCGCCGACCTGCCGCTGTACCAGCAGGTCAAGCTGCTGCGCGTGCTGGAGGAGCGCACCGTCACGCGCCTGGGCTCGGCCACGCCGGTGCGCCTGGACTTCCGGCTGGTCGCGGCCACCAACAAGCCGCTGCGCGAGCAGGTGCAGGCCGGGCGCTTTCGCGCCGACCTGTTCTTCCGCCTGGCCGTGGTCGAGCTGCAGGTGCCCAGCCTGGAGGAGCGCGGCGAGGCCGACAAGCTGGCGATCTTCGCCAGCATCCTGCACAAGGTGATCGGCGACGAGATGCTGGCCCAGCTGGGCGAGCCGCCCTTCTTCATTCTCGACGCGGTGGCGCAGATGTACTTCCCGGGCAACGTGCGCGAGCTGCGCAACCTGGCCGAGCGCATCGGCGTGGCCGCGCGCCAGACCCGCGACTGGCTGGGCGGCGGCGCCACCGAGCGCATCCTGCGCCAGGCGCAGAGCCTGTCTGCCACCACCGTGCCGCTGCCCGCGGGCGGCGGCGAGCCAGCCAGCCGCGCCAATTGGGACCTGGAGGAGCGCAACCGCATCATCGCCGCGCTCGGCGCCAACGACTGGAAGCGCCAGAACACGGCGCAGCAGCTGGGCATCAGCCGCAAGGTGCTGTGGGAGAAGATGCGCAAGTACCAGATCAGCGATGGCGAGCCCGAGGTGCCGCTGGTGTATCTGCCCAACGAGACCGAAGACGAAGCTGGAAATGACAGGGCCGCCGCCGGCCCCTTCTGATGCCGTATCCCGAGTTCCCACCATGCAAAAACCCCTGATTGTTTTCGTCGGCGCCGTGTATCCCAGCCAGTACAGCCTGCTGTGCAGCCACCTGCGCGCCACCGGCCTGGCCGACAGCTGGTTCATGACCACGCCGGGCCACAAGGCCAGCCATGAAAAGGACTGCGACCATCTGCTGTCCTTCCAGCCCGACGGCAAGATCGTCGGCCCGCAGAGCTATTACTACTCGAGCAAGGTCGAGCGCTCGGCGCGCATCTGCCGCGGCGTGCTCAAGGCGCTCAGGGATTTCGAGAAGGCGCAGGGCCGGCCCATCGACATCGTGGTGGCGCACTCGCTGTGGGGCGCGCCCAACTGGCTCTACGAGGAGCTCGACGCGGCCATCGTCAGCTACATCGAGTTCCCCAGCTACCGCGCGCACGGCAACGACGCGCTCTACCCGCCCGACGAGGCGCAGCGCCTGGCCGACCGCAACACCGAGATGCTGCACTTTCACCAGGTGCTGTGCAGCGACCTCACCATCGTGCCCAGCGCCCATGCGCGCTCCATGTTTCCGCCGCTGCTGCAGGAGCGCATCGCGGTGCAGTTCGAGGGCTTCGACATCCAGCCGCCGCTGCGCGGCACTGCCGCGGCCCAGGACCCCGACCGGCCCTTCACCATCGCGTTCTCGGCGCGCGATCTCTCCAGCGCCAAGGGCTTCGAGACCTATATGCGCCTGGTGGACCGCATGGTGCGCGAGGGCCATGCCGGCAATACGCGCTTCCTGGCCATCGGCGATCCCACGGCCGCCACCTACGGCTACGAGCAACAGTGGGTCGAGCGCCGCTACGGCGGCAAGGTGGCGAGCTTTCGCGACCATCTGCTGCAGGTCTATCCAGGCGCGCAGGTGGTCGAATTTCCGGGGCGCCTGCCCTACGCGGAGTTTTCCGAGATGCTGGCCGGCGTGGACCTGTTCCTCTACCCGCTGCGCTATGGCGTTGCCAACTGGGGGCTGATGGAGATCCTTGCGCGCGGCGGCTGCGTCATCGGCTCCAACTGGGGCTTCACGCCCGAGCTGGTGCAAAACGATGTCAACGGGCTGCTGCTGCCCGACAACGACGATGCCTGGATCGAAGCCATCCAGGCGCTGCGCGCCGACCCCGTGCGCCGCGCGCGCTACAGCCAGGCCGCGCAGGAGACCGGGCGGCAATTCCATATCTCCAAGGTCGCGCCGCGCTTCATGGCGCTGTTCCAGCGCGCGCTGGCGCATCGGCGCGCGCCGCTTGCGGTGGCTGCACCTGGCGGGCCGCGGCCGCTGGCGCCCATTTGAAGCATCGCCACGCGCGAAATCATTCCGTCCGGGGCGGATGTTTCGCTATGATACTTTTGTATCAATACCACCACGCATTGGGTCCGCACCTCCATGGGTTGGGGCCTGTCTCGCCGGGCCCCTGTGGGGCCGGTGAATTTTGCCGCGCTTTGCCTCATGTCCAGTTTGCCCTCCCCCGCCCGCTCCCGTTCCCCGAAGCACGGCGCCATGGTCCGCGACGCGCTGGCGCTGGGCGCAGACCGCGGAAGCTGGCACCTTCCGGGCCCAGCGGCGCTGCTGCTGGGGTTCGTGCTGCTGGCGGCAGTGTCCTTTGGCATGCTCTGGCTGGGCGACAAGATCAACGCCCAGGGCATGGCCGTCACGCGTTTCATGGCGCGTGCCCAGGCGCCGGTATCGGCGCAGCTGGCCTATCCCGGCCAGGCGCGCGATGACATCACCGTCGTTCTCTATGACCAGCGCTTCCTGAACGGCCTGGGCACGGCCTGGCCCATAAGCTACCAGGAGCATGCCGACTGGCTGGGCCGCCTGGTCGACCTGCCCGGCCCGCCGCCGAAGGCGCTGATGATCGACATCACCTTTGGCCAGGAGCGCCCCGATCCGAGCTGGACCGCGCTGCGCGACCGGCTCTGCGCCATACAGCGCGAGCGCGGCATCCCGGTATTCCTGGCGGGGCTGGCCGATGCCGCAAGCGGCGGGCTGGCGATCCGGCCGGAGCTGATGCAGGCCAGCCAGGGGCCCGGCCGCTGCTACACGCTGGTGGGCGTGGACTATGTGCCCGATCCGCTCGATGCCGTGGCGTGGAGCTATCAGATGCAGCGGCATTTCAACGGCAGCGAGTGGGTCGAGGGTCCGTCGCCGGACCCGGCCAAGCACCCCGCCTACCGCAGCGCGGCGCTGGCCATGGCCGAGGACGTCGGCGCCATCGCGCGCGATGCGCATCCGCAGCCGATGGCGCTGGTGTGGGGGCACAACTCCGCGCCCGCGGTCATGCCGGGCCCGCGCCACTGCCTTCCCGGCGAACGCCGCTGGTCCAGCCTGGTGCCCGGCGCGCTGCGCCAGCTCTGGGAGGACGAGCCTGCGGGCCCGCTGTGCCCCTACCACCGCACGCTGAGCTTCAGCGACGTGGAGCAGCTGGACGAATCGGCGCTGGCCGCGCAGGTTTCGGGCAAGTACCTGTTCGTGGGCGCGCAGGTCCGCGGATACAACGACTTCGCGCAGTCGCCGGTGCACGGCCGGATCGCCGGCGTGCACATGCATGCGATGGCGCTGGACAACTTCCTCACCTACGGCAACGACTACAAGCAAAGCGCCGAATGGAGCATGCCGCCGCCCCGGGGCCTGCTGCTGCCGGGCCTGGCCGCCGTGGCCGCGGTGTTCATCGTGCACCTGGGCTGGAACCTGGCGCGCGCGCGGCTGCGCCGGCGCTGGCAGGGCACTGCGCGCTGGCAGCAGCGCTGGTCGGCCCTGGCCTTGTCGCTGGAGGAACCCTCGACGCTGCGCCAGCGCCTGGCCTGGTGCGCGCTGGCCGTGCTGGGCTGGATCTGCGCCATCACGCTCAAGGCGATTGCCGCCATGGCGCTGATTTCCCTGCTGCAGCATTTCTCGCGCATCGGCATGCTGCCGGTCGTGGAACTCGTCGGCATGACGCTGGTGGCCGAAGGCCTGGGCTACCTGGCCCACCTGCGCTGGCTGCTGCTGGGCCCCGACAACGCATCCCCTCAATCCACTGGAGACCGTGAATGAAACTTTCCTTCTTCCTTGCCGCCAGCCTGGCCGTGGCCGCCTGCGGCGCGCAGGCTCAGGACCGCATCGTCGCGCCGAGCCCCAGCAGCCGTGCGGCGGTCGATCTGTTTGCCTCCGCGGGCGCAGCGGCCCCGGTGCGCCAGGCAGCGGTGGCCGAACTGGGCCTGCCGCTGACGATCCAGGAATCGAAGAACAGCTTCCACCGCGTGGCGGTCGGCGGCCAGGACCATTGGATCAAGGGCGTGCAGGTGCGCATCCTGCGCGGCGCCGAGGGCGGCTGCGCCACCCAGCGCGTGGACAGCCAGCCCACCATCGCCACGCCCGGAGTGGGACAGAATGCCTGCAAGTGATGCCCGCCGCCGTCTCTGGCCCCTTGCCTTGCTGGCCGCGCTGCTCGCCGGCTGCGAAACCATGCCGCCGGCTTTGAGCCAGCTGCCCGGCGTCTCCGGCCTGGCGCAAAAACCCGCCAGCCCGCTCGATCCCCTGCCCGCACCCGAGGCCCGCGCCTGGCCCGATCCCGCCCAGGACGTGATGAACCAGCGCGCGCGTGGCTTCGGCCTGGTGCACGCGCCCGAGGCCCAGCGCTATCTCAACGGCCTGCTGGCGCGCATCAAGGCCGCGGCGCTGGTGCCCGAGTGGCCCGGCGAGGTGCACCTGCTGGCGCAGTCCTCGCTCAGCGCCTACGCCACCGGCGCCGGCAACATCTATGTCTCGCTGCCCTGGCTGCAATCGGTGCAGAGTGAGGACGAACTGGTGGCGCTGCTGGCGCATGAGTTCGGCCATGTCTATCTGCACTATCACAGCCTCGAGGGCGCGATCGCCAGCGCCGACACGGCCGCCGGCTTTGCCTCGCTGGGCCTGGGCATTGCCTACAAGACCGCGCAGGCCCAGGGCTGGAACCAGGTCGACACGCTGCAGGCCTCGTACGCGTTGGGCAAGACGCTGACCACGGCGCTGTATGGCCAGACGCAGGAAAGCGCGGCCGACCGCTTCGCGCTGCACATCACGCATCGGCTGGGCTACAGCTACGAGCATGGCACCAAGGCCTTTCTCGAACGGCTGGGCGGCTGGGAGCAGCAAAACGAGGCGCTGGAGCTGCAAAAGCAGGAGGCGCTGAAGCAGGCGATCCAGGCCAGCACCCGCGAGCGCGTCGCGCGCGAGGCGCCCAAGAGCAACAATGCGGTCTCGGCGGCGCTCAACGATGCCAGCGCCAATCTGCAGGCCGGGCTCAACGTCGGCGTGAGCCAGGCCAGCTTCGATCTGGGCCGCTGGCTGGGCAAGTTCACCAGCTCCCACCCCGATACCGTCAAGCGCCAGGACATCCTGGCCGAGCTTGCCGATCAATACCCGGCCATTGCCGAGGAGCGCACACCGGCCCAGGCCCCGCTGCAGTCGGCCTTGGCGCAAAAGCGCACCCAGGCCATCCTGAAGAACTACCAGGCCGCGTACCAGGCGATGGAGGCGCCCCAGTCGCCAGGTGCCGTGGCGCTCGCGCGCCAGGCGGCTTCCGGGCCCACCGCCACCCACGCCGTGCCGCTGTTCGCGCTCTATACCGCCGCCCACGCCCAGCCCGGCGCCGTGCGCGGCCTGCCGCGCGACCTGGGCAGCCTGTTCGAGGCCAACTTCGCCTCCGACACGGACCGCGCCTGGGCGCTCTACACCGAACGCAGCACACGCCTGAAGGAGAGCGGCCAGCGCGATGCCGCCAAGCGGGTGCTCGAGCGCGGCATGCAGCAATTCGCGCAGGCCGAGGAGAGCATGCCCTATGCGGTGAAGTTCTATGGCGAAACCGAGGGCTGGGACAAGGCCAGGCAGCAGGCCCAGCAATGCCGCCAGCGCTTTCCCCGCGTTGCCGAACGCTGCCAGACCGCCGCGCGCAGCCCGCAGGAAATCGCGGAAATCAACCGGCGCACGGAAAAGAAGGCCAGCGAGATCACGGACCGGTGGTTGAAGAAGAAGTAGCGCTTGGCATCAAATGCAAGATATGCAGTCATTCCTTTCAAATGACTGCTATTTCCGAGACTTTGTTATCATTCGCGCAAGCCCTGGACCGTCAGGGCAGGAGAAAGCCCATGCTTCCCGCACTCAAGCCTACCCCTGATGCCGCCGTTGTCTTGACCAAAGCCACACTGCGCGCGGCCGAACAGCTGGGCCTGAACAACGCGGAACTGGCAGCGGTGATCGGCATCAGCGAGGCCACGGTATCCCGTCTCAAAGCCAATGGCAGGCCCATCAGCCCGACTTCCAAGGAAGGCGAGCTGGCATTGATGCTGATCCGTGTTTTTCGGTCGTTGGACCCATTGACGGGAGGCGACGAGCGCAAGCGCAGGAACTGGATGACCAGCTACAACCAGGCGCTGCTGGGCCAGCCCCACCAGTTGATTCGCAAGGCCGACGGCCTGGTCCGGACGCTTGCCTACCTGGATGGCATGCGTGCCGCCACATGAGCGCACCGGCCTGGGAGCCGGCGTGGCTCATGCAGCACGCGGCCGAACTGGGCATGGCGCCTGCCTGGCGCGGCGTCGAGACGCAATACATCGCGGCTTCCCTCAAGCTGGTGGATACGCTGCAGGAACACGAACTGCTGGAGTTGCTGCTCGAAGGCAGCAAGCCGCCGGGCGTGCCGGGCGCCAGGCACTACCTGCTGCTCAGCCCGTTTCGCTATTTCCCGCCGCATGCCTCGCGCTTCAGGCCGGGCCAGCGCAGCGGCCTTTGGTACGGCGCCTCCACGCTGGAAGGCGCATGCTCGGAAATCGCCTATTGGCGCATGCGCTTCATCCAGGACAGCGCGGGTCTGGTGGCGGATGGCGAGCTGGTGACGGAACATACCTTCTACCATGCCTCGGTGCGCGGGCACGCCATCGACCTGATGGCCGAGCCCTGGGTGCGATGCTCCGCCCTGTGGAAACACCCTGCGGATTACAGCGCCACCCAGCAACTGGCGCAGGCCGCCATCGAAGCCTCCATCGAGTGGATCCGCTACGAATCGGTGCGGGCGCCGCACTGCGCGCTCGCAGCAGTGCTGACTCCCAATGCACTGTTTGCCGACTCCGCCGAACTCGAGCGCTCGCGCCAGGAATGGATCTGCAAGGCCAGCAAAGACCGCGTGATGATGCTGCGCAAGAGCGGTACCGAGCGCTTCGCCTGGAGCGAATGACGCATTCGCCAACGAAAAAAGGCCCTTGATTTCTCAAGGGCCTTTTTCTTGTCTGGGGTGGCTGATGGGGCTCGAACCCACGACAACAGGAATCACAATCCTGGACTCTACCAACTGAGCTACAGCCACCGTAGACTCGAATTATAGCGTGGTTTTCGATCTGCAAAGGCAAGTTGCATGAAGTCGCGCTGCGGCGCCAGGCAGCCGGGCGCATACCTATGCGCGCGCCGCATATCCATGCTTCAAAAACTCACTTGGGCGCGGCAACCGGCGCTTCTACATTCGCTGGCAAGCGCCGGACATGAAGCCGGCGCGAAGAATCTTTCCGGCAGCTCTGCCCTCACCCTTCAAGGACCCTCATGACGACGACCGTTCCTGCATCCGGCCTGCACGCCTTTGCCATCCGTCTGGGCAGCACGGTGCTGCTGGCCACACTCGCCGGCGCGGCACTGGGCAATACCGCCAGCGGCGGCGCGGCCACGGGCCCGCTGGTCACTACCGAGTGGCTGGCGCAGAACCTCAATCGCGGCGATATCCGTGTCATCGAGGTCAGCGTCAACCCCGGGCTCTACGAGCGCGCTCACATTCCGGGCGCGGTGAATCTCTCCTGGCACAACGACCTCAACGACAAGCTACGCCGCGACATCGTCGGCAAGCAGGAGTTCGAGAAGCTGCTGTCCAGGGCCGGCGTGAAGGACGACACCACGGTGGTGCTCTATGGCGACACCAACAACTGGTTTGCCGCCTGGGGCGCATGGGTGTTCGACATCTATGGCGTCAAGAACGTCAAGCTGCTCGATGGCGGACGCAAGAAGTGGGAGGCCGAGAGCCGCCCGTTGAACAACCGCGCGGCCGAGTACGCGGCGACGAACTACCGCGTGGGCAAGGTCAATCTCGATCTGCGCGCGCGCCTGAGCGACGCCCTGGCGGTGGCCGAGGGCAAGTCTCAGGCAAAGCTGATCGACATCCGCTCGGGCGACGAATACCAGGGCAAGATCTTCGCCCCGGCCGGCGTGCCTGAACTTGCGATCCGTGCAGGCCATATTCCGGGCGCCGTGAACGTGCCCTGGGGCCAGGCGGTGCAGGAAGATGGCACCTTCAAGCCCAAGGAAGAGCTGCGCAAGCTCTACGCGGGCGTGGGCATCGACGGCAGCAAGCCGGTGATCACCTACTGCCGCATCGGCGAGCGCTCGAGCCACACCTGGTTCGCGCTGTCCAAGATCCTGGGGTACGACGTGAAGAACTATGACGGGTCGTGGACGGAGTATGGGAATGCGGTGGGGGTGCCGATCAATAACCCGGCGGGCACGGTCTGGGCGGCGAAGTAGATCTGCTGTTCGTGACAAGGCCGGGCCGTTCGAAACATCGGCGGCCTGTTCTTGAGCAATGCAGACCTGCAACTGTCGGATCGAGGAGCCGTACACCCTGCGACACGTTCAGGGCGACCGGTAAAGACGGGTTTCCGATAAGCCCGTCGCCCTCCTGCGTTCGTGCTGCTCCTGAGCCTGTCGAAGGCTCGAACCATGGACTCCCTGGCCTCAAGCTTTCCCCATGCCCTTCTCAATGATCCCCACCACCTGGCAACCCCTGGCCGCAGCCTTCGTGCTGGCCGGACTCTGGCTCCTCTCCCAACATGCCCAAACCCTCCCCACCGGCCGCACCCTGGTCTTCGCCCTGTCCATAGGCATTGCCCTGGGCGTGGTGCTCCAGCGCACCCGCTTTTGCTTCTACTGCCATGCGCGCGACTGGCTGCAGCGCGACGACCCTCGCGGCATCCTGGCCATCGCGCTGGCCTTGGCGATCGGGGTGGTCGGCATGACCGTCGTTCAAAGCAGCTGGGTCGCCAACCCGCAGGCCGGCCAGCTGCCGCCGGAGATGCATATTGGTCCCGTCAGCTGGGTGCTGGTGCTGGCCGGGCTGGCTTTCGGCGCCGGCATGGCAGTCTCTGGATCATGCATCAGCGCGCATTGGTACCGGCTGGCAGAGGGCTCGGCCGTGGCGCCATTTGCGTTGCTGGGCACCGGGCTGGGCTTTGCCATCGGCTTTCACACCTGGAACCCGCTGTACAGCGCTGCGGTGGCCGATGCCCCGGTCGTCTGGCTGCCGCAGCACCTGGGCTATGGCGGCGCGCTGGCTTTGCAGCTGGGCGCGCTGGCCCTGTGGTGTGCGTGGATCTGGCAGCGCCATGTCCAACGCCGGTCCGCGGGCGCGCCTGCAATGCAGCCGCAAAAAGCACGCGATCTGCGCAGCCTGTGGCAGTCACTGTGGACAGGAAGATGGAACTATGCGCTGGGCGGCGCGCTGGTCGGCCTGATCAGCGTCGCCACCATCGTGCGCATGCGCCCGCTCGGCGTCACGGCCACGCTGGGCAGCCAGGTGCGCGGCGCGCTGCAGCAGCGCGGCTGGGTGCCCGAGCGGCTCGATGGCCTCGATGGCTTTGCCGGCTGCGCCACCTTGCCGCAGGAAAGCTGGGCCACGCCCAATGCGCTGGTGCTGGCGGGGCTGGTGGGCGGCGCCTTTGTCGCTTCCCTGGCCAGCCGGCAATTCACCCCGCGCCGGCCTACAGGGCGCGACGCGCTGCGCGGCATCATCGGTGGTACGCTGCTCGGTTGGGGTGCGATGACCGGACTGGGCTGCACCATCGGCACGCTGCTGTCGGGCGGCATGGCGGGTGCGCTCGGCGCCTGGGTGTTCGGCGCGGCGGTACTGGCTGCGCTCTGGCTCGATTTTCGCCTGCAGGCCTGGCGCCTGCGCTAGGGCTTCACTTGGCGCGCACCACGCGCCAGATGGTGTTGCCCACATCGTCGGCCACCAGCAGCGCGCCCTTGGCATCGAGCGCCACGCCCGCCGGTCGGCCACGCGCCTTGCCTTCGTCGTTGAGAAAGCCGCCGAGGAACTGCACCGGCGGCCCCGAAGGACGCCCCGAGGCAAAGGGCACGAACACCACGTTGTAGCCCACGAGCTCCTTGCGGTTCCACGAGCCATGCTGGCCGATGAAGACCCCCTCGGCATAGGGCGCGGGCATGCGCCTGTCGGAAAACGCCATGCCCAGGGGCGCCACGTGCGAGCCCAGGCCGTAGTCGGGCGCAATGGACTTGGCAACCATGTCCGGATTGGCCGGCTTCACACGCTCGTCCACATGCTGGCCCCAGTAGGCCCAGGGCCAGCCATAGAAGGCGCCGTCCTTGACCGAGGTCAGATAGTCGGGCACCAGGTCGTTGCCCAGTTCGTCGCGCTCGTTCACCACGGTCCACAGCGTCTTGGACTGCGGCTCCCAGCCCAGGCCGTTGGGATTGCGCAGGCCGCTGGCGAACAGGCGCTTGGCGCCGCTGGCGACGTCCACCTCCCAGATCGCGGCGCGGCCCTCTTCCGCGGCCATGCCGTTGTCGCCGATGTTGCTGTTGGAGCCCACGGTCGCGTAGAGCTTGCTGCCGTCGGCGTTGGCGATGATGTTCTTGGTCCAGTGGTGGTTGGCGCCCGCCGGCAGATCCGTCACCCTCACCGGCGTGGCCGAAATCGTGGTCTGCCCGGTCTCGTAGGGCACCTTCACGATGGCGTTGGCATTGGCGATGAACAGCTGCTTGCCCACCAGCGCCATGCCATAGGGCGAGACCAGATTCTGCAGGAAGATGCTGCGCGTTTCCGCCACGCCGTCGCCATCGGCGTCGCGCAGCAGCGTGATGCGGTTGGCGCTGGGCGTACCTGCGCCCGCGCGCTTTTGCACCATGCCCATGGCCTTGCCGCGCAAGCCATCGGCATGGACGTTCTTCGCGCCCTCCTCGGGCTCGGGCTTGTTGCTCTCCGCGACCAGCACGTCGCCGTTGGGCAGCACATGCAGCCAGCGCGGATGGTCCAGCCCCGCGGCCAGCGCCGTGACCCTGAAGCCTTCGGGCGCAACCGGCATCTGCCCCTCGTTCCACCCCAATGCGGGGGCGATGTTGACGGTCGGCAGCAGGCCGCCCTTGTCCGGCGCGGGCAGCTGCGGGTTGGCGCCAAGGCCAGGGCCGGTGATCTGCTGCGCCGAGGCCGCGGACATGCCGGCGGCCAGGGCCAGCAGGCTCAGCCAGTGCAGGGAGTGAGGGAGGGCTTGCTTGTTCATGCGCCGAGTATGGAGGGGCGCTTTCGGGCGCCGCTGTAGGCCGCAACCGCAAGCTCTGCGTCCGGCCCTCGGAAACGAAAATCGACGCCCTGGGCGTCGACGGAAGCAAGGATCGGCCAGGCGTGCCCGCGGACACGCCTGGCGCCGCGGCCGCTCAGGGCTGGACGTACGACCTGGTGCTGTACAGCGACTTGTCGAGCTTGCGCAGCACCGGCAGTCCGCTCGACGCATCCTTGGCCTGCCTGTCGATGTAGCTCTGGAACACGTCGGCGTCCAGCACGCCGATATCGAGCCGGCGCGCGGCAGGCACTGAGGCCAGCGTCGTGTAGCCGTCACCGCCGGTGGCGTTGAAGCTCAGCACGAACAGCCTGTAGGTCTTCGCCATGTCGAGCAGGTTCCACGTGCCGCTCGCCGCGTCGCGCACTTCGATATGGGACACGCGGCTGCCGCGCGCCAGGCCGGCATTGACATCGAAGCGCATGCCGCCGGTGTAGGGATAGGGGCCGGTGGTGCCGCCCGGGCCGTACACCGCCTGCATGCCGTCTTCCAGCATGCTCTTGACTTCCTGGCCGGTGACGTCGAGGCGGAACAGCATGTTGCCGAAGGGCAGCACCTCGATGACATTGGCGGCGGTGACGTTGCCGCTGAGCGGCACGCGCACGCCGCCGCCGCTTTGCAGCGTGATGTCGGCGCCGCCGTAGTTCGCGTTGGCCACTTCCAGGTAGGCCTGGGCCACCAGCTGCTGGATGTCGCCGCCATGCACGTTGACGTCGCCCTGCGCGTTGCAGGCCGCGCTGGAGCGGCTGTAGTCGGTGGTGCCGGCGCCGCCCGGGACGCGGCGCGAGCACAGTTCCTGCGGCGCCGTCGCCACCCGGCTCCTGCTGAACACGTCGATCTTGTCCTTGAAGGGCTTGAGCACCGCTGCGGCAGCCGCGCTCGGCGCCGTGACGCGCAGGAAGCCGCTGGCGTTCACGTCGGCCAGGATGCTGGCCTTCTGGTCTTCGGTGGCGGCCGCACCGGCCACGGTGAAGCTGTCGCCGATCAGCACGTGCGGCGTGCCGGCGCAGCGCGTCACGTCGCCGTTGGCGTCGAAGGACACCTTCAGTTCACCCACCACCTGGCTGTACTCCCAGGCCTGCACCAGGCACACCTGCTTGCCGTCCTTGTTCGTCAGCTGCGTCGGGTAGGCGCCGGCCGGCGTGCCCACGCCATAGGCCGCGAGGCTGGCGGGGCCGAGCAGCGTGTGCGAGTCGGCACCCACCACCACATCCACGCCGCCGAGCTTGGAGATCACGGTCTTGTCGTAGTCGTAGCCGATATGGCTCATGACCACGATCTTGTTGATGCCCTGGGCGCGCAGCGCGTCGATCTCGCGCTGCGCGGCCACGGTTTCGTCCTCGAAGCGGGTGTCCGCGTCCGGGCTGGACGAGGTCTTGGTCTTGCCGGCGATGGTCAGCCCGACCAGGCCGATCGACTGGCCGCCGCGCTGCAGCACCGTCGACTTGTTGACGTAGCCTGGCGCCTTGGCCGGCAGCAGCGCGGAATTGGCGCCGAAGTTCACATTGGCGCTGAGCACCGGCGTCTTGCAGGCGCCCTTGTGCAGCAGGTCGATGAAGCCCTTGAGGCTGCTGTCGCCCTTGTCGAACTCATGGTTGCCCAGCGTGAACGCGTCGAAGCACACCGTGTTCATCATGGCCGCATCGGCTTCGCCATTGGCGCCGGCGCGGTTGAAATAGAGCGTGCCGGTCTGCGCATCACCGGCGTGCAGTTTCAGCACATTGGCCGACTGCGCGGCCAGCGCCTCGATGGCCGCCGTCACGCGCGGGAAACCGCCGGCATCGGCCACCACGGCGCTGGCAGCGGCGCCGGCGGTGGTCCTGAGCTGCAGCGTCTTGCTCTTGCTGTCGAGGTTGGAATGGTGGTCGTTGATGTGCAGGATGGTGAGTTCCATCGGCTGCGGGCTTGGCGTTGGCGCCGGTGCGGGGCCGGGGGCCACGGCGTCGCCATTGCCGCCACCGCAAGCCGTCAGCACGGCGGACACGATGAGACCCAGGGAGAGGACGTAGGGAACGCGTTTCACGGGTCGCCTTTGATGTTGCAAAGCACGCATGGTGTTCCGCGCACATTTAACCCTCATGACATCGCGCCCGGAACAGCGCCCTGCCGCCCCGCCGTCAGCCTCCCATCCAGCTCGGCAGCCAGCGCACCAGCGCCATGCCGACGATGGCCTGCGCCACCGTGCCGTGGAACATCAGCGCCGTGTTGTCGAGCGTCGCGCGCGCGTCGGGGCGCAGCCAGCCGGCCCACGAGCGCGCCAGCACATAGCTGCCCATGACCAGCAGCACCAGCGCGTGGAAGCACTGCCACGACACCAGCGCCGCCACGGTGGCGCTCCAGGCATCGGCGCGTGGCGAAAGCCCCTCCTGCAGATGCATGCCCAGATCCAGGCCGATGGCGCCGATCGCCGCGCACATCGCCAGCGCCACGATCAGCCGCAGCCGGGCCTGCGGCTTGCGGCCCAGGCTGCGCTGCGCCCACACCATCAGCGCCGACGCGGCCAGCAGCAGCCCCGCGGGCCACATCCGCCCCACGGGGAGGCTCGCGCCCGGCGGCGGGCAGACGTCGAGCGCCATCGACACATGGATATGCGCGAAGCCGAACGATGCAAACACCGTGGCATCGACGGCCAGCAGGATCAGCGTCGCCCACCAGGAATGCGAGGCGCGGCCGGTGGCCAGCGTGGGCACGCTCACGCCCTCGCCGATCTCGGCCGTGGCCTGCTGCGGCGGCCGGTCCGAGCCCCAGAGCCAGAACACCATGGCCGCCAGGGAAATCACGGCCGAGACCAAGGCCGGAATGATCCAGGACACCGTCAGCAGCAGGAAGAAACCCGCCGTGCCCGCGGCCGCGATGAAGGGCGGCCAGCCATCGCCGGGCAGCCGCAGCATGTGGCGGATGCGTGCATCGACCGGGCTCGTGACCAGCGTTTCGCGCCCGCCGAACACCGTGTTCGGCAGCCAGTGGCGCCCGGCCTGGACCTCCTCCACCAGCGCCGGCTGCTTCCACAGCGGCGAGCGCGCCGCGATCTGCGGAATGCTGCGCACGCCATAGTCGCCCTGGGGCAGCCATTCCAGCGAATCGGCATTCCATGGATTGCCATGTTCGCGCTCGCCCCGCCGCAAGGTGCGCACCAGATCCACCAGGCAGCACAGCACGCCGGCGGCAAACACGTAGGCGCCTGCCGTGGACAACAGGTTCCACAGCGTCCAGCCCAGCCCATCCGCATAGGTATAGACGCGCCGCGGCATGCCTGCCAAGCCCGCAATGTGCTGGGGGAAAAACGCCAGATTGAAGCCGCCGAACATCAGCCAGAAGCTCCAGCGCGCCACACGTTCCGAAAGCCGGTGCCCGTTGTAGATCGGCGCCCAATAGTAGATGCCCGCGAACAGCGGAAACACCAGCCCGCCGATCAGCACGTAATGTAGGTGCGCCACGACGAAATAGCTGTCGTGCGCCTGCCAGTCGAAGGGCACCACCGCCAGCATCACGCCCGTGAGCCCGCCCAGCACGAAGATGAAATGAAAGCCCAGCAGGAACAGCGAGGGCCCGTTCGACTGCACGCGGCCCTTCCAGAAAGTGGCGATCCACGAAAACACCTGCACGCCGCTCGGAATGGCGACGGCAAAGCTGGCGATCGAGGTCACGTACAGCGCCAGCGGCCCCAGGCCGGCGGTGAACATGTGGTGCATCCACAGCGCGAAGCTGATCACGCCAACGCCCACCAGCGCCCAGACGATCGCACGATAGCCCACCAGCGAGGTGCGCGCCATCACCGGCACCATCATGGTCACCATGCCTGCCGCCGGCAGGAAGATGATGTAGACCTCGGGATGGCCGAAGAACCAGAACAGGTGCTGCCACAGCAGCGGGTCGCCGCCGCGCGCGGGAATGAAGAAGGGCCAGTCGAAGGCACGCTCGAGCTCCAGCAGCACCGTGCCCGCGATCAGCGCCGGAAACGCGAAGATGATCATCAGCGCCGCCACCAGTACCGCCCAGGCGAAGATCGGCATCTGCATCAGCCGCATGCCCGGCGCGCGCGTGAACAGGATGCCGATGATCAGCTCGATGGCGCCGGCAATGGCCGAGATCTCGATGAAGCCGATGCCCAGCAGCCACCAGTCGGCGCCGATGCCCGGCGAGAACTCCTTGCTGGTCAGCGGCGGGTACATGAACCAGCCGCCATCGGGCGAGGCGCCGAAGAAGATGGTGATGAAGAACGCCAAGCCGCCGATCGCATAGGCCCAGAACGCGTAGGCGGAAAGGCGCGGAAATGGCAGGTCGCGCGCCCCCAGCATGTTCGGCAGCAGCCAGACGGCCACCGCCTCCACGACCGGCACGGCAAACAGGAACATCATCACCGAGCCATGCATGGTGAACAGCTGGTTGTAGCGGTTCGCATCGACCAGGGTGCCGTCCGGCAGCGCCAGCTGCGCGCGCATGATCAGCGCCAGGATGCCGGCCAGCACGAAAAACAGCAGCGCCGTCGCCAGGTAATACACGCCGATCTGGCTGTTGTTCACCGCCGAGAGGCGGCGCCAGCCCTTGGGCGGCTCCCAGGCGCGCTGCAGCGCCTGCAGCTCGCCCTCGGGCCGGGGCAGCGAATTGGGCAGCGTATCTGCGGTCGTTTCGCTCATTGCAACGACCCCAGCCATTCGCCCAGCGCCTCGAGCGTTTCAGGTTCCAGGCGGTCGTAGGAAGGCATGCGGGCTCCGGTCTTGATCTGCTGTATATGCGTGAGCCAGCGTTCGCGGCCCTCGGGTGTGTTGGCAAGCATGCCCGCGCCCAGGTGCAGGCGGCTGCCGAAATGCGTGAGATCGGGGCCGAGCCGGCCCTCCTCGCTCACCCCGCGCACCGTGTGGCAGGCGCTGCAGCGCTGGGCCAGGAAGCTTTCGCGCCCCAGCAGCAGCAGCTGCGTGGCGGGCGCCGGCGCGGGCCGGGCCTGCGCCGCGAGCCAGGCGTCGAACGCGGCTGGCTCGAGCCCCACCACGTGCAGCGCCATCTGCGCATGCTGCTCGCCGCAGAACTCCGCGCACTGGCCGCGCCAGGTGCCGGGCTCGGTGGCCGTGACCAGCAGATGCTGCATGCGCCCGGGCAGCATGTCCATCTTGCCGGCCAGCTGCGGCACCCAGAAGCTGTGGATCACATCGGCGCTGGTCAGCGCGAAGTACACCGGCCGGCCCACGGGAATGCGGATCTCGTTGGCCGCCATGACATCGGCTCCGGTCGCGGGATCGCGGTAGCGTACCTCCCACCACCACATGTGCGCCTTCACCGTGACGATCAGCGCGTCGGCCGGGGGTATGGGCTTCCAGGCCGGCATGCGCGGCACGAGCCAGAAAAACAGCGCCGCCAGCACCACGGCGGGAAAGACCACGCCGCCGCCCAGCACCCACAGCCGCGGGCGCAGCGCGCCCGACCGCTTGCGCAGCGACCAGGCCAGCAGCAGCATCACGCCGGTGAAGATCACCAGCGCGCCGCCAAACAGCACCCAGGTGACGGTCTCGATGGACTGCGCGGCGTCGCCCACCGAAAAAAACATGCCGTCCGACTTCATTCCAGCGAAAAGAGAAAAGCGGCCATGGCCCGGGCATCCTCTGCCGAAACGCCCATGTCGGGCATGGCAGTGCCCGGCACCAGCGCCTGCGGCGCCATGATCCATTGCGCCAGCATCGCCGGCGTGTTGGGGATCCGCCCCGCGATATAGCTGCGCTGGCTCCAGGCATCGAGTGGCTGCGCCACCGGGCCGCGGGAAATGGGCACTTCGGGAATGGTGTGGCAGGCGCCGCACTGGTACTGCCCCAGCAACGCCTTGCCGCGCTCGATCAGGATGCGCGCCTCGGGCGCGGGTGTCGATCGGTCTTGCCCTTGCGCTGCCGCGCAGGCACAGGCAAGACCCGCGAGCAGCATTGGCAGCAACGTAGGTGAAAAGGCATACTTGCGGCTCATTGATCCATTCTGTCGCACTAATGCGTGCAACTGACGCAAAATCGCAGCAAATGCGAAAAAACAAGCTGCTACTGATCATTGCCGTCACGACCATTGGAATCGGTCTTACAGCCGCCCTCACCGCCGCCGTGGTGGTCTATGCGGGAATCTATGATATTTCCGCCACCCGCCAGCATATCCAGCTCACGCACTCGCTGATGGAGACCGCGATGCGCCAGTCGGTGCGCCGCCAAGCCCGCAACATCGACGAACCGCCGCTCACCGACCCGCAGATGGCGCTGCGCGGTGCGGCCAGCTATCACAGCAACTGTGTGCAGTGCCATGGGGCCCCGGGCGTGGCACAGTCCGCCATCGGGCTGAGCATGCAACCGCTGCCCGGACCGCTGGTCGATGCGCGGGAGCACTGGCGCCCGCGCGAGCTCTACTGGGTGGTGCGCCACGGCATCAAGATGACTGGCATGCCGGCCTGGCAATACCGTCTGCCCGACGAACAGCTTTGGGAGCTGGTGGCCTTCATGCAGAAGTTGCCGCAACTCGATGCGACGCAGTACGCCCAGTGGACCCAATCCACCACTGCCCCGGCCGGCGGCCAGCGCAATGCTGCGGCGCAGGCACGGCCCGCGCCCGACTTCTCCCCCGATGTGGAGCGCGGCCGCCAGGCATTGCACCAATACGCGTGCAATGCCTGCCACAGCATTCCAGGCATCACCGGATCGGATGTCTATGTGGGCCCGCCGCTCAAGGGCATTGGCAATCGCACGCTGATTGCCGGCACGCTGGCCAACACACCGCAGAACCTGGCCCGCTGGCTGACCCATACCCAAGAGGTCAAGCCCGGCACCGCCATGCCCCAGCTGGGCGTCTCGCCCGAGGATGCGCAGGACATGGCGGCGTTTCTCGCCACGCTTCAATAGGAACCGGCGCATGCCATGAAGCATGCGCCCAAGACAAAAACGCCCCGAACCTGCATTCGGGGCGTTTTCAATATTTGGGGTGGCTGATGGGGCTCGAACCCACGACAACAGGAATCACAATCCTGGACTCTACCAACTGAGCTACAGCCACCGTAGAAGCATCCATTGTAACCGAGAAAATGCCACCCGATCACGAATTCGTCCATCGGGCGGCATGAAATCTCAGGGCCGGTCGACCTTGATCTGCACCTTGAAGCGCGACTTGAGCATCTCGTAGTAGGCCGCGCCCTCGGCGCCCGACCACCACTGGGCCAGTTGCTGCTTCTGTGCGGCAACGATCTGCGCGTCCTGGGCCGGGCGCTCGACCACGGCATTGACCTTGACGATGGCATACCCGAGGTTGCCAAGGTCCACACCGCTCCAGGCGGGCAGCGCGTTCACGGGCGCGTGCAGCGCGGCATCGATGACTTCGCGCGGCAGGCTCTGCGTCTCGTCGCGGCCGATCACCACGGCACTGCCGAGCGCGGCGCCAGGCGACGCGCCAGCAGGCTGTTCCTTCCAGGCCTTGAGCTGTGCCTGGCCCTGCTCGCGCGCAAGTTCCGCGGCCCGCTGCGCCACATACAGCGCGCGCACCTTGTCGGCCACTTCCTCGAAGGCCAGCGTGTGGGCCGGCGAGTAGGCGGTGATGCGGCCGGCGGCCATCACACCGGAGCCGATCTCGATCGCATCGGTGTTGCGCTTGGATTCGATCGATTCAGGCGCGAACAGCGCTTCCAGGAAACGCGGGTTGGCCAGCGCGCCTTGCGCCTCGGGGCTAGGGACGCGCGTCACGCGGTCGGCCTTTTGCACCGTCAGCTTGAGCTTGTCGGCCACGCCCTGCAGATTGTCCGCCTGCTCGTAGACGCCATTGGCGAACTGCTCGGCCACTTCGGCGAAGCGGCGCTGCGCGTGCTGCTCCTTGAGCTCCTTTTCCAGGCGCGGGCGGATTTCGGCAAAGCTCGGCTGGGGCGGGGTCTTGATGTCGGTCAGCTGGATGATGTGGAAGCCGAAATCGCTTTCGACCACTTCACTGATCTCGCCCTTCTTCAGCGCAAACGCTGCATCCTCGAAAGGCTTGACCATGGCGCCGCGGGCGAAGAAGCCCAGGTCGCCGCCGCTTTGCGCAGTGCCGCTGTCCTGCGAGGACTGCTTGGCCAGCGCGGCAAAGGACTGCGGATCCTTGCGCAGCTGCGCCAGCAGGGCCTGCGCCTGTTCGCGCGCCTTCATGCGGTCGTCGGCCGAGACGTCCTTGCCGGCGTTGATCAGGATGTGGCTGGCGCGGCGCTCTTCCTGGCCCGCCAGGCGGCTCAGGTTTTCCTGGTAGTACGTGCGCAGGTCATCTTCGTTGACTTCCATGGTCGACAACACGGCCGCCGTATCCAGCACCACATATTCCACGCTGGCCTGCTCGGCCTGCTGGAACTTGTCGGGATGGGCCTTGTAATAGGCCTGCAGCGCCTCGGGCGTGGCCTCGACCTTGGCCGCGAAATCGCGCGCCAGGAACTGCGCCACCTGCACCTCGCGGCGCTGGTAGAGCGCGTCCATCGCCAGCTTGAGCTGGCTGTCGGTCACGAAGGAGGAGTTGATGGCCGGCCCCATCACCTGGCTCAGCGACAGGTTGTTGCGCAGATTGGCCTCGAAGCCCTCGGGCGTCATGCCCTGCGCGCCGACCAGGGCGCGGTAGGCCTCGGCGTCGAGCGTGCCATCGGCGCGCTTGAGCGCCGCGATGGCCGGGATCTGCTGCAGGCTACGCACCAGTTGCGCGTCGCTGGCCACCAGGTGCATCTTCTGCGCCGCGGCCACCAGCACCCGGTCGCGCACCATGCGCTCGAGCGTGGCATAGCGCGCCTGGGGCGAATCCAGCAGCTTGGCATCGACTTCCGGGTTCGCGGCGCGCACCTGATCGCTTTCCATGCGGTGCGCGTTGTCCCAGTCGGACTGCTTGATATCGTGGCCATCGACCCGCGCCACCGTCGGGCTGGATTCCGAGAAGTAGTTCTGGTCGATGCCCACGAAGATGAACGAGGGAATGATCAGCAAGAACAACAAGATCATCACGAACCTGGAGTGCTTGCGGATGGCTTCAAACATAGTCGATCTTTCTGTGGAAGCAAGAAAAAAGGCGAACCCGGGTTCGCCTTAGTACGGTGCCGGTGCCAACGACGCCCGACAGTGGAATTGTGTCTAGAAAGGGTTTGAATTCCCTTGTTGAACGCTCCAACGCATGCCCGCCAACGAACCCAGCCCCTTGGTGAAGGAAACTGCGAAGATTCTAACTGCTGCGCCCGATGGCCCCTGGCGGCACGCTGCTAAATGCAACTGTGCCTCGCCACTGCGCAATGGGGCCAGAAAGCCAAGCGCGCACTTTCAGCGCCTTGAGCGCCTCATGCCTGAAGTCTTGGTCGGCTTAGGGGCAGGTTCGACCGCCTCCGATTGCGGAAATGATGGCTGGCCCACGCGCGCTGTTTGAGACTGATGCCATGCGCTGTACAGGAACACCGCAAACTCTGATGGGCCGAGCTTTCCTAGAGCGATCTCCACCATGACCTCCTCGAATGCCGCGCAAGCAGGCATGTGGAATCCCTCTTGCTCAAGATAGGCAAGCGTACAGGTAAGTCCAGTACGCTTGTTTCCGTCATTGAATATATGACCGCGCGCAATGGCAACTCCGTAGAGCGATGCGATGCCAAAGACATTGTCAAGCCCTGCGTAATGTACGTGCTGCGCTATTCGATGAAGCGCCGCTTCGACTCCTCCGTGCCCAGCCTGCGCCAATCCTGCAAGTCCACCCGACCGGGCAATGATTTCGTCATGGGTGGAAATGACGAAATCCGGGTCGAGCATCAGCGGCTCTTCAATGCCTCCAGCACTTGCCAGTGCCTGGCTATCACCAAGCGAACGGCACGCAACATCTCTTCCTTCTGTGCTGCCGTTTTCTCACCAACCGGTACTTTGGGCGGAAAGTGTTCAAGTGGGCGCAAAGTCACCCCATGCAACTTGCGCTCGACAGGTTCTGTCATATGCATTCCTTCACATCTACGAATCATGCATTCGGCTTTCATGAAAATGTATAGGAACCTGCCCTCGCGCGCTATTCACCACGACGGCAGGCCAGTCTTTTCACCGGACTTGGCTGCACAGGAAGCTACAACACAAAAGAAAAAAGCACCTGGATCTCTCCAAGTGCTTGTTTTCATTGAGTTTGATGGTGGGTGCTGACGGGATCGAACCGCCGACCTACTCCGTGTAAAGGAGCCGCTCTACCGACTGAGCTAAGCACCCATCGCAACTGTTTGTCAGTTCAACGCATCCTTCAATGCCTTGCCCGGACGGAATTTCGGCACCTTGGCGGCCTGGATCTCGATCGTGGCGCCGGTGCGGGGGTTGCGGCCGGTGCGCGTGGAACGCTCACCCACGGTGAAGGTTCCAAAACCGACGAGCGATACTGTACCACCCTTTTTGAGGGTCTTCTTCACGGCTTCGATGGTCGATTCCAGAGCGCGCGCGGCGGCGGCCTTGGAGATGTCGGCATTGTTCGCGATGTGCTCAATCAGTTCGGTCTTATTCACAACAGGCCTCTCGAGAAATGGTGGATGGACGGCGCGCAACCCATCATTGCGGCGCCTGCCATCGACCTTCCAAGTGTCAATGTTCTCCGCTGCAATCCCAGCGGCAGCAGCGATTCTAGCTGCAATTGGGGGGCCTCCCGCCGCAGGCCGCGCTTTTTGTGGCGCGCGCCCGGCAGGGCTTTCCCGGGGCGACAGCTGCCTAGCGCTGCACCCGCGCGCGGATCTCGGGCACGGCCTTTTGCAGATAGTAGGCCATCGACCACACGGTGAGCACCGCCGCGATCCAGATCAGCACATGGCCCCAGACGCCGGTGTCCATCACGCCGAAAAGCATCCCGTCATACAGCAGGAAGGGAATGGCCACCATCTGCGCGGTGGTCTTGAGCTTGCCCAGCATGTGCACCGCCACGCTCTTGCTGGCGCCGATCTGCGCCATCCACTCGCGCAGCGCCGAGATGGCGATCTCGCGGCCGATGATGATCAGCGCGACGAACACGTCGGCGCGCTGCAGGTGCACCAGCACCAGCAGCGAGGCGCAGACCAGGAACTTGTCCGCCACCGGGTCGAGAAAGGCGCCGAAGGAGGAGGTCTGGTTGAGCTTGCGCGCCAGGTAGCCGTCAAGCCAGTCGGTTGCCGCGAACACCACGAACATGACCGTGGCCAGCAGGTTTTGCAGCCCTGGATCCATGGGGGTGTAGAACACCCCCACGATCAGAGGTATCGCGACGATGCGCGTCCAGGTCATCAAGGTGGGGATGGTCAGAAACATAGCGCGATTGTGTCATGCGGCGAAGGTCTTGATGGGCATCGTGGTCAGTGCAGGGCCCTGTAGATCGTGTCCGCCAGTTCGCGCGAGATGCCCTCGACCTTCATCAGGTCCTCGACGCTGGCATCGGCCACGCCGCGCACGCCGCCAAAGCGCTGCAGCAGGCGCGCGCGCTTCTTCGGGCCCACGCCGGCGATCTCCTCGAGCTGGCCGCCGCCGATGCGCACCTTGGCGCGCGCAGCGCGCATGCCGGTGATGGCAAAGCGGTGCGCCTCGTCGCGGATCTGCGCCACCAGCATCAGCGCCGCGGAATCCTTGCCCAGATAGACCTTCTCGCGCCCGTCGGCGAACACCAGCTCCTCCAGGCCCACCTTGCGCTTGTCGCCCTTCTCCACGCCAACGATGCGCGACAGGTCCAGCCCCAGCGCCTCGAACACCTCGCGCGCCATGCTGACCTGGCCCACACCGCCGTCGACCAGCACCAGATCGGGCAGCCGCGCCTGGCCCGCGGCCGGCTCGGCGCCGCCGGCCTCGCGCTGGGCCTCGGCCACGCGGCCGTAGCGGCGCATCAGCACCTGGCGCATGGCCGCGTAGTCATCGCCGCCAACGATGCCCTCGATGTTGAAGCGCCGGTATTCGCTGCTTTGCATCTTGTGGTGGTGGAACACCACGCACGAGGCCTTGGTCGCCTCGCCCGAGGTGTGGGAGATGTCGAAGCACTCGATGGTCAGGCTGTCGAGATCGTGGGTCGGCAGGTCGAGCGCCTCGGCCAGCGCGCGCGTGCGCGCCTGCTGCGAGCCCTCCTCGGCCAGCAGCCGCGCGAGCTGCAGCTCGGCATTGCGCTGCGCCATGTCGAGCCAGGCGCGGCGCTGCTCGCGCGGCTGGTGCAGCGCCGAAACGCGCACGCCGGTGGAATCCGACAGCGCCTTGACCAGCGCCTTGTCGACAGGGTGGCTCAGCACCAGCACCGGCGGCACGGGCACGCTGGTGTAGTGCTGCGCCAGGAAGGCCTCGAGCACCAGTACCTCGACGGGCCGCTGCACCGCCGCCTCGCCATCGTCCTCGGCGTCCTGAACCGCCGCGGCATCGCCCAGCTGCGAGGGGAAGTACGGCCGGTCGCCCAGATGGCGGCCGCCGCGCACCATCGCCAGGTTCACGCAGGCGCGCCCGCCCTGCACGCGCACCGCGAGGATGTCGACGTCCTTGTCCGAGGTGGTCTCGATCGACTGCTGGTGCAGCACCCGCGACAGCGCCGTCACCTGGTTGCGCACCTCCGCCGCCTGCTCGAACTCGAGCGCCTCCGAATGCGCCAGCATGCGTTCCTCGAGCTGCTTGAGCAGCGACTGGGTCTCGCCGCGCAGCATGGCTTCGGCATTGCGCACGTCGATGGCATAGGCCTCGGGCGAGATCAGGTCCACGCAGGGCCCGGTGCAGCGCTTGATCTGATAGAGCAGGCAGGGCCGCGAGCGGTTGG
Source organism: Comamonas endophytica (assembly GCF_023634805.2). Lineage (NCBI taxonomy): Bacteria > Pseudomonadati > Pseudomonadota > Betaproteobacteria > Burkholderiales > Comamonadaceae > Comamonas > Comamonas endophytica. The sequence goes on from NZ_CP106881.1 coordinate 342,750, forward strand.
CGAACACCGTGTCCTCGCAGGTGCGCAGGCGGAACACCTTCTGCAGCAGCTGGATGGTTTCCTTCACCGCCCAGGCGCTGGGATAGGGCCCGAAATAGCGGTTCTTGCGGTCCACGCCGCCGCGGTAGTAGGCCATGCGCGGAAAGCGCTGGCCGGGCGGCTCGCCCTCGCCGTCGTTCGCCGCCACCCCGGTGATCTTCAGGTAGGGATAGCTCTTGTCGTCGCGAAACAGGATGTTGTATTTGGGATGCTGGGTCTTGATCAGGTTGTTTTCCAGCAGCAGCGCTTCGGCCTCGGAGCGCACCACGGTGGTCTCCAGGCGCACGATCTTGCTGACCATGTGGCCGATGCGCGTGCCGCCATGGTTCTTCTGGAAATAGTTGGCGACGCGGCGCTTGAGGTTGCGCGCCTTGCCTACGTACAGCAGCCCGCCCTGGGCATCGAAGTAGCGGTAGACGCCAGGCAGCGAAGGGAGGGCCGCGACCTGGGCCAGCAATTCATCGGAATGCATTTCAGACATGGCGCTATTGTGGCGGGCCTGGCGCGTGCCGAGGGCAAGCTTTGCAAGTGCCCGTATCGGCGTACCGAAAGCGGTACGATCGGCGCCCCGCCCCTGCCCGCCTTCACATGACCGCGAATCGCCCCCTCCGCTGGGATATCTTCTGCCAGGTGATCGACAACTTCGGTGATGTGGGCGTCTGCTGGCGCGCCGCCGCCGAGCTGGCCGCGCGCGGCGAGCAGGTGCGGCTGTGGCTTGACGACGCCAGCGCGCTGGCCTGGATGGCACCTGCGCCCCACCCGGCAGGCCTGAACGTACATGCCTGGCCCGGCCAGCCTGCGCTGCTGCCCGCCGATGGCGCGGGCGATGTCGTGATCGAGGCCTTCGGCTGCACGCTGCCCGAGCCGTTTCTCGCATTGATTGCCCAGCGGCATGCGCGCCAGGCCCTGGGCGGTGCGCAGTCGCCGGTCTGGATCAACCTCGAATACCTGAGCGCCGAGGCTTATGTGGAGCGTTGCCATCGCCTGCCCTCGCGGCTGATGAGCGGCCCCGCGGCGGGGCTCACGCGCTGGTTCTTCTACCCCGGCTTCACGCCGCGCACCGGCGGGCTGCTGCGTGAAGCCGCATTCGACCAGCGCCAGTCGGCCTTTGACCGCGAGGCCTGGCGCACAGCGCGCGGCATCGACTCCTCCACGCGTTTGGTCTCGCTGTTTTGCTATGAGCCGCCAGCGCTGCCGCAACTGCTTGCGCAACTGCAGTCCGGCGATCCCAGCCATCTTCTGGTCACGCCCGGGCGCGCCACCGAAGCCGTGCGTGCCGCGCTGCCGCCTTCTGCACCCCTCCCGATCACCTGGCTCGCTCCCTGCGCACAGCCTGCCTTCGACGAGATGCTCTGGGCCAGCGACCTGAACCTGGTGCGCGGCGAGGACTCGCTGGTGCGCGCGCTCTGGGCCGGCGAGGCCTTCGTCTGGCAGATCTACCCGCAGCACGACAATGCCCACCATGCCAAGCTCGAAGCCTTTCTCGACTGGCTAGAGGCCCCGCCGTCGCTACGGTTGTTCCACCACCACTGGAACGGCATGCCGACGCACGGCAGCCTGCCGGTGCTGACGGCGCAAATGCTGGCCGACTGGCGCGACTGCGCCCGATCCGCCCGCGCGCGCGGGTGGGTCGTGGCCGATCTGATCAGCCAACTGCAGCAGTTTGTGGCAGAAAAAAGCTAAAATACCGGTTTCCCGCTGGACCACACCAGCGTTTCGTATCTCCCCCCGCCGCGGAACATGTTTCAATGCAGCAGGCCATCCGGCCGCGGCAGCTGGACGCGTTGAGCGGCACAACCTCCAGCAATCTAGCTATGAAAATCGCCCAAGAAATCCGCGCCGGCAATGTGATCATGTTCGGCAAGGACCCGATGATCGTCCTGAAGACCGAATACGCCCGCGGCGGCCGCGGCGCAGCCACCGTGCGCATGAAGCTCAAGGCCCTGCTGGGCAACATGGGCACCGAGAACGTGTTCAAGGCCGACGACAAGATCGACAACGTGATCCTGGACAAGAAGGAGTGCACCTACTCCTACTTCGCCGACCCGATGTATGTCTGCATGGACGAAGAGTACAACCAGTACGAAGTCGAAGCCGAGAACATGGGCGACGCGCTGAACTACCTGGAAGACGGCATGACCGTCGAAGTGGTGTTCTATGACGGCAAGGCCATCTCGGTCGAACTGCCCACCAGCGTCGTGCGCGAAATCACCTGGACCGAACCCGCCGTCAAGGGCGACACTTCGGGCAAGGTGCTCAAGCCCGCCAAGATCGCCACCGGTTTCGAAGTGGCCGTGCCGCTGTTCGTGGCCCAGGGCGACAAGGTCGAAATCGATACGCGTACCGGCGAATACCGCAAGCGCGTCTGATCGGACAGCTGCTTAGGAACAAGGCCCCTGCCCGCAGGGGCCTTTTTGTTTTTGGAACGTCAAAGACCGAGGGAACGCTGCCGCCAGAACGCAGCGTCGGGAATCACCCCCTGCCCTGCCCCCGCGTTGTCCGCCATATGCTGCGCCCGGCTGGTGCCTGGAATCACGCAGGTCACAGCCGGCTGGCTGAGCACGAACTTCAGCAGCACCTGGGCCCAGCTGCCGCATTCGATCTCGCGCGCCCATGCCGGCAGCGGCCGATCGCGCAGCTGGCGCAGCAGGTCGCCGCCGCCAAAGGGCTGGTTGACCAGCACCGCGATGCCCTTGTCCGCCGCCAGGGGCAGCAGGCGCTCGGCCGCGCCCTGGTCGTCCAACGCGTAGTTGATCTGCAGGAAATCGAGCGGCTCGCGGCGCATGACCGCTTCGACCTCGCGGAAGGCCGACTGCGTGTAATGGGTGATGCCCACATAGCGCACGCGCCCCTCGGATTTCCAGCCCCGGAGCGTCTGCAGGTGCGTCTGCCAGTCGACCAGGTTGTGGACCTGCATCAGATCGAGCTTCTGCGTGCCCAGCAGCGCCATGGACTCCTGCATCTGGCGGATTCCGGCCTCGCGCCCCGTGGTCCAGACCTTGGTCGCCAGAAAGGCCTGGCCGCGGCGGCTCGACTTCGAGAGAATCTCTCCCGTGGTGCGCTCCGCCAGGCCGTACATCGGCGAGCTGTCGAGCACCGAGCCGCCGGCATCGAACAGCGCCTCCACCACCGCCGGCAGCCGTGCATATTCGGCCGTGCCGGGCGCGTGGCCGAAGCCCACCCAGGTGCCACAGCCGACGACCGGCAGCTCTTCGCCGGTCGAAGGGATCCTGCGCTTGCGCATCCTGCCCGCGCTTGCGGCGCCGGCCGCGCCCTGCAGGCCCGCGCCCAGCGAGGCTGCCAGCGCGGCTCGCAGGAACTGCGCCCGGTCCATGCCGACGGCGCGTGGTTCGTGATCGAGGCTCATGCTGTCTCCGAAAGGGTTGTCGAGATTTCCACCGCCTGGCGCTGCTCCTGCCGCCGACCCAGCCAGACGCACAGGCCGCACCATCCCGCGGCGACCGGAATCGCCAGCAGCGCGACGCCGCCCACGCCTACGCCCAGCGCGGACAGTGCCGACGACAGCCAGCCGCTCACGGCATCGCCGCCGCGGTACACCAGCGTCTCGATGGCATTCTTGGCCTTGTATTTCTCCTCGCGGCGCACGACGGTGAACAGCACCTCGCGCGCAGGCCGGGCCACGGCGTAGTCCAGCGCCCGCCGCAGCACTTGGACACACGCCAGCACCAGCAAGGTCGGCGCCAGCGCCAGCGCGCCAAAGGCCGCGACGCTGACCAGGGGCAGCAGCGCCAGGCACAACACCAGCCCGAAGCGCCGCATCAGCCGCCCCGTGACCAGCACCTGCAGCGCCAGCGCGAGGCAAGAGACGCCCAGGTCCACGGCGGCAAACCAGCGCGTGCGCGATGCGGTGTCGGGCAGCGCATCCGCGACGATGCGCGCCTGCTCGAAGTACAGGAAGGTCGACGCCGCGGTATGCAGCAGCAGATACGCGCAGATGCCCAGCAGATAGGGAGAGCGCGCAATCAGCGACAGCCCGGCCCAGACCTGCCCGCGCAGCGGGCGCGAATGCGCCGGGACCACCGGCCCGGCTTCGTGGTGCGGATAGATCCCGCGAAAGCAGCGCAGCGCCAGCTCCAGCAGCAGCGCCGCCGCAAGCGCCAGCACCATTGGGTCGAACAGGGTCGAGGCGGCGGCGGCCAGCAGCGGGCCGAGCACCGTGCCGAGCGTGCCGCCGGCCGCAATGAAGCCAAACAGACGCCGGCCCTGCGCACTGCTGAAGCAGTCGTCCAGCACGCTCCAGAAGATGCTGACCACAAACAGGTTGAACACGCTGACCCACACGAAGAAGCAGCGCGCCAGCCAGGCGCTCTCCAGGTGCAGCGCCAGCAGCGCGCCGAAGGCCAGCAGCGTCAACGCAAAGAAACGGTAGACCCAGGGCACGAAGCGGCGCGGCGAAAACTTCGTCACCAGCCAGCCGAACACCGGCACCAGCGCCAGCATGGCGGCGAAGGTCGCGGTGAACAGCCAGCGCAGCTCCTCGGGCCCGCCCACCACGCCCAGCGCGTCGCGCAGCGGCCTGAGCAGGTAATAGCCTGAGAGCAGGCAGCAAAACCAGGCAAAGCCCAGCAGCGTGGCCTGCACTTCATGGGCTTCGACGGCCACCATGCGGTTCAGGAGCCGGTGCAGGCGCGATGGCAGGGCTTGGTTGAGGCTGGTCACAGCGCGACCATAAACCAAAGTGCCGGCAGCATGAAAAACACCCCGTGGCCGGAGGTTCATCCGGCTTTCGGGGTGGTTCGCAGGCAGGGCCCGTCAAGGCCCGCTGGAGCAGGAAATCAGATCGGCACGCCGACCAGATCGTGCCCCTGCGTGCCGACAATGCGCGCGCGCGTGAACTCGCCGGTCTTCATGGTCTTGCTGATCTTCTCCGGCGGCAGCAGATGCACCACGCCGTCGATCTCGGGCGCGTCGGCATAGCTGCGGCCCACGCCGCCCTTGCGGCCCAGCGCGGGCGCGGAATCGACCAGCACCTGCATGGTCGAGCCGATGCGCCGGCGCAGGCGCTTGGCCGAGACCTCTTCCGCCACTTCCATGAAGCGCGCGCGGCGCGCCTCGCGCACTTCCAGCGGCAGCATGCCGGGAATGTCGTTGGCCATGGCGCCTTCGACCGGGCTATAGGCAAAGCAGCCGGCGCGGTCGATCTCGGCAGCGCGGATGAAGTCCAGCAAGTGTTCGAACTCCTCCTCGGTCTCGCCCGGGAAGCCGGCAATGAAGGTGGAGCGGATGATCAGGTCGGGGCACATCTCGCGCCAGCGCTGGATGCGCTCGAGGTTCTTCTCGCCGCTGGCCGGGCGCTTCATGCGCTTGAGCACGTCCGGGTGGCTGTGCTGCAGCGGCACGTCGAGGTAGGGCAGCACGCGTCCCGAAGCCATCAGCGGAATGATCTCGTCGACGCTGGGGTACGGATAGACATAGTGCAGGCGCACCCAGGCGCCATGCGGCTCGGCCAGCTCGCCCAGGGCCTGCACCAGCTCCAGCATGCGCGTGCGCACGGGCTTGCCGTCCCAGAAGCCGGTGCGGTACTTGACATCGACGCCATAGGCCGAGGTGTCCTGGCTGATGACCAGCAGTTCCTTGACCCCGCCCTCGAACAGCGCCTTGGCTTCCTTGAGCACGTCGCCGATCGGGCGCGACACCAGGTCGCCGCGCATCGAGGGGATGATGCAGAAGGTGCAGCGGTGGTTGCAGCCCTCGCTGATCTTCAGATAGGCGTAGTGCTTGGGCGTGAGCTTGAGCCCGGCCTCGCCGAACGCGCCCGGCACCAGGTCGATGAAGGGGTCGTGCGGCTTGGGCAGGTGGGTGTGCACCGCATCCATGACCTCCTGCGTCGCGTGCGGACCGGTCACGGCCAGCACGCTGGGGTGGATCTGGCGCACCATGTTGCCACCATCGCTGCCGGACTTCGCGCCCAGGCAGCCGGTCACGATGACCTTGCCGTTCTCGGCCAGCGCCTCGGCAATGGTGTCCAGGCTTTCCTTGACGGCGTCGTCGATGAAGCCGCAGGTGTTGACGATCACCAGGTCGGCGCCCTGGAAGGTCTTGGCGGTCTCATAGCCCTCGGCGCTCAGCTGCGTGAGGATCAGTTCGGAATCGGTCAGCGCCTTCGGGCACCCGAGGCTGGCGAAGCCGATTTTCGGAGTTTTTGCTTGCTGCAATTTATTCAACCTGTTGGTGGGCAAGCAGATTGATCGGGGGCAATCTGCGCATGCTTGTGGAATGGCCCGGGCGGTGGAAGCGCGCGGCCTGAGGCGGCAAGCCAGCGGCACGCGGCCATTCAAGACAATGGCGCCATGAAGCCCGGCTGGCGCGAGGCAGAAGGCATGAAGGCGCGGTGGCGCGCATTCTAACTTGTGGCGGCACACCCGGCGGCATGCCGGGCCATTGCCCCTCGCACCCCTGCATCGAGGCGCCCCTGCCCTGGCCGCTCCCCGGGAAAACCTGGGGCAAATGGCCTTCCCACCCGCCTGGACGGGCGTATACAGTGCACAGGTACAACAAATCAGGGTAAAAAAGCACCCAGGCTACTAGGAAAGCACAATTTTTCCCATTAGCATCTGTTGAACCGATAAGAAGCGCACGCTTGGCATTGGTCAAGAATTCTCACCAACTAGGAAAAGCAACATGGCAACTGCAAAGAAGGCACCGGCCGCAGCTTCTGCGACACCCGCTAAGAAACGCACCCCCAACGCCGCCTTCATGAAACCGCTGACACCGAGCCCGGCCCTGGCCGCGGTGGTGGGTTCGGCTCCGCTGCCACGCACGGAAGTCATCAGCAAGCTGTGGGTCTACATCAAGGCCAACAAGCTGCAGGATGAGTCCAACAAGCGCATGATCAACGCCGACGCCAAGCTGAAGGAAGTCTTCGGCAAGCCCCAGGTCTCGATGTTCGAGATGGCCGGCCTGATCGGCAAGCACGTGAAGTAATTCTTCGCGCACCACGAGAAGCCGGCAGATGCCGGCTTTTTTTGTCTGCCGGCGATTGAATTTCTCGAAAGCGTTGCTTAAAACCTACGTGGCAATGCGAATTAATCCTATTCATATTTATGATCCGCTCCGGCCGGCAGGAGTCGAAACGGATCATCCGCCATGCTCTCCGGTCCAAAAATCAAGTGGCTCTCCCAGAGGGCCCAATACCATTCCCGGAGCATTATTTTGAAGACCACAGCGCCCATGGCGGCTGCCGAATCCGGCACCGCCGCCCCTTCCACGTCGACCTCCGACAAAACCCTGCTGCCCCTGGGAGCGATGCTGCTTGCCGCCTCCGTCGGCAGCTGGGCCCAGTCGCCCGCCGCGCCCGAAGCCACGATGGGCACGGTGACCGTGCGCGAAGCCGCCGAGGTGCAGGGCAAGGACACGCTGCTCATCAAGCAGACCACGGTCGGCAAGGGCAAGCAGGACATCAAGGACATCCCGCAGTCGGTCACGGTGTTCACCGAGCGCCTGCTTGCCGACCGCAACCAGGACGACTTCCGCGAAGTGCTGCGCACCACCGCGGGCGTCACCTTCCAGGCCGGCGAGACCGGCGAGGAAGATGTCCGCCTGCGCGGCTTTTCGCTCGGCCAGGCCGGCGATATTTACGTCGACGGCATGAAGGACGCGCCGCTCTACGAGCGCGATACCTTCAACAACGACCGCATCGAAGTGCTCAAGGGCTCGGCATCGATGCTGTTCGGCAAGGGCTCGACGGGCGGCGTGGTCAACCAAGTCAACAAGGCGCCGCTGCTGATCGACCAGCACGAAGCCTCCTACACGCTGGGGAACGGCAAATACCACCGCGCGCAGGGCGACTTCAACTTCAAGACCGGCGAGAACGCGGCGCTGCGCGTCAACGCCATGATCCACGACTCGGACAACTACGGCGCCAAGCAGGACAAGCGCGGCATTGCGCCGACCTTTTCCTGGGGCATCGGCACGCGCGATGAATTCTCTGTGGGCCTGTACTACCTCGACATCAAGGGACGCCCGAACTATAACTCGCCCTGGATCATCAGTAACGGCAGGATCGTGCCCACATTGCCGGCGAAGAACTACTACGGACTCAGCAGCGACCACCTCGACACTTCGTCGAAATACCTGACGCTGGGCCATATCCACCGCTTCGACGATGGCGGCGAGCTGCAGACGCGCCTGCGCCACGGCAAGTACGAGCGCGACCTGCTGGCCAGCGTGATCGGCTTCTCGGGTACCCGTCCCACCTCGCTGGACCAGATCACCGACGCCACCCGGCTCACGCGCACCTCCAAGGGCCGCATCGGCGAAAGCACGATGACGCAGCTCCAAAGCGACTACACCAATGAATTCAACTGGGGCGGCAACAAGCACCAGATCATTGCCGGCCTCGACTACTACCACGACGATGCGAACCGCAATTCGAACTATGCCAACGCAGCGGGCAACTCGGGCGCCAACCCGGCCCTACTGACCTCGGTCGGCACGCCCGACAACGGCGCCTGGGCGCCGGACAACCGCGCGCCCGTGGCGTTCAACACCTTCAAGGCGCAGAACATCGGCCTGTACCTGCAGGACACGATGTCGCTGACCTCGACCGTCAAGCTCGTCGGCGGCCTGCGCTACGACCAGTTCAAGGCCAGCTACCGCAATGCCACAGGTGCATTGAGCGACTCGACTTCGGAAGGCCTGTGGAGCCCGCGCGTCGGCGTGATCTTCCAGCCCGATGAGCTCAGTTCGTACTACGTGTCGTTCGGCACCTCGTACAACACTTCGGGCGACACCTACCAGTTCGGCGGCATCAATGCGGCCAGCGCGACCTCGGGCGGCACCGCATCGCTGGCAAACACCGCGCCGGAGAAGAGCCGCAATCTGGAAATCGGCGGCAAGTGGGAGCTGTTCGAGCGCCGCGCGCTGCTGGGCGTGGCCGCGTTCTACAGCGAGAAGTTCAACGAGCGCAACACCGACCCGGACGACGTCACTAACTATGTGCTGTCCGGCAAGCGCCACGCTGCAGGCATGGAATTCAACCTCGCGGGCCACATCACGCCGCAGTGGGACATCTTCTTCAACCACACCTGGATCCCCGAGGCGAAGATCGACCGGAGCAGCGTTGCATTCACCATTGGCGGCGCGCAGATCCAGGGCGACCGCCCTGCCCTGAGCCCCAAGCACAGCGGCAGCATCTGGTCTACCTATGCCGTGACTCCCAAGCTGCGCCTGGGCGCGGGCCTGACCTACCGCGACAAGCAAAGCCCCGAAGGTTCGCGCGCGCTGATGTCCAGCGGCTTTGCCACTATCGATGCGATGGCTGAGTACACTTTCGACCAGAAGACCTCGCTCAAGCTGAACGTCACCAACGTCAGCGACAAGCTGTATGCCGATTCGCTGTACCGCGGCTTCTACACCGCGGGCGCTGCGCGCGCCGTGCAGCTGACCGTCAAGACCCGCTTCTGATCCTGCCCTCTGCCCGCCATGCTCCTGCACCTGAAACAGGTTTTCACTCCGGACGAAGTCCAGGCCGCGCGCCAGTTGCTCGCAGACGGCGCGCCCTGGGTGGATGGCAGGGCCAGCGCGGGCGGGCAGGCCCAGGCCTTCAAGCACAACCAGCAACTGGCGCAGGGCAGCGATGCCTCGCAGCAGTTGCAGGCCCAGGTTCGGGCCGCGCTGAGTCGGGATCCGCTGTTTTTCTCGGCGGCCCTGCCCAAGCGCATCTTCAATCCGCTATTCAACCGCTACAGCGGCGGCACCAATTTCTACGGTGCGCACATCGACGGCGCCGTGCTGCATTCGCACAATCCGGCGCAGTGGGTGCGCAGCGACATCTCCTGCACGCTGTTCCTGAGCGCGCCCGAGGAATACGACGGCGGCGAGTTGCTGATCCAGGAGCCGCTGGGCGAGCGCCGCATCAAGCTGCCAGCCGGCGACATGATCCTCTACCCCGGCAGCACCGTGCACCAGGTCGCGCCCGTGACGCGCGGCGCGCGCATCGCGAGCTTCTTCTGGGTCGAGAGTATGGTGCGCAGCACCGAGCAGCGGCAGATGCTGTTCGACATGGACATGGCGCTGCTCAAACTGCGCGCCGAAGTCGGCGACAAGCACCCCAGCATGGTGCAGCTCACCGGCACCTACCACAACCTGCTGCGGCTCTGGGCCGACGTCTGAGCCCGGCCCCGCGATGGCATCTCCCCTCCCCGCCCTGCAGACGGTGGCGCCCGAAATCGTCAGCCTTGGCGACCACGAGCGGCGCGCCGCCGAAGTGCTTGACGCCAAGGCCTGGGCCTATTTCAGCGGCGGCGCCGCCGACGAGCGCTGCCTGCAGGCCAACCACAACGCCTGGGACGCCTTGGCGCTGTGGCCGCGCGTGCTGCGCCCGTTGGCCGAGGGGCATACCCGGACCCAGTTGCTGGGCCAGGAATATGCGCACCCTCTGCTGGTCGCGCCCATGGCTTTTCAGCGCCTGGCCCATGCCGATGGCGAGCTGGCGAGCGCTTATGCGGCAGCGGCTCTGGGCGCAGGGTTCACGCTGAGCACCCAGGCCAGCCTGCCCCTGGAGCTGCCGGCACGCGCCGTGCTCGGCACCGCCGGACGCGGGCCGCTGTGGTTCCAGCTCTACCTGCAGCATGACCGGGGTTTCACGCGCGAGCTGCTGCAGCGCGTGGAGAGCGCCGGCTACGAAGCCCTGGTGCTGACCGTGGATGCGCCCGTCTCGGGCGTGCGCGACCGCGAGCGCCGCGCGGGCTTTCGTCTGCCCGCGGGTATTTCCGCGGTCAACCTCCAGGGACTGGCAAGCGCCCCCCTCCCCACCGATGGCGCGCTGTGCGCCGGGCTGCTGCGCCATGCGCCGACCTGGGACGATCTTGCCTGGCTGCAGGGCGAGACGCGGCTGCCGGTGCTGCTCAAGGGCATCATGCACCCCAAGGATGCGCTGCAGGCCGCATGCCTGCAAGCCGCCGGCATCATCGTCTCCAACCATGGGGGCCGCACCCTGGACAGCGCGCCGCCCACGGCCGTGGCGCTGGCGCGGGTGGCCAAGGCGTTGAGGTCCGCGGGCCATACGCTGCCAGTGCTGGTCGACGGCGGCATTCGCCGCGGCACCGATGTGCTCAAGGCCATGGCTCTGGGCGCCAGCGCGGTGATGGTCGGCCGTCCCATCGTCTGGGGACTGGCCAATGCCGGAGCCGCAGGTGTTGCGCATGTGCTGCGGCTTTTGCGTGACGAATTGGAAGTCGCCATGGCGCTGACGGGCTGCGCCACCCTGGCCGACGCCACGCCCGAGCTGCTCGACACTTGATGATCGAGGGCGCTCGCTAAAGCCCTTGAAACCTTCAGGCTGAATTCAGGATTGCGAATGCGATGAGTTCTCATTTATAATCATCGCCATCCCTTCTCTAGCCAGCCACCACTGCCTGTTGCCATGATCGTCTGTGTTTGCCGCCGGGTTTCTGACCGCGAAATCGCACGCCACGCGCATGCGGGCATGAGTTTTGACGAAATCCAGTTCGAACTCGGCGTTGCCACCCAATGCGGGCGCTGCGAGAGCTGCGCGCGCGACGTGGTCGCGCAGTGCAGTGCCTCGGGAGCCGTGGCGTTGATACAGAATGCCACCCAGCCGATCCAGCTTGCCAACAATATCTTGGAAAGCAAAGCATGGCCCTCTTCTGCGTTCTGCTCGGCAGCCTGATACTTGTCATTGGATGCTCCTGGTGGATCTTCCATCAGTGAGCCTGGCTTTTGCCTGCAGCCCCCGGGTGCAGCGCGCGCTGAACCCACCTCTCGTATATGTCCCAGTCTGATAGATTTGCCCCTCCCGGAGGGATGAGCCGCAATATCGTCATTGCCGGCTCCGTGGTGGCGCTGCATGTGGCCGGCATCTGGGCCCTGCAAAGCGGCCTGATGCGCAAGGCCGTGGAAATCGTGGTCCCGGCCGAGGTACTGGCCGAGTTCATCGCCCCGCCCGCCCCCGAGGCGCCGCCGCCTCCGCCCCCTCCTCCGCCACCGCCGCCGAAGCCGCAGCCCAAGCCCGTGGTGCGCAAGGCGCCGATGCCCAAGGCCGTCGCCGACCCGGTGCCGCGCCCCGAAGCGCCCGTGGGAGCGATCGATCCCGAGCCGGCGCCCGTGGTCGAGGCGCCGCCGGCACCGCCTGCGCCGCCCGCTCCTCCAGCCCCGCCGGCGCCCCCGGCACCTCCCGCACCGCCTGCGCCACCGGTGATCCAGCTGCCGTCGAGCAATGCGGCCTATCTGAACAACCCCAAGCCCAGCTATCCATCCATCAGCCGGCGCATGGGCGAGCAGGGCAAGGTGGTGCTGCGCGTGTTCATCGATGCCGAGGGCCGGCCGCAGACCATCGAGATCCGCGAGTCCAGCGGCTTCGAGCGCCTGGACCAGCAGGCCGTCGAATCCGTCAAGCGCTGGCGCTTCGTGCCCGGCAAGCGCAATGGTGTTCCAGAAGCCATGTGGAACATCGTGCCCATCAATTTTGTTCTCGAATAATTTTCAGGAGTATTCATGGATTCCCATTTCGGCATTGCCAACGTCTGGACCCAGGGGGACTTCGTCACCCGCGCCATCGCCGTCATCCTCATCGGCATGTCGCTCGTCTCGTGGATCGTGATCATCCTCAAGGCGCTGGACATCTTCAAGTACCGCAAGCTGGCGCGCGCCTCGCATGATTTCTGGCACAGCGAGGACTTCGGCGCCGGCCTGGACAAGCTCGGCACCGATCCCACCAACCCCTTCCGCCACCTGGCGCTCGAGGGCCGCGAAGCCACGGCCCACCACCGCAAGAGCAGCGCGCATCTGCATGACACGCTGGACATCAGCGACTGGGTCACCCGTTCGCTGCGCAACTGCATCGACGAGTTCACCGCCCGCCTGCAGGGCGGCCTGGCCATCCTGGCTTCGATCGGCTCCACCTCGCCCTTCATCGGCCTGTTCGGCACCGTCTGGGGCATCTACCACGCGCTGGTCGCCATCGGCGCCACCGGCCAGTCCACCATTGACAAGGTGGCCGGCCCCATCGGCGAGGCGCTGATCATGACGGCGCTGGGCCTGGCCGTGGCCATTCCCGCGGTGCTGGGCTACAACGCACTGGTGCGCGGCAACAAGTCGATCCTCAACAACCTCAACAGCTTCGCGCATGACCTGCACGCCTACTTCGTGACCGGCGCCCGCGTCAACGTGCAGGGCGAGGGCGAGCCGGCCAAGGTGCTGCCGCTGAAGAAAGGTGCCTGAGCATGGCATTTGGAACCCAGGACGATTCCGATGAGGTGATGAACGAGATCAACATGACGCCGCTGGTCGACGTCATGCTGGTGCTGCTGATCATTTTCATCATCACCATTCCGGTGATGAAGCATTCGGTGAATGTCGATCTGCCGCAGGCCACCAACCAGCCGGAGAACATCAAGCCGCAGACCGTCAACCTGAGCATCGATGCCCAGGGCCAGTACCACTGGAACGAGCAGCCCATCAGCGACGAGGCGCTCGTGGCCCGGCTGCAGGCCGAAGGCGCCAAGGATCCGCAGCCGGACCTGCATATCCGCGGCGACAGGAACGTGCGCTACGAGCGCGTGGCCCAGGCCATGGCGGCCGCCCAGCGCGCAGGCGTGCGCAAGATCGGCTTCGTTACCGAGCCTAATCAATAAGCCCCACCAGCCGCTGCCGGCTTGCGTGGCCCAAGGCCCTGCCCTCCGATCCAGGAGGCAGGGCTTTTTCTTTCGCGGTAGATGGAACCCGTGGGTGGCATTTATTTACAAAAGTCGAAAGGCAAATGATTGACAGCTGATTGAGAATCAATATCATTAGCAAACACATTGACTTGAGGACCTACCCATGCCCGCTACCCTTTCCCTGCCCCGCACAGGCCAAGCCAGCCAGCTTTCCGTCCAGATGTCGCAACCCCTGGAGCGCGCCGAGAGCGCGCTGGGCATGAACAGCACCGAGCTGCTGCAGGGGCGCAAGTCCGTGACCATCCTGCACAACGGCATGCCCTATCGCCTGCAGGCCACCAAGCTGGGCAAGCTGATCCTCACCAAGTAATTCACTGTTTCATCGTGGGGCGACTCCTTGGCAGCGATGCCAATACGGGTCGTTTTGCCAGCCAACGGGCGTCTGTCCGCGTAGCCAGGCTTTTTTTCCACGCTTTGATAGGCAAAAAGCCGGTCGATGGACCGGCTTTTGCTTTGGGATCGGGACCAAGAGAAGGCTGGTGGCCCCACCTGAGCGCAGGCCGCTCATCCTACGACGGGGCCGCCCGGGCAAGCTCAGGACAAACGGTTTACCGCTCAGCGAAATTCAAAGGCCAATCGCGGCAATGCCGGCGCGGGCGATCTGTGCGTCCTCATTCGACTTCACGCCGCTGACGCCGACGGCGCCGATCACCTGGCCGTCCTTGACGATGGCCACGCCGCCTTCGAGCAGGCCCTGCAGCGCCGGCGCGCTCAGGAACGCAGTGCGGCCGCCGTTGATGATGTCCTCGTAGACCTTGGAGTCGCGGCGGCCCAGCGCCGAGGTGTTGGCCTTGGCGGGAGCGATCTGCGCGGAGATCGCGGCGGCGCCGTCCAGGCGCTGGAGCCACAGCAGATGACCGCCATCGTCGACGATGGCAATGCTCACCGCCCATTTGTTCTTCAGGGCTTCGGCTTCTGCCGCGGCGGCAATGGCTTTCACGTCGGCGAGTTCGAGTTCGTGCTTGGTCTTCATGCAAGGGCTCCGTTTGGTTTTGGCGAAAACAAGCAGCATAACGGGCAAAGCGATGCCAACTGTGCACTTCCTGCGCAAAAGATCCACAACCAAAACCAATTGATCGCAACCGGGTATTGCAATAGCCGATTGGCGCCGCCACCTAGAATGGACTATGCAATCGTGCATGCAACAAGGAGAGCGTCCGAATGAATGAACAAGTCACCACACTGGGCTCTGCGGGCTACGGTGTCTCGCAGCAACAGCGCAACAATGTCTTGCGCAATACCTATTGGCTGCTCGCCCTGAGCCTGCTGCCGACGGTACTCGGCGCCTGGGTAGGCGTTGCCACGGGCATCACGGCATCGCTGGGCGGCGTGGTCGGCCTCGTCGTGTTCATGGCCGGCGCCTTCGGCTTCATGTTTGCCATCGAGAAGACCAAGCATTCGGCGGCTGGCGTGCCGGTGCTGCTGGCCTTCACGTTCTTCATGGGTCTGATGCTCTCACGCCTCATCGGCTCGGTGCTGGGCTTCAGCAACGGTTCCCAGCTGATCATGACGGCTTTTGCCGGCACGGCCGGCGTGTTCTTCGTGATGGCCAGCCTGGCCAGCGTGATCAAGCGCGACCTGTCGGGCATGGGCAAGTGGCTGTTTGTCGGCGCAATGGTGCTGCTGGTGGGCATCGTGGTCAACATCTTCGTCGGCTCGACCGTCGGCATGATGGTCATCTCGGTGGCCGGCATCGGCATCTTCAGCGCCTACATGCTGTACGACCTCAAGCGCATCCTGGACGGCGGCGAGACCAACTACATCAGCGCCACGCTGGCCCTGTACCTGGACCTGTTCAACGTGTTCCAGTTCATGCTGTCGCTGCTGGGCATCATGGGTGGCGAGCGCGAATAAGCGCCCTGCTGTATAACGAAAAGGCCCTCAGGGGCCTTTTTTCATGGGCGTTTCATGGCGCTTGTGGAAATTCGTCCTCAATTTGCCATTCAAGCTGCCGATAATGCGTGGGACATGTCCAAATACGCCCTCACCTCCATGCGGTCCGCATTTCTTGCACTTCCCCTGCTGCTGCTTGCCGGCTGCAATATTCCCGGCCTCGGCCCCACGCCCCAGGCGCTGGCGCGCGAGAGCGAAGCCAAGGCCGTGGGCAGCGCCTGCCGCCATGCGATGCGCGGGCTCGAGGACTGCTATGTGCTCAATCCGAAGGCCACCAAGGCACTGGTGTTTGCCGGCTGGAAGGAAATGGACCAGTACATGCGCGAGAACAAGATCGAGGGCGTGCCCTCGGTGATCACGCAGCGCGACAAGCCCGCGCGCGCCGCCGCCAAGGACGACGATATCGAGACGGAACTGCGGCCGTCGGCCGCACGCAGCCGCGGTTGAGCAAGCTTTGCCAGCCCTGCTGCGGCAGGACTGGCGGGGTGAAACTCACTCCCGCTCGAACACCGCCATGCTCTCGACATGCGCCGTGTGCGGGAACATGTTGATCACGCCCGCGCTCAGGCAGCGGTAGCCTGCGCGGTTGACCAGCAGGCCCGCATCGCGTGCCAGCGTGGCCGGGTTGCAGCTCACATAGACGATGCGCTTGGGCGGCTGCCAGGCCTCGCTGCCCTCGGGCAGCGGCAGCGCGTCCTCGGCGCCGATGCGCGCCTGGTGGATGGCGGCCAGCGCCTGCGCCAGCGCGAAGGCGCCTTCGCGCGGCGGATCGACCAGCCATTTGTCGGCCACGCCATCGGCAATCAGCATCTCGGGCGTCATGTCGAACAGGTTGCGCGCGACGAAATCGGTGGGCGCGAGCGCAGCGCCGGGCTGGCGTTGCGCCTGGTTGGCGGCGAAATTCTCGCGCGATCGCGCGACCAGCGTCTCGCTGCCTTCGATGCCCAGCACCTCGCGCGCCTGGGTCGCCAGCGGCAGCGTGAAATTGCCCAGGCCGCAGAACCAGTCGATCACGCGTTCGTCCTTGTGCACGTCGAGCAGGCGCAGCGCGCGCGTCACCATCACGCGGTTGATGTGCGGATTGACCTGGGTGAAGTCGGTGGGCTTGAACGGCATGGTGATGCCGAATTCGGGCAACGCGTAGGCCAACTGCCGGGTCGGCGGATCCATCAGCTGCACGGTGTCCGGGCCCTTGGACTGCAGCCACCACTGGACGTTCTGCTCGGCCGCGAATGCGCGCAGCCGCGCCTGGTCGGCCTCGGACAGCGGCTCGAGGTGGCGCAGCACCAGCGCCGTGACGTCGTCGCCGCAAGCCACCTCGATCTGCGGGCAGGTCTCGCGCGCATCCATGGAGGCGATCAGCGCGCGCATCGGCAGCAGCATGTCGCTGACATGCTTGGGCAGCACCGGGCAGACTTCCATGTCGGCGATGTAACGGCTCTTGCGCTCGTGGAAGCCAACCAGCACCTTCTGCTTCTTGATCACGTAGCGCACCGAAAGGCGCGCGCGGTAGCGGTAGCCCCAGGCCGGGCCCTCGATCGGGCGCAGCACCATCTCGGGCTTGACCTTGCCGAGGTGCCAGAGGTTGTCTTCCAGCACGCGCTGCTTGACGGCCACCTGGGCCGAGACGTTCAGGTGCTGCATCTTGCAGCCGCCACAGGCGCCGTCGTGCAGGCCGAAATGCGGGCAGCCGGGCTTGACGCGCTGCGACGACTCGCGATGCACCGCCGTCAGGGTGCCGGACTCCCAGTTGTTCTTCTTGCGGTGCACGTTGGCGCTGACCCATTCGGTGGGCAGCGCGCCGTCGATGAACACCACCTTGCCGTCGGGCTGGCGCGCCACGCCCTGGGCATCCATGTTCATGGACTCGACGTCGAGCCAGCCCGGGGGCAGCGAGGAGGCGGTATCGGGGAGGATCGCGGGGGGATTGTTTTCGCTCAGGTCACTCATGGGCGAGATTGTCTCCGAACCCCGCCAGGGCAAGCGCGGCACGGGGCCTTTGGCGCCGGGGGATGGCCATAATGGCGCCATGTCTCCATCCATCTTGCCGGCGCGGCTTGCTCGGTCCGCAGGCAGCATCACGCGTGTTCAGGGTATCGAAGCCGGGCATTACACGGACACGCGCCGGCCCACGGGCTGCAGCGTGGTGATCGCGCGCGCGGGCGCCGTGGGCGGGGTCGATGTGCGCGGCGCCGCACCCGGCACGCGCGAGACCGATCTGCTGCACCCGACGAACCTGGTCGAGCGGGTGCATGCGGTGATGCTGTGCGGCGGCAGCGCCTGGGGGCTCGACGCGGCCAGCGGCGCGGTGCGCTGGCTCGAGGAGCAGGAGGTGGGCCTCGATGTGCGCTATGCGCGCCTGCCGCTGGTGCCGGCCGCGGTGCTGTTCGATCTGGGCGTGGGCGAGGCGCGCATCCGGCCCGACGCCGCAGCCGGCCATGCGGCCTGCGCCGCGGCCAGCCGCGCGGCGCCCGCCGAAGGCAATGTGGGCGCGGGCACCGGCGCCAGCGTTGGCAAGGTGTTTGGCATGGAGCATGCGATGAAGGGGGGCATAGGCACTGCCTCGGTGACGGTCGACGGCATCACCGTGGGCGCGCTGGTGGCCTGCAATGCGCTGGGCGATGTGCTGGAGCCCGAAACCGGACAGCTGCTTGCCGGCGCGCGCACCGCGGATGGCCGGCAGCTGCGCGATACGCGGCGCGCGCTGCTGTGCGGCGAGCTGCCGCAGCCGGTGCTTGCGGGCACCAACACCACGATCGGCGTGATTGCCACCGATGCGCAGATCAACAAGGCCCAGGCGCACCGCCTGGCCGTGGTGTCGCACGACGGGCTGGCGCGGGCGATCAATCCGGTGCATACGATGTCGGATGGGGATACGCTGTTCACGCTGGGAACCGGGGCTTCGGGCCGGACCTTGGGGATGATCACGCTGGCGGCGATGGCGGCGCAGGTAACGGCGGTGGCAACGGTGCGGGCGGTGCTTTGTGCGCGGGGGATCACCACGGCCGAGGGACTGTGGCTGCCTTCTGCTTGCGATCTTGATGACAGGACGTCCATGGTTCGACAAGCTCACCACGAACGATTTGGAAACCGTTCGCCCTGAGCCTGTCGAAGGGTGAAGCGGCCGGCGCCAGGAATGCAAACAGGCCCCATAAAGGAGCCTGCTTTTCTTAACCGTGAGCCTGCGCTGGCGCAGACTGCCGGATTACTTCAACGCTTTAAAACGCATCCGCTTCGGCTTGGCCCCCTCTTCACCCAACCGGCGCTTCTTGTCCGCCTCATATTCCTGGTAGTTGCCATCGAAGAACACCCACTGCGAGTCGCCTTCGGCGGCCAGGATGTGCGTCGCGATGCGGTCGAGGAACCAGCGGTCGTGGGAGATGACCATGACGGTGCCCGCGTATTCCAGCAGCGCGTCTTCCAGCGCGCGCAGGGTTTCCACGTCCAGGTCGTTCGAGGGCTCGTCGAGCAGCAGCACGTTGCCGCCCTGGATCAGCGTCTTGGCCAGGTGCAGGCGGCCGCGTTCACCGCCGGAGAGGTTGCCGACCTTCTTCTGCTGGTCCTGGCCGTTGAAGTTGAAGCGGCCCGCGTACGCGCGCGAAGCCATCTGGAACTTGCCGACGTTGATGATGTCGAGACCGCCGGAGATGTCCTCCCAGACGGTCTTCTCGTCGGCCAGCGCGTCGCGCGACTGGTCGACGAAGGCCATCTTGACGGTCTGGCCGATGTCCACCGTGCCGCTGTCGGGCTGCTCCTTGCCGGCGATCAGCTTGAACAGCGTGGATTTACCCGCGCCGTTCGGGCCGATGATGCCGACGATCGCGCCGGCGGGAATGTTCATGCTCAGGTTGTCGATCAGCACGCGGTCGCCGAAGCTCTTGGTGACGTTGCTGAACTCGATGACCTTGCTGCCCAGGCGCTCGGCCACAGGAATGAAGATTTCCTGCGTTTCGTTGCGCTGCTGGTATTCGTAGTCGCTCAGCTCCTCGAAGCGCGCGATACGCGCCTTGGACTTGGCCTGGCGGCCCTTGGAGTTCTGGCGCACCCACTCCAGTTCCTTCTTCAGGGCCTTGGCACGGGCTTCCTCGCCCTTGTGCTCGGCTTCGAGGCGGTTGCCCTTCTGGATCAGCCACTCGGAGTAGTTGCCCTTGTAGGGAATGCCATGGCCGCGGTCCAGTTCCAGGATCCACTCGGCGGCGTTGTCGAGGAAGTAGCGGTCGTGGGTGATGGCCACGACGGTGCCGGTGAAGCGGTGCAGGTACTGCTCGAGCCAGTCCACGGATTCGGCATCCAGGTGGTTGGTGGGTTCGTCGAGCAGCAGCATGTCGGGCTTGGACAGCAGCAGCTTGCACAGCGCCACGCGGCGCTTCTCGCCGCCCGAGAGCTTGCCGATCACGGCGTCCCAGGCCGGCAGGCGCAGCGCGTCGGCGGCGATCTCCAGCTGGTGCTCGGAGTCGGTGCCGGCCGCGGCAATGATGGCTTCCATCTCGCCCTGCTCGGTGGCCAGCGCGTCGAAGTCGGCATCTTCCTCGGCGTAGGCGGCGTAGATTTCATCCAGGCGCTGGCGCGCGCGGTTGACGTCGGCCAACGCTTCCTCGACGGCTTCGCGCACGGTGTGCTCGGGGTTGAGCTGGGGCTCCTGGGGCAGGTAGCCGATGGACAGGCCGGCCATGGGGATGGCTTCGCCTTCGATCTCCTTGTCCACACCTGCCATGATCTTCAGCAGGGAGGACTTTCCGGAGCCGTTGAGGCCCAGCACGCCAATCTTTGCGCCCGGGAAAAAGCTGAGAGAAACGTCCTTCAAGATCTGCCGCTTGGGCGGCACGGTCTTGGTGACATGGTTCATCGAAAAAACGTATTGGGCCATGGATTTGTCTGTGGATTCTTCAAAAACTGGGCAACAAAATCGTTGCACGCCAACCATGATTATCGGCGCATGCGACAATACCCCCCAGTTGCGGGCTCCAGTTGCCCGCAACATCAGCATTCCAGCTGGGGACAATGGACGCAGTGCCGGGCTCCCATCTTTGAACCTCATCCGCCTAGGACTGGCGGCAACCGCCCAAGGTTGCCATGACAGGCTGATACCCCTCGCGCCCAGGATGGGCGCACCTGACCACATGACATTTGAAGAACTGAATCTGGCTCCCGCCATCCTGAAGGCTGTGCTCGAGCAGGGCTACGACACGCCCACGCCCATCCAGGCCAAGGCCATTCCGGCCGTGCTGCAGGGCCAGGACCTGCTGGCCGGCGCGCAGACCGGCACCGGCAAGACCGCCGCGTTTGCGCTGCCCATGCTCAATCGCCTGATCGATAGCGACAGCGCGACCAGCAAGTTCGGCAACAAGGGCGTGCGGGCGCTGATTCTCACGCCGACGCGCGAACTCGCGGCGCAGGTGGAGGAGTCGGTGCGCGCCTATTCGAAGTATCTCGATGGCATCAGTTCCACCGTGATCTTCGGCGGCGTGGGCATGAACCCGCAGATCGACCGCATCAAGCGCGGCGTCGACATCCTGGTGGCCACGCCGGGCCGCCTGCTGGACCTGCAGCAGCAGGGCTTCCTCGATCTGTCCACCGTGCAGATCCTGATCCTGGACGAAGCCGACCGCATGCTGGACATGGGTTTCATCCATGACGTGAAGAAGGTCTTGGCCCTGGTGCCGAAGAACAAGCAGAGCCTGCTGTTCTCCGCCACGTTCAGCGACGAGATCCGCGAACTCGCCAACTCGCTGCTGAAGAACCCGCAGAGCATCCAGGTCACGCCCAGCAACACGACGGTGCAGCGCATCACGCAGGTCATCCACCCCGTGGGCCGCGGCAAGAAGAAGCAGGCGCTGCTGCACATCATTCAGGAGCATGACTGGAGCCAGGTCCTGGTGTTCACGCGCACCAAGTTCGGCGCCAACAACGTGGCCGAGTTCCTCACCAAGAACGGCGTCAGCGCCATGGCGCTGCACGGCAACAAGAGCCAGAGCGCGCGCACCCAGGCGCTGGCCGGCTTCAAGAGCGGCGACATCCGCGCGCTCGTGGCCACCGACATCGCGGCGCGCGGCATCGACATCGACGAGCTGCCCCACGTTGTCAACTACGAAATCCCCAACGTCTCCGAAGACTACGTGCACCGCATCGGCCGCACGGGCCGCGCCGGCCGCGAGGGCCATGCCGTGAGCATGGTCTGCATGGACGAGGAAGGCTTCATGATGGACATCGAGCGCTTCACCAAGCAGGAGATTCCGGTGCAGGTGCTCGAGGGCTTCGGCCCCGAGGAAGGCGAGAAGGCCGAGCCCATCGCCATGGGCCGCCAGACCATCTGGGGCGGCGCGGGCAAGCCGCCCAGCCGTGACGTGATGCAGGCGGCCGCCAAGGCCGCGCGCACCGAGATGATGGAACGCATCCGCGCCAACAAGCCCGCCGCGGGCGAACGCGGCGGCAAGCCCCAGGGCGACGGCCCCCGGGGCAATGGTGGCGGCAAGGGCCGCGGTGCCGCGCAGGGCAACGGCGAAGGCCGTGGCCCCGGCAATGGCGCGCGCAACGCCAACGGCCCGCGTGGCGCCGGT
The DNA here is from genome assembly GCF_023634805.2 of Comamonas endophytica. Lineage (NCBI taxonomy): Bacteria > Pseudomonadati > Pseudomonadota > Betaproteobacteria > Burkholderiales > Comamonadaceae > Comamonas > Comamonas endophytica. Next base: position 364,939 of record NZ_CP106881.1, read on the forward strand.
GGCCGTGGCGCGGGTCCCCGCGGTGCGGGTCCGCGCCAGGGCGGGCAAGGCTTTGGCGGCGAACGCCATGACGAGCACCGCAGCCCGCGTCCGGCACGCGAAGGCGGCGCGTCCCGCTTCGACGACCAGCCCCCACGCGCCAATGCGCACCTGGGTACCCAGCTGGGCCGCCCGGTGACCCCGCGTGGCAGCTCGGCCGGCGGCCAGCCCGACCCCATGCGCACCAGCGTCGACAGCATGGCCGATCGCGGCCGCCGCGGCGGCGGTTTCCGCAGCGGCGGTGGCGGCGGTGGCAGCGGTGGCTTTGGCGGCGGGCGCAGCGGCGGTGGCGGTGGCTTCGGCGGCGGTGGCCGCAATGGCGGCGGCCGCGGCGGCTTCAACCGCTGAGTCCGGCGCGCCGGGGCGTGGCTGACATGCCGCCGCGCCCCTCCCCTGTGCGGTTGCAGGGAAAACGGTCTGCGCTGACAAAATCGCAGGGCTTGAGCGGGTACCATCCGTGCACCTCAGATGTCCGCCCACGCGGGCGGCTTTGCGAACACAAAGGCCTCCTCACATGCAACCGCACCCCGCTTTTTCCGGCCGGTCGAACGGCGCTCCGCAGTTCGGCTGGACCTTGCGTCTCTCGGCCATCGCCATGGCCGCGCTGCTGGCGGCTTGCAGCAGTACCCCGCTTCCTCCCTGGCCCGGCACGGCGATCGGCAGCCACGTTCCTGCCCGCGCCCCCGTGCCCTCTCCCGTGCCTGCGCCCATCGCTTCCCCCACCATCACACCGGTGCCGGAACAGTCCCCGGTCGCTGCGCAGGCGGCAGTGCGCCCGGCGGAACCCTTGCCCTACAGCGCCGGGGTCGCCGCACGCTTTCCCGAGCCTTCGGTGCGCTATGAAACGCCCGGGCTCGAGACCGGCCGCAGCACCTTCACCACCCAGAGCGAGATCGGCCAGTGGCTGCGCGATATCGCCAGCAAGTCACTGGGCAGCGGCACGCTGCTGGGCCTGGTCACGGCCGGCACCTCGCAGCGCGGCGAGACCATCCATGCGCTGGTGGCCACGCGCGCCGGCAGCATCGAGCCGCGCGCGCTGGACGCGCTCGACCGCCCCACGGTGCTGCTGGTGGCGCAGCAGCGCGGCGACGAGCCCGCGGGCAGCGAGGCGCTGCTGGTCGTGGCGCGCGAGCTCGCGCCCGGCGGCCTGCTCGAGCCGCTGCTGGCGCGCATCAACGTCGTCGTGGTGCCGCGCGCCAATCCCGATGGCGCCGCCAGCGGGCAGCGCAGCACCGCCAACGGCATCGAAATGACGCACGACCACCTGCTGCTGCGCACGCCCGAAGCCCGGGCCATCGCCGCGCTGGTGCGCGACTACCGCCCGACGGTGGTGGTCGATGCGGGTGAGTTCGATGCGGCCGGCCCCTACCTGAAGAAATACCAGGCGCTGCAGCGCCCCGACGTGCAGCTGCAGTACGCAGGCACCGCCAATCAGCACGAGATCATCACCAAGGCCGCGCGCGAATGGGTGCAGGAGCCGATGAGCGCCGCGCTGAGGGATGCGCAGCTGAGCAGCGACTGGTATGCGACCACGGCCACCGATCCCCAGTCGATGGTGATGTCCATGGGCTCGATCGCGCCCGACACACTGAGCAATTCCAACGCGCTGCGCAATGCGCTGGGCCTGACGGTGCGCACGCGCGGCGTGGGCATCGGCCGCGCCCAGCTGCAGCGGCGCGTGCATGGCCAGGTCGTGGCCATCAGCAGCGCGCTGCGCAGCACGGCCGACCGTGCTTCGGAGCTGGCGCAGGTGCAGTCCTTCGTGCGCCGCGACATCGCCTCGATGGCCTGCCGCCAGCAGATGCTGGTGCAGGCGCAGCAGACCCCGGAGCAGCGCGAAGTCGTCATGCTGCAACCCGAGACCGGCGCCGACTACACGGTGCGCGTCGACTGGAACTCTTCGCTGGCGCTGCGCCCGCTGGCCTCGCGCGTGCGCCCCTGCGGCTACTGGCTTGCCGCGGAAGCCACGCAGGCAGCCGAGCGCCTGGAACAGCTGGGAGTGCAGGTGCTGCGCGTGGCCGAAGGCGCGCCGCTGATCGCCGACAATTTCACGCCCTCGCCCAATGCCGCGATGCCGGCTGGCGGCACGGTGCGCCGCGTGCAGGTCATCCCCACGCGCGGCGGCATCGAGGCCGGGCCTGGCAGCTACTACGTACCGATGAACCAGCCCGCGGCGCATCTGGCGGCGGCCGCGCTCGAGCCCGATACGGACTTCAGCTTCTTTGCCCACCATCTGATCGGCAACCTGGGGGATGTGGCCCGCGTCATGGCGAAGCCGGCGCTGGTCTTCGAGGAATGAACGGAAATCGCTGAATGCTTGTGAAATCCTTCGTGCGTCCGCTGGCATGCCTTGCGCTGGCCGGGCTGGCCGCCTGCGGCAGCGCGCCCAAGACCGAGACCGCAGCGGCCCCTGTCTCCGCGCCGGTGCCCGCGCCCGCGCGTGTGAGCATCGGGCTGGCGCTGGGCGGCGGCGCGGCCAAGGGCTTTGCACATATCGGTGTGATCAAGATGCTGGAAGCCAACGGCCTCACGCCGGCCTTCGTGGCGGGCACCAGCGCCGGCAGCGTGGTGGGCGCGCTGTATGCGAGCGGCATGGATGCGTTCGCGCTGCAGGAAAAGGCCGTGGGCCTGGATGAAGCCAGCATCCGCGACCTGCAGTTCTCCTCGGGGGGCCTGGTCAAGGGCCAGAAGCTCGAGGACTATGTGAACGAGCAGGTGCAGCGGCGGCCGCTGGAAAAGCTGGCGAAGCCCTTTGTGGCCGTTGCGACGCGGCTGGAAGACGGCGAGCGCACGGTGTTCGGGCGCGGCAATACCGGCCAGGCGGTGCGCGCGTCGAGCAGCGTTCCCGGCGTATTCCAGCCGGTGGGCATCGGCAAATACCACTATGTCGATGGCGGCGTGGTCAGCCCGGTGCCGGTGGACGCGGCGCGCCAGCTGGGCGCCGATCTGGTGGTCGCCGTCGATATCTCGAGCCGTCCGCGCGGCCAGTCACCGTCCGACATGCTGGGCACGCTGGGTCAGTCGATAGACATCATGGGCCAGAAGCTCGGGCAGGCGGAACTGGCGCGCGCCGACATCGTCATCCGTCCCAAGGTGCTGGACATCGGCGCGGCCGACTTCACGCAGCGCGCCAGCGCGATCCTGGAAGGCGAGAAGGCGGCACTGGCCGCCATGCCGCAGATCCGCGCGCGGGTCGCGCAGCTGCAGGCCGAGCGCGCGCAGGCGGCGCAGGCGGCCCAGCGAAAAGCCGCCGAGGCGCAATACCAGGCATGCCTGGAGAACCGCAGCCGGCTGCAGAAGATCTCGGGAATGGTGGGCTTGGGCGATCCCTGCACGCCGCCGTGAGGGAGGTGAAGTGGTGCGGCGTACTGGAATCGAACCAGTGACCCACAGCTTAGAAGGCTGTTGCTCTATCCAACTGAGCTAACGCCACCACGTTTTTGATTGGCGCAGTGCATGAAGTCACCGTCCAGGGGCCATATCATACCCGCGCCGCCGCCCTCCCCGGCCAAAACGCCGCTGCAAGCCTCTCAGGTGCGCGCCGGCGCCTCGCTCCGGGGCAGCTCGCTGGCTCGTGCCTGGGCCACATTGCGCACCAGGTCCCATACGCGCTGCACCACGGGCGCGAGCCGGCGGTGGCGCCGGTGCACGAGCATGATCTGCCGCTCCACGGCGGGAAGCAGCAGACGGTGCACCAGGCCTGCACCGGCCAGGCCCTGCTCCGACACCGCCAGCCGCGGCACCACCGCCACGCCCAGCCCGGCCTGCACCATGCTGAAGATGGTCGTGGTGTGGCCCACCTCCTGAACCACCTGGCAGTCGGGCGCATATTGCTCGAGCACGCGGTCGATAAGCCGGCGGCTGCCCGAGGCATGGTCGAGCAATACCAGCGGATGGCCGGCCAGATCGCGCCATTGCACCGCGGGCAGCCGCGCCAGCGCGTGGTCCGCGGGACAGACCAGGCAGAACGGCTCCGAGAGAATGGCCTCGCAATGCAGGTCCTCGGGATCGGTGGGCTCGATGACCACGCCGAAGTCGACCTCGCCCGCGCGCACGCTGTCGAGCGCACCCTGCTGGATGCGGTCGAGCAGCTGCAGCTGCAGGCCCGGGTGCTGCTGCGCGCAGCGCGCGATGCATTCGGGCATCAGATGCGCGGACAGCGTGGGGCTGCTGGCCACGCGCACCCGGCCGTGCGGCTGCGTCGCCAGGCCGCGCACTTCCAGCAGCGCCGCATCCAGTTCCTCGAGCACGCGCCCCACCCGCCCCTGCAGCATGCGGCCCGCGTCGCTCAGCTCCACCTCGCGCGTGCTGCGGTGCAGCAACTGCAGGCCGAGCTGCTGCTCGAGGTCGGTGATGCTGCGGCTCACGGCCGGCTGCGTCAGGCCCACGGCCTCGCCAGCACGGCTGAAGTTCTGCTGTTGCGCCACGGCGAGGAACACGCGCAGCTGGCGCAGGGTGATATTCATGACTGAAAAGTATAGAACAATCAAATAAATACATTTCACTTTTGAATGCAGATGCATTCCAATCGGCGCCTTGACCGCGCGCACTGCGCATTGCAACTCCTGAAAGCCTGGCATGGCCCGACCCCGATTCCTTCCCGACAACTTCACCCTGATGCTGCTGGGCACCGTACTGCTGTCCAGCTTCCTGCCCGTGTATGGCGAAGCCGCGCGCGTGCTCGAATACATCACGGTGGGCGTGATCTTCTTCCTGTTCTTCCTGCATGGCGCCAAGCTCTCGCGCCAGGCCATCTGGGCCGGCATCAGCCACTGGCGCCTGCATCTGGTAGTCACGGCCATCACCTTCGTCATCTTCCCGGTGCTGGGCTGGGCCCTGCGCCCGCTGCTCGCTCCTCTGCTGGGGCCCGACCTGTACCTGGGCGTGCTGTTCCTGTGCACCCTGCCCGCCACCGTGCAGTCGGCCGTGACGCTGACAGCCATCGCGCGCGGCAACATGCCCGCCGCCATCTGCAGCGCCTCGGGCTCGACGCTGATGGGGATCGTCATCACGCCGCTGCTGGTCGGCCTGCTGCTGTCGCAGACCGCCACCAGCAGCGACCCGCTGCAGGCCATGGGCCGCATTGCCATGCAGCTGCTGCTGCCCTTCGCGCTGGGCCACTTCCTGCGGCCCTGGGTCTCGCCCTTCCTGACGCGCCACGCCAAGCGACTCAAGGGCCTGGACCAGAGCTCGATCCTGCTGGTGGTGTATTCGGCCTTCAGCGCCTCCGTCGTGGCCGGTCTGTGGAGCCGCATTCCGCTGGCGGCGCTGGCCGCGCTGGTGCTGGTCTGCGCGCTGCTGCTGGCGATCTCCATGGGCCTGAGCGCCTGGCTCGCGCGGCGCTTTGGCTTTTCCAAGGAAGACGAGATCACCATCGTGTTCTGCGGCGCGCAAAAGAGCCTGGTCAGCGGCGTGCCGATGGCCAAGGTGCTGTTCGCGCCCAGCGTCATGGGCGGCATCGTGCTGCCGCTGATGATCTTCCATCCGCTGCAGCTGATGGTCTCGGCCTGGGTGGCAGGCCGCTATGCGCAACGCCCCCAGGATGCGGCGCTGCCCGCCGAAGGCGCGGCTCCGGCAAAGGCCTGATCCGCAAGGCCAAAAGCAAAAAGGGAGGCCGCGGCCTCCCTTTTTCCATGGCGCCGGCGCGCTCGTTCAGCGGTGGCTCAGGCGGCGCACCGCCCAGTCGCCCAGGCTCTGGATGGCCTGCACGAAGAAGATCAGCACGATCACCACCGCCAGCATCACGTCGGGCAGGAAGCGCTGGTAGCCATAGCGGATGCCCAGGTCGCCCAGGCCGCCGCCGCCGATGGCGCCGGCCATGGCCGAGTAGCCGGTCAGGCTCACGAAGCTGATGGTCAGGCCGGCGACGATGCCCGGCAGCGCCTCGGGCAGCAGCACCTTCCAGACGATCTGGCTGGTGGTGGCGCCCATGGCCTGCGCGGCTTCGACCAGGCCGTGGTCGACTTCGCGCAATGCCGTCTCGACCAGGCGCGCGACGAAAGGCGCGGCGGCCAGCGTCAGCGGCACGACGGCGGCGAAGGTGCCGATCGACGAGCCGGTGATCAGCCGCGTCAGCGGAATGATCGCCACCAGCAGGATGATGAAGGGCGTGGAGCGCACGGCGTTGACGATCCAGCCCACGGTCTTGTTCAGCGGGCCGTTCTCCAGCACGCCGCCGCGGTCCGTGAGGCGCAGGAACACGCCCAGCGGAATGCCCAGCAGGCCGCCGACCAAGCCGGAGATGCCGACCATGACCATGGTCTCCCAGAGCGAGACGGCAAACAGCTCCAGCATCATTTCAGAAAAATTCTCGAACATCGCTCACCCCTCGATCTGCACGGATTCCACCTGGACGCCCGCGGCGCGCAGGTGCGCAATGGCGGCCTGGAGCTGCGCGGCATCGCCGCTCGCAAACACCGCCAGCGAGCCGAAGGTCTGCTCCTGGATCTCGTCGATCTGGCCATGCAGGATGCTCAGGTCCAGGCCGAAGTCGCGGATCATCTGCGACAGGATCGGCTGGTAGGCGCTCTCGCCCGCGTACGACAGGCGCAGCAGCTGGCCCGCGCCGCCATCGAGGCCCTCCGCCAGCGTGCGCACGCGCGCCAGCACGCTGGCGGGCAGCTCCTGGGGCACGATCTCGTCGATCAGGCTCTTGGTGATGGGCTGCTGCGGCCGCGTGAACACATCGAGCACCGGGCCGATCTCCGCGATGCGGCCGGCGTCGATGACCGCCACGCGGTCGGCGATCTGCTTGATGACCTGCATCTGGTGCGTGATCAGCACCACCGTCAGGCCCAGCTCGCGGTTGACCTTGCGCAGCAGCTCCAGGATGGAGCGCGTGGTTTCGGGGTCGAGCGCCGAGGTCGCCTCGTCGCTCAGCAGCACCTTGGGGTTGCTGGCCAGCGCACGCGCAATGCCCACGCGCTGTTTTTGCCCGCCCGAGATCTGCGCCGGGTAGCGGTCGCGCAGCGCGGTGAGGCCCACCAGCTCGAGCAGCGGCTCGACGCGCTCGCGGATTTCCTGCTTGGACATGCCGACGAGTTCGAGCGGCAGCGCCGCGTTGTCGAACACCGTGCGCGAGGACAGGAGGTTGAAATGCTGGAACACCATGCCGATGTCGCGGCGCGCGGCGCGCAGTTCGGCGTCATTGAGTTTCGTCAGGTCGCGGCCGTTGACGATGACCTTGCCATGGGTGGGACGGTTGAGCAGGTTGATGCAGCGCACCAGCGAGCTCTTGCCCGCGCCGCTGCGCCCGATGATGCCGAACACCTCGCCCGGCTGGATGTGCAGGTCGATGCCGCGCAAGGCCTCGACCGGGCCGCTCGGGCCCTGGTAGATCTGGGATAGCCCCCGAATGTCGATCATGAATAAGCTTTGGCGCAGCAGCCGGCCCCGGGCCTGCATCTGCGCGCATTGAGGAAAAGGAAAAGCGCCCGCGCAGGAGACCTGCGCAGGCGATCAAATTCAACCGGAATGGCGTCTCTCGCCAGTCGGTGCAAACCCTAAACTATGCCTCAAATTGTGACAGACGGCAGGCAGCGTGCCTATGGCCCTGCGCACGCCTCCTGGCGCCCCGGGCAGGTGTTTGCGGCGCCCCCTTGCGCGCAGGCGCCGGAGTTCAACGGACCATGCAGGGGCGTTTGTTGTCGAACTGCCAGTTCGGCACCAGATACTGCATGGCCATCGCATCGTCGCGCGCGCCCAGCCCATGCTGCAGATACAGCTGGTGGGCACGTTCCACGGCTTCCATGTCGAGCTCGATGCCCAGGCCGCCGCGCTGGGGCAGCTCGATGTAGCCGTTCTCGATCTGCAGCGGGTTCTTGGTGAGGTACTGGCCGTCCTGCCAGATCCAGTGGGTGTCGATGGCCGTGACGCGGCCGGGAGCGGCCGCGCCCACATGGGTGAACATGGCCAGCGAGATGTCGAAATGGTTGTTGGAGTGCGAACCCCAGGTCAGGCCGAAGGCCTGGCACAGCTGGGCCACGCGCACCGAGCCGGCCATGGTCCAGAAATGCGGGTCGGCCAGCGGAATGTCCACGGACTGCAGCGACAGCGAATGCGCCATCTGGCGCCAGTCGGTGGCGACCATGTTGGTGGCGGTGGGCAAGCCCGTGGCGCGGCGGAATTCGGCCATCACCTCGCGGCCGGAGAAACCGCCTTCGGCGCCGCAGGGGTCTTCGGCATAGGCCAGCACGCCATGCATGTCGCGCATCAGGCGGATCGCGTCCTTGAGAAGCCAGCCGCCGTTCGGATCGAGCGTCACGCGCGCCTTCGGGAAGCGCTCGTGCAGCGCGCGGATGGCTTCGACCTCTTCCTCGCCGCGCAGCACGCCGCCCTTGAGCTTGAAGTCCTCGAAGCCATAGCGCGCATGGGCGGCTTCGGCCAGGCGCACGATGGCTTCGGGCGTCATGGCCTTTTCATGGCGCAGACGCAGCCAGTCGTCCGAAGCGCCTGGGTCCGTCTGGTAGGGCAGATCCGTCAGCGAACGGTCGCCCACATAGAACAGGTAGCCCAGCATCTGCACCGAAGTGCGCTGCACGCCTTCGCCCAGCAGCGCCGCGACCGGCACGCCCAGGTGCTGCCCCAGCAGATCCAGCAGCGCCGATTCCGCGGCCGTGACGGCGTGGATCGCGATGCGCAGGTCAAAGGTCTGCAGTCCGCGGCCGCCGCTGTCGCGGCTCTCGAACGTGGTGCGCATCGCGTTGAGCACGGCGTTGTAGTTGCCCACGGGCTGGCCAACGATCAGCGCGCGCGCGTCTTCCAGCGTCTGGCGGATCTTCTCGCCGCCGGGCACCTCGCCGACGCCGGTGTTGCCGGCGCTGTCGGTGAGCACCAGCAGGTTGCGCGTGAAGAACGGCGCGTGCGCTCCGCTCAGATTCATTAGCATGCTGTCATGGCCGGCGACGGGAATGACGCGCAGTTCGGTGACCGTGGGAGAGGAAGTACTAGCGTGCGAGAGAGCCATATCAAACGAATTCCGAAAAAGTGAATCGGCCTGGAGCGGGTCCAGGCCATAGTGTGCAGCAGGCGCAGGATCAGTTGGCGGTGATGCCGCCGGTCTCGATCACCTGCTTCCAGCGCGCGTATTCCTTGGCCTGGAACTGGGTGAACTCCTCGGGGCTGTTGGCCACCACTTCCAGGCCGACATCGGTGAACTGCTTGGTCAGCGCCGGGTCGCGCAAGGCCTTCATGAGGCCACCGTGCAGCTGGGCCTTGACGTCCGCGGGCAGGTTCTTCGGCGCGGCAATGCCTTGCCAGGAATAGACCTCCACACCCTGGATTCCAGCTTCCGCCGTGGTGGGCACGTCAGGCAGCACGGGCGAGCGCCTGGTGCCGGTCACGGCGATGGCCTTGAGCTTGCCGGCCTTGATGTGCTGGAAGACCGAGTTCACGTTCTGGAAGGACATGTCCACCTGGCCGCCCAGCAGATCGGTGATAGCCGGCGCGCCGCCCTTGTAGGGCACATGCAGGCCCTTGGTGCCGCTCTTTTGCCAGAACAGCTCGGCCGTGAGGTGGTCCGACGAGCCGGCGCCCGACGTGGCAAAGCTCACCTGGCCAGGCCGCGCTTTCAGCATCGCAACGACATCCTGCAGGTTGTTGACCTTGGGCGCCAGATGGGGGTTCACCACCAGTACATTGGGGGTCTGCACGGCAATGGTGAGATAGCTGAAGTCCTTGAGCGGATCGTAGGGCAGGCCTTTCATCAGATGCGGCGCCACGACAAAGGGCGCCAGCGAGGACACGAGCAGCGTGTAGCCATCGGCAGGCGCGCGGGCCACCTGGGCGGCGCCGATGCTGCCAGTGGCGCCGGCCTTGTTTTCCACTACGAAGGTCTGCTTGAACTGCGTGCCCAGATGGTTGCTCACGGCGCGTGCAATGGTGTCGGTGGCACCGCCTGCAGGGAACGGCACGATCACGTTGACGGACTTGTCGGGCCAGGCGAATGCGGGGGTTGCCAGACCCATGCCGGCAAGCGCCAGGCAAAGGGCTGTGGCTGCGGTCTTGATAGCTTTCATGCGTGTCTCCCAGGTGTGCCCAAGCGTATACAAAGCATCGCTGCGGCGTTTTAAAAATGACAGGTATCGTTAACAAATCGCCATCTTCTGATTGTTAACGTGAACATTCCCGTTCGAATCGGTGTTAACCCTTGCCCTGGCGCATTCCGCAGGGCAGCGCCAGAAAATGGGAGCCGCGGTGAACTACCTACAATCGCGCCAGCGCCTCGCCTCGCGATGCTCACGACATCGTGCCGCCGCTGCCCTATGCATCCGCCCTCAACAGGAATGAACTTGTCCAAGAAGCCCGCCACCGTGCAAGACGTCGCCCAGCTCGCGGGCGTTTCCGCGATGACGGTATCGCGCGTGCTCAACGCGCCCGGGAAGGTGGCGCCGGAAACTTTGGAGCGGGTGCGCCACGCGGTCGATGCGCTTGGCTATGTGCCCAATGCCATGGCCAGCGGCCTGCGCATGGCGCGAGCGCGCATGGTGGCGGCGCTGCTGCCCACGCTGGTCGGGCCGGTGTTCCAGGAGCTGGTGGAGTCGCTGGCCGAGTCGCTCAAGCGCAGCGGCTACCAGCTGATGATCGGCCAGGCGGGATACGACGCGACGCGCGAGGAGGAGGAGCTGATCAGGGCGCTGATCCAGCGCCGCCCGGACGGCATCGTGCTGGTCGGCAAGGTATCGTCCGCAGGCGCGCGCAGCGCCCTGCTCGCCTCGCGCATTCCTGTCGTGGAGACCTGGGACTTCACCGACGACCCGGTCGACATGCTGGTCGGCTTCTCGCACGTGGCCATTGGCGAATCGGTGGCCGACTTCCTGCATGCGCGCGGGCACCGGCACGTGGCGATCATCACCGGCGACGATGCACGTGCGCGGGCGCGCGCCGAGGCCTTCATCCGCCGCTCCAACGCCCTGGGCGCGCTGTCGGCCCGATGCTTCTACACCCGCGCGCCCAGCACCCTGGGTGCGGGACGCAAGGGCCTGGCCGCGCTGCTGCAGGACGCGGCGGATATCTCCGGCGTGTTCTGCAGCTCGGACAGCCTGGCGCTGGGCGCGCTGATCGAGGCCCAGCACCAGGGATTGCAGGTGCCGAAGCAGCTGGCCATCGTCGGCATGGGGGACCAGAGCTTCGCGCAGGATGCACAGCCGGCGTTGACCACCGTGCGGCTGGACGGCACGCGCATCGGCGAGATCGCGGCCGAGCTGACGATGGCGCGCGCCGAGGGGCGCCCCGTCGACAGCCCGATCGTCGATGTGGGCTTTCACCTGGTGGTCAGGGACAGCACCTGAGGCGCTCACTCCGGCCGGATATTGCCCTTGCGTATGACTTCGGTCCACTTCGCGGTTTCGCTCTGGATGCGCTGCGCGAACTCGGCCGGCGTGCTGCCCACGGGCTCGAAACCCATGGCCTTGAGCCGTGCCTGCATCTCGCCCTGGCGGATCGATGCGCGCAAGGCCCGGCTGATCCTGTCGACCGCGGCCGCGGGGATGCCCCTGGGCGCCACCAGCCCGAAGATCGGCATGATGTCGACCCCGGGCAGCCCGGCTTCGGCAAAGGTTGGTACCTCGGGCAGCAGCGCCGAGCGCCTGGGGCCCGTCACCGCCAGCGCGCGCAGCTTGCCGGCCTTGATGTGCTCGGCCAGCGTTGGCACCGTGGCAAACGCGAACTGCACCTGGCCGCCCAGCAGGTCGGTGATGACGGTGCCGCCGCCCTTGTAGGGCACGTGCACGACTTTCAGGCCGGCTTGCTGCGCCAGCTGCTCGCCCGCCAGGTGCGGGCCGCTGCCCACCCCTGCCGAGCCGTAGGCCAGCGTGTCCGGCTCGGCCTTGGCCTTGGCAATGAAGCCCGCCAGGTCCCTGGCCGCAACCGAGGGATGGGTCACCAGCACGAACTGCGCGCTGGCGATCAGCGTGATCGGCGTGAAGTCCCTTTGCGTGTCGTAGTTCAGGCGTGCGCCGAGCAACCCGGGATTGATGGTGAAAGTGCTGTCGACCATGCCCAGCGTGTAGCCATCGGGCTCGGCCTGGGCCAGCGCGCGCGTGCCGATGGTCGTGCCGCCGCCGCCCTTGTTGTCGGCGATGAAGGCCTGGCCCAGCGCCTGCTGCAGCGCCTGGCCCGCGAGGCGGCCCAGCGTGTCGGTGGCGGCGCCTGCGGGATAGGGAACGATGATGCGCACGGTCTTGTCCGGGTAGCTGCCGCTGTTGGCCAAAACCCAGGGCGAGGCGCTGCCCAGCGCAAGCGCGGCTGCCTGCTGGATGAAAGTGCGGCGGTTTTTGTGCATGCTTGTCTCCTCTTTGAATTCCGTGGCGCTCAATGCGCGAAGTTGCCCTGGGCCAGCGCGGCTTCGGGGTCGGCGCCCAGGCCCGGGCCGTCCGGCACCTGCAGCCAGCCGCGCTCGATGGGCACGCTGCGGCCATAGGGCACATGGGCCAGTTCCACATACAGGCGCTCGATCGACACCTCGGCCTGCTGCGCGGCAATCAGGTGCAGGCTGGCCAGGAAACCCGGCCCGAAGAACGCGACCTGCGGAGCGCAGGTCACGCCCGTACCTTCGCAGGCCCGCGCGATGTCCCAGGCGGCCGTGAGGCCCAGCTTGATCACGCTGGGCTGCACGTACTGCACGCAGGCGCTTTCCACCATGCGCTGCAGCGCCAGCGCGCAGCTGGCGTTCTCGCCCACCGCCAGCGGCACGGGCACGCGCTGGCGCAGCTCTGCCAGCGCGTGGTCGTTCTCAGGAGGCCAGATCGGCTCCTCGATCCAGAACGGCTCGTAGGGCAGCATTTCGGTGATCGCCGCTTCGGCCTCGTGCGGCAGCCAGGCGCAATTGGTGTCGACCATGACCGGAATATCTGGACCCACGGCCCGGCGCACCGCGGCCAGCGCCGGCGCGGTGCGCTCGTGCAGCTTGATCTCGGTGTAGCCCTCGGCCAGCGCGCGCTGGCTCACCTGCTCGAGCAAGGTGGCATCGGCGTAGTACTGCAGCAGCGAGGCATAGACGCGCACCCGGTCGCGGCGCTTGCCGCCCAGCAGCTCGTGCAGGGGCACGCCGGCGCGCTTGGCGCGCAGGTCCCAGAGGGCGATGTCCAGGCCTGCAAGCGCATGCACCACGGGCCCGGAGCGGCCCAGGTTGTGCAGCGTGCGCTGCATGGAAGGCAGCAGCGCCACGTCGTCGGCCCGCCGGCCGCAGGCCAGGGGTGCGATCAGCGTCTCGAAGATGGCCTGCAGCGCGCGTGGCTCCACGCAATAGGACTCGCCCCAGGCCACGGTGCCATCCTCGGTCTCTACACGCACCAGCGCGCTGTCGAGCTTGTTGCGCGGGCGGCCGGCAAACAGCGGCGGATCGCTCCAGTGGTGGAACGGCAGGCGCATGGGAATGCAGGTGACGGAAGCGATGGTGTTGGATGACATGGCGCCTATTCTTCGCGCGCCGTAGCCTATGGTCAAATAGCTAAAAACACTCATTCCATATGAATTCGATATGTTGAGCCGCCGGGAACTGCTGCTGCTGCGCGCGATGTACCAACAGGGCACCGTGACGGCCGCGGCCCACTCCATCCACATGACCCAGCCTGCGGCCAGCGCGCTGCTCAAGGACATGGAAACGCGCCTGGGCTTCGCGCTGTTCAGCCGCGAGCACCGGCGCCTGCATCTGACGAGCCAGGGGCGCGCGCTGATTCCCGAGGTGCTCAATGCGCTGTCGGGCATGGAGTCGGTGGACCGGCTGGCCAGCGACATCCGCCGCGGCGCCTCGGACCGGCTCAGCGTGGGCGCGGTGGCCGTCGCGGCCTCGATGCTGCTGCCCCAGGCGCTGCTTGGCGTGCGACGCGCCTATCCGCATGTGACCTTCACGGTGCGCGCTGGCTCGGGGCTGGAGATCATCGAGATGGCCGTCGACCACCGCATCGACCTGGGTATCGTGATCGGCGCCTCGGCGCCCAATGAGCGGGTGCACAAGGAAGCGCTGGCCGCGGTGAGCCTGTTTGCCATCTTCCACCCGGACCATCCGCTGGCCGAGGCGCGGTCAGTTACGCTGGCGCAGGTGGCGGCGCTCGGCCTGATCGCGCTGTCGCCCGCCCTGCCCGCAGGCCTGGCCACGCAGCGGGCCTTCGAGGGCCAGGGGCTGGACTACCGCCCGTTGCTGGAAGTCGCGCAGTCCTTCACCGCCTGCGAGCTCGCGGGCCAGCAGCTGGGCGTGGCGGTGGTGGAATCGCTGGGTGCGCGCTATGCGCAGCGCATGGGGCTGGTGGCGCGCCATCTGCTGACCATGCATGATGCCGCGCTGTCGCTGGTAAGCCCGCGCGACCGGCCGCTGGAAGGGCCCAGCCTGTGCCTGCGCGATGCACTGCGCGAGGCAGTGCGCGGGCTGGGGGTGGTGGCTGGCGCGTAACGGTGCGCGAACGCTGGGGGGCTTTGCCCCCTTCGGGCAGCGCAGCTACGCGCAGCGAGCCAGCGTGGGCTAACGTTTCAAGCCCATCGCATCCAGCATCTGCGCGGTCTGCTTGTGCATCTGCTCCTGCATCTGCGTGAACATCGCCTGCGACTGGCCGAGATAGCTGCTGACCATGCCCTGCATCAGCGTGGGCTGCAGGCGCAGGAACTGGCTCCACATCTCCGGCGTGGCGCCCTGCTCGGCCATGCGCGCCTGGAAGTCGCTGAACATCTGCACGTTGCGCTCCAGGCTCGCCCCCATGCTGCCCTGCATGGCGTGCCCGTAGAAGCGGATGATGTTGGCCAGCACGGCCTCGGTGAACATCGGGGCGCCGCCGGCTTCTTCCTCGAGGATGATCTGCAGCAGGATGCTGCGCGTGAGGTCGTCGCCGGTCTTGGCGTCGCGCACGACCAGGGGTTCGCTCGCCATGACCAGCGCCTTGACCTCGGACAGCGTGATGTAGGTGGAGGTGTCGGTGTCGTAGAGCCGGCGGTTGGGGTATTTCTTGATGACGCGCGTCCGGGCCTTGGCCGCGGCGGTCGATGTCTGGTTCTCTTGCACGGCTGACTCCTATGGGCATGGCGCCCGCTGCACTGCAACATGGATTTTAGACACAGCCTCGCCGCCGCCGCGCAGAGCTTACCCTGAGCGTGCGCCCGCGCAGCGCATGGTCTTGCATCCGCAATGCGTCGGTACAGTCGCCTACAGCCCTGCCCCGCGCCCACTCGGCACCATCGCAGCAGGGGCCGCATGCAGCGGCCCGGGTTATGGACCGCAGCGATGAACACCAACACCGAACTCACGCAGCGCCGCACCGCCGCCATGCCGCGCGGCATCGGCGTGCTCAGCCACTTCCACGCCGCGCAGGCCGACAACGCCTTGCTGACCGATGCCGAGGGCCGGCAATACATCGATTTCGCCGCCGGCATCGCCGTGCTCAACACCGGACACCGCCATCCCCGGGTGGTGGGGGCCATCCGCCAGCAGCTGCTGCGCTTCACGCATACCGCGTTCCAGGTCGTGCCTTACGAGAACGCCATCGCATTGGCCGAACGCCTCAATGCGCTGGCACCGGTCGCGAAACCGGCCAAGACGGCGCTGTTCACCACCGGCGTCGAAGCCGTGGAGAACGCGGTGAAGATCGCACGCTACGCCACGGGCCGCTCGGCGCTGATCGCGTTCAGCGGCGCCTTCCACGGGCGCACGCTGCTGGGGCTGTCGCTGACCGGCAAGGTGGTGCCCTACAAGGCCGGCTTCGGCAGCATGCTGCCCGAGGTGTACCACCTGCCTTTTCCCGCGCCGACGCTGGGTGTGGGCGTGAACGACACGCTGAATGCGCTCACGCGGCTGTTCAAGGCCGATGTGGATCCGCAGCGCGTGGCCGCGATCGTCATCGAGCCGGTGCAGGGCGAAGGCGGCTTCTACCCCGCGCCGCCGGCGCTGCTCGAAGCGCTGCGCGCGCAATGCGATGCGCATGGCATCCTGCTGATCGCCGACGAGGTGCAAAGCGGTTTCGGCCGCACCGGCCGCTGGTTTGCCATGGAGCACCATGGCGTGCAGGCCGACCTGATCTGCATGGCCAAGAGCCTGGGCGGCGGCATGCCGCTGTCGGGCGTCACGGGCCGCGCGGAGGTGATGGATGCGCCCCCGCCCGGCGCGCTGGGCAGCACCTATGCGGCCAACCCGCTGTCGGTGGCCGCGGCGCATGCGGTGCTGGACATCATCGACGAGCAGCAGTTGTGCGCGCGTGCCGAACACCTGGGGGCGCGGCTGATGGCGCGGCTGCGGGCGCTGCAGGAGCGCGATGCGGGCATGGCAGAGGTGCGCGGCCTGGGCTCGATGGTGGCGGTGGAGTTCAGCCAACCCGGCTCCCACGCGCCCGATGCCGAGCGCGTCAATGGCGTGGTGCAGGCCGCCATGTCGCAGGGGCTGCTGCTGCTGCCCTGCGGGGTGCATGGCAACGTGCTGCGCTTTCTCTACCCCCTGACCATCGAGGAGGCGCTGTTCGAACGCGCGCTGGACATCCTCGACAAGGTGCTGGGCCGGGATTGACCCGGCCGCTGCACCCCGCCGCACCCTAGCGGTAGAAGAACTTCGCCGGCCCGGTGACCAGCCAGGGGAACAGCACCATGGCGAACATGATCGCGAACTGCGCCAGCATGAACGGGATCACGCCGCGCGTCACGTCGTCCATCGACATGCGGCCCACCCCCGCCACCACGTTGAGCACCGTGCCCACCGGCGGCGTGACCAGGCCGATGGAGTTGTTGATGATGAACATCACGCCGAAGTAGACCGGATCGATGCCCGCTGCGTTCACGACGGGCATCAGCACCGGCGTGAGGATCAGGATGGTGGGCGTCATGTCCATTGCCGTGCCCACCAGCATCACCAGCACCATGATCGCCATCATCAGCAGGATCTTGCTGTCCATGAAAGGCTGCAGCAGCGCGACGACCTTCGAGGGCAGATCGGCCACCGTGATCAGCCAGGCGCTGACCATGGCCGCGGCGATCAGGAACATGACGATGGCGCTGGTCTTGGCCGCGGCCACGAAGATGCCGTAGAGCTTGGCCCAGGTGATCTCGCGGTAGATGACGGCCGAGACGAACAGCGCATAGACCGCCGCCACCACCGCGGCCTCCGTGGGGGTGAACACGCCCATGCGCAGGCCCACCAGGATGATCACCGGCAACAGCAGCGCCCAGAGGGCCTTGCGCGCCGCGTGCAGGATCTCGGCGCGGGACTTGCGCGGCGGCGGCACGATCTTCTCGCTGCGCACCAGCCAGGCCCAGGTGACCCACAGCGCGCCGCCGATCAGCAGCCCGGGCACGATGGCCGCCAGGAACAGCTTGGAGATCGAGACATTGGCGGCGACGCCGAAGATCACCAGGCCGATGCTGGGCGGGATCACCGGGCCGATCACGCCGGTGGCGGCAATCAGCCCGCCGGCGCGCGCCTTGTCGTGGCCGGCGCGCGTCATCATCGGCAGCAGCAGCGCGGTGAGCGCGGCGGCATCGGCCACGGCCGAGCCCGA
This sequence comes from Comamonas endophytica, assembly GCF_023634805.2. Lineage (NCBI taxonomy): Bacteria > Pseudomonadati > Pseudomonadota > Betaproteobacteria > Burkholderiales > Comamonadaceae > Comamonas > Comamonas endophytica. The sequence goes on from NZ_CP106881.1 coordinate 382,443, forward strand.
CAGCGCCGACAGCAGGCAGCCGGCCATGATGGTCACATAGCCCAGCCCGCCCTTGACGTGGCCGACCAGCGCCAGCGCGAAATCCACGATGCGCTTGGAGAGGCCGCCGACGTTCATGATCTCGCCGGCGAGCATGAAGAAGGGCACGGCCAGCAGCGGGAAGCTGTCGGCGCCGCCAATCAGGTTCTGCGCCAGGATCTGCGGGTCAAACAGGTCCAGGTGCCACATCAGCGCCACGCCGCTGGCCAGCAGCGAGAACGCGATCGGGATGCCCATGGCCATCGCCAGGAGCAGGGCTCCGACAAATACGAAAATCGTCATTTTTCGCCTTTCCGATGCGCGCCGGCATTGGTGGCCTCGGCCGCCAGGATCTGCTGCAACTGCACCGCTTCTTCCGATTCCTGCACCATCACCAGTTCGGCTTCATCCATCCGCCCGGTCAGCAGCCGCCACAGGTCCAGCAGCAGCAGGAAGCCGGCGCAGACCGCGAACACCACGCAGGAGAGGTAGACGATGGCCATCGACATGCCGGTGGTCGGCGCCGTGACGTCCCAGTTGATGCGCGCCTGCGCCAGGCTGCCCTGCAGCAGCAGCCACAGGATGAACAGCATCAGCGCATGGCCCAGCGCCAGGCAGATCTTCTTGGCCCAGGCCGGCAGCCGCTGCACCACCATGTCCACCCCGAGGTGGCCGTGCTCGCGCAGCGCGACGATGGCGCCCAGGAAGGTCATCCAGATGAAAAGCCAGCGCGACACCTCCTCGGACACCGTGATGCCCGAGTTGAACAGGTAGCGCAGCACCACGTTGCCGAACACCAGCACCACCATCAGCGCCAGCATCGCGGCAATCACCGCTTCGAGGCCGCGGCAGGCCCGGTCGATCCAGCGATTCATGTCATGGTCCTTCCGGGGCGGCGCGTCATGCCTTGGCTTCGCGCAGGCTCTCGACCAGCGCGCGCAGCGCGGCGAGATAGGAGTGCGGACCGAAGCCCTGCACCGTGGCCTTCACCGCCGGCGAGATGATCGAGTGCACGCGCCAGGCCTCGCGCGCCGCGATGTTCGACATGTGCACCTCGATCACCGGGAAGGGCATGGCCTTGATCGCGTCGTGCAGCGGCACGCCGTGCTGCGTGAGCCCGGCGGGGTTCACCAGCGCGCCCTGCGCGCTGTCGATGTTGGCGTGCAGAAAGTCGATCAGCGCGCCTTCGTGGTTCGACTGGATGGTCTCCAGCGTCACGTCCAGCTCCTCGGCGAGCTTTTGCAGCCGCGCGTTGATCTGCGCCAGTGTCGTGGTGCCGTAGATATGCGGTTCGCGCCGACCGAAGAGGTTCAGGTTGGGACCGTTGAGAACAAGAATTTTCATGGCTGCTGACGGGTTCACTTGCGGATGCGGGCCAGCTCGTCGTTGTAGAGCTTGACGATGGCGGGGTCGTAGGTGGCGGCAAAGCGGTCGACCACCGGCTTGGCGATCTGCTGCATGCGCTTTTGCTCGGCGGGCGAGACTTCGTTGTATTGCAGCCCCTTGGCCTGCAGCTCGCCCACCGCCTTCTGCGCGGCCGCGCGGCTGACCTGGCGCTGGTAGGCGCGCGACTCGTCGGCGGCCTCGTTCATCATCTTCTGCTCGGCCGGCGTGAGCTGGTCCCAGAACTTCTTGCTGACCAGCACGATGTTGGCCGCGTAGACGTGGTTGGTGGCGCTGACGAACTTCTGCACTTCGTAGAACTTGTTCGACAGGATCACGGCAAAGGGGTTCTCCTGGCCGTCGACGGCGCGTGCCTCCAGTGCGCCATAGAGCTCGGCAAAGGGCATCGGCACGGGGTTGGCCTTGAAGGCCTTGAAGGTGTCGAGGAACACCGGGTTGGGGATGACGCGCAGCTTCAGGCCGTCGAAGTCCTCGGGCTTGGTGATGGCACGCTTGCTGTTGGTGACGTTGCGGAAGCCCAGGTCCCAGTAGCCCAATGCGACCAGGCCTTTTTCCGGCAGCTTGGCGATCAGCGCCTGGCCCAGCGGGCCGTCGAGCAGCGCGTCGGCCTGTGCGTAGTTGGCGACGGCAAAGGGGAAATCGACCAGGCCGAATTCCTTGACGATGCCGGCCAGCGAGGTCGTGGCCGGTGCCGACATCTGCTGCACGCCGCCCTGCAGGGCCGACTGCTGCTGCATCTCGTTGCCCAGCTGGGAGGCCGGGAATTCCATCACCTTCATCTTGCCGCCGCTCTTGGCGGCCAGGATCTCGCCAAAGCGCTTGACGCCAAAGCTCACAGGATGGTCGGCGTTGTTCAGGTGACCGAAACGGATCACGCGCTCTTGCTGCGCGGCGGCAGGCAAGGCAAGAAGAAAGGACAGGCCAGCGGCCAGGGCAAGGCGGGCGGGAATGCGCATGAAACACCTCCAGTGATGGATGCAAGGGCGTGGACGTGAAGCGTCCGGCGGCTGGAAGCGATGGTAATGAAAAAGTGGAAACTGATTCCACAGTAGAAACCCTTTATCATTTACTTACGAATTCACGTACAAAGATCGGCAGATGGCACCCGCCTGCCCACGAAAGTCCTTGCCATGAGCAACATCCTGGAACGCAGTTTCAAAGTCCTTGAACACCTGGCCGCCCACCCGGAAGGAAAAGCGCTGTCCGCGCTGGCCACCGAACTCGAGATGCCGCTGAGCGCCACGCACCGGCTGCTGGCCGAGCTGAGCCGCTGCGGCTATGTGCGCCAGGAGCACAGCCAGGGCAACTACATGCTGACCATCAAGCTGGTCTCGCTGGGGCTGGGTTTCCTCAGCGCCAGCGGCATCGTCGACATCGCCCAGCCGCTGCTCGACCGCCTGGCCGTGGAATCGGGAGAACTGGTGCGCCTGGCCGTGGTCGATGGCGACGCGCTGACCTTCGTCGCCAAGTCGCAGGGCGCGACGCGCGGGCTGCGCTACGACCCGGACATGGGCCTGTCGGTCAACCTGTCGTGCAGCGCCGCGGGCCATGCCTGGCTGTCGACCATGAGCGACGAGCAGGCGCTGGCGCTGGTGTCGCAGCAGGGCTTCGGCCAGCCCGAGGACTACGGCCCGAACGCGCCGACCACCGTGAAGGCGCTGCTGGCGCATCTGGAAAAAACGCGCCGCCAGGGCTACAGCTGCATCGTCGAGGTGTTCGCGCCCGGCATGAGCGCCATGGCCGCCCCGATCCGCCGTGGCAATGGCCCGGTGATCGGCGTGGTGACCATCGCCGGCCCGCTGATCCGCCTGACCGAGGAGCGCATGCATTCGCTGGGCACGGCGCTGCTGGAGACCACGCAGGAGCTGGCGATGACCAGCAGCGGGTCGGCGTTGTTGAAGAATCGGGGGTGAGGGGGACGTACAGCTCCCGTTTTTTAGGTGGGGCCGTCCATGGTTCGACAGGCTCAGGACGAACGGTTTTTGACCGTTCGTCCTGAGCCTGTCGAAGGATGGACGGCCCGCGCTCAAGCCATGGGCGCCCCCTCACCCCCTCACCCCCTCACCCCCTCACCCCCTCACCCCCTCACCCCCTCACCCCCTGCCCCAGCTGCGCGCAAGCCATCTCCCCCAGCACCCGGCACACCTCCTCCATTTCCGCCGTGACCGGATGCGTGCACGCCAGGCGCAGGCAGTGCTCGTAGCGCCCCGAATTCGAGAACATGCTGCCCGGCGCGATGCGAATGCCCTTGGCCAACGCCTCGTGGAACAGCGCCGCGCTGGAAAACCCCTCGGGTAGTTCCAGCCACAAGCACAAGCCCCCGGGCGGCAAACCAAGGCGCGTGCCTATGGGGAAGTAACGCGCCACCAGCGCCGCCATTCCCTCGCGCTGGCGTCTCAGCTGCTGCCTGAGCTTCACCAGGCCGCGTTGGTGCGTGGACGAGCCCAGCACCTGCGCGACGATCAGTTGCCCCAGCGTCTGCGTATTGCGGCTTTGCGCGAACTTCAGCATCTGCACCCGTCCATGCCAGCGCCCGCCGTTCATCCAGCCCTGGCGCAGGCCGGGCGCAAGGCTCTTGTTGAAAGCCTGGCAATACATCACCTGGCCCGCGCTGTCCCAGGCCTTGAGCGGCTTGACGGGCTGCTCGCTTTCGACGAACAGGCCGTAGGAGTCGTCCTCGATCAACGCCGCACCATGCGCCGCGCACAATGCCACCAGCCGCGCCTTGTGCGCATCGGGCATGCGCGCGCCCAGCGGCATCTGCAGCTCGGGAACGACCACGACGGCCTTGAGCCGCGGCTGGGTCTGGAACGCCAGCTCCAGCGCCTCGATGGAAATCCCCGTGCGCGGACTGCAGGGAATCTCCAAGGTCTGCAGTTGCAGCGACTCCACCACCTGCAGCAGGCCGTAGTAGGTGGGCGACTCCACCGCCACCATGTCGCCAGGAGAGGCCACGGCGGCCAGCGCCAGGCTCACGGCTTCGGAGTTGCCGGTGGTGGCCAGCACATCGGCGGGCGCGATGCGCACCCCCGAAGCCAGCGCGTGGCGCGCCATGGCCTGCTGGAAGTCGGGATGGTTGCCCTGGTTGGCGAGCAGCGAGCGGCCATGCACCAGCAGCGTGGGATCCTCGCGCAGCAGCTTGGCCACGATCCGGTTCAGATGGTTGTGGTCGAATAGCGCTGCCGGCGGGGTGCAGCTGCCCATATCGCTGTGCACTCGCGCCTGGCGGCCCTGATCGAGCAGCAGCGAGATATGCGCGTTGATGCCGATGAAATGCGCCGGATCGACGCCCTTGACGGGCTGGCTCAGGTCCGGCTCGCTCGGCGGAGCCAGCGCACCGCCGCGCGCATGGCAGACGAAATAGCCCACGCGCTGGCGTGCCTCGAGATGGCCCGCGGCCTCCAGATGCCGCAGCATCTGCAGTGCCGTGGACAGGCTCACGCCGTGCCGGCGCATCAGCTCGCGCACCGATGGCATGCGCTCGCCGACGCGCAGCGCGCCCACGTCCATGGCATGGATGTACTGGGCCGCAAGGCGCTGGTAGAGCGGCAGGGGCCTGTCGGAGAGGGAGCTGGAGCGGGTCGGCATGGAACAGGGCGAAGCGGCTGCGGGCCCCGCATCATGCCTGCGCCCACTGTTCTGCAACAGATACAGGGAACGGGAAATCGCACCGGAACAGCGCCGCGCAATCCGCGCTGCTGCGGTCCACAGGGCACCCCGCTGTGCCTGTTGCGCAAGGAGCATGCGGCCTACGCTGGAGGCACCATAACAGCCCTGCTCCGAGTCCTTCCATGCTCCCCTGCTCCTTCATGCTGGCCGCCGGCCAGACCCAGGCCCGCGCGCTTGCTGCGGGCGACGAACTGTTCTGCGCCGATGGCACGCTGCAACTGCAGACCTCGGCGGTGGCCGGGATAGAGGCCCTGCCCGGGCTGGCGCTGCGGCTGCACGCGGGCCAGAGCTGGCGCGCGCCCGCGGCGCTGCTGGTTCACATCACGGCAGTGAACGCCCCGGCCCGGATGCGCTGCACCCCGGCCCCTGCGGCATTGCCGTTACCGGCCCCGCCCGCGGCCCCTTGGCGTGCCCGCATGGGCGCCTGGTTCAAAGGCCGGCGGACGCTGGGGGCATGAGCGCTGCCGCGCGCTGCGCCGCCGCCGGCAGCCGCAACTGCACCTCGAAGCCGGGCGCGAGATTGGCGAACTGCAGGCTGCCGTTGTGCAGCTGCACGATGGCCTGCACGCTCGACAGCCCCAACCCGTGGCCCGGCTGGTGCTCGTGGGCGCGGTAGAAACGGTCGGTGATGCGCGCCAGCCGCTCGGGCGGCACGCCCGGGCCGTTGTCCTGCAGGCGCAACTCGACCACCTCGCCCTGCTGCCGGGCGGCGATGCGTACATGGCCGCCAGCCTCCGAACAGGCGTACTTGAGCGCGTTTTCCACCAGGTTGGCCAGCGCGTTGGCCAGCAGATCGCCATCGCCGAGGGCACAGGGGAGGCCTTCGATGTCGAGCTCCAGCGTGCAGCCGTTTTCCTCGGCCACGGGGGCATAGAGATCGGCAATGTCCGCCAGCAGGCCGGGAATGTCCACCGCGCAGAACTCCTGGCGACGCATGCCCGACTCCAGTTCGGCGATCTGCAGCAGCTTGTCGAACACCGTGCCCAGGCCCTGCACCTCCTGCTCCAGATGCTCGAGAAGCCGCTGCTGCTCCTGCCCGCCCAGGTGGCGCGCGCTGCGCAGCTGCAGCAGCACGCGCGTGAGCGGCGTGCGCAGGTTGTGCGCGATGGTGTTCGAGACATGGCGCACGCCGTCCATCAGCAGCTCGATCTGGTCGAGCATGCGGTTGATGTCGCGGCCCAGGCGCGTGAACTCGTCGTCGCCGCCGGCCAGGGGAATGCGCTGCCCCAGATCGCCGTTCGCCACCTGCAGCATGGTCTGGCGGATGCTGGCCGCGCGGTCGTCGACCAGGCGCCTGAAGGCCACGCTGCCCGAGACCGCCAGGACCAGCACGATCACCACCGCCGTCAGGCTGGCGCGCATGAAGCGCTCCTCGATGTCCTCCAGTGCATCCATGTCGCTGCCGACGATCAGCAAGTTGCCGCTGGGCAGCTGGGCGACGGCGACGCGGCCGGTCATGGTGCGGCCCTGGCGCTCGAGCCGCAGCTCCCGCATGCCGAAGGTGCTCAGCGTGCGCCGCGGCAGGATGCGCGCATTTCCGGCGAGGAAGTTGTTCCGGGCATCGGTGAGGATCGCGATCTCGGTCTGGCTGTCGACACCGTCGCTGAGCAGGCGATCGATCTCCTGGCGCAGCGATTGCTCGCCATGCTCCTGCGCGTGCTGCTCCAGGCGCTGCAGGTCCATCTTGGCTTCCTGGTCCATGCGCTGGCTGAACACCGAGACCATCTGCACATAGAAGATGGTGAGCACCACGACCATCGTCAGCAGCAGCAGGCCGCCATAGACCAGCGCCAGGCGGAACGCCATCGAGCTCCAGGGACGCAGGCTCATGGCGCGGGCGGCTGAGTGGACAGGCAATAGCCGACCCCGCGCACGGTGTGGATCAGCGGCTGCTCGAAGCCCTTGTCCACCTTGTTGCGCAGCCGGCTGATGTGCACGTCGATCACATTGGTCTGCGGATCGAAGCGGTAGTCCCACACCGACTCCAGCAGCATGGTGCGCGTGACGGTCTGGTCCACATGGCGCGCCAGGAACGCCAGCAGCCGGAACTCGCGCGGCTGCAGCATCAGCGTGCGCCCGCCGCGCTCGGCATGGCGGCTCAGCAGGTCCAGGCGCAGATCGCCGACTTCCAGCACCGGCGCCGGCGCCGCCGACTGCACGCGGCGCAGCAGCGCCTCCAGCCGCGCCTGCAGTTCCGAGAACGCGAAGGGCTTGGTGAGGTAATCGTCGCAGCCGGCCTTGAGGCAGCGCACGCGCTCGTCAGTGGCCGACAGCGCGCTCAGCACCAGCACCGGCGTGGTGTTGCCCATGCCGCGCAGCGCCTGCAGGATCTTCAGGCCGTCGAAGCCGTCGGGCAGCATGCGGTCGAGCACGATCGCATCCCAGTGGCCGGTCACGGCCTGGGTCAGCCCCTGCACCCCGTCGGGGCAGACGCAGACCTCGGCCTGCAGCTCGCGCATGCCCTCGGCCAGGAAGCGGGCGTTCTGGGAGTCGTCTTCGATGATGAGAAAGCGCGGCATCGGCAAGTCGGGCGGCTGAAGCGTCTGAAGCTGCGACTATAAACAGGCTGCGGGCAGGCAGTCGGCCAACGGCAATTGGCCGCGCGCGGCATCGAGCGCCCACTGCGCCTGCCAGGCCTGCAGCGTCAGGTCGAGGTACTCCTGCTCGTGCGTCGACACCGACTCCATGGCATCGAGCCATTCCAGGATCGAGCTCTGGCCCAACCGGTAGGAGTCCTGCGCCATCTGGCGCAGCGGCGCCAGCTGGCTCAGGCCGCGGGACTCGAAGTTGCGCAGCGCGCGGCGCAGCAGATCGCGCTGGTTCAGCGCCTGCTGCAGCTGCTGGCGGGCGAGTTGCTGCGCGGTGTCTTCTTCCAGCAGCGCCTGCGTGTACTCGAGTTGCGCGCGCTCGATGGCACCCTGCTTGCGGTCGAACAGCGGCAGTTCGATGGAAACGCCGACCTGGTTGTAGCCGTAGGAGTCCTGCCGCCCGCGCACCCGGGTCACGCCCACCGTGGGCGTGGGCAGCGCCTCGCGCGCCTGCTGGCGCGTGAACTGCTCGGCCTGTACCACGCGGGCATGCGCGGCCTGCAGCGCAGGCAGGCGCGGCTGGGCCTGCAGCCACAGGGCCTCAAGGTTGGACTCCTGCGCCGCGGCCTGCGCCGGCAGCAGGCTGCCCACCGCCTGTGGCGACCACGATGGCACGGCCAGCAGCTCGGCCAGCGCGGCGCGTGCGGCCTGCGTCTGCGCCTGTTGCTGCTCGAGCTGCACCTGGAACTGCGCGCGCTGCAGTTCCATGCGCGCCCCATCGTAGCGGCTGCGCGCACCCAGCTCGATCTGCCCCTGCACCACCTTGGCAGCCTGTTCCAGGTGCGCCATCGCCTGCTGGCGGGCGGCCAGCTTCTGCTGCTCCACCAGCAGTTGCGCAAAGCGCTGGGCGGCCTGGCCGAGGATCTCCTGGGCCTGCGCCGCCCGCTCGGCCGCGCCCGAGGCGGCGGCCAGGCGCGCGGCCTCGGTGCGCATGCCGATCTGCCCGAAGATCGGCAGCGGCTGCTCGATGCCCAGCTCCCTTTCATCGAACTTGCTGCTGTAGTGCAGGCTGGGGTTGGCCCAGGTCGATGCGGTCTTCACATCGGCCTGCTCCATGCGCTGGCGCAGTTGCATCGCGCGCAGGGTCGGATGGTGGGTACGGACCAGGGACAGGTATTCAGCCAGGGCCAGGGAGCCGGGGAGCTGTGAAGCGCTCGCCTGCGTTGCAGCCACGGGTGTGGAATGGAGGACGGGCCCTTCATCCTTCGACCCTTCGACAGGCTCTGGGCTCAGGACGAACGGTTTTGTCGCGACCTGTGGTGCGCTCGGAGCTGCTGCCAGGCAGGCAGCACTGCTCACAAGGGCCACCGCAGCCGTAAGCATGGGCGCCGCAATAGACTTAATGGCTTTCATCCAACTCATCCGGTTTCTTCAGGGTCTTGGGGCCGAGCCAGGCGTAGAGCACCGGCAGCAGCACGAGGGCAACGACGGGCAGCACTAGCATGCCGCCGACGATCACCGAGGCAAAGGGGCGCTGGGTCTCGCTGCCCACGCCGGTGGACAGCGCCATCGGCAGCAGGCCCAGCAGCGCCAGTGTCGCCACCAGCAGCACCGAGCGCATGCGCTCGGCCGTGCCCTGCACCAGGGCCTGGCGCAGCGGCATGCCTTCGCGGCGCAGCGCTTCCACCGCCGACACCACCAGCAGCCCGACCAGCGCCACCTGGCCCAGCAGCGCGATGAAGCCAATGGCCGCGCTGATCGACAGCTCGATGCCGGTGATGTGCAGCGCGGCGATGCCGCCGACCATGGCAAAGGGCGCGCACAGCAAGATGATGCAGGAGCTGCGCGCCTGGCCCAGCGCGCCGAACAGCAGGCCGAACACGATCAGCAGCGACAGCGGCACCACCACCTGCAGGCGCTGCGAGGCGCGCTGTTGGTTTTCCCACTCGCCGCCCCAGACCGCCTGGTAGCCTGCGGGCACCTGGACGTTGGCCTTGAACGCGGCCAGCGTGTCCTTCACCACCGAGCCGATGTCGCGGCCCTCGACGTTGAACTTCAGCGCCATGTAGCGGCTGTTGTTCTCGCGGAAGATCGAGGCGTTGCCGATCTTCACGCTGACCTGGCCCACGGAATGCAGCGGCACCGAACCGCCATTGGGCGTGGGGATGGCGATCTCGCGCATGCTGGCTTCATCCATGCGGTTCACATAGGGCAGGCGCACGCGCACCGGCACCGAGTGCTCGCCTTCCCAGAGCGTCGTTGCCACCTCGCCGGCCAGCGCCAGCTCCAGTGTCTTCTGCGCGGTTTCCATGGCAATCCCCTGGCGCGCCAGCGCCGTGCGGTCGAATTCGACATGCAGCTGCGGCGCGGGCGCGTCGCGGTAAAGGTCCAGGTCCACCACGCCCTCGATGGGCCGCACCTGGTCCATGGTCTGCATCAGGATGGCGCGCAGCTGGTCGATCTCGGGGCCGAACACCTTGAGCACCACCTGCCCGCGCGCGCCCGAAGTCGACTCCTCGACGCTGTCGCGGATCGGCTGCGAGAAGTTGAAGGCCACGCCGGGGATCACCGCCAGCTGCGCGCGCATCTGCTCGATCAGCTCGGGCTTGGTGAGCTCCTTGCGCCATTCCTTCAGCGGCTTGAGGCGGATCAGCGCCTTGGCCATGTTCAGCGTCTCGTTGTCGGTGCCCGATTCGGGCCGGCCCTGCTCGGTGCTGACCGAAGTCACCTCGGGGAACTGGCGCAGGATCTGGCGCACCTCGGCCAGCACCTCCTGGCCCTTTTCCAGCGAGATCGACGGCGGCATCTGCACCAGCACGTAGGCGTCGCCCTCGTCGAGCTGCGGCAGGAACTCGGTGCCCAGGCGCGTGGCCGACAGGCCCGCCACCAGCAGGATCACCACCGCCCCCACCACCACCGCGCGCTGGCGTGCGATGCCGTCGAGCGTGCGCCCGATCCAGTGCTGGTAGCCGTGGTCCATGCGCTCGAACACCTCGGGTTCGGGCGCCATCACATGCTTGGGTTTCAGCAGCAGCGCGCACAGCGCCGGCACCAGGCCCAGCGCGAACACCAGCGCGCCGAGCAGCGCGAAGCTGTAGGTCATGGCCAGCGGGCGGAAGATGCGGCCCTCGATGCTCTGCAGCGAGAACACCGGGATCAGCGCCGCGATCACGATGGCCATGGCGAACAGCGTCGGCTTGGCCACCGCAATCGTCGAGTCGATGATGATCGCGCGCATCTCGCGCTGGTTTTGCGGCTTGCGCAGACGCGCGTTGCGGATGATGTTCTCCGCCAGCACCACCGCCCCGTCGACCATGATGCCGAAGTCGATCGCGCCCATGGAGATCAGGTTGGCGGGCATGCCCAGCCAGTGCAGGCCGATGAAGGCCACCAGCAGCGACAGTGGAATCACCGTGGCGACGATCAGCGAGCCGCGCAGGCTGCGCAGCACCAGCCACAGCACGCCGACGATCAGCGCCGCGCCGAACAGCAGGTTGTGCTGCACCGTCGCCAGCGTGTGGCCGACCAGGTCGGAGCGGTCATAGGTGACCTCCATGCGCATGCCTTCGGGCAGCAGGCCGTTGTTCAGCTGCTCCACCTTCTCGTGCAGGCCGTCGAGCACCAGCGAGGGGTTCTCGCCGCGCTTGAGCAGCACCACGCCCTGCACCACGTCGTTCTCGCCGTCCATGCCGACCGAGCCCTGGCGCGGCGTGTGCGACTGGATCACGCTGGCCACGTCGCCGATGGTGACCGGCGCGCCGCCGCGCAGCTGCACGATCACGCTCTTGATCTCCTGCGGCGTGCGCAGCAGGCCGATGCCCCGGATGATGAACGACTGCTCGCCGCGGCGCATCAGGCCGCCGCCGACATTGCGGTTGGAGTTCTCCAGCGCCTGCGTCACGTCGCCAAGCGACAGTCCCAGGCGGTAGAGCTTGTCCGGGTCGACCTCGACATGGTATTCCTTGACGAAGCCCCCGATGCTCACGACATCGGCCACGCCCTGCACCTGCTTGAGCGTGCGCACGATGTGCCACTCCTGCTCGGTGCGCAGCTGGTCGAGCGTGTGCCGGTCGCTGTTGAGGCGGTAGTAGTAGATCTTGCCCAGCGGCGTGTAGTCGGGCGCCATCTCGGGCGTCACGCCCTCGGGCAGGTCGGCCTGGGGCAGGCGCTGCGCGACTTCGGCGCGCGCCGTGAAGCTCTTGGCATGGTCGTCGAAGACCATGTTGACCATCGACAGGCCGAAGTAGCTTTCCGAGCGCAGCGAGACCAGCCCCGGCGTGCCGTTGAGCTGGCGCTCGAGCGGCTGGGTGATCTGGCGCTCGACCTCCTCGGGCGCGAGGCCCGGGGCCTGCGCGATGATGCCCACCTGGACGTTGGTCACGTCCGGGTAGGCTTCGATCGCGGTCTGCAGGTACGAATAGATGCCGTAGATGGCGATGAAGATGGTGGCACAGACCACCACCAGCCGCCGGTGGACGGCGAAATCAATCAATGAACGCAGCATGCTCGTTTCCGTTCCTCAGAGCATCTGGCTGGCGGCGCCATCGAGCAGCAGCGCGCCGCGCACCACGATGCGCTCGCCGCTCTTGAGGCCCGAGATCACCGGGACCCAGCCGCGCACCGGCGCGCCCAGCTGCACCGTGCGCGCCTCGAAGGCCTGCTCCGCCGTCTGCACGAAAACCACGTTGCGGTTTTCTCCCTGGATCAGCACCGCGCCCACCGGTATGCGCATCTGCGCCGGGCCGTCGATGGTGATGCCCACGCGCGCCTGCATGCCGGCGCGCAGGCCCTCGGGCAGCTGCTTGTCGGTCAGCGCCAGCTGCACCGGAGCGCGGCGCGACTCGGCGTTCACCACCGCGCCGACCTGCTGCACGCGCGCCGTGACCGGCGCCGAACCCGTCGGCAGCTGGACCTGCGCGGCCACGCCGGTCTTGAGCAACGGCAGATCGGCCTCGAACACTTCGGCCACGACGCCCAGCGCCTGCGGATTGCCGATGGCGAACAGCAGTGCGCCGGCCTCGGCCAGCTGGCCCATGCTGGCCTGGTGCTGGGCCACGACACCGGCGTGCGGCGCGCGCAGGACGATGCGGTCGCCGCCATCGGAGCCCAGCAGCGCCGCGGTGCCGCGCGCGCGTGCCAGCTCCTGCGCCGCTTCCTTGTTGCGCGCCTGGGCCAGGCGCAACTCGTTCTCGGTGCCCACGCCGCGCGCGACCATGTCCTGCTGGCGCTGCAGTTCGGCGCGGCTGGTTTCGGCGGCCAGCTGCGCGGCGCTGACTTCATGGCGCATGCGCAGCGCGTCGGCGCTGACCAGCGTCGCCAGCGGCGCGCCGGCCTTCACGGCCTGGCCGGGCTGCACATGGATGGCGGTGACGCGTGCCTGTGCGGGCGAGACCACGCTGTCGAGCTGGCCCGAAGGGTATTCGAGGCGCGCCGGCGACCAGAGCAGCTGGCCGGCCTCGGGCGCCTGCACGGGCGCGATCTCGAGCATGCGCAGCGCCGCGGGCGGAACCTTGACGGAGGCCAGCTGTTCACTGAATGCCGGCGCCGCAAACAGCGCGCCTGCCAGCAGCCATGCGGCACGGTGGCGCGCAGCGGGAAGGGAGGAAGTAACCATATCTCGGCTTTCTCAGAAGCAGCGCGGGCCATGGGGCCGCACCAGGGTGATCTGAGGCGATGATAGGAAACGTCCTACATGCGTAGGATGAACTCAATATGACGGTTTGGTAAGGTGCGGAAAGCTTTGCCCGCCTGCCCGGCCGCTGTGCCCCGTTCTCGCGCAAAGCGCGGACACAAACAAAAAAGCCCTTCAAATCCTGGATTTGAAAGGCTTTGCACCAATGGTTAACTGGTAGGCGCGATTGGACTCGAACCAACGACCCCCACCATGTCAAGGTGGTGCTCTAACCAGCTGAGCTACGCGCCTGTCGTTGAAGCCGCAAGTATAGCAGCTCAAAACGCCACTTCAGCGAAACCCGGCATTTATTTGCCGGCTTCAGGAAGAAACCGTCAACGCCGACTGCGCATGCAGCATGCGCGCGGTGTCGGCGTCCACCGAATCCATGACCACCACATCGATGCCGAGCGCCTGCGCCGTCTGCACCATGGCCTGCAGCAGATGCAGCGCGCCGGGGCTTTGCAGCGCCTGCTCGCAGAAGTCGCCCGTGAGCTTGACGTAGCGCAGCGCCAGCGTGTGCAGCTGCGACAGCGCCATCGGCTGCTGGTCCAGGCGGCGCAATCCCACGCCCACGCCGGCCAGGGCCATCGCGCTGCAGAACTCGGCGACCTCCTGCGGATAGGCGATCAGCCCATGGGCATCGAGCTCCAGGCACAGCCCCTGCAGCTGCGCCGTGCTGAGCGGCCCCTGCAGCAGCGCGCGCAGGCGCGGCAGGAAGTCGTCGCGGGCCACCGAGGGCAGCGAAATGCGGATCACCAGGGCGGCCTCGGGCTGCTGTGCCAGCCAGCCCAGGCCCAGCGCCACGGCGCGCAGGTCGAACTCGGCCGACAGCCCCAGGCGCACCGCCACCGGCAGGATCAGAGAACCCATCAGGGTCTCGCCCGCCGGGGTGCGCAGCGCCAGGGAGGATTCATGGCGCTGGTACGTGCCGCCACGCCCGTGGAGCGTCACCGGCTGCACGGCCAGCGACAGCGCGCCTGCGTCTGCCAATGCCGCGTCCAGCATCTGTCGCCATTGGGTCTCGCCCGCGGTATTCGACACCACTTCATCGTCGCCATAGGCAACGTACTCGACATCTGCCTGGCCCGAGCTCTCGGCGCGCATCAGTCCGAAGTCAAGACGCGAGAGCACGCCCGTGACCGAGCTCGAGGGCGAGTAGTCGGTCAGCGCAAAGCTCCAGCGGCACCACTCGCCGCCGGCCAGCGTCACGCGCATCGACAGCAGCACCTCGCGGATGCGCTGCACCAGCGACATGGCCTGCGGCCCGGCCAGCGCGGGCATCAGCACCACGAAGTCCGAGCCGTTGAGGCGCGCGAGCTGCACGCCGTCCGCGGCATGCTCCTGCAGCACCAGGCCCATCTGCTGGCTCACGGTGGACAGCCAGGCATCGGCGCCGGCCCGCGTCATGTGGGCATTGATGGCCAGCAGGTCGCGCTGGCGCATCAGCATCACATGGCCGTGCGCCACCGCTGCGTCCGCGCCGCTGAGCGCGCGCCGCAGTTCGTTGATGAAATACTTGCGGTTGGGCAGCTTCGTCACTGGATCGCAGTTGACTTCCAGCTCCAGCGACTCGATGCGCGCCATCTGCTCCATGGCCGTGGCCTGCACCCGCTCGCGCGTCGCGGCGATGGCGCGCACCACCGGCATCAGCTCCGCCACCATGGGCCGGTCGTCGGCCTCGGCGTCAGGGGGCGCGGCGCGGCCGCTGTCGATCGCCAGCACCTGGGCCTCGATCTCGCGCTGCAGCAGCCGGCGGAACCAGCGCAGCAGCAGCACGACGAACAGCGCCCAGGCGGCGCCGGCGGCCAGCACCAGCGTCGCCATGCGCACGCTGCTGCGCCACAGCGCCTCGCGCGCGTAGCCGTCCTCGACTTCCAGCGTCAGTTGTCCGACCTGGGTCCAGCCGTCGCTGATGGCGCGCTGCACGCGTGGCTCGCGCAGGGGCAGCAGTTCCTCGAACCACCGGGGCGCATGCAGCCGCACATGCCCGGAAGTGGGGGCGCGGTCCGGGCGCATGCGCTCGAACAGCGTCTCGCCCCGCGTGGACACCAGGCGGATCAGCTTGAACTGCCCGCCGTCGAACAGCGCCGTCATCAAGAGCTCGCGCGTGACCGGGTCCTGGTTGGCCGGCTGCGACAGTGACAGCGCCAGCGACGCTGCGGCGTTGTCGCTCTCCGACTGCAGCTGCCCGTCCAGATACTCGCGCGCGGCGCCGATGCTGAACGCCAGCGTGCCGGTCAGGATGGCCAGGATGGCCACCGTGACACTGATCAAAAGTTGTTTCAACAATGACATCTCGTGCCTCTCATGGCAAAAAACCTTCCTGCTGCATGCGTGCCAGCAGGTCGCGCCAGCGCGTGATGCGGTCCACTGGCGAGGGCTGCGCCCCCGCGACATACACGCCCTGCGCGTTGAAGCTGAACACCGGGGTCAGGTCCTTGCGCTGGCTGGCGGGAAGGATGGTGTCCACCATGCTGTCCAGCACCAGCGGCTCGGCGGACGGCGTTTCGTAATGGCCCAGCACCATGTGCGCGATGCTCTGCGTGCTGCCGATGCCGCCCATGCGCGCGCGTACGTAGATCAGCCGCAGATGCTCCGCCGGCACGCCCACGCGCAGCAGCGAGAAATACTTGCCGATCACGTAATCCTCGCAGTCGCCCGCGCCCCGGCCCAGCGTTTCCACGGGTGTCGCCCAGTAGTCGGGCTGCGACCAGAGCATGCTGTCCTCGGCCTGCACCACTGCGCGGTTCCAGAACTGGTTGACGCCGGAAAGCTGCTGCGCAAGCGGCCTGCCCGCCTGCTGCTGCAGCATCTCCAGCCACTGCCGCAGCGCCTGCGCGCCCTTGGCGCCATAGCGCGACTGCATGCTGGCCTGCAGCCGGCCGGTGTCGAAATCGAAGGCCAGCGCATCCCTGCCCTGGCGCAGCGCCCCGAGCCCCGCCACCGCCGCGCCATAGCCCAGCCACGCGCGGCGCGACAGGCGCGGCGGGCGTGGCGGCGGTGGACAAGGCAGAGAGCTCAAATGAACTGCACCCTCGGAATCCGGCACCCGGCGCATGGCACGGGCGCCAATGGAAGTTGTGGAACAGCGGCGTGGATTGCGCCCCACTGTAACCAATCGCATGGACCTGCGGGTGCAATTTCTGCGCCCGTCGCGGCCCGTGGGGCGGTTGTCGCCAACCGCCCTGCCCCGTGCCTGCATCAGCTCTGGTCGACCTTGAGCTTGCCCTGGTCGATCAGGTCCTTGATCATGGCGTTCTGGTCGTGGCTTGCGCCGGTCAGATCGACGCCCTCGATCAGGATCTGCTGGTTGAAGCCGTTGCCATGCGCATCGAGCGTGCCCGCGGTCGACACCTTGAGCACCGTGTCGATGGTCGTGCCATCGGCCTCGGTGCGGGTCTCGAGGTGCAGGAACTTGCTCAGATCGGTCGATGCCTCCTCGCCCTGCAGCAGGTCCGACAGGTCCAGCACATCGTTGCCCTCGGCGTCGAAGTTCTTCACCACATCGACGGCCGGGCGCGCGGCGGTGCCGGCATCGGCCTGGTGCCAGACGAACAGGTCGTCTTCCGCGGTGCCGATCAGCGTGTCGTTGCCGGACGTGCTGTGCACTTCGTGCGCATTCTCGCTTTCCACGGTGCTCGCCATCCGCGACATCGCCGAAGCGGTGACGGCACCTGGGCCGGTCGCGTTGATGGTGATATCCAGGTTGGCGGTATCGGTATCGCCATCCGCCTGGGTCAGCCGGTACTCGAAGTGATCGACCTTGCCCGCGCCCGCGGCGCTGGCCGTCGGCGTGTAGGTGTAGGAACCATCGCTCTTGAGGACCAGCGTGCCGTAGTCGCCAGCCACGGTGGTGCCCCCGGCCGACGCATTGACCCACGCGCCGTTGACGTTCACCGCCAGCGTCGAGGTGTTGCCCAGCGTGCCCCAGCTGTCGTTGTCCGAGACCGAGCCATTGAGCGCCGCGCTGGACCAGACGATGTCGGATGTCGCGGGCACATTGGCCACGAAGTTGTCGAACTCCACGCTGAAGTTGCCGTTGAAGCTGGTTCGGTCATTGACCGTCAGGATGATTCGATAGCTTGAACCCGCATCCAGTGGCCCCGTAACCATCGAGCCGGCTGTCAGGGAGCCGACCTGCGCCGAAGTCCATGTGTTTCCGCCATCGGTGCTCCTGACCAGTTGCCACGTCGCTGAATCGTATGCGCCGATATTGCTTGCGTTGACCACGTCGAACTGGAGCGTGGTTCCCTGCACCGTCGGAGTGTAGACCGGCGTCACTACCTGTGCATCAGTCGAGCTGGAGCCACCGTTATCCGTCAAGATCAGCTTCGACGCGCTGTTCTGGGCATCCAGTGTCGTACCTTGTAGCGACGTGGTCAGCCATTTGCCCTGATCCGAACGAAGAACCGTCTGGGTCGCCAAGCTGGCGGTGTCCTTGTCCACCGTCGTGCCGCTGTTGAAACGCCAGGCGGTGGTTTCACCACTGGAGAATGCCGCCAGGGTGTCCTGCTTCGCTGGAGTGGTCGTCGAGGTCAACGTTGCCGTCGCCTTATCGTCCCTGGCCACCGGCACGTCGCGATAGGTGAAGGACGCATCCGCCGTGCTGCTGCCATCGGCGGCCGTGGCCACCACCTTCAGCTCGCCCACCGTGACGTTCTCCGGCACGGTCATGTTCAGACCGGTAATGGTGACGGCCTTGGTGGTGGCATCCACGTTCACCGAGTAGCTGCCGGTGCTGGTCAATGGCAGCGACCAGTGGGTGGCATCGACCTGTGTGCCCGCGGACAGCGTCACGCCCACCGGCACTTCGACGACGACCCGGGTGATCGACTCGGAGTAGTCCAGGTCGCGCGGATCGGCGGTGATCGTCAGCGGATAGGTGGTTGCCGTCGTGTACGTCACCTTGTGGACCAGATAGTCGTCGCCATTGCGCGGCGCATCGAACACGATCTTGCCGATGGTCGATCCTACTGGCGTGGTGAGCGTGAACTGCTCCTCCACCGTGTCGGTCCGGCCCTGGATGATGTCCGTCTTGATCAGCTTGCCGGCCTCGTCGTACATCCGGTAGCGCGCCTGCTCGGTGGCCGCCAGCCAGGCGAACTGCACGGTGATCTTGGTCACCGGCACCTTGAAG
Organism: Comamonas endophytica; assembly: GCF_023634805.2. Lineage (NCBI taxonomy): Bacteria > Pseudomonadati > Pseudomonadota > Betaproteobacteria > Burkholderiales > Comamonadaceae > Comamonas > Comamonas endophytica. The sequence goes on from NZ_CP106881.1 coordinate 400,873, forward strand.
GCCACGGTCACCGATTCGGAGACCGTGCCGTTGCCGGCCACTTCTGTGGAAGCCGCGCCGCCGTTGTTGGCCACGTTGCCGCTCACGCCGAAACCGTCGTGATTCGTGCCTGTGACGACACTGACCACGCCCTTGGTGCCATCGGCATTGGTGGCGGTCACGGTATGACCGGTGTTGGTGGCCGTCACCGTCGTGGTATCGATCACCGTCGTCACCGGGTTGGAGCCCGCGCCCACCGTGAGGTTCACCACCGGCGTGTCGGCCACTGGTGTCACCGTGACGGTGCCCGTGGCGTTGCTGGCGGAAACCAGGCCCTCGTTGTCCTTCGCGCTGTAGCCGAAGGTCGTCGTTCCGCTCCAGTCGGGCGTCGGCTTGAAGTAGACCGTGGCGCCATTGTTGCTTGCGGCGATCACGTCCTGCGTGGTCAGCAGCACCTTGCCGGCGGCATCCTTGTACAGCAGGCCATAGCGCGCGTCGGGCAGGCTGGAGATCTGGAAGCTGACGATGTTGCCGTCCGCATCGGTGCCACGCAGCGCGACGGCCACCATCGTGTCCTCCGGAGTCGCCGCGGTCACGGCCTGCACCACCGGAGCTTCGTTGGCGCCGTTGATGGTGATGGTGATGGTCGTCGTGGCCGAGTTGTCCTTGCTGGTCACGGTGTAGGTTTCCACCACCGACTGGCCGGCCTTCAGGTATTGGACCTTGCTGTTGTCCACCGAGTAGCTGTAGGTGCCGTCGGTGTTGAATACCAGCGCGCCCAGCTGCGCTCCATTCGCCGCGGTGCTGCCGGTGAAGGCGGCGCCGGCCTTGAAGCTGCTCTCGCCGCTATCGACATCGGAGATCGTGACCGATCCCGAGGTGACCAGCTTGCCGCCGACCACGCCCACGTCTTCCGTCACGGAGCGTGTGCTGGTGCCCAGGGTGGGAACGTCGTTGGTGCCGTTGATGGTGATCACAACGCTGGACCTGCTACCGTCGGCAGTGGTGACCTCGCGGGTTTCGGTGAGGACCTGACCAGCGCCCAGGGCCTGCACCACCGGATTGGCATTGTTCAGCGTGTAGGTCCAGTTGCCCTGGGTGTCGATGCTGAAAGTGCCATAGGTGGTCGTGGCATTCTTCTGCGCCACGAACACGGCCTGGCCGGCATCGGGATCGACGACATCCAGCTTGCCGCTGGCAGCCAGCTGGCCGTCCTCGGTCACCGAGCCCTTGTCGGAGCCGGGGGTGGCGGGCCTGATCACCGCGCCATCGTCGGTGCCGTGGATGGTGATGGTGATGGTCGTGCTGGCGGAGTTGTCCTTGCTGGTGACGGTGTACGTCTCCACCACCGATTCGCCGGTCTTGAGGTACTGGACCTTGCTGTTGTCGACCGAATAGCTGTAGGTGCCGTCGGTGCCGAACACCAGCGTGCCCAGCTGCGCTCCATTGGCCGCGGTGCTGCCGGTGAAGGCGGCGCCGGCCTTGAAGCTGCTCTCGCCGGTATCGACATCGGAGATCGTGACCGATCCCGAGGTGACCAGCTTGCCGCCGACCACGCCCACGTCTTCCTTCACCGCGCCCGTGGCCGTGCCCAGCGACGGGATGTCATTGGTGCCGTTGATGGTGATCACGACGCTGGACCTGGTGCCGTCGGCCGTGACGACCTCACGCGTCTCGGTCAGGACCTGACCGGCACCCAGTGCCTGCACCGCTGCGTTGCTGTTGTTCAGCTCGTACCTCCAGTTGCCGCTGGCGTCGATGCTGAACTTGCCATAGGTGGTCGTGACGTTGTTCTGCGCCACAAACACTGCCTGTCCGGCATCGGGATCGACGACATCCAGCTTGCCGCTGGCAACCAGTTGGCCGTCCTCGGTCACGGAGCCCTTGTCGGAGCCCGGGGTGGCGGGCGTGATCACCGCGCCGGAATCCGCGCCCTGGATGCGGATGACGATGGTGCTGGTCGTGGTGCGATCGAAGCTGGTGACCGTATAGGTCTCCACCACCGACTCGCCGGTCTTCAGATAGTCCACCTTGCTGTTGTCGACCGAGTAACGATAGCTGCCATCGGCATTGAACGTGAGCACACCCAATGCCGTGTTGGCAGCGAGCACCGAGCCTTCCACCCGGCTCAACACTGCGCCTGACTGGAACTTGGCCTGGCCCTCGTCCGCGTCGGTGATGGTCAGCGAATCGACTACCGTCAGAACACCGCCAGCCGCGTTGGGATTCTCGGTGATCGTCTTGTCCGCCTGGCTCAGCTGCGGCAGGTCGTTGGTGCCGGTGATGGTCACATAGACCTGTGCCGGCGTGCCATCGGCCGTGCGCACGGTGACGGTCTCGGTCAGGCGCTGGCCTTCGCCCAGGCGCTGAATGACCGGGTCCTCGTTGTTCAGGCGGTAGGTCCAGTTGCCATCCCTGGTGATGGTGAACTTGCCATACTGAACCGACACGTCGCGCTGCTCGGCAAAGAAGGACTGGCCGGCATCGGCGTCGGTGACGCTCAGCTTGCCGCTGGCATCGGTCTTGGTATCTTCCTTGAGGGCAGCAATGTCGTCGCCGGTGACGACGGCGCCATCATCGGAACCGTCGATGGTGATCTGGATGGTGGTCGTTGCCGAACCATCCAGGCTGGTGACGGTATAGGTCTCCACCACCGACTCTCCGGCTTTGAGGTACTGGACCTTGCTGCTGTCCACCGAGTAGCTGTAGCTGCCGTTGGTGTCGAACACCAGCGTGCCCAGCTGCGCGCCATTGGTGGCGGTGCTGCTGGTGAAGGCTGCGCCGGGCCTGAAGCTGCTCTCGCCGGCATCGACATCGGAGATCGCGACCACACCCGAGGTCTGCAGCTTGCCTTGCACCGTTTCTCCATCTTCGGACAGCGATTTCATGCTTCCGGTCAGCGTGGGCACGTCGTTGGTGCCCTGGATGGTGATCACGACGCTGGACTTGGTGCCGTCGGCCGTGGTGACCTCACGTGTCTCGGTCAGCGTCTTGCCGGCGCCCAGGGCCTGCACTGCGGCATGGCTGTTGTTCAGCTCGTATTTCCAGTTGCCGCTGGCGTCGATGCCGAATTTGCCATAGGTGGCCGTGACATTGTTTTGCGCCACGAACACGGCCTGGCCGGCATCCGGATCCACCACATTCAGCTTGCCGCTGGTGGTGAGCTGGCCGTCTTCGGTCACCGTGCCACGGTCGGAACCAGGCGTCGCAGGCGTCACCACGGCGCGGTCGTCGCTGCCATTGATGGTCACCGTCACCGACTTGGTATCGGTACCGCCATGGCCATCGCTGACCTGGACCGTATAGGTCTCGGTACGCGTGTCGCCAGCCTTGAGCGCCTGCGCTGCGGCGTTGTCCAGTGTGTAAGTCCACTTGCCGGTGCTGTCGACGTTGAAGCTGCCATAGGTGCCAGTGGCGCTGCCGATCACGCTGTAGCTATGGGTGTCGTTGGCATCGACATCGCTGGTGCTCAGCTGCCCGTTGGCAGTCTGCGTGCCGTCTTCTGTCACAGTGCCCGTGAGTTCACCAGACAGAACCGGGATGTCGTTGGTGCCTTGAATGGTCACGGTGACGATGGCGGTGGTGCCATCGATGGTCGTGACCGTGAAGCGCTCTGTCAGCGTTTCATTGGCGCCCAGCTGCTGAACCGCGCTGTCGCTGTTGTTCAGGGCGTAGCTCCAGTTGCCGTCGGCATCGATCGAGAAGCTGCCATGTGTACCGGCCGCATTGGTTTGCGGCGTGAACGCCGCCTGGCCTGCATCGGGGTCCACCACATTCAGCTTGCCACTGGTAGTCAGCGTGCCGTCTTCGGTCACCGTGCCACCGTCGGAGCCAGGGGTTGCAGGTGTCACCACGGCGCCGTCATCGCTGCCATTGATGGTCACCGTCACCGACTGGGTGTCGGTGCCGCCATGGCCGTCGCTGACCTGGACCTGATAGGTCTCGGTACGCGTGTCGCCAGCCTTGAGTGCCTGCGCTGCGGCATTGTCGAGCTGGTAAGTCCACTTGCCGGTGCTGTCGACGCTGAAGCTGCCGTAGGTGCCGGTGGCGCTGCCAACGACGGCATAGCTATGGGTGTCGTTGGCATCGACATCGCTGGTGCTCAGCTGGCCGTTGGCAGTCTGCGTGCCGTCTTCGGTCACGGTGCCCGTGAGTTCGCCGGACAGAACCGGAATGTCGTTGGTACCCTGAATGGTCACGGTGACGATGGCGGTGGTGCCATCGATGGTCGTGACCGTGAAGCGCTCTGTCAGCGTTTCATTGGCGCCCAGCTGCTGAACCGCGCTGTCGCTGTTGTTCAGGGCGTAGCTCCAGTTGCCGTCGGCATCGATCGAGAAGCTGCCATGTGTACCGGCCGCATTGGTTTGCGGCGTGAACGCCGCCTGGCCGGCATCGGGGTCCACCACATCGAGCTTGCCGCTGGTGGTGAGCTGGCCGTCTTCGGTCACGGTGCCACGGTCGGAACCCGGCGTCGCAGGCGTCACCACGGCGCCGTCATCGCTGCCGTTGATGGTCACCGTCACCGACTGGGTGTCGGTGCCGCCATTGCCATCGCTGACCTGCACCTGGTAGGTCTCGGTACGCGTGTCGCCAGCCTTGAGCGCCTGCGCTGCGGCGCTGTCCAGTGTGTAAGTCCACTTGCCGGTGCTGTCGACGTTGAAGCTGCCGTAGGTACCAGTGGCGCTGCCAACGACGGCATAGCTATGCGTGTCATTGGCATCGACATCGCTGGTGCTCAGCTGCCCGTTGGCAGTCTGCATGCCGTCTTCGGTCACGGTGCCCGTGAGTTCGCCGGACAGAACCGGGATGTCGTTGGTACCTTGAATGGTTACGGTGACGATGGCGGTGGTGCCATCGATGGTCGTGACCGTGAATCGCTCTGTCAGCGTTTCATTGGCGCCCAGCTGCTGAACCGCGCTGTCGCTGTTGTTCAGCGCATAGCCCCAGTTGCCGTTGGCGTCGATCGAGAAACTGCCATGTGTACCAGCCGCATTGGTTTGCGGCGTGAACGCCGCCTGGCCGGCATCGGGGTCCACCACATTCAGCTTGCCGCTGGTGTTCAATGTGCCGTCTTCGGTCACGATGCCACGGTCGGAGCCCGGCGTCGCAGGCGTCACCACGGCGCCGTCATCGCTGCCGTTGATGGTCACCGTCACCGACTGGGTGTCGGTGCCGCCATGGCCGTCGCTGACCTGGACCTGGTAGGTCTCGGTACGCGTGTCGCCCGCCTTGAGCGCCTGCGCTGCGGCGTTGTCCAGCTGGTAGGTCCACTTGCCAGTGCTGTCGACGCTGAAGCTGCCGTAGGTGCCGGTGGCGCTGCCAACGACGGCATAGCTATGCGTGTCGTTGGCATCGACATCGCTGGTGCTCAGCTGCCCGTTGGCAGTCTGCGTGCCGTCTTCGGTCACGGTACCCGTGAGTTCGCCGGACAGAACCGGAATGTCGTTGGTGCCCTGAATGGTCACGGTGACGATGGCGGTGGTGCCATCGATGGTCGTGACTTCAAAGGTCTCGGTCAGCGTTTCATTGGCGCCCAGTTGCTGAACCGCGCTGTCGCTGTTGTTCAGTGCGTAGCTCCAGTTGCCGTTGGCATCGATCGAGAAGCTGCCATGGTTGCCAGCCTGGCCTGTCACGGGCGTGAACGCTGCCTGGCCCGCATCGGGATCCGTCACATTGAGCTTGCCGCTGGTGGTGAGCTGGCTGTCTTCGGTCACCGTACCACGGTCGGAACCTGGAGCGGCTGGCGTGACCACGGCGCCGTCATCGGCACCAAGGATGGTGACGGTAATGTCCTTGGTATCGGTGCCGCCATTGCCATCGCTGACCTGCACCTGGTAGGTCTCGGTACGCGTGTCGCCAGCCTTGAGCGCCTGCGCTGCGGCGTTGTCGAGCTGGTAGGTCCACTTGCCGGTGCTGTCGACGCTGAAGCTGCCGTAGGTGCCGGTGGCGCTGCCAACGACGGCATAGCTATGCGTGTCGTTGGCATCGACATCGCTGGTGCTCAACTGCCCGTTGGCAGTCTGCGTGCCGTCTTCGGTCACGGTGCCCGTGAGTTCGCCGGACAGAACCGGGATGTCATTGGTGCCCTGAATGGTCACGGTGACGATGGCGGTGGTGCCATCGATGGTCGTGACCGTGAATCGCTCTGTCAGCGTTTCATTGGCGCCCAGTTGCTGAACCGCGCTGTCGCTGTTGTTCAGTGCATAGCCCCAGTTGCCGTTGGCGTCGATCGAGAAGCTGCCATGTGTACCGGCCGCATTGGTTTGCGGCATGAACGCTGCCTGCCCCGCATCGGGGTCCACCACATTCAGCTTGCCGCTGGTTGTGAGCTGGCCGTCTTCGGTCACCGTACCACGGTCGGAACCTGGAGCGGCTGGCGTGACCACGGCGCCGTCATCGGCACCAAGAATGGTGACGGTGATGTCCTTGGTATCGGTGCCGCCATTGCCATCGCTGACCTGCACCTGGTAGGTCTCGGTACGCGTGTCGCCAGCCTTGAGCGCCTGCGCTGCGGCGTTGTCCAGCTGGTAGGTCCACTTGCCAGTGCTGTCGACGCTGAAGCTGCCGTAGGTGCCGGTGGCGCTGCCAACGACGGCATAGCTATGCGTGTCGTTGGCATCGACATCGCTGGTGCTCAGCTGCCCGTTGGCAGTCTGCGTGCCGTCTTCGGTCACGGTGCCCGTGAGTTCGCCAGACAGAACCGGGATGTCGTTGGTACCTTGAATGGTCACGCTGACGATGGCGGTGGTGCCATCGATGGTGGTGACCGTGAAGCGCTCGGTCAGCGTTTCATTGGCGCCCAGCTGCTGAACCGCGCTGTCGCTGTTGTTCAGTGCATAGCCCCAGTTGCCGTCGGCATCGATCGAGAAGCTGCCATATGTACCGGCCGCATTGGTTTGCGGCGTGAACGCCGCCTGGCCTGCATCGGGGTCCACCACATTCAGCTTGCCACTGGTAGTCAGCGTGCCGTCTTCGGTCACCGTGCCACCGTCGGAGCCAGGGGTTGCAGGTGTCACCACGGCGCCGTCATCGCTGCCATTGATGGTCACCGTCACCGACTGGGTGTCGGTGCCGCCATGGCCGTCGCTGACCTGGACCTGATAGGTCTCGGTACGCGTGTCGCCAGCCTTGAGTGCCTGCGCTGCGGCATTGTCGAGCTGGTAAGTCCACTTGCCGGTGCTGTCGACGCTGAAGCTGCCGTAGGTGCCGGTGGCGCTGCCAACGACGGCATAGCTATGGGTGTCGTTGGCATCGACATCGCTGGTGCTCAGCTGGCCGTTGGCAGTCTGCGTGCCGTCTTCGGTCACGGTGCCCGTGAGTTCGCCGGACAGAACCGGAATGTCGTTGGTACCCTGAATGGTCACGGTGACGATGGCGGTGGTGCCATCGATGGTCGTGACCGTGAAGCGCTCTGTCAGCGTTTCATTGGCGCCCAGCTGCTGAACCGCGCTGTCGCTGTTGTTCAGGGCGTAGCTCCAGTTGCCGTCGGCATCGATCGAGAAGCTGCCATGTGTACCGGCCGCATTGGTTTGCGGCGTGAACGCCGCCTGCCCTGCATCGGGGTCCACCACATTCAGCTTGCCGCTGGTGGTGAGCTGGCCGTCTTCGGTCACCGTGCCACCGTCGGAGCCAGGGGTTGCAGGTGTCACCACGGCGCCGTCATCGCTGCCATTGATGGTCACCGTCACCGACTGGGTGTCGGTGCCGCCATGGCCGTCGCTGACCTGGACCGTATAGGTCTCGGTACGCGTGTCGCCAGCCTTGAGCGCCTGCGCTGCGGCGTTGTCGAGCTGGTAGGTCCACTTGCCGGTGCTGTCGACGCTGAAGCTGCCATAGGTGCCAGTGGCGCTGCCGATCACGCTGTAGCTATGGGTGTCGTTGGCATCGACATCGCTGGTGCTCAGCTGCCCGTTGGCAGTCTGCGTGCCGTCTTCGGTCACGGTACCCGTGAGTTCGCCAGACAGAACCGGAATGTCGTTGGTACCCTGAATGGTCACGGTGACGATGGCGGTGGTGCCATCGATGGTCGTGACCGTGAAGCGCTCTGTCAGCGTTTCATTGGCACCCAGCTGCTGAACCGCGCTGTCGCTGTTGTTCAGCGCATAGCCCCAGTTGCCGCTGGCATCGATCGAGAAGCTGCCATGGGTACCGGCCGCATTGGTTTGCGGCGTGAACGCCGCCTGGCCCGCATCGGGATCCGTCACATTCAGCTTGCCACTGGTAGTCAGCGTGCCGTCTTCGGTCACCGTGCCACCGTCGGAGCCAGGGGTTGCAGGCGTCACCACGGCGCCGTCATCGCTGCCATTGATGGTCACCGTCACCGACTGGGTGTCGGTGCCGCCATGGCCGTCGCTGACCTGGACCTGATAGGTCTCGGTACGCGTGTCGCCAGCCTTGAGTGCCTGCGCTGCGGCATTGTCGAGCTGGTAAGTCCACTTGCCGGTGCTGTCGACGCTGAAGCTGCCGTAGGTGCCAGTGGCGCTGCCGATCACGCTGTAGCTATGGGTGTCATTGGCATCGACATCGCTGGTGCTCAGCTGCCCGTTGGCAGTCTGCGTGCCGTCTTCGGTCACGGTGCCCGTGAGTTCGCCGGACAGAACCGGGATGTCGTTGGTGCCCTGAATGGTCACAGTCACGATGGCGGTGGTGCCATCGATGGTCGTGACCGTGAATCGCTCTGTCAGCGTTTCATTGGCACCCAGTTGCTGAACCGCGCTGTCGCTGTTGTTTAGCGCATAGCTCCAGTTGCCGCTGGCATCGATCGAGAAGCTGCCATGGGTACCGGCCGCATTGGTTTGCGGCGTGAACGCCGCCTGGCCCGCATCGGGATCCGTCACATTCAGCTTGCCACTGGTAGTCAGCGTGCCGTCTTCGGTCACCGTGCCACCGTCGGAGCCAGGGGTTGCAGGCGTCACCACGGCGCCGTCATCGCTGCCATTGATGGTCACCGTCACCGACTGGGTGTCGGTGCCGCCGTGGCCGTCGCTGACCTGGACCGTATAGGTCTCGGTACGCGTGTCGCCAGCCTTGAGCGCCTGCGCTGCGGCATTGTCCAGCTGGTAAGTCCACTTGCCGGTGCTGTCGACGCTGAAGCTGCCGTAGGTGCCGGTGGCGCTGCCAACGACGGCATAGCTATGCGTGTCGTTGGCATCGACATCGCTGGTGCTCAGCTGGCCGTTGGCAGTCTGCGTGCCGTCTTCGGTCACGGTGCCCGTGAGTTCGCCGGACAGAACCGGGATGTCGTTGGTACCTTGAATGGTCACGCTGACGATGGCGGTGGTGCCATCGATGGTCGTGACCGTGAATCGCTCTGTCAGCGTTTCATTGGCGCCCAACTGCTGAACCGCGCTGTCGCTGTTGTTCAGCGCATAGCTCCAGTTGCCGCTGGCGTCGATCGAGAAGCTGCCATGGTTGCCAGCCTGGCCTGTCACGGGCGTGAACGCTGCCTGGCCCGCATCGGGATCCACCACATTCAGCTTGCCGCTGGTGGTGAGCTGGCCGTCTTCGGTCACGGTGCCACGGTCGGAACCCGGCGTCGCAGGCGTCACCACGGCGCCGTCATCGCTGCCATTGATGGTCACCGTCACCGACTGGGTGTCGGTGCCGCCATGGCCGTCGCTGACCTGGACCGTATAGGTCTCGGTACGCGTGTCGCCAGCCTTGAGTGCCTGCGCTGCGGCGTTGTCGAGCTGGTAAGTCCACTTGCCGGTGCTGTCGACGCTGAAGCTGCCATAGGTGCCAGTGGCGCTGCCGATCACGCTGTAGCTATGGGTGTCGTTGGCATCGACATCGCTGGTGCTCAGCTGCCCGTTGGCAGTCTGCGTGCCGTCTTCGGTCACGGTGCCCGTGAGTTCGCCAGACAGAACCGGGATGTCGTTGGTACCTTGAATGGTCACGCTGACGATGGCGGTGGTGCCATCGATGGTCGTGACCGTGAATCGCTCTGTCAGCGTTTCATTGGCGCCCAACTGCTGAACCGCGCTGTCGCTGTTGTTCAGCGCATAGCTCCAGTTGCCGTCGGCATCGATCGAGAAGCTGCCATGGGTACCGGCCGCATTGGTTTGCGGCGTGAACGCCGCCTGGCCCGCATCGGGATCCGTCACATTCAGCTTGCCGCTGGTGGTGAGCTGGCCGTCTTCGGTCACGGTGCCACGGTCGGAACCCGGCGTCGCAGGCGTCACCACGGCGCCGTCATCGCTGCCGTTGATGGTCACCGTCACCGACTGGGTGTCGGTGCCGCCATGGCCGTCGCTGACCTGGACCGTATAGGTCTCGGTACGCGTGTCGCCAGCCTTGAGTGCCTGCGCTGCGGCGTTGTCGAGCTGGTAAGTCCACTTGCCGGTGCTGTCGACGCTGAAGCTGCCATAGGTGCCAGTGGCGCTGCCGATCACGCTGTAGCTATGGGTGTCGTTGGCATCGACATCGCTGGTGCTCAGCTGCCCGTTGGCAGTCTGCGTGCCGTCTTCGGTCACGGTGCCCGTGAGTTCGCCGGACAGAACCGGGATGTCGTTGGTACCTTGAATGGTTACGGTGACGATGGCGGTGGTGCCATCGATGGTCGTGACCGTGAATCGCTCTGTCAGCGTTTCATTGGCGCCCAGCTGCTGAACCGCGCTGTCGCTGTTGTTTAGCGCATAGCTCCAGTTGCCGCTGGCATCGATCGAGAAGCTGCCATGGGTACCGGCCGCATTGGTTTGCGGCGTGAACGCCGCCTGGCCCGCATCGGGATCCGTCACATTCAGCTTGCCGCTGGTGGTGAGCTGGCCGTCTTCGGTCACCGTGCCACGGTCGGAACCAGGGGTTGCCGGAACAATCACCGCACCGTCATCAGCGCCATTGATGGTGATAGCGATGGTGGTCGTTGCCGAGCCATCGACGCTGGTGACGGTGTAGGTTTCAACAACCGACTGGCCTGTCTTGAGGTACTGGACCTTGCTGTTATCGACCGAGTAGCTGTAGCTACCATCGGTGTTGAACACCAGCGTGCCCAGCGCCGTACCCGTGCCATTGAACACGGCAGCGGGCTGGAAGCTGTTCTCGCCGGCGTCGATATCGCTGATGGACACCACGCCCGAAGTCACGAGTTGGCCATTGCTCACCGCAACGTCTTCCGCCACCGAAGCCACACCCGTGCCCAATGTGGGCACGTCGTTGGTGCCATTGATGGTGATAACCACATTGGCCGTCGTGCCATCGGCCGTGCGCACTTCATGCGTCTCGGTCAGGGTCTGACCAGCGCCCAGTGCCTGCACTGCGGGGTTGTCATTGTTCAGCGTATAGGTCCAGGTGCCATCGGTGCCGATGGTGAACCGGCCGTAGGTCGTCGCAACGTTCTGCGCAACGAACACCGCCTGGCCTGCATCGGGATCCACCACATTGAGCTTGCCGCTGGTGGTCAGCGTGCTGTCTTCGGTCACCGAGCCCAGATCTGAGCCGGGCGTTGCCGGAACAATCACCGCGCCGTCATCTGCGCCATTGATCGTGATGCTGATGGTCGTGCTGGCCGAGCCATCGATGCTGGTGACGGTATAGGTTTCCACCACCGATTCACCGGTCTTGAGGTATTGCACCTTGCTGTTGTCGACCGAGTAGCTGTAGCTGCCGTCGGTGTTAAACACCAGAGTGCCCAGTGCCGTGCCCGTGCCATTGAACACGGCAGCGGCCTGGAAGCTGTTCTGGCCCGCATCGATGTCTGTAATCGTGACAGAACCCGAAGTCACCAACTGGCCATTGCTCACCGCCACATCTTCGGTGACGGAAGCCACGCCGGTGCCCAGCGTCGGCACGTCATTGGTGCCATTGATGGTGATCACGACATTGGCCGTCGTGCCATCTGCCGTGCGCACTTCACGCGTTTCCGTCAGGGTCTGACCAGCGCCCAGTGCCTGAACGGCGGGGTTGTCATTGTTCAGCGTATAGGTCCAGGTGCCATCGGTGCCGATGGTGAACTGGCCATAGGTCGTTGCAACGTTCTGCACAACGAACACCGCCTGGCCTGCGTCGGGATCGGTCACATTCAGCTTGCCGCTGGTGGTCAGCGTGCCGTCTTCGGTCACCGAGCCCAGATCGGAGCCCGGGGTAGCCGGAACAATCACTGCACCGTCATCTGCGCCATTGATCGTGATGCTGATGGTCGTGCTGGCCGAGCCGTCGATGCTGGTGACGGTGTACGTTTCCACCACCGATTCACCGGTCTTGAGGTATTGCACCTTGCTGTTGTCGACCGAGTAGCTGTAAGTGCCGTCGGTATTGAACACCAGCGTGCCCAGGGCTGTACCGGTGCCATTGAACACGGCAGCAGGCTGGAAGCTGTTCTGGCCGCCGTCGATATCGCTGATGGACACCACGCCCGAAGCCACGAGTTGGCCATTGGCCACCGCAACGTCTTCCGTTACCGAAGCCACACCCGTGCCCAATGTGGGCACGTCATTGGTGCCATTGATGGTGATAACCACATTGGCCGTCGTGCCATCGGCCGTGCGCACTTCACGCGTTTCCGTCAGGGTCTGGCCGGCGCCCAGTGCCTGCACTGCGGGGTTGTCGTTGTTCAGCTGGTAAGTCCAGGCGCCATCGGTGCTAATAGTGAACTGGCCGTAGGTCGTCGTGACATTCTGCGCAACGAACACCGCTTGGCCGGCGTCGGGTTCAGTGACATTGAGCTTGCCGCTGGTCGACAGCGCACCGTCTTCAGTCACAGAACCCACATCGCCACCGGGAACGCCGGGGACGATCACCGCCCCATCGTCAGCGCCATTGATCGTGATGCTGATGGTCGTGCTGGCCGAGCCGTCGATGCTGGTGACGGTGTACGTTTCCACCACCGATTCACCGGTCTTGAGGTATTGCACCTTGCTGTTGTCGACCGAGTAGCTGTAAGTGCCGTCGGTATTGAACACCAGCGTGCCCAGTGCAGAACCCGTGCCGTTGAACACGGCAGTCGGCTGAAAGCTGTTCTGGCCGCCGTCGATATCGCTGATGGACACCACGCCCGAAGTCACCAGCTGGCCATTGCTCACCGCAACGTCTTCGGTGACGGAAGCCACACCAGTGCCCAGCGTCGGAACGTCGTTGGTGCCATTGATGGTGATCACGACATTGGCCGTGGTGCCATCGGCCGTGCGCACTTCATGCGTCTCGGTCAGGGTCTGACCAGCGCCCAGTGCCTGCACTGCGGGGTTGTCATTGTTCAGCGTATAGGTCCAGGTGCCACCGGTGCCGATGATGAACTGGCCGTAGGTCGTCGCAACGTTCTGCGCAACGAACACCGCCTGGCCTGCATCGGGATCCACCACATTGAGCTTGCCGCTGGTGGTCAGCGTGCTGTCTTCGGTCACCGAGCCCAGATCTGAGCCGGGCGTTGCCGGAACAATCACCGCGCCGTCATCTGCGCCATTGATCGTGATGCTGATGGTCGTGCTGGCCGAGCCGTCGATGCTGGTGACGGTGTACGTTTCCACCACCGATTCACCGGTCTTGAGGTATTGCACCTTGCTGTTGTCGACCGAGTAGCTGTAAGTGCCGTCGGTATTGAACACCAGCGTGCCCAGGGCTGTACCGGTGCCATTGAACACGGCAGCAGGCTGGAAGCTGTTCTGGCCGCCGTCGATATCGCTGATGGACACCACGCCCGAAGCCACGAGTTGGCCATTGGCCACCGCAACGTCTTCCGTTACCGAAGCCACACCCGTGCCCAATGTGGGCACGTCATTGGTGCCATTGATGGTGATAACCACATTGGCCGTCGTGCCATCGGCCGTGCGCACTTCACGCGTTTCCGTCAGGGTCTGGCCGGCGCCCAGTGCCTGCACTGCGGGGTTGTCGTTGTTCAGCTGGTAAGTCCAGGCGCCATCGGTGCTAATAGTGAACTGGCCGTAGGTCGTCGTGACATTCTGCGCAACGAACACCGCTTGGCCGGCGTCGGGTTCAGTGACATTGAGCTTGCCGCTGGTCGACAGCGCACCGTCTTCAGTCACAGAACCCACATCGCCACCGGGAACGCCGGGGACGATCACCGCCCCATCGTCAGCGCCATTGATCGTGATGCTGATGGTCGTGCTGGCCGAGCCGTCGATGCTGGTGACGGTGTACGTTTCCACCACCGATTCACCGGTCTTGAGGTATTGCACCTTGCTGTTGTCGACCGAGTAGCTGTAAGTGCCGTCGGTATTGAACACCAGCGTGCCCAGTGCAGAACCCGTGCCGTTGAACACGGCAGTCGGCTGAAAGCTGTTCTGGCCGCCGTCGATATCGCTGATGGACACCACGCCCGAAGTCACGAGTTGGCCATTGCTCACCGCCACATCTTCGATGACGGAAGCCACACCAGTGCCCAACGTCGGAACGTCATTGGTGCCATTGATGGTGATCGCGACATTGGCCGTGGTGCCATCGGCCGTGCGCACTTCATGCGTCTCGGTCAGGGTCTGACCAGCGCCCAGTGCCTGCACTGCGGGGTTGTCATTGTTCAGCGTATAGGTCCAGGTGCCATCGGTGCCGATGATGAACTGGCCGTAGGTCGTCGCAACGTTCTGCGCAACGAACACCGACTGGCCGGCGTCGGGATCCGTCACATTCAGCTTGCCGCTGGTGGTCAGCGTGCCGTCTTCGGTCACCGAGCCCAGATCTGAGCCAGGGGTAGCCGGAACAATCACAGCGCCGTCATCTGCGCCATTGATGGTGATGCTGATGGTCGTGCTGGCCGAGCCATCGATGCTGGTGACGGTATAGGTTTCCACCACCGATTCACCGGTCTTGAGGTATTGCACCTTGCTGTTGTCGACCGAGTAGCTGTAGCTACCATCGGTATTGAACACCAGCGTGCCCAGTGCCGTGTCCGTGCCGTTGAACACGGCAGCAGGCTGGAAGCTGCTCTGGCCCGCATCGATGTCTGTAATCGTGACAGAACCCGAAGTCACCAACTGGCCATTGCTCACCGCCACATCTTCGGTGACGGAAGCCACGCCGGTGCCCAGCGTCGGCACGTCATTGGTGCCATTGATGGTGATCACAACGTTGGCCGTGGTGCCATCTGCCGTGCGCACTTCATGCGTCTCGGTCAGGGTCTGGCCAGCGCCCAGTGCCTGAACGGCGGGGTTGTCATTGTTCAGCGTATAGGTCCAGGTGCCATCGGTGCCGATGATGAACTGGCCGTAGGTCGTCGCAACGTTCTGCGCAACGAACACTGCCTGGCCCGCATCGGGATCAGTGACATTGAGCTTGCCGCGGGTGGTCAGCGTGCCGTCTTCGGTCACCGAGCCCAGATCGGAGCCAGGGGTAGCCGGAACAACCACCGCGCCGTCATCCGCGCCTTCGATGGTCACAGTGACGGTCTGCGTGGCCGTGCCGCCCTGGCCGTCGCTCACGGTGACGGTGATGGTGTCGGTGAGCTGCTGGCCGGCCGTGAGGCCCTGCACATCCGCATTGCCGGCGCCTGGCACATAGGTCCAGCGGCCGGTCTGGTCCACCGTGAAATTGCCATACTGGCCTTGGCCGCCGTTGGCCACGGTCCAGATATGGGTGTCGCTGGCATCGACATCGGTCACCGTCAGCTGGCCGGTCACCGGTGTGGCCTGGTCTTCCGACACCACGATGGCCACCTGGCCCGACAGCACGGGCGCATCGTTGGTGCCGACGATGGTCACGGTCAGGCTGCCGGAAGAGCTGACGCCGTTGGCGTCGACCAGCGTGTAGGTGAAGCTTTCGGTGGCCGTTTCGCCCGCGGCAAGGGACTGCACCGATGGCAGCGAATTGTCGAGTTGATAGCTGTAGCTGCCGTCGGCATTCAGCGTGATCTGGCCATACTGGCCCCGGCCGTTGCCCGCCAATGCCACCTGGTGCTCGGCCAGGGTGCCCGCGCCCAGCGTGTCGTTGGCCAGCACGTTGCCCAGCAGCGGCTGGGCGGCATCTTCCAGCACCGAACCGGCATCGGCATTGGCCTGGGGCGTGGCCGGCGCCGGAGCCGGCTGCGCGGCGTCCTGCCCATCGTCCTGAACTTCGGCCGCGCCGCTGAAAAGCGGGACTTCGGTGGCCGTGGCGGTGGGCGTGTCGAAGGCCAGCGCCAGGGGCGAAGTGCTTTCCAGGATACGGGCCAGGCGCACGAAGGTGCTGCCGCCCTCGCTGCCGCCGCCCAGCGTTGCGGCGGTGGGGTCGAGCTGCTCGAACGGATCCTGGCCGGCATTGATGGCCGCGATGATCTGGTCGATCTCGGCGGGCACCGGTGCAGCGACCGCGGCTTCCTGCGGCAGCGGCGGATTCACCAGGTCCGCAGTCAGCACCAGCTCCTGGTTCTCACCCACGATCAGCGGCGGCTGGCCGTCGGCCTGCAGCTGCACCGAGCCGCCCGAGGAGGTCACGATCACCGCGTCCGCGGGAATGCGCATGCCTTCATGGATCGGGGTGAGGCTGCCGTCGGTGCCCCGGATCCAGGCTTGTCCGGTGAGTTGCGTGACGAGAACGGTTTGTGCTGCGGCCATGGTGCTCTGAAACTCCAGTAGGAACCGGGGAAGCGCCAGGCGGTCGGCACTTCTCCCATATTTGGATGAATAGTAGGTGTGGGCCTACAGTTGCGCTATTGGCGTCGCGGCCAATACACGCAGCTTCGTGGGCCTGGAACGAAAAAACCCAAGCGCCGCATAAGCCGGGCTTGGGTTCCAAAGAAGAAATTCCAGCGCGCGCGTTCAGGCCGTCTGCTGACGCCCTATGCCGTGCACCTTGAGTGCCAGCATCAGGCGGTCGCTGACCTGCAGCTTCTCGAAGACCGCCGACAGATGCGCGCGCACCGTGCGCTCGCTGATCGACATGCGAGCGGCAATCTCCGCGTTGCTCTCGCCCAGCGAGGCATAGCGCGCCACCTCCTGCTCGCGCGGAGACAACGCCACGGCCCAGTGGTTCCGGGGCTCGGGCAGGCGCGCATCCACATCGCGCAGCAGGCGCTGCAGCAGCGAGCGCCCCATCCAGATGTTGCCGCCCGCCATGCTCTGCAGCATCTGCGAGAGCGTTTCGGCACTGGACTGCGCATGCCCATAACCGCAAGCGCCCTTGGCCAGCAGCTGGCGCCCCTCCTCATCGCTCGGGCGGTTGCTCAGCACCAGGACCCTCGCGTCCTGCAGCAGTGCGCTCCACTGCGCATCGCCGGCTGCCGGCAGCTGGGGCAGCGCGGCATCGAGCACCACCAGGCTGCGGCCCTGCTGCGTCCAGCGCTGCAGGTCGGCCAGGCGCTGGCCGCGCGCCGGCAGCCACTGGGGGCCGGCAATCCGCTGCCAGCCATGCCACAGCGCGGCGTCCTGGGTCAGCATCAGCACCGGCAATGCATTCATACGGTTATCTGGCAAGGGACTTTGCACGTCGGTCATGCTCGGCTGATTCTTCTCTGTGCGCACGGGTTCAGCGCTCGGTCAATGCATTGGATTTGGTGCGCAGGATGGGCTTGAGCAGGTACTGCAGCAGCGTGCGCTTGCCGGTGAGGATGTGCACGTCGGCCTGCATGCCGGGAATGATCGGGCGCGAGTCGTCGCCCACCGTGGCCCTGTCGGTGCGTACCTTCACCACATAGAAGGAATTGCCCTTCTCGTCGGTGACGGTGTTGGCGCCGATCTGCTCGAGCCGGCCTTGCAGCCCGCCGTAGATCGCGAAGTCATAGGCGGAGAACTTCACCTCGGCCTCCTGGCCCGGGTGCAGGAAGCCGATGTCGCGCGGATTGATCTGCACCTCCATCAGCAGCGTGTCGTCGAGCGGCACGATGTCCAGGATGTCCTTGCCCGGCTGCACCACGCCGCCGACGGTGTTGGCCATCAGCGTGTTCACGGTGCCGCGCACCGGCGAACGCACTTCCGCGAGCCGCACGCGGTCCTGCAGCGCCAGCTGGCCCTGCTCGAGCGTGCCCAGCTTGCCGCGGGTTTCGGACAGTTCGGCACGCGCCAGGTTGCGCGCCGTCAGCTCAGACTCCTGGATCTTGCGTTCGGCTTCCTGGATGGCCGCCTGGATGCGGCCGATCTGCGCGCCGGCCGCACGGGCCTCGCCGCAAAACCGCGCCACGTCGCGCTGCAGCCGCAACAGATCGACTTCGGACACCGCCCCGCTCTGCAGCAGCGGCCGCGTGACCCGCAGCTCTTCCGAGGTCAGGTTGCAGCTCGACGTCGCCTGGTCGCGGTTGGCCTGGCTCTCGCGCAGCTCCTGCTGGCGCTGGCGCAGCTGGTCGCGCGCGATGTTGACGGTGGCGTTGAGCTCCTGCGTGCGGGTCTCCCACAGGCGCCGCTCCTGCTCCACGATCTGCGGCGCGGCCGTCTGCAGCGCGGGCGGCACATTGAAGGCCTCGCCCGAGGCCAGCGCCTGCAGCCGCGCGGCCTTGGCCTGCAGTGCCAGCAGTTCGGCGCGGTTCTCGCCCAGCGAGGAGCTGTAGCGCGTGGGATCGATGCGCAGCAGCACCTGGTCCTTTTCCACGCGCTCGCCCGGGCGCACCAGGATCTCCTGGACGATGCCGCCATCGAGGCTTTGCACCACCTGCACCTGGCGCGAGGGCACGACCTTGCCCTGCCCGCGCACCACCTCGTCGATATGGCCGAAGGCTGCCCACAGCAGCAGCGCCAGCAGCGCCAGCAGCGATACCCAGATCAGCAGCCGCGATCCGCGCGCCTCCTGCTGGCCCGCTGCCCACTGGGCATCGGCCTTGAGGTCGCCGCTGTCGTGCGTGCCCACGCTCCGGCTGTCGTCGAGCAGCCAGTGGGAGAGCTGCTGCGAGCGCTCGCGCAGCGCCGTCTTCCTCTTCGCGCCGGTTGTCACCGCCTGCCCGGCGGGAGTTGTTTTGTCCTGCTTCATGCCCGGCCTCCGGTTGCGCCAATGCGGCCTTGCTTCAGGGCTTCGATGACCTGGTCCTTGGCGCCATCGGCGACGATGCGGCCGCCGTCGATCACGATCAGGCGGTCCACCAGGGTCAGCAGCGCCGTGCGGTGCGTCACCAGCAGCACCGTCTTGCCTTCGGAGGCTTCCTGCAGCCGGCGCTTGAGCTGGGCTTCGCTCTGGTTGTCCAGGTTGCTGCTGGGTTCGTCGAGCAGCAGGATCGGAGGATCGTTGATGAGGGCGCGCGCCACCGCGATCGACTGGCGCTGGCCGCCCGAAAGCGACTCGCCGCGCTCGCCGATGTTCATGCCGTAGCCCTTGGGGTTGTGCGCCGCAAAATCATCCACGCCGGCAATGCGCGCCGCGTGCAGCATCTCGCGCTCGCCCGCCTGCGGCGCGCCGATCAGCAGGTTGTGCTTGAGGCTGCCGTAGAACAGCATCGGGTCCTGCGGCACATGGCCGATGGCGCGGCGCAGGTCCACCGGATCGATCTGGCGCGCATCCACGCCATCGATCAGCACCGCGCCTTCGGTGGGCTGGTACAGGCCCAGCACCAGCTTCTCCAGCGTCGTCTTGCCCGAGCCGATGCGGCCGATCAGGCCCACGCGTTCGCCGGGCTTGACGGAAAAGCTCACGCCCGCGAGAGCGGCCTGGTCGCTGCCTGGATAGTTGAAGCTGACGTTGCGGAATTCGATGGCGCCGCGCAGGTCCGGCCGCGCCACGTATTCGCGCTCCGGCCCGTGCTCCACCGGCATCTTCATGTAGTTGTCGATGGAATGCAGCGAGGTGCGCGCATTGTGGAACTGCATCATCAGCCCCGCCACCTGGCCGAAGGGCGCGAGGGTGCGCCCGGCAATCATCGACGCGGCGATGATGCCGCCCATCGACAGCGCCGAATCCTGCACCTGGTACACGCCGATGATCACCACCGCCACGCTCACCAGCTGCTGCATGGCCTGCACGAAGTTCACCGTGCCCGAGGAGATGAACTTGATCTTGCCGCCCATGTACGCGATGTACTGGGTCGAGCTCTCCCACAGGCGCTGCACGCCGCTCTGGGCATTGAGCGTCTTCACGGCCTCCAGATTGGTCAGCGACTCGACCAGCAGCGCATTGCGCTGCGACGCCGCCTGGAAGGTCTTGAGCGTGAGGCTTTCCATGCGCGCCTGTGCCCAGAAGGACACCGCCAGGATGGCGAGGATCGCCACCACCGGAGGAATCAGCATCCACGGCGAAATCCACAGCAGCGCCAGCAGGAACAGCAGCACGAAAGGCAGGTCGACCAGCGTCGTCAGGCTGGCCGAGGCAATGAAATCGCGCACCGACTCGAAGGAGCGCAGGTTGGCGGCAAAGGAGCCCACGGAGGCCGGGCGGGCCTCCATGCGCAGGTCGAGCACGCGCTCCATGATCTGCGCCGACAGCTGCACGTCCACGCGCTTGCTGGCCGAATCGACCACGTAGGCGCGCGCCGTGCTCAGCACGAAATTGAAGACCAGCACCAGCGAGATGCCGATGGCCAGCACCCACATCGTCTCGACCGCGTTGTTGGGCACGACACGGTCGTAGACGTTCATGCTGAACAGCGGCATGGCCAGCGCGAACAGGTTGATCAGGATCGCCGCCAGCAGCGCGTCGCGGTACAGGCGCCGGTTGTCCAGCACCACGGCCCAGAACCAGTGGCCGCTGCGCGGCTCCAGCCCCTTTTGCACCGAGCGCTGCTCGAAGCGGAACTGCGGGCGCACGAAGCACATCATGCCGGTGTAGTCCTGCAGCAGCGCCGCGCGATCGACCTCGACCGGGCTGTCGATCTCGGGGTACTGCACCAGCAGCCGGCCGTTGTCCAGCATCTTGAGCAGCAGGCAGGCACGGTTGCCGTCGAGGATCAGTATCGCCGGCAGCAGCCCCTCGGGCACGCCCTCGATCCCGCGCTGCACGATGCGCGTGGTGAAATTCGCGCGCGCCGCGGCGCGTGCCAGCAGCGAGGGCGTCAGCCGCTGGTCGACTAGCGGCAGGCCATTGCTCAGCGCCTGCGCGGAATAGGGATTGCCATGCAGATGGGTCAGCTGCACCAGGCATTCCAGCAGCGGATCGGAATGCGCCCCGCCGCCGGCCTCGGGCATGGGCCCCGGGCCCTTGGCCGTTGCCGATGGATCTTCAGGCATCTCGAATTCTGAATCAGGCATCTGCACCCATCCCCTCACAAAAGCTCTTCGTCGTCATCGATCAGATCCAGCGAGCCGCGCACCCGCTGGCGCACCCGCTTGCGCTGGTTCAGTTTCTCCAGCGCCTGCGGCGGCAGGTCCGTCAGGCGCAGCGTGCCATTGGCCAGCAGGGCCTCGATCAGATCCTCCAGGACACGGATGAAGTCCGCATCCAGCGCCGATAACTCGCGCCGAGAGTCTTCCGAAGCTGGCGAATTGCTTTTGTCCATGGGGTATGGCTTGAAGGTTAAGGAATTGCGATCCTGCGCGTCATCTTCAGCAGAGGCTGTGCCGCCTGTGCCGTCTGCACGGGCGCCACATTCTCCGAGACCGTCGCGGACACGGGCATCAGATTCGTGGTGTCGGGCACGGAAGCATTGCAGCTGCGCAGCATATCGTCGGGCAGCGTCAGCGCCTGCTGCTCATCGGGACGGCTCGTGGAATGCGGCTGGGCCAGACCGAGCACCGGCAGGATCTCGCTCGACAGCGCCAGCCACTGGTACTCGGCTTTCTTCAGGTCGTACTGCGCGTTCACCAGCGCGCGCTGCGCATCGAACAGTTCGTTTTCCGTGTTGAGCAGGTCCAGCAGCGAGCGCTGCCCGATCCTGAACTGCTGCTGGTACGCGACGCGCACCTTCGACGTGGACAGCACGTGCTCCTGCAGGAACGGCGTCTGCTGGCGCAGGCGCGCGATATTGTTCCAGGTGATGGACATTTCCTGCGCCAGATTGCGGCAGGTGTAGTCGCGCAGGTCCTGGGCCGCATAGCCCTGTGCAATGGTCTGGCGAACGCGTGCCTCGTCCGCACCGCCACGCGACAGGTTGTAGGTCAACATGACCTGCACCCGCGAACTCTGCTGGTTCCAGTACGCAGGCGTCGACTGTTCGCGATCGCGGCCGGTGGAAGCCACGAACTCGACCTTGGGCAGGTGCGCGCCCTGCGCCGCCTTCTGCCCCGCCTGCGCGGCCTGGAACAGGGCCTGCTTGGACAGCAGCTGGGGGTTGGCGCGCAGCGCATCGCCAAAATCCCGGGTCACGGCAGGCACGATCAGCCGGTCGGTGACTTCCGGCACCGGCGCAAGGTCCGCCGCCGGGTACTCGCCGACCACGCGTCGGTAGCGCTGCATCACGTCGTTGAGATTGTTGGTCTCGGTCATCAGGTTGGACTGGGCCAGAGATACGCGGCCACTGGACTGCTCCAGGTCCACGCCCCGCCCCACCCCCGACTGCTGGCGCTCGCGCAGTTGGCCGAGCGTCACCTGGTGCGTGGTGAAATTGTCGCGCGCAAGCCGTTCCATCTCTCGGTAGCGCTGCACATCCAGATAGGCACCGACGGCCTCGTTGGCCAGCGACTCGGTCGTCGCCCGCAGGTCGTAGAACTTGGACAGCTTCTCGAAACCCAGCTGGCGCACCCCGCTGTTGGTGGTGAAGCCATCGAAGATCAGCTGGCGCAACTGGAGATTCCAGCCGTTGCGGTTCCAGTCCGAGTCGGCCCCGGCCTCGGTATTGCTGCGCCATTCGCGGCCCACCCAACCCTGGGCGGTGACCTGCGGCCGCAGCGCGCCGCGCGCGACGTTCTGGCCTTCCAGGGAGGAGTTCAGATCCTGGAAGCGCACCTGGATCTCGGGGTGCGTCATCAACACCTTCTCGACCACCTTCTGCACGGCCAGGCCCTGGGCATCGGCCTGCTGCATGGTCAACGTGTCCTGCGCCCAGCTTCCCGCGGCGCCCGACGCCAGACCCAACGATGCCGCCACCTGGGCAATCTGCTTGAACTTCATTTACTTCTATCCCTTTGATATTGGGCCCCGGCCGCGCAATGCGACGCGGCCCGGCCATGCCTGGAACCTGGGGACGGTACTGCCCGCCCGGAGTCCCTGGGTCACCGTTGTCGATATAGCTGGAACCACAGGCGTCTCGATGTCACCCAATCCGGCACGACGGAATCGACGAGGCGCCCGGCGCTTGCAGCGGCCGGTCGCTTCGCACCGGCTTTGCCAATGCACGGCGCAGCCCGGGCATCCATTCCAGACGCATGCAGCGCACAGGCCGACGGCCTGGAGACGCTGGCGGTGCAGCGCCTGAAATCCGCAGCTGGAAAACTTGCCGATGCAGTTGCCGTGCCGATGGTTCGGTTCCTCGTGCATACCACCCGAAGGAATGGTTTCGAACGCAAGCGTAGCACACGAATTGTGAGCAATTGCGTCCAAAATCATCCTTTATATGTTTCAAAGACAGACAATGCCAACAGCTCGCTATTGCTGCCAGGCACCAGCTCCAACCTCCTACGTCCGCCGCCATCCTTTTCCTATTTGCGGCACGGCAGCTGGCTTGGGAATGTAGCAATTGGAAACGTGCTGCCGCTCAAATGCAATTGCGCGACCTGCAATTAAGCCTATTGCCTCAATAGCTAATACCAATAGACAGATGCAAACCAGTTGTCCGTCTCTTGCATGCTTCTTTACTTCGCCGGCTTCGAAGTCCAGGCGCTTTCTGTAAGACCGTGCCGCGTACTTCGCCCGTGACATTCCCGGTCGCGGATGATCCGGAGGATGAAATTTCTTGCTGCCTTGCTGCTTGCCTTCGGAATCGGATATTGGTCGCACGACCGCTTCTGGACTCTTCCTGACCATCTCAACCCATGGGTGCCCCTGAGCTTCGATACGGCGCCCGGCTGGCTCACCGGCTACAAGCTGCAGCGCCTGAAGTCCGACCCGGCCGCATGCCAGGCCTTCATGTCCGGCACGCCCTGGCGCTACCAGGCCGTGCCGGACCGCGACACCGGACAGGGCTGCGGCTTCAGCAATGCCATCCAGGTGCGCCAGACTTCCATCGCGCTGAGCTCCAGCTTCACCTTGAGCTGCCCTGCCGCGGCATCGCTTGCCTTGTGGGAGCGTCATGTGCTGCAGCCCGCCGCCCAGGCGACGCTGGGCACCGGCGTGCGCAGGATCGAGCATCTGGGCAGCTACTCCTGCCGCAATGTCTATGGTCGAGAGGCTGGCAACCGCAGCCAGCATGCGACCGCCAACGCCCTGGACATCGCCGGCTTCACGCTCGACGACGGCCGGCGCATCAGCGTGGCGCGCCAGTGGCAGGGCGACGCGCCCGCCGCCACCTTCCTGCGCGAGGTGCACCAGGGCGCATGCCGCTTCTTCAACGGCGTGCTGGGTCCGGAATACAACCAAGCGCACGCCGACCACTTCCATCTGGACAGTGGCCGGTACAGGATCTGCAGATAGCGGACCGCGGCCGCAGGCGCCGGGACACCGGCCGTGGCGCCCACGTCATGCGGCGCCGCCGAGATGCAGCCTGCGTCCCTGCCGGACCATCGCCTCGAACTCCTGCGCCGGCACCGGTTTGCTGAAGTGATAGCCTGGATCTCGTCGCAGTGGTGCGCGCGCAGGATGCGAGGTTGCGGTTCCAGCGCTGCAGCCGGGCATTTTCGTCGCAGTGGTAGAACACCCCGGGCAGGCTGCTGAGCACCGCATCGCCGTAGTCGCGCTCCTGGAGGAGCTCCACCGCCTGCGCCGCGAGCTGCGTTTCGCGCAGCCGCAAGGCGGTGGCCATGCGCTGCAGCGCATGGCCCAGGCGCAGCGTTTCCTTGTACTGGGCGGAAGAAGCCGCCAGGACCAGCCCTTGCGCCGTTCCGGATTTCCCCACGCGTTGGACGCTTTGCTCCAGTTCCGCAAGGCCGGCCGATACGCCGCGCCATCCGTGCCGCCACCAGCATCAGGCCCAGCGCCAGGGCCAGCGCCATGCCGGCCATCTGGTAGCGCTGGGTGCGCAGCGGATCGGCGGTCAGCAGTGCCGGCCGGCTGGCCACCACCGTCCATCGCTGCCCGCCCTTGAGCTCCATCGTCCTGCTGGCAATCCAGTGATCCGCTTCGGACCATCGCAGTTTCTGGATTGCACGGGCTTCGGGCTGCTGCAGTGTCGAAGTCGACATCCAGCGCGCCGATCAGCTGGCCTTGCCGGTCATGCAGCGCCTTGACGTAGCGCCGAAAGGGACATTTCCAGCGCTGAACGCAGCGGCCCTGCCGTGCCGGCGGAAAAACCGGATTCGCGCGCCACCCGCTCCACCGAACCGCCGTCATCTCGGTAGCCTCGATCAGCAGGCACAGCCGCTCCATGGACCGATCGAGCGCCAGCAGGATAACCTGCTGCGCGACCTCCCGGGTCAGCGATAGCGCCAGCCACGCGGTGGCGGCCAGCGATGCCACGCTCACCCCCAGCACCCGCTTTCCCACACTCTGCACCAGTGCTCGAAATAACGATCCGGCAGGCTCTTGCACCGCTTGTTGAATGAAACCCAAGATGGATGGATTGTCATTCATCCAGTGAAAATGTTACAAGCATTTACTGCCAATGCGCATCGATCTGGCAAGCAGTGCCGCGGACATGCCGCAAAAACAAAAAGCCTTCCAGATCGTGGATCTGGAAGGCTTGGTACCAATGGTCAACTGGTAGGCGCGATTGGACTCGAACCAACGACCCCCACCATGTCAAGGTGGTGCTCTAACCAGCTGAGCTACGCGCCTGTTGTTCGATTCAATAAGTATAGCATCGGGAAAAACCCGTTTTCTCGATGCTGAGGACTTTTTTGCGTGCGCAGCCCTTTTTTCAGCGCCGGCGCGCGGCGCGCACCCCGGAAACGCCGGCCACGATGCCGAGCACCCGGTTCAGCCGGCCCGAGTCGGACACCTCCACCGTGAAGGTCATCCAGGCCGTGCCCTTCACCGACTGGGTCTGCACGCCGATGACATTCGTCTTCTCGCGTGCGAAGACATCGGAGATGTCGCGCAGCAGGCCCTGGCGGTCGGTGGCCTCGACCGATACGTCAACCGGGTAGACCGCGGCACCCGCCGCCGCCTTGGGCGTGCCCCAGTCCACGTCGATCACGCGCTCGCTGTTGCGCGCGGCCATCTCGCGGAAGTTGGAGCAGTCGCTGCGGTGCACGCTCACGCCCTTGCCGCGCGTGACGAAACCGCGGATGTCGTCAGGGGGCGCGGGCTTGCAGCACTTGGCCAGCTGCGTCATCAGCGAGTCGATGCCCACCACCAGCACCCCGCCCTTGGGCACGGTGTCGCTGCCGCGCGCCTTGCGCACCGGCGAGAAGGCTTCCTCCTCCTCCTCGGGCTCGGGCGGGCGCAGCACGGCCTCGATGTTGCGCAGCGAGTATTCGTCCTTGCCCACCACCTCGAACAGCGCATCGGCAGACTTGAAGCCCAGCTGCACCGCGAGGTCGTCGAGCTTGACCGAGGTCTTGCCTTCGCGCTGCAGCAGCTTCTCGACGGCTTCGCGCCCGCGCGCCACTGTCTCGTGGGTGGCCTGGGCATTGAACCAGGCGCGCACCTTGGCGCGCGCACGGTGGCTGACGAGATAGCCCAGGTCCGCATTGAGCCAGTCGCGCGAGGGGCGGTCCTCCTTGACGGCGGTGATCTCCACGGTCTGGCCGTTTTGCAGCGGCGTGTTCAGCGGCACCATCGCGCCATCGACGCGCGCGCCGCGGCAGCGGTGGCCCAGGCTGGTGTGCACCGAGTAGGCGAAATCCACGGGCGTGGCGCCCTGGGGCAGCTCGATGACCGCCGCATCGGGCGTGAGCACATAGATGCGGTCTTCGAACAGCCCGCGGTGCGAAGGTGTGCCCGCCAGATCGCTGCCCCAGGCCAGCAGCTGGCGCAGCACCGCGATCTTGGCGTCGTATTCGCTGCTGGCGCTGACCCCCGCATAGCCCTTGGCACCGGCCTCCTTGTAGGCCCAGTGCGCCGCCACGCCATTTTCGGCATGGTCGTGCATGGCCTGGGTGCGGATCTGGATCTCGATCGCGCGGCCGTTCTCGTCGCGCACCACGGTGTGCAGCGACTGGTAGCCATTGGCCTTGGGCCGCGCGATGTAGTCGTCGAACTCGGCCTCGATGGGCGTGAAGCGCTCGTGCACCCACGACAGCGCCGTGTAGCAGTCCTTGATGGTCGGCACCACCACGCGCAGCGCGCGGATGTCGAACACCTGGTCGAAGTTCAGCGACTTGCCGCGCATCTTCTTGACGATGCTGTAGATGTGCTTGGGCCGGCCCTGCACGGTGGCGCTGATGCTGTAGGCACGCAGGTCGCTTTCCAGGCGGCTGCGCAGCTGCTCCATGAAGACCTCGCGCTCGGTGCGCTTCTCGTCGAGCAGCCGCGCGATCTCGCGGTAGGTGTCGGGCTCCAGGAAGCGGAAGGACAGGTCCTCGAGCTCCCACTTGATCTGCCAGATCCCCAGACGGTTGGCCAGCGGCGCGAACACGTGCAGCGCCTCGCGCGCGGTGCTGGGCGACACCGGGTTCTTGCTGGCGGCATAGAAGCGCAGCGTCTGCAGGCGCGAGGCCAGGCGCAGGAGCACCACGCGCAGGTCGCGCGAGAAGCCCAGCAGCATCTTGCGCACGGTCTCGGTCTGCGCCGCCGCGTCATCGACATGCTGGGAGCTGTTCTCGGCATTGCGCGCCTGCTGCTGCACGCGCATCAGCTTGGTGGTCTCCACCGCCAGCGTCGCGAAATTCTCGCCGAAGGCCTTGGAGATCACCTCCTGCGGCCGGTTCAGGTGGAAGCTCGCGTGCACCAGATAGCAGGCCGCCTGCATGGTCTCGGAGCCGCCGATGCCCTTGAGGATGGCGGCCACCGCGTCGGCATGGGCCAGCGTGTTCTCGCCCGAGGCCATGGTTTCGCCCGCCAGCAGCGGCTCGGCAAAGGCGCGCGCGCGCGCCAGCGCATCGGCCTGGTCGGGCACGCTGCTGGCGGTGGCCTTGATCAGCTGGGGGACGCTGCCCCCCTCCTCCGTGCCGGGGGCGATGGTCAAGCCGCTTTTCATGCGCCTGCTCCCGCAAGGGCCGGCTCCGCTGCCTCGTCGTGCTCGGGTGTCCAGCCGGGCAGCAGGAACTGCGCCACCAGCGCCACCTGATCAGCGGCCACCAGCGTCGGCGCATGCCCTATGCCGGGCAAGGTGACGCAGCGCGCGCGCGGGCCGCGCCCGGCCATGGCGTGGGCCGTCTCCACCGACAGCAGATCGGATTGCGCGCCGCGGATCAGCAGGGTCTGCGCCTGGATGCTGTCATAGGCAGACCACATCCAGGCCTCGCTGGCCAGCGCCATATCGGGGTTCATGGCCTGGAAGGCAATGGCGATATCCGGGTCGTAATGCAGCTCCAGCCCGCCTTCGATGCGCGGCTTGAGCATGGGCGCCGTCAGGTCCAGCCACTGCTGCTCGGTGTGCGGCCCGAAGCCCGCGGAAATCAGCCGCAGCGCCTCGGCCGCCTGCTGCAGCGATGTGAAGACCAGCGGCTTGCCCAGATACTCCCCGATGCGCAGCAGCGCCTGCCACTGCACGCGCGGGCCGATGTCGTTGAGCACCAAGCGGCGGATCGGCACGGGCGAGGAAAAGTCCGACCGGCTGGCCAGCAGCATGCCGATCAGGCCGCCCATGCTGGTGCCGACCCAGTCCAGCGTCTGGATCGGGCTGCGCGCCTGCAGCTGCGCGACGAGCGCCTGCATGTCGGACGCATAGCGCGGCTGGACGTAATCCATCGGATCGGCCAGCCAGTCGCTCTGGCCGCGGCCCGCGACATCGGGGCAGACCACGCGCGCATGGCGGCTCAGGGCGCGCGCCAGCACGTCGAAATCGCGCGCCTGACGCGACAGGCCATGCACGCAGACGATCACATGCGGATGCTCGGGATTGCCGGTGGCATTCCACTCCCAGTAGGCCATGCGGTGCATATCGGCGGCATCGTTCCCCGCTCCCTGGGCTGCGGTGGCGGCACCGGGGCACAGTACGTAATTCAGCGTAGGTTCATTCATGGGGGCACAATCAGCAGCACGGTTCGATAATGCATCGTAATTCAATTGGAGACCTTCCATGCTGAAAGGCAAAACTGCTCTTGTCACCGGATCAACCAGCGGCATCGGCCTGGGCATCGCCCGGGCGCTCGCGCAGCAGGGCGCCAATGTCGTGCTCAACGGATTCGGCGACGTCGAGGGGCCGCGCGCCGAGGTGCAGGCCGCGGGCCAGGCGCATGGCGCCAAGGTCGCCTACCATGGCGCCGACATGTCGCGCGTGGCCGATATCGAGGACATGGTCGACTACAGCGTGCGCAATTTCGGGCAGGTCGACATCCTGGTGAACAACGCCGGCATCCAGCACGTGGCGCCGATCCAGGAATTCGCGCCCGAGCGCTGGGACGCGGTCATTGCCATCAACCTCTCCAGTGCCTTCCACGCCACGCGCCTGGTGCTGCCGGCGATGCAGGCCGCCGACAACGGCCGGGGCTGGGGCCGCATCATCAATGTCGCCTCGGTGCACGGGCTGGTGGGCTCGGCGCAGAAGTCGGCCTATGTGGCGGCCAAGCATGGCCTGATTGGCTTGACCAAGGTCTGTGCGCTCGAGAACGCGACCACGGGCATCACCTGCAACGCGATCTGCCCCGGCTGGGTGCTCACGCCGCTGGTGCAAAAGCAGGTCGATGCCAAGGCGGCCGACCAGGGCATCAGCATCGAGGAGGCGACGAAGCAGCTGCTGTCCGAGAAGGAGCCTTCGCTGCAGTTCACCACGCCCGAGGAATTGGGGGCGCTGGCGGTGTTCTTCTGCTCGCCGGCGGGCGCCAATGTGCGCGGGGTGGCTTGGAATATGGACGGGGGCTGGGCGGCGCAGTAAGGGCCAAGGTACTTCAGGCCATCTCTTCTTCAGGCCATCAGCTGCTGAAACCGTTCGTGGTGAGCTTGTCGAACCATGGACGGCCCTTCGACAAGCTCAGGGCGAACGGTTCAGTACAGGGCTGAGACCTGCTCATGTGTGAGCAAGCCTGGGGCTTATTTCAGCATCTGCACCGAACCAGACACGTTCACCACCACCTGGGTCTTGCCCGCCTCGACGGGAATCGGCGCCGCCTCGGCCGCCATGCCGGCCTTGGACATCATCGCCACGCGGGGCGAGAAGCCCGAATCGTTGCTGTTGACATTGACCTCGCGCAGCGTGAAGCGTTCGAAGCCGAAGGCCTGCGCCATGGCGCGGGCCTTGGCCTGGAAGCTCTGGATGGCTTCGGCCTGGGCCTGGCCCTCGACCTTGGCGCGCGCTTCGCGCGACAGCGCAAAGCCGGTTTGTGCCACCTGCATGCCGTCGACCTGGGCCGCGGTGCGCGTGATGCGGTCGAAATCGCGCCCCTGCAGCACCAGCTCCGCCCGGCCCTGCCAGCCGGTGATCTTGCCGTCCCGGTTGTTGCGCGGGTAGATGCCGAACGTGCCGGTACGCACATCGAGCTGTCCGGGTTGTGCCTGGCGCCGGGCCACAGCCAGCGCCGCATCCAGCACCTGCTGCAGCTGCGACTGCACCGCCGACGCATCGCTGCCTTCGCGAGTCGCGGCCAGCGTCATGACCAGCAGGTCCTGCGTCGCCTCGACGGTGCCCGAGCTCGACAGCTGCAGCACGTTGGCGGGTTCGGGCAACGCCTGCGCGGCCGCCATGCCGGCGCCTGCGCACAATACCCCTGCGACGATCCATTGGGACATTTTCTTCATGCATCTTCCTCGAAAGTTGAGCCGCCAAAGCATAGCGGCTCTCCGCAGGTCCTCTGGCAGCCCGGCACGCATATAGGTGTAAGCCGGATTCACATGATTGGACGCTTCGGGCAAGATTTGTAACATTTAGTCAGGGTGTGCTCAAAACTGCGCATTTTCAGGATCAAGCTGGTCAGAATGGCCTCTGTTACAAATTGGACCGAGGACGAAAAACATGGGCACACAGACCAACCGCACCGACAAGATCCTGGTTGTCGACGACGATGCGCGGATCCGCGATCTGCTGCGCCGCTACCTGACCCAGGAAGGTTTCGAGATCATGATTGCCGAGGACGGCAAGGCCTTGAACCGCATCTTGCTGCGCGAAACGGTGGACCTGATCGTGCTGGATCTGATGATGCCGGGCGAAGACGGCCTGTCCATCTGCCGGCGCCTGCGCGCGGCGAACGACCGCACGCCGATCATCATGCTGACCGCCAAGGGCGAGGACGTGGACCGCATCGTCGGCCTGGAAGTCGGCGCCGACGATTACCTGGGCAAGCCCTTCAACCCGCGTGAACTGCTGGCGCGCATCCATGCCGTCCTGCGCCGCCGCCCTCCGCAGGAGGCCCCTGGCGCGCCCTCGGGCGACAACGAGATCGTCAGCTTCGGCCCCTTCGCCTTCGACCTGGGCACTCGCGTGCTGCAGAAGAACGGCGAGGAACTGCCGCTCACGACCGGTGAATTCGCCATGCTCAAGGCCCTGGTGCGCCACCCGCGCCAGCCGCTGTCGCGCGAGAAGCTGGCACTGCTGGCACGTGGCCGCGAGTTCGAGCCCTTCGACCGCAGCCTCGACGTGCAGGTGTCGCGCCTGCGCAAGCTCATCGAGGAGGATCCAGCGGCGCCGCGCTATATCCAGACCGTGTGGGGCGTGGGCTACGTGTTCGTGCCGGATGGCAACAACTGAACCCCTGGTTTCCCTGGTTTCCTCTAGTTACCGCAGTCAGGCAACATGCCACCGATGAACGCATCCACCGCCCCCGTGCCGGACGCCACCAGTCCGGTGCCGCTGGATTATCCGCACGGCCATGGCGGGGCGCGCTTGCGCTCGCGGTTGAACCTGAACCTGTTCTGGCGCACCTTCTGCCTGCTGGCGCTGCTGCTGATCGGCAGCATCCTGGCCTGGCTGCAGACCCTGCGCGCCTTCGAGTTCGAGCCGCGCACGCTGCATACCGCGCAGCAGGTGGCGTCGCTCGTCAACCTGAGCCGCGCGGCGCTGGTGCACGCCGATGCGATCGCGCGCGTGTCGCTGATCAAGACCATGGCCGACCAGGAAGGCGTCCGCATCCTGCCGCGCGAGCCGGGCGACAAGTTCGAACTGCTCGACCAGGGCACGCTGGGCGGGCGGCTCAACGAGGAACTCACCGCACGCCTCGGGCCAGGCACCATCGTTGCGCGCAGCGTCAACGGCGAGGCCGGCCTGTGGGTCGGCTTCGACATCAATGGCGACCCGAACTGGCTGCTGATGGACCGCTCGCGCTTCAGCCCCGCGGGCGGGCGCACCTGGCTGGTGTGGCTGATCACCGCCGGCGTGCTGTCGCTGGCCGGTGCGGCGGTGATCGCGCGGCTCATCAACCGGCCGCTCAAGCAGCTCAGCGACGCCGCAAACCGCGTGCGCGATGGCGATTTCGACGCCAGCCAGCTCGACGAGCAGGCGGTGACCAGCGAGATCCGCGAGGTCAACATCGGCTTCAACCGCATGGCGCAGAAGCTCTCCAAGCTCGAGCAGGACCGCGCCGTGATGCTGGCCGGCATCTCGCACGACCTGCGCACGCCGCTGGCGCGGCTGCGGCTGGAAACCGAGATGAGCGTGGCCGACGACGTGGCACGCGACCACATGGTGGCCGACATCGTGCAGCTCGATGCGACCATCGACAAATTCCTCGACTACGCGCGCCCCGACCACGTGACCCTGACCACCGTGCATCTGCATGCCGTGGTGTCGTCCTGCGTCTACGCGGTGCAGGACCATCGCGAGCTGCAGATCACCATGAACGTGGCCGAGGACCTGTATGTGCTGGCCGACGAGATCGAGCTGGCGCGCGTCATCTCGAACCTGCTGGAGAACGCGCGCCGCTACGGCAAGAGCGCCGATACCGACACCACCCAGGTCGAGGTCACGGCCAAGGCGCGCGAGCACTGGGTCGTGGTGCGCATCCGCGACCACGGCCGCGGCGTGCCGCCCGAGCAGCTGGCGCGGCTCACGCAGCCCTTCTTCCGCGGCGACTCGGCACGCACCGCGGCGGCCGGCGCCGGCCTGGGCCTGTCCATCGTCGACAAGACGGTGCAGCGCATGGGCGGCGTGTTCGCGCTGTCGAATGCTTCATCCGGCGGGCTGGCGGCCCATATCCAGCTGCAGCGCGCCTCGAGCCTGCCGGGCGGCAAGAACCCCGAGCAGCGCCTGCGCCGCCCGCAGGTCAAGCGCCACCTGCCTCCGCGCCCGCCGCAGCGGACCTGAAAAGCAGCACCGCGGCGCGTGCCTCCATGGCCTGCAGCTGGCCCACCGGGCCCAGCTTCTCGGCGGTCTTGGCCTTGACGTTGACCTGATCGGGCTCGAGGCCCAGCGCCTGCGCGATGCGCGTGCACATCGCGGCGATGAAAGGCGCAAGCTTGGGTGCCTGGGCAATGACGGTGCTGTCGATGTTGCCGATCTCGTAGCCCGCGGCGCGCACGCGCCGCGCGGCCTCGACCAGCAGCGCCACCGAATCCGCGCCCTTGAACTGCGCATCGGTGTCGGGGAAATGCCGGCCGATATCGCCCAGCGCCGCGCCGCCGAGCAGCGCGTCGGTGATGGCATGCAGCAGCACGTCGGCATCGGAATGCCCGAGCAGGCCCATGCTGTGCGGCACCTCGACCCCGCCGATGATCAGCTTGCGCCCTGGCACCAGGGCATGGGTGTCCCAGCCCTCTCCGATCCGGAATTGAATGGTCATTGTCGATCCGTCTTGAAAACCCGATTATCCAACGCGCGCGCGGGCCTGCAGCACGGCCTCGGCCAGCGCGAAGTCCTCGGGATAGGTGACCTTGAAGTTCTGCGCGCTGCCGGCCACGAGCCGCGGCGAGCGCCCCGACGCCTCGATGGCGCTGGCCTCGTCTGTGGCGGCCGCGCCCATCGCCCCGAGCGCGGCGCGCAAGGTGCCCAGCCGGAACATCTGCGGCGTCTGCGCCAGCCATTTGTCGCTGCGCTCGAGCGTGGCGGCAACGCGCGGCACGCCGCCTTCGGAGCGCGCCGACTTCAGCGTATCGGGCAGCGCCAGCGCCAGCAGGCCGCCCACGGGGTCGTCGAGGCAGGCATCGATCAGGCGGTCCACCATGGCCGGCGTGAGCAGGCAGCGCGCGGCATCGTGCACCAGTACCCAGTCGCCGTCGTCGGCCCCACGCGCCTTCAGTTCGGCCAGCCCGCCCAGCACGGTCTCGGCGCGCGTCGGGCCGCCGCAGGGCGCAGTGGTCCAGGATTGCGGCTGCGCGGCCGTCATCTGCAAGAAAAAGGAATCGCCCGCCGCCACGCCCACCAGCGTGCCGGCCAGCCGCGTCACGCCGGCCAGCGCCGCCAGCGTATGCAGCACCAGCGGCTGCCCCGCCACCGGCTGGTATTGCTTGGGCAGATCGGGCCGCGCGCCATGGGCCACGGCGCGCGCGCCCACGCCGGCGCAGGGCACGAAGGCCCAGAGCCGCGCAGCTGCCTTGTCCTGGGGGTTAGCAGCTTTGGCGGATGGGTCAATTGAAGGCGGCAGCAAATCGGTCATGGGCGCCATTCTAGAATCGGCAATTGCATCCTGAACCGCGCCCAGCCCACGATCTACCGCATGGAACTGCCCAAACTCTCCCCCGGCAAACGATTCACCCTTCCCCGCCCCGTGGGCAGCGCCGACGCGCTGCTGCTGGCCCGCCTGGGCACCCGCGAGAAGGCCGCGGGCCGCGTCACGGCCATCGTCACGGCCGACGCCAGCGATGCGCAGCGGCTGATGGAGGAGCTGGCCTTCTTTGCGCCCGGGCTGCGCTGCGCGCTGTTTCCCGACTGGGAGACCCTGCCCTACGACACCTTCTCCCCGCACCAGGACCTGATCAGCGAGCGGCTGGCGACGCTGTGGCGCATCAGCCAGCATGACCAGGCGACCGGCGCCGACGTGGTGCTGGTGCCCGCCACCACCGCGCTGTACCGCCTCGCGCCGCCGAGCTTTCTGGCCGGCTACACCTTCCACTTCAAGGTCCGGCAGAAGCTCGACGAGGCCAAGCTCAAGGCGCAGCTGACGCTGGCCGGCTACTCGCATGTCTCGCAGGTCGTGAGCCATGGCGAATACGCGGTGCGCGGCGGGCTGATCGATCTGTTTCCCATGGGCTCGGCCGTGCCCTACCGCGTGGACCTGTTCGACGACGAGATCGACTCGATACGCACCTTCGACCCCGACACACAGCGCAGCCTCTACCCGGTGCCCGAGGTGCGCCTGCTGCCCGGGCGCGAGTTCCCGATGGACGACGACGCGCGCGCGCTGTTCCGCAGCCGCTGGCGCGAGCTGCTCGAGGGCGACCCCACGCGCAGCCGCGTCTACAAGGACATGGGCAATGGCGTGGCCACGGCCGGCATCGAGTACTACCTGCCGCTGTTCTTCGAGGACTCGGC
The DNA here is from genome assembly GCF_023634805.2 of Comamonas endophytica. Taxonomy (NCBI): domain Bacteria; kingdom Pseudomonadati; phylum Pseudomonadota; class Betaproteobacteria; order Burkholderiales; family Comamonadaceae; genus Comamonas; species Comamonas endophytica. Next base: position 436,088 of record NZ_CP106881.1, read on the forward strand.
GACGGTGTTCGACTATCTGGGCGAGCAGGCCACCGTCGTGCTGCATGGCGACCTGGAGCCCGCGTTCCAGCGCTTCTGGCAGGACACCAGGGAGCGCTACCGGCTGGTGCAGGGCGACCCCGAGCGCCCGGCGCTGCCGCCCGAGTCCCTGTTCCTGAGCGCCGAGCAGTTCTATCTGCGCGCCAAGGAATATGCGCAGCTGGCCGTGCGCGGCGCCGAGGTGCCCGCGGACCAGCTGGCCAGCGGCGAGTTCCAGCCGCTGCCCGAGCTGTCGGTGGTGCGCGGCGCCGAGGACCCGCTGGCGCGCCTGCACGCGCATCTGCGCCAGACTTCGCAGCGCCTGCTGCTGCTGGCCGAGAGCGACGGCCGGCGCGAGAGCCTGCTGGATTTCTTCCGTGCCTCGCAGCTCAACCCGCCGGCCTTCGACTCGCTGGCGCAGTTCGAGGCCGACACCAGCGAGAAGATCGGCATCGCCACCGCGCCGCTGGCCGCGGGCTTCCACTGGAACACGGCCGGCATCGACTTCATCACCGAAACCGAGCTGTTCGCCGCCGGGCCGACCACGCGCCGGCGCAAGAAGCAGGAGCAGGTCAGCGATGTCGAGGCGCTGATCAAGGACCTGTCGGAGCTGCAGGTCGGAGACCCGGTGGTGCACAGCCAGCATGGCATCGGCCGCTACCAGGGCCTGGTCAACATGGATGTGGGCCAGCGAAACCCCGACGGCAGCCCGGCGCTGCAGGAATTCCTGCACCTGGCCTATGCCGGCGACGCGGTGCTTTACGTGCCTGTGAGCCAGCTGCAACTGATCAGCCGCTACACCGGCATGTCGCCCGAGGACGCGCCGCTGCACAAGCTCGGCGGCAACCAATGGGAAAAAGCCAAGCGCAAGGCCGCCGAGCAGGTACGCGACTCGGCCGCCGAGCTGCTCAACATCTATGCGCGGCGCGCGGCGCGCGAAGGCCATGCCTTCCGCTACAGCCCGCAGGACTACGAGACCTTCGCCAACGACTTCGGCTTCGAGGAAACCGCCGACCAGAAGGCGGCGATCCACGCGGTGATCCACGACATGCTCAGCCCGCAGCCGATGGACCGGCTGGTCTGCGGCGACGTGGGCTTCGGCAAGACCGAAGTCGCGCTGCGCGCGGCCTTCATTGCCGTCACGGGCGGCAAGCAGGTGGCGTTCCTCGCGCCCACCACGCTGCTGGCCGAGCAGCACTACCGCACGCTGGTCGACCGCTTCGCGCGCTGGCCGATCCGCGTGGCCGAGGTCTCGCGCTTCCGTTCGGGCAAGGAGATCACGGCGGCCATCAAGGGCATTGCCGACGGCACGGTGGACATCGTGGTGGGCACGCACAAGCTGCTGTCGGAGTCCACGCACTTCCACGACCTGGGCCTGCTGATCATCGACGAGGAGCACCGCTTCGGCGTGCGCCACAAGGAGCAGATGAAGGCGCTGCGCGCCGAGGTCGACGTGCTCACGCTCACCGCCACGCCCATTCCGCGCACCATGGGCATGGCGCTCGAGGGCCTGCGCGACCTGAGCGTCATCGCCACCGCGCCGCAGCGGCGCCTGGCGATCAAGACCTTCGTGCGCAACGAGGGCACGGGCGTCATTCGCGAAGCCGTGCTGCGCGAACTCAAGCGCGGCGGCCAGTGCTACTTCCTGCACAACGAGGTCGAGACCATCGAGAACCGGCGCCAGAAGCTGGAAGAGATCCTGCCCGAGGCGCGCATCGCCGTGGCCCATGGACAGATGCCCGAGCGCGAGCTCGAGCGCGTCATGCGCGACTTCGTCGCCCAGCGCTACAACATCCTGCTGTGCTCGACCATCATCGAGACCGGCATCGACGTGCCCAGCGCCAACACCATCCTCATCAGCCGCGCCGACAAGTTCGGCCTGGCGCAGCTGCACCAGCTGCGCGGGCGCGTGGGCCGCAGCCACCACCAGGCCTATGCCTACCTGATGGTGCCGGAGATCGAGAGCCTCACCAAGCAGGCGCAGCAGCGTCTCGACGCGATCCAGCAGATGGAGGAACTGGGCAGCGGCTTCTATTTGGCGATGCACGACTTGGAGATCCGCGGCGCGGGCGAGGTGCTGGGCGAGAACCAGAGCGGCAACATGCTCGAGGTGGGCTTTCAGCTCTACAACGAGATGCTGGCCGAGGCCGTGCGCTCGCTCAAGGAGGGCAAGGAGCCGGATCTGCTGGCGCCGATGTCGGCCTCCACGGACATCAACCTGCATGCGCCGGCGCTGCTGCCCGACAGCTACTGCGGCGACGTGCACCTGCGGCTGTCGTTCTACAAGAAGCTGGCCACGGCCAGGACCAGCGAGCAGATCGACAACCTGCTGGAGGAAATCGTCGACCGCTTCGGCAAGCTCCCGCCGCAGGCGCAGACGCTGATCGACGTGCACCGCCTGCGCGTGCTGAGCCAGCCCTATGGCGTGCTGAAGGTCGATGCGGCGCCGGGCGTCATCACCATCACCTTCAAGCCGCAGCCGCCTATCGATCCGATGAACATCATCGCGCTGATCCAGAAGAACAAGCACATCAAGCTCGCGGGCAACGAGAAGCTGCGCATCGAGCGCGAGCTGCCCGACCCGATGGCGCGCGCCCAGCTGGTGCGCGACGTGCTGCGCAGCCTGGGGCAGCCGCTCAAGGCCGAGGCTGCGGTGGCCTGAAGCCCCAAGGACCAGGCAGGCGCATTGGCACAGGAATTGCAAAAGCACCGGGCAGGCAAGCTGCCTGGTTCTTTTGGAAAGCCTCCCATGCCGATTCGACGCCTAATTCCCTCCCTGGCCTGCGCACTGATCGCGACGCTGGCAGCTGCACCCGCATTGGCCCAGGGCGCCTACCCCGATCATCCAGTCAAGGTCATGGTCGCGCTGCCGGCCGGCGGCAGTGCCGACATGATCGCGCGCGCCGTGAGCCAGAAGCTCGCGGCCGAGCTGGGCCAGCCCTTCGTGGTGGAAAACCGCGCCGGCGCCTCGGGCCAGATCGGCCTGCCGGCGGTGGCGCGCGCGCCGGCCGACGGCTACACGCTCACCGTGTCGCCCGCGTCCTTTCTCACCACCAACAAGGCGATCTTCAAGTCCCTGCCTTACGACCCGCAGGCCGACTTCGTGCCGCTCACCAAGCTGGTCAACCAGCCGATGGTGCTGGTGGTGAAGGACAAGCAGAAATTCCCCAGCGTTGCGGCCGTCGTGGCCGCTGCCAAGGCAGCACCGGGCAAGCTGACCTATGCCTCCTCGGGCGACGGCAGCCCGCAGCATCTGGCGGCGCTGATGTTCGAGACCCGCACCCGGGCCAGCATGCTGCACGTGCCCTACAAGGGCGGCGCGCCCGCCGTGAACGACACGCTGGCGGGCAATGTCGACATGCTGTTCGCGGTGCTGCCCGAGGCGCTGCCGCATCTGCAGGCAGGCAAGCTGCATGCGCTGGGCATCCTCGCCCCGCAGCGCTCTTCCGTCTTGTCCGGCACGCCCACCATGGCCGAAAGCGGCTTTGCCGATCTGAACCTGTCGGCCTGGGTAGGCCTGCTGGCGCCGGCAAAGACACCGCAGCCGGTGATCGACAGGCTGCAGCGCGCGGTGCATGGCATCCTGGCGGGAGACATCAAGGCGAAACTGGGCGAAAGCGGCATGGAAGTCGCGCCCACCACTTCGCAGCAGCTGCAGCAGACCATTGCCGAGGAGATCAGGCTGCACGCCGAACTGGTGAAGGCCGCGGGCCTCACGCCGCAATGAGGAACGCGCCGGCTGGTCAAGGCGATAATGCAGTCCCCATGCCGGTGCCTGCGCGCCGGCCTTTACTCCATTTCCCTTTTTCCGCCCCATAAATGAGCGCCGCTACCGAATTTGCCCCGGGCCTGATGGTCCAGCGCACCCCCGTGCCACTGCGCCTGAGCGATTACAGGCTGATTGCCTTCGACATGGACTCGACGCTGATCAACATCGAGTGCGTGGACGAGATTGCCGATGCCACGGGCAAGAAGGCCGAGGTCGCGGCCATCACCGAAGCCACGATGCGCGGCGAGATCGCCGACTTCAAGGAAAGCCTGCGCCAGCGCGTGGCGCTCTTGCGCGGCGTGACCGAAGCCGACATGGAGCGCGTGCGCCGCGAGCGGCTGCGCCTGTCGCCGGGCGCGCAGGCGCTGGTCGAGGCCTGCCAGCGCGCAGGCCTGAAGGTGCTGCTGGTGTCGGGCGGCTTCACCTACTTCGCCGAATACGTGCGCGGACTGCTGGACATCGACTTCGTGCGCGCCAATGTGCTCGCCATGGAAAATGGCGTGCTGACCGGCACCATGGTCGAGCAGCCCTGGGGCGACATCTGCGACGGCGCGGAAAAGCGCCGCACGCTGCTGGAAGTGGCGTCGCTGATGGGCATCGCTCCGGCGCAATGCATTGCCGTGGGCGATGGCGCCAACGATCTGCCGATGATGGGCGCCGCCGGCCTGTCGGTGGCCTTCCACGCCAAGCCGCGCGTGCGCGCCGAGGCGCAGATCGCCATCAACGAGGGCGGCCTGGACCGTCTGCTCGAGATCCTGCGCTGATACCCCGCGCCGCGCCAAGCCATTTGCCGCGGCGCCCTGCGCACCTGCCTCTAGAATCGACGGCTGCGCGCACACAACGATTTCCTCCACGCGCGCGCCCTGCGCTGCACCTGCGCGGCCTTTTTTTGCGGCCCCGCTTGCATTCCGGCGCAGTTCCCCCATGTATGTACCGTGAGCCTGAGGTCCTGGCCGCATTCCGCGGTCCGGCTCCGGGCTTCACATGGGTCATCTTCCCTGTTGACTTCTCATAGAGGAATTTCCGTGAACATTTCCTACCGCGCCACTGTTTCCGTGCTTGCCATGACCTGCGCCGCCCTGCTCGCGCCGAGCCTGGCACACGCCAAACGCATGGGCGGCTCCAAGTCGGTCCGCCCCGCCACCATCGGCCGCACCGCCCCCGCGCCCGCGCCGGTGGCCGCGCCCACCGCGGCAGCGCGTCCGGCCACTCCGGCTGCTGCGGCTCCCGCTGCTGCACCTGCTGCAGCCGCAGCGCCTGCAGCTGCAGCGGCACCTGCCCGTGGCCCCGGCATGATGGGCACCATGGGTGCCGCCGCCGTTGGCGCCGTGGCCGGCAGCATGGTGGGCAACGCCATTGCCGGCCCCTCGGGCGACAAGGCGGCCGAAGCCAAGGCCGCCGAGGCCAAGGCGGCCGAAGCCGAAGCGGCCGAGCTGCAGCGCAAGGCGGATGAAGCCAAGGCGAAGGCCGAGGCGGCGCGCGCTGCGGTGAAGTAAGCTTGTTCCGGGCTTTGCCCCGGATGCCTACGATGAAGGAGCCTTTGGGCTCCTTTTTTGTTGGCGTCCAGGCGGGGATTGGTACCGTCCAATATTTCCGAGGCAGGCCGTTCATCCTTCGACAGGCTCAGGACGAGCGATTTCCCCCGTTCGTGGTGAGCTTGTCGAACCATGGACGTCCTGTCCTATAGACGTAGCAGCACCCTTCCCTGAGTGCAGCCTGTCGACCCCCAAGCCCCCTCACCCCCGCAACGGCTCCAGCAAATACCCCAGCCCGTTGTGATCGAGCTCATACATCAGCGCCAGCAGCTGCCCCAGCTCCCCGCGCGGAAAGCCTTCGCGCGCCAGCCACATCAGGTAGTGGCCGGGCAGGTCGGCAATGCAGCGGCCCTGGTATTTGCCATAGGGCATCTGCACTGTCAGCAGGCGCTGGAGTTGTTCGGAGTCCATAGGCCGATTGTGCTTCAGTCGCGCTGCAATGCGGGCAGCACCTCCTGCGCAAACAGCTGCATCGCGGCCAGCGCCGCCTGGTTGCTCCACAGGCCATTGGCGTTGAAGACGCAGCGCAGGCTGCCGATGCCCGTGGCCGACTGCAGCGCGCGGATCTGCGCATGGCATTGCTCCGGCGTCCCATGGATGAATTGCTCGCGCAGCACCTTTTGGCGATCGATGGGCGGCACACCGGCGGGCGCCACGCCGCGCTTGCCGGCAAAGTGCATGCGGCGCGCATAAAGCCTTTCCCAAAGGCCTTCGAGCTGCTGGCGCACCTGCGCTGCGCTGGGGCCAATGCAGACATAGCGCGCCAGCGACGAACGCGCCAGCAGCGCCTGCGCATCGCCGCCCTGCTGCCGGGCAACCTCGGCCAGCCGCTTCAGCTGCGCCCCCTCGGGCGGCTCCAGGCTCAGCAGCAGCGGCAGATCCTGCGCCAGTGCAAACGCCAGCGTCTCGGGCGTCGAGCCGGCGATGTAGATCGGTGGATGGGGCCGCTGAACGGGCAGCGCCATCAGCCGGCGCGGCGCGAACTTCCACAGTCCGCTCGAAGCCACGGTGTCGCCGCGCAATGCATCGCGCAGGATGCGCGCGCCCTGCTCGAAGCGCTCGCGCGTGCTGGACGGGTCGATCTCCAGGCATTGCAGCGCTGCCGGCTCCGTGCCGCGCCCAATGCCCACGTCGATGCGGCCGCCGCTCTGGAAATCCAGCTGCGCGATTTCCTCGGCCAGCATCAACGGGTGGTGCAGCGGCAGCACCAGCACCGCCGTGCCCACGCGCAGCCGCTCGGTGCGCGCCAGCAGGGCCGCGGCCAGCAGCAGCGGCGAGGGATACTGCCAGTCGCTTTGCGGCACGCGGAATTCGCTGAACCACACGCCGTCGAAGCCCCAACGGTCGGCGCGCTCGAAGATCGCGGCAAAGGCCTTGGGGTCACCGGCCATCGCTTCGCGCGTCCAGCCGGCGATGTCAATGCGCATCGTACGGCTCCTGGCTGCGCGCGCGCAGCAGCGTGTGCGGCGGCACCGCGATGCGCTGGAAATGCACGCCAAACACCTGGTCCAGTTGCGGATCCTGCAGCAGCGCGGCAGGCGCCCCATCCATGGCCACGCGGCCCTGATGCAAGACGATCACCCGTTCGAAGCACTCGAAGGCCAGATCCAGATCGTGCATCACCACCACAACCAGCCGCTCGCGCCCGCGCCGCGCCAGCGCCTGCACCAGCGCCAGCCGGTGCCGCACATCGAGCGCCGCGCCCGGCTCGTCGGCCAGCAGCACTGGCGGATCGGTGGCCAGCACCGCGGCCAGCAGGCCGCGCGCGCGCTCGCCGCCCGACAGCTGGCTCCAGCGCCGCGCAGCCAGGGGCTGCAGCCGGGCCTGCGCCAGCGCCTGGGTCGCATCGGGCACGCGCATCCGCATCAGCTCCTGCAGCGTCACATCCCAATGCGGCTCGAAACGCTGGGGCATGTAGCCGATGTGGCGGGCACGCACAGGCACGCTCAGCGTTGAAAGCGGCGCGCCATCGAGCCGCACCATGCCACTGTTGGACGCCATTTGCCCGGCCAGTACCTGAAGCAGCGTGGACTTGCCCGCGCCGTTCGGCCCGACCAGCGCCACCGCGCCTTGCGCCGGCAGATCGAGGCAGACGCCATCGAGCAGCCGGCGACCCTGGCGTTCCACACAGATATCGACGGCACGCAGCATCGCGGTATCGCTCATGCGCGGCCTCCATGCGAGCGCAGTCGGCGCGCCAGCAGCGCGATGAAGAATGGCCCGCCCGCCACCGCCGTGATCAGCCCCAGCGGCACCTCCGCCGGCGGCAGCACGCTGCGCGCGATGGCATCGGCCAGCGTCACGATCACCGCCCCCGCCAGCGCGCTGGCCGGCAGCACCCAGCGGTGCAGCGGGCCCACCCACCAGCGCGCGATATGCGGCGCGGCCAGGCCGACGAACGCCACCAGCCCGCCATAGGCCACCGCCGCCGCCACCACCAGCGAGCCCAGCAGCACGGCGCGCGGCACGAAGCGCGCGACATCCAGGCCAAAGGATTGCGCCGCGGCATCGCCCAGCCCCAGCAGGTCCAGCCCGCGCGCCAGCGTCTGCGTGGCGGCCAGGCAGCCCAGCGTGATCAGCGCCATCCAGCCCAGCCCGCTCCAGGTCGGCGTCTGAATTCCGCCCAGCACCCAGCTCATCACCACCTGCAGGCTCACGGTCTCGTCGGACAGCGCCAGCATCAGAAAGGAGCGTATGGCGCCCAGCATCGCCGCCATGGCCACGCCCGCCAGGAGCATGCCCGCCGCGTCAAGCGCCCCGGCCACACGCGCCACGCCCAGCACCAGCAGCGTCGCGCCCCATGCCCCGGCAAAGGCCAGTACGGGCAGGAGCCACGACTGCGGCAGGCCCAGCGGCACCAGCAGCGCTACCGTGGCGCCCAATGCCGCCCCGCCCGAGGCCCCCAGCAGATACGGCTCGGCCAGCGGATTGCGGAACACCCCCTGGAACACCGCGCCCGACAGGCCCAGCTGCGCGCCCACACAGGCCGCGGCCAGCACGCGCGGCATGCGCCACTCCCACAGCAGGCGCGCGCGCAGCGTGTCGCGCTCGGTCAGCGCGCTCCAGAGTTCGGCGGGCGCGGCCCATTCATGGCCGGCAAAGATGCCCAGCACCAGGCCGAGCGCCAGCAGTGCCCATGCGGGCCAGCGGATTTTCATTTCCATCCTTTGCGCTGCAGCTGCAGCAACCGGTGCGCGAGGGATTCGATCCCATCGAAGGTGCGCGGGCCGGGAATCAGGAATTCGGCGCGCGCCACGGTGATGGCCCGCTGCGCGCGCACCGCGCGCATGTCGCGCCAGCCGGGGCGGCGCGCCAGTTCGTCGAGCCCCGCCTGCGCGCCGGCAAACAGCAGCACATCGGGATCGCACGCCAGTGCCGCCTCGGGCGATACCTGCGCCAGCGTGCCGATGCCCGGCAGCGCATGCCGTGCACCCGCGCGCAGCATCGCCTCATGGGTATAGGTGCCGGGTCGCGCGACCAGCAGCATGCCGTTGCCCATGCGCCCGGTGACCATCAAAGCGCGCGGTGCGGCCCGGCCCGCCATCTGCCCGTCGACGGCGTGCAGGCGCTGCTCCAGCGATGCCGCCAGCGCCTCGCCACGCGCCTCGACGCCGGCGGCCTTGGCCACCAGGCGCACATTGCCGATCACCTCGCCCAGGCTGCGGCTCAGCAGCACCATGACCGGCACGCCGATGCGCTCCATGGGATCGACCAGCTGGTGCGCGGCCTGGCGCGCGGGCGTGACGATCACCAGGTCAGGGCGCTGCGCCACTACCGCATCGACCGAAAAGCCCAGGCGCCCGCCCACCCGCGGCAGCCGGGCCACCTCGGGGGGAAAGCGCGTGAATTCCTCGATGCCGACGATGCGCCTGGTCAGCCCCAGCGCAGCCACCAGCTCGGTGTTCGAGGAAAAGATGGTCACGATGCGTTGCGCCGGAGCAGGCAGCACCACCTCCCGGCCCAGCGCATCGCGCAGGCGTAAGGGTGAAGAAGCCACTGCATTGCCCAGCAACGCGCCGCAGCCCAGTGCGCCAAGCAGTCCGCGCCGTGCGATGCCCATGGTCAGAAATCGGCCTGCAGCCCGATCAGCCATTCGCGCCCCGGCATCGAAGTGCCGCAGCCGCCGTTCTGGAAGATCGGGTTGGCGATGCACGGCCGCTTGTCGAGCGCGATGAAGATCGGATGGCGGTTCAGGTCGAAGACGTTGTTGATGCCCGCGAACAGCTTCATGCCGCGGCTCACGCGGTATTCGCCGCGCAGGTTCCACACGGTGAACGCGCCCTTGCGGTGAATGAAGGTGCTGCTCGGCTCGCCCTGCGGGATCAGCAGGTTCTCCTCGGTGTCGTACCACATGGGCCCGCGCAGCAGCGCCGTGAGCTGTGCGCTCCAGTCGCCCGGGTTGCGGTCCATGCCGCGCGCCAGGCGCAGGCCGACCGCGGCCTCGTATTGGTACATGCGCTGCACGCGGTCGGTGTTGGCCGAGGCGGCCGCGCCCTTGTCCTTCATCTCGAAATGGTAGTAGCTATTGCCGAAGACGCTGAGCACCGGACCGCTGGCCAACCGGCCGATCTCGCTGCGCGCGCTGAGCTCCAGCCCGCGCGCGACGATATCGGCGGCATTGTTGGCGTAGTCCGAGGTGTTGGTCGCCGGGCCGCGCGAGACGGTGATGATGCGGTCCGAGATGGTGTTCTGGAACAGCGCGGCGTCAACCGTCAACGAACCCTGGCGCAGGGTAGTGCCGACTTCCAGCTGGCGGCTGGACTCGGGCTTGAGGTTCGGATTGCCGAAGCTGCGCCCGCCGCCCACCGCGGTGAAGTCGGCCGACAGCTCGCTGGCCGTGGGCGCGCGGAAACCGGTGGAGGCCCCGGCGCGCAGCGCCCAGCTGTCGCTGACCTTCCAGACCGCGCCTGTGGACCAGGTGGTCTTGCCGTAGTCGCGCGCAGTGGTCACGGCCAGCGGCACATTCGGCGTCTGGTCGAAGCGCGTCTCGCCCCAGGTGCGGCGCAGCCCGGCGCGCAGCGTCAGGCGGTCGCCGAAGAAGGTCTGTGCATCCTCCAGATACAGCGCGTGGGTGTGCTCGGTCTGGTTGGTGTCATAGGGCGCGACCTGGCCCGCGGGCCCGCCGGGCATGGCATTGCGCTCGCGGTCCGAGCGCAGCCGGTTCTTCTCGTAATCGAAGCCCAGCAGCAGGTCGTTGCTGTCGCTCAGGCGCAGGCGCGGCTGCAGGCGCAGGCCGGTGGCATCGAGCTGGCGGTGGTTGTAGTCGCGCGCGGTGCCGGGCACGGCGCTGGTGCCCGACCGGATCACGGGCGAGGCCCAGTTGAACTCGTCGACGTCGGTGAACGCATAGGCATGCGCCAGCCAGCTCACCCGCCCGCCGGGCAATGCGCCCTCGTAGCGCAGATCGGCTGACTGGTTGTAGCGGTTGTCGCGGCTGAAGATGTTGGCGCCGGAGCCACGGAAGCCAGCGTTGTAGATGCCGTCGGTGCGCAGCTGCAGTTCCACGCGGTGCAGGTCGGCCAGCTGCCAGCCGAGCGCGCCGCTGGCGCCGCGGCGCTTGTAGCTGGTGTTCCTCATCTCGCCGCCGCCGCGGCCCGAATCGTAGTCGTCGCGCCCGCCGGCATTGGCGCCCACATACCAGTCCCAGCGCTCGCTGGCGCCGCTGATCTGCGTGTCGGCGCGCCACAGCCCGCTGCCGCCGCCCACGACGGAAGCGCGGTTGCCGCCGCCGCTGGCGCCGGTGCGCAGGATGATGTTGATCACCCCGCCCATGTTCTGGCTGCCATAGACCACCGAGCCCGGGCCGCGCACGATCTCGATGCGCTCCACATCCGACAGGCTGAGCTTGGAGAGGTTGGCCGTGCCGGCGCGCCGACCGTTGAGCAACACCAGCACCTGGCCGCGGTAGTCGCGCCCCTGGCCGTCGGTGGCCGCGCCGCGCAGGTTCATCGAGGTCTGGGCGGCGGTCCATTCACTGAGAAAGCCCACCGCGTGCTCGGCCAGCAGATCGGTCACCGAGCGTGCCGAGGAGCGCTCGATATCGGCGCGGTCGATGGTCTGGGTGGTGGCGGCGATGCGCAGGCGCCCTTCGGGGCGCGCCGTGGCGGTGACGAACACATCAGCGAGCGTCGTCGGGTCTTCACCCGCCGCATGGGCCGCTGGACCCGCCAGCGTGGCCCAGGCCAGCAAAGACAGCAGGGCCGGACGGCAAGACAAGGGAAAGGAAGGCAGGGCAGCGCGTCTGAGCGCGTGCCGCGAACGAGGCAAGTGCATACGATGATTTCAAGGCGAGGCTTCGCTCACCCGCGAAGCCCAAGGACCAAAACCCGCCGCAGCGCGCGCCTGCATGAACCCGCAGCCAGGCCTGGCCACGCCCGTGCGCCGCCATTGCTTCAGCTGTTTGTCCAGACATGCGCACTCCCGCGGCGTCCGAAGCGATCACAAAGGCCGGTCTCCGGGCTCGCGAAACGCTGGCGCATGTCGAATGCGCCAGCTCAGCCCTCGCCTTCCCGCGCGCCAAGAGCACGCAGTGACTGCCAGCCTGGGGGCCAGCGTGAGGACCTGGGATTTCGCCCACCGTTGCGGGGGCAGCGCAGGCATTGCCGGGATATGAGGCCCGGCGCACCTGCTTGTCGAACACCTTTGAATCTGGGCGTCATCAGGCGGGCTCTGAGCCCGCACAACGGACGCCTGTGCGCGATTATCAAGGAAAGACGCGTTTTGTCACAGAACCAAATCAGGCGGAGCACCCGCATGAAAACACTGGCATGCATATAAAACCACATTCTTATAACCAGAATGGCTTTCTCCTACGTATCCCGTGCCTGATGGTCACTAAACTAGCGCTTTCTGCACTGCGTGTTCACTGTTTTGGTGCAGACCCCTCCCTCCATCTCTTCAAGGAAGCCTTGTCATGCTGAAGAAAGCTCTTAGCGCGATCGCCCTGGCCAGCCTGGCTCTGACTGCCCAGGCAGCCGACGTGGTGCTCAAGGTTGCGGCCACCGCCGTGCCCCATGCCGAAATCCTCAACCACATCAAGCCCGCGCTGAAGAAGCAGGGCGTGGAATTGCAGGTGCGCGAATTCAGCGACTATGTGCAGCCCAATGCGGCCGTCGAAGACAAGCTGCTGGACGCCAACTTCTTCCAGCACCAGCCCTACCTCGACAGCTACAACAAGGACCGCAAGAGCTCTTTGGTGGCCGTACCCAACGGCAAGATCCACGTCGAGCCCTTCGGTGCCTACTCGCGCAAGATCAGGAACATCAACGAGCTCAAGGAAGGCGCAACCGTCGCCATCCCCAACGATCCCTCCAATGGTGGCCGCGCGCTGCTGCTGCTGGCCAGGCAGGGCCTGATCGAGCTGAAGGACCCGAGCAGCCTCACGCCCACGGCGCTGGATGTGGTGAAGAATCCGAAGAAGCTGCGCTTCCGGGAACTCGAGGCGCCGCTGCTGCCGCGGGCGCTGGCCGATGTGGACCTGGCGCTGATCAACACCAACTACGCGATCGAAGCCAAGCTCAATCCCACCAGGGACGCGCTGTTCATCGAGGGCAAGGACTCGCCCTACGCCAACATCGTTGCCGCGCGCAAGGACCGCGCGGGCAGCCCGGAGATCGCCAAGCTGATCCAGGCGCTGCACAGCGAGGACGTGAAGAAGTTCCTGCAGGACAAATACCAGGGCGCGGTCGTTCCCGCGTTCTGAGCCTGCCCTCCCCGCCAGCCGCCGGCCGTGCCCCGCGCACTGCCGGCGGCTTTGCTTTTGGCGGCTCAGCGCGGTGCCGGCGCGTCGGGCCGCCCTGGGCCGAACAGCCGCTCTATGCCGGCCGCGAGGTGCGCGCGCATGGCCTCGCGCGCACGCAGCGGATCACGCGCGGCAATCGCCGCCTCGATCTCGGCATGCTCCTGCAGGACCGCGGCGGTCTTCATGGGCGAGCGCTTCGACAGATCCCTGATCAGCTGCACGCTGAAGCGCATCTGTTCGGCCAGCGCCTGCATGGTCAGCAGATAGAAGCGGTTGCCGCTGGCCTGGGCGACCGCGATATGGAAGGCCAGGTCTTCCTCGATGCCCGGCTGCCGGCTGGCCAGCGCAGCCTGCATGCGGTGGTGCGCCATCTTGATCTGGACATGCTGCGTCTGGCCCGCCTGCGCCGCCAGGGCCGCGCTTTCCACCTCGATGTTCATGCGGAACTGCAGGAAGTCGCGCACGTCGGCGATGCTGGAGAAGGCGCCAAAGGGCACGGCGGCTTTGTGCGCCATGTCGCCCACGTAGTGGCCCGAACCCTTGCGCGAATAGATGCGCTCCTCGCTGCGCAGCCGTTCGAGTGCCTGGCGCAGCACCGGGCGCGAAACGCCGATGGACTGCGCCATCCGCGCCTCGCTGGGCAGGCGCTGGTGGGCGCCGTAGCTGCCCGCGGCCATCAGGTTCATGACCTGGTGGTAGGCATGCAGGCTCAAAGCCGGCGGCAAGGCTTCTGGGTCCATGGGTGCGTGGCGAGTGACGGGAACCGCGATTTTTCCAGAAAGCGGCGCAATGGCATGCCGCCGGCACAAAGCTGTCAGACAGATTCAGCTTCATTTTGACAACTGGAAGACGCACTCGGACACTGCGTCCACACATCCAGGGCCGGCGGCCCGCATGACACCAGGAGACCCATGAGCACCATCACCGCCTTGCGCACCCTGCGCATCGACGAGCACCCCAACTTGATCTGGGTGGAGATCGAAACCGATGACGGCCTGACGGGCCTGGGCGAGTCGTTTCGCGGCGCAGAAGCCGTCGAGGCCGTGCTCCACGCGCAGGTCGCGCCCTGGCTGATCGGCCGCGACGCGCAGCAGATCGAGGCCGTCTCGCACCATCTGATGACGCCCTACCTGGGCTTTCACAGCAGCAGCGCCGAGACCCGCGCCGCCAGCGCCGTCGATCTCGCACTCTGGGACCTCGCAGGCCAGCGCCTGGGCGTGCCGGTGCATACCGCGCTGGGCGGGCGGGTGCGCGACGCCATTCCCGTCTACAACACCTGCGCCGGCTACCGCTTCAACACCGCGGGCGCCGCGCGCCGCGACGTCGCCCAGGCGGACCACCCGGCCGGCCCCTACGACGACCAGATCGCTTTCATGCGCGATGCGGGCGCGCTGGCCGAAAGCCTTCTGGACGAAGGCTACCGGGCCATGAAGATCTGGCCCTTCGACATCTACGCACCTGCGAGCAATGGCCAGCTGCTGACGCTCGAGCAGCTCAAGCAGGGGCTGGAGCCCTTTCGCAAGATCCGCCAGGCGGTGGGCGACCGAATCGAGATCATGTGCGAGCTGCACAGCCTGTTCGGCACCCATGCGGCGGCGCGCATCTGCCAGGGCCTGGAGGAATTCGACGTCTACTGGGCCGAGGACCCGCTGTGCAAGATGGACGACGCCCCCGCGCTGGCCGACCTGCGCCGGCGCACGCGCACGCCGGTCTGCGGCAGCGAGACGCTGGGCAGCGCCAAGCAGTTCCGCGATCTGCTGGCGGCCGATGCGCTCGACATCGTGATGCTGGACCTCGCGTGGTGCGGCGGGCTGACCGAGGGCCGCAAGATCGCCGCGCTGGCGCAGGCCTACTCCAAGCCGATCGCCCCGCATGACTGCACCGGCCCGGTGACGCTGATGGCCGGGCTGCACCTGGCCGTGCATGCGCCCACCGCCATCTTCCAGGAGGTGGTGCGCGCCACGCTGGCCACCTGGTACCGCGATCTGGTGACCGAACTTCCGGTGCTGAGCCAGGGCACGGCGCTGGCGCCCACGGCGCCGGGCCTGGGCACCGCGCTGAACCCGGCGGTGCGCGCGCGCGCCGATCTGCGCCTGCGCGAAAGCGGCAAGCCGCGCCGCGCACTCTGAACGCCGGGCGCGCCCGCCCTGCATCGATTCCATAACAATCCAAAGGAGACAAGAATGCCACTGCACCGACGCGATTTCCTGGCCTATGCCGGCGCCGCCACGCTGGCGCTGCCGGCCGCCGCACAGACGCCGCCCTGGCCCGCCAGACCCATCACGCTGGTCGTGCCCTTTCCCGCGGGCGGCACGGTGGACTGGATCGGCCGCGCCATCGCACATGAGATGCAGGGCCGGCTCAAGTCCTCGGTCATCGTCGAGAATCGGCCCGGGGCCACGGGCACCATCGGCTTTGCCGCCGTGGCCCGCGCGCCTGCGGACGGCTACACGCTGGTGATCGGCCCGCCGGGGCCGTTTGCCGTGGTCCCGCACCTGTTCACGAAGAAGCTGGCTTTCGATCCCGCCAAGGACTTCGACCTGCTCACGGTGGCGGTGCAGATCGCCAACGTGCTGGTGGTCCCGGCCAACGCGCCCTTCGATACGGTGGGTGCGCTGATCGCGCATGGCAAGGCCCATCCCGGCAAGCTGACTTTCGCCAATTCGGGCAGCGGCGCCTCCGATCACCTGGCGGCGGCGCTGTTTCTCGAGCGCACCGGCATCCAGGGCCTGCATGTACCCTACAAGGGCGGCGCTCCCGCCATCAACGACCTGCTGGGCGCGCAGGTCGACGCGTCGTTCCAGAACATCAACGCAGTGCTGCCCCACATCACCAGCGGCAAGCTCAAGGCCCTGGGCCAGACCGGACGCGTGCGTTCTCCGGTTCTGCCCCAGGTGCCGACGATGGCGGAAGCCGGGGTGCCGGACATGGAGATCCAGTCCTGGCAGGGCGTGGCCGCGCCGCGCGGACTCGCGCCGGCGGTGCGGCGCCAGCTGCTGGAGGTGCTGCAGCAATCGCTGCACGCGCCGGCCATGGCGCAAAAGCTCGCGGCGCTGGGCATGGAAGTCGTTGCCAGCTCGCCCGAAGACTTCGCGGCGCGCCGGCAGGCGGAATCCGGGCGCTGGCAGCAGGTGATCCAGCGCGCGGGAATCACCATGGAATGAGCCGCCAGGAACACACCACTTTTTGCTCTCTCACACGACATGCCACCCATCAATCTCTTCAAACAGGCCTTGCAGCAGGGCCGCGCGCAGATCGGCATCTGGTCCAGCCTGCCCTCGCCCTACGTCAGCGAACTGGTCGCGGGCGCGGGCTATGAGTGGATGCTGCTCGACACCGAACACGCGCCCGTCGACATCCCGCAGATGCTCCAGCAGCTGCAGGCGGCCGCGGCCGCGCGCCCCGCCGGCGGCATCGTCACCACGCCCGTGGTGCGGCCGGCGTGGAACGATCCGGTGCTGATCAAGCGCTTTCTCGACCTCGGCGCCCAGACGCTGCTGGTTCCCTTCGTGCAGAACGCGCGCGAGGCGCAGGCCGCGGTGGCCGCGACGCGCTTCCCGCCGCGCGGCCTGCGCGGCCTGGGCGGCGCGATGCGCGCCTCGAATTTCGGGCGCGAGGCGGACTACGTGCTGCATGCGCACGAGCAGACCTGCGTGCTGGTCCAGGTGGAGACGCGCGAGGCGCTGGCCGAAATCGAGGCCATCGCGGCCGTGGAAGGTGTGGACGGGATCTTCATCGGCCCCTCGGACCTGTCGACCAGCATGGGCCATCCGGGCAACCACCGGCACCCGGAAGTGGAAAGCGCCATACGCGATGCACTGGTGCGCATCCGCGCCTGCGGCAAGGCGCCGGGCATCCTCATGCCCGACCGGGAACGTGCGCAGGATTACCTCGCGCTGGGTGCGCAGTTCGTTGCCGTGGGGCTGGATCTGGCGCTGCTGCGCCAGGGCTTGGCGGACACGCTGGCGGCGTTCAGGCCGCGTTGAGCGCGGCCGGGGCCTGGCTGCCGCTCCACACCCACCACGCCAGTGCCAGCATCATCAGCCCGGTGGCCCCATCCAGCACGCGCCAAGCCAGCGGATGCGCAAACCAGTGCTGCATGCGCCGCCCGGCGCTGGCCAGCAGCGCAAACCACAGCAGGCTGGCACAGGCCGCGCCGGCCACGAACACGCTCTTGAGCGCGCCTTCCTGGCGCGCGCCGATGCTGCCCACCAGCAGCACGGTGTCCAGGTAGACATGCGGATTGAACAGGGTGATCACGGCCAGCGTGCCCAGCACGCCCAGCAGCCCGCGCTGCGCCGCGGCCGGCCCCTGCAGCGCGACGTCGGCGGCAAACGCCACGCGCCACAGGGCGTAGAGGCCGTAGGCCAGCAGGAACAGCGCGCCCCCCACCGAGAGGTGGTGCGCCAGCGTGGGCTCGCGCGCGATCAGCTGCGACATGCCGGCAACGCCAATGGCAATCAGCAGTGCATCGCTGAGCACGCACCAGGCGACGCAGGCACGGACGTGGCGGCCCTGCACGGCCTGGCGCAGCACATAGAGGTTCTGCGCTCCTATCGAGATGATGAGCGAGAGGCAGACCGTGAAGCCGGCCAGCCAGGAGGAAGAAATCAACGAGGTCCACATAAGGGAAATTGTCGTTCCCCGAATAAATTAAGTAAAATTAAACCAATTGAAACATCCTAAGACAAGCTAATGCTCGACTACGCCGGATTGGAAGCCCTGGCCGCGGTGGTGCGCGAAGGCAGCTTCGAGCGCGCCGCGCGCAAGCTGCACATCACGCCCTCGGCGGTCTCGCAGCGCATCAAGCTGCTGGAGGAACGCGTGGGCCAGGTGCTGGTATTGCGCGGCCAGCCCTGCACCGGGACCGAGGCGGGGCGCCGGCTGTGCCTGCATGTCGAGCAGGTGGCGCTGCTGGAAAACGAATTGCGCCGCACCAACCCGGCGCTGGTGGCCGAGGGCCAGTTCATGCCGCCCACGCTCAAGCTGGCCGTCAACGCGGATTCGCTGTCGTCGTGGTTCATGGACGCGATGGCGGCCTTCACGCGCGAAGGCAA
Source organism: Comamonas endophytica (assembly GCF_023634805.2). Lineage (NCBI taxonomy): Bacteria > Pseudomonadati > Pseudomonadota > Betaproteobacteria > Burkholderiales > Comamonadaceae > Comamonas > Comamonas endophytica. The sequence continues at coordinate 454,208 of NZ_CP106881.1, forward strand.
CGAGCTGCTCGACATCAGCATCGACGACCAGGACCACACGGCCAAGCGCATCAAGGAAGGCGCGGTCATGGCCGCGGTCACCGCCACCTCCACCAGCATCACCGGCTGCAACACCTGGCCGCTGGGCTCGATGCGCTACGTCGCGGCCGCCAGCCCGGAATTCATGCAGCAGCACTTCGCCCAGGGCGTGACGCCCGAAGCGGTGGCGCGCGCGCCGATGCTGAGCTACGACCGCAAGGACAGCATGCAGGACCGGTGGCTGCAGGCCCAGGGGCTGGCCTCGCGCCATGGCCCGCCCAAGCACTGGCTGCCCTCGGCCTATGCCTTCGTGCGCGCCTGCGAAGCGGGGGTGGGCTGGGCCATGCAGCCCACGGTGCTGATCCAGCGCTACCTCGATGCCGGCACGCTGGTGGAAGTGCTGCCGGATACCGGCGTGGATGTGCCCCTGTACTGGGCGCATGCGCGCAATGCGCAAGCCGGCCTGCAGCGGCTCACGCATTGCGTGATCACCGCCGCGGCCGGCTGGCTGGAGCCCATGCCCGGCATGCACCCGCCTGAGAGCGCTGCATCGCCGGGATCGAAGGCCGGTTAGTCACCAGCCCTCGTTGGCCCTCACTCCTGCTTGTTGAACACGTAATACTGGTTGGCGCGATCCCAGGCGGCGCGGGCAGCCGGCTCGGCTTCGTCCCACTTCAGGCGCGAGCCATGCTGGCGCTGCACGCCATCCCAGCGCTGCGACCAATCGTCGCGCACCTGCTCCCAGCGGTCATGGCCCGCGGCGCGGCTTTCCCAGCCGGCGCGGTAGGCCGGGGCGTAGTCGTCATAGGTGTAGCCCTCGCGGTAATGGTCCTGCTTGTCGTAGGCACCCTTCCAGTAGGCTTCCTCGGCCGTGGGATTGAGCCCTTCCGCCACGCTGTGGCCCGCCAGGCCGCCGGCCACTGCGCCGACCACCGCGCCCACGGCGGCGCCCACAGGCCCGCCAATGGCCCCTGCGGCCGCGCCCGCCAGGGCACCGCCGCCTGCGCCAACACCGGTGCCCACGGGATGGGCGCCGGGTTCGTCGGTGATGGGGTCCAGATTGAGGTTCTTGTCGCCTGTGGTCATGTGTGCTCCTGCAGAAATCGTTGGATCAAGACACGGGCCGGCTGCAGGGATGCTGCCGGCGCGCTCGCTGCAGCGGATCTCTCCATCCGCGCGCAACACCAGAGTGCATGAGGAGCTTGGACCCGCGTGTAGTCCAAAAGGCGAGGTGGATGCGGGGAAATGGAGGGGGATGCCCTGCCGCTGGCTGGGCGCGCAGGGTTGCCTGGGGAAGGACGTCCATCCTTCGACAGGCTCAGGACGAACGGTTCAGCTGGACGAAGCGCCCTGTCAAGCCCTTCGTGGTGGACCTGCCTGGGCGACCCCGTCGAACCATGGACGGCCTGCCCTACAAACAAGGCACCAACCGTGGCAATCCGGCTCAGCCGTTCACCTGGGGGCCAAAGGGTGCAAGTGACACCTCAATAATGCGGCGGCAATTCATCCCTGAGATTGCGCGCACCTCCCCCGCTCTCAGGCATCTGCTGGCGCAGATTGCGCACCTCGGCGATCAGCGCATCGATCTGCTGCTGCTGCCGGTAGATGGTCATGTTCAGCTGGTCGAGCGTGTCCTCGACATAGCTGGCCTTGATCTCCAGCTCGGTGATGCGCTCTTGGTCGCTCATGCCTGCGCCCGCAATGCCTGGCCCAGGCGCGCCATGCCCTCCTCGATCTTCGCCACGTCGGCCGTGGCGAACGACAGTCGGAAGGTCGAGGCATCGGGGTTCTGCGCGAAGAAGGGCGCGCCGGGCACGAAGGCCACGCCCTGCTCGATGGCGCGCTTGGCCAGCACATTCGCATCCTGGAGCTGGCCGCGCGCGCCCGTGAGCCTGACCCACAGGAACAGGCCGCCCTGCGGCGCGACGAAGCTCACGGCGTCGCCCAGTTCGCGGCGCAGCGCCTCGCCCATGGCGCGCGCGCGCTCGGCATAGACCGCGCGCACGCGCGCCAGCGTCGCCGGCATGCCGCCGGCCTTGAGGTATTGCGCGGCGGTGGCCTGCGCGTAGGTGCTGGTATGGGCATCGCTGAACTGCTTGCACATGACGGCCCGCTCGCGCAGCGCGGTGGGCGCCACCAGCCAGCCCACGCGCAGGCCCGGGCTCAGCACCTTGCTCAGGCTGCCGCAGTGGGCCAGCCAGGCGCGGCTGCCGGGCACTTCCGAGGACAGCGCCAGCAGGCTCGGCGGCGGCGCGGCGTCGAAGTACAGGTCGCCATAGGGGTCGTCCTCCACCACCAGCGTCTGGTACTTGACGGCCAGCTCCAGCACCTTGCGGCGGCGCTCCAGGCTCAGCGTGGCGCCGCTGGGGTTGCCGAAGGTCGGGATCAGATAGACCATCTTCGGCTGGTGCTCGGCCATCAGCTTCTCGAGCGCTTCGACATCCACGCCCTGCTCGTCAATGGGCGCGCTGATCACTTCGGCGCCATACAGGCGAAAGCACTGGATGGTGGCCAGGAAGGTCGGGCCCTCGACGATCACCTTGTCGCCCGGGCTGATCATGGTCTTGCCCAGCAGGTCCAGCGCCTGCTGGCTGCCGGTGGTGACCAGCAGGTCGCCGGCCGCGACATCCCTCACGCCCTTGGCGGCCATCAGCCTGGCGAGCTCCTCGCGCAGCGGCTGATGGCCCTCGGTGGCGCCATACTGCAGCGCGGCGCCGGGTTCCTCGTCCAGCGCGGCCTCGGTGGCGGCGCGGATGCCTTCGACATCGAACAGCGCACTGTCGGGAAAACCGCCGGCGAAGCTGATGATGCCGGGCTTGCCCAGCAGCTTGAAAAGCTCACGGATGGCGGAAGTCTCCACCTGGTTCAGGCGCTCGGCGAATTGCATAGTAAGGGGTTCCATTCAACGATATTCAATGGCGGCCATGGAAGGCGCCAACCCAGCATTCTTCACCAAATTCCAAAGCCGCGCGCGATGCCGCGCGGCGGCGCACCCGCGCGGGTGCCGGGTTTTGGCCGACAATGTCCATTTGCCGCCGGTTTTTCCATGCAGACTGCGCAGATCGCTCCCTTTTTCGCCACGCTCAAGGCGGCCAATCCGATGCCCAACACCGAGCTCGAATACACCACGGTGTTCGAGCTGCTCACGGCCGTGCTGCTGTCGGCGCAGGCCACCGATGTGGGCGTCAACAAGGCCACGCGCAGGATGTTTCCCGTCGCCAACACGCCGCAGGCCATCCTCGATCTGGGCCTCGAGGGGCTGGAGTCGCATATCAAGACCATCGGCCTTTACCGCAGCAAGGCGCGGCATCTGCTGGAGACCTGCCGCCGGCTGATCGAGCGCCATGGCGGCCAGGTGCCGCGCACGCGCGAGGAGCTCGAGGACCTGCCGGGCGTGGGCCGCAAGACCGCCAACGTGGTGCTCAACGTCGCCTTTGGAGAGCCGACGATGGCCGTGGACACGCATATCTTCCGCGTCAGCAACCGCACGGGACTGGCGCCCGGCGCCAACCCGCTGGCGGTGGAGCGGCAGCTGATGGCGCGCGTGCCCGCCGAGTACGCGGTGGACTCGCACCACTGGCTGATCCTGCTGGGCCGCTATGTCTGCCAGGCGCGCAAGCCGCGCTGCTGGGAATGCATCGTGGCGCAGTACTGCGACTTCGAGCCCAAGACCCCGGCGCCCTGAGCCCGAAACGCCTATTCGAAGCTGTCGCCGGGCGTCAGCGGCGCATGCCGGTAGGTGGCCGGCGTGCGCGAGAGCTTGACCGGCGCGCCCACCCCCTGGTAGCCCGGCATCCGCACGCGCAGCTGGCGGTGCAGCGTGTGCGGGTGCTCGAGCGCGGCATCGACGGGCTGCACCGGCGCGGCGGGCACGCCGATCCCCATCAGCTCGGTGGCCAGCGCATCGCCCTCGAAGGCCGCCAGCGCTTCTTCCAGCAGCGGCTTGAGCGCATCGCGGTGGATGGAGCGCTGCCCGGCCGTGGCAAAGCGCTCGTCCTGCGCCAGCGCCGCGCAGCCGATGTGCTCGCACAGCAGCCGGAACTGCCGGTCGTTGCCGACGGCGAAGAACACCGGGATGGAGCCGGTCTGCAGCACGTCATAGGGCGCGATGTTGGGGTGCGCGTTGCCCGAGCGCTGCGGCTGCCTGCCGTCCATGAACCAGTTGGCCGCATGCGGATGCAGCAGCGAGATGCCGCTGTCGTAGAGCGCGGCATCGACCAGCTGGCCCTGCCCGCTGCGCTGGCGCTCGTGCAGCGCCAGCATCACGCCGATCACCGCGTTCATGCCAGTCACCATGTCCACGACCGGCAGGCCCACGCGCAGCGGGCCGCCGTCGCGCTCGCCGTTGACGCTCATCAGGCCGGTCATGGCCTGGATCGCCGCGTCATAGCCGGGCCAGGCGCCCAGCGGGCCGTCCGCGCCGAAGCCGCTGACGCGGCACCAGACCAGGCTTGGGAAGCGCTCGCGCAGCTGCTCGTAGCCGATGCCCCATTTCTCCATCGTGCCGATCTTGAAGTTCTCGATCAGCACATCGGCCTGGGCCATCAGCGCCAGCACCTTTTCCCGGCCCTCTGTCGAGGCCAGGTCCAGGAACTGGATGCGCTTGTTGCGGTTCAGGCCATGGTAATAGGAGGCCACGCCGTCCTGGAACGGCGGGCCCCAGGCGCGCGTGTCGTCGCCGGCGGGCGGCTCGACCTTGAGCACATCGGCGCCATGGTCGCCGAGGATCTGCCCGCACAGCGGGCCGCCGAGGATGCGCGAAAGGTCCAGCACGCGGATGCCCTGCAACGCACCGGCCGCGGGGGCTATTGTCTTTTCCATCGAATCTTCCTGCTGCTCCATGGGCGTTTCAATCCAGCTTGGCGCCCGAGGCATCGACCACCGTCTTCCACTTCGCCATCTCCTCCTTGATGAAGCGCGCCAGGCCCTCAGGCGTCTGGTCGGCCGCCGACTCCAGGCCCTGCGCGGCAAAGGTGGCGCGCACCTTGTCGCTTTTCAACGCATGGACAAAGGCGCTGTTGAGCCTGGCGATGCGATCGGCGGGCGTGCCCGCGGGCGCGACCACGCCAAAGAACACGCTGACGTCATAGCCCGGCAAGCCCTGCTCCGCAATCGAGGGGATCTCGGGCATGGCCTGCGAGCGCTTTTCGGTCGCCACGCCAATGGCCTTGAGGCGGCCCGACTTGATATAGGGCATCGCCGTGAGGATGTCGGTGAAGCTCATCTGCACCTGTCCCGCGATCAGGTCGTTGAGCGCCGGGCCCGTGCCCTTGTACGGGACATGCTGCAGCGTGGTGCCGGCCATGCGGTTGAACAGCACGCCCGCCAGATGCGACGAGGCACCATTGCCCGAAGACGCATAGTTCAGGCTCTGCGGCTTGGACTTGTCGAGCGCGATCAGCTCCTTGAGGTTGGCCGCCTTGACGCTCGGGTGCACCACGAGGATATTGGGCAGATGGCCCACGCGGATGATCGGCGCGAAGCTGGTCGCGGGATCGTAGGTGATCTTGCTGTAGAGGCTCTTGTTGATGGCCAGCGGCCCCGAGGTGCCGAACATGATGGTGTAGCCATCGGGCTTGGCGCGCGCCACCGCATCGGCGCCGATGTTGCCGCCCGCGCCAGCCTTGTTCTCCACGACCACGCTCTGGCCGATCTCCTCGGTCAGCGCCGCGGCCAGCGTGCGTGCCATCGCATCTGTGGGACCGCCCGGCGGGAAGGGCACGACGAAGTTGATGGGCTTGGACGGGAAGGCCTCGCCCTGGGCCAGCGCCGGGGTGGCGGCGCTGCAGGCCAGCGCGCAGGCCAGCAGGATTCGATGTGCGGTCATTTGTCTTGTCTCCATTGTTTGTATTGCTATCACCATTGCATGCCGCCGCGGCGGCCTTCGCCTGCGCGGCCCTCCCCTTACTGCAGCCAGTCTCGGGGAATCTCCATGTCCTGCAGCGGATCGCGCGGCAGCACGCGGTGCACCAGCACCAGCTGCGCCCAGCGCAGGCGCTCGGCGCTGCCGGTGCGGCTCGCCTCCCAGGCCATGGCGATGGCCGTGAAGCTGTTGTAGAGCGCCGAGGCCGCGGTGCGCGCCAGGCGCTCGCCCTCGCCATTGGCTTCGACGGCGGCCGCGGCAAACGCCGCCGCGCGCTCGAACGCAGACTGCAGCGCCTGCTTGAACGCGGGCGCGGCATCGGTCTCCTGCAGCAGCCCGGCCGCGTGGGCTTGCAGCGCCGCGAGCGAGTTCTCGCGGCGGATGGCGCGCAGCACGTCCAGCGCCACGATGTTGCTCGTGCCTTCCCAGATCGAGCCCAGGTGGGCATCGCGCACCAGGCGCGGGTCGCTCCATTCCTCGATGTAGCCGCAGCCGCCGCGCATCTCCATCGCATCGCCCGTGACCTTGCGCGCGTCGCGGCAGGCGCGGAACTTGATCAGTGGCGTGAGGATGCGCAGCAGCGCGTAGCCGCCCTCCTCGCCCGCGTCGGAGCGCTGCAGCGCCTGCGCCGTCTGCAGCACCATGGTGCGCGCCTGCTCCGAGCGGATGCGCAGTTTGTCGAGCTGGCGGCGCATCAGCGGCATGTCCTGCAGCGCCTTGCCGAAGGCGTGGCGCTCCTGCGCGATGTACTCGGCCTCGGCCACGGCGCGGCGCATCATGCCGGCGGCGCGCACGCCGTTCGACAGGCGCGAGTTGTTCACCATGTCGGCCATCTGCGCGAAGCCCCGCCCCTGCTCGCCCACCAGATACGCCACGGCGCCGTCGAGCGTGATCTCGCCGCTGGCCATGGAGCGCGTGCCGAGCTTTTCCTTCAGGCGGATGATGCGGTAGTGGTTGGCGCTGCCGTCGTCGAGCAGGCGCGGCAGCAGGAACAGCGACACTCCTTTCATGCCCGCGGGATCGCCTTCGACGCGCGCCAGCACCATGGCAAAGGCCGCGTCCGGGTTCGAGCAGAACCATTTGTCGCCCGTCAGGCGCCAGGAGCCGTCGGCATGCGGCGCGGCCAGGGTCTGGGTGTTGGCGATGTCGGAGCCGGCCGCCTGTTCGGTCATGAACATCGCGCCCTGCGCCTGCTCCTCGAAATCCGTGGCGGTGAGCTGCGCCCAGTATTTGTCGACCAGTTGCGGCGCGCCGAACTTGCGCAGCGTGCGCGTCAGCGAGTCCGTCATGGACAGCGGGCAGCACAGGCCGAACTCCGCCTGAACGAACAGATAGGTCAGGGCGTATTTGGCCAGCGGCGGCAGCCTGCCCTTCCAGCCCAGCACGCCCTCGCGGTGCGACATGATCGCCAGGCCGAAGTCGCCATAGGCCACGCGCTCCATCTCCACGTAGGCCGGGTGCTTGTCGATGCGCTGCGCGTCGCGGCCGGTGCGCGTGCGGTGCGAGAGCGTGGGCGGGTTCTTGTCGGCCACCAGCGCCAGCTCGTCGAGGCGGCCGCCTGCCAGCTCCCCCATGCGCTTGAGGTAAGGCTGCAGATGCGCGTTGACATCGGGCGGCAGGTACAGCTGCAGCAGTGGCGTGAACTGGGCGTCCGTCGTGTAGAGATTGCTGCCATGGCGGTCGGGCACGGGATGCGCGGCAACGCTGATGGCAGGGGAATGGGCAGCGCTCATGTGTATTTGTCTCCTCGAAAGCCGTGCGGCCATCGAGGACCGCATGGACAAATTCTGGAAATCAATGCCATTCGCGTCAAATATTATTAAAGTATCGATTCATATTTGAACCGAATTGATCGTCGCATGATCCCGCTGGAAACTCGCCAACTGCAGTACTTCGTGGTGCTGGCCGAGGAGCTGCATTTCAGCCGCGCGGCCAAGCGGCTTTGCATCTCGCAGCCGCCGCTGAGCATCGCCATCAAGCAGCTGGAAAGCACCCTCGATGCCCAGCTGTTCGAGCGCAACAGCCGCGGCGTGCGACTGACGCACGCGGGCCGGCACCTGCTGGCGCAGGCGCGCGACATCCTCGAGCGCACGCGCCGCGCGGCGGTGGACACGCGTGCGGTGGCGCAGGGCATGGCCGGCAGCCTGCGCCTGGGATTCGTGGGCTCGAGCATGTACCGCGGCCTGCCCGAGGCACTCGAACGCATGCGCCTGCTCTACCCCGAGGTGCGCGTGGACCTGCATGAACTCAACAGCATCGACCAGGTGGCGGCGCTGCAAAGCGGCAAGATCGATCTGGGACTGATGCACACCATGGCACCGCCGCCCGGCATGAGCGCGCAGACCATGGTCAGCGAAGCTTTCATCGCCTGCCTTCCGGCCGCGCACCGGCTGGCGCACCAGGCGCGGATCCCGGTGGCAGAGCTCGCCGACGAGCGCATGATCCTGTTTTCCGAGGCGGTGTCGCCGGATTACTTCCGCGTGATCCGCAGCATGTGCCAGCGCGCGGGCTTCGATCCCGAGCTGCGCCATGAAGTGCGTCACTGGCTTTCCGTGCTGTCGCTGGTGGCCGCGGGCCAGGGCGTGTCCCTGGTGCCGGCCTGTCTGGAACGCGCAGGCATGCAGGGACTGGCGTTCAGGCCGATCGCCGGCAAGACCCCGCTGTCCGTGCTGCAGGCCATGTGGCGCCCGCTGCCCGCGCACCCGCTGGTGCCGATACTGCTCGATCACCTGCAATCGGTGGCAGGCCGGCAGCGGCCCGCGCGCGCCAAGCCGGCGCGCTGAATGCCTCAGGCTGCCTCGGCCTCGGCCTCGGCCTTCTGCCCGTCCACGCCGGCCGACGCGAAGCTGGCCATCTCGCGCAGCATGGCACAGGCCGATTCCAGCAGCGGCCAGGCCAATGCCGCGCCCGAGCCCTCGCCCAGGCGCAGGCCCCAGTCCAGCAGCGGCTCGGCGCCCAGCGCCTGCAGCGCGATGGTGTGGCCGGGCTCGCCCGAGCGGTGGGCAAATACGCATCGCTCCAATACGGTGGGGCGCAGCCGGCTCGCCACCAGCACCGCGGCCGTGGTGATGAAGCCATCGACCACGATCACGCGCCGCTCGTGCGCTGCCTGCAGCACCGCGCCCACCATGGCCGCGATCTCGAAACCGCCCATGGCCGCCAGCACCTCCAGCGGCTCGTGCGCCGCGTGGTGAAGCTCCAGCACCTCGCGCAGCACCGCCACCTTGCGCGCCACGCCCGCGGCATCGAGCCCGGTGCCCGCGCCGGTGACTTGGGCCACGTCCAGCGCGCACAGGCGCGCCAGCAGCAGCGAGGCGCTCGAGGTATTGCCGATGCCCATCTCGCCCAGCAGCACCGCGTTGCCCGGCAGCGCCTGCACCAGCAGCGCGCCATGGCGCATGGCTTCATCGCACTGCGCGGCGCTCATCGCCGGCGCCGACGAGCAGTCCTGCGTGCCATGTGCCACCTTGCAGTGCCACAGCCGCGGCTGGCCGGGGACATGCGGGCGCGCGGCGATCTCGCGGGCCACGCCGCAGTCCACCACATGCAGGTCCAGGCCGTTTTGCCGCGCCAGGACACTCACCGCCGCGCCGCCGGACAGGAAATTGCGCACCATCTGCCAGGTGACGTCGACCGGATAGGCCGACACGCCGCGCGCCGCCAGGCCATGGTCGGCGGCAAACACCAGCATCTGCGGCTGCGCGAGCCGCGGTGCCTCGCTATGCAGGATGCAGGCCAGCCGGTGCGCCAGACGCTCGAGCAGGCCGAGCGCGCCCAGCGGCTTGGTCTTCTGGTCGATCAGCGCTTGCACGCGCGCACTCCATGCGGTGTCGTGGATGGAGGGAATTTCAGGCAAAAAACGGGTCATTGCGAAGCGGCCGGCGGGCAAGTGCAAAAACCGCAAGTATCGCCGGCCGCGGCAGCCAGGGGCCGCAGCGTACGCCATCCTGCGCCAGGTTCAGGGTCTTGCCGGCGCCATGAAAAAAGGCCCCGCAGGGCCCTTGGTTCATGCGCGAGGCATGCCTCAGTTGCGCACCGGCACCTGCTCGGTGTACTCGCGCAGCACGCCACCATCGCGCACGCTGCCGCTGACATCGGAGGAGCGCACGCGGTTGGCGCACGACTGGCGGTCCTCCATCTCGCGGAACACTTCGCAGCGGGCTAGGGCGTTGCGCTGGTATTGGTCCATGCCTTGCTCGCCGCCACGCAGGCGGCCGGCACGCTCCTCGGCGCGCACGGCTGCGGCCTCGTGCTGATGCGGGTCTGCGTACTTGCCGCGCTGGCGCTGCTGATGCTCACCCTTGTGGCGCTCGCCCTTGTGGGCACGGTGGTGGCGCTCGCCCTTGCGGCCTTCCGTCATGTTGCCTTCGGTGCCGCGTGCCTGCGAGGGCGAAGCCTGGGACGGGGTCTGGGTGCTCGATTGCGGCGTGCCGACACTTGCCGGAGCCTGGGGAGTCTGCGCATTCACTGCGCCCATGGCGCAGATCGCAGCGGCACACAGAGTCATCTGCACGGAGCGGGACCAAGTGGATTTCATGGGGTTTTCTCCTGAATGGGTGGATGGGACAGGAGGCGGCCGGATGCAGCCTCTGCAGCATGTTCCAGAGCTTGGGGCAGTTCGCTGCCCGGACTTATCAGCTCATCCCGCCTGAGCCTGCAGGAGGGAGCCTACAGTGGTGGTGTGAACATGATGGATACACGGGGGCAGGCATGAGAAAAGGCCCCGAAGGGCCTTTCGCCTATGCCAGCGGCATGCGCCGCCGGACTGTTTAGCGGCCGGTGGGGGAGCCAGCGGTGGAAGGCGAAGCCTGCGATGGGCGCATGGCTTCCATCTGCGATTGCGAAGGACCATGGTTGGTCGACGAGTGCGTACCGCGTGCATTCTTGCCGCTGTCAGGCGCGGGGGCGATGGTGGGCGAAGCCTGTGTGGGGCGCTGTGCTTCCATGGACGATTGCGAAGGCGCCGTGGGGGTCGAGCCATGCATGTCCTTGCGGGCATCGGGATTCTTGGCCAGCGTGGGCGAAGCCTGCACCGGAGTCTGGGTGCTCGAGGATTCAGCCAGCTTGGCTTGCGGCTGAGTCTGTGCATTGACTGCACCCATGGCGCAAGCCGCAGCAGCAGCACACAGGGTCATTTGCAGGGAGCGGGACAGGGTCGATTGCATGGTCATAGTGGCGTTCCTCAGAGTGAAGGGGTAGGACAGATGAAGCTGCGGGGCAACCTCGTCGGTACAACCAGAGCTTGAGGCCGTTGCCTTGCCAGACTTATCAGCCCAGCCCGCCTGAGGTTGAAGGAGTGAACCTACATCCTCTTTTCAGGCCGACGCAGCCGTACGTGCGAACCATTCATCCACCCCCGATGCCAAGCGGTCGAACACGCTGTCGAGCGTAGGTGCATTGGCGCCCAGCAGGGCCTGCAGCAGGTTGGCGTTTTCCAGCAGGCCATGCCAGTAGCTGCCCAGGATACGGCCGTCGATGCTTTGCCACACCAGGCCCGGCAGGCATTCGTGCACGCCCTGGCCCGCTGCCACCATGTCGCCGCGCGGCCGGGTCTGGCCGTGGTGGATTTCATAGACCTGCAGCGCCAGCCCCGACAGCGCCTGCCAGGGAGGAGCAAGCTGGGGCATGGTCACTTCGGCGTGCAGCAGCTGCTTGTCGACGTCGAAGGCCGTGACCAGCGGCAGCAGCCCCAGGCCCGCCTCGTTGCCATCGACACCATGCAGATCGATCAGCGCCTCGCCCAGCATCTGCAGTCCGCCGCAGATGCCCCACAGCCGCCCGCCCTGGGCCACATGCGCCGCCAGCGCGGCGTCGAGCCCCTGCGCGCGCAGCCAGCGCAGGTCGCTGGCCGTGGCCTTGGAGCCCGGCAGGATCACCCAGTCGGCTCCGTGCAGCTGCGCCGGGCTGCGCGCCCATACCAGGCGCACGCCGGGCACGTTCAACAGCGGCTGGAACTCGTCGAGATTGCTGGCGCGCGGGTAGGCCACCACCGCCACCGTGGTTTGCACCGGCGCTCCCGCGGCACCGTAGCCGGCGCCCGCGTCCTGTGCGCCGTCTTCCTCGGGCAGGCCGTGCTGCGCCAGCCGCGGAATCGTTGCCACGACCGGCACGCCCGTCAGGGCCTCGAGCATCTGCGGGGCGGGTGCCAGCAGCCGCGCATCGCCGCGGAACTTGTTGAGCACGAAGCCGCGGATCAGCGTCCGGTCCTCCTCCTGCAGCAGCGCCCAGGTGCCATACAGATGGGCAAACGCCCCGCCGCGGTCGATGTCGCTGACCAGCAGGCAATGCGCCTGCGCATGGCGCGCCACGCGCATGTTGACGACATCGCTGGCCTGCAGGTTGATCTCCGCGGGCGAGCCCGCGCCTTCGATCACCACCACGTCGTTCTCGCTGCGCAGCGCATCGAGCGCCTTGGAGATGCGCGGCCAGACATGCCTGCCGCGCTCGCGCCAGGGCAGCTGGGTGAGGGCCTGGTCCACCTGCCCCAGCAGCACCACCTGGCTGCGCATGTCGGCCTCGGGCTTGAGCAGCAGCGGGTTCATGCGTACCTCTGGCGCGCAGCCCGCCGCCAGCGCCTGCAGGTATTGCGCGGTGCCGATCTCGCCCCAGCCGCCGCCGGGCGCGGGCACCACGCGCGCGTGGTTGCTCATGTTCTGCGCCTTGAAGGGCGCGACCTTGAAGCCCTGGTTGCGGTACCAGCGGCACAGCGCCGTGGCGACCCAGCTCTTGCCCGCGCCGCTGCTGGTGCCCAGCACCATGACGCACAGCGCGGGGCGCTGGCCCGGCACGGGCAGCGGAAGATGGGTGGTGTTTTTGTTCATGTCGTCATGTCGAGAAGCTGCGCCGCGCGCCAGGCCTGGCCCAGCGCCTGCTGCGATGCCGGGGGCAGCACCCCCAGCCGGACCGCGCCAGGCAGCCCGAAGCTGCAAGTGTCGCGCAGTTTGATGCCGTGTTCGCGGCGCAGCCAGGCCAGGCGCGCGCCCATGCGCGGCCAATCCTCGGCCGGCCATCGCGCCACGAAATAATTGGCCAGGCTGCCGGGAACGACCTGCCAACCCAGTGCGGTGCAAAGCGCGATCTGCGCGTCCTTCCACCGTGCGAGCTGGGTGCGGCTGTGCGCGATCCATTGCTGCACCTCAGGAGTGGTCCACGCCTCCAGCAGCGCCACGCCATGCGCGCCCACCACCCAAGAGGCAGCCAGCGCCTGCAATGCCGCCACCTCGGCCTGCGCCCCTTCGGGCGCCACCGCATAGGCGGCGCGCACGCCGGTCATGCCCAGCGCCTTGTTGGGGGTCCAGACCTGCCAGGCGCCGGCGGGTAAGGCGCTGCGCCGGCCATCGAGGCGCAGCGGCTGGTAGGCGCAGTCCAGCACGCGCAGTTGACCGTCCGCTTCGGCCTGCCAGCGGGCCAGCGCCGGGTCGGCCTGGCCCAGCGGGCTCGAGGGTTCGCAGGCCCATTGCAGGGTGGCAGCGTCCTGCGGCCCAGGAGTGGGCGCGCTGCATTCCAAGCCCCAGGCGCGCGCCGCCTGCGCGTAGTCGCCATAGCTGAGCACGGGCAGCAGCACATGGCGCATGCCGCGGCGCGCCGCGTGGGCCGTGATGCGGAAGATGAATTCGCTGGCGCTGCCGGCCAGCAGGATGCGCGCGGCATCGACGCCATGGAAGGCGCCCAGGCGCGCGCGCAGCGCCGTGTAGGCCGGATCGGGATACTGCTGCGCATGCGCGGCCCGCAGTGCCGCCAATGCCTGCGGGCAGGGGCCGCAGCTGTTGGCATTGGTGGAGAAGTCATGCGCGGGCACGCCCAGCGCATCGGTGCCGCCGTGGAGGTTTTCAGCCATAGGCACTCCAGAGCCCGCCCAGCGCAGTCAGCGCCGCCAGCAGATGCACCGCGCGGCGCGTCAGCTGCAGCGCGCTTTGCGTATGCCGCGCCTCGGGCGGGCGGGCCGCGGCATGCAGCACATAGGAACCGGGCTTGCCCAGGCGCACGTCGAGCGCCAGCGCCAGCGCCGCCATCGGCCAGCCGCCATTGGGCGAAGGCGTGCGCCGGCTTTCGCACCAGAGCTTTGCCAGCGGCAGGCCGCCCGCGCCCAGCGCCAGCAGCAATGCGGTGAGCCGCGCCGGAATCCACGACAGCAGGTCGTCGGCATGCGCGGCCCACTTGCCGCCCCACTGCCAGTAGCGTCCGCCGCGCCAGCCGGGGTAGCCCCACATGGCGTCGGCGGTGTTGGCAAAGCGGTAGAGCGCGGCGCCGGGCAGGCCCAGCAGCGCGAACCAGAACAGCGGCGCCACCACCGAATCATTGAGGTTCTCGGCCAGCGTCTCCAGCGCGCTTTCACGCACCTCGGATTCGCTCAGCTGCGTGACATCGCGGCTCACCAGCCACGACAGGCGCTCGCGCCCGGCCTCCAGTGACTGCTGCAGCGCAGCTTCCACCGCTTGCACTTCGGCCTGCAGCATGCGCCAGGCAAACAGCGGCTTGAGCAGCAGCGCCAGCAGCGGCACGGCCAGCCAGACCGGTGCCTGGCCCAGCAGCCATTGCATCGCCGCGCAGCTGCCGGCAATTCCTGCGGCCAGCAGGCACCAGAGCGCTGCGCCAATGGCCCAGCGCCTGAAATCAGGATCGCGCGCCTCGCTGGCACCCGCCCAGCGGCCTCCGGCTCCCAACAGCCGGCCCATGCCCACCACCGGATGCATCCGGGCAGGCGGCTCGCCCCACAGACGATCGATGAGCAGTGCCAGCAGCATTGCCGCGGCCGCGGCGCCCGCTCCCCCCACACCCTCAGCCCACATCGCTGCTGCCTGCGTCTTTGCCGGCGCTGGCCGGCTGGCCCCAGCTTTCATCGAAGAGCATGTCGGCCAGCGCCGCGCGCTGCGCCCATTTCTGCTGCTGCAGCATGGGCTCGGCATAGAAGGCCGGCACCGGGCCCAGGCACAGCACCGCCAGCGGCCGGCTGCCTTCGGGCATGCCCAGCAGCGCCGCCAGCGCCTCGGGATCGAACAGCGACACCCAGCCCATGCCCAGGCCCTCGGCGCGCGCGGCCAGCCACAGGTTCTGAATGGCGCAGGCGGCCGAGGCCACATCCATCTCGGGCAGCGTGCGCCGGCCGAACACATGCTGTTCGCGCCCCGGCGGCATGGCCAGCACCAGCACTTCTGCAGCGTCGAGCACGCCCTGCACCTTCAGCCGCATGAACTCCCCCTCGCGCTCGCCCAGGGCCTCGGCGGTGCACAGCCGCTCGGCCTCGACCAGCGCATGGATGCGCTCGCGCATCGCACGGCTGCGCACGCGCACGAAGCGCCAGGGCTGCATGAACCCCACGCTGGGCGCATGGTGCGCGGCGCGCAGCAGGCGCAGCAGCACCGCCTCCTCCACCCGTCCGCCGCTGAAATGGCGCATGTCGCGCCGCTCGTGGATGGCGCGGTAGACGGCGGCGCGCGCCGCCTCGTCGAAGGGCAGCGCGGCCAGCGTGGCGCCGGGCAGCGGGTCGGCAGCGGGGCTTGGATGGGAAGTCATGGGTCGCGCCTTTTCTTCAAGCCAGTGGGTCAAGCCATTGTCGCAATGTCAATCCTCGATGCCGCGCTGCGCGGGAATGCCGGCCTGGAATGCGTGCTTCACCAACGTCATCTCGGTCACCGTGTCGGCCAGCTCGATGATCTCGGGCGGGCAGCGCCGGCCCGTCAGCACCACATGCACTGCGTGCGGACGTTCGCGCAGCGTCTGCAGCACCGGCTCGAGCGGCAGCCAGCCGTAGATCAGCGGGTAGGTGATCTCGTCGAGCACCACCATGAAGTGCACGCCCGACATGATGGCGTTGCGCGCGCGCTCCCAGCCCTCGCGCGCGAGCTGCGCCGACTGCTCCTGGTCCTGGCTCTTCCAGCTGAAGCCGTCGCCCAGCCCCTCGATGGGCATGCCCAGCTGCTCGAACATGCGGTGCTCGCCGAAGCGCGCCGTCGGCACCTTCATGAACTGGAATATCTTGACCGATTTGCCGCGGCCGTGGGCGCGCAGCGCCAGGCCGAAGGCGGCCGTGCTCTTGCCCTTGCCATTGCCGGTATTGACCAGCACCAGCCCGCGGCGCTGGCCTTCGGGCTTGGTGTAGGGCTTCTCGGTGGGGGCTTGTTCGATCTGCATGGTTTGCACTTTCGTTTGCGTGAGAGAGATGGACGCTGCGCGCAGGCAGCATCCGAAAATTATCTGCAGCGGGTCATGGACCGCGCCTGTGCAGCAGCCGCGGCAAGGCCACCCATTGGCCATCGATGGCGCGCACCTGGACGCGCTGCGCGAACACCTGCTCCAGCGCGGCATGCGAGGCCGGATCGGCGCAGCCGCCCTGGTGCAGCACCCTGCCCTGCGCCAGCACCAGCAGTTCCTGCGCCTGCAGCGCCATCGACAGCTCATGCAGCACGCTGACCACCGTGGTGCCTTGCGCGACGAGCTGCTGCACGCAGTCCAGCCAGTCGGCCTGGTGCGGGGGATCGAGATGGGCCAGGGGCTCGTCCATCAGCAGCACCCGGGCCTGCACCGCCAGCGCGCGCGCCAGCAGCACGCGCTGGCGTTCGCCGCCGGAGAGCTGGCCCAGGCTGCGGCCGCGCCAAGCCCAGCTCTGCGTCCGGCGCAGCGCCTGCTCCACGGCGGCATGGTCCTGCGCGGAAGCTGCGCCCAGCCAGGACTGGTGCGGCAGCCGGCCCAGCATCGCCGCGTCATAGACCGATATCTCGGGGGATACCGCCTGGTCCTGTCCCAGCCAGGCCAGCGTGCGTGCACGCTCGCGGCTGCTCCAGTCCGCCAGCGCACGGCCCAGCAGCAGCACCTGCCCCTGGCCCTGCGCCATGCCGGCCAGCGCGCGCAGCAGCGTCGACTTGCCGGCGCCGTTCGGGCCGACGATGCTGGTCCAGCGGCCCGCGGCGATGCGCAGCGTGAGGTCGCGCAGCACCGGCAGGCCGCCCAGCGACACCGACAGATGCTCGGCCTGCAGCGCCCATCCGGCACCTGGCACATGGACGCTCATGCGGCCTCCCGCAGATTGCGCCGGTGCATCAGCCACAGCAGATAGCTGCCGCCCAGCACCGCCGTCAGCACACCCACCGGCAATTCCTGCGGCGCGAGCAGCCAGCGCGCCAGCAGATCGGCGCCCAGCAGCAGCGCCGCGCCCATGCCGGCGCTCAGCAGCAGCAACCAGCGGTGCATGGCGCGCACCAGCGAGCGCGCCAGATGCGGCGCGGCCAGGCCGACAAAGGCAATCAGCCCGCATTGCGCCACCGCCGTGCCGGTGGCCAGCGCCAGCAGCGCGATCAGCAGCAGGCGCAGCGGCGCCAGCGGCAGCCCCAGGCTCTGCGCCGTGGCTTCGCCCAGCGCCAGGCCGTCCAGCACGCGCGCCAGCGACCAGGCGGCAAGCAGCACGGCGACCAGCACGGCGGCCATCAGCGCGCAGGCGCTCCAGCCCACGAAGGCGGTGCTGCCCAGCATGAACGACTGCATGGCCTGCATGATTGCAGGATTGAGCAGCAAGACCATCGACGCCGCCGCGCCCAGCACCACGCCGACCACCACGCCGGCCAGCAGCAGCCGCAGCGTGTCGTGCGCGCCCCGTGCCAGCACCAGCGTCAGCAGCGCCGCGCCCGCGGCGCCGGCAAAGGCCGCGCCGGTGATGCCCAGGCGCAGCAAGCCCTGCAGCGCGAAGGGCGAGGCGCCCAGCGCCGCCATGGCCAGCGCCACGCCCAGCGAGGCGCCCGAGGCGCTGCCCAGCAGATAGGGATCGGCCAGCGGATTGCGGAATACCCCCTGCGCCACGGCACCCGCCAGCCCCAGCAGCGCGCCAGCCAGCCAGGCGCCCAGCGTGCGCGGCAGGCGGATGTCGCGCACGATCTGCCAGGCCAGCGGATCGCCCTGGTCGCCCCATCCCTCCCAGCCGCTGCTGCCCAGCCCGGCGCCCAGCGCCATCAGCGCCCCGCTGCCCAGCAGCAACGCAAGCGCCATCCAGGCCGGATGCAAGCCTTGCTTTTCCACTTCATGTAAGCTGGTTTCAGCGGTCATCAGTCAAGGGCTCTTGAGGACCAGGGGCAAGCCCGCGCACATCAAAGTGGCATGGCTGCAGACAGCGGCCACCTGCTGGTTGAGCATGCCCAGCGCATCGACAAACGCGCGCACCTCGCGGCCCAGCGGAATCACGCCCAGGCCGATCTCGTTGCCCACCAGCACCACCGGGCCCGGCGCCTCGGCCAGCGCGGCCAGGAAACCCGCGCGCTGCGCCGCCCAATCCTGACTCCGCGGCGGCTGGCCCGGCATGGGCATCATCCAGTTGGTGAGCCACATGGTCAGGCAGTCGATGACCAGCAGGCAGCCCGGCTGGCTGTGCGCGCGCACCGCGCCCGCCAGGTCCAGCGGCACTTCCAGCGTGCGCATTCCCGGCACGCGCTCGGCACGGTCATGCTGGTGGCGTTCGATGCGCGCGCGCATCTCCTCGTCCCATGCCAGGCCCGTGGCCAGCAGGCAGGCGCTGTGGGCGGGCGACTCCAGCAGCCAGGCCTGGGCCAATGCCTCGGCGCGGCGCGACTTGCCGCTCTTTTGCCCGCCCAGGATCAATTCGCTGCGCGCCATGCTCATGTGTCCTCCCTGTGATCGTCCAGCGCCTGGCGCGCGCCCAGCAGCGCCGCCACCGCGCGCGGGTGCGAGGCGAACCAGGCGTGGAAGAAGCTCGCATGCAGGCTGCCGTGGCGATAGAGCCATTCCCCGCTTTCGGCGCCCGCATCCGCATCGGGTCGGCGGCTGCGGCCCAGCACCTGCGCGCCACTCTCGAGCCGCGCATAGTGGAAGCTGTGGCCGCGCAGCAGCCCCCAGGGCGTGGACAGCTGCTGCATGCCCAACCCTGCCAGGCGCTTTTGCATCTGCGCCCGGCCCGGCATCAGCCCCCACAGCGGCGTCCACTGGCCGTCGCTCCCGGCAATGCCTTCGCACAGCGCCAGCATGCCGCCGCACTCGGCCCAGATCGCCCTGCCCGCTTCCCAGTGCGCACGGATGTCGGCCTGCACCGCGCCCTGCGCCGCAAGCTGCGCGGCATGCAGTTCGGGGTAGCCTCCGGGCAGCCACAGCGCATCGCACGCCGGCAGCCTCTCGCCAGCCAGCGGCGAGAAAAAGCGCAGCTGCGCACCCATGGCCCGCAGGCATTCCAGATTGGCGGGATAGACGAAGCTGAAGGCCGCATCGCGCGCCACGGCCACCACCCGGCCGTCGAGCCAGGGGCCCAGCGCTTCGGGCTGGCCTGCCTCGGCTGCCGGTGCCGGCGGCGCAAATTCCACCGTCCATTGCTGCCAGTCCTGCCAGCTGCGCTGGCCCAGCGCCGTGGCCTCGAGCGCATCGGCAGCGGAGTCGAGCCGCTGCATGCCGTCCGCGAGTTCCTGCGCTGCCACCAGGCCCAGGTGGCGCTGGGGCAGCAGCGCCGTGCCCGCATCGGCGGCAATGCGCTGCACCGCGCCCAGCCAATGGCTGTCGGCATGCACCCCGGCCTGCAGCAGCTGCGCATGGCGCGCGCTGGCCACGCGGTTGGCCAGCACGCCGGCCCAGCGCAGGCCCGGCTGGAAATGCTGCAGCCCGTAGGCCACGGCGCCCAGCGTGGCGGCCATGCCGCCGGCATCGATCACCGCCAGCACCGGGATGCCGAAGCGGCGCGCGAGATCCGCGGCACTGGGGCTGCCGTCATAGAGCCCCATCACGCCCTCGATGAGGATCAGATCGGCAGACAGCGCCGCCGCGTGCAGCCGCGCGCGCGCATCGGCCTCGCCTGTCATCCACAGGTCCAGCGAATGCACCGGGGCGCCGCTGGCCAGCTGGTGCCAGTGCGGGTCGAGATAGTCGGGCCCGCATTTGAAGACCTGCACGCGCCGCCCCTGGCGCGCATGCAGGCGCGCGAGCGCCGCCGTCAGCGTGGTCTTGCCTTGGCCCGAGGCAGGCGCGGTGATCAGCAATGCGGGGCAGCGCGCGGGCGTCATGGTGCGCTGCTCCATGGCAGGCTGGCGACAGCCAGGGCGCGGCGGCGCACGACGCCGTGAACAGGGTGAAGCATGAGTATCAACGTGAAGCCACCCGGCGCCGACCTCCCCGTCGGCAATGGGTTCCAGCAATCCGCGATGCAGGCATGGCGGATGCACTTCGTTGGCCGGTATCCGGGCTGGGCGGAGCGAAGCTCTTGCAGGCCTTCCCAGCGCGATGCCAGTGGCCGGTGAAGAAGAGCCGAGCGGGCAAACGCTCATCCGCTGACCGTTGCGGGGGCAGCGCAGGCACGAAAGCGGCGCCCGCGCGCCGCATCCTCCCTGCTTCCCGTTGAACTATGCATCCTGGAGGCGGACGCATGAGCACCAACGCCGGCCATTGTAGCCGCGAGTGGCGTCGGTGCGGCCCTGGCTGCCGATTCATGCCAGCCACGCAGGACCCAAGTTGGCGAGCACTTGCATGCTTCCGAGGCTGTAGGACAAAGCATATTCCACACGCCCGCAGGCCGGAGGAACGCTTTTTTACGCCTATCTCCAGCCGGCAAGTTCTACAATTGGACCTCCTATGTCTGCCCCGTCCCCCCTCGACCTCATATCCGACCGCGTGGAGCGACTTCTGTTGCGCCACGAGGAGCTTCAGCGCACCAATGCCCTGCTGGCCGAACAGGTCGCGGCCCTGACCCAGGAACGCGATTCGCTGCGCTCGCGGCTGAGCGCCGCGCGTGCCCGTGTCGATGCCCTGATCGAGCGCCTGCCCAGCAATGAAAAGGCCGGCACATGAAGCAGCTTGACGTGCAGATCCTGCATCAGAACTATCTCCTGACCTGCCCCGAGGGACACGAGGAACGCCTGCTCGAGGCCGTGGCCCGTGTCAACGACACTATGGCCCGCATTCGCGACGCCGGCAAGGTGCGTTCGCGTGAACGCGTGGCGGTATTGACCGCGCTCAACATGGCTTTCGACATCGTCACGGCAGAGCGCATGCCAGCTCCTGCTCCCGTTGTCGCCGAGCCGGTGGCGGTCGAGACGACTGCTGCCGAAGACGCCTTGGTGCAGGCGGCCATGATCCAGCAGCAGGAAGACGCGCAGCGCATCGTGGCTCTGCTCGAGCGCCTTGACCAGGCGCTTGAAGACGATCCGCAACTGCTGTAAAAATTTGCGCCTGCGGCGGCGAGCTTGGCGCATCCACATTACAATGAAGTCGTCTGCAAATCTGCTGGGCTTTATATTTCCTTGAACCAATGCTCATTGAGCCCGGGCTTGGTACATCGCTTGGTGAGCGTGATCGTCTCGCGTCAGATGAACCCAACGTCAAGCTGCCCTTGCCCACCTGAACCCCGGTTCAGGATGCCGGTCTGGTGGAATTTGCAGACACCCAATTTCCCTGACGGGCCGTGCATTGCACGGCCCGTTTTCATTGGCTTGCCGCTCCATGCACGTGGGCTTTTCGCGGTCCCGGCAGGCATCCGCAGCCATCACCCCCCTGCCGCGCCGCAGCAAGCGCAGCGGGGTGCATACGCAAGAAAGCCGCAATCGCGCCCTGCGCGACTGCGGCTTGAAGCAGCGGATTCAGGCCCCGCTGCGCATCAGCTCGGGATTTATTGGCCGTGAATGCGCTTGGCGTCGGCCACGCACTTGTCCTTGACGTCACCGCTCAGTGCATCGCAACGCTCGCGGGCGGCCTTGTATTCGGCTTCGCGCACTTTTTCCTGGCTGGCGTCGCGGCGCGCTTCGGGAGCCGTGGTAGTGCCGCGCTGGGTTGCAGCCGGCATGGCCGCAGTGCCGGCGTTGCCCATGGGGCCCACGTTGCCGGAAGTGTTCATCTTGGCAGCTTCCGTGGCCTTGACGTGCGCCGCCTTGGCGTCCTTTTCGCAGACGTCCTTGGCATTGCCCTTCAGGTCATCGCACTTTTCCTTGGCCACATCGTATTCGGCATCGGCCTTGGCCTTGGCGATATTGTGGCGGTTGCGCTCGCTGGCATCGGCGCGGTACTCGAGTTCGGCCTCGGCCACCTTTTCACGGCCCTTGGCCTCCTTCTCGCAGACATCCTTGGCATTGCCGGACAGGGTGTCGCACTGGGCCTTGGCAGCCTTGTAGTCGGCGCTGATCTGGTCTTTGGCGGCCTTGTGCTCGGCAGGCGTGGCGGCGAATACCGAAGACATGCAGGCAACGGCAGCGATGGCGGTGAGTTTTTGTTTGAAGTTCATGATTATCTCCTTGTGATCATGACAGGCAGGGAATATGCATTCAAGCTTTGAATGCACCCTTGATGCCTGGCACGGAATATGTCGAAAAAGACCGTTATTCGTCGAAACGGAAATCGGGATTGCGCTGTTGCCAGTCGCGCAGCTGGGTCTCGGCCTCTTCCTTGGCCACTCCCTGGCGCTCCTGGATCCTGCCGATGAATTGGTCGCGCTTGCCGGCAACGACATCAAGGTCGTCATCGGTAAGCTTGCCCCATTGCTCGCGGATCTTGCCCTTGAATTGTTTCCAGTTTCCTGAAACTCGATCTTCGTTCATACAAAATCCTTTTTATCTACGCGGTTCTGAAGCACAGCCCGCTGAATTGAAAACACATTCACCCGAAAGCGAGATGTGCATTCAATGTATTCCGCAGTGCAATTGGCAGATGTGGGATATGAAGTTTTATGCCAGTCGGCTTTCACCTACACTCGCAACAAAGCATATAAATCAATTGTTTTTGATTATCAAATAGCAGAAACCGATAAATCAGGATAATAGAATCCCGTTGGATGGCCCTGTCGCTCCGGCAGTGCTCTGCTCAGGGACAGCCGCCCGCGGCGCTGCATCAGGCCGCGCCAGGCGAATGCGGCGCCGCGTGGCAAAGGCCCTGCGGCGGCTGGACGCTACTGGCGTTCCGGGCTGCCGCTTTGCAGGCGCAGGGCGGAGTCGGCCACCACGCCGCAGTGCCAGTCGTCTTCCTGCAGCACACCCATTTCACGCATGCGGGCGTCGAAAGCCTCGGCCGGCAAACCGGGCGAACACAGGAATCCCTGGAAGAACTGGCATTGCAGCGACTGCAGACAATCGCGCTGCGCGCTGGTCTCCACGCCCTCGGCGACGACCTCCGTGCCCAGCGCCTTGCCCATGCTGATGATCGCGCTGACGATGGCCCGGTCGCCCGGGTCCTGCGGCAGGCCGCGCACGAAGGACTGGTCGATCTTGATCTTGGCGATCGGCAGTTTCTTGAGATAGCCCAGGCTGGAATAACCGGTGCCGAAATCATCGATCACCAGCCCCACGCCCAGCTCGGCGATGGAGCGCACGCGTGCCGCCATCTCGTGGGCATCCTGCAGCAGGATGCTTTCCGTCAGCTCCAGCTCCAGCAGGTGCGCCTGCAGGCCGTGGCGCGACAGCAGCTGCTGCAGCCGCTCGACGAAGTCGGGCTGGCGGAACTCCAGCGCCGAGACATTGACCGACACCTTCAGCGGCCGCCCCCCAACGCTCCAGCGCACGGCTTCGCAAATCGATTGCTCGAGCACCCAGGCGCCCAGCGTCACGATGTAGCCCGACTCCTCCGCCATGGGGATGAACACGCCGGGCGAGACCATGCCGAATTCGGGATCGTTCCAGCGCAGCAGGGCCTCGGCCCCGACGATGCGGTTGCTGCCTATATGCACCTGCGGCTGGAAATAGACCGCCATGCGGCCGTGCTCCAGCGCCTGGCGCATCGCATGCTCGAGCTTCATGCGCGACAGCAGGCCGGAGTTCATCTGCGGCTGGTAGAAGCTGTAATGCCCGCGGCCGCGCTCCTTGACCCGGTACATCGCGGTATCGGCCTGCATGATGAGCTCGTCGAGCGTATGGCCGTGGTGGGGGTACTGGGACACGCCGATGCTGCACTGCACCGAGAAACCCAGCCCATCCAGCAGGAAGGGACGCAGCATCTCGCGCAGGATGCGCTGCGCCACGCTGGCCGCCAGGGTTTCGTCGCAGCCCTCGAGGTAGAGCACGAATTCGTCGCCGCCCAGTCGGCAGAGCATGTCGGCCGCGCGCAGGCAGCCCTGCAGCCGCTCGGCCACCAGCTTCAGCACGCGGTCGCCAAACTGGTGGCCCAGCGAATCGTTGATGATCTTGAAACGGTCGAGGTCGATGAACAGGATCGCGAACACCTCATGGCCGTCCGCCGCGCGCGCCAGCGCCCGCTCCACATGGGCGGACAGGCACAGGCGGTTGGGCAGGCCCGTGAGGGCGTCGCTGAAGGCCAGCTCCTCGATGCGCTGCTGCGCCTGGCGCTGCTGCGTCAGGTCGCGCATGAAGCCAATGGTCTGGAAGACCATGTCCTGCGCATCGCGCAGCGCCACCCACGACAGCCGTACGGCGCAGCGCTGCTGCCCGCCCTGCTCGAGCCACAGGTTGCCCTGCCAGAAGCCGCCGCCGCGCCATTCCTGCGCTGCGGCCGCATACCAGTCGGCCGGAGCGCTGCTGCCGAACAGCTCCCGCACATCGCGCCCCGCCCAGTCGCCCTCGCCCATCAGCCGCAGGCAGGCGGGATTGGCGCGCACCAGCCGGTGCGCGGCATCGGCAATGAAGATGGCATCCAGGCTGCAGTCGAACACCCGCGCCGCCAGTTTCAGGCCGGCCTGCACCTCCACCTCGTGCGTGATGTCGCGAAAGCTGTGGATGCGGCCGATGGGCGCGCCGCGCTTGAGCTGGGG
The DNA here is from genome assembly GCF_023634805.2 of Comamonas endophytica. Lineage (NCBI taxonomy): Bacteria > Pseudomonadati > Pseudomonadota > Betaproteobacteria > Burkholderiales > Comamonadaceae > Comamonas > Comamonas endophytica. Next base: position 478,753 of record NZ_CP106881.1, read on the forward strand.
CACGGAGCGCCGCTCGATGATGTGCCCGCTCTCGAGCTCCAGCACGTCGGTGCTCTCGAGCAGCGGCTGGCGCTGAAGCTGCTCGAGCCGCAGCAGGTAGGCCTGGCGGTCACGCACCTTGGCGGCCATGTACTCGAGAATGCCGGCATCGTTGCGCTGGACCAGCATGTGCTGCGGCAGCCCCCAGATGGCGGCCAGGCGATGGTTGAATGCGCGGATGCCGCCATCCTGGCTGCACACCAGCATGCCGTCGGCCGTGGAGTCGAGCGTGGCGCGCAGGTCCGACAGCAGGCCCTCGAGTTCCTGCTCGGTGTGCGCCTGCTCGCTGCGGTCCAGCATGCTCAGCATGATCCAGCCGTTCTCGCCACCCAGGGGGCAGTCGATGCGTTCGACGCGCTGCTCCACCGGACGCAGCGTGCCGTCGCGGCACTGCACCTGCGTCAGCGTCTGCGAGCCATTGCGCCACTGGCTGGCGTCTTCCCAGAGGCACAGGTCCTGCGGCGTGGCGGCCAGCGCCTGCACCGGCATGCCCTGCATGTCCTCGCGGTCATAGGCCGTCAGCCGCTGCGCTGCACGGTTGGCAAAGCGGATGCACAGCGTGTCCTCATCGATCAGCCACACCGCCTCGAGCAGCGCATCGAGCGTCTGGTGCCAGAGGGCTTGCAATGGCTGGTTCATGGCTGGCAAGGCTCCACCGCACGTTCGAAGAAATAGCAGATGTGCTGGCGCGGCGAGAGATAGCTCAGCGCCTCGCGCGGCAATTGGTCCAGGCGCAGGCTGCGCCGGATGCTGATGTCCGGGCATTGCTCCAGATTCAGCGGCTTTGCCTGCGCCAGCGGCACGCTGGCGTCGTACACCAGCAGCTCGGGCTTGAGCGGGCGCGAACTGTTGACCGAAACCACCATCGCGTAGCGCCCGTCCGCAAGCTGCACCACCGAGCCTGGCGGGTACACGCCCATCATGCGGATGAATACCCGCAGCATCGCCGGATCGAAGCGTTCGCGGAACTGGGCATAGAGCTGCGACAGCGCCTCGTGCGGCGTCAGCCCGCCCCGCGCGAATTCCGGATTGCAAAGCCGATCGTAGGCATTGACCAGGCACAGCACCTTGCCGGTCGTGCTCAGGTCCTCGTCGATCAGGTGCAGCGGAAAACCGCTGCCGTCGGCAAATTCGTGGTGCTGGGCAATGGCCGTGAGCACATCGCTGGACACACCCATGCCCAGCGCCAGCGCCACCGAATCCCCGACGTGGCGCTCGTATTGTTCGCGCGTGAGCGGCGCGGTGCCGGGAGTGCTGTCCTTGCCGATGTCATGCAGCAAGGCCGCCGTGCCCAGTTCGTGCAGCTGCGCCGGCTCCATGCCCAGGGCCCGGCCCAGCAGCAGGCACAGCGCCGTGACATTGATCGGATGTTCGGCCTGGCGGTTGCCGGAGCCTTCGGACAGCAGGCGGATCACCAGGTCGCCCGCGGGCAGCACGTCGTGCAGATAGCTCTGGACCATGCTGTCGCACAGCTCCAGCGCCTGTGCCGGCTCCGTGCCGGCGCTGGCGAAGACCCGCAGGTAATCGCGCGCGGCGCCGCGAAAGCGCTCATTGCAGCGCTGCCACAGCGCAGGCTGCGCAGCCGGTGCGGGATCGGCAGCCGCGGGAGCCTCGCCTGCGGATGCGGCCTCGGCGCGCTGCGCGTCCTGCGCTGCAGCGGCAGGCGCCGTGTCCTCGGCAGGCACGATATCGCTTCGATCGGGAAAATAACGGATGGCCTCGAGCCCCAGCGCCTGCAGGGTCCGGAGCTGGCTATCGGAAACAATACGGAAGCTGTTGACGGGAAAGGGATGGCGCATCCAGCCGACTTCCAGCTGGATGTACATGCCTAGCCGCAAAGCTTGCGGATTGATCAGGACAGAAGAATTCACACTTGAAAGCGATACCGTACAAAAGGTTGCACAACTGTCCAATTGTTTCGGCAATTATGACCACTTCTTTAGCGCCAACGTGCATCTGGTTACCGGTGCCGATGTTTTGCCAATACGGATGCAAATGATGCAACAAAAAAGCCGCGCCTCGACGCGTTTCGACGCAACCAATGCATCAAGCCGGCGGCGCCTGGCACGCCGCGGGTCCTTGCGCGCGTCGGAGGGGCGCAAAGGGTGCGCATGGGCGGCCTATATCTCCACCCATCGAAGTGTTTTCCGTGCGCCCTGCTGTTCATCAATCGCCCAAACGCAGATAAGCTTTGTCTGCGATCCAGCCACGTTTCTTTCAAGGAGGCCCTATGTACCAACGCATTCTCATTGCCACCGATGGCTCGCCGCTGTCCGAACAGGCGGTGGAAAGCGGGCTCTCGCTGGCGGCGCTGTGCAAGGCCAGCGTCGTCGTCGTCAAGGTGGTGCCGCTGTATACGCGCAGTTTCCTTGAGGGCGGCGACTACACCAGCCTCGAGGACGTGAAGCGCATCGAGGACCAGTGGGTGCACAGCGCGCAACAGTCGCTCAACGACATCCAGGCCACGGGCGAGGCCCGCGGCGTGGTGGTGACGACCAGCGTGATGAAATCCGACCTGGTAGCCGAGACGCTGATCGACGTGGCCAAGGAGCACGCCTGCGACCTGATCGTCATGGCCTCGCACGGCCGCAAGGGCCTCAAGCGCCTGCTGCTGGGCAGCGAGACCCAGCATGTACTGACGCATTCGACGGTTCCCGTGCTGGTCCTGCGCTGAACGCAGCGATCAGGCGCCGAACAGCTCCTGGTACTGCGCGCGCAGCAGATTCTTCTGCACCTTGCCCATGGTGTTGCGCGGCAGCTCCGGCACGACGAAGCAGCGCTTGGGAATCTTGAAGTTCGCCAACTGCCCCTTGAGCGCATCGAGCAGCGCCTGGGGCTGCACTTCGGCGCCGGACTTGGGCACCACCACCGCCACCCCGACCTCGCCGAAGTCCGGATGCGGCACACCGACCAGCGCGCTTTCGGCCACGCCGGCCATTTCGTTGATGAAGCTCTCGACTTCGGCGGGATAGACGTTGTAGCCACCGGAGATGATCAGGTCCTTGCTGCGCCCGACGATGCTCAGATAGCCCAGCGCATCGAAGCGGCCCACGTCGCCGGTCTTGAACCAGCCATCGGCGGTGAATTCCTCGGCGGTCTTCTCGGGCATGCGCCAGTAGCCGCTGAAGACATTGGGCCCGCGCACCTGGATATTGCCGATCTCATCGACGGCTGCGGCCTGCCCCGCATCGGTGAGCACGCGTACCTGCACGCCCGGCAGCGCGAAGCCCACGGTGCCGGGACGGCGCTCGCCCGCCTCGGCGGCGCAGGGGTTGGAAGTCAGCATGATGGTCTCGCTCATGCCGTAGCGCTCGAGAATGGTGTGGCCGGTGCGCTGCTGCCAGGCCTGGTGGGTTTCGGGCAGCATCGGCGCCGAACCCGAGATGAACAGCCGCATGTGCTGCGTGGCTTCGCGCGTCAGGCGCGCGTCGGCCAGCATGCGCACATAGAGCGTGGGCACGCCCATGAACACGGTGGCGTCGCGCATGCGCGCGATCACCGCCGCGGGATCGAACTTCGCGAACCAGATCATCTTGCTGCCGTTGAGCAGCGCGCCATGGATGGCGACGAACAGCCCATGCACGTGGAAGATCGGCAGCGCGTGGATCAGCACGTCGCCCGGGCGCCAGCCCCAGTAGTCCTTGAGCACCTGCGCGTTGCTCAGCAGGTTGCCGTGCGAGAGCATCGCGCCCTTGCTGCGGCCCGTGGTGCCGCTGGTGTAGAGGATGGCGGCGAGGTCATCGGCCGTGCTGGCCGCGGGCGCGTGCGCATCGCTGTGGTGCGCGGCGCGCTCGAGCAGGCTGCCGCTGGTGTCCTCGCCCAGCGTGAACACCGCGTGCGTTCCGGCCTTGAAGGCGATCTTCGAGACCCAGCCGAAGTTGGCTGGCGCGCAGACCACCACCGCAGGCTCGGCATTGGCGATGAAATACTCGATCTCTGCGCTCTGGTAGGCGGTGTTGAGCGGCAGGAACACATGGCCGGCGCGCAGCGTCGCGAGGTACAGCAGCAGTGCCTCGACCGACTTCTCGACCTGCACCGCGATGCGGCTGCGCGGCGGCAGCTGCAGCGAATCGAGCAGATTGGCGATGCGCGCGCTGGCCTGCTCGAGATCGCGCCAGCTGTAGTGGCGGCTTTGGCCATCGGCAGCGATGGCTTCGATGGCCGTGGCATCGAGGTCCGCGGGAAACGCGGCACGCAAGGCGGTGAACAGATTGTCGTCGGAAGGCATGGGAATCCAAGTTTGCTGAAGTTTCAAAAGACCGGGGCGCGCTTGGCCAGGAAGGCGGCAATGCCCTCGCGGTGCTCGGCCCCATCGGCATAGGCATAGATATCTTCGCCGGGCAGGCCGTGCCGGCCCTGCCCGGCGAGCTGCTGCGCCGCGGCCAGGGGCGCGGCCAGCAGCGCGCGCAGGATCTGCTTGTTGCGCCGCGCGGCTTGCGGCGCCAGCGCCGCGATGCGCCGGGCGCTGGAGTGCGCGGCGAATGGCAGCTCGGCATCTTCGACCACGGTGCCGACGAAGCCGCGCTGCGCCATCTCGGCGGCGCTGAAGGTGGCGGCTTCCAGCAGCATCTGCCGTGCCGTGAGCGCACCTGCCGCGGTGGCCACCAGCGCCGCTTCGCGCGGCGCCATGGGAAAACCCAGGCGGGCGATGGGCGCCCCGAAGCGCGCGGATTGCGCGGCCAGACGCAGATCGGCGCAGGCCGCGATCTCCACGCCCGCGCCCATGCAGGCGCCGGCAATGGCTGCAACGATCGGCACCTCGCAGTCCAGCATGGCCGACAGGCCGCCCCATACCGCGTTCTCGTGGAAATCGCGCAGTGCCGCAGGGTCGAAGCGGAAGGCCGGATATTCGGAGATATCGCCGCCGGCGCAGAAGGCGGCCTCGCCGGATTCGGCGCTGCCTTCGATCAATATGCAGCGCAATTGCTGGTCACCCTGGAAAGACGCGAAGGCTGCGCGCAGCTGATGCCACATTTGCACGGACATGGCGTTGCGCTTGCCGGGGTGGTGCAGCTGCACGCGGACGATGCCGAAGGGATCGGGGGGGAGGATTTTTATTTCACCGGTCATCTATTGGAGGAACTTGGCATACGTTCTCTTTACTGTAGGGAAGGACGTTCATCCTTCGACAGGCTCAGGACGAACGGCTCAAAGCGTTCGTGGTGAGCCTGTCGAACCAACGGGCCAAACCGTTCGTGGTGAGCCTGTCGAACCATGGAGGTCTCTTTCAATTGGACGTCTTTCGATCCTTCGACGGGGCCGACCAGGCAGGCCCAGGACGAACGGTTCTATACGTCTCTCGGGCAGCTCCTACTCCACCTTCGCCCCCGAAGCCTTCACCACCTGGGCCCAGCGCTTGATTTCACCCGTGACCATGGCCGCGAACTGCTCCTTGGTCAGCGCGCCGTACTCCGCGCCATTTTGCGCCCAGATGGCCTTGAGTTCGGGGTTCTGGCCCAGGCGGCGCAGTTCCTCGATCATCTGGCCTTGCTGCTCGGCCGGCGTGCCCTTGGGCGCCCACATGCCGTACCAGGTGGTCACGGTGTAGTCGGGCAGGCCGACTTCGGCAGCGCATGGCACATCGGGCAGAGAAGGGTTGCGCTTCGTGCCCGACACCATCAGCGCCTTGATGCGCCCGCCCTTGATATGCGCGGCGGAGGATCCCAGGCCGTCGAACATCATGTCGACATTGCCGGCGATCAGGTCCTGCAGCGCCGGGCCCGCGCCGCGGTAGGGAATGTGCGTGACGAAGGTGTTGCTCTGCAGCTTGAACAGCTCGCCCGCGAGATGGTGCGAGGTGCCCGCGCCGGCCGAGGCATAGTTGAAGCTGCCGGGCTTGCGCCGCAGCTCGGCAATCAACTCCTGGATGGTCTTGGCGGTGACGGTGCGCGGGTTGACGACGACCACCTGCGGCACGCTGGCGAGCAGCGCCAGCGGGATGAAATCGCGCTCGAGGTCATAGTCCAGGCGCGCGTAGACCGAGGGCGCAATCACATGGTGCGTGCCGCCCATGAAATAGTTGTAGCCATCGGCGGGCGCCTTGGCGGCGAAGCTCGCGCCCACGGTGCCGCCGGCGCCGCCGCGGTTGTCGATGACCAGCGTCTTGCCGGTGCTCCTGGCGAACTGCGCCGCCAGCGGGCGCGCAAAGGCATCGGTGCCGCCGCCCGCGGGAAAGGGCACGACGAGATTCACCGGCTTGGTCGGCCATGCCGGCGAGCCTGGGTTCTGCGCCCAGCTGTGGCCCGTCACTGCGACCATGGCCGCGGCGGCCGCGCGCAGTGCATCGCGGCGTTGCAAAGAGATATCCGCCATCGCTTGTGTCCCCTGGTGGTTGTTGTTCGGCGCGCTGCGACTTCAGCCCTTCATCAGCATCTCTATGTCGCGTGATACCGGTAGCCGGCCCTGCGCCAGCAGGCCGCGGTGCTTGTCGATCTTCTTGAGGTCGTAGAGGTAGTTCACCATCAGCCCGAAGGACTGCTTCTCGCCCTTGGCCGACGGATCGCCGCCCCAGTTCAGGCGCTCGACGCGCGCGCCGTTGCCCAGGTGGAAGCGCGCCACGGGGTCGAGCGGGCGTCCGTTGTGGCTTTCCTTGCCCAGGTAGTGCGCCGCGCACCACAGCAGCGCGCGGCGCACCGGCGACTGCTCGGGCAGCTGCGCGGCCTTCTCGGCGGCTTGCAGCAGCAGCGCGGCATCGAGCTGCGCCTGGGGCTCCACGCCAAGTGCCCGCGCCAATTCGCTGCGCGGCTTGTCGCCCATGCGCGCCAGCAGCGGGGTGCCGTGCTTGGCCAGCCAGCTGCGGAAGCCGGGTATCGGCGACAGCGTGGCGAAGGTGCGCAGGCGCGGGAACTCGGCGCTGAGCGTCTGCGCGACATGCTTGATCAGCGAGTCGCCAAAGCTCACGCCGCGCAGTCCCGCCTGGGTGTTGCTGATGGAATAGAAGATGGCGGTGGTGGCGCGGCTGATGTCGGCCGTGGCCGCGCTCTCGTCGAGCAGCGGCGTGATGCTGTCGGACAGGTCGTCGACCAATGCCACCTCGACGAAGATCAGCGGCTCGCCCGGCAGGCGCGGGTGGAAGAAGCCATAGCAGCGGCGGTCGCTGTCCAGCCGGTTCTTCAGATCGGCCCAGCTGCGGATGTCGTGCACCGCCTCGTACTGGATCAGCTTCTCGAGCAGCGATGCCGGAGAGTCCCAGCTCAGACGCTTGAGCTCCAGGAAGGCCACGTCGAACCAGGTGGAAAACAGATGCTCGAGCTCGGCATCGAGCGCCGCGAAACGCTGGTCGGCGCGCGGCAGCGCCAGCAGTTCGGCGCGCAGATCGAGCAGGAAGCGCATGCCCCCCGCCGGCACGGCAAAGCGCTGCAGCAGCCGCGTGCGCGCCGAAGCCAGCGCACGGCGCAGCGCGATCTCGGCCTGGCTGCGCTCGAGTGCGGACTCGGCCTGGTCGAAGTGCTGGCGCGCGCGCTGCAGGCGCTCGGCATCGGGGCCGAACTGCTCGCAGATCAGCAGCCACAGATCCTGGCGCGCCTCGGGCGAGGCCGCGGCATACCAGTCGATGACATCCTTGGCGCGGCGCCCGCCTTCGACTTCGCTGGCCTGCTCCGCGGAGGCCGCCAGCAGATCGTCCATCAGCCGGCGCAGCACGCGCGGCGCCAGCGCCTCGGTGCCACGGCGCAGCGAGGCCTTGAGGCGCTCGTGCGTCGAACGCGGCGCGGGGGGCGCCTGCGCGGCTGGCGCGGGTGCCAGTCGCGGGGTGCGCAGCCTGGACACGCCACGCGCAATCCATCCAGATGCCAGGTTCATGCAGCAGGTCCTCGGGTGACAGATGAGGCAGAGGATCGCATCCTCATGGCCCTCACGCCATTATGGGTTGCCCTGCCCCGGGCTGCCGGCTGTCGCCTGGGCGACGCTTCAGGCAGGACGTTGCGGTTGGGGCTGCGGCTGGCGCTGCGCCCACAGCCACAGCAGCACGCCAGCCGCCATCATCGGCAGGCACAGCCATTGGCCCATGCTCAGGCCCATCGACAGCAGGCCCAGGTAGTCATCGGGTTCGCGGAAATATTCGGCGATGAAGCGCAGCAGGCCGTAGCCAACCAGGAACGCCGCCGCCACCTGGCCTTGGCGGTGCTCCTTGCGCGCATATAGCCACAGCAGCGCGAACAGCAGCAGGCCTTCGAGCAGGAACTGGTAGATCTGCGAGGGATGGCGCGGCTGCATCGAGCCGCTGTGCGCGAACACCATGCCCCAGGGCAGGTCCGGGCTGGCAAAGCGCCCCCAGAGTTCGCCATTGATGAAATTGCCGATGCGCCCTGCCGCCAGGCCGGTGGGCACGCAGGGCGCGACGAAGTCGGCCACCTGCAGCCAGGGGCGGCGGCGCGAACGCGCAAACCAGGTCATCGCGCCCAGCACGCCCAGCAAGCCGCCGTGGAAAGACATGCCGCCCTGCCAGACCGCGAAGATCTCCAGCGGATGCGACAGGTAGTAGCCGGGCTTGTAGAACAGGCAGTAGCCCAGGCGCCCGCCGATCACCACGCCGACCACGCCCAGGAACAGGATGTCCTCCACGTCCTTGCGCGACCAGGCCTGCTCGCCCGTGAGCCGCGAGAACGGCGGATGCCGCAGGCGCCGGGTGCCCAGCCACAGGAACAGGCCGAAGGCGGCCAGATAGGTAAGGCCGTACCAGTGCACGGCAATGGGGCCGAGCTGCAGCGCGACGGGGTCGATTTGGGGGTAGATGAGCATGGCACTGATTGTGCCGTAGGCGCGGGCGGGGGCTGTGAAAGTTGCGTGAACGGGGCACTGCCTGAGCCGTTCGTGGTGGGCCTACCTTTCACCGTTCATGGTGAGCCTGCTCCCTAACCGTGGCGAGCCTGTCGAACCATGGACGGCCTGTCCTCATGCCTGGAACGCGGGCCGTTCATCCTTCGACAGGCTCAGGACGAACGGCTTGTCGGCCCACGCGTCAACAAGCGCTTTGGAAAGCCCAGGGAGAACGGTTCCGGTTTGCGAGCTCAGTCCAGTAACGACAGATCCCGCACCGCCCCCTTGTCCGCCGACATCACCAGCTTGGCATACGCCTTGAGCGCGGCCGACACCTTGCGCGGGCGGGGCTTGGCGGGTTTCCAGCCCTTGGCGTTCTGCGCCTCGCGGCGGCGCGCGAGCTCCTCGTCGCTGACCAGCACGTTGATCGCGCGGTTCGGGATATCGATCAGGATGCGGTCGCCATCCTGCACCAGGCCGATGGCGCCGCCAGCCGCCGCTTCGGGCGAGCAGTGGCCGATCGACAGGCCCGAGGTGCCGCCCGAGAAGCGCCCGTCGGTCAGCAGCGCGCAGGCCTTGCCCAGGCCCTTGGACTTGATGTAGCTGGTCGGGTAGAGCATTTCCTGCATGCCCGGGCCGCCCTTCGGGCCCTCGTAGCGCACGATGACGATATCACCGGCCACAACCTTGTCGGCCAGGATGTTCTCCACCGCTTCGTCCTGCGATTCGGTCACATGGGCGCGGCCTTCGAACACCAGCAGCGAATCGTCGACGCCCGCGGTCTTCACCACGCAACCGTCCAGCGCGATGTTGCCCGTCAGCACGGCCAGGCCGCCTTCCTTGGAAAACGCATGGTCGTAGGAGCGGATGCAGCCCTCGGCGCGGTCGAGGTCCAGGCTGGGCCAGCGCGTGCTCTGGCTGAATGCCACCTGCGTGGGGATGCCGGCGGGGCCCGCCTTGTAGAAGGTCTGCACCGCCTCGCTGGGCGCGCGCGCGATGTCCCATTCGTCCAGCGCGTCCTTGAGCGAGGCGCCGTAGACCGTGGGCACGTCGGTGTGCAGGCGGCCGGCGCGGTCGAGCTCGCCCAGGATCGCCATGATGCCGCCGGCGCGGTGCACGTCCTCGATGTGGTACTTGTTGGTGTTGGGCGCGACCTTGCACAGCTGCGGCACGGTGCGCGACATGCGGTCGATGTCGGCCATGCCGAAGTCGATCTCGGCTTCCTGGGCAATGGCCAGCAGGTGCAGGATGGTGTTGGTCGAGCCGCCCATCGCGATGTCCAGCGTGATCGCGTTCTCGAAGGCCTTCTTGCCCACCGAGCGCGGCAGCGCGCGCTCGTCGTTGCCTTCGTAGTAGCGCTTGGCCAGCTCGACGATGGTGCGGCCGGCGCGCAGGAACAGCTGCTCGCGGTCGGAATGCGTGGCCAGCACGGTGCCGTTGCCCGGCAGGGACAGGCCCAGCGCCTCGGTCAGGCAGTTCATGGAATTGGCGGTGAACATGCCCGAGCAGGAGCCGCAGGTCGGGCAGGCCGAGCGTTCGACTTCGGCCACCTGCTCGTCGGTGTACTGGTCGTCGGCGGCCATCACCATGGCGTCCACCAGGTCCAGCTTCTTGAACTCGATCTTGTGCGTCGTCGGATTCGCCAGGCGCACCTTGCCGGCCTCCATCGGCCCGCCCGAAACGAAGATCACCGGGATGTTCAGGCGCATCGCGGCCATCAGCATGCCGGGCGTGATCTTGTCGCAGTTGGAAATGCACACCAGCGCATCGGCGCAGTGGGCGTTCACCATGTACTCCACGGAGTCCGCAATGATGTCGCGGCTGGGCAGCGAATACAGCATGCCGTCGTGGCCCATGGCGATGCCGTCATCGACGGCAATGGTGTTGAATTCCTTGGCCACGCCGCCCGCGGCCTCGATCTCGCGCGCGACCAGCTGGCCCAGGTCCTTCAGATGCACGTGGCCGGGCACGAACTGGGTGAAGGAATTGGCGATGGCGATGATCGGCTTGCTGAAATCTTCGTCCTTCATGCCGGTGGCACGCCACAGGGAGCGCGCACCAGCCATGTTGCGGCCGGCAGTGGAAGTCTTGGAACGGTATGCGGGCATGGTGATCTTGAAATGGTTGCGGGAAAGCACGTGGGACGACGCCAATTATGTCGCACCTGCCCTGCCGCCGCCCGCCGCGGGGTAGGCGCGAGCGCGCGCGCTCAGCGCCGCTTGCGCGGACTCAGCACCTGCTTCTGCCGCTCGATGCGGCTTTGCCGGCGCGCCTCGTCGCGCTCGGCGGCGCGGCGCTTGGTCAGGCCCGTCGCGTCCGAGAAACTCCACCATGCCACCGTGATCCCGTAGGGCACCAGCAGCCACCACCACGACACCGCGGCCAGCGGCCCGACCTCCAGGAATCTCAACAAGGTCAGCACCAGCGCAATCAGCAACATCCACATACACAACTCCTTGCGGGAACTAAGTCCGCAGCGGCGCATCCAAGCGCATGCACCACTACAATTTCCTGCAGAACAAAGACACCCTGGAAAGTTTACGATGAAGCGCACCCTGATCACCCTGGCCCTGGCTCTCGGCGCGGCAGCCCCGGCCATGGCCGACCTGGCCTTGGCCAAGTCCAAGAACTGCATGGCCTGCCACGCCGTCGACAAGAAGCTCGTGGGCCCCTCCTTCAAGGATGTCGCGGCCAAGTATGCCAATCAAAAGGATGCGACCGACAAGCTGGCCGCCAAGATCGTCAAGGGCGGCGGCGGCGTCTGGGGCCCCGTGCCCATGCCCGCCAACGCGCAGGTGAACGATGCCGATGCCAAGAAGCTCGCTGCCTGGGTGATGCAGCAGAAGTGATCGCGCCTGTCTCCGCGCAGAAAAGCCGCCCTCGAGGCGGCTTTTTCATGGGCGCGAGCGCGTTGGCGCTCAGGGGAATTCGCGCGAAGGAGGCACGAACAGGCGGTCGTCCGGGCGACGGTCGCGCAGTTGCTGCTCGAGCTGGCCGATATACGCGGCATTGCTGTTCTCCAGCTCCTTGGCGCGCGCCTGGGCGCGGGCATCGATGGTGTCGAGGCGTTCGAGCACCGCGTTCTGGCCCTGCAGATGCTGGGCTTCGAGCACGGCGCGCAGCTCGGTGAAGCGCGAGGCCTCGGCCTTGTCGGCCAGCTCGCGCTGGGCCTGCATTTCCTTGTTGTGGCGGCGCGTTTCGAGCAGTACCGAAGTCTGCAGCGACAGCACATAGGCAATGAAGAAAATGGCCAGCAGCACCGTGAGGCCCAGCATGATCACGCCCAGCGGCGCCTGCACTGTGGTCACGCCCAGGTTGACGGCGGAATAGGCGGCCAGCGTCGGCCAGTTGAGCGCCGCCAGCGCGGCGATGGCCAGCACGATCAGGGCCAGGATGATGGTTCGGAAATGCATGCCTGTTCTTCTCCTCGGTCGGTGCGCGGCCCGGGGTGGGCCGCCTGCCCTGCATTTGTAACCCATGCAAAGCCCTGCCGAGTGGCCCTTTCCAGCAAGAGTGGCGCCGTCCTACATATCACCGTTGCACCGCATATCGAGCCTCACACCCTTGCAAAAACCCCAACCCATGAAAGTGGCGCGATCCAGCAGGGGGGCGCCGAGCAAGGGCCGCACCTAGGCGGCCCCCCGCAGCGAAGGTGCCGTCCCTGCGCGGGCCGCCCCCTCCACCGAAGGATGAGAGGGGGAAGCCGGGGCCCGCCTAGGGCGTGAGCGGCTCAGGGGGTGTCAATTTTTTTCGGCCAACTGCTCGAGAATCGCCGGGTTCTCCAGCGTGCTGGTGTCCTGCGTGATGGCCTCGCCCTTGGCCAGCGCGCGCAGCAGGCGGCGCATGATCTTGCCGCTGCGGGTCTTGGGCAGGTTGTCGCCGAAGCGTATTTCCTTGGGCTTGGCGATGGGGCCGATCTCCCTGGCCACCCAGTCGCGCAGCTCCTTGGCCAGCTGCTTTGCCTCCTCGCCCGTGGGCCGGCCGCGCTTGAGCACCACGAAGGCGCAGATCGCCTCGCCCGTCACGTCGTCGGGGCGGCCCACGACGGCGGCCTCGGCCACCAGGTCGGTCTTGGCCACCAGCGCCGATTCGATCTCCATCGTGCCCATGCGGTGGCCCGAGACGTTGAGCACGTCGTCGATGCGTCCGGTGATGCGGAAGTAGCTGCGGTCGCTGCTGCGCACCGCGCCGTCGCCGGCCAGGTAGTAGCCCTTGAGCTCCTCGGGGAAGTAGCTTTTCTTGAAGCGTTCGGGGTCGTTCCAGATGTTGCGGATCATGCTGGGCCAGGGCTTCTTGATGACCAGGATGCCGCCCGTGCCGTCGGCGATGTCGTTGCCCATCTCGTCGACGATGGCGGCGGTGATGCCCGGCAGCGGCAGCGTGCACGAGCCCGGCACCAGCGGCGTCGCGCCGGGCAGCGGCGTGATCACATGGCCGCCGGTCTCGGTCTGCCAGAAGGTGTCGACGATGGGGCAGCGCTCGCCGCCCACATGGCGGTGATACCACATCCAGGCTTCGGGGTTGATCGGCTCGCCGACGCTGCCCAGCAGGCGCAGGCTCGACAGGTCGCTGCGTCCGGGGTGCACCGCGGCGTCGGCCTCGGCGGCCTTGATCAGCGAACGGATGGCCGTGGGCGCGGTGTAGAAGATCGTGCAGCGGTGGCGCTCGATCATCTGCCAGAAGCGGCCCGCGTCCGGGTAGGTGGGCACGCCCTCGTACACGATCTGCGTCGCGCCCGCGGCCAGCGGGCCGTAGGCGACATAGGTGTGGCCCGTGATCCAGCCGATGTCTGCCGTGCACCAGAAGATGTCGTCGGCGCGCAGGTCGAAGGTCCACTCCATGCTCAGCTTGGCCCACAGCAGGTAGCCGCCGGTGCTGTGCTGCACGCCCTTGGGCTTGCCGGTCGAGCCGCTGGTGTAGAGGATGAACAACGGGTGCTCGGCGCCCACCGCGACCGGCGCGCATTCCGTGCTCTGGCCGGCCAGCGCCTCGTCGAAGCTGATGTCGCGCCCCGGCGTCATCGCGCAGGCCGTGGCGGTGCGTTCGTAGACCAGCACCCGGCGCACGCTCGGGCATTCGCCCGAGGCCAGCGCGTCGTCGACGATGGCCTTGAGCGGCAGCTCCTTGCCGCCGCGCAGCTGGTAGTTGGCGGTGATAACGACCACCGCGCCGGCATCGATGATGCGCTCCTGCACCGCCTTGGCCGAGAAGCCGCCGAACACCACGCTGTGCGTGGCGCCGATGCGCGCGCAGGCCTGCATCGCCACCACGCCCTCGACGGTCATCGGCATGTAGATCAGCACGCGGTCGCCCTTTTGCACGCCCTGGGCCTTGAGCGCGTTGGCGAAGCGGCCCACGCGCTCGAGCAGCTCGCGGTAGCTCAGGCGGGTCACCGTGCCGTCATCGGCCTCGAAGACGATCGCCGTCTTGTGCTCGACGGGCGTGCCCATGTGGCGGTCCAGGCAATTGGCGCTGGCGTTGAGTTCGCCATCGGCGAACCACTGGAAGAACGGGGCGTTGGAGCGGTCCAGCGTCTGGCTGAACGGCTTGTTCCAGTCGAGGTGCTCGCGCGCCAGCCGCGCCCAGAAGCCCTCGTAGTCGGCCTCGGCCTCGGCGCACAGCGCCTGGTAGGCGGGCATGCCGGAAATGCGCGCCGCCTGCGCAAAGGCCGGCGGCGGGGGAAAGACGCGGTTTTCAACCAGCACGGATTCAATCGCGGATGACGAGGCGCTCATGGTGTGTTGTGTCTCCTTGGCTAACTCGGACCATTGTGCCGCGACTGTCGCCTGCCCGTCTTACAGGTCACTGACTTGGGCCCCGGGCAATTGGCCCTCGGCGCCGCCGGAGCACCGGCCCCCCGCGCCGCCCTGCGCGGGCGCGCACCGATACAATCGCGCACCCCTTTCTTTGCCTTTCCACACGCCATGGACTCCCCCACCCCCTCCCCCAAGCCCACGCCAGCGATGGGTGTGCTGCCCGCCTTCATCTTCGCCAGCCGCTGGCTGCAGGTGCCGCTGTACCTGGGCCTGATCATGGCGCAAGGCGTCTACGTCTGGCACTTCCTGCTCGAGCTGTGGCACCTGATCGAGGCCGCGTTCGGCAGCCAGGAAGCGCTGCAGGCGCTGGTCACGAGCATCGGCTACAAGCCCGACGCGCCGCTGACCGGCTTGAACGAGACCGTGATCATGCTGGTCGTGCTGGCGCTGATCGACGTGGTCATGATCTCCAACCTGCTGATCATGGTGATCATCGGCGGCTACGAGACCTTCGTCAGCCGGCTGAACATCGAGGGCCACCCCGACCAGCCCGAGTGGCTCAGCCATGTCGATGCCACGGTGCTCAAGGTCAAGCTCGGCCTGTCGATCATCGGCATCAGCTCGATCCACCTGCTCAAGACCTTCATCAACGCCGCCAACTACGACCCCAAGGTGCTGATGTGGCAGACGATGATCCATATCGCGTTCCTGCTGAGCGCACTGGCGATTGCCTTCACCGACCGCCTGCTGCGCAACAACCACCAACGCAGCCACTGAACGCCTGCCAGCCGCCCTGCAAAAACCCGCCCCGCGATCCGCGGCGCGGGTTTTTTTACGCCCGGCCGCGGCCCTTGCGCGCGAATCACGCACGCGTGATAGCACAGGTGAAAATAACCATTTATTGACACAAAAGCACTCAATTCATAGAATCACAGGCTTGTTTACAACCTGCCATGCAGGTAATCGATGCGTTTTTCAGCGTTTCGATCCACTTCAGGCGGTGTTGCCTTGGCAGCCCCGTCATCGGGCCGATCGTGGTCCTGATGCCCAGCCGGGTGGCTTCGCGCCACCGCTGGATCGCCGATGGCAAACAGGTTTTCACGCCCCACGCCCCGGCGTCTTGCCAGGCTCTTGCGGTCCCGACGGGTACCGTCCGGTCCGGCGCATGTGCCGCGCACATGCATCACGGCCCATGCCCGCGCCTATAGCGGGCACTGCATCAGGTGCT
This sequence comes from Comamonas endophytica, assembly GCF_023634805.2. Taxonomy (NCBI): domain Bacteria; kingdom Pseudomonadati; phylum Pseudomonadota; class Betaproteobacteria; order Burkholderiales; family Comamonadaceae; genus Comamonas; species Comamonas endophytica. The sequence goes on from NZ_CP106881.1 coordinate 494,533, forward strand.
GCCTTCGGCCATGCACGCCAGCGCTTTATGCAAGGCGCTGGACTGTGTTCAATCCAATCGAGGGAGAGAGAAACAGTGGCCAAACAGATCACCATCGATCATGTCTTCAAGGTATTCGGCAATGCGCCGCAGGACGCGCTGGCGCTTGTCGAACAGGGCCTGAGCAAGGCGGAAATCCTGGCGCGCACCGGCCAGTCGATCGGCGTCTTCGACGCCGACTTCCAGATCGAAGCCGGCGAGATCTTCGTCATCATGGGCCTGTCGGGCTCGGGCAAGTCCACGCTGGTGCGCATGCTCAACCGCCTGATCGAGCCCACCGCCGGCCGCATCCTGGTCGACGGCACCGACATCGGCACGCTCAGCCCCAAGGAGCTGCGCGCGCTGCGCCGCAAGGACATCTCCATGGTGTTCCAGTCGTTTGCGCTGCTGCCACATGTGAGCGTACTCGACAACACCGCCTTCGGGCTGGAACTCGCCGGCGTGGACCGCGCCGAACGGCAGGCCGCAGCCCAGGCCGCGCTGGAGCAGGTGGGTCTGGACGGCTGGGGCGCGAGCTACCCCGACGAGCTGTCGGGCGGCATGCAGCAGCGCGTGGGCCTGGCGCGCGCGCTGGCCTCCGACCCCTCGATCCTGCTGATGGACGAAGCCTTCTCCGCGCTCGACCCGATCATCCGCACCGAGATGCAATCCGAGCTGCTGCGCCTGCAGCAGGTCAAGCGCCGCACCATCATCTTCATCTCGCACGACCTCGACGAGGCCATGCGCATCGGCGACCGCATCGCGATCATGAAGGACGGCCAGGTGATCCAGGTCGGCACGCCCGACGACATCCTGCGCAACCCGGCCAACGACTACGTGCGCCACTTCATCCGCGGCGTCGATGCGGCGGCGGTGTTCAAGGCCGGCGACATCGCGCGCCGCGCCCTCACTGTGGTCAACGAACGCGCCGACCGCGGTTGCCGCCCGGCGCTGCGCATGATCGAGGACTCGGACCGCGATTTCGCCTATGTGGTGAACCCGCGCCAGCAGTATCTCGGCACGGTCTCGGCCGAATCGCTACGCAAGGCGCTGGACGGCCATGTGGGCACGCTGGGCCTGCAGCATGCGTACCTCGACAACGTGTCCTCGATTGCCGTCGATGCACCGGTGGCCAACCTGTTCGGCCAGGTCGCGGCCGCGCCCTGCGCGCTGCCCGTGGTGCAGCCCGATGGCCGCTTCGCGGGCGTGGTCAGCAAGACCATGCTGCTCAAGTTCCTCGACCGCGACACGCCGCCGCTGCCGCCGGCAACGCCTTCTCAGACCACTCAACTCACCGGGAGCGCCGCATGAGCAGTACCGTCAACCATTCCTCCCCCATGCAGGTCGCCCAGGTCAGCACCGACGCCCTCGACTCCACGGTGATGGACATGTCCGCCATGCCGCTGACCGACCTGCCCTCCGGCAGCGCCGCCGACGTGCCCGATGTCGCCGTCGCCACCGATCCCTGGACGCTGGGCAACAGCGGCCAGCTCGACGCCGGCAACACCGACTGGCTCGACGGCCCGCGCCTGGTCAATGATGCGCTGAACGGCCAGGCCGACGCCCCGGCCACACTGGCGCAGATGCTCGACGTGCAGCACTGGATGGCCGACTCGGCCCAGGTGCAGGACAGCATCAACCAGGGCCTCGAATGGGTCGTCACGCATTTCCGCCCGTTTTTCCAGACCGTGCGCGCGCCCATCGATGCCACGTTGACGGGCGTCGAAGGCCTGCTCACCAGCGTGCCATCGATGGTCATGATCGCCCTGATGGTGCTGCTGGCCTGGCAGTTCGCGGGCCGCGCCATTGCCCTGGGCACGCTGGTCTCGCTGGCCATCGTCGCGCTGCTGGGCATCTGGCCCGAGGCGATGGTCACGCTGTCGCTGGTGCTGACCTCGCTGGCCTTCTGCATCCTGATCGGCCTGCCCGTGGGCATTGCGCTGGCATCCAGCGACCGCGCGCAGCGCTGGACGCGGCCCTGCTCGATGCGATGCAGACCACCCCGGCTTTCGTCTACCTGGTGCCGGTGGTGATGCTGTTCGGCATCGGCAACGTGCCCGGCGTCATCGTGACCATCGTGTTCGCGCTGCCGCCGCTGATCCGCCTCACCAACCTGGGCATCCGCCAGGTGCGCCCGGATCTGATCGAGGCCAGCCGCGCCTATGGCGCATCGCCCCTGCAGATGCTGTGGAAGGTGCAGCTGCCGCTGGCCATGCCCTCCATCATGGCCGGCATCAACCAGGCGCTGATGCTGTCGCTGTCGATGGTGGTGATCGCCTCGATGATCGCCGTTGGCGGCCTGGGGCAGATGGTACTGCGCGGCATCGGCCGCCTCGACATGGGCCTGGCCACCGTCGGCGGCCTGGGCATCGTGCTGCTGGCCATTGCACTCGACCGCATCACCCAGGCCATGGGCAAGTCCCAGCGCGGCGGCGAGCGCTGGACCCAGCGCGGCCCGCTGGGCTGGCTGCTGCGGCTGCGCCCGGCGCGCCGTGCGCCGGCGGCTGCCGGCAGCCGCGCCAGCGCCCCGGCATCGGCCGCCCCCATGGGCGACGCCATCGGCGCCTGACCCGCTCCCGCGCGCCATGGCCTTGCGCCATGGCGGCCTGCCCGGACCGCCGCGTCCGGGCCACTCCCAGAACACAGGAAATCGCACATGTCCCATTTCCCCACCCGCCCGCGCCTGCGCACTGCGCTGCTGGCCACCTGCCTGGCCGGCTTCGGCTTGCTGGCCCAAGCCCAGGACTCGGGCGGCGCTGCGCTGCCCGGCAAGGGCGTCAAGGTCTTCCCGCTCAAGAGCTCCATCGCCGAGGAGAGCTTCCAGACCCAGCTGGTCGTCAAGGCGCTGCAAAAGCTCGGCTACGACGTGCAGCCGGTGCAGGAAGTCGAGTACCCCACGGCGCATCTGGCCATCGCCAACGGCGATGCGACCTTCATGGCCAACCACTGGATTCCGCTGCACGAAGGCTTCTACAAGAACGCCGGCGGCGACGCCAAGCTCACGCGCAAGGGCACCTTTGCCGACGGCGCCATCCAGGGCTACCTGATCGACAAGAAGACCGCCGAGCAGTACGGCATCACGCAGATCGGCCAGCTCAAGGATCCGAAGCTGGCCGCGCTGTTCGATGCCAACGGCGACGGCAAGGCCGACATGACCGGCTGCACCCCGGGCTGGGGCTGCGAGGCCGCCATCGAGCACCAGCTCGACGCCTTCCAGCTGCGCGGCACCATCACGCACCAGCAGGGCACCTACTCGGCGCTGATCGCAGACACCATCTCGCGCTACAAGTCGGGCAAGCCCGTCCTGTACTACACCTGGACGCCCTTCTGGGTCAGCGCCCAGCTCAAGCCCGGCAGCGACGTGATGTGGCTGGAGGTGCCCTTCAGCGCCACCCCGGGCGCCCAGGGCGGCGAGGACACGAAGCTGCCCAACGGCAAGAACTACGGCTTCCTGCCCAACAGCCAGCACATCCTGGCGAACAAGCAATGGGCGCTGCAGAACCCGGCGGCGGGCAAGCTGTTCGAGATCATGCAGCTGCCGATCGACGACATCAACGCCGAGAACAACCGCATGTTCGAAGGCGAGAACAAGCCGGGCGACATCGAGCGCCACGTGGCGGGGTGGATCGAGGCGCACCAGGACACCTTCGACGGCTGGATCGCGCAAGCCCAGGCGGCGGCGGCTGGCAAGTAACCTCGCGCCAGGCATAGCCTTCGCCGCCCCGGCCGCGGGGCCGCCCTACACTTTCCCGATTGGACTGCCGGGTGCGCAGACACTGCCGCAGCTCCAGGAAAGGATGTTCGGCATGAGCCATCTTCTGTTGGGCGGCGAAGTGGACGCCCCCGCCGCCGTGGCGCCCGCCCCGGCAGAACTTTCCCAGCCGCAGCCAGCGCTGGCCGCTGACGACACCACCGCGCATTGCGCCATCGCCATCATCGGCGGCGGCGTGGCCGGCCTGCATACGGCACTGCGCCTGGCCGAACGCTTCGGGCCGCGCCTGTGCCTGTTCGAGCAGGACGCCTGCCTGGGCGGGCGCGTGTCCGATATTCCCGCATCCGACGAACAGGCCGCCGGCCCCTTCGTGCAGCTCGGCGCGCGGCGCATCATGGAAGGCCAGAGCGTGCTGACGCAGCTGGCCGAGGAGCTGGGCATTCCCCTGCAGAAGCCCGAAATGCTCGAGGAGCTGGGCTTCACGCGCGGCATGTATGCCACCAACAACGACGAGTTCATCCGCGTGTTTCCCGGGCTCGACGTGGACCGCAGCCGCGGCGGCTACGAGATCCAGCTCTACGAGAAGCTGCTGCGCGGCCCCGAGCGCCGGCATGTGGACGATTACCCGAATCTGCGCGCCTATGCCGAGAAGGTCATCGGCGCTGAGGGCTGCGCCTTCCTGCACGGCACCTACCGCTTCCGCGCCGATCACGAATACGACCTCAGCGCCAAGGCCTACCTCGACTATCTCGACGAGGAAAACGATGCCGGCGCGATCTGCCCCAGCGGCCATTGCCAGAGCCTGTACCCGGTGGGAGGCATGTCGGCCTATACGCGTGGCATGGAGCAGCGCGTGCGCGACCTGGGGGTGCAGCTGCATCTGGGCGAGGCCGTGCAGTCCATCGACAAATCGCCCGCCGGCTACCTCATCAAGACGCCGCGGCGCGCCATCACCGCCAGCACGCTGGTGATCGCGCTGCCGCCGGTGGCGTTGGGCCAGGTCCAGGGCGGCATTGCCGAAAGCATCCGCGCCCAGGCCGAGTTCCAGGCCCTGGTCGGAGTGCGCGTCACCACCATCACCCAGTGGTACCGCGAGCCCTGGTGGCGCGGCATCGTCACCGCCAACGGGCGCCATGTGTGGCGCGCCTGGACCACGGGGCACTGCATCAACTCGGTGGAGATCCCGCTGGAGGAATATGCCTCGACGCAGAACGCGATACGCGTGGTCTACAACGACCAGACCGACTGCGCCGATCTCTGGGCCCGGCTGGCGCAGGGCCCGCTCGAGGCACTGGAGCGGGAGGTCGCCATCGGCCTGAACCATCTGTTTGCCGACAACGGCGTGACGCGGCCGGTGCACATCGGCACGCCCAGCCGGACCGTGTTCCGCGAATGGCCCGACGCCTGGTATTACCTGCGCTCCGGTAACCATTTCAGCAACCGCGACATCTTCCGCTGGGCCGTGCAGCCGCTGCCGGGCGAGGACGTCGCGCTGGTCAGCGACGGCTACAACCCGCAGCGCTCGGGCTGGGCCGATGCGGCCTACAAGTCATCGATCCACTATCTCAACCAACGCTTCGGCATGGGGCTGCCCGGACTGGAACGCCGGGCATGAGGCTTTCACCAACCTGCGCACGAGCCTTGGCTTGAGACCGAGACAAAGCGCTCGACCAGCAGCGCCAGTTCCTGCTCCTTTGCCGATGGCGGAGCATCCGCGCGGGCGCGCAGCACCCAGCGGCCCTGCACTTCCACCAGCAGCGGCGCGCCGGGCGCCGACTGGCTGGCAAGATAGGCGGCATCGAGCAGCGCCTTGTCGCCGGCCTGCGCCACCGGCATTTCGGCGCCGCTGCGGCATTCGGTGAAACGCGCTGCATCGCCGTGCTGGCGGTAGGTGCCGCGCCAGGTCTCGGTCTTGTCGGTGGGCTGCAGTGCGGCTGGCTGCATCGCGGGCGCCACGGGTGCTGGTGTCGAGCTGGAGATCCAGCTGGGCAGCGAAGGCATCGAGGGCATGCGCATCTCGCTGACATAGGAGCAGCCCGAAAGGGCCGCGGCGAAGGTCAGCAGCGCGATGCGCAGGGGCGGGAAATGCATGGGATGTCTTTCGGAAACAAGGGGGCACCTTAGCAGAAGCAATGCCCGTCATCGCCGTTCGCCCTTTTCTTGTGGATGGGCCGTTCATACTTCGACAGGCTCTGGACGAACGGTTTTTTTCCTCGGCTTCGGTGACATGGCGGTGTGAGGACACTCACAACGGGAAAAAACCGTTCGTGGTGAGCCTGTCGAGCCATGGACGTCATTCCACGAAGTGGTCCGTCCAACCTTCAACGAGCCCTCCAAGCCAGCCTCACCCCTGATGAAACCCCACCGTATTCCCCACCATCTGCGACGGCACCACCCAGGCGTCGAACTGCTCGCCCGTCAGATGGCCGCTGGCCACCGCCGCCTCGCGCAGGCTGGTGCCTTCGCGGTGCGCCTTCTTGGCGATATAGGCGGCCTTGTCGTAGCCAATGTGGGGATTGAGCGCCGTGACCAGCATCAGCGAACGCTGCACCAGCTCGGCGATGCGATCCTCGTTGGGCGTGATGCCCACGGCGCAGTGGTCGTTGAAGCTGCGCATGCCGTCCGACAGCAGGCGCACGCTCTGCAGGAAGTTGTGGATCACCATCGGGCGGAACACGTTGAGCTCGAAGTTGCCCGAGGCACCTCCGATGTTGATCGCCACGTCGTTGCCCATGACCTGCGCCGCCAGCATGGTCAGCGCCTCGCTCTGCGTGGGGTTGACCTTGCCCGGCATGATGGACGAACCCGGCTCGTTCTCGGGAATGCTCAGCTCGCCGATGCCGCTGCGCGGGCCGCTGGCCAGCCAGCGCACGTCGTTGGCGATCTTCATCAAGCTCGCGGCCAGGGTCTTGAGCGCGCCGTGCGCATGCACCAGCGCATCGACGCTGGCCAGCGCCTCGAACTTGTTGGGCGCCGTCACGAACGGCAGGCCCGTGAGCTGCGCCAACTCGGCCGCCACCGCGCCCGCATAGCCGTTCGGCGCATTCAAACCCGTGCCCACGGCCGTGCCGCCCAGCGCCAGCTCGCACAGGTGCGGAATGGCCGCGCGCACATGGCCCTGGCCATGCGCCAGCTGCGCCGCGTAGCCCGAGAACTCCTGGCCCAGCGTCAGCGGCGTTGCATCCTGCAGATGGGTGCGGCCGATCTTGATGATGCCGTCGAAGGCCTTGGCCTTTTCCTCGAGCGTGGCCTGCAGCTTGGCGATGGCCGGCAGCAGCTGGTGCGTCAGCGCCTGCACGGCCGCGACATGCATTGCCGTGGGGAACACGTCGTTGCTCGACTGGCTCTTGTTGACGTCGTCGTTCGGATGCACCAGCCGGCTCTCGCCGCGCTGCCCGCCCAGCAGTTCGCTGGCGCGGTTGGCCAGCACCTCGTTGACGTTCATGTTGGTCTGCGTGCCCGAGCCCGTCTGCCAGACGACCAGCGGGAACTCGCCCTCGTGCTGGCCGGCAACCACCTCGTCGGCCGCCGCGATGATGGCTTCGGACTTGGCGCCCTCGAGCAGGCCCAGTTCGCGGTTGACCTGGGAGGACACGCGCTTGACCAGCGCCAGCGCGTGGATCAGCTCGCGCGGCTGGCGCTCGCCGGAGATGTCGAAATTGAGCAGCGAGCGCTGCGTCTGCGCCCCCCAGAGCCTGTCGGCGGGCACCTCGATGGGGCCGAAAGTGTCATGTTCCTGTCGCGTAGCCGGTTGCGTCATCCACAAGTCTCCTGAGGGTTGAGAGGAAAAAATCCACCGGGGAATGATATCCATTCTCAATGGATTGCTGGCGTTGCACTCTGTGGCGCGTGCCCGAAGGCGGTGCCGAGCGTCCAAGTGTTATAGAAGACTACCGGGCTTTGCCACGCTTGGCGAGGAAGCGCGGGATAATCCCGGGTTGCTGTCGCTGTTACCTTCTCTAGAAAACCCACGATGACCACCACGATCCGCCAGCAGGACCTGATCGATTCGATCGCAGGCGCCCTGCAGTACATCAGCTACTACCACCCCGCCGACTACATCGCCCACCTGGCGCGCGCCTGGGAGCGCGAGCAGAGCCCGGCGGCCAAGGACGCGATGGCCCAGATCCTCACCAACTCGAAGATGTCGGCCATCGGCCGCCGCCCGATCTGCCAGGACACCGGCATCGTCAACGTCTTCCTGAAGATCGGCATGGACGTGCGCTGGGAAGGCTTCACCGGCGGCCTCGAGGACGCGATCAACGAGGGCGTGCGCCGCGGCTACAACCACCCCGACAACACGCTGCGCGCCTCCGTCGTGGCCGACCCGCACTTCGCGCGCAAGAACACCAAGGACAACACGCCGGCCGTGATCTTCACGCAGATCGTGCCCGGCAACACGGTCGACATCACCGTTGCGGCCAAGGGCGGCGGCTCGGAGAACAAGTCGAAGATGATCATGATGAACCCGGGCGACAGCATCGTCGACTGGGTGCTCAAGACCATCCCCACGATGGGCGCGGGCTGGTGCCCGCCGGGCATGATCGGCATCGGCATCGGCGGCACCGCCGAGAAGGCCGTGCTGCTGGCCAAGGAAAGCCTGATGGAAGACCTCGACATGTACGAGCTGCAGGCCAAGTCGCAGCGCGGCGAGAAGCTCGACCAGGTGGAGGAGATGCGCCTGGAGCTCTACGAGAAGGTCAATGCCCTCGGCATCGGCGCCCAGGGCCTGGGCGGCCTGTCCACCGTGCTCGACGTCAAGATCAAGATGTACCCGACGCACGCGGCTTCCAAGCCCGTGGCGATGATCCCCAACTGCGCCGCCACGCGCCACGCGCATTTCGTGATGGACGGCTCGGGCCCGGTCTACCTCGACGCGCCTTCGCTGGACCTGTGGCCCAAGGTCGACTGGGCGCCCGACACGCAGAAAAGCAAGCGCGTGGACCTGAACAACCTGACCAAGCAGGAAGTCGCGAGCTGGAAGCCCGGCGACACCCTGCTGCTCAACGGCAAGATGCTCACCGGCCGCGACGCCGCGCACAAGCGCATCCAGGACATGCTGGCCAAGGGCGAACCCCTGCCCGTGGACTTCACCAACCGCGTGATCTACTACGTCGGCCCCGTGGATCCGGTGGGTGGCGAAGCCGTGGGCCCGGCCGGCCCGACCACGGCCACGCGCATGGACTCGTTCACCAACATGATGCTGGAGAAGACCGGCCTGATCGCGATGATCGGCAAGGCCGAGCGCGGCCCGGTGGCGATCGAGGCCATCAAGCAGCACCAGAGCGCCTACCTGATGGCCGTGGGCGGCGCCGCCTACCTGGTGTCGAAGGCGATCAGGAACGCCAAGGTGGTGGGCTTCGCCGACCTGGGCATGGAAGCGATCTACGAATTCGACGTGGTCGACATGCCGGTCACGGTGGCCGTCGACGCGGGCGGCACCAGCGCCCACATCACCGGCCCGGCGATCTGGAAGGAAAAGATCGCCACCGGCGAATTCAAGGGCATCGCGCTGGCCGGCGCCTGAGCCCGCGGCGGCCTGCTGCAGGCCGCCTGCGGACACGGCATACTTGCACGCGGGCCGCCCGGGCCCGCACTCCCTGCGCTCTCTCATGCACCACTTCCCCATCGGCATCTTCGACAGCGGCATCGGCGGCCTCAGCGTCCTGCAGGCGCTGCGCGGCGAGCTGCCGCAGGAGCAGCTGGTCTATGTCGCAGACAGCGGCCACGCACCCTATGGCGAGCGCGACGAGGCCTTCGTGCAGCAGCGCACGGGCGCCATCGCGCGCCACCTGCGCGCGCAATACGGCATCAAGGCGCTGGTCATTGCCTGCAACACCGCCACCGCCGCAGCCGTCGAGCAATTGCGCCGCGAGATGCCCGACCTGCTGCTGATCGGCGTCGAGCCCGCGCTCAAGCCCGCGGCGCAAAGCAGCCAGACGCACCATGTGGGCGTGATGGCCACGCGCGGCACGGTGGGCAGCGCGCGCTTCGCGCGCCTGCTGGCCGAGCATTCGCAGCACACGCGCTTTTCGGTGCAGGCCTGCGACGGGCTGGCCCTGGCCATCGAGCAGGCCACCGAGCAGCCCGCGCCCGCGCGGCTGGAGGACGGCGCACTTTGGGCGCACTGCGCGCGCCACACCGCGGCATTGGGCCGTTTCGGTCGCAACGCCGGCGAGATCGACACCCTGGTGCTGGGCTGCACCCATTACATCTTCGTCAAGGACGAGCTGCGCGCGCTGCTCGGCCCCGACATCGCGCTGATCGACACCGGCAGCGCCGTCGCGCGCCAGGTGCGGCGCCTGCTGGAGCAGGCCGGACTGCTCGCGCCCGAGGGCCTGGCGCCGCGGATCGAGCTGTTCGCGACCGGCGGGCTCAACAGCCTGCAGGCGGCGGCGCAGCGCTGGCTCGGGCTGCCAGCGGGATCCTGCGCGCATATCGACATCGGCTGAGGCGCCCCGCCCCGTCATGCGGAAAAACGGCGGGGGTGAAGCCTTGGCCGGCCTGGGGACCGGCTGTGCTGCCGGCGCCATGGGTGCGGTTCCCGGCTGGCTGGATTGCTGCAAAGTTGGACGAAGGAAGCATGTCATCCCCAGAGAACCCCATGCGGCCAACTGGAGCACGGCAGCTCATCCTCGCGGAGAAAAACACCACCGATGGGATCATTGCTGTGCGTCGTCGGGGATATCGAGGACGCAGAGTTGCGGCGGGAAACCAGCAGCGCTTCCTCTGACCACAATGCCCCAACGGCATCCGGAATGTTTTCGCCGTCGAAAAGCACCGGGCTGAGCTGCACTTGCACCTCCCGCGAGGCCGGGGCAACCATCGGATCACCAGCGGCCGCGCCAGCCGCCTGCGCAAGCCGGTGGGCCTCAGGCTGCACAGGCTCGATTGCGCCCCCCGCTGCGGTCGAGCCTGTGCCGTTGACAGGATTCATCCGCGCACCGGCGCGACGCAGGGTTTCCATCATGGCGGGATTGCCGATCTTTGCGCCCGTTGCAGTTCGATACCGAGATCGGCCCCGGCGCACCGCAGCGCTTCGACCACAGGCAGGTGCCCGTTTCCGGTCGCAAGCATTGCGGCGGAGTGCTGGCTTTGCTCGACCGCAGTGAAGCCGGCGCCTGCGGCGAGCAGCGCCTTGGCGATGTCGAGATGGCCCAGGCGCGCGGCCATCATGAGCGCAGTGAAGCCATCCCTGGCGCGGGCATCGACCTGCCCTGCGCATCCACCACAGTCTGGTTTCCGGCAAGCGCGGCCTGCATCGGCGCGGCGGTGCCATCGGCCGCGACGGCATTGCCATCCGCTCTAGGAGCCTGCAGCAGCGTCCGCACGGCGGCCACGTCGGCATTGCGCTGCGCGGCCGGCAGTCTGGGCTGGAGATCCGCGTCCATGTCCACCGGCGCGGCATGACCATGCCAGGCTGCCAACATGAACACCCTGGCGCCCTTTTCCCCTGCGCCATTCACGTTCGCCTCGGCCCCCGCCATGACGCGCCAACTGGCGGCGTCGTTGATGCTCATGCGCATATGCCATCGGAGATCCGCGCCAGCCCGCGCCAGCATTGCCACGACATCCTGATGACCATGGCGCGCCGCCATTACCAGCGCCATCACCAGTGGCGTCTGGCCTGTGTGCATGCGCGCTTTGGCTTGCAGCAAGGCGGCAACGATGTCGGCGTGTCCCCGTGAGGCAGCCACGATCAGTGGCGTCATGCCGTACCGATCGGTGCCATCCACCTGGGCCCCGGCGTACAACAGCGCTTGCACGATATCGGCGCGGCCAACATAAACCGCGTGAAAGATCACGGGCAAACGCGTGTGATCGACGGCATTGGCATCCGCACTGTGCTCCAGCAACACCTCGACCATGTCCAGACGTCCGAGATCCACCGCATGCAGCAATGCCGTCCAGCCCTGGCTGTCGACGGCATGGACATCGGCGCCAGCTCGCAACAATGCATGCACCGCCATCGGGGTCCTATGCATCACCGCCTCGTGGACCGCAGTAACGGGCAGCGCCATCTGGTTGGCAAAAATCCCGGCTGGCCGTGGCATATCTGTGGCTCCAGCCGCGCGGAATGTTGCGCCGATTTGAAAGGCAGAAAACATTTTGGGTCTCGGTTATGGGACTTGGTTGAAAAGCAAGGGTTGGACAGATTCGTAACCATCCAACGACGGTCCATCGATTTACCGGCCGGCGCCTGGCGCGCTGCCGGGATCGGTGCGTCTGCGGCGACCGGTGCCGACACGACCCCATGGACTGAAGCACGTGTGCGCACAGCGCGGCCTGGCTGCCTCATGCGGGATAGCGGGCATCGGAGTCCGGTCGTTGCACCCGCGCATGGCCCTGCTCGTGGTGGTTCCAGGCGTACTCGTCGAAATTGCCGATGGGTGGCAGCGATTCGTTCCAGTCATCCAGCGATGCCGGGGCTTGATCCGCCATCGGCATGGTCGAAGTGCCGGCCCCGACGCGCGGATCGGCCCCGAAGTGCATTGGCAACCAGGCTGGTGCAGCCCGCTGTTCGGCGGCGCCCGGGCGCGCTGCGGCGGGGACCGCGGCAGCGGCAGCCGAGGCGGGCCCCTGGGGGATCGGGGGCTGGCGCGCATATGCCGCTTCCGCCAGCAGGTCCGTGACGCCAACGTGGCCTGCATTCATGGCAACGATCAGCGCACTGTGTCCCTCGCCATCCACGGCATCGATGTTCGCTCCGGCTTGCAACAGCACGCGCACCACACCGGCATGCCCCCGGCCCGCCGCCATCAGCAGCGCAGTCAAGCCGTTGACAGCCGCATCCCGGTCAGCGCCTGCATTCAGCAACATTTTCACGATGGCGTCACGACCCTGCCGCGCCGCAGACATGAGAAAAGTCTCGCCGGCACGCACGGCACCGGCACACGCCCCGGCCTGCAGCAGCGTTTGGGCGGCCGCATCGCTGCCTTCGTCGATGGCTGCCGACATACACGCATTGATATCTGCGCCAAGTTTCACCAGTTCCTGGACGACACCCACTTTGGCGTTCTTTGCCGCATAGGCGATTGCAGCGTCTCCCGCACCATCGACTGCCTCCACTGCGGCGCCTTCAAGGGCCAGCAGGCGCACTACATCGGTCTGACCATAGCGGGCGGCCAGCATGAGCGGCGTGATGCCTTGCGCAGCGACGGCGTTGGCATCGTTGCCCGCTTTCAGCAACGCCTTGACCGCATCGACGCAGCCGCTTCGGGCCATATGGTGGATGGCCGTCATGCCGTGATCGTCGACGGCGTCGGCACGTGCGCCCTGGCCCAGCAGATAGATCACCACATCCGCCAGGCCCAGCCTGGCCGCGATCAGCAGCGATGACAATCCGCTGCCATTGTCGCCATTGACCTGGGCCCCGGCCTGCACCATGCGGGTCACCAGCAAGAAGCTGCCGCTTTGCATGGCGGTCACCAAATTGGCCTCGAGGAGGCTCCAGCCGCCACCAAAGCGCTCACCGTCTCGGCGCAGCCCCGAATCGCTGCCAGCATCAATGCGCTGTATCCATTGGTGTCGACGCCGTTGGCATCCGCGTTGGCACGCAGCAAGGCCTTCACGATGCCGGTCTCGCCGTCTTGGACCGCCACCAGCATATGGGCGGTGATATCTGCTCCGGCACGCAACAGCGCGGCCAGCATCTCGGGCCGATCGTGCAATGCCGCCCACATCACCGGTGAGGGCCGCTGGCCCGGGACAGCGCCCAAGAACGCGCCATGCTGCGCCAGCGTACTCACCACCTCCACATGGTTCCTCAGGACGCCAACCATCAGCGCGCCGAGACCATGGACAGTGACTGCATTGACAGGGGCGCGAGCTTCGAGGAGCAAGCTCACCATCCGCACATGCCCATTCATTGCGGCCAAAATCAGCGGCGTCGCCCCCAGATCATTGCTTGCATTCACATGTGCACCGCCTCGCATCAGTGCCAGGGCAATGTCGGCGTAGCCCCGCTTTGCGGCCAGCATGAGCGGTGTGTCACCGTCTGCGTCGAATACGTTGACGTTTGCCTGCGCTTGCACCAGTGCATGGACGATGCCTACATCGCCGCCCATCACCGCCAGAAAAATTGCGGTACGACCGCGGCGGTCGGCGATATCGGTGGCGGCTCCGGCGTGCAGCAGTGCTTCGACTTCGGCAAGCTGGCGGTGCTCCACTGCATGCATCAAGGGCGTCCACCCCCGAGGATCCACCTGGTCCACATTCGCTGCATGCGCAGGCGTGAGCTGGAATGGGGTATTTGCTGCAGCGCTGAAGTCGTCGTGCTGCATGTCGTCGGGATGCGGATCTTGCTGCAACGCAACGGCGAGCGCCGGGAATTCGTTGCCCTCTGGCAGTGCCATATTCCGGAACGCAATGGGCGCGAAGGTCTGGGTGGATACAGAAATCATGAGGCTCTCTATAGTCACAAGGCTTCCACCATGCATGGAATGGCGTCCGTAGCCTCGAATAAATCTATTTGAATCAAAACATGATAGATTTTACCTATTGAGCGGCATCAAGTCAACGCTGCTTGTCCCGGGATGGCCGGCATGCAATGGAAACGCCTGCTGTGCCTGCATCGCCTGCAGGCACCGGTCGACATTCCACGCCCCGAGCTTCGATCGGTGGCACGGTCAGGCGCGGCGGCGCCTGGCGACCGCGCGGCGCCAAAGACAATATCCAGGGGAAAGGGCGAGCTATTGCGGCGCTGGCGCCGGCCCCCAAAGACGCGCGCCGCCCGCATCCAGATGGGTCAGGTACAGCCGCACATCGAACTCGTACTGGTGATAGGACGGCTCCATGTGGGAGCACAGCTGATAGAAGGCTTTGTCGTGGTCCTTCTCGCGCAGGTGGGCCAGCTCGTGCACCACGATCATGCGCAGGAATTCCTCGGGCGTGTTCTTGAACATCGCGGCCACGCGGATCTCGTGGCGCGCCGACAGCTTGCCGCCCTGCACCAGCGCGCGGCTGGTGTGCAGCCCGAGTGCATTGCGCACCACGTGGATCTTGCTGTCGTAGGCGACCTTCTGCAGCGTTGCGCCCTTGCGCAGGTGCTGCGCCTTGAGTTCGGCGGTGTATTCGTACAGCGCCTTGTCGGTGCGCAGCGCATGCGCCTGGGGGTATTTGCGCTGCAGCAGCGCGGCGGTGCCGCCGCTCGCGAGCAGCGCGCGCACCTGGTCCTGCAGCTGCGCAGGATAGGAGCGCAGATAGGGAAGGTCCATGGGCGTGCTGCCCGGCTGCGGCGAACGCGCCGCGCGCGCGGACATCAGTGCAGGTGGCGCGGGCGGCGGTTGCCGCCGCTGCCGTGGCCGGAGCCACCCGAGCCGCCGGGCCCGCGCGGGGGCTTGCCGATCTCCAGCGAGTTCACCAGCGCATCGAAGCGCAGCGAGAACAGCTTGTCGATCTCGGCGACCACGCCGCCGAGCTCGGCGCCGTCGAAATGGCGCTCCATCATGTTGACCACGTCCTGCACCAGCAGGTCGCGCTGCACCTGCATGATGGCCGCGGGCGTGGGGCCGACGAACAGCATCAGGAAGTCGTCGCGCGACTCGGCATCCTCGGCCTCTTCCTCTTCGTCGAACTCGGTGTCATAGAACGTGACTTCGATGGCCGCGCCCTGCTCCGACAGCTCGTTGAGGCTCATGCACATCTCGTCGAGCGTCTGGCGGAAGTCGTCGTCGCCGCGCACCGTCCAGCAGATCTGCAGGCGATGCTCGCGCGCGTCGAACTGGATACCCGGCTCTTCTTCATAGACGCTGGTCGCGCCATCGGCCAGCGAGCGCGCGCCGGCGTAGCTCCACAGCGGCTTGAGCGCTTCCTGCAGCTGCTCGAAGCTGGTCTGGGCCGTGAGCACCACCTGGCCGTGGACGTGGATTTCAAAAGGAGGGTTGTAACTTGACATGTTCGAATCTCGCTGGGCACTGTTCGGGGAAAACCGCTGTGTGACTGTTCGTTATGGAGGCAATTTCCACGCTGTCCGGGGAGCACCATGCCGACCGGACATCCCGCCGTGCGGAGACGGGCTATTTTCGCATGTATCGCGGGCCGCCGGATTCAGACCACGACCGGCTCGGGTTCGAGCCGGATACCGAAGCGCTCGTACACGCTGGTCTGGATGGCGCGCGCCAGCGTCATGACCTCGCCGCCGGTGACGCTGGCGCTGTCCGAATGCCGGTTGCCGCGGTTGACCAGCACCAGCGCCTGGCGTTCGTAGACCCCGGCCTTGCCCATGCTCTTGCCCTTCCAGCCGCAGGCATCGATCAGCCAGCCCGCGGCCAGCTTGATGCTGCCGTCGGTCATCGGGTAGTGCACGATGCGCGGCTCGCGCGCGATGATGTCGGCGCACTGCTCGGCCGTGACCGTCGGATTCTTGAAGAAGCTGCCGGCATTGCCCAGCACCTCGGGGTCGGGCAGCTTGGCGCGGCGGATCTCGCAGACCCAGTCGAAGATCTGGCGCGCCGTCGGCTGCTCGACACCTGCCTCGGCGCGCTTGCGCTCGATGTCCAGGTAGCCGATCTCGGGTTTCCAGGCCTTCGGTAACGCGAAGCGCACGCGCGTGATGACGGCGCGGCCCGCCAGGCCCATGCCGCGCGCGTCCGCCGGCGCATGCTTGAAGACCGAGTCGCGGTAGCCGAAGGCGCACTGCGCGGCATCGAGCGTGAAGCCCTCTCCCGTCACCAGATCGACGGCATCGAGCGACTCGAAACGGTCCTGCAGCTCGACGCCATAGGCGCCGATGTTCTGCACCGGCGCCGCGCCCACGGTGCCGGGAATCAGCGCCAGGTTCTCCAGCCCGGGCAGGCCCTGGTCGAGCGTGAAGGCCACCAGGTCGTGCCAGCGCTCGCCGGCGCCGGCCTCGACGATCCACGCCGCAGGTGTCTCGCGCACCAGGCGCATGCCCTTGATCTCCATCTTCAGCACGACCGGCTCGACATCGCCGGTCAGCACGATGTTGCTGCCGCCGCCCAGCACCAGCACCGGCTGGCGGCCCCAGAGCGGGTCGGCGCGCAAGGCGCGCAGGTCATCCTCCGAATGCACGCGCACCAGCGCCTGGGCGCGGGCGGCGATGCCAAAGGTATTGCAATGCTGCAGGGGTACGTTTTTCTCGACTAACATCTCATGGATTGTCGCACCGCGCCCCGGACCCCGCTGGCCACCGGCCGATCGCCCCTGCCGCCATCCGCCCGCCGCGCGCCCCACACCTTTCAGGAAAGAGAAATTCACATGCCATCCTTTGACACCGTTTGCGAAGCCGATTTTGTGGAAGTCAAGAACGCGGTGGAGAACGCCTCCAAGGAGATCGCCACCCGCTTCGACTTCAAGGGCACCTCGGCGGCCGTGGAGCTCAAGGACAAGGAAATCACCATGTACGGCGACGCGGACTTCCAGCTGACCCAGGTGGAAGACCTGCTGCGCAACAAGCTGACCAAGCGCAACGTCGACGTGCGCTTTCTCGACATCCAGAAGGCGCAGAAGATCGGCGGCGACAAGCTCAAGCAGGTCGTCAAAGTGCGCAACGGCATCGAGTCCGAACTGGCCAAGAAGCTGCAGAAGCTGATGAAGGAAAGCAAGCTCAAGGTGCAGGCCGCGATCCAGGAGGAGAAGGTGCGCATCACCGGTGCCAAGCGCGACGACCTGCAGGCGGCGATGGCGCTGATCCGCAAGGAGATCGACGACGTGCCCCTTTCCTTCAACAATTTCCGCGACTGAGCAATACGCGATGCGCCCTGCGCTTGTCCGTGCCTGCATGCTTGGGTTGTGCACCCTGCCATTCCTGGCCGGCGCCCAATCCGTGGCGCTGACCGGCATCCTGGGCAGCAAGGCGCTGCTGGTGATCGATGGCACGGCGCCGCGCAGCCTGGCGGCGGGCGAGGGCCGCGGCGCGGTGCGTGTGCTCGAGGTCGGGCGCGACACGGCGCTGGTCGAGATCGCCGGACGGCGCCAGCAGCTGCGCCTGGGCGAGGCGCCGGTGCAGCTCGGGGCGCGCTCAGCCGAGGGCGAAGGGCCCGAGCAGCTGGTGCTGTTTGCCGACAGCCGCGGGCATTTCACCGAGCAAGGCGAGATCAATGGCCGGCCGATGCGCTACCTGGTGGACACCGGCGCCAGCGCGGTGGCCATCGGCCGCGCCGAGGCGGATCGCCTGGGCCTGACCTACCTGCAGGGCGAGACGGTGCAGCTGGGCACGGCCAATGGCGCGGTGCGCGGCTGGCGCCTGCGGCTGGACTCGGTGCGCGTGGGCGGGCTGCAGGCGCGCGGCGTCGACGCCGTGGTCGTGCCCCAGTCCATGCCCTACGTGCTGCTGGGCAACAGTTTTCTCTCGGGATTCCAGATGACGCGCCAGGGCGACCGCATGGTGCTGGAAAAGCGCTGACATGCAAGCCATCGCCCTGCCCCAAGCCGCCAACGCGCCTGCTGCCGACGCGCACCATGAAGAGCTGCGTGGGCTCTGGGCGGAGCTCGAAGCGGCGCTGTCGCTGCTGCTGGAGGCGCCGCTGCAGGTGCAGAACTTCGAGGCACGGCTGCGCCAGCTGGCCGACTGGCTGCAGGAGCTGGTGGCGCACGACAGCGACGCCGCGCTGTACCTGGTGTTCCAGCTCGCGGCCGAGTCCAGCGCCGGCTACAGCGCCTCGCACGCGCTGGTGTCGGCCACGCTGTGCGAGGTGCTGGCGCCCGCGCTGGGCCTGCCGGCGCACGAGCGCCAGGCGCTGGTCTGCGCGGCCTTCACCATGAACATCGGCATGACGCAGCTGCAGGACCAGCTGGCGCTGCAGCGCGAGCCGCCGAATGCGGCGCAGCGCGCTCAGATCGAGCGCCATGCGCTCGAGAGCCAGGCGCTGCTGGTGCGGCTGTTCGTCGACGATCCGCTGTGGCTGGACACCGTGGCCGCGCACCACCCGCGTGCCCGGGCCAAGGCGCCGCTGGCGCAGCTGGGCGCGGCCGAGCGGCTGGCGCGCATCCTGGCCAGCGTCGACCGCTATGGCGCCATGCTCAGCCCGCGCAAGTCGCGCGGCGCGCGCAGCGCCACCGATTCGGTGCGGGTCATCGTCGGCAGCGAGCCCACGCCCGAGGATGAGGTCGGCTATGCGCTGGTGCGCAGCGTCGGGCTGTGCCCGCCGGGCACGCTGGTGCGGCTGGACAACGGGGACACCGCCGTGGTGCTGCGCCGCAGCAGCCGGCCCCTGCAGCCGCTGGTGGCGCGCGTGCTCGACGGCACGGGCCAGCCCTTCAAGACACCGGCGCTGCACGACACCGCGCGCGGCGCGCCGCGCATCGTCGCGGCGCTGGCGCGCCTGGATCTGGCGCGGCGCATCCCGCCCCAGACGATGGCGCTGCTCGGGGTCTATGTCGGCCGCTCGCGGCCCGCGAGCGCACAGGAGCCGGGCGAGGCGCCCGCGGTCTGATTCAGCCGCCCTTGCCCGCGCCCGGAGCCTTCTTGCCCAGGCGCGACTCCTTGCCGGCCATCAGGCGCTTGATGTTTTCACGGTGGCGCCAGATCAGCAGCAGGCCCATGGCGACGATGGCCGCCGTCACCGGCGCCTCGGCGTACCAGAGCACGCCGCCGAACAGCACGTAGTACAGCGGCGCGAACACCGCCGACACCAGCGAAGCCAGCGACGAATAGCGGAAGAAGAAAGCGATGATCACCCAGGTCAGCGCGGTGGCCAGGCCCAGCCAGCCGCTGATGCCCAGCAGCACGCCCAGTGCCGTGGCCACGCCCTTGCCGCCCTGGAAGCGGAAGAACACCGGGTAGAGATGGCCGAGGAATGCCGCCAGGCCCACCGCCGCCAGCGTGCCGTCGCCCAGGCCCCAGGGCCGGCCGAACCAGTGCACCAGCGCCACGGGCAGCCAGCCCTTGAGGGCGTCGAGCACCAGCGTGGCGATGGCCGCGGGCTTGCTGCCCGAGCGCAGCACGTTGGTCGCGCCCGGGTTGCCGCTGCCGTAGGTGCGCGGGTCGTTCAGCCCCATGATGCGGCTGACGATCACGGCAAACGACAGCGAGCCGATCAGGTAGGCGGCCAGCGTGGCGAGAATGGGATAGAGCGCGTTCAATTCGAGTCCTTGGCCGCAAGGGGCCGGTATGGCAAAAAACAGGCGCGTGGCGGGAACCCGCCGCGCGCGACCGCTATTCTGCCAGCGCGCAGTTCACCGTCTGGGCTTCGAGCAGATCCAGACATACCCGGGGATCGATCTGCACCAGGAAGCCGCGGCGCCCGCCGTTGATGGCGATGCGCGCAAGCTCCAGGATGCTCTGCTCGATGTAGACCGGCATGGCGCGGCGCGTGCCGAAGGGCGAGGTGCCGCCCACGAGGTAGCCGCTGTGCCGGTTGGCGACCTCGGGCTTGCAGGGCTCGACGGACTTGGCGCCGATCTGGCGCGCCAGGTTCTTGGTCGAGACCTTGCGGTCGCCATGCATCAGCACGATCAGCGGCTTCGCGTCCTGGTCCTGCATGACCAGCGTCTTGACCACGCAGTGCTCGTCCAGGCCCAGGCTGGCCGCGCTGTGCGCCGTGCCGCCATGCTCCTGGTACTCGTAGGGATGTTCGGTGAACGCCACCCCGTGGGCGCGCAGCAGCTGCGTGGCGGGGGTCTCGCTCACGTGGACGGACTTCTTGCTCATACCGCGGGATCGCGCATTTCCCAGCGCAACTGGTCGATCCCGGCGCGCAATTCGGCCGGCAGCTGCGTGCCCCAGACGGCGCAGTCTTCCTCGAGCTGCGCCAGCGAGGTCACGCCGATGATGGTGCTGCGCACGCAGCGCTGGGTGTAGCAGAACGCCAGCGCCATCTGCGTGGGGCTGAGGCCGTGGTCGCGCGCGAGCTGGTTGTAGCGCCGCGCCGCAGCCAGCGCGTCGGGCCGGCCCCAGCGCTGCTTGCGCACCGATTCGTACGACAGGCGCGTGCCTTCGGGCGCATCGGGGCCGGTGATGCCGCTCGTGTCGTACTTGCCGCTGAGCAGGCCCACGCCCAGGGGCGAATAGGCCAGCAGCGACACGTCGAGCCGGTCGCAGGTCTCGTCGAGCGCATTGTCGAAGCTGCGGTTGAGCAGGCAGTACGGGTTCTGGATGCTGGCCACGCGCGGCAGGCCATGCTCCTCGGCCAGGCGCACGAACTCGTGCACGCCGTAGGGCGTTTCATTGGACAGGCCCACATTGCGGATCTTGCCCTGGCGCACCAGGGAAGCCAGGGTTTCCAGCTGCTCGCGGATCGGCGTCTGCGTGACTTCCCTGGCCGGGTCGTAGTAGAGCGCGCCAAAGGCCGGCACATGGCGTTCGGGCCAGTGGATCTGGTAGAGGTCGATGACGTCGGTCTGCAGACGGCGCAGGCTGGCTTCGCATGACGCAACGATATCGGCCGCCGTCATGCCCTGGCCCTCGCGGATCCAGGGCATGCCGCGCGAGGGCCCCGCCACCTTGCTCGCCAGCACCATCCGATCGCGCATGCCGGGGCGGCTGGCAAACCAGTTGCCGAGGATGGTCTCGGTCGCGCCGTAGGTGGCGGCGCGCGCCGGCACGGCATACATCTCGGCCGTGTCGAGGAAATTGATGCCCAGTTCCACCGCGCGGTCGAGAATGGCATGCGCCGCGGCTTCATCCACCTGTTCGCCAAAGGTCATCGTGCCCAGGCAAATGGGCGTGACCTGCAGATCGCTTTTTCCTAACTGAACCTTGTGCATGCATTTCTCCGGGGAGCTTGGAATGGAAGCCGCCAGTTTAAGGACTCCCGGGGGCCTCGATGTCCCTGCCACGACTGCCGGCGCACAGGTCGCGGGAAATAATGTCCCCATGTACGACGCCCGACGCCCCAGCCGTTCCGAACACCTGCCGCTGCGCGGCATCGACTACCACGTGCGCGTGTGGGAGGGTGCGCAAGCCGACGGGAAGCCCGCGCCGCTGGTGCTCTTGCATGGCTGGATGGATGTGGGCGCCTCGTACCAGTTCGTCGTCGATGCGTTTTCCGCGGCGTTCATGGCCGGGCGCAGCGTCATCGCACCCGACTGGCGCGGCTTCGGCCTGACGCGGCCCAGGGAGCCGGTCGACCACTACCCGTTCGTCGACTACCTCGCGGACCTGGACCAGTTGCTGGACCATTACGCGCCGGGCCGGCCGGTCGATCTTGTCGGGCACAGCATGGGCGGCAATGTGGCCATGCTCTATGCGGGCGTGCGGCCCGCGCGCATCCGGCGCCTGGTGAATCTCGAGGGCTTCGGGCTGGCGCAGACATCGGCCGGCGAGGCGCCCGCGCGCCATGCGCAGTGGCTCGATGAAATGCAGGCGCTGGCGCGTGGCGAACTCGACCTCAAGCCCTACGACAGCGTCGATGGCGTGGCCCAGCGGCTGCGCAGGACCAACTGCCGCCTGGACGCCGACAAGGCGCGCTGGCTGGCGCAGCACTGGGCCGCCGCCGATGCGCAGGGGCGCTGGCACATCCTGGGCGACGCCGCGCACAAGGTGGTCAACCCGTACCTGTTCCGCGTGGAGGAGGTGCTGGCCATCTACGCCGCCATCACCGCGCCGACGCTGGCCGTCGAGGCCGCAGGCGACAGCCTGGCGCAGTGGTACCAGGGCCGCTACACGCTCGATGAATATCACGCGCGCCTGCAGCACGTGCGCGACTGCCGCACGCAGCGCATCGAGGACGCGGGCCACATGCTGCACCACGACCAGCCACAGGCCGTGGCAGGGCTGATCGAGGAATTCCTGCACTAGCAACGGCTGCGGCGCAGGCGCCGCAGCAAGGAACTTTGTCTGGCCCCCTGCCACTCATCGGCAGCACGGCAGCCGATGCGTGTCCTGGATTCCGGGCACTGGAGCCCTGCCTGGCACACGCGATTTTCTTCGGGGAACCTGCGACGCTTGATGTATTTCGGCCAAAGTATTGATATTTACTATCGATCAATTAGAATCGATACTTAGAATCAATAAACCGATTGCAACCTCGATGTCTTCTTCCCCGCGTCTTGCGCAGCACCCCGCCCTGCTCCATGAAAGCTCCTACGTCTCCCAATGAACTGGCCTCGGCGCTGGCCGCGCTGAAACCCTGTTTCCTGCGCGCGGGCGGATTCAGCGTGCTGGCCAGCGTGCTGGTGCTGGCGCCCTCGGTCTACATGCTCGAGGTCTACGACCGCGTCGTCAACAGCCGCAACCCCTTCACCCTGCTGATGCTCACCCTGGCGGTGCTGGGCACCTACGCGCTGATGGAAACGCTGGAGTGGGCGCGCAGCGAGATCATGCGCGCCGCCGGCAGCCAGCTCGATGCGCGGATGCGCGGGCGCATCTTCGACGCGATGTTTGCCGCGCGGCTGAAGCAGGCGGGCGGCGCCAGCACGCAGCCGCTGTCGGACCTGCGGCTGGTGTGCGATTTCCTGTTTTCGCCGGCGCTGCTGGCGCTGATGGAGGCGCCGATCGCGCTGCTGATGATGGTGCTGCTGTTTCTGATCAGCCCGGTGCTGGGCTGGTCGGCGGTGGTGTTCGCGCTGCTGCAGGTCACGGTGGCCTGGTGCAACGAGCGGCGCACCAAACCGCCGTTGATGGAGGCCAACCGCAGCTCGTTCGCGGCGCAGCAATACGCCGATGCCAGCCTGCGCAATGCCGAGGTGCTCGAAGCCATGGGCATGCTGCGCCATCTGCAGGGCCGCTGGCTGCAGCGCCAGCAGCGCTTTCTCGCGCTGCAGGCCCGGGCCTCGGAAAGCGCCGGAGGCTTCCAGGCCCTGGGCCGGCTGCTGCAGAACGTCCTGGGCTCGCTGCTGCTGGGCCTGGGCTGCTGGCTGCTGCTGCACGACCAGCTGCGCGGCGGCGGCGGCATGATGATGATCGGCTCCATCCTGGGCGGGCGCATGCTGGCGCCGCTGGTGCAGGCCGTCGCGCAGTGGCAGGGCGTGGTCAACGTGCGCGATGCCTGGGAGCGGCTCGCGCAGCTGCTGCAGGCCGTGCCCGAGCGCGCACCCGGCATGGCGCTGCCGGTGCCGCGCGGGCGCCTGCAGGTCGAGCAGCTGGTGGCGGGCGCGCCCGGTGCGGCGGCGCCCATCCTGCGCGGGATCGCGTTTGCGCTCAACCCCGGAGAGGTGCTGGCCGTGATCGGCCCCTCGGCCAGCGGCAAGACGACGCTGGCGCGCCAGCTGGTGGGCCTGTGGCCGGCGCAGTCGGGCAAGGTGCGGCTCGACGATGCCGATCTCCACCGCTGGAACAAGCAGGAGCTGGGCCCGCACCTGGGCTATCTGCCCCAGGGCGTGGAGCTGTTCGAAGGCACGGTGGCGCAGAACATCGCGCGCTTCGGCCCGGTGCAGCCGGCGCAGGTCGAAGCCGCGGCGCGGGCCGTCGGCCTGCATGAATTCATCCTCGGCCTGCCTGGCGGCTACGACAGCCCGGTGGGCGACGGCGGCGCGCGGCTTTCGGGCGGCCAGCGCCAGCGGCTGGGACTGGCACGCGCGCTCTATGGCGAGCCGGCGCTGGTGGTGCTCGACGAGCCGAACTCCAGCCTCGACGAGGAAGGCAATGCCGCGCTGGCGCAGGCCATTGCCGTGGCTAGCGCGCGCGGCACGACCTTTGTCGTCATCACCCACTTGAGCAGCGTGCTGGACGTGGCCGGCAAGCTGCTGGTGCTGCGCGACGGCCGCCAGCAGGCCTTCGGCCCGCGTGCCGAGGTGCTGGCCGCGCTGGCGGCGAGCGTGCGCCCGGCCAGCGTGCCCTGCGCCGGACCCAGCCCGGTGCTGCAGCCCTTGCCGGCCTGACGCCCGGGCATGCCCCACTGTTTCCAGGAATCCGCCCCCATGAAAAACACCGCTTCCTTCCAGAGCAGCGAGCTGACCCAGGTGCTGTGGTCGTTTCGCCGCGAATTCGTGATGGTTGGTCTGTTCAGCATGCTGGCCAATCTGCTGCTGCTGGCGCCCACGCTGTACATGCTGCAGGTCTTCGACCGCGTGATGGTCAGCCGCAACGAGCTGACGCTGCTGCTGATGTCGCTGATCACGCTGTTCCTGTTCCTGGTGCTGGCGTTTTCCGAATGGATGCGCTCCAAGGTGCTGGTGCGCAGCGGCGTGCGCCTGGACAACCTGCTCGGCGCGCGCATCTTCGAGGCCAGCTTCGAGGCCCGCCTGGGCCGGCGCGGCGACACCGCGCCGCGCGCTTTTGGCGACCTGCTGCAGCTGCGCCAGTTCCTCACCGGCAACGGCATCTTCGCGCTGTTCGATGCGCCCTGGACGCCGATCTACCTCGCGGTGCTGTTCTTCCTGCACCCCTTCCTTGGCGGCATCGCGCTGTGCTTTGCGCTGGCCCAGGCAGCGCTGGTCTGGTTCGGGCATCGCAGGACCGTGGCGCCGGCGCAGGCCGCCAGCGAGTCGGCCGCGGAAGCCCGCGCCTACGTGCAGGGCAAGCTGCGCCATGTCGAGGTGCTGGAGCCCATGGGCATGGTGCACAACCTGCGCCCGCAGTGGGCCGCGCGCCACGAGAGGTCGCTGCAGCTGCAGGGCGCGGCGCAGGCGCTCACGCACCGCATCACGGCCTGGAGCAAGTTCATCCGCTATTCGCAGCAGTCCCTGGGCCTGGGCGCGGGCGCGCTGCTGGTGCTCCACCACCAGCTGTCGCCGGGCGAGATGATTGCCGCCAACGTGCTGATGACGCGCACGCTCGCGCCCATCGACCAGCTGGTGGGCAGCTGGCGCGGCTTCATCAGCGCGCGCGCCGCATTCACGCGCCTGGAGGGCCTGCTGCGCGCGCACCCGGCGCGCGACCCGCGGCTGCAGCGCACGGCGCCCATGGGCATGGTCGAGCTGCGCGGTCTCGTGGCCCAAGCGCCGGGCCGCCCGTGGCCGGTGCTGCAGGGCGTGAACCTGGCGCTGCAGCCGGGAACCGTGACCGCGATCCTCGGCCCGTCGGGCTCGGGCAAGTCGACGCTGGCGCGCTGCATCATCGGCGTATGGCCGCAGGCCGAGGGCGAGGTGCTGCTCGACGGCCGGCCGCTGCATGGCTGGAACCGCGCCGAACTGGGCCCCCATCTGGGCTATCTGCCCCAGGACATCGAGCTGTTCGAAGGGACCATCGCCGAGAACATCGCGCGCTTTGGCGACATCGACCCGCAGCAGGTGATTGCCGCCACGCGCAGCGCCGGGCTGCACGAGATGATCCTGCGCATGCCGCAGGGCTACGAAACGCCGGTGGGCGAGGCCGGCGCGCTGCTGTCGGGCGGGCAGCGCCAGCGCATTGCGCTGGCGCGCGCGCTCTACGGCCGCCCGCAGTTGGTGGTGCTGGACGAGCCCAACGCCAACCTCGACGACGCCGGCGAAGCCGCGCTGGTGCGCGCCGTGCAGGAGCTGCGCGAACAGGGCAGCACGGTGGTGCTGGTGACCCACCGGCCCGGCATCCTGGCGGTTGCCGACCGCGTGGTGACGCTGCGCCACGGCTGCATCGAACGCGAGGCGCCCTGCGAGGCGACACGCGATGCGACGCGCGATGCGACGCGCCAGACGGCATGCGACATGCCCGCGGCCAGCGCGCGCCCCGCCCAACTGCTGACGCTCTGAAGCCATTTCTCTCACTTCTTGCCACCCTGCCATGAACCCTTCCCTTTCCACCCCCCACCCTGCCCCCGCCCCGGCAGCCGGCGCTGCGGCCGCGGACGCCGGCCGCATCGGACGCATCGGCCTCCTGACCCTGGCGCTGGGCTTCGGCGGCTTCCTGCTGTGGGCCGCGTTCGCGCCGCTCGACGAGGGCGTGCCCAGCGCCGGCATGGTGGCCATCGATACCAAGCGCAAGGCGGTGCAGCATCTGAGCGGGGGCATCATCGAGAAGGTCGTGGTGCGCGAGGGCGACCGGGTGCACGCCGGACAGCTGCTGATCCGGCTCGACAGCGCGCTGGCACGCGCCAACCACGAGGCGTCGCGCCAGCGCTACCTGGGCCTGCGCGCCATGCAGGCGCGCCTCACCGCCGAGCATCTGGGCGCGCAGAGCCTGGTCTTCCACGACGACCTGCAGGCCGCGGCGGCGGACCCGTTGATCCGCCAGCAGATGCACACCCAGGAACAGCTTTTCGATACGCGCCGCCAGCTGCTGCGCTCGGACCTGCAGTCGATCGAGGAAAGCATCCAGGGCCAGCGCGGCATGTACGAGGCCTATGTGCGCATGCTGCGCAGCCGCCAGTCCCAGCAGGAGTCGCTGGACACCGAGCTGAACAGCCTGCGCGGGCTGGTGGCCGAAGGCTATGCGCCGCGCAACCGCCAGCATGAGCTCGAGCGCCTGGTGGCCGACGCGCACAGCGGCATGGCCGACCTGCTGGGCAACACGGTGCGCGCGCAGCGCAGCATGGCCGAGCTGCGCCAGCGCGCGTTCTCGCGCCAGCAGGAGCAGCGCCGCGAGGTTCAGACCCAGCTGGCCGAAGTCGAACGCGAGGTGCTGGCCGAGCAGGAAAAGCTCAAGGCCCTGGCCGACGAGCTGGGGCGCATGGACATCAAGTCGCCCGCCGACGGCCAGGTCGTGGGCCTGGCCGCGCAGACCGTGGGCGGCGTGGTGCAGCCCGGAGAGAAACTGATGGACATCGTGCCGCTCAACGCGCCGCTGCTGCTGGAATCCCAGGTCGCGCCGCACCTGATCGACCGCGTGCACGCCGAACTGCCGGTCGATGTGCGCTTCTCCTCCTTTGCCCATTCGCCGCAGCTGGTCGTCGAGGGCCGGGTCCAGTCGGTCTCGTCGGACCTGCTCACCGATGCGCAGACGCTGGCCAGCTACTACCTGGCGCGCGTCGAGGTCACCCCCGAGGGCCTGCAGCGCCTGGGCAAGCGCCAGCTGCAGCCGGGCATGCCGGTGGAGGTGGTCTTCAAGACCGGCGAACGCTCGCTGCTGACCTATCTGCTGCATCCACTGACCAAGCGCATTGCCGCTTCCCTGACCGAAGAGTGATCCCATGCCCGTCCCTACCCTGCGCGCCTGCGCACTGCTTGCCGCGGGCCTGGCTGCGCCGGCCCTCGCCCTGGCGCTGGATCTGCGCCAGGCCTACGAGGCCGCCGTTGCGCATGACGCCTCGATCCGCGCGGCGCGCGCCCAGGCCGATGCCCAACGCGAGCGCCTGCCCCAGGCGCTGTCCCAGCGCCTTCCGCAGGTCGCGCTCAACGCCACCCGCAACCACAACGACCTCACCACCCGTTCCACGGATCCGCTGGGCCAGCCCCGGCGCTGGAACAACGACTACTACAGCGGCAGCCAGGCGCTGAGCCTGCGCCAGCCGCTGTACCGCCCCGGCGTTTCGGCGCAGATCGCGCAGGCGCGGGCCCAGGTCGAGGACAGCAACGCGCTGCTCGAGCGCGACGAACAGTCGCTGGTCGTGCGCGTGGGCGAGGCCTATTTCGATGCGCTGCTGGCGCGCGATCAGGTGGCGCTGCTGCAGGTGCAGAAAGCCAGCCACCTGTCGCAGCTGGACGCGGCGCGCAAGAGCTTTGCGGCCGGCGCCGGTGCGCGCACCGACATCGACGAGGTGCAGTCGCGCCTGGACATGACGCTGGCCCAGGAGCTGGAAGTGGCGCAGCATGTCGAATTCACCCAGCGCCGGCTGGAGGTGCTGACGGGACAAGGCGCGGCGGTACTTGCCGGCCTCGACGTGCAGCGCTTTGCGCCCGCGCCGCCCCAGCCCGCCCGGCTCGAGGACTGGATCGCGCGCGCCGAGGCCGCCAGTCCCGAGCTGCAGGCGCTGCGCGCGCAGCGCGAGGCCGCCCAGCTGGAAGTGCGCAAGGCCGAGGCCGGGCATCTGCCCACGCTCGATGCGGTGGCGCAGTGGTCGCGCAGCCAGAGCGACAGCGTGACCAGCATCCATTCGCGCCATGCGCACCGGTCGGTGGGCCTGCAGCTCAACGTTCCGCTGTATGCGGGCGGCGTCGTGAGCTCGCAGGTGCGCCAGGCGCTGGCCTCCGAGGAGCGCGCGCGCGAGGCGCTGGAAGCCGCGCGCCGCGAGCTGGGCGTACGCGTGCACCAGGAATTCCGCGCCATGACCGAAGGCGTGCTGCGCGTGCGCGCCCTGGAGCAGGCCGTGCGCTCGGCGCAGCAGGCGCTGCATTCGAACCAGAAGTCGCTGCAGGCCGGCACCCGCACGACGCTGGACGTGCTGCAGGCCGAGCAGCAGCACATGGCGGCGCTGCGCGATCTGGCGCAGGCGAGATACCGGTACCTGATGGGGCAGCTGAATCTCAGGAGCCTGGTGGGGGAGGACCGGGCGGGGAATGTGGCGGGGGTGAACGGGTGGCTGGTGCGGTGAGGGAGAGGGAGCGCGATAACCCGAGGTCAGGCCCTTCATCCTTCGACGGGCCAGGACGAACGGTTTTGGTCGTTCGTCCGGAGCTTGTCGAAGGATGAACGTCCGAACCACAAGTGAAGCCCCATCGGCACCGTTGCGGGCGTGGCAAACCCGGCGAATTCAGCTCCCAGGCTCCAAAACCAATTCATGCTCCCACCGCCCCCACTCCCTGCGCAGCGGCCGGTATTCCCCCCTGGCCCACGCATCGCGCATGTCCGCATAGCGCGGCGAGAACACATTGCCGCTTTGCCCGGTCTGGAAGATGAAGCGCGAGTTCTCCGGGTCGGCCAGATCGAAGAGCGCGCGCAATGACGCCGCATGCCGGTTGGCGAAGCCACCGCCGCCCTCGCCCGCGTTGTACTGCCCGACATTGACCGTATAGCCGTCGCCCGCGGAAGGCACCTGCACGCTGAAGAAGCGCGCCAGCGCCGGCACGCTGCCCAGCGGCCGGTGGCGGCTTTCGGCCATGTGCGCGCGGCCCCAGCGCCACCGCGCGGGCTGCGCGCCGTGGGCCGCCTGCAAGTGGTCCAGCGCGCGCTCCAGCGCCAGTGCCGACTGGCCGGCGCAGCCATGTGGCGCGCACCACCACGCGTCGCCGCGCGCGAGAATGCCTTCGACGGCGGCGCGGAAATCGCGCTTGCCATAGGTCGCGGCAAAACGCGCGCGGCCGATGCGCGGCTCGATCAGGCCGCGCGCCAGTTCGTCGGCCCAGGCGGCAAAGACCAGCGGTGCCGCCTGATCGGCCGCCATGCGGCCATCGAAGTCCTGCAGCAGCTGCGCCACCTGCGCGGCCAGGGGGTGATCGGCCTGGGCGCTGGCCGCGCGCAGCGCCGGCAGCAGCCGCTGCGTGGCCAGCGAAGTCACATCGTTCTGGATCGCGGCCATGCTCCCCATGTCATGCAGCGCGCGCGCCTCGAGCAGCTGCCCGATGCGCTCGTAGCGATAGGGCAGCGCCCAGTCCTGGGTCAGGAAATGCGGGTAGCCCGGCGCCGTCACGCGCTGGTTGGCCGTGGCCACCCAGCCGCGCGCGCCGCCATCCTCCTGCGGCGCCTGCTCGGGCATGAGCCAGCCCTGCCAGTCGTAGCGTGCCTCCCAGCCCGGCGCGGGCGCCACGCCGCGCAGATCGTTGCCGGGGTGGCGCACCGGCACCCGGCCCGCCGCCTTGAAGGCGATGGCGCCATCGGCATCGGCCATGACGATGCTCTGCATGGGTGCGTGGTAATGGCGAAAGGCCTGCTGCAGTTCGGCCACCGACTGCGCCTGGTTGGCCAGCAGGCCGGCCAGCACGGTCTGGTTGTCGTCATCGAGCGCGGTCCAGCGCAGCGCCAGCACGTGTTTCGACAGGTCCAGCACCTCGCCGTGGCTGGCCTGCGCGTCGCTGAGCACCGGGCCATGGCGCGTGGCGCGCAGCTGCAGCTTCAGATCGGGCCGGCCCTTGATGCGGATCGTCTCCTCGCGCAGCGCAAACGGCGCCCAGCCGTCGGGCGTGCGGTACAACGCCGGATCTTGGGCATGGATCTGTTCGAGGTACAGGTCCTGCACGTCCGGGTTGGTGTTGGTGAACCCCCAGGCCACGCGCGCGGTGCGGCCCAGCACCACGAAGGGCATGCCCGGGAGCGTGGCGCCGATGGCATCGATCGCGGCGATGGGCGTGCCGTCGCCGGCCTGGCCCGCGGGCGCCTGCAGATGGGCGTAATACCAGATCGCCGGCACGCTCAGTCCCAGGTGCGGGTCGTTGGCGAGCAGCGGCTTGCCACTGGCGCTGCGCGTGCCGGCAACCACCC
Source organism: Comamonas endophytica (assembly GCF_023634805.2). NCBI lineage: Bacteria > Pseudomonadati > Pseudomonadota > Betaproteobacteria > Burkholderiales > Comamonadaceae > Comamonas > Comamonas endophytica. The sequence continues at coordinate 525,312 of NZ_CP106881.1, forward strand.
AGTTGTTGCTGCCCTTGCCGTCGTTGCTGCCGGCCTGCCAGGCCAGTGCCTGGGCCCATTCGCTGCGCGCGTGGCCCGTCAGCCCTGCGAGCCCTGGTGCATCTGCGGGGGCGGCCGCCTGCGGTGCCGCGTCCTGCGCATACACGCCCAGCCCGTGGTACAGCGCCGCCAGATCGGTGCCCGATGCCGGCGGCTCGCCCGGATAGGGCGGCATCAGCTGCCACAGCCGTTCGGTGGACAGACCCTGCAGCAGCGACAGGCGCGCGAACTCGTTGCCCCAGTTGCCGCCCAGATCCAGTGCCATCATCAGTGCCCAGCCCACGCTGTCTTCGGGCGACCATGCCGGGCCGGGCTGCCCGCCCTCGTGCCCCGGCTCCACGCCCAGCAGCAGGAATTCCGGCGTCAGCGCCTGCGGGCGCCGCATGTGGAAGGCCGCGATGCCGGCGCTGTAGGCCTGCAGCGCCTCGCGCGCCTGCGCCGGCAGGCCCGCGTACTGGCGCCGGGCCGCGCCGCGGATATCGAGCGCGCGCATCAGCTTGTCGGTCTCGAGCGTCGCCGGGCCCAGCACCTCGGACAGCGTGCCATGCATCACGCGGCGGTTGAACTCGAGCTGCCAGCCGCGCTCCTGCGCATGCACATAGCCCACCGCATGCCACAGGTCCTGCGGCGACTGCGCCGCGACATGCGTCACGTCGGCCGCATCGCGGCGCACCTGCACCGGCTGCGAAAGGCCATGCACGGAAAGCCGGCCATCGAGCTGCGCCTGGGTGCGTATCGCATAGCCCGCCAGCGCCGCGCCCGCCAGCAGCATGATTCCCGTCAGCGCTGCCGCGCCCCCTCCCAGCACCCGTCCCCACATGGCCGTCTCCTGTCGTGATGCACGCGGCTGCCCACCGCGGTTGTTCTCATGTGGCGCACAATGCGGGGTTTGCCGTACCCTTTTCATTGCACGCCGTATGTGGCCCTTCGACTTCTTCAAAAAAATCAGCCGCGACCCGGAAGTGGGCCAGACACGCGGCGACTATATAGGCTGCTACCTGCTGGGCACCGAAACGCCGGGGCTGCATGACGCCAGCTACCACTCGCTGGCCACGACGCGCGCGGCGCTGCTGGACGATGCGCGCAGTTTTCTGCAGGGTTTCTTGCAGGAGCATCCACAGCTGCCCGACTCCGAACGCGAGGAACTGCAGTCCTTGCTGGACGATCTTGAAACGCGTGTGGACGCGCATCTTGCCGGAGATACGCGCAAGCCCCTGGCAGTGCAAGGCGGCACCCATCTTTTCCTCAGACCCGGCATGCGCGCGCGCAAAAAGGAACAGGGCCGCTACCTGGAGTAGCGGCCCCGCCGGGCAGGCCCTTTCGGGCATCAGCCGATGGATGGCCCATTGGCAAAGGTCGTTTCTGCCGCAAGCCATGGCCCCGGCAGTGCCCGCCTGCGCAAGCAGGCTCCCTGGATTTACTTGCCGTCGCGGTCCGAATCGCCGGGAACGGCGCGTTCCACGCGGTCGCTCAGGCGGTCCCAGGCATCGCGCGCTGCGGGACGTGCACGGTCCCAGTCGGCCGTGGAGGTGCCGCGGGCAGTGCCCCAGTCGCGGCTCAGATCGCCCTCGACTTCGTCGAAGGAACGGCCCTGGTACTTGGAGTAGGAGTCCACGCCATAGCGGTAGGCGGGGCCCAGTTCGTCATAGCTGGAACCGCTGGCATATGGACGGCTCGAGTAGTTGTCGCGCCAGTAGGCATCTTCGGCCACGGGGTCGGCATCCGCCACGCCCTTGCCGGCCAGCGCGCCCACGGCTGCACCGGCCAGGGCACCTACGGCAGCGCCCACGGGACCAGTCATCCCACCGATGGCGGCACCTGCAGCCGCGCCACCAGCGACACCACCGGCCACGCCGCCCAGAACGGCACCTGCACCCGTCGCTGTCTTTTCCTTGTCGTTCATCGCCATAGTCGTTCTCCAGAAAGTGGTTGGGAACCCTGACGATAGGGTCTCTACCCAGGCCATCCTGACGGACGATGACTACACGGCGCGTGGGACAGGCGCATGCCGGCCTGTCCCGGATTTCAGTGCAGATGGCCCCAGTAGATCAGGGCATCGCGCCCTTCCACGGAGAGCGAAACCTTGGCGCCCACGGGCAGCAGCACCTTGGTGGCGACATGGCCGAAAGGCAGGTTCGTGAGCACCGGCGCCTGGATCTGCGTGCGCAGCCAGTCGACGACGCTTTGCAGCTTGTAGCCCTTGTCTTGCGGCGTGACCCTCCAGCCGGTGAACTGCCCGAGCACCACCGCCTGCTGGCGGGCCAGCACGCCGGCGTGCAGCAGTTGGCTCAGCATGCGCTCGATGCGGTACGGGTGCTCGCCCACGTCTTCGAGAAACAGGATGCCGTCCCTGATGTCCGGCAGGTAGGGCGTGCCGACCAGCGACGCGAGCATGGCCAGGTTGCCGCCCCACAGCGTCGCGTCCTGCAGGTAGACCTCGGGCACGGCCGGCGTGCCATCGGCGCGCGGCTTTTCCTTGGGCATGCGCCAGCCGCTGCCCTCGCCCTGGCCCGACAGCAGGTCGTCGAAGCAATCGAGCATGATGTCGTCGATGCCTTGCGCCTCGCCGAAGTCGGCGCCCACCGAGGGGCCGGCCCAGCTCACGGCGCCGGTGCGCGCCAGCAGCGCGCTCTGGAACGCGGTGAAGTCGCTCAGGCCGACGAACTTGGTGCCGCCGTCGATGGCCTTGGCCACGGCCGCATAGTCGATGCGCGGCAGCAGGCGGCTCATGCCATAGCCGCCGCGCGAGATCAGCGCCACATCGGCACCGCTGGCGGCCGCGCGGTGCAAGGCAGCCAGGCGCGTGGCATCGTCGCCCGCGAAGCGCGTGTCGCGCGCCAGCGCATCGGCATCGATCTCGACTTCATGGCCCATCGCGCGCAGCCGCGCGATACCGCGCTTGAAGGCCGGCTTGTCGATGACCGCGCTGGAGGGCGAGTAGACATAGATATGGCGCGGTCCCGAACTGTGGTCATGCGCACAGCAGGCGCCGTCGGCGTCGTGCACATGGGCATGTGCATGCGCGTGATCGCAGCAGCTGCCGTCGGCGTCGTGGACATGGTCGGCGTGGGAATGGGGGACAGCGGGTTTTGAGGACAAGGCGTTCAGGCTGGCGGTGCAGCCTGCTCCGGTAAGACATGGGTCAGGGGCTTTACCCTGGGAGCGCCTTCACCTGAGGTAGGGCCGCCCACCCTTCGACAGGCTCAGGGCGAACGTATTGCACCGTTTGCCTGAGCCTGCCCAAAGGTGCCGCCCCCAACAAGGAGAAGCCGCTCTAAGATGCCCCGAAGTATTCCACAGCCTGCAAGGCCACGCCCGCTCCGGGTTCGACCAGTTCCTCATCGGACAGCAGGCGCGGCGGCGGGCAGCCACGGATGCCTTCCACGAGCATCTGCATCTCCTTCATGCCGCGCCTGCGCGCAAAGGCCAGCATCCGGCCCTGCCATTGGTCGCGCCAGAACATGCGCGTTGCCCGCGCCAATGCCGGATCCGGGGCGTTCATCGCGGCGAAGGCACGCAGCGCCGCGCGATGGCCGGCATCGGGAAAGGGTGCGGCGTAGGCGGGGCCCTGGGCCGGACTGCGGACGCCGGACTGCGCATCCAGCCAGGTATCGAGCAGCAGCGCCCCCGCAAAGCGTTCAGGCGCCGCCATCGGCAGCGTCAGCCCCAGCGGCCCGGCCCCGCCCTGCAGCACCAGCACGCAGCGCTGTGCATCGGCTTGCTCCAGCAGGTCCAGCAGAATGCGGCGATGGTTTTCCAGCGTGTGAAAAGCGGGCTTCTTGGGCTTGTCGCTCCTGCCGAAGCCGATCAGATCCGGCGCCAGCACCCGGTGGCCCGCGGCCAGGAAGACCGGCAGCAGATGGCGCCACCCGTAGCTCCAGCCCGCGGTGTCATGCAGGCACAGCCAGGTCAGCGGCGCAGCGCGCGGGCCTTCGTCGACATAGTGCAGCCGCAATCCCTGCAGGCTGGGCCAGTCGCTGGCGTAATGCGGCACCCAGGGATAGCCGGGCAGCTCGGCAAAAGCCGCGTCGCGCGTGCGCAGCGCATCGTCGCGCAGCGGATGGGCGGCGCGCGCCGCGGCCTGGTTTTCGCGTCGGCGCTGCTGGAAGAAGCCGGCCAGCAGCGCGCTGCACTCCCCGGCCAGCACGCCGCGCACGATCCGCGTGTGGTGGTTGAGACGGGTCTCCGCAAACAGATCGAGCACCGACCCCGCGGCGCCGGTCTTGGGTTCGGCCGCGCCATACACCACGCGCGCCACGCGCGCATGCAGCGCCGCGCCGCTGCACATCGCGCAGGGCTCGAGCGTCACATACAGCGTGCAGCCGTCGAGCCGGTAATTGCCCAGCTGCCGCGCGGCGTCGCGCAGCGCCATGATCTCGGCATGGGCCGTCGGGTCGTGCGAGGCCACGGGCGCATTGCGGCCGCGGCCGAGGACGATGCCGTCCCTGACCACCACCGCGCCCACCGGCACCTCGCCCGCCGCGCCCGCGGCCTGCGCCTCGGCCAGCGCGGCGCGCATGCCCGCTTCATCACTGTGCAATTCCATGCATTCCTTCCTGCTCGCTCGCGCCGCGGGAAAGCGGCTGGGCCGATCGTAATGCACGGCGCCTGTTACATCGAGCGGCCGCGCCAGCGCTGCCCGGCAGCCGCGCTCGCGGCCCGCTCCAGAGCTGCCTTTTTTTTAAGCACTGCGTCAGAGCCCAATGCCGGCGCGGGTTTCCCGGGTTCACCGGGCAGTTGTCCACAGCTCCGTCCACACACCGCGGGGATAAAAACCCGAAAAATAAAAGCCTCCTTCTGTAAATAAACACATACCCTTGCGGTGGTATAGCAACACGCAAAAAAGCCAGCCGGCAGTCACTGCCAGCTGGCTTCATTCAGGCGCGCGCCGGCTCAGAACTTCACGTTGGCCGTCAGCCAGAGCGTGCGTCCCGCCGGCGTGGTGCCGGCGATGGAGGAGCCGCCCTGGAAATACTCGTTGACATACGCGGACGACGGGGTGCCACCGACGGTAGTGTTGATCAGGCGGTACCTGCGGAAATCCTTGTCCAGCAGATTGAACACATTGGCGCTGAGCGTCACGCTCTTCGACAGCGCGTAGCTGCCGCCCAGGTGCAGCAGGCCATAGGACTTGGTGTGCTCGCCCAGTGCGTCGTAGATCGCGCGGTTGGCGGCGCTGAGCGTCTCGGGCAGCGCATTGAAGCGCGGGCTCTGGCCGCGGTATTCGCCGCGCAGCCACAGGCGCCACTGGGCGTTGGGGTTCCAGTCCACCTGGGCGGTGGCGATGTGCTTGGCGGTGAAGGCCAGCTGGCCGGTCTTCACGCCGCCCTCGATCACCTCGCTGTCGGTCCAGGTGTAGCCAACGCGCACGCTCCAGTCGCGCGCCAGCTGGGCGCGGGAGCTCAGCTCCAGGCCCCAGGTCTTGGCCTGGTCGACGTTGATGCTGTAGTCGGCCGCCGGATTGAAGACGCAGCTGGAGATGGCCTGGTCGGCGCAGTTGCCGCCGCTGGCGATCTTGTCCTTGACGCGGTTGTAGAACAGCGTACCCGAGGCGGTCACGCCCGTGAGGCTGTCGAACAGCGCCGAGATTTCGGTGTTGGTGCTGACTTCGGGCTTGAGATGGGGGTTGCCGATGTTGATCACCGAGCCCTGGCCGGACACGCCGCTGACGCCGTCGATCAGCTGGTTCAGGCGCGGCGCGCGAAAGCCCCGGCTCACGCCGCCCTTGAAGGTCCACTGCGAGCTGGCATCCCAGACCAGGTAGGCACGCGGGCTGACCTGGCCGCCAAACGCGTCGTGGTGGTCGTAGCGGCCGCCCAGCGTGGCCGTCAGGTCCTCGCGCAGGCGCCACTCGTCCTCGGCGAACAGCGACCACATGGTCTGGCCGTGGCGGTCCGGCAGCAGGCCGTCGGTGAGCTTGGCATCCCACCACTGGCCGCCCAAGGTGAGCAGATGGGCATCGCCGATGGGCGCGATCAGCTTGGAATCCAGCACCACGTTGGTCGTGCTGAGCTCGCGCGCGGTGCCGATGCGCGGGTCGCGGGCCGGCACGGCCGCGCCGGGAATGGTGCGGCCCAGGGTTTCGGTCTCGGTGCGCATCAGGCTGGATTCCAGCCGGCCGAAGCCCAGGTGCGCGTTGTGGCCGATGGCGATCTGCTCGCGGTTGAAGCGCAGCGTGTCGGCATAGCCCGGCGGGTTGCGCGGCGCCAGCGCATCGCGGTTGCCCAGGCGGCCGTCCGAGTTGTCGTAGCGCGTGCGGCCCTGCTCCACATCGAGCCACAGGTCGTGCCCGCGTGCGGGGGCCAGCGTCAGGCGTGCGCCGATATTGTGCTGGCGGGTATCGGCCGGCGCGGGGTTGCGTGCTCCTGCAGGCTGGGCCGCGCCGGGAGCGAGCACCCAGTCCGAGGCCTCGCGGTCGTAGATGCTGCCGCGCACGGCCAGGCCCAATACGTCGTTCTTCAGCGGGCCGCTGAGGTAGAAATTCGCGCGGCCCTGGTTGCCCCATTCGCTGTCCTGCGGAATGCCGGCCGAGACGCTGACTTCGCCGCCCCACTCCCTGGCCACCTTGCGCGTGATGATGTTCACCACGCCGCCCATCGCGTCCGAGCCGTAGAGCGTGGACATGGGGCCGCGGATGACCTCGATGCGCTCGATGGCCGACACCGGCGGCATGAAGCTGTTGAGTGCCGCGCCGTAGCCGTTGGGCGTGACGTCGCCGGCGACGTTCTGGCGCCGGCCGTCGATGAGGATCAGCGTGTAGTCGCTGGGCATGCCGCGGATGCTGATGTCCAGGCCGCCGGTCTTGCCCGTGCCGCCCATCACATCGATGCCTTCGACGCCCTGCAGCGCCTCGGCGAGATCGCGGTAGTTCTTCGTTTCCAGCTCCTTGCGCGTCACCACGGAGATGGAGGCAGGCGCCTGCTTGAGTTCCTGCTCGAAACCCGAGGCGGAAACCACCACTTCGGACAATGCGGCGCTGGGCGCAGAGGCGGTCTGGGCATTGGCGGCGGCGCAGGCGGCGGCCAGCAGGGTCAACAGACCGGGTTGCAAGAGGGTGCGGCAGGAACGGACAGGCATGACGTCTCCTCGCCGGCAAGGGCGCCGGCGATGTCGGGATGGAAGAAGGGATGGGGGTTGCCGAAGCGCAGCCGGTGAAGCACGGCCGCGTGGCATATACCGCCCCTGTGTCATGTGTCTTTGTGTGAGGGCGAGCCCGAAAATGATAGGCGATCGCATTCTCAATGCGGTTCTGGCCTACAAAATATGTGGCAAAAAACCCACGATCACAAGCCCGCAATGCGTGAAGCGATGCGTTGCCACCCTTGCGGCGCAACCTTGCACGGCCAGGTGAATTTCAGCCGCAGTCGCACGCAACCTGTTTAGAATTTGCGGGTGGGAATTGTTCTTATTCCCACGCCGGACGCACAAACAGACCAACATTCGTCCGCATCCCAGCCCTCGAACGCGGCATGACATGCCAGCGGGGCGCCTTCTTCCTCGACCTGAGATTCACATGAAATTCTGGAAAAAAGCCCTGTGCGCGAGCGCAGTCGGCGTGGCCACGCTGGCCCAGGCCCAACCCGCGCCGCAGGCGGTCACCGTCTATTCGTCGCGCATCGAGAACCTGCTCAAGCCCACGCTCGACCAGTACACGCAGCAGACCGGCGTCAAGATCAACCTGCTGACGGACCGCGGCGGCTCGCTGTCCGAGCGCCTGGCGGCCGAAGGCAAGAGCTCGCCCGCCGACGTGCTGATCACCGTGGACATGGGCAACCTGCACAACGCCGCCGAACGCGGCCTGCTGCGCAGGATCGACTCGCCGATGCTCAACGCCAATGTGCCGGCCAACTTCCGCGACCCGGGCAACCGCTGGTGGGGCCTGTCGCAGCGCGAGCGCACGATCTTCTACGCGGCCGACCGCGTCAAGCCCGCGCAGCTGAGCACCTACGAGGACCTGGCCGACCCGAAGTGGAAGGGCAAGCTGTGCCTGCGTACCTCCAAGCAGACCTACACCCAGTCGCTGGTGGCGATGATGATCGCCAAGCATGGCGTGCAGCAGGCCGAGGCCATCACGCGCGGCTGGGTGAACAACCTGGCGGGCGACGTGTTCACCAACGACAACAGCCTGCTCAAGGCGATCGCCGCGGGCCAGTGCGACGTGGGCATCGCCAACACCTATTACTACGGCCGCATCCTGTCGCGCGAGCCCGAGTTCGGCCAGGGCGTGAAGCTGTTCTGGGCCAACCAGGGAGCGAACCAGGGCGGCGCGCACGTCAACCTGTCGGGCGCGGGCGTCACCACCCATGCCAAGAATCCCGAGGGCGCGCGCAAGCTGCTCGAGTGGCTGTCGTCCGAAGGCGTGCAGACGGCCTACACCCACGGCACCTTCGAGAGCCCGATCAACACCCGGGCCAAGGCCGACCCGATCGTGCAGGCCTGGGGCAAGTTCACGCCAAGCCCGCTGAACGCCGCGGACATCGGCTCACGCCAGGCCGAAGCCATCCGCCTGCTGGACCGCGTCGGCTACCGCTGATCGAGGTCGCTGACCCTTGTCTTTTGCAGACTCCACCGCGCCGGCCCATCGCTGGCGCGGTTTCCTTTTGGCGCTGCCGATCGCGCTGCTGACCCTGGTGCCGCTGGCCGCCGTGCTCGGCCTCGCGCTCGCGCCCCAGCCCGACATCTGGCAACACCTGTGGCAATACGTGCTGCCGCGCGTGCTGGCCAATACCGCCTTGCTGCTGGTGCTCGTCGGCGCCGTGGTGCTGGCCGTGGGCGTGCCGCTGGCCTGGCTCACGGCGCTGTGCGAATTCCCCGGGCGGCGCTTCTTTTCCTGGGCACTGATGCTGCCGCTGGCGATCCCCGCCTATGTGCTGGCCTTCGTGCAGATGGGCCTGTTCGAATACGCCGGCCCGGTGCAGGCGCTGCTGCGCGATGCGTTCGGCAGCAGCCGCTGGTTCCCCGATATCCGCGGCAGCCTCTGGGGGCTGGTGCTGGTGCTGGTTCTGGCCTTCTATCCCTATGTCTACCTGCTCGCGCGCAGCGCCTTCCTGACCCAGGGCCGGCGCTGCATGGAGGCGGCGCAGGCGCTGGGGCTGAGCCCCCTGGCAGCATTCTTAAAGGTCGCGCTGCCGCTGGCCCGGCCGTGGATTGGCGCAGGGCTGGCGCTGGTGCTGATGGAGGTGCTGGCCGACTTCGGCGCGATTGCCGTCTTCAACTACGACACCTTCACCACCGCGCTCTACAAGTCGTGGTTCGACCTGCACAACATGGCGGCCGCGGCGCAGCTCGCCAGCCTGCTGGTGCTGGTCGTGCTGCTGCTGGTGGCGGCCGAGCAGCGCGCGCGCGGCGCGCAGCGCTTCCATGCATCGCCCGCACGCCAGCAGCGCATGGCGCTGCGCGGCGCGGCGCGCTGGGCCGCCAGTGCCGTCTGCCTGCTGGTGTTTGCCGCGGCCTTTGCGGTGCCGATGCTGCAGATCGTGCTGTGGGCGCTGTCGGTATGGCGCACGGATCTGAACGCCGATTACTGGGGCTACGCGCGCAACACGCTTTTGCTCGGGCTCGTCACGGCGGGCGTGGCCACTGCGCTGTCCGTGGTGCTGGCATGGGTGCGCCGGCACCATGCCGACGCGCTCACGCGCTGGACGGTGCGGCTGGCGGTGCTGGGCTACGCGCTGCCCGGCGTGGTGCTGGCCGTCGGTGTGTTCGTGCCCATTGCCTGGCTCGATGCGCTGCTGTTGGCGTGGCTGGCGCCCTGGGGCGTCGATTCGCTGGGCGTTCTCAAGGGAAGTCTCGCGGCCATGCTGCTGGCGCTGACTGCGCGCTTCCTGGCCGTGGCATTCCACTCCACCGACAGCGCGATGCAGCGCATCACGCGCAGCCAGGAGGATGCCTGCGCCTCGCTGGGCCTCAGCCCATGGCAGACGCTGCGCCGGCTGCACCTGCCGCTGCTGCGCACCGGCCTGCTGTCGGCCTTTTTGCTGGTCATGGTCGATGTGATGAAGGAAATGCCGATCACGCTGATGACGCGCCAGTTCGGCTGGGACACGCTGGCGGTGCGCGTGTTCCAGCTGACCTCCGAGTCGCTGTGGGACCAGGCGGCGCTGCCGGCGCTGGCCATCGTGCTGGTGGGCATCCTGCCCGTGGTGCTGCTGATGCGGCAGACCGACCGATGAAAGCGAGATCCGAGATGCTGGAAGTCAACAACGTTTCACTGGGCTATGGCGACACCACGGTGGTGCACGATGTGAGCCTGCCCCTGGCCCGCGGCGAGATCGGTTGCCTGCTCGGCGCCTCGGGCTGCGGCAAGACCACCTTGCTGCGCGCGATCGCCGGCTTCGAGCCGGTGCGCGCGGGCCGCATTGCGCTGCAGGGCCAGGAGGTGTCCACGCCGGGCCATTGCCTGCCGCCGCAGCGCCGCGACATCGGCATGGTGTTCCAGGAGCATGCGCTGTTTCCGCACCACGATGTGGCGGGCAACGTGGCTTTCGGGCTGCACCGCCTGCCGGCTGGAGAACGCCCGGCGCGCGTGGCCGAGATGCTGGAACTCGTGGGCCTGCAGGGCATGCAGAAACGCTGGCCGCACGAGCTCTCGGGCGGCCAGCAGCAGCGCGTGGCGCTGGCACGCGCGCTGGCGCCCCGGCCGCGGCTGCTGCTGATGGACGAGCCTTTCTCCAGCCTCGACGCCAGCCTGCGCGAGAGCATCGCCCGCGAGGTGCGCGCGATCCTCAAGCAGGCGCAGGCCACGGCGCTGATGGTGACGCACGACCAGCACGAAGCCTTTGCCATGGCCGATCATATCGGCGTGATGGCGCGCGGGCGGCTGATGCAATGGGGCTCGGCCATGCAGGTCTACTGCACGCCGGCCACGCGCGAGGTCGCGCAGTTCGTCGGCGAAGGCGTGCTGCTGCCCGCCACGCGCCATGCCGGCGGCGGCTGGCAGACGGTGCTGGGCCAGTTGCCGGCCACGCTGCCGCATTATCCGAACGATGCAGGCGCCGAGGTGCTGGTGCGCCCCGAGCAGCTGGGCCTGGGCCCCGGGGGCTTGCCGGCCCGGGTGCTGGAATGCAAGTTCCGCGGCAGCCACCTGGTCTACAGCCTGCAACTGCCCTGCGGCGAGCGGCTGCTGGCGCAATCGACGCTGGCGCAGGTGCATGCGCCGGCGGAGACGGTGTTCGTTCAGCTGGCGGTCTAGAGATCGCGTGCGAGACGCAGGCCGGTGAACTGCCAGCACGCAACCGTGGGAAAGAAGTTGCGGTAACTCGGCCGCACATGCCCGGGCGGCGAGGCGCAGGAGCCGCCGCGCAGCACATACTGGTTGACCATGAACTTGCCGTTGTACTCGCCCACCGCCCCGGCCGCGGGCGCAAAGCCGGGATAGGGCGCATAGCTTGACTGGGTCCATTCCCAGACCTCGCCAGGCGCGCTGCAAAAGCCGGCATCGGCGCTTTTCATGGACGCAGGGTGCAGCCGGGCCGCCGCCTGCACGGGCACCTCGCCGGCAAATTCCAGCGCCGCGCATTCCCATTCGGCTTCGGTGGGCAGGCGTGCACCGGCCCAGCGCGCATAGGCATCGGCTTCGTAATAGGAAAGATGCACGACGGGTTGCGCGGACTGCAGTGGCTGCAGGCCATGGAGCGTGAATTCGGCCCAGCCGCCATCCTCGCTGCGCTGCCAGTACAGCGGCGCGGTGCGGCCGCGCGACTGCAGCCAGTCCCAGCCTTCGGCCAGCCAATGGGCCGGCTCGGCATAGGCGCCACTGTCGACGAAGGCCTGGTATTCGGCGTTGCTCACGGGGCGCGAGGCGATCTCGCAACCGTTCAGGTAGACGCGGTGCCGCGGCGTTTCGTTGTCGAAGGCAAAGCCCTCGCCCGCGTGGCCGATTGCGCGCAGGCCCGGGGCCAGCGGCAGCCAGCGCAGCGCTGCAAGTGCCGGCGCGTCTTGCATGGCTGCGCCGGCGTAGGCCGCCTCGGCAGAGGCCGCCTCGGCATAGGCCGCCTCGGCATAGGCCGGCGCCAGCGGATTGCAGGACAGCAGATGCTTGATATCGGTCAGCAGCAGTTCCTGGTGCTGCTGCTCGTGCTGCAGCCCGAGTTCGATCAGGGCCTGCAGTTGCGCATCGAGCGGGCGCGCGAGCAGCGCCTGCATGCGCGCATCGACCTGGGTGCGGTAGTCCAGCACCTCCTGCAGCGCCGGGCGCGTGATCAGCCCGCGTTCGGCGCGCGGATGGCGCGCGCCCACGCCCTGGTAGTAGGAGTTGTAGAGCACGCGGAACGCCGGGTGGAAAGGCGCGAAGCCCGGCTCGTGCGGCTCGAGCACGAAGGTCTCGAAGAACCAGGTGGTGTGCGCCAGATGCCACTTGGCGGGGCTGGCATCGGGCATCGACTGCACGCAGCAATCCTCGGCCGACAGCGGCGCGGCCAGCGCCCGGGTGGCGCGGCGCACATCCGCGTATGCCTGCGCGAGGCGCGAAAGGATCTGGGGCGCCGCCCCCGGGTCTTCAGGCCTGAGCATGGATCACGGCAAACCAGTCGTTGTCGTCCGTCCAGGCGCGCGCGGTCTTGAAACCGGCCTGGGTGAGCATCTGCATGAACAGCGGCAGCGGGTATTTGTAGCTGTTCTCGGTATGGATGCGCTCGCCCGCGGCAAACGTCCGTTCGCCGCCGGGCCAGCGCACCTGCAGCGCCTCGCGCGCCTGCAGATGCATCTCGATGCGCGAACGCGCATGGTTGAAGAAGGCCACATGCTCCCATTGCGACGTATCGAAGTCGCTGCCCAGCAGCCGGTTCACATGGCGCAGCGCGTTGACATTGAACTCGGCCGTGACGCCCTGCGCATCGTCATAGGCCGCTTCCAGCACCGCGGTGGCCTTGGGCAGGTCGATGCCGATCAGCAAACCGCCGCCCTGGCCCGCCAGCGCGCGCATCTGGCGCAGCAGGGTCATCGCGCCGCTGGGGTTGAAGTTGCCGATCGAGGAGCCCGGATAGAACACCAGCCGCCCGCCGGGCGCGACCTGCGCGGGCAGCGTCACCGGTGCGGTGATGTCGGTGCCGACGGCGCAGACCTCCAGGCCGGGGAATTCCTGCGCCAGCTGATCGACCGCGCCCTGCACGAAATCCCCGGCGATATCGACACCGACAAAGCACCTGGGTTGCAGCGCGGGCAGCAGCAGCCGCACCTTCTCGCAGTTGCCCGCGCCCAGCTCGATCAGGCTGGTGACGGGCCCCACGCTTTGCGCGATCTCGGCGCCGCGCTCGATCAGCAGCGCCTTCTCGGTGCGCGTGGGGTAGTACTCGGGCAGGCGCGTGATGGCCTCGAACAGCTCGCAGCCGCGCTGGTCGTAGAAGTACTTGGCGGAGATGCGCGCCGGCGTGCGTGCCAGCTCCTGTGCAATGGCCGCGCGTTCGTCCAGTGCCTCGGGCGTGCCCGCGGGGTCTGGCAGGTTCGGCACCAGGCGGAGCGCGGGCTTGGACTGGGCTGCCGGGGCAAGGGCCTCGGCAGCGGCGGGAGCAACGGAGAGCAGCATGGTGCGCGACCTTCTCGAGATGACGGCAAACGCGCTGCGGCAAGGCTTTGCGGCGCCAGCCCGCAGCGCAGGATTGCCTCCAGCCTAGCCATGCAAGCCTGACCTACGGGTAGGACAGAAACGCGTGTCATGAACCGGGGGCGCGATTGACCCGCCCGGGCGTTGGAGCCATCATCGGCTCCAGGCCTCGGGGCACCCTGCCCGGCCGCGGACAAATTTCTTCGCTGGAGGCTGCCATGAGCGAACGATTGACTGCCGGGGACATCTGCACGCGCGAGGTGGCGATCGCCTTTCGCCATACCGACCTGGTGACGGCTGCCAAGTTGATGCGCGAATACCATGTGGGCGCGCTGGTGGTGGTCGATGAAACCCAGGGGCTGCGCACCGTCGCCGGCCTGCTCACCGACCGCGACATCGTGATTTCCGTGGTCGCGCCCGAGCTCGTGCCGGAAAATCTCAACGTTGGCGATGTCATGAGCGCCAAGCCCGTCACGGCCGCGGAGGATGCCTCGGTGATCGATGTGCTGCGCAGCATGCGCGCGCATGGCGTGCGGCGCATTCCGGTGGTCGGCGCGCAGCAGCTGCTGATCGGCCTGGTGACGCTGGACGACATCCTGGAGGTGCTGGTGCAGGAGCTGGACCTGCTGGCGGCCACCATCGGCCGGGGCATCGAGCGCGAGCGCATGCAGCGTGCCTGAACGGCCCGACGGCGGCGCTGGCACGGGCCATAGCAACCAACGCCATCATGGACAATCCGGGCAAAGCCACCTAACGGACAACATTGTCCGATAATGGATGCCATGAAGCCCACCGCCACCAAGCGCCCCGATGCCGCGACGCGCCGCGCGCAGCTGCTCGATGCGGCCGACGCCGTGTTCATCACCCACGGCGTCAATGCGCCGCTGGAACTCGTGGTGGAGCGCGCCGGCGTGGGCCGCGCCACGCTGTACCGGCAGTTTCCCGACCGCGACGCGATCCTGCTGGCGCTGCTCGAACGCTCGACCGAGCGGCTGCAGGAGCAGGCGCAGGCCCTGAAGGAACGCCCCGACGCGTTCTTCGCGCTGATGGCCTATCTTTCCGAGCGCATCGTGCGTTCCCCTGCACTGTCGGACTACTGGCGCAGCTCCAGCCTCAGCGATCCGCGCTTTGCCCATCTGCGCCGCCAGGTCTGGAGCACCTTCGCGCCCGCGCTCGAGCGCGCCCAGGCCCAGGGGCTGGTGCGCGCCGATGTGCAGGCGCGCGATCTGTCGCTGCTGATCGGCATGCTGGGCGCGGCGCTGCGCGGCACCAGCGATGCCGAGCGCCGGCGGCTGGCGCAGCAGGCGCTGGATGTCATCCGCCGCGGCCTGCGGCCCGACGCACAGGAGCATGCTGTCCGTGAATGAGATCGTGTACCTGCGCCGCCCCCCGGACTGGGAGGAGCATGAAAAGCCAGCGCTGCCTGGCTCGCCAGCCATGCTCTCGCATGCGCCCTGGGAGCGGGTCTTCTATGCGCTCGTGGCGATCTTGCTGGGCATCACCGGCGGACTGGGCAATGCGCTGTTCAGCGCCAACCTGCCAACCATCCAGGGGCAGATGGGTCTCACCACCAGCGAGGCGGCATGGCTCACCGGCGCCTACGTCACCTTCAGCATGACGGCCAACCTGCTGCTGTTCAAGTTCCGCCAGCAGTACGGCATGCGCCTGTTCACCGAGATCAGCCTGGGCCTGTATGCCTTGCTGTGCCTGCTGCACCTGGTGCTGGGCAGCGCGCAGAGCCTGCTGTGGCTGCGCGGCGCCAGTGGCTTTGCCGCGGCCGCCTGCACCTCGCTGGCCACGCTCTACATGCTGCAGTCGATGCCGCGCGTGTATGTGCTGAAGATGCTGGTGCTGGGCGTGGGCGTCAGCCAGCTGGCCACGCCGCTGGCCTGGCTGCTCTCGCCCAGCCTGCTCGACCATGGCCAGTGGCACAACCTCTACTGGTTCGAAGCCGGATTGGCGCTGATGTCGTTTGCCGCGGTGGTGCTGCTCAAGCTGCCGGCGGGCGCGCAGTTCAAGGCCTTCGAGAAGCGTGATTTCATCAGCATCGCGCTGCTGGTGCCGGGCATCGGCCTGCTGGTGGCGGTGCTGGTGCAGGGCACGACGCGCTGGTGGTTCGATGCGCCCGAGCTGGCCTGGATGCTGATCGGCGCCATGGCGCTGCTGTTCAGCGGCCTGTACTTCGAGCACCACCGCAGCAACCCGCTGCTGCACACGCGCTGGTTCACCCAAGGCGCCACCATCCGCTTCGTGATCGGCGCCATCGTGCTGCGTTTTCTGACCACCGAGCAAAGCTATGGCGTGGTCGGCATGCTGCGCACGCTGGGCATGGGCCCCGATCAGATGCAGCCGCTGTTCGGCGTGATCTTCGCGGGCATGCTGCTGGGCATGCTGCTGTCGGCGCTGAGCTTCGACATCGAGCACGCGGGCACGCAGCTGCTGGCGGCGCTGGTGCTGCTGGGGCTTGCGACCTGGCTGGACTTCGGCCGCACCAGCCTGGACCGGCCCGCGGACTTCTACCTGAGCCAGTTCCTGCTGGCGCTGGGCTCGGGCATCTTCATGGGCCCACTGATGCTGACGGGCGTGGTGCAGGGCCTGAAGAACGGTCCCAGCCACATGCTGACGGCAATCCTCACGATCTCCATGACCCAGTCGCTGGGCGGGCTGGCGGGCGCGGCGCTGCTGGGCACCTTCCAGGCCCAGCGCACGCAGGCCTACTCGGTGGCGCTGTCGCAGCAGATCAACCCGGCCGAGCCGCAGGTGGCGCAGCGGCTGCAGCTGCAGCAGCAGGCGCTGGCCAGCCAGATCACCGACCCCACGCTGCGCGCCGCGCAGGGCACGGCGCAGCTGGCGCAGGTGGTGCGGCGCGAGGCCCAGGTACGCGCGTGGAACGATGTGTTCCGCGTGGTCGCGCTGGTGGCGGCCGTCTATCTCGCCTGGTCGCTGTTCGAGGCCGCCCGCGCGCGCCGCGCCAGCCGGCTCGCGGCGGTGCGCAGCGCGCAGCACACGGCCGAAACCACGCCGGAGGTCGGTACCGATGGCGCGGCCGGACCTGACAACGATGACATGCCGCCCGAGCCCGAGGCGCGCGCGGGCCCTGCTCCCGTGCCTGCCACCCGCTGACTCCCACTGCTTTCGCTCCACCACAAAGATCCAACACCATGAGCGCCACGACCCCTGCTTCTCCTGCGTCTGCCCCCGCGGCCGCCCCTGCCGGCCCCTCTCCCACCCCGAAGAAGGAGCGCCCCAGCCTGCGCAGCGCGCTGCTGATGGCGGCGCTCGGCGCCGTCGGCATCGTGCTGGTGCTGCGCGCCTGGAACCTCGGGCCCTTCGAGACCAGCGACATCTCCACCGACAACGCCTATGTGCGCGGGCAGGTGACGGTACTCGCGCCCCAGGTCAATGGCTATGTGACCGAAGTGCTGGTGCGCGACTACGAGCATGTCACGGCGGGCCAGGCGCTGGTGCACATCGACACGCGCAGCTACGCCGCGGCGCTGGCCCAGGCCCAGGCGCAGCTGGCCAGCGCGCGCGCGCAGCTGGCGAACTCCGCGCAGACCCAGTCGCAGAACCAGGCCGGGCTGCAGGTGCGCCAGGCAACGCTGTCGGCCGCGCGCGCCGAGGCGGAACGCGCACGCGCCGAGCTCGAACGCGTGGAGGAACTGGCCGCGCGCGGCTCGGTCTCGCTCAACGAGCGCGACCGGGTGCGCGCCACGGCGCGGCTGGCGGCGGCCAATGTCGACAAGGCGCAGGCCGATATCGCCATCGGCCGCGAAGGCATCAAGGCCACCACGGTGAACCGCGGCGCGCTGGAAGCTGCGGTGCAGGTGGCCGAGGCCCAGCTGCGCCAGGCGCAGATCAACCTGGACAACACGACGGTGCGCGCTCCGAGCGACGGCCAGGCCAGCGAGGTTTCGGTGCGCCAGGGCCAGTATGTGGCGGCGGGCAGCCAGCTGCTGTACGTGGTGCCGCCGCAGCTGTGGGTCATGGCCAATTTCAAGGAAACCCAGACCGCGCAGGTGCGCGTCGGCCAGCCCGCGCGCTTCACCGTCGACGCGCTCGACGGCGCGTCGCTCACCGGCAAGGTGCTGGAGCTGGCCCCGGCGACGGGTTCGGAATTCAGCGTGCTCAAGGCCGACAACGCCACCGGCAACTTCACCAAGGTCGTGCAGCGCCTGCCGGTGAAGATCGCCATCGACCCGGATCAGCCGCTGGCCGCGCGCCTGCGGCCGGGCATGTCGGTGATCGCGCATGTCGATACGCGCGAGCAGGGAGCACAGCCATGAGACGCCTGCGCCCCACTGCACTGGCGTTGCTGGCGGCCACGGTACTGGCCGGCTGCGCGGCGGTGCCTCCCAGCGATACGCATCCGGCAGCGCCTGTGGTCCTGCCCGCGCAATGGAGCGTGCCGGCACCTGACTCGGCGGCGCCAGCCATTGCCAGCGACTGGTGGACGCAGCTGGGGGATCCAGAGCTCGACCGCGTGGTGGCGCAGGCGCTGGCGCAGAACAACGATCTGCAGGCAGCGCTGGCACGCGTGCGCGAAGCCCAGGCGCAGCTGGACGTGGCCGGCGCCGCCGGCCGGCCCCAGCTCAATGCCACGCTGGGCGCCCAGTCCGGGCGCAGCCTGGGTGCGCTCGGGCCCACGCACACACGCTCGGTCCAGCCCGGCCTGCAGGCCAGTTGGGAGCCCGATCTGTGGGGCCGGCTGTCGCAATTGAATCAGGCCGCGGGCGAGCGCCTGATTGCCAGCCAGGCCGACCGCGATGCGGTGGCGCTGAGCGTGGCCGCGACCACGGTGCAGGCCTATGTGGGACTGCGTTCGCTGCAGGCGCAGCAGGCCATCAGCGAAGCCACGCTGGCGGCGCGCGAGCAGGCGCTGGCGCTGGCGCTCGATCAGGTGCGCGTGGGCTATATCTCGCAGCTGCAGCAGACCCAGGCCCAGGCCGAGCTGGCGGCCGTGCAGCAGCAGGTGGAGCAGTTGAACTGGCAGATCGACAGGCAGCTGAGCACTCTGAATCTGCTGCAGGGACAAGCTGGCGGCGTGAAGCCCGCACCGGGCGTGCGCCTGCAGGACCTGCAGCTGCCTGCCGTGCCCGCAACGCTTCCTTCGCAACTGCTGGAACGACGCCCCGATATCGCGCGCGCCGCCGCGCTGCTGGCCGCCAGCGACCACCAGCTGCAGGCCCAGCGCGCCGCTTTCCTGCCCCAGGTCAATCTGAGCGCCAGCGTGGGCAGCCTGTTGGTCAATGCGCTTTCCTACGACCCGCTCACCGTGTGGAGCCTGGGCGGCAGCCTCCTGGCGCCGCTGTTCGACGCCGGCCGGCTGCAGGCCCAGTTTGACGCCGTCAGTGCCCAGCGCGACCAGGCGGCGCTGGCCTACCGCGGCGCGGTGCTTTCCGCCTTTGCCGATACCGAAAACGCGCTCACCGGCAGCGTGCGCCTGGCGCAGCAGACGCGCCACGCGGTCGAGCGCCGCGACGTGCTGCAGCGCAGCCTGGGTTTCGCGCATGACCGCTACCAGGCGGGGTATGCCAGCTACATAGAGGAGCTCGATGCACAGCGCAATCTCTATGCGGCGCAGCTGGAGGTGGTGCGGCTGCACCAGGCGGAGCTGGAGAACCGGGTGCAGTTGTACAGGGCGCTGGGGGGTGGGTGGCGGTAAGAGGGAGCGAGGTCCGGGAGGAAAACCCAAACATATGTCGGGGCGACTTCTCCTCCGTTCGTCCTGAGCTTGGCGCAGGGCATCCTGTCGAAGGATGGACGGCCTGAGCTCGGATGAGTGCGTGCTGTCTGCCATCGTGCCTCAGCCCCCATCCCAGAACCACGCCCTGAAACGTCCTTCGACAAGCTCAGGACGAACGGTAGTTGTGAGTTGGAAATTCCTGGCCACTTATCGTGTTGGCGCGTCGCGCAATGGGAGATAAGACGCCCTTGGAACCAATAGCTGGGTCCCGCCAGCAGCGCTTGGCTCTAACTGCTCCTCGGCATATCGGTCACGCCGCCCAGCAGCTTGAAGCTGTAATCAATGCGCCGCCCCCTTCCCCCGCATGCGCTGCACCAGCGTCACCACCGCCAGCACCACACAACCCACCAGCGCCCCCACCGCCACATGCACCAGCTGCGGCAGCAGGAAGCGCCAGAGGCCTGCCACCGGCCAGTTGGCAATGGCCTCGACTGCCGTGTCCAGCCCATGCTCGATGAACGGCATGCCATGCACCAGCAGGCTGCCGCCGACCAGGAACATCGCGGCCGTGCCGACGATCGACAGCGTGCGCATCAGCCAGGGCGTGGCGGCCAGGATGCCGCGGCCCAGCGACTTGGCGGCGGCGCTGGTGCGCGCCATCAGCGCCAGGCCCACGTCGTCGAGCCGCACGATCAGCGCCACCAGGCCGTAGACCACCACGGTGACCAGCAGCGCGACCAGCGACAGCACCAGCGCCTGCTCGACCAGCGGCTCGGACGAGACCGTGCCCAGCGCAATCGCGATGATTTCGGCCGACAGGATGAAGTCGGTGCGTATCGCGCCACTGACCTTGGTTTTTTCCAGCGCCTTCATATCCTGCGCCGTGGCGGCCACCGGGGCTGCTTCAGCCACATGCGCCTTGCCCGCGCGCCGCGCCTGGCGCTTTTGCCAGGAGTGGATGATTTTCTCCACGCCCTCGAAACACAGGAAGGCGCCGCCCACCATCAGCAGCGGAATGATCGCCCAGGGCAGGAACACGCTGATCAGCAGCGCCGCCGGCACCAGGATCACCTTGTTGATCAGCGAGCCCTTGGCCACGGCCCAGACCACGGCCAGCTCGCGGTTGGAATGCACGCCCGAGACCTGCTCGGCATTGAGCGCCAGGTCGTCGCCCAGCACGCCTGCGGTCTTTTGCGTCGCCAGCTTGGTCATTGTCACCACGTCGTCGGCCATGCCGGTCGACTGGCGCGCAGCGGTCTTGGCCATCAAGGCAATGTCGTCGAGCAAGGCGGTGATGTCATCGATGAGCATCAGCAAACCGGTTGCAGCCATGGGATATCCTTTGTGAGTCGCCGGAGGTCGCAGCCATTGTGCCCGGCAAAAACGGCGCCGCTGTATCCTTGCTGCGCGAAGCCTGTAGGCAAAAGCCCCATACTGCGTGCTTCTTCACCGAAACCGCCTCGTCCTCACGATGCAGGCGCGTCGACCAGCCATGTCAGGCTATCTCACCAAGCAGGAATCCGTTGCCGTCGAAGGCGTGGAGCAGCTCACCATCCGCTCCCTGCTCGACAAGCAGCAGTTCGATGATCCGCTGGGCGAAGCCGCGCGGCTGGGCATTTCCGAAGCGTTCTGGCCGCTGTTCGGGCAGCTGTGGCCCTCCGGCGAGCAGCTTGCGGCCTGCATGGCGGCGCGCCCGCGCGTGGCCGGCGAGCGCATCCTGGAGCTGGGCTGCGGCCTGGGGCTGGCCAGCCTGGTGTGCCACCGCCGCGGCGAGGACGTCACCGCCAGCGACTGCCATCCGCTGGCCGGCGCCTTCATGCGCGAGAACCTGCGGCTCAACCATCTGCCGCCGATGAAATTCCGCATCGGCCACTGGGGCGCCACGCACTCCGACGAGACCGCCTACGAACGCATGGACATCGCCGACCGCAACCATGACGATCTCACGCATGGCCGGCGCCACCTGCCCGAGGACTTCCAGTCCGCCACCAGCGAGCAAAGCGATGCCTGGGCCGTCGACGGGCGCTTCGACCTGATCGTCGGCAGCGATCTGCTCTACGAGCGCGATGCGCGCGCCACGCTGGCGCACTACATCGATTCGCACTGCACGCAGGCCGCGCAGATCTGGGTGGTCGACCCCGACCGCGGCAACCGTTCGGCCTTCAGCCGCCAGATGGCCGAACTGGGCTTCGGCGTCGAGGAGCAGCGCCTGGACCGCGCCGCCAGCGCGCTGCTGCCGGCCTACAAGGGCCGGCTGCTCAAGTACCAGCGCTGAACACCACCAGCGGCGCGCGCGTGTGCAGCGGATGCGGCAGCACCTGCACCGGCATGTCATAGACCTGCTCGAGCGATTGCGGCGTCAGCACCTCGGCCGGCATGCCCTGCGCCACCGTGCGGCCCCTGGCCAGCAGCAGCAGGCGGTCGCACCACTGCGCCGCCAGGTTGACATCGTGCAGCACCACCAGCGCCGCGATGCCCTGGGCGCGCGCCAGCGCCTGCACCGTGCGCAGCAGCAGCAGCTGATGCCGCGGATCGAGGCTGGAGGTCGGCTCGTCCAGCAGCAGCACGCGGTACTCCCCCGCCGCACGCGCGCCCAGCACCTGCGCCAGCACGCGCGCGAACTGCACGCGCTGCTGCTCGCCGCCCGACAGGCCCGGATAGCGCCGCTCGGCAAGACCCGTGGCATCGGCCTGCTGCAGCGCCTCGCGCAGCAGCGCCTCGTGCGCTGCGGGCGTGAGCTCGGGAAAGGGATAGGCCCCCATGGCGACGACATCGCGCACGGACAGATCGAAGCCCAGGCTGGGCGACTGCGGCAGCACCGCGCGGCGGCGCGCCAGCGCCGGGGGCTCCCAGCCGGACAATGCGCGGCCACCGAGTTCCAGCCGGCCGCTGCTGACAGGCAGTTCGCCGGCCAGCGTCGCCAGCAGCGTGGTCTTGCCGGCGCCGTTCGCCCCCAGCACGCCCAGCACCTCGCCGGCGCGCAGCTCGAGGTCGATGCCGAAAAGGATCTGCCGGGCGCCGCGCCGGCACCCCAGTTGATGGGCTGACAGCATGGCTCAATCCTTCCTTCTCGAGAGCATCCACAGCAGGAAGGGACCCCCTACCAGGCTGGTCACGATGCCTATGGGCAGCTCGGCCGGAATCACCGCCAGCCGCGCGAACCAGTCGGCCAGCGTCAGTGCGATCGCGCCGCCGGCCAGGCAGTTGGGCAGCAGCCAGCGGTGGTCGGCGCCCAGCGGCAGGCGGATCAGATGCGGCACCACCAGGCCGACGAAGCCGATGCTTCCCGTGACAGCCACCAGCGGGCCGACCAGCAGCGCCGTCAGCACTACCAGCCGCCGGCGCAGGCGCTTGAGATCGAAGCCCAGATGCTGCGCCTCGCGCTCGCCCAGCAGCAGCGCGTTCATGGCGCGCCAGTCCCGCAGCAGCAGCGCGCTCAGCACCGCCACCAGCGGGGCGAGCCAGGCCAGCATGGTCCAGTTCGCACCGGCAAGGCTGCCCATGTTCCAGAAAGTGAGATTGCGCAGCTGCACGTCGCTGGCCTGAAAGGTGAAGAAGCCGACGATGCTGGCGCACAGCGCGTTGATCGCTACGCCCGCCAGCAGCAGATTGGCCACGCCCGGGCGGCGGGTGCCGAGCCGGTAGACCAGCGCCGTCGCCGCCAGGCTGCCGGCAAACGCCGCCGAGGCCACGCCCAGCATGCTGCCCACCCCCAGCACGATGGCCGCCACCGCGCCCGTGGCGCCGCCCAGCGAGATGCCCATCAGCCCGGGCTCGGCCAGCGGATTGCGGAACAGCGCCTGCATCACCGCGCCGGCCAGCGCCAGCCCGGCGCCGGCCACCAGGCCCAGCGCAATGCGCGGCAGGCGCACCTCGATCAGGATATTGCGCCACATCAGCGCCTCGTCGCTGCCCGGCATCGACAGCAGCACCGGCAGCAGCTGCGTGCGCGGAATGTCCAGCGCGCCGCTGCCGGCCGAGCCCAGCGCCATCAGCGCGAGAAGAATGCACAGCGCAACGAACACGGCGCCGGGGCCGGCGCGAAAGCGCGGGCGCACGGCGGCGGCAGGGGAAACGGCCACTTGCTGCATGGGATCGGCACGCACTCAGCGCGCCACGGCCTGGGTGGAAAAACCGGCGTCCAGCAGGCGCAGCGCCTCGGGCAGGCGCGGGCCGAAGCCCAGCAGCAGCAGATCGTCCATCACCACCACGCGCCGGCTTCTGGCCGCGGGCGTGGCGGCCAGGCCGGGCTGGGCCAGGAAGGCATCGAGTCCGCCGCTGGCGTCGACCGACATCCTGCCGGTGACGATCACCTCCGGGCGCAGCGCCACCGCGGCCTCCGCCGACAACGGCTTGTAGCCGCGCTGGCCGGCCAGCACGTTGCGCGCATCCATCAGCTTGAGCATGGCGGCCGCGGCGGTGTCGTCGCCCGCACCCTGCAGGCGGCCCGTGTGGCTGCTGATCAGCAGCACGCGCGGCTTGGCCGGGCTGGGCCGCACGGCCCGCAGGTCGGCGTGCAGCTTCTGCACCAGCGCCGCGCCGCGCGGCTCGATGTCGAGCGCCTTGGCCACGCCCATGATGCGCTGGTCCAGCGCCTCCAGGGTCGGCGCCGAAGGCAGGATGACCACCAGGCTGCCCAGGCGGCGCAGTTGCTCGAGCGCGTGCAGCGGGCCGCTGTCTTCGGAGGCAAGCACCAGATCGGGCTTGAGGCTGGCGACGCCCTCGATGGAAAACGAACGGTAATAGCCGACCTTGGGCAGCCGGTGCGCCTCGGCGGGATAGATGCTCGATGCATCGGCGCCGACCAGGCGCTCTCCCGCGCCCAGCGCATAGATGATTTCGGTGACCGGCCCGCCCAGGCCGACGACGCGCGCGGGCGCTGCGGCCTGCGCAAGGGGGGCGCTGCAAAGAAGCAGGAGCAGCGCGGCGCGAAGGATATTCATGGTGAGCGGGTAAGGGATAGCGAAGAAAGGGGCCCGGACAAGGGCCCTGCCGAATCAGGCCGCGAGTGCCTGCGGGCTGAGCGACTGCAGCAGCTCGCGCCAGCCTTCGAGCTCGGGCTGGCCGGGCTTGCGCGCGCCGAAGAACTGCACGATCAGCTCCCCGCCGGCGCCGAACAGCTCCAGCGAGGTGACCCAGCCGTCGGTCGTGGGCTTGCGCACCACCCAGCTCGAGGCCACGGCCTCGGTGTTCAGGTGCAGGTTGAAGGATGCATCGAGCACGTTGAACCAGGGGCCGGTGCGCAGCAGCTTCTGCACGGGCCCGGTGTGGATCTGCACGATGCCGCGGTTGGCGACGAAGCACATGATCGGCAGCCGGGTCTCGGCGGCACCCGTCAGCATGCGCTCGACGGCATCGGCCTCGACCGGCTGGGCCAGGTCCTCGCCCGCGGCGCGCAGCGCGCCCACGCGCGAGACCTTGAACTGGCGCAGCATGGTGAAGAAGTCATGCGTGTCCTTGAGCGCGAGCCAGTGGCTGCGCAGGCCCGCGGCGTCCGACGGGGCATCGGGCTCCACCGGCGCGGTGAAGGGCTCGATCAGCACCTCGGGCTTTTGCGCCGCGGCAAAGCGCGCGGCATAGGCATCCCAGGCGGCGCCGTCGGTCTGCTCGGTGCGGTAGATCTTGTGCACCGCCATGCCGGCCTTGTCGAAGAATTGCAGGCTCTGGCGGCCGTGCTCGGTCACGGCGTAGAAATGCTTCCAGCTGCCGAAGAACATGCGCAGGTCGATGTCCGGCCCGAGCACGATGCCGACCGGGCCATTGGCCTGGATGTCGAGGTAGCTGCCGTGGCGCTCGTGCACCGCATGGTCGTTGCGCGACAGCGCCATCACGGTGCCGAGCGCGCCCAGCGCGCCGAACAGTTCCTGCGGGCTGCCGGCCAGCGCGGTCGACGTGACGCCGCAATCGGCGGCCACGAGTTCGGCTTCGGTCACGCCCAGGCGCAGCGCGCGGTCGCGGATGCGCAACTTGGGTTCATCTTGCTGCAGCTGCGCGTGGCGCGCCTGCAGGCTGTCTTCGGTGGGAACGGCCATGGTGAAATCTTCTTCGGTGAAAGGAGGAAAAACGCCCGGCGGCGGGCTTGCCGCCGGGGTTTGCGCTGCGCCTCAGGGCTGGGGCTGGACGTCGAAGTCGATGGTCCAGGTCTGCTGGCTGGTCGCGACGCTGGGGTTGGCATACGCGATGTTCGACAGATGGAAGCGCGCGTAGGTGTTGCCTTCGCCGCCGCGCAGCAGGCTGGCGCTCTCGCTGTTGGCCTTGATCAGATGGGCCACTGCGGGCAGGCCGGCGGCCGTGGAAGCGGCCACCGTCGGGTGGTAGGTGAACCAGCCGTAGTTCAGCGGGTTCGGGTAGGTGCCGGTGTAGGCGGGGTTGGGCTGCAGCGGCGACGTGGTCGCGTCCTTGACCCAGTTCGCGGCCCGGGCCGGCACTGCGAGATCGGAGGCGCCCAGGTCGGCCTGGGTGGCGGCCAGGTTCGCGGCGTTGGTGAACTGGGCGGCCACCGGCTTGCCCTGGGCATCGTAGAAACCGGCGGGCGTCTTGGCCAGGAAGCCGGCCACCGTGCCGCTGCCCGACTCGCCGCCGTTGAGCTTGAAGTTGTAGCGGTTGAAGGCGATGTGCCAGGTGCCGGTGGCGCTCGAGACGGCGCCCGCGGCCAGGTCGAAATACACCCAGTCGGCGCCGCTGGCGTTGACGCTGGCCGAGCGCACGACGGCCGGCGCGCTGCGGTCCACCCAGCGGAACGAGGGGTAGCCGGAGGTCGTGCCGCCCGCGCCGCCATAGTAGCCCGTGACCTGCAGCGCGAACACCGGCGCGGTGACGGTGCCGGCCGTGCTGGCGCTGGCGCTGTCGGTGGTGATCAGGAAGGTGCGGTAGTTGGGGTAGAGGCGGTGGTCGGTGCTGCCGCCCACGCCGTATTCGAAGGCTGCGGAGGCAATCGAGTTGCTGCCGGTGAACACGCCGCTGGCGGAGTCCTTCGCATACACCGTCGCGGGCAGCGGGCCGGCGGTGGGATCGGTGGTGGCATTCGCCCAGGTCTTGAGCTGGGTCCAGGTCTGGGTCAGAGGGCCGCCGAAGGCGCCGCCCTGGCCGCTGCCGCTGGTGCCGCTGTTGGTCCAGAAGGTCGCCGTCATGCCCGCGCTCTTGATCTTCAGGTCCCAGGCCGTGCCGCTGCAATCGGGCACTTCGGCCTTGGCGTTGAAGTCATAGCAGACAGATGCGCCGGAAGCGGGCAGCGCCACGTTCCACTGCGCCGACTGCGTGAAGCCGACGGGCGTGGGTTCGGGCGTTGGTGTCGGCGTGGGCGTCGGTGCGGGCGTCACGGGCGCGGTGGGGTCGCTGGCCGCATCGTCGCCGCCGCCGCCACCGCCGCAGGCCGTGAGTACCACCGCTACGGCCATCGCCAGCGCGGTCTTGCCAAAAGTCAGGGAAGGTGCATGGATCATTTGCTTTTCTTTCTGTGATTAACGAACGGCATCCAGGCTGATGCGGGCGCCGAGGTAGAGGAAGCGCCCCGCCACGGGCCCGAAATCGCTGGCATTGGAAAAATCGCGCTGCCGGTTGGTGAGGTTCTTCACGCCGAAGAACGCGGTCACGTCGCGGCCGAGCTTCTGGTTGACGACGAAATCCAGCGTGGCCCAGCCGGGCGAGCGCTCGGGGCTGGTCGAAGCCGCGAGCTCGCTGCTCTGGTAGCGCGCGCGCACCGACAGCTCGGTCGCGGGCTGCAGCTGCCAGTCGAAGCCGACGCGCGCGATCGAGCGCGGGCGGCGCGTGAGTTCCTGGCCGGTGTTCAGGTCCTCGGTGTCGGTGAAGGTGTAGCCAGCGTTCAGCGCCAGCACGCTGCTGGCCTGCCACCGGGCGCCGGTCTCCAGGCCCTGGGTGCGGGCGCGCGACACGTTGCGGTAGGTATAGGCGGCAATGCCGTTGACGACCTCGAAGTTCTCGGTGTCGGTCTGGATCAGGTCGCGCACCCGGTTGTGGAACAGGTTGGCGCTCAGGCTCAGGCGCTCGTTCCAGGTGGCGGTGCCGCCGAACTGGAAGCTGTTCGAGGACTCGGGCTTGAGGTTCGGGTTGCCCAGCACGACGTAACCCAGCGCGCTGTGATCGAACAGGTAATGGCGCTCCTTCAGGTTGGGCACGCGGTAGCCCTGGCCGAAGTTGGCGCGCAGCACGGTTTTCCAGGCATCGCCCGTCGGCAGGTTGGCGCGCAGGCCGATCTTGGGCGCGTAATGGGTGCCGAAATCCGAGTCGTCCTGCGCTCGCAGGCCCAGCACCATCTCCCAGGTGTCGTTGAACAGGATGTCGTTCTGCAGAAACAGCTCGTGCGACGTGCGCTCGGCACTGCGCGCCAGCTCGGAGATGCCGTTGGCGTTCTGGCGCAGGCGCTCGCGGTGCACGTCGGCGCCGAACTGCCACAGCTGGCGCTGCCATGCCGGCAGGTCCACCTGCAGCGAGACATGCTCGGTGCGCTGCGACGAGTTGCGGCGCGCGGTGCCCACCGCATTGGAATACTCCCGCGTGGCGCTGTCGTAGTCCTCCGTCACGCCCGCCAGGCGCGTCTTCACGCCATTGCCGAAGCGCCACTGGCCGCCGTAGGCCAGGCGGTCGCGCGTGATGTCCTCGGTCTTGCGCTGCGGCACATAGGTCGGCGGCGCGAAGTAGGTGTAGCGCTGGGTGTCGGTCTCGCGGTAGCGGCTGGCGTCCAGCCAGAACTGGCCCGCGGGCGTGGGCAGCCATTCCAGGCGGCCGCTGTACTGCTCGCGCCGGATGGCATCGCCCTGGCGGCTCCAGGCATCGGGATCGACCGCGAAGCCCTTGTTGTCCAGCACGTCGGCCGCGACGCTGGCGCGCCACTGCTGGCTGCCGCCGCCCACGCGCACATTGCCGTGCGCATTGCCCGGGCTGCCCACGTTCTGGCCGCCGTAGGTGCCCACATCCGCGGTTGCCTCGGCCGACAGGCCCGGTGCGATGCGCCGCGTGATCACGTTGATGACCCCGCCCATGGCCGAGCTGCCGTACTGCGCGGAGCTCGCGCCCTTCACCACCTCGATGCGCTCGACCTCGGTCAGCAGGTATTGCGACACATCGACCGAGGAGCCGGTGCTGGCCGAGATCGGCAGACCGTCGATCAGCACCAGGACCTGGTCGCTGGTCATGCCCTGCAGCGAGACCTGGAAGCCCGACTTGCCGTGGATTTCCGTGAGCTGCAGGCCGGGAACGTTCTCCAGCGCGTCCTTGAGCGTGCGCGCCTGGGTGCGCTGCATCTCGCGGCGGTCGACCACATCCGTGGGGACAGGGGTTTCATCGAGCGTTTTCTCCGAGCGCGTGCCGGTGACCACGACGGTGTTCAGAGCCGTTACCTCCTGCGCCTGCACTGCAGCGGCTGCCAACAAAGGAAAAAGCAAAACGCCCAGGCGTAGGGGAGGAGCGCAGCGCTGCTGGGGAAACTGGGAAGGCACGTGGAAAACCCGTAAAACCGAAAGAAGTAACGAATAATAATGATTCGCATTTGTTTTACAACGTTTGTTGCAAAACACTGACAGCCGCCAGGGAGCTTTCTGAAGCTGGCTTGCGCACGGCGATGTACTTGGTCTCCTATACGCCTTGACAGGCAACCGCGGCCACTGACTTGCATGCCAGCGGCAATGGCGCCGCTTGCGCGGGCCGGCTTACAAATGCAGGAGCTTTCGCGCAAGAAGGCGGCGGGTGGCTGGCAAAGAACGCAGCTTCGATGGCGTTATCGTGCGTTGAATTCGACGAGCTCCGCGATGACGCCCCCCATTCCGGCCCCTCACTGCATTTCATGGCTGCGCCCTGGCACGGTGGATCTTGCCCTGCTGCGGCGCGTGCATGCGGGCGGCGTGGCATTGCGCCTGGACCCGGATGCGCGCCCCGCCATGCTGGCCTCGCAGCGCGCGGTGCAGCGCATCGTCAACGAAGACCGCGCGGTCTACGGCATCAACACCGGCTTTGGGCGGCTGGCGAGCACCCGCATCGCACGCGAGCGTCTGGCCGCGCTGCAGCGCAATCTGGTGCTGTCGCACAGCGTGGGCACGGGTGCGCCGCTGGCCGATCCGGTGGTGCGCCTGGTGCTGGCCACCAAGGCCATGGGCCTGGCGCGCGGCCATTCGGGCGTGGATCCGGACCTCGCCGAGGCGCTGCTCGATCTGGCCAACGCGCAGCTGCTGCCGGTGATTCCCGCCAAGGGCTCGGCCGGCGCCTCGGGCGATCTGGCGCCGCTCGCGCACCTGGCCTGCGTGCTGATCGGCGAAGGCCAGGCGCGTATCGGCAACCGCCTGGTGTCGGGGCACGAAGCCATGCAGGCCATTGGCCGCCAGCCCTTCGTGCTGGGCCCCAAGGAAGGACTGGCCCTTCTCAACGGCACGCAGGTGTCCACGGCACTGGCGCTGGCCGGGCTGTTTGGCGCCGAGAGAGTGTTTGCCGCGGCGCTGGTGGCGGGCGCGCTGTCGCTGGAAGCCATCCGCGGCGCGGCCGCGCCCTTCGATGCGCGCATCCATGCGGCACGCGGCCAGCCGGGGCAGATCGCCGTGGCCGCGGCGCTGCGCTCGCTGCTCGAAGGCAGCGCCATTGCCGGCTCGCATGCGGACTGCGGCCGGGTGCAGGACCCCTACTCCATCCGCTGCATGCCGCAGGTCATGGGCGCCTGCCTCGACAACCTGCGGCATGCCGCCCGGGTGCTGCTGACCGAGGCCAATGCGGCGTCCGACAACCCGCTGGTCTTCGACAGCGGCGAGGTACTGTCGGGCGGCAACTTCCATGCCGAACCCGTGGCCTTCGCGGCCGACATCCTGGCGCTGGCCGTGGCCGAGATCGGCGCGATGTCGGAGCGCCGCATCGCGCTGCTGCTCGATACCCAGCTGTCGGGCCTGCCGGCGTTCCTGGTGCATGACAGCGGGCTGCATTCGGGCTTCATGATCGCCCAGGTCACGGCCGCGGCGCTGGCATCGGAGAACAAGTCGCTGGCCCATCCGGCCAGCGTCGACAGCCTGCCGACCTCGGCCAACCAGGAGGACCATGTCTCGATGGCCACCTTTGCCGCGCGGCGCCTGGCCGAGATGGTCGACAACACCGCGGTCATCGTCGGCATCGAGGCCGCGGCCGCGGCCCAGGGGCTGGAGTTCGACCGCCGGATCAAGAGCTCGCCGCTGCTGGAGGCGCAGTTCGCCGCCGTGCGCGAGCGCGTGGCCTTTCTTGCGCAAGACCGGTGCCTCGCGCCCGATATCGAGGCCATGCGCCAGTGGGCCTTGCAGGACCATTGGCCCGAGGCGCTGCTGCAATGCCTGCCCAGCCATGCCCCTTCCGGCCAAGGAATCACGCCATGATCCACGCTGCCGCACGTCCTTCTCCAGGCCACCGCCACGACCCGCAGCGCATGGTGCGCGCGCCGCGCGGCGCGCAAATCAGCTGCAGGAACTGGTCCATCGAAGCCGCCTACCGCATGCTGCAGAACAATCTGGATGCCGAGGTGGCCGAGCGCCCCGAGGACCTGGTGGTCTACGGCGGCATCGGCCGCGCGGCGCGCAACTGGGAGTGCTACGACCAGATCCTGGCCTCGCTCAGAAGGCTCGAGCCCGACCAGACGCTGCTGGTCCAGTCGGGCAAGCCGGTGGGCGTGCTGCGCACCCACGAGGGGGCGCCGCGCGTGCTGCTGGCGAATTCCAACCTGGTGCCGCACTGGGCCGACTGGCAGCACTTCCACGCGCTGGACCGCCAGGGCCTGATGATGTTCGGCCAGATGACGGCCGGCAGCTGGATCTACATCGGCTCGCAGGGCATCGTGCAGGGCACCTTCGAGACCTTCGTGGAAGCCGGGCGCCAGCACCACGGCGGCAGCCTGGCCGGGCAATGGATCCTCACCGCGGGGCTGGGCGGCATGGGCGGGGCGCAGCCGCTGGCCGGCGTGCTGGCCGGGGCCTGCGTGCTGGCCGTCGAATGCCAGCAAAGCCGCATCGACCTGCGCCTGCGCACGCGCTATGTGGACCAGCAGGCGCGCGACCTCGACCACGCGCTGGCGCTGATCGCGCAGCACACCGCAGCGCGCCAGGCTTTCTCGGTGGCGCTGTGCGGCAATGCCGCCGAGGTGTTCCCTGAGCTCGCGCGGCGCGCCCGGGCCGGCGGCATGCGCCCCGGGATCGTGACCGACCAGACCTCGGCGCACGATCTGGTGCATGGCTACCTGCCCGCCGGCTGGAGCGTGGCGCAATGGCGCGATGCGGCCGACGACCCCGCCGAGCACGCGCGCCTGACGGCGGCGGCGGCGCAGAGCATCGCGCTGCAGGTGCGCGCGATGCTCGACTTCCACGCGCTGGGAATTCCCACGATGGACTATGGCAACAACATCCGCCAGGTGGCGCTCGATGCCGGCGTGCGCAATGCCTTCGACTTTCCGGGCTTCGTGCCGGCCTATGTCCGGCCGCTGTTCTGCGAAGGCAAGGGTCCGTTCCGCTGGGTCGCGCTCTCGGGCGACCCCGAGGATATCTACCGCACCGATGCGCGCATCCAGCAGCTGTTTCCCGGCAACCACCCTACTCACCGTTGGCTCGAGATGGCGCGCGCGCGCATCGCCTTCCAGGGCCTGCCCGCGCGCATCTGCTGGCTGGGCCTGGGCGAGCGGCATCTCGCGGGGCTGGCGTTCAACGCAATGGTGCACAGCGGCGAGCTCAAGGCGCCGATCGTGATCGGGCGCGACCATCTGGACTGCGGCTCGGTCGCCAGCCCGAACCGCGAGACCGAGGCCATGCTCGACGGCAGCGATGCGGTGTCGGACTGGCCGCTGCTCAACGCCCTGCTCACCACCGCCAGCGGCGCGACCTGGGTCAGCCTGCACCACGGCGGCGGCGTCGGCATGGGCTACTCGCAGCACGCGGGCATGGTGATCGTGGCCGACGGCACTCCCGAAGCCGCGGCGCGCCTGGCGCGCGTGCTGTGGAACGACCCGGCCAGCGGCGTCATGCGCCATGCCGATGCCGGCTACACGCAGGCGCTGGACACGGCCCGGCGCCATGGCCTGGACCTGCCGATGCAGCGTTGATGCCCATGCCGTGCTCCGCGCCCCTTGCCACCCTGCCCCCGGCCGACGGCTGCTGGCAGCCGGTCACGCTTGCGCCGGACATGTACCAGGCCGATGCGGCCATCGACGCTGGCGCGCTCGCCTGCATCGTCGTGGACCAGGGACGCATTGCCTGGATCGGCCCGCAGGCTGTCCTGCCCGCCTGTCACGCCCGGCTGCCGCGGCATGAGGGCCGGGGGCGGCTGGCCACGCCGGGCCTGGTCGACTGCCACACGCACCTGGTCTATGGCGGCCAGCGCGCGCACGAGTTCGCGCTGCGCATTGCCGGTGCGAGCTATGAGGAGATCGCGCGCGCGGGCGGCGGCATCCTGTCCACCGTCGCGGCCACGCGCGCCGCCAGCGAGGACGAACTGCTGGCCCAGGCGCTGCCGCGCCTGCAGCAGCTGCTGGCCGAGGGGGTGTGCGCCATCGAGATCAAGTCGGGCTACGGCCTTTCGCTCGTGCACGAGCGCCGGCAGCTGCGCGTCGCGCGCCGGCTCGGGCAGCTGTGCGGCGTCACGGTGCGCAGCACCTTCCTGGGCGCGCACGCGCTGCCGCCCGAATACGCGGGCCGCAGCCAGGCCTACATCGACCTCGTCTGCAGCCACATGCTGCCGGCGCTGGCCGCCGAAGGCCTGGTCGACGCGGTCGACGTGTTCTGCGAGCGCATTGCCTTCTCGCTGGCGGAAACCGAGCAGGTGTTTCATGCCGCGCGGCAGCTCGGCCTGCCGATCAAGCTGCATGCCGAGCAGCTGTCGAACATGGAAGGCGCGGCGCTGGCGGCGCGCCATGGCGCGCTGTCATGCGACCATGTGGAGCATCTGTCGGCCAACGGCATTGCCGCCATGCGCGCTGCCGGCACGGTGGCGGTGCTTTTGCCCGGCGCCTTCTACACCCTGCGCGATACCCGGCGCCCGCCGATCGCGGCGCTGCGCGCAGCCGGCGTGCCGATGGCCGTATCCACCGACCACAATCCCGGCAGCTCGCCCTGCCTGAGCCTGCTGCTCATGGCCAACATGGCCTGCACCTTGTTCGGCCTCACCGTGCCCGAGGCGCTGGCCGGCATCACGCGGCATGCGGCGCGCGCGCTGGGCCTGCAGGATACGCACGGCTTGATCGCCAGCGGGCGGCCCGCCAACTTCGTGCTCTGGCCGGTGCAGGACGGCGCGGAGCTGGCCTACTGGCTGGGCCAGCGCCCGGCCTGCACCATCGTGCGCCAGGGGCGCATTGCCGCATGAGCGCGCCCGGCATTGTTTCGGACTGCAGGCTCTGGGCCCAGGATGCGCTGCTGCCCCAGGGTTGGGCGCGCGAAGTGCTGCTGCAGTGGGACGCGGCCGGCACCTTCACGCAGGTCGAAAGCGGGGTACCGGCGCCTGCGGGCGTGGAGCGTGCCGCCGGCCCGCTGCTGCCGGGCATGCCCAATGTGCACTCGCATGCCTTCCAGCGCGCGTTTGCCGGCCTGACCGAATGGCGCGGCAAGGCGCCCGACAGCTTCTGGAGCTGGCGCCGCCGCATGTATGCCTTTGCCAACCGCATCACGCCCGAGGCGCTCGAGGCGATTGCGCTGTGGGTGTATCTCGAGATGCTGGACGCCGGCTATACCTCGGTCTGCGAGTTCCACTACCTGCACCATGACGCGGGCGGCCGTCCCTATGCCGACGATGCCACCATGAGCCTGGCGCTGCTGCGCGCTGCGCACAAAGCGGGCATGGGCATGACGCTGCTGCCCGTGCTCTATCAGACCTCCGGCTTCGGCGTGCCGCCCGCCCCCGAGCAGGCGCGCTTCATCCGCAGCACCGACAAGCTGCTGGCCCTGGTGCAGCGGCTGGCGCCCATTGCGCAGTCGCAGGGCGCGGCGCTGGGCCTGGCGCCGCATTCGCTGCGCGCGGTGCCGCCGGCCAGCCTCGAGGCCGGCGTCGCCGGGCTGCATGCGCTGCTGCCGAAGGCGCCGGTGCATATCCACGTTGCCGAGCAGCGTCAGGAGGTGCGCGACTGCATTGCCTGGAGCGGGCAACGACCGGCGCAATGGCTGCTGGACCATGCACCCGTCGACGCGCGCTGGTGCCTGGTGCATGCCACCCACATGGCGCCAGGGGAATATGCCGCGGCCGCGCGCAGCGGCGCCGTCGTCGGCCTGTGCCCCAGCACCGAGGCGAATCTGGGCGACGGCATCTTCAACCTGCCGCGCTGGCTGCGCCATGGCGGACGCTGGGGCGTGGGCTCCGACAGCCAGGTCTGCGTCAACGCGGCCGAGGAACTGATGCTGCTGGAATACGGCCAGCGCCTGCAGCGGCGCCGGCGCAATGTGCTGGCCAGCGCCGGGCAGCCACATACCGCCACGGCCATGCTGCTGCAGGCCGTGGCCGGCGGCGCCCAGGCCACGGGCCGCGCGGTGGCCGGACTGCAATCGGGCCAGCAGGCGGATTTCGTGATGCTCGATCCCGCGCATATCGCGCTGCGCGGCCTGGCCGCCGAATACGCGCTGGCCGGCCATGTGTTCGCCAGCGCGCGCAGCTCGGCGGTGCAGCAGGTATGGGTGGCCGGACAGCAGCGCCTGCTGCCACGCCACCATACGCTGCGCACGCGCGCCGAGGCGGCCTTCGAGCGCGTGCGCTGGCAGCTGCTGCAAGCATAGAACATGCAATCGCGAACAGCGTCTCTTGTCTCAGAAGCACCGAGCAAGGGCCGCACCTGGGCGGCCCCCCCGCAGCGGGGGTGCCGTCCCTAGCCGGGCGCCCCCCTCCATCGAAGGATGTGAGGGGGAAGCCGCGGCCCGCGTAGGGCGGCCCGCGTAGGGCGGCCCGCCTAGGGGGGCCCGCCTAGGGCGTGAGCGGCTCAGAGGGTGATTAGGCTATCCATTTGCGGGCATTGCGCCAGACGCGCATCCAGGGGCTGAACTCGCTCTTGTCGCCCGAGGTCCAGCTCATCTGCACGTTGCGGAAGACGCGCTCCGGGTGCGGCATCATGGCCGTGAAGCGGCCGTCGGCCGTGGTCACCGCCGTGAGGCCGCCGGCGCTGCCGTTCGGGTTGAACGGGTACTGCTCGGTGGGCTGGCCGTGGTTGTCCACATAGCGCATCGCGCCCAGCACCTGAGCCGCATTGCCGCGCTCGCTGAAGTTGGCGAAGCCTTCGCCGTGCGCCACGGCGATCGGCAGGCGGCTGCCGGCCATGCCCTGCAGGAACAGGCTGGGCGACTCCAGCACCTCGACCATCGACAGGCGCGCCTCGAAGCGGTTGCTCTGGTTCTGCGTGAAGCGCGGCCAGTCCTGCGCGCCGGGAATGATCTGCGCCAGCTCGGCAAACATCTGGCAGCCATTGCACACGCCCAGGCCGAAGGTGTCGGTGCGGCCGAAGAACTGCTGGAACTGCTGCGACAGGCGCTCGTTGAAGGTGACAGAGCGTGCCCAGCCGATGCCCGCGCCCAGCGT
Organism: Comamonas endophytica; assembly: GCF_023634805.2. NCBI lineage: Bacteria > Pseudomonadati > Pseudomonadota > Betaproteobacteria > Burkholderiales > Comamonadaceae > Comamonas > Comamonas endophytica. Next base: position 561,071 of record NZ_CP106881.1, read on the forward strand.
GTCGCCGTAGCTGAAGCCGCCGCAGGCGACGATGCCGGCGAAGTCCTGCAGCTTCGCGCGGCCGGTCTGCAGGTCGGTCATGTGCACGTCGACGGCCTCGAAGCCGGCTTCGGTGAAGGCATAGGCCATCTCCACATGCGAGTTCACGCCCTGCTCGCGCAGCACCGCGACGCGGGGCTTGGCCAGGTTCAGGAAGGGCGCGGCGACGTCTTCCTTGGGATCGAAGCTCAGTTCCAGGTGCATGCCCGGATCGCCAGGCTCGCCCGCGGCCGCGTGCTCGGCATCGGCGCAGGCCGGGTTGTCGCGCTGCTGCGCGATCTTCCAGCTGACCGCATCCCAGACCTGGTGCAGGTCGCTCAACGAGGCGCTGAACACCGACTTGGCATCGCGCCAGACCTGCAGCTGGCCCTTGCCCGCGTCGATGGGGCTCGACAGCGGACGGGTCTTGCCGACGAAATGGCTGCACTGCGCCAGGCCGTGCTCGCGCAGCGTCTGCATGACTTCATTGCGCTCGGAGGTCTTCACCTGCAGCAGCACGCCGATCTCTTCGTTGAACAGCGCCTTGAGCGTGAGCTCCTCGCGCCGGCCGCTGACCTGCTGCGCCCAGTTCTTGCTGTCGCCGCTGTCCATGCGGCTGTCGGAGATGCCGTCGCCCTCGGTGACCAGCATGTCGACGTTGAGCGACACGCCCACATGGCCGGCAAAGGCCATTTCCGCCGCGGTGGCCAGCAGTCCGCCGTCGCCGCGGTCGTGGTAGGCCAGGATCTGGCCCTTGGCGCGCAGCGCGTTGACGGCATCGACCAGCCGCACCAGGTCCTGCGCGTCGTCGAGGTCTGGCGTTTCGTTGCCGCTCTGGCCCAGCACCTGTCCCAGGATCGAGCCGCCCATGCGCATCTTGCCGCGGCCCAGGTCGATCAGCACCAGCGTCGTGTCTTCTTCCACGGCATCGAGCTGCGGCGTGAGCGTCGTGCGCACGTCCTCGATCGAAGCGAAGCCGGTGATGATCAGGCTCACGGGCGAGGTGACCTTCTTGGTCACGCCATCCTCCGTCCACTGCGTGCGCATGGACAGCGAGTCCTTGCCCACGGGAATGGAGATGTCCAGCGCCGGGCACAGCTCCATGCCCACCGCCTTGACGGTGGCGTACAGGGCAGCGTCCTCGCCGGGCTCGCCGCAGGCCGCCATCCAGTTGGCCGACATCTTGACGCGCGGCAGTTCGATCGGCGCGGCCAGCAGGTTGGTGATGGCTTCGGCCACCGCCATGCGGCCCGAGGCCGGCGCGTTGATGGCCGCCAGCGGCGTGCGCTCGCCCATCGCCATCGCCTCGCCCGCGAAACCGCGGAAATCGGCCAGCGTCACCGCCACGTCGGCCACCGGCACCTGCCACGGGCCGACCATCTGGTCGCGGTGCGTCAGGCCGCCCACCGCGCGGTCGCCAATGGTGATCAGGAAGCGCTTGGAGGCCACCGTCGGGTGCGCCAGCACATCGATCACCGCGGATTCCAGCGGCACGCCGGTCAGCAGCATGTTCGGCAGCGTGCGCTCGCACGAGGTCACTTCCTTGTGCATCTTGGGCGGCTTGCCCAGCAGCACGTCCATCGGCATGTCGACCGGGAATTTCTGCGCGCCCTCGGCCACCGCCGTGTCCTCCAGCACCAGCTGGCGCTCCTCGGTGGCCGTGCCGATCACCGCGAACGGGCAGCGCTCGCGTTCGCAGAACGCGGTGAACTGCGCCAGCGACTCGGGCGCGATCGCCAGCACATAGCGCTCCTGGCTTTCGTTCGACCAGATCTCCTTGGGCGACAGGCCGGATTCCTCCAGGTTGACGGCGCGCAGATCGAAGCGTGCGCCGCGGCCCGCGTCGTTGGTCAGCTCGGGGAAGGCATTCGACAAGCCGCCCGCACCCACGTCGTGGATCGCCAGGATAGGGTTGTTCGCGCCCTGCTGCCAGCAGTGGTTGATCACCTCCTGCGCGCGGCGTTCGATCTCGGGGTTGCCGCGCTGCACAGAGTCGAAGTCGAGCTCGGCGGCGTTGGTGCCCGTGGCCATCGAGCTGGCGGCGCTGCCGCCCATGCCGATGCGCATGCCCGGGCCGCCCAGCTGGATCAGCAGCGAACCCGCGGGAAATTCGATCTTCTTCGTCTGGTCGGCATCGATCACGCCCAGGCCGCCGGCGATCATGATCGGCTTGTGGTAGCCGCGCAGCACGCTGCCGACTTCCTGCTCGTACTCGCGGAAGTAGCCCGCGAGGTTCGGGCGCCCGAATTCGTTGTTGAAGGCCGCGCCGCCCAGCGGGCCCTCGATCATGATCTGCAACGGGCTGGCGATGTGCTCGGGCCGGCCGATCTCGCTGCCCCAGAGCTTGGAGACGGTGAAGCCGCTCAGGCCGGCCTTGGGCTTGGAGCCGCGGCCGGTCGCGCCCTCGTCGCGGATCTCGCCGCCCGCGCCGGTCGAGGCGCCCGGGAACGGAGAGATGGCCGTGGGGTGGTTGTGCGTCTCGACCTTCATCAGCACGTGATGGGTCGCCTCTTCCTTGACATAGGTGGGCGCGGCGGCCTGGCCCGCCTGTGCATCGAGGCGCGCGACGAAGCGCTCGACCTGGTGGCCTTCCATGATCGAGGCATTGTCCGAATAGGCCACCACCGTGTGCTGCGGCGAGAGCTGGTGCGTGTTGCGGATCATGCCGAACAGCGATTTCTCCTGCGGCACGCCGTCGATGGTGAAGCTGGCGTTGAAGATCTTGTGGCGGCAGTGCTCGGAGTTGGCCTGCGCGAACATCATCAGCTCCACGTCGGTGGGATTGCGCTTGAGGCCCTGGAAGGCATCGACCAGATAGCCGATCTCGTCGTCGGCCAGCGCCAGGCCCCAGGCCTTGTTGGCCTCGACCAGCGCCTGCGCGCCGCCGCCGAGCACGTCGACGAAGGCCATCGGCTGCGCCTGCAGCTCGGTGAACAGCTTGGCGGCTTCGTTGCGCGAGGTCATGACCGACTCCGTCATGCGGTCGTGCAGCAATGCCGCCACCTGGCCCAGCTGCTCGGGCGTGAGTTCGGGCGTGCCGCCGAGCAGGCCGCTCTTGAGCTGGATGCGGTACTCGGTGATGCGCTCCACGCGCTGGATCGCCAGGCCGCAGTTGCGCACGATGTCGGTGGCCTTCGAGGCCCAGGGCGAGATCGTGCCCAGGCGCGGCGTGACCACCAGCGCCAGGCCGTCCTCGGGTCCCGCATAGGGCTCGCCATAGTTGAGCAACGCCGCCAGCCGGCTGTGGGCATCGCCGTCGGGCGCGGTGTCGGTGGCCACGAGATGCACGAAGCGCGCGGTGACGCCGTTGATCTTGGGGTGGATCGCTTCCAGGGCGGAAAGCAATTGTCGGGCGCGGAAAGAGCTCAGGGCGTTGCCGCCCTCCAGCTGGGTCAAATGCAAGGTCACGTGGCAGCCTGTCGGAATGTGAGGCGTGGAGACGGCGCGGTGCGCCGTGGGCGATGCGCGGCATTTTACTTGCGCCCCGTGAGGTCCGCAGACTGGAGCCCTGCAGGCCCGGAGGTGCAATGGGATAATTGCCCGATGAGCATCACCATCAAAACCGCCGAAGACATCGAAGGCATGCGCGTCGCCTGCCGCCTGGCTTCCGAAGTGCTGGACTACATTGCCCCCCACATCAAACCCGGCATCACCACCGCGGAAATCGACCGCCTGGGCGCCGAGTGCATGGCGCAGCAGGGCACGGTCTCGGCCACCATCGGCTACCAGCCCCCCGGCTACCCGCCCTACCCCGGCCACCTGTGCACCTCGGTCAACCACGTGGTCTGCCACGGCATCCCGAGCGACAAGCCGCTGAAGAAGGGCGACATCGTCAACGTCGACGTCACCGTCATCACGCCCGAAGGCTGGTATGGCGACAACTCGCGCATGTACCTGATCGGCGAATGCTCGATTGCCGCCAAGCGCCTGTCGCAGCTGACCTTCGAGTCGATGTGGCTGGGCATCCAGCAGGTCAAGCCCGGCAACACGCTGGGTGACATCGGCCATGCGATCCAGCGCTTCGCCGAGGGCCACGGGCTGTCGGTGGTGCGCGAGTTCTGCGGCCACGGCATCGGCAGGAAGTTCCACGAGGAGCCGCAGATCCTGCATTACGGCAAGCCCGGCGAAGGCACCGTGCTCGAGGCCGGCATGGTGTTCACCATCGAGCCCATGCTCAACCTGGGCAAGCGCGACATCAAGGAACTGGGCCGCGACGGCTGGACCATCGTCACCAAGGACCACAGCCTGTCGGCGCAGTGGGAGCACACGCTGGTGGTGACACCGACCGGCTATGAAGTCATGACGCTGTCGGCCGGCTCGCCGCCGCTGCCGGCCTTCGTCACGGCCACGCGCTGCTGAGCATGCTGCCCGGCAGGGCTTGCATGCGCATGATTCTTGCTTGATGAACGGTGGATATTTCTTTTTCTTCCCTTGCCCATGAATCCTCTGCACGCCCTGCGTGACACCTACCGCCTGGAAAAGGCCGCCCTGGTGGCCGCGCTGCTCACGCCCGCCATGCAAAAGCGCAACATCCGCCAGGCGCTGCACCAGTTGAGTGCATTGACCGATCGCGTGCTGTGCCAGCTCTGGGAACGTGCCGGCCTGCCCGCCGGCGCCGCGCTGCTGGCCGTGGGCGGCTACGGCCGTGCCCAGCTTTTCCCGGCCTCGGACGTCGACGTGCTGGTGCTGCTGCCTGAACCGGCTGTGGCGGGCAGCGAACTCGCAGGGCAGCTCGAGCAGTTCATCGGCAGCTGCTGGGACGTGGGGCTGGAGATCGGCTCGAGCGTGCGCACCGTCGCCGAATGCCTGGAGGAGTCGGAGCGCGACGTGACGGTGCAGACGGCGCTGCTGGAAGCGCGCCGCATCTGCGGCAGCCTGGCGCTGATCGAGGACTTCACGCGCCAGTACCGCGCGCAGATGGACCCGCGCGCCTTCATGATGGCCAAGACGCTGGAGATGCGCCAGCGCCACAACAAGTTCGAGAACACGCCCTACGCGCTCGAGCCCAACTGCAAGGAGTCGCCCGGCGGCCTGCGCGACCTGCACTACATCATGTGGCTGGCGCGCGCCGCGGGCCTGGGCAACAGCTGGCGCGAACTGGCGACCAACGGCCTGGCGACCGAGCTCGAAGCCCAGCAGCTCGAAGCCAACGAGGCGCTGCTGAGCCTGGTGCGCGCGCGGCTGCATGCGATTTCCGGGCGCCATGAGGACCGGCTGGTGTTCGACCTGCAGACCGCCGTGGCCGAGAGCTTCGGCTTCCAGTCGGTCGCGCCCGACGGCCAGCGCCTGGCGCTGCGCGCCAGCGAAACACTGATGCGCGAGTACTACTGGGCGGCCAAGGCGGTGACGCAGCTGTGCCACATCCTGCGGCTGAACATCGAGGAGCGCGTGAGTCCCGCCTCGCACGAGCTGGTGCCGCTCAACGAGCGCTTCTTCGACAAGGCCGGCATGATCGAGATCGCCAGCGACGATCTCTACGAGCGCCACCCGCACGCGATCCTCGAGACCTTCCTGGTGTACGAGACCCATGTGGGCCTCACCGACCTGTCGGCGCGCACGCTGCGCGCGCTCTACCACGCGCGCGGCCTGATGGACAGCAGCTTCCGCCACGACCCGGTCAACCGCGCCACCTTCCTGAAGATCCTGAAACAGCCCAGCGGCCTCACGCATGCGATGCGGCTGATGAACCAGACCTCGGTGCTCGGGCGCTATCTCTGGCCGTTCCGGCGCATCGTCGGCCAGATGCAGCACGACCTGTTCCATGTCTACACGGTGGACCAGCACATCCTGATGGTGCTGCGCAACATGCGCCGCTTCTTCATGGCCGAGCACGCGCACGAGTACCCGATGTGCTCGCAGCTCGCCGGCGGCTGGGACAAGCCCTGGCTGCTGTACCTTGCGGCGCTGTTCCACGACATCGGCAAGGGCCGTGGCGGCGACCACTCGGTGATCGGCGCAGTGGAAGTCAAGCGCTTTTGCCGGGCGCACGGCATCGACAGGGCCGATGCGGCGCTGGTCGAATTCCTGGTGCGCGAGCACCTGACCATGAGCCAGGTGGCGCAGAAGCAGGACCTGGCCGATCCCGAGGTCATCACCGCGTTCGCGCAGCGCGTGGGCACCGAGCGCCGCCTCACGGCGCTGTACCTGCTCACCGTGGCCGACATCCGCGGCACCAGCCCCAAGGTCTGGAACGCCTGGAAGGGCAAGCTGCTCGAGGACCTGTACCGCGCCACGCTGCGCGTGCTCGGCGGCCGCGCCCCCGACGCCGCGGCCGAGATCGAGTCGCGCAAGCGCGAGGCGCTGGTGCAGCTGGCGCTGTCGGCCCAGCCCTTCGAGTCGCACAGGAAGCTGTGGGACACGCTGGACGTGCGCTACTTCATGCGCCACGAAGCGGCCGACATCGCCTGGCACGCGCGCCACCTGTCGCGCAATGTCGGCGCATCGCACCCCATCGTGCGCGCGCGCAAGTCGCTGGCCGGCGAAGGCCTGCAGGTACTGGTCTACGCCCGCGACCGCGCCGACCTGTTCGCGCGCATCTGCAGCTACTTCGACCGCGCCGGCTTCAGCATTCTCGATGCGCGCGTGCATACCGCGGGCAATGGCTATGCGCTAGACACCTTCCAGATCGTCGCACCGGCGATGCAGGAGCGCTATCGCGAGCTGATGAATCTGGTGGAGACAGAGCTCGTGCAGACCATCGAGCGCGGCGGCGAACTCCCGGAGCCCACCCAGCGCCGCGTGTCCCGCCGCGTCAAGAGCTTTCCCATGGTGCCGCGCGTGAGCTTGTGTCCTGACGAGAAGGCACAGCATTGGCTGCTGAGCATTTCGGCCATCGACCGTGCCGGTTTGCTTTATGTGGTTGCACGCATTCTGGCGCGCCACCGCCTGAGCGTGCAACTGGCGAAGGTCAGCACGCTGGGCGAGCGTGTGGAAGACACCTTTCTGGTGGAAGGGGCGCAGTTGCAGAGCAATGCGAGGCAGATTGCGATTGAGACGGAGTTGATTGAGGCGCTGTCGTTTTAGAAGCTGGCTTCAGCCGGGCGGCCAGCACACTTTAACGGGTTCAACGGCATGCCTTTGCCGCGGGCAGGGGCCGGGTCTAGGCCCGGCAGCCGACTTCGTTTTCTTGACGCACAAGAAACCGAAGCAAAAGAATCGGCGGGGGCGCCTGGCCCCATCTGCCTGCGATCTTCCGCTTCGCGGCAGGCGCAGGCAGATGGGCGGCGGCAGGGAGCGGGATAGCTTCTTTGAGACGTAAAAAATGTTGACCTCATTTCTAACGCGCCCTCGCGGGTTCAATAACCGTTCGTCCTGAGCCTGTCGAAGGATGGACGGCCTGCGCTCAAAACAAGGGCGCTATCTTGGTCGCAGCAAGTCTCTGCCTCAATCGTCCTCCGCCGCACTGATCCCCGGAAACAACACCTCCGTGAACCCGAACTTCGAAAAATCCGTCATCCGCATCGGATAGAGCTTCCCCCACACATGGTCACACTCATGCTGCACCACCCGCGCATGAAACCCTTCGACCGTGCGATCGATGGGATCCCCATACTGATCGAAGCCCGTATAACGGATGCGCTGCCACCGCGGCACCACGCCCCGCATGCCCGGCACCGACAGGCACCCTTCCCAGTCATGCTCCACCGCATCCCCCAGCGGTGTGATCGTCGGATTGATCAGCACCGTGCGCGGCACCACCGGTGCCTCGGGATAGCGCGGATTGGGCGCCCCCGAGCCGAAGATCACCACCTGCAGATCCACGCCGATCTGCGGCGCGGCCAGGCCCGCGCCGTTGGCCGCGGCCATGGTGTCCAGCAGGTCGGTCACCAGCAGATGCAGTGCATCGGTATCAAACGCCGTCACCGGCTGGGCCACGCGCAGCAGCCGCGCATCGCCCATCTTCAAAATCGTGCGTACCGTCATATGTATTCCTTGCAACGCGGGCGGTGCAACGGCACCTCCGCGGCCGGGCGCAAACCGGCCCGGCACCGCCACCAAGCATAGCGCGCCTGCCGGCTGCGCGCGCAGCCATCCTCGCGGCACAATAGGCCATGCCCGATCCCGAGCAGCCCGCCCCTGCCCCGACGCGCAGCATTCCCGCGCTGCGCATGCTGCCCTCGCGCCCGCTGCGCTGGCTGCTGCAGGGCTGCGCCTGGCTGTGCCTGGCGCTGGGCATTGCGGGCGTGTTCATTCCCGGCCTTCCGACCACCGTGTTCATCCTGCTGGCGGGCTGGGCAGCGGCGCGCAGTTCCGAGCGGCTGCATCTGTGGCTGTGGCAGCACCGGCTGTTCGGCCCGATGCTGCAGGACTGGGCCGCGGGCGGCCGCGTGGGTCGGCGCGCCAAATGGAGCGCCAGCGCCGCCATGGCATTGGGCGCGGCCGTGGTGTGCTGGGCTCCCGTGCCCAGCTGGGTGCGCTGGTTCTCGCTGACCAGCATGGCCTGCGTGCTGGCCTGGCTATGGGCCAGGCCCGAAACCTGAGCGGCAAGAAATTCAGCAAAAATTGCCCATCTTTTCCGGAGACGGAAATTTTCATCCTATAATTCAAGTCTTGTTCCTCAATAGCTCAGTCGGTAGAGCGCCGGACTGTTAATCCGTAGGTCCCTGGTTCGAGCCCAGGTTGAGGAGCCAAGAATTTTTCTTGCCTTGCAATCGAACAAGGCAATTGCGTCAGTCAAGTTGTTCCTCAATAGCTCAGTCGGTAGAGCGCCGGACTGTTAATCCGTAGGTCCCTGGTTCGAGCCCAGGTTGAGGAGCCAAAAATTTCTGCCCGGCAATTGTACCGGGCGTACCGCAGATATTCCTCAATAGCTCAGTCGGTAGAGCGCCGGACTGTTAATCCGTAGGTCCCTGGTTCGAGCCCAGGTTGAGGAGCCACAAGAAGCCAAGCAGTTTTCGACTGCTTGGCTTTTTTTGCCTTTTGCCACGGCAGGCCCCAAGCTTCTAAGCTGTTTTCGAATGAAGGAAATGAGTTTTTATTCGTTCCATGTCGAAGCAGCCCTGCGTAGTATCGCGTTTTTGACTTGCGCCGGCTTGCCCCATGACCCACGCCACCACAGAACAGCTCCGCGTCACCCCGTTGGGAGAGCACATCGGTGCCCAGATCGACGGTATCGACCTTGCACAGCCGCTCGATGCCCGCACAGTGGCGTTCATCAAGGATGCCTGGGAGCGCCATCTGGTGCTGCGCTTTCGCGGCCAGACGCAGCTCAGCCTGCAGGGGCAGATCGCCTTTTCCCGCCACTTCGGCGAGCTGGACAAGCGACCCATTGCGGCCAAGGCGATGCACGCCAGCGTACAGGAACTGCCCGATGAAATCGCCATCATCTCGAATGTGAAGATCGATGCCCAGCCGATCGGCGGGCTCGGCGATGGCGAATCCGTCTGGCATGCCGACATGACCTACAACCCCACGCCGCCGCGCGCGGCGCTGCTGCATGCGCATGAAGTGCCGGCCAGCGGCGGGGACACCCAGTTCCTGAACCTGTATGCCGCCTATGAAGGCCTGCCCCAGGATCTGAAGCAGACCATTGCCGGGCTCGACTGCATCCATGACGCCAGCATCAACAGCGCCGGCGAACTGCGCCTGGGCTTCGAGCGCGTGACCGATCCGCGCAATACGGTGGGCGCGCGTCATCCGCTGGTACGCATCCACCCCGTGACCGGCCGCAAGAGCCTGTACCTCGGCCGCCGCCGCAATGCGTATGTGCCCGGCCTGTCGCTGGCCGACAGCGAGGAGCTGCTGGACACGCTCTGGGCGCATGCCGTGCAGGATGCATTCACCTGGCGCCAGCAGTGGCAGCCTGGCGACCTCGTGGGCTGGGACAACCGCGTCACGCTGCACCGGCGCGATGCCTTCGACCCCCTGGCCCGCCGCCTGATGTACCGCACCCAGGTCAGCGACCGCGTGCAGTAAACAGCTTCCCTTATCTCCCGCTGCCCGCCGCTGCCCGAATGCGCAGCGGTAACGCCGCCGCATGCCTTCCCCATGACCATGACCCAACGAATTCCTTCCCCCCGACGCATGCTGTCCAGCCTGCTGGCACTGGGTGCCCTGCTGGCCGGCCCGACCGGCGCCGCCGACCGGCCTGCCCATCCCCTGCGCCCGATCAACATCGTCGTCGCCGGCCCCGCGGGCGGCGCCACCGATGGCGTGGCCCGGCTGATCGCGGCGCGCATGAGCGTGACGCTGGGGCAGGACGTCATCGTCGAGAACAAGGCCGGCGCCGGCGGCGTGATCGGCACCAAGTACGTGGCGCAGTCCAAGCCTGACGGGCAGACGCTGCTGCTGGGCCACATCGCCACCAATGCGATCGCACCCGCCGTGCATGCGCCGCGTCCCTACGACCCGGTGGCGGATTTCGAATCCATCGGCTTCATCGGCAGCACCGCCAGCGTGCTGGTGGTGCCGGCCAAGGGCCCGGCAACGCTCAAGGCCCTGCTGGCGTCCGGCAACGGCGCACCGCTGAGCTATGGCTCCACCGGCATCGGCGGCACGGCGCACCTGCTGGGCCATGTGTTCGGCCAGGCGACCGGCGCGGCCACGCTGCACGTGCCCTACCGCGGCAGCCCGCCGGCGCTGCAGGACCTGGTGGGCGGGCGCATCAGCATGATGTTCGCCACCTCGGGCGCGGTCGCGTCGTATCTCGAAGCCGGCTCGATCAAGCCGCTGGCGGTGGCCGCCAACCAGCGCAGCCGCTTCCTGCCCGACGTGCCCACCTTCAAGGAACTGAACTATCCGAACGTGGTCCAGGAAGGCTGGTTCGGGTTGTTCTCCGCTGCCGGCACGCCCCAGGAAACCGTGCGCCGTCTCAACCAGCATCTCAACACGGCACTCGCCGACCCCACGGTGCGCAAGGGGCTCGAGCAGCTGTTCGTGGAAACCGCCGCGCCCGCAGGCCCGGAGAACTTCAAGTCATTCGTGCGGAAGGAGGCGGCGCACTGGGCCGGCGTCGTCGCCAGCTCGGGGGTCAAGACCCAATAAGCGTTTCCTGCACGCGGGCGCAGCCCCAGAAAGACCAACTGCCCCGGCCAGTGATGGCGCGGGGCAGTGGCATTGGTTCAAACGGCGCGCTCAGGCGGCACGCACGACCGACGGGCCGGCCATGGGCGTCACCGCTGCGGGAGCCTCCACGCGCGCCGCGGGCAGCCCGCCCTTGGCGGCGCTGTGGCGGCGCAGCGCCTGTTCCTCCCATTCGTGGATCTCCTGCTCCAGGCGCTGCGCACGGGCGGCATACATCTCCGCCGAAGACTGGTAATGCTCGGCGGCGATCGAATGTTCGAGCATTGCCATGCGTGCTTCCTGAAGATAGGCCCGGCTGCGGCGGATATGGCGCGGCTCGGTCAAACTCCCACCCCAGATCTTGCTGAACGGCATATTTGCTCCTTGATGGCTTCTAGTCGGCGCAAGCGTTTGCAACGCTTGCGGATAGACGTAAATTAAGCCTTGGAAGTCGCAACCGATGTCAACACAATGCAACATCGGCTGTAGGATGCTCCCCTACCCATCTGAATTCCATGTCCAACTCCCTTGTCTGGCTGGCTCCGCACGAGCCCTTCCCCGGCGTCGAGCAGACCTGGGGCGAGGGCGATCCCATTCCCGGCTTGCTGGCGGCGGGCGGGCAGCTGGATGCCCAGCACCTGCGCAATGCCTATTGCCAGGGCATCTTCCCTTGGTTCAGCGCCGGGCAGCCGATCCTCTGGTGGTCGCCTGACCCGCGCATGGTGCTGCAGGTGCAGGACTTCAGGCTGCATCGCTCGCTGCGCAAGACGCTGCAGCGCTTTCGCGCCACGCCCGGCTGCGAGATCCGCATCGACTCCGCCTTCGAGACGGTGATGCGCCACTGCGCGCGCACCCCGCGCCCCGGCCAGGACGGCACCTGGATCGTGGAAAGCATCGTCCAGGCCTACAGCGAATTGCACCGCCAGGGCGATGCCCACAGCGTGGAGACCTGGATCGACGGCCAGCTGGTCGGCGGCCTGTATTGCGTGGCGCTGGGGCACGCGGTGTTCGGCGAATCGATGTTCGCGCATGCCACCGACGCCTCGAAGATCGCGCTGGCGGCGCTGGTCGCGCTGTGCCGCGCGCAGGGCGCCGCGCAGATCGATTGCCAGCAGGCCACGCCGCATCTGGCCTCGATGGGCGCGCGCACGATGCCGCGCAGCGAGTTCGTCGCGCAGGTGCAGGCGCAGCGCGCCCGGCCGCGCATGGATTGGCGCTTCGACGCCGTATACTGGGAGCGGCTGGGCCTCGCATGACGCAACTCAACGACCTCCCCCTTCAGGCATTGCAGTTCTATGCCACTGCCGCCTACCCCTGCAGCTACGTGGCTGGACGCATGGCCCGCTCGCAGGTCGCCACGCCCAGCCATCTGATACAGGACGCCGCCTATTCCGAATTGGTCACGCTGGGTTTCAGGCGCAGCGGCCTGTTCACCTACCGGCCCTACTGCGACGGCTGCCGCGCCTGCATTCCGCTTCGCGTGCTGGCGCACGAATTCCGCCCTGACCGCAGCCAGCGCCGCGCCATCGCCCAGCACCAGGCGCTGCAGGTCTCGATCGGCCGACTGGCCTTCAGCGACGAGCACTACCAGATGTACCTGCGCTATCAGCGCCGGCGCCACAGCGGCGGCGGCATGGATGAAGACCGCATCGACCAGTACACCCAGTTCCTGCTGCAAAGCCGCGTCAATTCGCGTCTCGTGGAATTCCGCGAACCGGCCGCGGATGATGCGCCCGGCGCGCTGAAGATGGTCTCGATCCTCGACGTGCTGGAGGACGGGCTTTCGGCCGTGTACACCTTCTACGAGCCCGAGGCGCGCGCCAGCTATGGCACCTTCAATGTGCTGTGGCAGATCGACCAGGCACGCGCGATGGGCCTGCCTTATGTGTATCTGGGCTACTGGATCGAGCACAGCGCCAAGATGGAATACAAGTCGCGCTTCCTGCCGCACGAGGTGCGCATCCATGAGGAGTGGCAGCGCGTCGACCGGGCGGAGCACGCCGCGCGCCGCGCCGCGCTGGCGTGAAGGCCGCCCGCCTGCGCGGGCGCGCGTGGGCAGGCGCTAGAATCCGACATTGCCGTCCATCTTCCGCATGATGAAAACGAATGAATCCGGCACGCCGGGCGCGCCCAGCGTCCAAGTCCTTGAACGCATGTTCACCCTGATCGACGTGCTGGCTTCGCGCGAGGAAGCGGTGTCGCTCAAGGAAATCAGCGAGAAGACCGGGCTGCACCCTTCCACCGCGCACCGCATCCTCAACGACCTGACGCTCGGCCGCTATGTCGACCGCCCCGAGTCGGGCAGCTACCGGCTGGGCATGCGCCTGCTGGAGCTGGGCAATCTGGTCAAGGCGCGGCTCAGCGTGCGCGAGGCCGCCATGGCGCCGATGCGCCTGCTGCACAAGCAGATCCAGCAGCCCGTCAACCTGAGCGTGCGCCAGGGCGACGAGATCGTCTATGTGGAGCGCACCTACAGCGAGCGCTCGGGCATGCAGGTGGTGCGGGCGATCGGCGGCCATGCGCCGCTGCACCTGACCTCGACGGGCAAGCTGTTCCTCGCCGCCGACGACCCGCAGCGCGTGCGCGCCTATGCCACGCGCACGGGCCTGGCCGGCAACACGCACAACTCCATCACCCAGCTCGGCACGCTCGAGCACGAGCTGGCCAAGGCCCGGCAATATGGCATCGCGCGCGACAACGAGGAGCTGGAGCTGGGGGTGCGCTGCATGGCAGCGGGCATCTACGACGACCAGGGCAAGCTGGTGGCCGGACTGTCGATCTCCGCGCCCGCCGACCGCATCGACGACGGCTGGCTGCCCAGGCTGCAGGCCACGGCCGCGGAAATCTCGATGTCGCTGGGATTTGCCGGCTGGCGCTCCACGCAGGGCATGCCGGCCAGCAGTACAGCTGGCTAAGCGCGCGATTTCGAAAAAGGCATAACCAAAGCCAGGGGCTTCGAGCAAGGGCCGCCCCGCAGTGAGGGCCCCGGTCCTGCGCCGACCCTACCCCCTCCACCGAAGGATGAGAGGGGGAAGCCGGGGCCCGCCTAGGGCGTAAGCGGCTCAGAGGGTCAGGGGGTGCTTTAGCCTTTGATCTTGTGGCTGGCGAGGGTTGCGGTCGCGCCGGCCTGGTTCTCGACCCAATGGCGCACGCGTTCCGCATCCGCCAGGCGGCTGAACTTGCCGGCCGAGTCCAGGAACACCATGATCAGCTTGCGGCCCGCGACCTCGGCCTGCATCACCAGGCACTGGCCGGCTTCGGAGATATAGCCGGTCTTCTGCAGGCCGATCTCCCAGGCCGGATTCTTCACCAGGCGATTGGTGTTGTTGTACTGCAGCGTGCGCGGGCCCTGCGCCACTTCATAGCCGGGCGAGGTGCTGAGCTCGCGCACCAGTGGATCGCCATGCGCGACGTTCACCAGGATCGCGAGGTCGCGTGCGCTCGACTGGTTGCGGCTCGACAGGCCCGTGGGCTCCACATACTTGGTGTCGACCATGCCCAGCAGCTTGGCCTTGACGTTCATCTGCGTCACGAAGGCCGCGAGGCCGCCGGGATAGGTGCGGCCCAGCGCGTGCGCGGCGCGGTTCTCGCTCGACATCAGCGCCAGATGCAGCATCTCGCCGCGCGTGAGCGTGGCGCCGACGCGCAGGCGCGAGCTGCTGCCCTTCTCGGTGTCGACGTCATCCTGGGTGATGGTCAGCATCTCGTCCATCGGCAGGCGTGCCTGGGAGATGATCAGCCCGGTCATGAGCTTCGTCAGCGAGGCAATAGGCAGCACCGCATGGTCGTTCTTGCTCAGCAGCACTTCATGCGTGTCCTGATCCACCACCAGCGCCACGCTGGACTTCAGGTCCAGCGGATCGGGGACTGCATGCAGGCCCGCCATCTGGCCAAAGGACTGGCGTGCGGGCGCATAGGCCACCGCACGCACCGGCGCGCGCGCGCTGCTGGCGACGGCGCGGGCCGCGACCGGTTGCTTGCGCGCCGAAGCCTTGGCCTTGACGACCTTGGCCGCGCGCGGAGCCTTGACCACCTTGGCCGAACGCGCGGGCTTGCTGGCACTGCTGGCCTGCTTCTTGGCGACTTTTTTCTCTGCGGCGTGGGCTCCCGGCAGGGCCAGGGACCAACTCAATGCGAGGACGGCTGAAACCTCGAAAATACGGGCCAGCGCGGTGCGGGGACGGTGGTGCATCCAAATGCTCCAAGCAGCAAAAGTATTAAAACAGCAAAGCCGAATCGAAAAAGTCGCACAACAGCAACAAGTTGCACGACTTTCATGAGAATGTGAGCGAGATTATAGGCCGGGGCTTTGACCTTGCGCTACCACCATTTTGCGCCGGTCAAGCAATTCCTGCAGCGTGCATGCAACGGCCGGAGCCAGCGTCCACTGCGCTGGCCCGGCCGCTGGGGGCTCAGATCATGCGAGGGATGCCACCGTGGAACGCGGCGCGCGCTCGAGGCCCGACACGATGGCGCTGATCGAGGCCGAGACGATGTTGGCATCCATGCCCACGCCATAGACCACATGCGCATCGTCGACGCGCAGCTCGACGTAGGCCGCGGCCTGCGCATTGGCGCCGGCGCTGACCGCATGCTCGGCATAGTTGAGCACGCGGATGCTGCGGCCCGTGGCTTCACTCAACGCGGCGACAAATGCATCGATGGGCCCCGTACCCTCGCCTTCGAGGCTGCATTTCTCCCCATGGACCAGGAATTCGCCGCTGATGGCCACCGTGCCGCTTTCGCCGCTGAGGCGGTACTGGGGACGAGCCGCATCCAGGCGGTATTCCTTCTGGAACAGGCTCCACAGGTCCTGCGCCGTCAATTCCTTGCCGCTGGCGTCCATCTCGCGCTGCACGGCCTGGCTGAACTCGATCTGCAGGCGGCGCGGCAACTGGAGGCCGTATTCGCTTTCCAGCAGATAGGCAATGCCGCCCTTGCCCGACTGACTGTTGACGCGGATCACGGCCTCGTAGCTGCGGCCCAGGTCCTTGGGGTCGATGGGCAGGTAGGGCATGTCCCAGACGTCGCCTTCCTTGTGCGCGGCAAAGGCCTTCTTGATCGCGTCCTGGTGCGAGCCCGAGAACGAGGTGTAGACCAGCTCGCCCACATAGGGATGGCGCGGGTGCACGGGCAACTGGTTGCAGTGCTCCACGGTGGCGCGGATGTCGTCGATGCGCGAGAAATCCAGGCCCGGGTGCACGCCCTGGGTGTACATGTTGAGCGCGACGTTGACCACATCGAGGTTGCCGGTGCGCTCGCCGTTGCCGAACAGGCAGCCTTCGAGTCGGTCGGCGCCGGCCATCAGCGCCAGCTCGGCCGTGGCCGTGCCCGTGCCGCGGTCGTTGTGCGGGTGCACCGACAGCACGATCGAGTCGCGGCGCTCGAGGTGGCGGTGGGTCCACTCCACCATGTCGGCAAACAGGTTGGGCGTCGAGTGCTCGACCGTGGTCGGCAGGTTGATGATGCACTTCTTCCCGGGCGTGGGCTGCCACACGGCGGTGACCGCGTCGATCACGCGCTTGGAAAAAGCCAGCTCGGTGTCCGAATACATCTCGGGCGAGTACTGGAAGGTCCACTCGGTGCCGGGATAGTCGGCGGCGATGTCCTGGAACAGCTGGGCGTTGCTGCGCGCGAGTTCGACGATCTCGTCCTCGCTCATGTTCAGCACCACGCGGCGCATCACCGGCGCGGTGGCGTTGTACAGATGCACGATGGCGCGCGGCACGCCGGCCAGCGCCTCGAAGGTACGGCGGATCAAGGGCTCGCGCGCCTGCGTCAGCACCTGCACCGTGACGTCGTCGGGGATGCGGTTCTCCTCGATCAGCTTGCGCATGAAGTCGAACTCGACCTGCGAGGCGGAGGGAAAGCCGACTTCGATCTCCTTGAAGCCGATGTCCACCAGCTGCTCGAACATGCGCATCTTGCGCGCGATGTCCATGGGCTCGATCAGCGCCTGGTTGCCGTCCCGCAGGTCCACGCTGCACCACACCGGAGGCTGGCTGATCACCGCGTCCGGCCAGGTGCGGTCGGCGAGGCGGACGGGAGGAAATGCGCGGTATTTGCTGGCGGGGTTCTGCAACATCTTGGCTCTTTCGGAAAATGGAAAAGGGGGTTGTGCACCAGCGATCCACAAAACAAAACGGCCCGTCGCTGGTGCTACGGGCCGTGAAGTAGGGGAATGCGCGCGCGCTACTAGATCTGCCCGGGGGACATGCTTAGTAGGGCTAGCGACAGGTTTTGCATGAGGTTCACTTTAGCACAAGTTCCTTGGAGCGGGTGCTTGAATTTCCCCCCGGGTCTTCCCGGAGGAAGCAGCTTCTCACTTGTGGAGGCCGCGTTCCTCGGGCTCGTCTTTCGACGTGCTGATGACGCTGGTCTGCAGCCCCTTCGTCTTGCGCCAGGCATAGACCGCATAGCCGCTGAAGCCATACAGCACGAACACGCCGAACAGCACCGTGGGCGCGTGGATGTTGATCACCGCGATGGCCAGCACGATCAGCACGATGGCGGCAAAGGGCACGCTGCGCTTCATGTGGATGTCCTTGAAGCTGTAGAAAGGCACGTTGGTGACCATGGTCAGGCCGGCATAGAGCGTCAGCGCGAACATGGCCCAGGTCAGCTGGGTCCAGGTGAGCCAGCCGTCGGCGCCGCGCAGCAGGCCGTAATCGCTGAGCAGCCAGATGAAGCCCGTGACCAGCGCCGCCGCGGCCGGCGACGGCAGGCCCTGGAAATAGCGCTTGTCGACCACGGCTGTGTTGACATTGAAACGCGCCAGGCGCAGCGCGGCGCAGGAGCAGTAGACAAAGGCCGCGATCCAGCCCCAGCGCCCCAGGCCCTTGAGCGCCCATTCATAGGCGATCAGCGCCGGCGCGACGCCGAACGACACCATGTCGGAGAGCGAATCCATCTGCTCGCCAAAAGCGCTTTGCGTGTTCGTCATGCGCGCCACGCGGCCGTCGAGGCTGTCGAGCACCATGGCGCTGAAGACGCCGATGGCCGCCAGGTCGAAGCGCCCGTTCATCGCCATGACGATGGCGTAGAAGCCGCCAAACAGCGCCGCCAGCGTGAACAGGTTGGGCAGGATATAGATGCCCTTGCGGCGCTTGCGCACCACCACGCCCGGGGTATCAATCAACTCGTCGCCGTCATGCATGTAATAAACCTCCACCGCTGGGCCCGTGCGCACGGGCCGTTGAAACCGTCATATATGAGAGGGAGCTCCGTCAGGGGCTCCGTGTGTGCTGCAGTGTACCCGGGTGTCCTGCGGGTACATGGATAAATATGGCTCCCACGGGCTGCAACTGGTGTAGGAGCCGTTCGTCCGTTCGCAGGAACGAAAAAGCCACCTTGCGGTGGCTTCGCATGACGACGGCAGAGCCCGGGCCCTGCTTCGCATCAGTTCTTGGTCTGGTCGACGAGCTTGTTCTTGGCGATCCAGGGCATCATCGCGCGCAGCTGGCCGCCGACCTTTTCGATCTGATGCTCGGCCGTGTTGCGGCGGCGGGCGGTCATGCTGGCGTAGCCGGTGCGGCCCTCCAGGATGAACATCTTGGCGTATTCGCCGTCCTGGATGCGCTTGAGCGCATTGCGCATGGCGACGCGCGACTCGGCGTTGATCACCTCGGGGCCGGTCACATACTCGCCGTATTCGGCGTTGTTCGAGATCGAGTAGTTCATGTTGGCGATGCCGCCTTCGTAGATCAGGTCGACGATCAGCTTGAGCTCGTGCAGGCACTCGAAGTAGGCCATCTCGGGCGCGTAGCCGGCTTCGACCAGGGTTTCGAAGCCCATCTTGATCAGCTCGACCGCACCGCCGCACAGCACGGCCTGTTCGCCGA
The DNA here is from genome assembly GCF_023634805.2 of Comamonas endophytica. Classification (NCBI taxonomy): domain Bacteria; kingdom Pseudomonadati; phylum Pseudomonadota; class Betaproteobacteria; order Burkholderiales; family Comamonadaceae; genus Comamonas; species Comamonas endophytica. Next base: position 579,931 of record NZ_CP106881.1, read on the forward strand.
ACAGGTCGGTTTCGGTCTCTTCCTTGAAGTTGGTCTCGATGATGCCGGCCTTGCCGCCGCCGTTGGCCATGGCGTACGACAGCGCCAGGTCGCGGGCCTTGCCCGACTGGTCCTGGTGCACCGCGATCAGGTGGGGCACGCCGCCGCCCTGGGTGTAGGTGTTGCGCACGGTGTGGCCGGGGGCCTTGGGCGCGACCATCCACACGTCGAGGTCGGCGCGCGGCACGACCTGGTTGTAGTGCACGTTGAAGCCGTGCGCGAACACCAGCGAGGCGCCCTGCTTGATGTTGGGCTCGACGTTGTTCTTGTAGACGGCTGCGATGTCTTCATCGGGGAGCAGGATCATCACGACGTCGGCGGCCTTGACCGCGTCGTTGACTTCCATCACGTTCAGGCCGGCCTTCTCGACCTTGGGCCACGAGGCGCCGCCCTTGCGCAGGCCGACCACGACCTTGACGCCGCTTTCGTTCAGGTTCTGTGCGTGCGCATGGCCTTGGCTGCCGTAGCCGATGATTGCCACCGTCTTGCCCTTGATCAGGCTCAGGTCGCAGTCTTTGTCGTAGAAAACTTTCATGTTGGCTCCAGTGGATGGGTTCTTGGGGGTCAAAAAAGGGAAAAGGCAGATGTCACACGCGCAGGATGCGCTCGCCGCGGCCTATGCCGCTGGCGCCGGTGCGCACGGTCTCGAGGATGGCCGTGCGCTCGATGGCCTGCAGGAAGGCATCGTTCTTGGATTGGTCGCCGGTGAGCTCGATGGTGTAGCTCTTGTCGGTCACGTCGATGATGCGGCCTCGGAAGATGTCCACCAGGCGCTTCATTTCCTCGCGCTCCTTGCCCACGGCGCGGACCTTGACCATCATCAGCTCGCGTTCGGCGTAGGCGCCTTCGGTCAGGTCCACGACCTTCACCACCTCGATGAGGCGGTTCAGGTGCTTGGTGATCTGCTCGATGACGTCTTCCGACCCGGTGGTCTGGATGGTCATGCGCGACAGCGACGGATCTTCCGTCGGCGCCACGGTGAGGGACTCGATGTTGTAGCCGCGCGCCGAGAACAGGCCGACGACGCGCGACAGCGCGCCGGGCTCGTTCTCGAGCAGGACCGCAATGATGTGCTTCATGGGATTCCTCTTTTCGCCGCCCTCCCCCGCGCACGGTAATGCGCGGGCTTGGCGGACAATAGATTCGTCTAAGGGGAGCTGCCGCAAGGGCAGCCGGAAGTATGCGACAGCAGGGCCCGGGGCCCTGCCGCTCAGAGGTCGTCGCTGCCGAGCAGCATCTCCGTGATGCCCTTGCCGGCCTGGACCATCGGGAACACGTTCTCGGTGGGATCGGTGCGGAAGTCGAGGAACACGGTCCGGTCCTTGAGGCGGCGCGCCTCGCGCAGTGCCGGCTCCACGTCCTCGGGGCGCTCGATCAGCAGGCCCACGTGGCCGTAGGCTTCGGCCAGCTTGACGAAGTTCGGCAAGGCGTCCATGTAGCTATGGCTGTAGCGGCCGGAATACTCGATCTCCTGCCACTGGCGCACCATGCCCAGGTAGCGGTTGTTGAGCGAGCAGATCTTGATCGGCGTGTTGTGCTGCAGGCAGGTCGACAGCTCCTGGATGTTCATCTGCACCGAGCCTTCGCCGGTGATGCAGAACACCTCGGCGTCGGGCCTGGCCAGCTTCACGCCCATGGCGTAGGGAATGCCCACGCCCATCGTGCCCAGGCCGCCGGAGTTGATCCAGCGGCGCGGCTTGTCGAAGCGGTAGTACTGCGCCGCCCACATCTGGTGCTGGCCCACGTCGGAGGTGATGTAGGTGTCGGAGTCGCGCGTCATGTTGAACAGCGTCTCGACCACGTACTGGGGCTTGATGACCTCGGGGTTGCTGTTGTCGTAGCGCAGGCAGTCGCGCCCGCGCCAGCCCTCGATGGTGTCCCACCAGGCGGCCAGCGCACCGGCATCGGGGCGTGCCGAAGTCTCGCGCAGCATGGCGATCAGCTCGCCCAGGACGTCCTTGACGTCGCCCACGATCGGCACGTCGACGCGCACGCGCTTGGAGATCGACGAGGGGTCGATGTCGATGTGGATGATCTTGCGCTCGACCGACAGGAAGTGCTTGGGGTTGCCGATGACGCGGTCGTCGAAGCGCGCGCCCACGGCCAGCAGCACGTCGCAGCTTTGCATCGCGTTGTTGGCCTCGATGGTGCCGTGCATGCCCAGCATGCCCAGGTACTTGCGCTCGCTGGCGGGATAGGCGCCCAGGCCCATCAGCGTGTGCGTGACGGGCATGCCCAGCATGTCGACCAGCGTGCGCAGCTCGTTGCAGGCATTGCCCAGCAGCACGCCGCCGCCGGTGTAGATGTAGGGGCGCTTGGCGCTCAGCAGCAGCTGCAGCGCCTTGCGGATCTGGCCGCTGTGGCCCTTCTTGACCGGGTTGTAGGAGCGCATCTCCACGCCCTGCGGATAACCGGTCCAGGCGGCCTTCTTGAAGGACACGTCCTTCGGGATGTCCACCACCACCGGGCCAGGGCGGCCCGAGCGCGCGATGTGGAAGGCCTTCTTCATGGTGGCGGCGATGTCGCGCGCATCCTTGACCAGGAAGTTGTGCTTGACGATGGGGCGCGTGATGCCCACGGTGTCGCATTCCTGGAAGGCGTCGGTGCCGATGGATGCGGTCGAGGTCTGGCCGCTGATCACGACCAGCGGAATGCTGTCGGTATAGGCCGTGGCAATGCCGGTGACGGCGTTCGTCAGGCCAGGGCCGGAGGTCACCAGGGCCACGCCGACTTCGCCGGTGGCGCGCGCGAAGCCATCGGCGGCATGCACTGCGGCCTGTTCGTGGCGCACCAGCACGTGCTGGATGGATTCCTGCCGGTAAAGCGCGTCGTAAATATACAACACAGCGCCGCCCGGATAACCCCACAGATGCTGCACGCCTTCGGCCTGGAGCGATTTGACGAGGATCTCGGCGCCCATGAGCTCGGGAGGACGCGCGGAAGACGCTGCTGCGGCAGCGGAAGAAAGCTCTGCCCTGGAAATTTCCATGATCAACCTTTGTGAATTTCTCTAACGAAAAACCTTGGGTGCCCCTGGCCTGTGCCCTTGTGGGGCCGGTTTGGGACTTGAGGCCATGGTCATGGGCGAAATGTGTGGACGCCGGACCGAGACCCGTTTGCTTTTTTGATGTGCGCCCGGATTATCGCACTGCAGCAAAAGCTTGGGGGCCGCAGTGCGGCAAAATTATCCTGCGGTGCGATAATTCGCCCCGAGCCCAGGCTGGCGGGGACCCGGAACCGGGCGCGCCGCAGCCGCCCTTCTTCCCGTTTTCGTCGCGCCAGGCTGACCTCTTTGGCAACCGAACAAGAACTATCGCAATTTCTCAAGGATGTGGAAAAACGCGCTTTCAAGCGCGCGCTCTACCATGTCCGCGACGAGGAGGCGGCGCTCGACATCGTGCAAGACAGTATGCTCAAGCTGTCGCACCATTACGGGGACAAGCCGCGCGCCGAGCTGCCGATGCTGTTCCAGCGCATCCTGTCGAACTGCACGCTGGACTGGTTCAGGCGGCAGAAGACACGCAATGCGGTGTTCACGCGGATGAGCGATTTCGAGCCCGAAGGGGACGACGGCATGGACTTTGATCTGCTGGAGTCCTATGCTGGCGACGCAAACGAGGAAACCGTGCAGAGCGCCGAGGAACAAACGCAGCGCGCACAGACTCTACAGAGCATAGAAAAAGAGGTACAGGAGCTGCCACCACGTCAACGGGAAGCATTCCTGATGCGTTATTGGGAGGAAATGGATGTCGCAGAGACGGCAGCCGCCATGGGTTGTTCGGAAGGCAGTGTCAAGACGCACTGCTTTCGTGCCATTCAGACCCTCAGCAAGGCACTGAAGGCCAAAGGAATCCAGTTATGAACATTGCAGCATCACCTTCGCTCGAGCAGGCCGCCGACCGCTTTGCGCGCCGCGTCACTGCGCGTCTGAGCCAAAACAACGAATTGCTCGCGTACGACATCAGCGAGCGGCTGCGCGCCGGGCGCGAACGCGCGCTGTCCGAGCGCCGCCGCGAGGTGCAGGTGCACCAGCGCGCGCCCGCCGTTGCGGTGCAGCACCAGGGCGGCGTGGCCACCCTGGGCGGGCCCGGCCGGCAAAGCTGGTGGCGCAGCGCACTGACGGCGGCGCCGCTGGCCGGGCTGGCCATCAGCCTGGCAGTGTTCATCACCTCGCAGACCGATCTGGGCATGCACGAGGTGGCCGAAGTCGACGCCGCCCTGCTCACTGACGACCTGCCGCCCTCGGCCTACGCCGACCCCGGCTTCGTGCAGTTCATCCAGACAGCGCCTTCGGGATCCACGCTCTGATTCCCTTGCCCGAGATATTGCGGTTGCATGCCCCCTGTCCAGCGCACTGAATCGAGCAGCCCCGTCGGCGTTGCGCTGGCCTCGGCGATACTGCTGGCGCTGGCGCTGCTGGCCGGCTGGATCGTGCCGCTGGTGCGCCAGGCCCCCAGCGCGCTGCCGATGCCTGCGGTGGCGCAGGCACCTGCGCCCGGCTCCGATGCGCCGCGCAATGGCCTGTCGCAGCGCCGCCTGCTGGCCTCGGGCCCGAACTGGGGCGAGCTCAGCGCCGCGCAGCAGCGCGTGCTGCAACCGCTGGAGAAGCGCTGGTCCTTCATGGGCGAGGTGCAAAAGAACCGCTGGATGGTGCTGGCCGACAGCTTCGACACCCTGCCTGCGACCGAGCAGCTCAAGCTGCGCGACCGCATGGTGTCCTGGGCCAGCCTGAGCGCACAGCAGCGCAGCCAGGCGCGCCTCAATTACGCCATCACGAACCGCATGGCGCCCAAGGACAAATGGGCGCAGTGGGAGGCCTACCAGGCGCTGACCGAAGAAGAAAAGCGCGCGCTGGCGGCCAAGGCCGCGGCCGCGCGGCCCGTCGGCGCCGCCCCCGCGCTGCGCCCGGTGCCGGCCAAGAAGCTGGCGCGCGTGCCCGCGGCGACGGCCGGCGGCGGCAACGTCGCCAACCTGCCGAAGATTCCGCGTCCGGCGCCGCAGCCCACCCACCACATCGCGGCGCCGGCCCCGGTGCCCCCGCCGCCGCCTGCGGTCGTCGTCGAGACCCGGCCGGTGCCCATGCCCAACGTCGTGGAGACGGCGCCGGTGAACCTTTCGACCGCCACGGCGCTGCCCCTGCCGCCGCTGGCGCCGCTGGGTGGCGAGGTCCCGGCTGCGCCAGCGGCCTCCGAACCGCTGGCACCGTGACGCAGCCCCTGCCGCCCACCCCCAGCCTGCGCCGGCGCATGGCCTGCTGGCTCTATGAAGGGTTGCTGCTGTTCGGCGTGGTGTTCATTGCCGGCTATCTTTTCGGCACGCTGAGCCAGACGCGCCATGCCCTGGACAACCGTCATCTGCTGCAAGCCTTCGTGTTTGTCGTGTTCGGCATCTATTTCACCTGGCTCTGGTCCAAAGGCCAGACGCTGGCCATGAAGACCTGGCATATCCGCGTCACCGACCGGGCCGGCCGGCCGCTGACCCAGGGGCGGGCGCTGCTGCGCTATCTGCTGAGCTGGCTCTGGTTCCTGCCGCCGCTGACGGTGATCGGCCCCTTCCATCTGCCCGCCGGCGAGACCGCGGTGCTGATGCTGGGCTGGATCGCGGTCTGGGCGCTGCTCAGCCGCCTGCACCCACAGCGCCAGTTCCTGCACGATGCGCTGGCCGGCACACGGCTGGTGCACGATGCGCCTGGCGAAGCCCGCGCGCGCCTCAAGCAGCGCAAGGCCGATGGCCTGGCCTGAGCCGGACTGCAGACGCATGCAGCTGGAAAGCAACCCGCAGAAAAGCCGCAGCGGCCTGCAGCGCATCTGGCATGCGGGCGGCTATTCGCTGCAGGGGCTGCGCGCGGCCTGGGGCGAGAAGGCCTTTCGCACCGAGGCCGTGTGCGCAATCTGCCTGCTGCCGCTGGCGCCCTGGCTTGCGCGCAGCTGGAGTGAGGGCATACTGCTGGTGGGCTCGGTGGTGCTGGTGCTGATCGTCGAGTTGCTCAACAGCGCCATCGAAGCCGCCATCGACCGCATCGGCCCCGAATGGCATGCGCTGTCCAAGCGCGCCAAGGACATGGGCAGCGCGGCGGTGCTGCTGGCGCTGCTGCTGTGCGCGGGCACCTGGCTGTCCGCCCTTTACCTAAGATTCCTATGACGAAACCTTCGACACCCGCTTTCTCCCTCTGCGTCTATTGCGGCTCGCGTCCCGGCGTGGATCCGCGGTTCGCCGAAGTCGCCACCCAGGTCGGCACCTGGATCGGCGAACATGGCGGGCAGCTGGTCTATGGCGGCGGCCGCTCCGGCCTGATGGGCACGGTAGCCGAGGCCACGCGCCGCGCGGGCGGCCGCGTGGTCGGCGTCATTCCCCAGGCATTGGTCGACAAGGAGCATGCCAACCGGGCCTGCGACGAACTGTACATCGTGCAGACCATGCACGAGCGCAAGGCCATGATGGCCGAGCGCGCCGATGCCTTCCTGGCGCTGCCCGGCGGCATCGGCACCTTCGAGGAACTGTTCGAGGTCTGGACCTGGCGCCAGCTGGGCTACCACGACAAGCCGATCGGCGTGCTCAACGCCGCGGGCTATTACGACAATCTGCTCACTTTCCTGGCCTCCAGCGTGCAGAGCGGGCTGATGGGGGAGTGGCAGATGGGACTGATCGAGACGCAGACGGATGCCGAGGTGCTGCTGCCGAATCTGGTCGAGGCGGCGGGGACTGCGCGGGAAACCAGAGCGCTGCGGGCGGTGATTTGAGCATTTAGGCCTGTCTCACCACGCGGAGCACGCCCCAAAGCGCCCTTCGACAAGCTCAGGGCGAACGGTATTTGGGGAGTTGAATTCAGGGGAGGTGAACCGTTCGTCCTGAGCCTGCCTCGGCGGCCCCGTCGAACGATGGACGTCCTGCGCTCGGGATACCGTGACGCATGCCTGGCATGGTGCAGGTTCATAAGGCTACAACCCACCGATCCTGCAAACCTCAAGTCCAGGATTCAAATCGCCGAAGCGTCCAGGTCCCCCGTCCGAATCCGCACTACCCGCTCCACCGGCGTGACAAAGATCTTGCCGTCGCCGATCTTCCCGGTGCGCGCCACGTTGACGATCGCATCGACGCAGCGCTCGACGTCCTCCGTCTGCACCACGACCTCGATCTTCACCTTGGGCAGGAAATCCACGACATATTCGGCGCCGCGGTAGAGCTCGGTGTGGCCCTTCTGGCGGCCGAAGCCCTTGACCTCGGTGACCGTGAGGCCGGTGACGCCGCAATCGGCCAGTGCCTCGCGCACTTCCTCGAGCTTGAAGGGCTTGATGACGGCGGTGATCATTTTCATGGGAACTCCTGGATGTGGGAATGCATGGGCGCCCGGCCTTGCGGCATCAGGCGCGGAAGCGGTTGGTGATCGGGTAGCGCCAATCCTTGCCGAAGCTGCGGCGCGTGAGGCGCGGGCCGATCGGCGCCTGGCGGCGCTTGTGTTCGTTGATCTGGATCAGGCGCGTCACGCGCTCGACATCGGCGGCGGCAAAACCCGCGGCCACGATGTCCTGCACGGACTCGTCATTTTCCATGTATCGCTGCACGATGGCATCGAGCACTTCATAAGGCGGCAGACTGTCCTGGTCTTTCTGATCGGGGCGCAGCTCGGCGCTGGGCGGGCGCGTGATGATGCGCTCGGGAATCGGGTTGCTGCCGGTGCCGAAGGGATCGTGCGCATTGCGCCAGCGCGCCAGCGCGAACACCTGGGTCTTGACCAGGTCCTTGATCACCGCGAAGCCGCCCGCCATGTCGCCGTAGAGCGTGCAGTAGCCCGTCGCCATCTCGCTCTTGTTGCCCGTGGTGACGACCAGCGAGCCGAACTTGTTCGACAGCGCCATCAGCAGCGTGCCGCGGATGCGTGCCTGCAGGTTCTCCTCGGTCGTGTCTTCCGCCCGGCCCGCGAAATCGGTGGCCAGCGCGGCCTTGAAGGCCTCGAACTGCGGCGCGATGGAAATCTCCTCGTAGGCCACGCCCAGGCGCGCGGCCATGTCGCGTGCATCGATCCAGCTGATATCGGCCGTGTAGGGCGAGGGCATCATCACCGTGCGCACCTTGCCTGCACCCAGCGCGTCGACGGCAATGGCCAGCACCAGCGCCGAGTCGATGCCGCCCGACAGCCCCAGCAGCACGCCGGGAAAACCGCTCTTGCCCACGTAGTCGCGCACGCCCAGCACCAGCGCGCGCCACAGCTGCTCGTGGGTGCCGGCCAGCGGCTGGAGCTCGCCTTGCAGCGCAACGCCTGCGGCCCCGGCAGTCACCTGCACGCTCGCCAGGCATTCCTCGAAGCCCGCGGCGCGCGCCACCACCGTGCCCTGCGCGCTCATGGCAAAGGAGTGGCCATCGAACACCAGCTCGTCCTGGCCGCCGACCATGTGGGCATAGATGGCCGGCAGGCCGGTTTCCTGCACGCGTTCGCGCAGCACCGACTCGCGCACCTGCTGCTTCTCGCCGTGGAAGGGCGAGGCATTGATCACCGCCAGCAGCTGCGCACCGGCTTCGGCCGCCTGCCGTGACGGGCCGGGCACCCACGCGTCCTCGCAGATCAGCAGGCCGACGCGCACTCCGTCGATGTCGATGACGCAGGGCGCCTGCCCCGGCAGGAAATAGCGCAGCTCGTCGAACACCGCGTAGTTCGGCAGCGCCTGCTTGGAGTAGCTGCTCTCGATCACGCCGTCGCGCAGCACGCTGGCCATGTTGTGGCACAGCCCGGCGCCCGCCGCGCGCTGCGGATGACCGAGGACAATGACCAGGCCCGTGAGCCCGGCCGTCTCCCGTGCTACGGTATGCACCGTTTGCTCGCAGGCGTCGAGAAATGCCGGACGCAGCAGCAGGTCCTCGGGCGGGTAACCGCACAGCGCCAGCTCGGGCGTGAGCAGCAGGCGCGCGCCGGCCGCATGCGCGGCGCGCGCGGCTTCGATGATTTTTTGCGCATTGCCAGGCAGGTCGCCCACAACAAAATTGCGCTGAGCAGTGCAGATGGAGAACGTCATGGATAGAAATCTGGCCGGCAAGGCCCATTGCAAAAGCGCTGGCCCGCGGGCCCGGGACAAGGGGAGCAGGCATGGATGAAGCTGCAATTATCACCCGCGTGTTCACCGAGGTGCAGCAGATCCCCGCGCCGGCCTGGAACGCGCTGCTGGCGCGGCAGCCCGTGCCCACGCCTTTCATGCGCCATGAGTACTTCGCGGCATTGGAATCGAGCGGCAGCGCGACGCTTGCAACCGGCTGGCAGCCCTGCTTCGTCACGCTCTGGGAGGGCGATGCGCTGATTGCCGCCTGCCCGGTGTACGCCAAGAACCACTCCTCGGGCGAATACGTCTTTGACTGGGCCTGGGCGCGTGCCTATGCCGAGCATGGCCTCGACTACTACCCCAAGGCGGTGATCGCGGTGCCGTTCACACCCGTGCCGGGCACGCGGCTGCTGGCGCGCGATGCCGCCACGCGCGCGCTGCTGGCGCGGACCGTGCGCCGCTGGGTCGAGGCGCAGGATGGCTGGTCTTCCCTGCACGCGCTGTTCACGGAGGACGCCGATCTGGCCGCCTGCCGCGCCGACGGCTGGATGCAGCGCGGCGGCGTGCAGTTCCATTGGACCAACAGTGCCGCCGATACACGCCAGCCGCTGCGCGACTTCGAGCACTTCCTGGCGCAGCTGCAGCAGTCCAAGCGCAAGAAGATCCGCCAGGAGCGGCGCAAGGTGGCCGAGGCCGGCGTGGTGTTCCGCGCGCTGCGCGGCGCCGAGATCGGAACCGAGGACTGGGACTTCTTCTACCGCTGCTACGAGCGCACCTATCTGGAGCATGGCAACGCGCCCTACCTGTCGCGCGAATTCTTCGGCGCCATGGCCGCGCAGATGCCGGAGCACTGGCTGCTGTTCATCGCCGAGCACGCAGGCCGGCGCATCGCCGCCAGCCTGATCGCGCTCAATGCAGAAGCCGCGGGCGGCCGCGTGGAAGGCAGTGTCGCCTACGGCCGCTACTGGGGGGCGCTCGAGCGCGTCGACTGCCTGCATTTCGAGGCCTGCTACTACCAGCCCATCGCATGGTGCATCGCGCAGGGCATCGCGCGTTTCGAGGGCGGCGCGCAGGGCGAGCACAAGATGGCGCGGGCGCTGCTGCCCACGCCCACGGCCAGCGCCCACTGGATTGCCCACCCGGCATTTGCCGATGCCGTGGACCGCTTCCTGGAGCGCGAGGGCAGCGGCGTGCAGGCCTATCTGGAGGAACTGCACGCGCACAGCCCGCTGCGTCTGGCGCCGCCGCTTCAGAGCAGCGCAGCGGCGGCTGCCTGAGCTGCGGCCCGGGTCAGAAGCTTTCCCAGTCGTCGCTGGCTTCGGCGCCGCGGGCCTGCGGCGCGCGCGCAATGCGTGGCGCGGGGGCGGCGGGCTTGGGCGCCGGCTTGGGCGCCGGCATGACCCGCGCGGCCGGGCGTGGCACCGTGGCGCCCGGCGCGACGGCGCCCGGCGCGGCGGGCGCGGCTGCGGGCATGGGCCCGCGCGCCTGCGCGCCCTGGGCCAACTGGAACACCGCCACCGCATCGACCAGCTCCTGCGCCTGGCGCTTGAGGCTGTCTGCCGCCGCCGCGCTCTGCTCGACCAGCGCCGCATTCTGCTGCGTCGCCTGGTCCATCTGCGTGATAGCCTCGCCCACCTGCGCCACGCCCGTGCTCTGCTCGCTGCTGGCGGCGCTGATCTCGCCCATGATGTCGGTGACGCGGCGGATCGCACTCACCACCTCGGTCATGGTCTCGCCCGCGCGGTCCGCCTGCTGCGTGCCCTGCTCGACGCGCTCGACGCTGGCCGTGATCAGCGCCTTGATCTCCTTGGCCGCCTCGGCGCTGCGCTGCGCCAGACTGCGCACCTCGCTGGCCACGACCGCGAAGCCGCGGCCCTGCTCGCCGGCGCGCGCCGCCTCGACGGCCGCGTTCAGCGCCAGGATGTTGGTCTGGAAGGCAATGCCGTCGATCACGCCGATGATGTCGGCGATCTTGCGGCTGCTGTCGTTGATGCCCTTCATGGTGCCGACCACCTGGGCCACGACGTCGCCGCCCTGCACCGCCACCGTGGAGGCATTGAGCGCCAGCTGGTTCGCCTGGCGCGCGTTGTCGGCGTTCTGGCGCACGGTGGAGCCCAGCTGTTCCATCGAGGCGGCGGTCTGCTCGAGCGCGCTGGCCTGCTCCTCGGTGCGGCCCGACAGGTCGCTGTTGCCCGAGGCGATCTGCGCGCTGGCCGTGGCCACGGCCTCGGAGCCGCCGCGCACGTGCGCCACGATGCTGCGCAGGTTGTCCTGCATGCCGGCGAGGCCGCGCAGCATCTGCGCGGTTTCGTCGTCGCCCTGTGCGTGGATCTCGGAGGTCAGGTCACCCTTGCGGATGGCGTCGGCGACCTCGGCCGCGCGGTGGATCGGGCGCGTGATCGAGCGCGTGGTCAGCGTCGCCAGCAGCAGGCCCAGCAGCAGGGCCAGTCCGGCGCCCACGGCCAGCGCGATCTGGCTTGCCGTGGCCGAATCGGCCGCGGCGGCCTGCACCTCGGCCAGCGTCCTGGCGGCGTCATCGGACACGTTGGTCACGGCCCTGAGATAGCTTTGCGCCAGGGGGCGCAGCTGTTCATCCAACGCCTGCGTGATGTCTTCGCCCTGCGCCTGGCGTTGCTGCAGCTGCGTGCGCAGATCCGAATAGGTCTTGCGTTGCTTGGCGACCTCGGCCATCAGCGCCTGGGCCTCGCTGTCCTGCGTCATCTCATTGAGCTGCTTCAGGGTCTTGTTGACGAACTCCGTCGAAGCCGCCATGTCCTTGCGCAAAGCCGCCTGATACAGCGGATCGCGGCTTTGCATCAGCGACGAGGTGCGCACCCAATTGATATCGATGGACGATGCCCAGCGCTGCGACAGCAGGCTGCGCTGCATTTCCACCGTGGCAATGGCCTGGTTGGCATCCTTGAGCACCTCCAGGCGCCATGCGCCCAGGCCGGCAAGGACCGCAGTGATCAACAAAAGCAACGAAAAAGCCAGCGTGAGGCGGGTGCCGATCTTCAGATGAGCGTAGCGCATGGTTCCTGTCTCTGTGGAAGCGCCCCGGTATTGCAAAGCAGTCCAGGGACAATGTAATAAAATGTATCAAGCGCGTGGCGCTGTGTGCAGGTGCCAGGCGCAAAAGCAACGCAAACCGGACCTGCCGGCACAGCGTTTTCAGGCGACGGCGGCCTTGAGCAACCCCATGTCGGCCGAGCTCAGCAGCGCCTCGATGTCCATGACGATCAGCATGCGCTCGTCCACATTGGCAATGCCCTTGATGAAGGCCGCATCGACCTGCGACTGGAACTGCGGCGTGGGGCGGATCGCATCCAGCGCCAGATTGACCACGTCGGCCACCGAGTCGACCACTACGCCGAGCACGGTATCGGCGACATTGAGGATGATGACGACGGTGAAGGGCGTGTACTCCACGGTCGGGCAGCCGAGCTTCATGCGCAGGTCGACGATGGGCACGATGACGCCACGCAGATCGACCACGCCCTTGATGAAATCGGGCGCATGGGCAATGCGCGTGGGGGTTTCATAGGAGCGGATTTCCTGCACGCGCAGGATGTCGATGCCGTACTCCTCCTGGCCCAGCTGGAAGGTCAGGAATTCGGCGCGTGCCACCTGGGCCGTGGCCTGGCTGCGCGAGCGCTGCGCGCCGGAAGAGGAAAAATTCGAAAGCATGGGAGCTCCCTGGAATGGGGTTCGCCGCGATGCGGCAGTATCTGCATCACCTGCGTGATGGCGTGGAGAAAAGGGCTCGGTGGAAAGCGCCGCGGGCGCCAGCCCAACCGAATTACATATTGTCACTAAAACCGGGCGCGGCCGCGCAAAGAACTTTGCGCGGCACGGGCTTCAGAAGCTTTCCCACTCGTCTTCCGCGGCCTTGCGTAGCGCGGGTGCCGGGGCAGCAGGCGCCGGAGCAGGCGGCTGCGCCGCGGGGGCCGGTGCAGCCAGAGGCGCCGCAGCGACCCGCGGGGCGCGCGCCGGGGTCCGTGGCGCCGCGGGCAGGCCACTGGCACGCGCGCCCAGGCGCTGCGCCGCGGTGGCCGCAGTGTCCATGGACGCAAGCGCGCGCGCCTGCGCGCCCTGGGCCAACTGGAACACCGCCACTGCATCGACCAGCTCCTGCGCCTGGCGCTTGAGGCTGTCTGCCGCCGCCGCGCTCTGCTCGACCAGCGCCGCATTCTGCTGCGTCGCCTGGTCCATCTGCGTGATAGCCTCGCCCACCTGCGCCACGCCCGTGCTCTGCTCGCTGCTGGCGGCGCTGATCTCGCCCATGATGTCGGTGACGCGGCGGATCGCACTCACCACCTCGGTCATGGTCTCGCCCGCGCGGTCCGCCTGCTGCGTGCCCTGCTCGACGCGCTCGACGCTGGCCGTGATCAGCGCCTTGATCTCCTTGGCCGCCTCGGCGCTGCGCTGCGCCAGACTGCGCACCTCGCTGGCCACGACCGCGAAGCCGCGGCCCTGCTCGCCGGCGCGCGCCGCCTCGACGGCCGCGTTCAGCGCCAGGATGTTGGTCTGGAAGGCAATGCCGTCGATCACGCCGATGATGTCGGCGATCTTGCGGCTGCTGTCGTTGATGCCCTTCATGGTGCCGACCACCTGGGCCACGACGTCGCCGCCCTGCACCGCCACCGTGGAGGCATTGAGCGCCAGCTGGTTCGCCTGGCGCGCGTTGTCGGCGTTCTGGCGCACGGTGGAGCCCAGCTGTTCCATCGAGGCGGCGGTCTGCTCGAGCGCGCTGGCCTGCTCCTCGGTGCGGCCCGACAGGTCGCTGTTGCCCGAGGCGATCTGCGCGCTGGCCGTGGCCACGCCTTCGGCGTTGCTGCGCACGCTGTTGACGGTCTGCGCCAGGCTGCCCTGCATGCGCTGCAGGGCTTCGAGCAGCTCGCCCATTTCATCGCGGCTGCCCGATTCGATCGACTGCGACAGGTCGCCCTGCGCGATGTGGTTGGCGGCATCGACCGCCTGGCGCACCGGCCGCACCACCGCGCGCGTCACCAGCGCACCAAAGAAGGCTGCGATCAGCGCGCTCAGCGCCACGCCGGCCGCGAGCCAGATCAGCGCCGTGTCATAGACTTCGGCTGCCGCCTGCTGGGCGCTCTTGGCGCGCTCGCGGCTCAGCCGGTTGAGCCGGCCGATGGTCTCGGTCAGGGCCGTGAACGCTGCTTCCGAAGCGCCGCTGTAGAGATTGCTGACGTCATCGCCCAGCAGGGAATCCTGTTCGCCCAGGCTGTAATCCTTGTTCCTGGCGGCCTGCAGCAGGGCCTGGTGGCTGTTCATGTAGTTGTCGCGCTCCGTGCGGTACTGCGACATCAGCGCGCGTTCCTCCTCGTCATGCTCCGCCGATTCATAGGAACGCTCCGCCGCCTGCACCAGCTCGATGACCGCGGTCGTACGCGATGCGATGCCCGAGACTTCCTCCAGGCTCTTGGCAGCTGCCACCCCGGCGTCCATGCGCCGCAGGCGGTTCCATTGCACGCGGATATCGCCAGTGTCGGCCACGCTCTGCAGCGCGTGACCGCCCAGGAAGCGCGTCGTGGCATCGATGTTCTTCATCTGCCACAGCGCCAGGCCACCCACGGCGACCGTCAGCAGCACCAGCAGAAAAAATCCCAGGCCCAGTTTGACGCCCAGGCGCATATCAGCCAATTTCATGTGCATCTCTCTTTTGTTGAATGCTGCCATCCCTCCACCCCCGCGCACTGCGCCCGGGGTGCCCCAATCAAAACAGCGTGCTGCCATTGCTGGCAACACGCTGTGAACTCAACGCCGGGGACCTGGCCCGGCCCCCGGCGCAAGGCGCGTGCAACGCGCCATCAGCCCTGGTAGTTGGCGATGCCGTCGGCCACTTCCTTCTTGGCCGCGTCCACGCCCTGCCAGCCCTGGACCTTGACCCACTTGCCCTTTTCCAGGTCCTTGTAGTGCTCGAAGAAGTGCGAGATCTGCGCCAGCGTGATCTCGGGCAGGTCCTCGATCGATTCGATCTTGGCGTACTGCGGCAGGATCTTGGCGGTGGGCACGGCCAGCACCTTGCCGTCGATGCCGGCTTCGTCTTCCATCATCAGGATGCCCAGCGCGCGGCAGGGGACGACCACGCCCGGGGGCAGCGGGAAGGGGGTCATCACCAGCACGTCCACCGGGTCGCCGTCGCCCGACAGCGTCTGCGGCACGTAGCCGTAGTTGGTGGGGTAGTGCATGGCGGTGGTCATGAAGCGGTCGACGAAGATCGCGCCCGACTCCTTGTCCACTTCGTATTTCACGGGATCGGCGTTCATCGAGATTTCAACGACCACGTTGAAGGTGTCGGGAGCGTTCTTGCCGGGGGAGACTTTGTCGAGGGACATGATGGGTAGGGAGTTGAATGGAACGAAGCGCGCGAAGCGGCTTGGCCGTGATTCTAGGCGCAGCCTCGAAGCCTGCCGGCAAATAGGCCCGCACATGCGGCGGGCACCCGCTGCATTTGCGCCATCAGGGTTTCCCTGCAGCGGCGAAAACGCGCCGGCATGCGTCAATAGTGCCGTGCCCTTTTACCGCCCCGCCTGCAGCGATGCCCACACCCGTGCCACCGCCCTCCTTCTCGCCGCTGCTGCCCGAGCATCTTCCCATCCTGCGTTCGGGCCGCTGGTTCCACGGACTGCCCAGGCCGCTGGCGCAGCAGCTCGCGCAGCTGGCGCGCGTGCGGTGCCTCGCGCCTGGCGAGGCCGTGTTCCGGCGCGGCGATCCGCCGGACGGGTTGCATGCGGTGCTGCGCGGCACGCTGCGCATGTCCGGCGCCGGCACGGGCGCCCGCGCGCGCGGCACGCTGCTGATGCTGCTGGAGGCGCCGTCATGGTTTGGCGAGCCATCGCTGTTCGACCAGTCCCCGCGTGCACATGACGTGATTGCGGTCCAGGGCAGCAGCGTGCTGCAGGTGCCGCAGGCGCCGCTGCTGGACTGGCTGCAGCAGCACCCCGAGCACTGGCGGCCGCTGGCGCTGCTGGTGACGCTCAGGCTGCGCCAGGCCCTGGCCATGCTGGAAGACCAGGCCACGCTGGCCGCGCCCCAGCGGCTCGCGCGCTGGCTGGTGTCGCTGGCGCTGGACCACGGCCAGCGGCTGGACAGCACGCAGTCGCGCCGCGTGCTGCACCTGTCGCAGGAGCAGCTGGCGCACATGCTGGCGCTGTCGCGCCAGACCACCAACCAGATGCTGCAGGAGCTGCAGCAGCGCGGCCTGCTGCGCCTGCACCGCGGGCGGCTCGAAATCCTGGATCTGCCCGGCCTGCGCGGCATCGCCCTCGCCGAGCCGCACTGAAGGCGCCCGGGTGCTTGCCTGCCGGGCCATTGTTCGCTAGGGTCGAGGCTGGCGGCAGCCGCACCGCGGCGCCCTGCTCCCGAAGAATCCACGATGCCCTTGACAGAAATTCCCGGCCGTTCTCCCCAGCACCTGCGCGACGTGCGCTACCGCAGCTTCTCCCGCCCCGATGGCCTCTGGGACATCGAAGGCGAGCTCCATGACCGCAAGGCCGTGGACCTGACCCTGCAAGGCAACCGGCGCGTGCCCGCGGGCAAGGCCATCCACCACATGTGGATCCGCGCCACCGTCGACACCTCGCTGCAGGTGAAAGCCATCGAGGTGGCGATGGACTCGCACCCCCTGGGCCACTGCCCCGAGGCCGCGGCCGCGCTGCAGAAGATGGTCGGCTGCCAGATGGGCCGCGGCTGGCGCAAGGCGATCCAGGAGCACCTGGGCGGCGTCGCCAGCTGCACCCACCTGCGCGAGCTGCTGTTCAACATGGCGACGGCCGCGTTCCAGTCGGTGCCGAATGTCTTTGCCAGCGAGGATCCCTCGCAGCCGCCGCGCCATCTGGGCCAGTGCCTGGGCTGGGACTTCAACGGCCCGGGCATCGCCGCCTACTATCCGCAGTTCGTCCGCTGGCAAGCCCATGCGCGCGCGGCCCGGCCCGAGGATGCGGGCGACGCGGTGGCGAAGCCGGCTTCCTGACGCGGCGACAGCCCCGGAGCCTGCCCGGGCATGCTTGCGTCCTACGCATGCCCAGCCGGTGCTTGCGGCAAAATGCACCCATGGCTGTACGAGTGATTCCCCTGGTAGATCAGCGCACGGCGGCCCTTTCGGCGGCGGTGCCGGCGTTGGCTGCCGCCCCTACCGGCCGGCTGCTGGACCAGCTGGGCCGGCCGCTGCGCGACCTGCGCATCAGCGTCACCGACCGCTGCAACTTCCGCTGCCAGTACTGCATGCCCAAGGAAGTCTTCGACAAGGACTACAAATACCTGCCGCACAGCGCACTGCTGAGCTTCGAGGAGATCACGCGGCTGGCGCGGCTGTTCCTGGCGCATGGCGTGCGCAAGATCCGCCTCACCGGCGGCGAGCCGCTGCTGCGCAAGAACCTGGAGGCACTGGTGGCGCAACTGGCGGCGCTGCGTACCGCCGAGGGGCTGCCGGCCGATCTGACGCTGACCACCAATGCCTCGCTGCTGGCGCGCAAGGCACGCGCGCTCAAGGATGCGGGCTTGAACCGGCTCACGGTGAGCCTGGACGCGCTGGACGACAGCGTGTTCCGCCGCATGAACGACGTCGACTTCGGCGTGGCCGAGGTGCTCGATGGCATCGAGGCTGCGCAGGCCGTGGGCTTCGATCGCATCAAGGTCAACATGGTGGTGCAGCGCGGCACCAACGACGACCAGATCCTGCCGATGGCGCGCTTTTTCCGCGGCACCGGCGTGGCGCTGCGCTTCATCGAATACATGGATGTGGGTGCCACCAACGGCTGGCGCATGGACCAGGTGCTGCCTTCGGCGCAGGTGCGCGAGCGCCTGGAATCCGAGTTCTCGCTGGTGCCGCTCGCGCCCGGCAGCCGCGGCGAGACCGCCTCGCGCTGGGGCTACGCCGATGGTGAGGGCACGCATGACCCGGCGCTGGGCGAGGTCGGCTTCATCAGCAGCGTCACCGAAGCGTTCTGCGGCGACTGCAACCGCGCGCGGCTGTCGACCGAAGGCAAGCTGTACCTGTGCCTGTTTGCCTCGCAGGGCTGGGACCTGCGCGGCCTGCTGCGCACGGGCGCGAGCGACGCCGAGCTGGCCGCCGCCATCGCGCCGATATGGCAGCAGCGCAGCGACCAGTACTCGCAGCTGCGCAGCAGCCTGCCCGCGGACATGGCCCCGCCCGGCGCCGCCTCCGGCCGGCGCATCGAGATGAGCTATATCGGTGGCTGAAACCCTGGCGCGCGAAGACATCACCGGCCTGGTGCTGGCCGGCGGCCGCGGCACGCGCATGGGCGGCGCCGACAAGGGCCTGCAGCCTTTTCGCGGCGTCCCGCTGGCGCTGCATGCCCTGCAGCGGCTGGCGCCGCAGGTCGGCGGCTGCATGCTCAATGCCAATCGCAATCTGGCGCAGTATGCGGCGTTTGGCGTATCCGTTTGGCCAGACAGTCTGGTGGAATATCCCGGCCCGCTGGCCGGCTTCCTGTGCGGCCTTGAACACTGCGGCACGCCCTGGCTGCTCACGGTGCCCTGCGACACGCCGCTGTTTCCGCATAACCTGGCCGAGCGCCTGGCGCGCGCGGCGGCGGCCGAAGCTGCCGAGATCGTGTTTGCCGCGGGCGCCGAAACCGATGCCCGGGGCGAGGTGCGCTGGCGCGATCAGCCGGTGTTTTGCCTGCTGCAGGCCGCGCTGGCGCCGAGCCTGCAGCGCTATCTGGCCGAAGGCGGACGCAAGATCGACCATTGGGCGCGCATGCACCGCTGCATCAGCGTGGCATTCGATCGGCCCGCGGACGACACGCGTGCGTTTGCCAATGCCAATACCCTGCAGGAACTGCACGCCCTGGAACACGCCCGATGACAATGCCGCCCACCCTGCAGGAAATTGCCGCCCGCCTCGAAGGCTATGACCCCGAGGCCATGGATGTGGACAGCGTCCGGCGCTTTCTCGAGGCCCTGGCGCCCGCGCCCGAGCACAGCGAAGTGCTGGCGCTGGGCGCCGCGCTGGACCGGGTGCTGGCCCAGGATCTGGTCTCGCCCATCCACGTGCCGGCGCATGACAACTCCGCCATGGACGGCTATGCCTTTGCCGGCAGCGCGCTGCAGCCGGGCCAGGGACTGCGGCTGCGCATCGCCGGCAGCGTGCATGCGGGAGCCACCTGGCCGCGCGCGCTGCAGCCCGGCGAATGCCTGCGCATCATGACCGGCGCCGTCATGCCCGCGGGCGCGGACACCGTCGTGCCGCAGGAACTGGCAGCGCTGGAAGAAGGCGGACAGCTGTGGATCGCTCCCGATCTGCTGCAGCCCGGCGCCAACCGCCGCCGCCGCGGCGAGGACCTGCAGCAGGGCAGCCTGGCGCTGGCTTGCGGCGAACGGCTCACCCCCGCGGCGCTGGGCCTGCTGGCCAGCCTGGGGCTGGCCGAGGTGCGCGTGTTCCGCCGGCTGCGCGTGGCGTATTTCTCCACCGGCGACGAGATCCTGAGCCCGGGCGCCGCGCCGCGCCCCGGCGCGGTCTACGACAGCAACCGTTTCACCGTCTGCGCGCTGCTGCGCCGGCTGGGTGTCGAGGTCATCGAAGGCGAGCCGGTGGGCGACGATCCGGCGCTGCTCGAGGCGGCGCTTGTGCGTGCCGCACTGGAGGCCGATGCCGTGATCACCAGCGGCGGCGTGAGCACCGGCGACGCCGACCATCTGCGCCCGCTGTTGCAGCGCCTGGGCGAAGTGGCGTTCTGGCGCGTGGCCATGCGCCCCGGCAGGCCGCTGGCCGTGGGGCGCCTGCATGGCAAGCCTTCCCCCACGCTGCTGTTCGGCCTGCCGGGCAATCCGGTCGCGGCCATGGTGGCCTTCGTGGCGCTGGTGCGCCCGGCGCTGCTGCAGATGATGGGTTGCCGCGCGCGGCCCCAGCCGCTGCTGCAGGCGGTGAGCAGCGAGACCCTGCGCAAGCGCCCGGGCCGCACCGAATACCAGCGCGGCATCGTCAGCCTGGGCGCCGACGGCCGGCTGCAGGTGCGCACCACCGGCAGCCAGGGCTCAGGCGTGCTCAGCTCGATGCTCCAGGCCAACGGGCTGATCGTGCTGCCCCATGGGCAGGGCACGGTGCAGGCGGGCGATTTGGTCCGCGTGCTGATGTTCGACGGCGCATTCTGAGCCGTCCATTGCATCGTTGCCGGATCCGGTGAGGAAGCGGCATCGTCCCACTGGACGCCCCGGCCGGTTGCTGTAACGTGCCAGCAGGCAGGACGCCGCGCGCGGCCCCTGCACCCCCAGTCACTACGAAGGAGCCCCGCCCATGACCTACCAGAGCCAGCAACTTGCCCAGAACCCCGCGATACAGGATGTCGAGGCCCTGCGCGGCAATGCGGTGCTGGAGTTCGGCACCGCCTGGTGCGGCTACTGCCAGGGCGCGCAGCCGCTGATCCGCGAGGCGCTGGCCGGGCGCGAGGACGTGCAGCATCTGAAGGTGGAAGACGGCCCGGGCCGCCCGCTGGGCCGCAACTACCGCGTCAAGCTCTGGCCGACGCTGATCTTCCTGCGCAATGGGCAGGAAGTGGGACGCAGCGTTCGGCCGACTTCCAGTGCCGCCCTGGCAGCCGAAATGGCCAAACTATCCCAGGGCTGAGGCGCGTTCAACGGCGCCCCAGCGCCTTTTCCACGCCTCGGTTGGCCAGCATGTCCGCCCGCTCGTTGCCCGGGTCGCCCGCATGCCCGCGCACCCAGCGCCAGTCGATGCGGTGGCCGCCGCTGCCGACCAGCGCGTCGAGCCTCTGCCACAGCTCGGCGTTCTTCACCGGCTCCCTGGACGCCGTGCGCCAGCCCTTGGCCTTCCAGCCATGGATCCACTCGGTGATGCCCTTGAGCACATACTGGCTGTCGATGAACAGTGTCACGTCGCAGGGCCTCTTGAGCGCGGCCAGCGCCTCGATCACCGCCTGCAGTTCCATGCGGTTGTTGGTCGTGCCCAGTTCCCCGCCAAACAATTCCTTTTCCATGGCCCCGGCGCGCAGCAGCACGCCCCAGCCCCCGGGTCCGGGGTTGCCCTTGCAGGCGCCATCGGTGTAGATCACAACTTGATTCAAACTTCTTCCCTCTAGATTTTTCTATTGCTGTGGCAGCCATGGCTGTGGCAGCCATTGCTACCACCGCTGCGCTGTGCCACCGGCGCCGCGGCGCCGGCCGCCACGGGCTGCGGGCGCACGCGCCATGCCGGCTCGAGCAGCCGCATGCCGGCCACGCGCTTGGTGGCCACCACGCAGTACACGCCCCCGAGTATGGGCCACGCACGCTCGCCCAGCGGATCCATCCAGCCCCAGCGCTGATGCCAGCACGCGGACTGCACCGCGGGCCGGTGGCAGCCGAACTCCACCGCCTGCACGTCGAGCGCCAGCAGCCGCAGCCAGTCGCGCAGCCGCCAGTAGCCGATGGCGCTGCGCACGTCCGGCAGGTGCGCGCCGCGCGGCGCGAGCGCCGACTGCATTCCCCACCAGCTGGCAGGGTTGATACCGCAGATCACCACCCGCCCCTCGGGCACCAGCACGCGCGCCACCTCGCGCAGCGCGCCATGCGGATCGGGCGTCGTTTCCAGCGTGTGCGGCAATACCAGCAGGTCCAGGCTGGCTTCGGCAAAGGGCAGCGCGGAAGCTTCGAGCACGGCGTGCACCGGCTCGCGCGGCCCGCCGTCCACGGGTATGCTGCCAGTCCATGCCGCAGCAGCGGCAGTGGATTGCAGCGCCAGCCAGCGGTGCGGCATGCGATTGGCGCGCAAGCCCTGTAGCATA
The DNA here is from genome assembly GCF_023634805.2 of Comamonas endophytica. Taxonomy (NCBI): domain Bacteria; kingdom Pseudomonadati; phylum Pseudomonadota; class Betaproteobacteria; order Burkholderiales; family Comamonadaceae; genus Comamonas; species Comamonas endophytica. The sequence goes on from NZ_CP106881.1 coordinate 601,763, forward strand.
GGCAGCCCCAGCTGCAGGCTGTGGTAGCCAAACACATCCGCCACGGCCTCGTCGCAGCGCTGCTGTTCCCAGTCGAGCAGGTAGCGCCCGGTGGGGGAATCAAGCCAGTGGTGCATCCCTATAATTTTGTCGCTCATGAACCTGTTGCCGCTGCCCGCTTTCTCTGACAACTATGTTTGGATGCTGCACGACGGCCGCCAGGCCCTGGTCATCGACCCGGGCGAAGCCGGCCCGGTGCTTGCGGCATTGGAGCGCCACGCGCTGCAGCTGCAAGCCATTCTAATCACGCACCACCACGCCGATCACGTCGGCGGCGTCGATGCGCTGCGCGCCGCGACCGGTGCGCCGGTCTGGGGCCCGGCGCGTGAAAAGCTGCCCGAACCCGTGGCGCGCGTGCGCGGCGGCGACCAGGTCGATGCGCTGGGCGGCCCCTGGCAGGTGATCGACGTGCCCGGGCACACCGCGGGCCACATCGCCTTCTACAGCGCCAGCGCCATGGAGCAGCCGCTGCTGTTTTGCGGCGACACGCTGTTCTCCGGTGGCTGCGGTCGCCTCTTCGAAGGCACGCCGCAGCAGATGCAGCAATCGCTCGACGCGCTGGCTGCCCTGCCGGACGCCACGCTGGTCTGCTGCGCGCACGAATACACACTTTCTAACCTTCGCTTCGCGCTGGCGGTGGAACCAAACAACGCCGCCCTGCTCCACCACCTGGAGCATTGCCGGGGCCTGCGGGCTCGGGGCGAGCCCACCCTGCCTTCCAGCCTCGGGCTGGAGCGCAGCATCAACCCCTTTCTTCGTACGCGCCATGGCGCCGTGGCCGCCAGTGCCCAGCGCCATGACCCGCGTATCCACCCGCAGCAAGCCCATGAGGTGCTTGCGGCATTGCGCGCCTGGAAAAACGTTTTCTGATGAAGCTTCTCTATCCCGCACTGCTGAGCAGCGTGCTCTGGCTGGCCGGCTGCGCCACCGTGACCCCTGACGGCTCCGCCTCCGATGCCGGGGCCTCGCTCAGCCATACGCCGCAATACCCGAATGGCTCGCTGAGCCCGCTGCAGACCACCGAGCTGACGACGCCGGGCGTGGCCTCGCTGTCGGCGCCAGCCGATCTCTGGGACCGCATCCGGCGCGGCTTCGCCATGCCCGACCTCGAGCACGAACTGGTCCACGACCGCGAGCAGTGGTATTCGAGCCGGCCCGACTACATCCTGCGCATGACCGAGCGCTCGAGCAAGTACCTGTTCCACATCGTCGAGGAGCTCGAGCGCCGCGGCATGCCCACCGAGCTGGCGCTGCTGCCCTACATCGAGAGCGCGTTCAACCCGCAGGCCGTCTCGAGCGCCAAGGCCGCCGGCATGTGGCAGTTCATGCCCGCCACCGGCACCTACTTCGACCTCAAGCAGAACATCTTCCGCGACGACCGCCGCGACGTGCTGGCCTCGACGCGCGCCGCGCTCGACTACCTGCAAAAGCTCTACGGCATGTTCGGCGACTGGCACCTGGCGCTGGCGGCGTACAACTGGGGCGAAGGCAGCGTCGGCCGCGCCATCGCGCGCAACCGCAAGGCCGGCCTGGGCATCAGCTACTCCGAGCTCAACATGCCCGCCGAGACGCGCCTCTACGTGCCCAAGCTGCAGGCGGTGAAGAACATCGTCAACCGGCCGGATGTGTTCAGCGCCGAGCTGCCGCTGATCGAGAACCACCCCTACTTCCAGACCGTGGACATCACGCGCGACATCGACGTCGAGCTCGCGGCCAAGCTGGCCGACGTGTCGGTGGCCGATTTCCGCGCGCTCAATCCCTCGCTCAGCCGCCCGGTGATCTTTGCCGCCGGCACGCCGCAGATCCTGCTGCCCTGGGACAACGCCAAGGTGTTCCAGCGCAACCTCGCCGCCTACGACAAGGGCCAGTATTCGAGCTGGACCGTCTGGACCGCGCCCTCGACGCTGACTGCGGCCGATGCCGCGCAGCGCGTGGGCATGAGCGAGGAAGCATTGCGCACGCTCAACAGCATTCCGCCGCGCATGCTGATCAAGGCCGGCTCGGCGCTGATGGTGCCGCGCACCGCCAGCACGCTGACCGATGTCTCAAGCCAGGTGGCGGACAACGGCTACATGTCGCTGGCGCCCGAGATCGTGACGCGCCGCACCACCGTGAAGGCGCAAAAGCGCGACACGCTGGCCAGCCTGGCGCGCCGCCACCGCGTGAGCGTCGCCAACCTGGCCGACTGGAACGACATGAACGTGAACTCGGCGATCAAGGCCGGGCAGTCGATCGTGCTGTTCGTGCCGCTGCGCGGCACTTCGGTCACGCCCTCGCGCACGCGCGCCGGCAAGGTGGCGGTGGCGGCGCGCTCGAACAAGGCACCGGCCGCCACTTCCAAGAAGGGCGGCACGCCCTCGAAGGTGAAGAAGCGCTGAGCGCGGGCGCTCAGCGATAGCCGAGAAAAAGAATCGCCACATTCACCGCCATGCCCGCAGCCCATGTCAGGCTGCGCAGCGTGGCGCGATCGGCCACGTACAGCGCGATGTAGAGCGCGCGCAGCAGCACATAGGCCAGCGCCAGCAGGTCCAGCCAGTGCTGCGCCGCCCCTAGCTGATGGGCAATGATCACCGCACCGATGAAGAACGGCAGGCCCTCGAAGCTGTTGGCCTGCGCGGCATTGGCGCGCGCCGGCAGGCCGGTCTGCCTTAGCAGCCAGCCGCGCGGATCGTTGTTGTCGAAACCGCCTTGCTCCCTGGTGCGGCCGATGCCGCCGCCGCCCTTGGCAATATAGGCGCAGACCATGGGCAGCAGCGCGGCAATCAACACGCACCAGTAGGCCAGGGTGAAAGACTGGTCCATGGGATTCGCTCCTTGTGTTGCAACGGGATTCAGCGCCGGTCCGAAAGTGCATGGGCAATGGTGCCCAGATCCACATACTCCAGCTCGCTGCCCACCGGCACGCCGCGCGCCAGCCGCGTCACATGCACGCCGCGGCTCTTGAGCGCCTCGCTGATCGCATGCGCCGTGGCCTCGCCCTCGGCGGTGAAGCTGGTGGCCAGGATCACCTCCTGCACGCCGCCCTCGCCCGTGCGCGCGAGCAACTCGGGCAGGCCCAGGTCGCGCGGCCCGATGCCGTCGAGCGGCGACAGCCGCCCCATCAGCACATAGTAGCGGCCCTGGTAGGCGCCGGTGCGCTCCATCGCCGCGAGATCGGCCGGGGTTTCCACCACGCACAGGCGCGCGCTGTCGCGGCTTTCGTCCTGGCAGATGGCGCACAGCCGGCCCACGGTGAAGGTATGGCACTGCGCGCAATGCTGCACCGTCTCCAGCGCCGCATCGAGCGCGCGCGCCAGCTGGCCCGCGCCCTCGCGGTCGCGCTGCAGCAGCTGATAGGCCATGCGCTGCGCCGACTTCACGCCCACGCCCGGCAGGCGGCGCAGGGCCTGGATCAGATCATCCAGTGGATGTACATCGGGAATGGTCATCGTTTCCTTCTTGCGCGGAAAAAAAGACCTGCGCGAAGGCAGGTCGTGTGTCTGGCAAAGCCGGCCTTCGGCCGTTCCCTCAGAACGGGAATTTCATGCCGCCAGGCAGGCCCGGCATGCCGGCCGTCAGCTTGCCCATCTTTTCCTGGGAAGTCTCTTCGGCCTTGCGCACCGCGGCATTGAAGGCGGCAGCCACCAGGTCCTCCAGCATGTCCTTGTCTTCCGCCAGCAGGCTGGGGTCGATGGTCACGCGCTTGACGTCGTGCTTGCAGGTCATCAGCACCTTGACCAGGCCGGCGCCGGATTCGCCCTCGACCTCGACATTGCCCAGTTCGTCCTGGGCCTTCTTGAGGTTGTCCTGCATGGCCTGGGCCTGCTTCATGAGGCCGGCGAGTTGTCCTTTGTTGAACATGTTTCTTCCTTTTGATAAGTTTAAGCAGGTTTGATACTACCCGGCACGATGCGTGCGCCATGCTCGCGCATCAGCGTCTGCACCAGGGGGTCATTCATCACGATGTCCTCGGCCACGCGCTGGCGCTCCTGCGCCGCGGCCGCATTGCGCCGCGCGGGCGTGTCGGTGACCGGGCCGATCTCGACGCTCAGCTGCTGCGCCAGGCCGGCTTCAGCCAGCGCCGCGCGCAAACGCTCGCGCGCCGTGGCCTGGTTCAGCGACTGGCGCTGCACGCACAGCGTCCAGTGATCGCCCTCGCAGCCCACGAGCTGCGACTGCAGCGCCAGCTCGCGCACCAGCGCGGTGATGGCCTCGCTGGCGATCAGCTGCTGCACGGCGGCAAACCAGCGGTCGCCCTCGGGCGTGGTCTGCACCGGCTCGCCCGAAGGCTCGGAGGGAGTCCAGGCGGCGCGGGCCATCGGTTCGGGTGGGGATTCGGGTTCAGTCTGAGGCTCGGGCGCGGCGGGCCGGCGCTGCGCCATCCGAGGCGACTCCTGCGGCAGCGGCTCCCAGGGCGGCACCTCCATCGGCGCGAATTCCACGTTGTCGATGCCAAAGGGCTCGCCCTCGCCATCCTCGGCAGACACCACGGCTTCGGCCAGCGGCTGGCGCACGGGCGGCTCGGCGCGCGGCGGCGCCACGGGCGCGGCAGCGGGCGCAGGCGCTGCGACCGGTGCGGGGCGCGCAGCGGGAACGGGCACGGGAGCCGGAGCTGGCGGCTCAGGCCTTGCCGCGGGCGCTGCCACAGGTGCCGCAACTGGGGCTGGCGCTGGGGCAGTCTCAGCTATTGCCGGAGTTTTTTTTTCAGCCGGTGCCTTGAAGGCCAGCAGCCGCAGCAGCGCCATGGTCAGCGCCGCGTATTCATCGGGCGCCAGGCCCAGCTCGGTGCGGCCATGCAGGCAGATGCTGTAGAGCAGCTGCGTTTCATCGGCCGGCATGGCCTGCGCCAGACGGGCGATCATCTCGGCCTCGGGGTCGCTGGCGTCCTGCGCCATCTGCGGCACGGCCTGCAGCACCGCCATGCGCTGCAGCACGGCGGCCATTTCCTCGAGCGTGGAGGCAGCGGACAGTCCATTCACGCGCAGCGCATCGGACGTCTCGACGACGCTGCGGCCATCGCCCTGCGCCAGCGCGGCAATCAGGCGGAACACATGCGAGCGGTCGACGCTGCCGAGCATCTGGCGCACGCCCGCTTCCAGCAGCTGGCCGCTGCCGAAGGCAATGGCCTGGTCGGTCAGCGACAACGCATCGCGCATCGAGCCGCGCGCGGCGCGCGCCAGCAGGCGCAGCGCCTGCGGCTCGGCGGGAATGTTCTCCGCCTCCAGGACCCGGCCCAGATGCTCGAGCACGGTTTCGGGCGCCATCGGCCGCAGGTTGAACTGCAGGCAGCGCGAGAGCACCGTCATCGGCACCTTCTGCGGATCGGTCGTAGCCAGCACGAACTTCAGGTATTCGGGCGGCTCCTCGAGCGTCTTGAGCATGGCGTTGAACGCCGTGTTCGTCAGCATGTGCACTTCGTCGATCATGAAGACCTTGAAGCGACCCTGCACCGGCTTGTAGACCGCCTGCTCGAGCAGTCCCTGGACCTCGTCCACACCGCGGTTGGACGCCGCATCCAGCTCGGTATAGTCGGGAAAACGCCCACTGTCGATCTCGGTGCAGGCGGCGCAGACGCCGCAGGGCGTGGCGGTGATGCCGCCCTGGCCGTCGGGCCCCTGGCAGTTGAGCGACTTGGCCAGGATGCGCGACACCGTCGTCTTGCCCACGCCGCGGGTGCCGGTGAACAGGTAGGCATGGTGCAGGCGCTGCTGCGTCAGGGCGTTCGAAAGCGCCTGCACGACATGCTCCTGCCCCACCATTTCGGAGAAATTGCGGGGACGGTATTTGCGGGCAAGCACGAGGTAGGACATGGCAGCGATTCTACGGGGGCCGACCACGGGCGGCACCGGGGCACGGTATTTTTACCCGGGCAGGCAGGGCAATGGGGCGGCGCGTTGGTTGACCAAGGGAGGGTGCACGGGCCTGCCTGGGGTCAATTTCCCGCCAGCTCCCTCCAGGCTGCGCTACAATCGCCGATGACGGGCCTCCCCGCATGGTGAAGCAGCCAACCGGGTCAGGTGGGGAACCAAGCAGCCCTAACTGTGGAGCCAGTGCCGGGGGTAAGGCTCGTCAACTTCTTTTCTGGATGTCTGCGTTCGCAGGTCCTCGGCGCAAGGCAATGCAGGCGGCGCCCTCCCGCCTGCTCGGCGCCACTCCTCCTGCTCGATTGTCCGCCCCCGCTCCATGCGGCGATCGCCTTCGTCCAGCGCCAAGCTTGCCGCGCAAGCTCCTGGCTTCACGTGGACTCCTTCATCCTGCGCCCATCTGCCACTGTATCCGCGGACTGCCAGCAGCTTTTCAGCTTCCGATAAGACGACAAGTTCGCCGCCTACAGCGCTGCCTGCACACGGACTTAGACTGGATCGACATGCGGGAATGCGCAGGACCCTGGCTGTCACTCAAGCACCGCGATCCTTCCCACTCTCCGGTCGCATGCATGGAAGTGCGATGCGCTCTGCCGATCGCTCGGGAACGCGCAGGTCGCGCGCGCGAGGTCTGAATGGAGGTCACCATGGAAGTCATGCATCAGTTGAAGGGAAAACGCATCGCGGTGCTCGCCGCGGACGGATTCGAGAAGGTCGAGCTGACCGTGCCGGTCACGGCCCTGCGCCTATCGCGCGCGGAGGTCGACGTCATCTCCCTGCGTGCAGGGCACATCCGTGGCGTCAACCTGCACGAGCCGGCGAGCCGGGTGAAAGTGGATCACACGCTGTCGGATGTGTCGCCGCAGGACTACGACGCGCTGTTGATTCCGGGCGGCTTCATCAATCCAGACCTGTTGCGCCAGTCGGCGGCGGCGCGCGAGTTCGTGCGCAACTTCGACGCCTCGGCGAAACCCATTGCAACGCTGTGCCACGGGCCTTGGGTATTGGCTTCGGCCGGACTGACAGCCGGCCGGCAGATGACATCCTGGCCGGGAGTGCGCGATGACCTGGTCAACGCTGGCGCGATCTGGCTGGACCAGCCGGTCGTGCGCGATGGCAACTGGCTCACCAGCCGCGGCCCGCAGGACATGGTGCCGTTCGTGCGGGAGCTCGTGCCCTTCTTTGCCGGGCAGGCGCACACAGTGGCAGCCGAAGGCACGGGCGGCGCTTGCGGCTCGTCACCGCAGCGCGAGACACCTCCGCAGCCAGTGCTGCAAGCGATGAAATGGCTGCCGCGGCCTTCGCTGCGTACCCTCGTGCTGATCGGCGCATTCGCCGTGTTCTATGCCGCGCGCAACAGGAACCACGGGCCGCGCGGTGGACCGGACCGCCGCCACGCCGAGTAGACCCGGGCCTGCTGGCGCCAGGAGGGGCTGCAGATCGAGCCGACGCGGCACAGTGGCCCCCCCGATTTCTGTCAATAGCCGAGGGCACCGGAAGTGACCTCGGCTTGTGCTCGCGCCAGAGATCGGCAGGTCTTTCAACCGTTCGGTTTCAGCGTGATCTTGGTCCAGCCCTCCTTGCGTTCATCGAAGTTCCTGTACGCCTCGGGCGCCTGCTCCAGCGGCAGCTCGTGCGACACGATCCACGAGGGCTTGACCTTCTCCTGCTCGATGAGGCGGCTGAGGTAGCGGTTGTATGCCTTCACCGGGCACTGGCCCGTGCCCAGCTTCTGGCCCTTGAACCAGAACATGCCGAAGTCGAAGGCCATCTGTCCGCGGCGCTGGAGCTTTTCCTTGGCGTTCGGGTCCTGGGGCACGAACACGCCCACACAGCCGATGCGGCCAGTGAACTTGACCGCGTGCACGAGGTTGTTCATGGTGAGGTTCGGCACTTCTTCATGCCGCATGTTGCAGCACTGGTAGCCCACGCATTCGCAGCCGCAGTCCGCACCGCGCCCGCCGGTCAGCTCCATGACCCGCTCTATGCCGCCGCCTTCGCTGTCATCGATCGCAACCGCGCCGATCTGTTCGGCCAGCGCCAGCCTGTCCTTGTGGGTGTCGACCACCATCACCAGGCTCGCGCCCTTGACGGTGGCCGACAGGGCGGCCATCAGCCCCACCGGCCCGGCGCCGTAGATCACCACCGACTCGCCGGCACACAGCTGCGCCATCTCGGTGGCGTGGAAGCCGGTGGGGAAGATGTCGGAGAGCATCACGTAGTCGTTCTGCTTCTCGGAGGCATCGCGCGGCAGGATGAGGCAGTTGTAGTCGGCGTAGGGCACGCGCAGCAGTTCGGCCTGGCCACCATGGTAGGGGCCCATGTCGGCGAAGCCGTAGGCGGCGCCGGCCAGCCCGGGATTCGTCGTGAGGCAGTAATTGCACAGACCGCGCTCGCAGTTCTCGCAGAACCCGCAACCGATGTTGAACGGCACGGACACCATGTCGCCGACCTTGACGCCATCCACCGCTCGCCCGACCTCGATCACCTCGCCCACGTTCTCATGGCCGAGAATGCGGCCCGGCTTCATGTCGGTGCGGCCTTCGTACATGTGCAGATCCGAGCCGCAGATGTTGGTGCGTGTGATGCGCACCAGTGCATCCGTGTGGCGCTCGATGCGGGCGTCGGGCATGTTCTGGACCCGGACATCGCAGGGTCCGTTGTAGACAAGGGCCTTCATGACGCCATCTCCTTCTTTCCAGCCGGCGCGGGCGCCGGCTGGCCGGTCTGCAGTTCCTTCTTGCGCGCATAGAGCTCGGGGACCATGCCGCGCAGGTCGGCGGTGGAGTAGCGCGCCTTCAAGAACATCTGCTCGCGCTCTTGCATCACATGGTCCATGATGGCCATGCCGAGCTGGATGACGGTGTCGTCGTAACCCGCGTCCGTGGGCTCCATGGCGCGTATCCGGGCAATGGCCTCCTTCGCCTCGGCATGCTCGCTCAGCGCCTCCTCCATCAACGCATCATCCTGGATCGCCTGCTGCACAGCCGGGTAGAAGATCTCCTCCTCGATCTGCGTGTGCACGCTGAGGTCCTGGCAGATCTTCAGGGCCAGCTGCTGCCGGGCTCCGGGTGGCGCGCCATCGTCACACAAGCCCTGGTAGTCGAGGAACTGCTTCTGCGCCATCTTGTGGTCCGCATCCAGCAGGTAGACCGCATCTTCAAAAGCAAGGGTTGAGCTCATACGAACTCCGTTTTGTGAGAGGGGATCGAAGTTTGCGCGGCATGTTTGAAAGCGGGTGTCGGAAGATGCCGGGAGCATCGTAGGATCCCGTGAAGATGAGTTAGCGATGCTGGATGCACCTGGCCACTCGAAGGGCATCCAACTGGAGCACTGCTGCCCTCCCTCTGCGTCTTCAAAGCTCGCCTGGATCCTCAGTCGGCCCGCCCAGCTGGCAGCAATGCCCGCCCCAACGCCGGCCATGCGACCTGGCCTCATCGGTCGCTGCTGCGTCGCTTTCCCCTCTCCTTCAGACGGCAACCCATCTGGCGTGGGTATTTGCCTTGCTGCGGCCGGCGCAGGGTGCCGGCCGGATCCGCTCTCACGCTGCCAGGAACTTCTGCACGCCTTCGGCCGTGTACACGCCACTGGCCAGGCAGGCCGTCAGCAGATAGCCACCCGTCGGCGCCTCCCAGTCGAGCATCTCGCCCGCGCAGAACACACCGGGAATGGCCTGCAGCATGCCGTTGGCATCGAGCGCCTCGAAGGCCACGCCGCCCGCGGTGCTGATGGCCTCGGCCACCGGGCGGGCCGCCGCCAGCGTCAGCGGCAGGGCCTTGATGGCCTGTGCCAGTGCTGCGGGATCGTTGACGCCCTCGCGCCCCAGCACTTCATGCAGCAGGCCCATCTTCACGCCATCGATGCCCAGTCGGCTCTTGAGGTGGCTGCTCAGGCTGCGCGCGCCGCGTGGATGGCAGACCTCGGCGGCGACGCGTTCGGCGCCGTGTTCGGGCAGCAGGTCGAGATGCAGCGTCGCATGGCCATGGCCCCCGATCTCGTTGCGCAGCCACTGCGAGGCGGCGTAGACCAGGCTGCCTTCGATGCCGGTTGCGGTGATGACGAATTCCCCGCGCCGCGCAAAGGCATGGCCCTGGCTGTCGGTGAAAGACAGGCCGACCGATTTGAGCGGCTGGCCGGCAAAGCGTTCCTGGAAATGCGGCGTCCAGCCGCGCGCCGGCGCCGCCTCCAGGCCCACGAGCTCGCGCAGGAAGGTGCGCCGTGTCTCCGCGGTGCCGGACGCCACGTTCAGCACGTCGAAGCCGCAGTTCGCTGGCTGCAGCGGAGCCACGTGCACGCCGCGCGCCTCGAGCCACGGCGCCCACGCGCCGTCCGAGCCCAGCTGCGGCCAGCTCGCGCCGCCCAGCGCCAGCACCAGCGCCCGCGCGCGCACCAGCAGCTCCCCTGCGGGCGTGGCAAAGCGCAGCGCGCCCTCGCCTTCGCCCTCGGTCTTCCATCCCAGCCAGCGGTGGCGCGTATGGAACTGCACACCCAGGGAGCGCAGCTGCACCAGCCAGGCGCGCAGCAGCGGCGCGGCCTTCATGCCGACGGGAAACACGCGCCCCGAGGTGCCGACGAAAGTCTCGATGCCCAGACCCGCAGCCCATTCCTTGACCTGCGCGGCGCCAAAGACCTGCAGCATGGGCTCGATCTGCGCGCGGCGCGCGCCAAAGCGCGCGGCAAAGGCGTCATCCGGCTCCGAATGGGTCAGGTTCAGGCCGCCCTTGCCGGCCAGCAGGAACTTGCGCCCCACCGAGGGCATGGCATCGAACAGATGCACGCGCACGCCGGCCTGCGCCAGGCGCTGGGCGGCCATCAGGCCGGCCGGGCCGCCCCCGACGATGGCGACGTCGCAGTCCAGTGGCGCATGGGGAGTGGGGGCTTCGGTCATTCGGTGGATTCCTCGTTGAAACGCATGGGTGCAAGGCGCGCAGCATACCGCCATGTGGCATGTCGCCGCCAAAGATGCAGGACGCGACCGCGCCTTTTGCAGGCTCATCGCCCCACGCTATGACAGTCATAGCGCCATATGTCGTCTTCATCAGTGCCTGCAAGCGCGTTTGCTGTCACAATCGAAGCCAGTTTTGCGAGAATTCGCCTTATTCAGCCAACACCCCAAGGAAAAATCCATGGCAAGCGCCCTCATCAAGAATGTCTCCGACGCCTCTTTCGAAGCCGAAGTGCTGCAAGCCGGCACCACGGTGCTGGTGGATTACTGGGCCGAGTGGTGCGGCCCCTGCAAGATGATCGCCCCGATCCTTGACGAAGTCGCCGGCACCTACCAGGGCAAGTTGACCATCGCCAAGATGAATGTCGATGAAAACCGCGAGATCCCCGCGAAGTTCGGCATCCGCGGCATCCCCACGCTGATGCTGTTCAAGAACGGCGAGCTGGCCGCCACCAAGGTCGGCGCGTTGAGCAAGGCCCAGCTGACCGCGTTCCTGGACGAACAACTGGCCTGATCGTCAGATAGCCCCGGTTCCCGGGTGGTGCGATCGCCTTGATCCACCACCCTGGGGCCCCCTTCCTGCGGCCGCGCAACGCGTCCCAGTTCCGTTATTTCCTGCCCGCAGATCTTTTCCTGTCATAATCTGCACAGATCACCGGCCCACTGCATTGACGGCCGTTTCGAGATCACCAGGCAAGCTAGGGCCCACGACTTTCCGTGTACCGCCCAGCCTTCCGCCTCATTCCTGATTCCAAACACTCCGCCAAGGAGTCACCCCATGCACCTTAATGAACTCAAGGCACAGCACGTGTCTGAAGTCCTGAAGCAGGCCGAAGAGCTCGAGATCGAAAACGTTGGCCGGATGCGCAAACAGGAAATCATGTTTGCCATCATCAAGAAGCGCGCGAAGGCCGGCGAACAGGTATTTGCCGACGGTGTGCTCGAGATCCTGCCCGATGGCTTCGGCTTCCTGCGCAGCCCCGATACCAGCTACACCGCCAGCACGGACGACATCTACATCTCCCCCAGCCAGGTGCGCCGCTTCAACCTGCACACCGGCGACATGATCGAAGGCGAAGTGCGCACGCCCAAGGACGGCGAGCGCTATTTCGCGCTGACCAAGCTCGACAAGGTCAACGGCGGCCCGCCGGAGCAGAACAAGCACAAGGTGATGTTCGAGAACCTGACGCCGCTGTTCCCCAAGGAGCAGCTGCGCCTGGAACGCGAGATCAAGTCGGACGAGAACATCACCGGCCGCATCATTGACATCATCGCCCCCATCGGCCGCGGCCAGCGCGCGCTGATCGTCGCCCCGCCCAAGAGCGGCAAGACGATGATGATGCAGAACATCGCCCACGCCATCACCGCCAACCACCCCGACGTGCACATGATGGTGCTGCTGGTCGACGAGCGCCCGGAAGAAGTCACGGAAATGCAGCGCTCGGTCAAGGGCGAGATCATTGCCTCGACCTTCGACGAGCCGGCCACGCGCCACGTCCACGTGGCCGAAATGGTCATCGAGCGCGCCAAGCGCCTGGTCGAGCTGAAGAAGGACGTCGTGATCCTGCTGGACTCGATCACGCGCCTGGCCCGCGCCTACAACAACGTCGTGCCCTCGTCGGGCAAGGTGCTGTCGGGCGGTGTCGATTCCAACGCGCTGCAGCGCCCCAAGCGCTTCTTCGGCGCGGCGCGCAAGGTCGAGGAAGGCGGTTCGCTGACCATCATCGCCACCGCCCTGGTCGATACCGGCAGCCGCATGGACGAAGTGATCTTCGAGGAGTTCAAGGGTACGGGCAACAGCGAACTGCACCTGAACCGCCGCCTCTACGAGAAGCGCGTGTTCCCGGCCATCGAGCTCAACAAGAGCGGCACGCGCCGCGAGGAGCTGCTGCTGTCGACCGAGATCCTGAACAAGACGCGCATCCTGCGCCAGTTCCTATACAACATGGACGACATCGAGGCCACCGAGCTGATGATCAAGAACATGAAGGCGACGAAGACCAACAACGACTTCTTCGACATGATGCGCCGCGGCGGCTAATTCCCACCCGTGCGCAAGGCTGTACCTGCACCAAAAGCCTCCGAGGTATACTCGGGGGCTTTTTCTATTGCGGAAAGTACGTTCAATTTGAACCAATGCAAAGGTTGCACTGGGTTGGGCACGGCTACCGCACTTGACCTGAAGGAAGATCATGAAAGAAGGAATCCACCCCAACTACCGCGAAGTGCTGTTCGTTGACCTGTCCAACGGCTTCAAGTTCGTGACCCGTTCCTGCGTGAACACCAAGGAAATGGGCACGACCGACGACGGTCGCGAACTGCCGATGTTCAAGCTGGACACTTCGAGCGAATCGCATCCCTTCTACACCGGCACGCAGAAGTCTGTCGACAACATGGGCGGCCGCGTCGAGCGCTTCCGCAACCGTTTCGGCAAGACCGCAGCCAAGTAATACTGCGCTCCCATGCCAAAGGCAGCCCGGGCAACCGGGCTGCCTTTTTCTTTGGCCGCGTCGCGCGCCATTGTCGCGGCCATCCGCCCGGCTTCGCGTATTCTTGCTCTTTTCCTGACGTCCTAACGCCGCGTGAACCAACCTACTCCCGCCATCGTTTCGCAACAGGCCGTGCGCCGCCTGCCGCGCTGGGCCCTGGTGCTGCTGTGCCTGGCCTACGTGGTGCCGGGCTTCGTCGGCCGCGCGCCCTGGAGGAACGCCGACATCACGGCCTTCGGCTACATGCGCGCGCTGTTCGAGGGCCGCACCGAGTGGCTCGATCCGCTGCTCGCCGGCATGGGGCCGCAGACCGACGGCCTGCTGGCCTATTGGCTCGGCGCCTGGGCGCTGCAGCTGCTGCCTTCCGCCCTGCCGCCGGAAATGGCCGTGCGGGTGCCCTTCATGCTGCTGCTGCTGCTGACCATGGCCGCGACCTGGTGGGGCGTGTACTGCCTGGCGCGCAGCCCTGGCGCCCAACCGGTGGCCTTTGCCTTTGGCGGCGAGGCCAACCCCATCGACTACGCGCGCGCCATGGCCGACGGCGGGCTGCTGGCGCTGATCGCCAGCCTGGGCCTGGCACAGCTGTCGCACGAGACCACCAGCTACGTGACCCAACTGGCCTGCACCACGCTGGTGTTCTTCGCGGCCGCGGCCATGCCCTACCGCCGTGCCGCGCCCGCTGTCGCCATGCTGCTGGGGTTGGCCGGGCTGGTGCTCAGCGGCGCGCCGACGATGGCGGTGCTGATGGGCCTGGGCGGGGCGGCGCTGGCCTGGCTGTCGCCGGTCGAAGCCACGCGCGCCGCGCGCTGGTGGGCGCTGGGCTGGCTGGCCAGCACCGCGTTGGCCGCCCTGCTCGCCACCTGGCTCGAGATCTGGCAGTGGCGCATTGCGCTGCCGGGCTGGGGCAGCCCCGAATGGCCCAGCCTGCTGCGCCTGCTGCTGTGGTTCAGCTGGCCCGCCTGGCCGCTGGCGCTGTGGACGCTGTGGCGCTGGCGCCGGCAGATCGCGCATCCGCTGCGCCACCGCCATCTGGTGCTGCCGATCTGGTTTGCCGGGCTCGCCATCGTTGCCGCCGTTCTGACCCAGCCTGCCGACCGCGCGCTGCTGCCGGGCCTGCCGGCCATCGCCACGCTGGCCGCGTTCGCGCTGCCCACGCTGCGCCGCAGCATCGGCGCGCTGATCGACTGGTTCACGCTGCTGTTCTTCAGCGTGTCGGCCATTGCCATCTGGGTGATCTGGATTTCCATGCAGACCGGCGTGCCCGCCAAGCCGGCCGCCAACGTCGCCAAGCTGGCGCCGGGCTTCGTGCCCGAGTTCTCGCTGCTGGCGCTGGGCGTGGCGCTGGCGGCAACCGTTGCCTGGTGTGCGCTGGTGGTCTGGCGCACCGCGCGCAACCGCGCCGTGATCTGGAAGAGCCTGGTGCTGCCGGCCTCGGGCGCGACGCTCGGCTGGCTCCTGCTGATGACGCTGTGGTTGCCGCTGCTGGATTACGCGCGCAGCTACGCGCCGCAGGTGCGGCAGGTCATGGCGGCGATGGGCGAGCCGGCGCCGCGCTGCGTGGCCACCTACGGGCTCAGCCGCGCGCAGCTGGTGGGCCTGGAGTTCCACGGCAAGGTGACGACCACGCAGATCTCGACGACCAGCGCGAACCGCCGGCCCTGCGACTGGCTGGTGGCCGAGGCGCAGATGTGGGATGCCACGCAGGACCGCGCGCTGCAGCGCGACTGGCAGCCGGTGGCGCGCATCGCGCGGCCCACGGTGAGGAACGACCAGCTGGTGCTGCTGCGCAAGCGACCGGGCCGATGAGATCCGAGCTCTCGACCATTGCCCGCCATGCGCTCACGGTGCTGGCGGGCCAGCTGGCCGTCATGGCCTTCGGCGTGACCGACACCATCGTCGCCGGGCGCTATTCCCCCGCGGCGCTTGCCGCGCTGTCGGTGGCCTCGGCGGTGTTCATCAGCGTCTATATCTCGCTGATGGGCATCCTGCAGGCGCTTCTGCCGCTGTGGTCCGAGCAGCGCGGCGCGGGCCGGCTGGCGGCCATCGGCGGCTCGCTGCGCCAGTCGCTGTACCTGTGTCTGGGCATCTGCGTGGTCGGCATGTCGGTGCTGCTGTCGCCCGAGCCGCTGCTGCGCTGGACCGATGTGCCCGAGGCGCTCGAGGGCGACGTGCGCCGGTACCTCGCGATCCTGGCCTGGGGGCTGCCGGCGGCCATGCTGTTTCGCATCTACAGCACGCTCAACCAGTCGCTGGGGCGGCCCCTGCTGGTGACCTGGCTGCAGCTCGGCGCGCTGGCGCTCAAGCTGCCGCTGTCGGTCTGGTTCACCTTTGGCGGCGCGGGCCTGCCGGCGCTGGGCGTGGCCGGCTGCGCCTGGGCCACGCTGGTGGTCAACTACACGCTGTTCGGCGTGGGCCTGTGGCTGCTGCGCACGCAGCCGCTCTATGTACCGCTGCAGCTGTGGCAGCGCATGGAGCGCATCGACTGGCGCCGGATCGGCCAGTTCCTGCGCCTGGGCCTGCCCGCAGGCATGGCGATTCTCGTGGAAGTGACCTCCTTCACGCTGGTGGCGCTGTTCGTCGCGCGCCAGGGCAACCTGGCCGCGGCCAGCCACCAGATCGCGGCCAATCTCGCGGGCGTCTGCTACATGGTGCCGCTGTCGCTGGCTATCGCCACCAGCGCGCGCGTGAGCTGGTGGCGCGGCGCGGGCAACGAGGCGCAGGCGCAGCAGCTGGTGGCGCTGGGCTGGCGCCTGGCGGCGCTGCTGGGCCTGCTACTGGGCGGCCTGCTGCTGGCCGGGCGGTATTGGCTGACGACGGTCTACACCAGCGATGCCCAGGTGGCGGCGCTGGCCGGCGCACTGCTGCTGTGGGTCGCGGCCTACCATGTGGCCGACTCCGTGCAGTGCTTCTGCGTTTTCGTGCTGCGCTGCTACCGCATCACCGTGGTGCCGCTGCTGACCTACTGCGTGCTGCTGTGGGGCGGCGGCCTGGCCGGCGGCTACTGGCTGGCCTATGGTGGCGTCGGCCCCTGGAGCGGCCGGCCCACGCCGGCGCCGTTCTGGGCGATGAGCGCGCTGGCGCTGTGGGTCACGGCGCTGGCCTTCAGCGCCCTGCTGTGGCGCACGCTGCGCCGGCACCGCGCACCGGGCGCCCAACCCTCATGAGGCGTCTGCGGGGGCCGGCAGCGCCGGTGGGCGCAGGCGCTGCGCAGGAAAGGTGACGGAAAACACCGAGCCGCTGCCCACCGTGCTGCGCACGTCGAGCGTCGCGCCATGGCGCTGCAGCACATGCTTGACGATGGCCAGCCCCAGGCCGGTGCCGCCGGTGTCGCGCGAGCGGCTGCGGTCCACGCGGTAGAAGCGCTCGGTCAGCCGCGCCAGGTGCGTCGATTCGATGCCTGGCCCCTCATCCTGCACGGAGAAGGTGGCGCTGCCATCGGCATGCGCCTGCCAGCGCACCGTGACGCGCTTGCCGGCCGGGGTGTAGCGCAGCGCGTTGGCCAGCAGGTTGGAGAACGCGCTCTGCAGCTCGGTGGCCGCGCCGGCGATCTCGCCCAGGTCCACGCCGGGCGCCGAATCCGGGAATTCGATGACATGCGGCCGGGCGTTGGCGCGCGTCAGCGCCACCGACAGCCCGCGTGCCTCGTCCTCGCACTGGCGCAGCAGCAGGCCCACGGGCGTCCACTGCGTCAGCCCCGGCGGCGGGCTGCCCTCCAGGCGCGACAGCGCCAGCAGGTCTTCGACCAGATGCTGCATGCGCGCCGACTGCTGCGCCATCAGCGCCAGGTAGCGCGCGCGCTCCTCCTCTTCCAGCGGCAGGGTCTGCAGGGTCTCGACGAAGCCCACCAGCACCGTCAGCGGCGTGCGGATCTCGTGCGATACGTTGGCGACGAAATCGCGGCGCATGGCCTCGGCCTGCTCGTGCTCCGTGATGTCGATCGCCAGCAGCAGGCGCCGGCCATCGCCATAGGGGTAGAGCTGCACGGCCAGGCGCATGGGCCGCGCCGGCGTGCTGTCGCGCCCCTGCAGCACCACGCCGCGGGAGAAGTCCTGCGCATGCAGGTAGTGGCTGAAGGCCGGATCGCGCACCAGGTTGCCGATGTTCTGCATGCGGTCGCGCACCGCATCGAAGCCGAACTGGATATTGGAGATCTGGTTGCACCACTCGATGCGCCCTTCCTCGTCGAGCAACACCACGCCGTTCGGGCTGGCCTGCAGCGCCGACAGCATGTCGTTCAGGCGCTCGTCGCTGGCCTGGGTCTGCTGGCGCTGCTGGCGCAGCCAGCGCCGCGCGCGGTCGCCGACCTCGCCCCACAGCCCGCGCTGCACGGGGGCATGGGCCAGCTCGGTGCTGCGCAGCCAGGCCAGCAGCCGCAGGGCGCCCCAGCTGTCATGGGCGAACCAAAGCCAGCTGCCCAGCAGCATGCCGATCAGCGCGCCCGGCACGCCCCCCAGCCAGCAGCCCGCCGCGCTGCCCGCCAACTGCAACCCCAGAAACCACAAACTACGCGAGACCATATTTTTTGCCCATTGCTGCGCCGGCAGCATGCTCCTATCGATTCTCAGTCCCACATGCTGTCGGTATCGGGCGCGGCTTGCTCACTGGCATGCCCCATCACAGAGGCACCGAGGAAGGGCCGCCCCGCACCGAGAGTGCCGCCCCTACGCGGGCCGCCCCCTCCCCCGAAGGATGGGAGGGGAAAGCCGCGTAAGCGGCTCAGGGGGTGCTTGGATTTGCCGGAGGAAGGCTCAGGCGATAGCCTGCGCCGCGCACCGTCTCGACCAGCCCGCTGGCTTCGCCCAGCGCCTCGCGCAGCCGCTTGACATGCACGTCGACCGTGCGCTCCTCGATGAAGACATGGTCGCCCCAGACCTTGTCCAGCAACTGCGAGCGGCTGTGCACGCGCTCGGGGTGCCTCATGAAGTAATGCAGCAGCTTGAACTCCGTCGGCCCGAGCTTGAGCGGCTCGCCGCTGTAGCTCACGCGGTGGGCCGCCGCGTCCAGCACCAGCGCGCCGGCGCTGACCTGGTCCTGCAGCTGCTCGGGCGCGCGCCGGCGCAGCACGGCGCGGATGCGCGCCAGCAGCTCCTGGGTGGAAAAGGGCTTGGTGATGTAGTCGTCGGCGCCCGCATCCAGCCCCGCGACCTTGTCGGGCTCGTCGCCGCGCGCCGTGAGCATCAGGATCGGCACGGGCTTGGTGCGGGCATCCGCGCGCCACTTGCGCGCCAGCGCCAGTCCGCTCGTGCCGGGCAGCATCCAGTCCAGCAGGATCACGTCGGGCAGCACCGCATCGAGCTCGCGCTGGGCCGACACCCCGTCTTCGGCCCAGATCGGCTGGAAGCCGTTGTGCCGCAGGTTCACCGCAATCAGCTCGGCAATCGCTGGTTCGTCCTCGACAATGAGAACCAAGGGCAATTTCTTCATCCCTGTTGTCTTCCCGCTCAAAGCACGGCCGATTCAATGGCCGCCATGGTCTGGTGGCGCACGTCCTTGCCTTCCACCAGGTAGATGATCTGTTCCGCCAGGTTCTTCGAATGGTCGCCGATGCGCTCGATGGCCTTGGCCAGGAACAGCAGATCCAGGCTTGCCGAGATGGTGCGCGGGTCCTCCATCATGTAGGTGATGAGCTTGCGCACGAAGCCGTCGAATTCCTGGTCGATCAGGTCGTCTTCCTTGAGGATCGCCACCGCGCCCTTGGTGTCGAGGCGCGCGAGCGCATCGAGCGTCTTGCGCAGCAGGCCCGAGGCCAGGTCGGCAGCCACGCGCAGCTCGTTGGAGGGCAGCACGCGCGCCGCCCCGCTGTTGATGATCGAGCGCACCATGCGCGACATCTTGTGCGCCTCGTCGCCCATGCGCTCGAGGTTGGTGATGGCCTTGGAGAAGGCCATCAGCAGGCGCAGGTCGCGCGCCGTCGGCTGGCGCCGCGCGATGATCGAGGACAGCTCGTGGTCGATCTCGACTTCCATCGCGTTGATCTGCTGCTCGGTCGCGTCCACCTGCTCGGCGGCCTCGACACTCAGCTCCGCGAGCGAATAGACCGCCAGGCGGATCTGCGCTTCCACCATGCCACCGAGCTCCATCACCCGCGTGGAGATGCGGTTGAGCTCGCTGTCGAATTGCGACGAGAGGTGTTTGTCGGTCATGCTTGTTGTCTCCTCAGCCGAAGCGGCCAGTGATGTAATCCTCGGTTTCCTTGCGCTGGGGCTTGAAGAACATCTGCTCGGTCTCGCCGAACTCCATCAAGTCGCCCAGGTACATGTAGGCGGTGTAGTCGCTGCAGCGCGCCGCCTGCTGCATGTTGTGCGTGACGATCACCACCGTGTAGTCGTTCTTCAGCTCGGCGATCAGCTCCTCGATCTTGGCCGTGGAGATCGGGTCGAGCGCCGAGCAGGGTTCGTCGAGCAGCAGCACTTCGGGCTTGATGGCGATGCCGCGCGCGATGCACAGGCGCTGCTGCTGGCCGCCGGACAGGCCGGCGCCGCTTTGCTGCAGCTTGTCCTTCACTTCGTTCCACAGCGCCGCCTTGCGCAGCGCCCACTCGACGCGGTCGTCCATATCGGTGGCGCTCAGGCGCTCGAACAGCTTCACGCCAAACGCGATGTTGTCGTAGATCGACATCGGGAAGGGCGTGGGCTTCTGGAAGACCATGCCGATCTTGGCGCGGATCAGCGCAACGTCCTGCTTGCTGGTCAGCAGGTTCTCGCCGTCCAGCAGGATCTCGCCCTGGGCGCGCTGCTCGGGGTAGAGCTCGAACATGCGGTTGAAGGTGCGCAGCAGCGTCGACTTGCCGCAGCCCGAGGGGCCGATGAAGGCCGTGACCTTCTTTTCGGGGATTTCCAGGTTGATGCCCTTGAGGGCGTGGAACTTGCCGTAGTAGAAGTTCAGGTTGCGCACCGTCAGCTTCGAGGACAGGGGGGAAACGGGAGAGTGAGGGGTCGACATGGAGATTTCCTTGGCCTTATTTCTGGCGTGTGAGCGTGCGTGCGAGGATGTTCAGGCCCAGCACCGCCACCGTGATCAGGAACACGCCGGCCCAGGCCAGCTGCTGCCAGTTCTCGTAGGGGCTCATGGCAAACTTGAAGATGGTCACCGGCAGGCTGGCCATGGGCTTGCTCAGGTCGGCGTTCCAGAATTGGTTGTTCAGCGCGGTGAACAGCAGCGGCGCGGTCTCGCCCGCGATGCGCGCCACGGCCAGCAGCACGCCGGTGATCACGCCGGCGCGCGCCGCGCGCAGCGTCACCATCGTGATGACCTTCCACTTGGGCGTGCCCAGGGCATAGGCGGCCTCGCGCAGGCTGGCCGGAACCAGCACCAGCATGTTCTCCGTGGTGCGGATCACCACCGGAATCACGATCAGCGCCAGCGCCACGACACCGGCAAAGCCGGAGAAGCTCTTGAAGCGGGCCACGACCACGGCATAGACGAACAGGCCGATAACGATGCTGGGCGCGGACAGCAGGATGTCGTTGACGAAGCGCGTGGTGCGCGCGAGCAAGCCGCGCTGCTCGTACTCGGCCAGGTAGATGCCGGCCATGATGCCGATGGGCGTGCCGATCAGCGTCGCCAGGCCCACCATGACCACCGAGCCGAAGATCGCATTGGCCAGGCCGCCGGCTTCATTGGGCGGCGGCGTCATGTCCGAGAAAAGCATCATGCTCAGGCCGCCCAGGCCCAGGCGGATGGTTTCCCAGAGGATCCATATCAGCCAGAACAGGCCGAAGGCCATGGCGGCCAGCGCCAGCGTCAGCGCGATCTGGTTCAGGCGCTTGCGCCCGGCGTAGCGCGCCTGGCGTTCAGCGGCCAGCTCGGCCGCCTGCAGGACCCGGTGGGCCGTGCCGTTTGCAGGAAGCTGGCTCATGAACGCGCTCCTTCGCTTTTCTTCAGCCGCGACAGCAGCACCTTGGACATCGACAGCACCACGAAGGTGATGAAGAACAGGATCAGGCCCAGATAGATCAGCGAGGCCTGGTGCAGGCCCGCGCCGGCTTCAGCGAATTCGTTGGCCAGCGCCGAGGTGATGCTGTTGGCGGCCTCGAAGATCGACACCGAGTTGAGCTGGTTCATGTTGCCGATGACGAAGGTGACGGCCATGGTTTCACCCAGCGCGCGGCCCAGGCCCAGCATGACGCCGCCAAGCACGCCGGTCTTGGTGTAGGGCAGCACGACCTTCCACACCACTTCCCAGGTGGTGGAGCCCAGGCCGTAGGCCGATTCCTTGAGCAGTGCCGGCGTGACTTCGAACACGTCGCGCATGACCGAGGCGATGAACGGAATGATCATGATGGCCAGGATGATGCCGGCCGACAGGATGCCGATGCCCACGGGAGGGCCGGACACGAAGGCCTCGAGATAGGGCACGCCTGAAAACAGCGACTGCAGCGGCGCCTGCACGTAGGTGGCGAGCACCGGGCCGAAAACCATCAGGCCCCACATGCCGTAGACGATGGAGGGCACGGCCGCCAGCAGCTCGATGGCGGTGCCCAGCGGGCGCTTGAGCCAGGCGGGGGACAGCTCGGTCAGGAACAGCGCGATGCCGAAGCTCACCGGTACGGCGATCACCAGCGCGATGAACGAGGTGGCCAGCGTGCCGTAGATCATCACCAACCCGCCGTACTGGTCCTGCACCGGGTCCCAGACGCTGCTGGTGAAGAAGCCCAGGCCGTATTCGCGGATCGCGGGCCAGGCGCCCACCAGCAGCGAGCCCAGGATGGCCGCGAGAAGCGCCAGGGTCAGCACGGCTGCAGCGCGCGCGAGCAGGGCAAAAATGCGGTCGGCCCAGGCGCCGGACAGCAGGCCCAGGCGGCGGGGAGTGGGAGCGCGTGACGCTGCCGCGGTCTTCACAGACCCGGGCATCGGACGAGCAGTCGATGGAGTGGACACGCTGAGCGCCTCTACAAAATGGGGTTCATCAATACAAGCACCAAAAAGGCGGTGCACCGGAGTGCACCGCCATGGAGCTGCTTACTTGACAGCGATCACTTTACCGGAGGTGTCCTTGATCTCATTCCAGGACTTGTAGATCACGTTCTTCACGTCCTGGGGCATGGCCACGTAGTCCAGGCCGCTGGCGGTCTGGTCGCCCGACTTGAAGGCCCAGTCGAAGAACTTCAGGGCGGCGGCGGCCTGGGCCGGCTTGTCCTGCACCTTGTGCATCAGGATGAAGGTGGCCGAAGTGATGGGCCATGCATCCTTGCCGGGCTGGTTGCCCAGGATCTGGTAGAAGCTCTTGCTCCAGTCGGCGCCGGCGGCGGCGGCCTTGAACGAAGCTTCTTCAGGGGCGACGAAGTTGCCGGCAGCGTTCTGCAGCAGCGCGTAGGTCATCTTGTTCTGCTTCACATAGGCGTACTCGACATAGCCGATGGAGTTGGGCAGGCGACCGACGAATGCGGCGACGCCTTCGTTGCCCTTGCCGCCCGCGCCCGTGGGCCAGTTCACGGCCTTGCCTTCACCGACCTTTTCCTTCCACTCGGCGTTGACCTTGCTCAGGTAGTTGGTGAAGCCGAAGGTCGTGCCCGAACCGTCGGCGCGGCGCACCGGAGCGATCGTGGCGTTGGGCAGGTTCAGGCCGGGGTTCAGCGCGACGATGGCCGCGTCGTTCCACTTGGTGATCTTGCCCAGGTAGATGTCGCCCAGCACCTGGCCGTTGAGCTTGAGCTGGCCGGGCTGCACGCCGGCGATGTTGACCACGGGGATGATGCCGCCGATCACGGTGGGGAACTGCACCAGGCCCTTTTGCGCCAGTTCGGCGTCCTTCATCGGCTCGTCCGAAGCGCCGAAATCAACGGTCTTGGCTTCGATCTGCTTCAGGCCGGCGCTCGAACCCACCGACTGGTAGTTGATCTTCACGCCGGTGGCCTTGTTGTAGTCGGCCGCCCACTTGGAGTACAGGGGTGCGGGGAAGCTGGCGCCCGCGCCGGTGGCTTCCTGCTGCGCGAAGGCGCTGCCCGCGCCGGAGCCGGCAACGACACCAGCCGCCAGGATTTGAATCACGGACCACTTCATGAACACACCTCTCAGGTTGGAAAAAACTGTGATGTGCGCTACTTTAAAAACGTTATATGACGGCCCTGTGACAAACTGATGGTTGTCTGTGACAGCAGCGGCTCAGGGGCCCCCGCTGTCACCAGAGCAGTTTCACCCCCACGGCGGCTTGTACGCCGCTCTTGACAGTGGCATGCCCACCATTGGCCCACTGCCGGCTGACTTCGCCGTAGAAGCCGGTACGCGGGTTCACCTGCAATGCCGCACCCGCTGCCAGCGCCGTGCTCGTGTGGCCACCACGGGCCTTGATGTCGGTCGTGATGGCAGGAGCCACAAAGCGGGCGACATCGCTGGTGCTGCTGGTCTTGTACAGATTGACACTTCCGTAGGGCTGGAGTGCGCCCGCGCTGGTGATCAGGCTGCCCTTGATGCGTGCGCCCAGGCGCAGCGTCCAGTCGCTGGGGGTCTTGTGCTTCACCGTTGCATGGGTCAACGCCGTGTCGCCCAGGCTGAGCTGGCGATAGACCAGCTGGGCCTGGGGTTCGATCTGCCAGCGGCTGTCGATGGCCAGGGGCTGACCCACCTCGAAGGATGCCAGCCGGCTGTGGGCTTTGGTCGTTGCGT
Organism: Comamonas endophytica; assembly: GCF_023634805.2. Lineage (NCBI taxonomy): Bacteria > Pseudomonadati > Pseudomonadota > Betaproteobacteria > Burkholderiales > Comamonadaceae > Comamonas > Comamonas endophytica. The sequence goes on from NZ_CP106881.1 coordinate 625,684, forward strand.
GGCTATCCTGCGCATGCAGATGGCTGCGGTATTCGCCCCACTGCACCACGGTGTCGGCATACAGGCCGGTATCGCCCTTCCAGTTGGCATAGGCACCCAGGTAGCGGCCCCGCAGGTGGTTGAAACCCACATGCTTACCGGCCACGCCGCTGGCAAGGCCCTGGACCCTCATATCGCCCTTGAGCTGGCCCAGATAGACGCCGGCCTGGGCGTTGCTTGCCGCATACAGGTCCAGGCCCGCCTGGAAACCGTCGAGGTGGCCGCTGCTTTGCGGGCTCACCGTGCCTTGCTGGCGAATGCGGGGTTCGGTGCGCAGGATGCGCCCCCAGGCGCGGCGGTCGGAGGCTGCGCCGCCCGGTTCGCCTCCCTGGCGCTGGTGCATGCTGCCGAGCATGGCGATGTCGGCCTGGCGCAGCTGCGCCGGCAGCGCAGAAACCAGCGGGACTTCCGCGCGGTAGGCCGACTTCAGGTTCGCGCTGCGGTCGGTCTGATGCAGGCGGTATTCGTAGGCGCCTGCATCCACATGCTCGCCTGCGAGGGCAAAAGCCCCGGGCTCGAGGCGCGCGCCGTTCTCGGTGCCGACGACTTCGATGTCCTCGCCCGTGGTGGGCGCCCCCAGGTCACCGGGATTGGTGACACGCACGGTGGTATTGCCGCTGGCCACGGCCGCCGCGCCACTGAGCCGCATCCGGTCGCTGCCATTGGCGTTGGCGGAAACAGCCAGCTCGCCGCCCTGGCCCACATAGGGGCCGCTGACGGTGAGCACGGTGCCTGGTGCTCCCGGCGCGGCACCGAACTGGACCACGCCGCCGTTGTGCAGACCGGCAATGCTCTGATCGAACCCCGCAAGGTTCAGCGCGGCGTCCGCGGCAATGCTGTGCGCCGAGGCCGCGCTGAAGGTATTCGGCGCGCCGGCTTGCAGCGTCCCCTGGGCGATCTCGGTCGCCCCGGTGTAGCGGTTATGCACGCTCGTCAAAGTCAGGCTGCCGGCGCCCTGCTTGGTCAGGAAGCCGGCGCCGGTGATGGCGCCATCCCAGGTCGCATGGTTGCCGCTGGTATGGATTTCCGGATCATCGCTGCCGGTCATGTGCAGCGGATTGGCAATGTGCATGCCATCGGCCACGAGATCAATGGTACTGCCATCGTCCATGAACAGGGTGCCCGTACCCAGCCCCTGGGCATGCCCCAGTTCGATGCGGCCTTTCTTGAGATGCACGCCCTCACGCATCTCGCCCGCATGGTTCAGCACCAGCGTGCCAGTTCCCAGCTTGATGAGCTTGACCGCGCGGCCCATCCTGCCGTCGAACTCCAGGCGGGTATCGGTGTCGATGAGCATATCGGCGGGCCGCTTGCGCGAAGCCTTGACCGGCAAGGCCGCAGGCGTCGCTGGCGCAGCCGTGGCTACCGGAACAGTGACGGCCAAAACGGGCTGTGCCACCCGAGGCGCCGGTGCAAACGGCATGCCGGGTGCCAGCGGCGATGCGGGCAGTACCTGCGCGGGCTGCGCTGCCGCGGGTGCCGGGGCAAACGACATGCCGGGTGCCAGCGGCGGTGCGGGCGGCACCTGCGTGGGCGGCGCTTCCGCGGGTGCCGGGGCAAACGACATGCCGGGTGCCAGTGGCGGTGCAGGCGGTACCTGCGCGGGCTGCGCTGCCGCGGGTGGCGGGGCAAACGACATGCCGGGTGCCAGTGGCGGTGCGGGCGGTACCTGCGCGGGCGGCGCTGCCGCGGGTGGCGGGGCAAACGACATGCCGGGTGCCAGCGGCGGTGCGGGCGGTACCTGCGTGGGCGGCGCTGCCGCGGGTGCCGGGGCAAACGACACGCCGGGTGGCAGAGGCGGTGCGGGCGGTACCTGCGCGGGCGGCGCCGCCGCGGGTAGCGGGGCAAACGACACGCCGGGTGGCAGAGGCGGTGCGGGCGGTACCTGCGCGGGCGGCGCTGCTGCGGGTGGCGGGGCAAACGACACGCCGGGTGGCAGAGGCGGTGCGGGCGGTACCTGCGCGGGCGGCGCTTCCGCGGGTGCCGGGGCAAACGACATGCCGGGTGCCAGTGGCGGTGCAGGCGGTACCTGCGCGGGCGGCGCTGCTGCGGGTGGCGGGGCAAACGACACGCCGGGTGCCAGCGGCGGTGCGGGCGGTACCTGCGCGGGCGGCGCTGCCGCGGGTGCCGGGGCAAACGACATGCCGGGTGCCAGCGGCGGTGCTGGCGGTACCTGCGCGGGCTGTGCTGCCGCGGGTGCCGGGGCAAACGACATGCCGGGTGCCAGTGGCGGTGCGGGCGGTACCTGCGTGGGCGGCGCCGCCGCGGGTGCCGGGGCAAACGACATGCCGGGTGCCAGTGGCGGTGCGGGCGGTACCTGCGCGGGCTGCGCTGCTGCGGGTGGCGGGGCAAACGACATGCCGGGTGCCAGTGGCGGTGCGGGCGGTACCTGCGTGGGCGGCGCTTCCGCGGGTGCCGGGGCAAACGACATGCCGGGTGCCAGTGGCGGTGCAGGCGGTACCTGCGCGGGCTGCGCTGCTGCGGGTGGCGGGGCAAACGACATGCCGGGTGCCAGTGGCGGTGCGGGCGGTACCTGCGCGGGCGGCGCTTCCGCGGGTGCCGGGGCAAACGACATGCCGGGTGCCAGCGGCGGTGCGGGCGGTACCTGCGCGGGCTGCGCTGCTGCGGGTGCCGGGGCAAACGACATGCCGGGTGCCAGTGGCGGTGCGGGCGGAACGTCGGCTGCAAGTCCCGGTGCATCCGGTGCATCCGGTGCTTGCGGTGCTATTGGCTGTGCCTGCTTCTGCGCCTCGGCCCGCGCCTGCGCCTGCGCCACTCTTTGGGGGGAAATCACGTTGAGCAGTGCCGGTATATCTCGCCTTTCGGGCGCTAGCTTCGGGGGCCGCTCATCTGTCCTGGGCGCGGGTGCAGTTGGAACGTCATCCGGGTCATGGACTCGACGCCTATTGCTCTGCAGGGTCGCACGCAATAAGTCCTGCAAGCTTTGACCACCGTCTTTCACCACTCCCGGTGCCTTTTTCTCCGCCCTTTTCTGTGTAGTTCCTGGTGCCTTGCGTTCCTGCTCTTTTTTTTCTTCATCGTCCGAAACCTGCAAGCTGCGATTGTGCTTCGCTGCCGCTCGCAGTGCCCTTTTCTGCTCGTTTTTCTGCGTGTTTTCCCGTGCCTTGAGTTCCAGCTCTTTTTCAGCCTGAAACATTTTCTGGATCTCAGCCCGGTTCTGCTTGGCATATTGCTCCGCGTCCGCATCCGACTCCCATCCATCATTTCCAGAATCCTGTTCTGGTCGGTGGCGCTGAGAAATTTGGCTCGGCGGCAGCATCAATCTGTCAAGAAGGCTCCACGATGCCCCCACATTTGTTCGTATCGCTGGCTTTTGGACAGCTGCCGATGCAGCGGCTGCCGATGCAGCGGCTGTCGGCATATCGACTCCAGACGCAGCGGCTGCCGACGCACTGTGGCCATCCAGCGGGCCGGCTGGCCCGAAGGGAGCATTGAGCGGCCGCGCCGAAGCAGCCGCCTGCGGATTCGCTGGCGCCCCCACATCCTGTTGCTTGCGCGCTGGCCGGGAGGAAGAGTTCCCCGCCAACGCAATGCTGCTGTATCCCAGCAATGTGCAGGTCACAGCGACTGCCATGGAACTTTTCCTGAAACCAAACGACTCCACCTTTGACATGGTCATCTCCAATAGCTAAGAGGGCGCTTGTCAGCAAGGTTTTGCAGGAGTTGCCTAACCCATCATGATTGCCCGAATTTAAGTAATTCTATTAATATAATCAGTTTAATAGTTTTTGTCTATTGTACATCGTTGATTGAAAGCCTCATGCACCTGGACGTAGTCCCGTTGCACTGCCGAGGAACGCCAGGCCCTTGCGTCGCACGGCAAGCGGGCGCAGCAAGGGCGAGCTGTCACAATTTTCTGTGGCCCTTTCACAAAGCTGCCATCGTCCGTGGTGTACGCTTGTGCCCCACGGCGAGTGCCATGCGGCACGCGCCGCATTTCTTTGCACTCAACCCAGGCGCAGAATGACCGCTCAGAACCTGTTCGCCGCCATCGACCTTGGATCCAACAGCTTCCGGCTGGAGATCGGCAACTTTTCCCATCACCACTTCCAGCGCGTGGAATACCTTAAGGAGACGGTGCGCCAGGGCGGCGGGCTCGATGCCGACCGCTATCTCTCCGAAGAAGCGATGCAGCGCGGCTGGGACTGCCTGGCGCGCTTCGGCGAGCGCCTGGCCGGCTTTCCCGCGACCCAGGTGCGCGCGGTCGCGACCCAGACCCTGCGCGAGGCGCGCAACCGCGAGGCCTTCGTGCGCCGCGGCGCCGAGCTGCTGGGCTATCCGATCGAGATCATCGGCGGCGAGGAGGAAGCCCGGCTGATCTACCGCGGCGTGAGCAGCCTGCTGCCGGCCTCCGATGAACGCCGCCTGGTCATCGACATCGGCGGACGTTCGACCGAGCTGGTGCTCGGGCGCCAGCAGGAGACGCAGCAGGCGCTGTCTCTGCGCCTGGGCAGCGTGGCCTGGTCGCAGCGCTATTTCCCCAAGGGCGAACTGAGCCGCGCCGCCTTCTCGCTGGCGGCCGTGGCAGCGCGCGCAGTGCTCGACGAGGCGCTGGACACGCTGCATGCGGGCGACTGGGACGCGGTCTATGCCTCTTCAGGCACGGCGGCGGCCATCGGCGACATCCTGGCGGCCAATGGCCGCACCAGCGGCGTCATCGACGCCGAAGGGCTCGAATGGCTGCACGACTGCCTGGTGCGCGCCCAGACCACCGACCAGATCCGGCTGGCCGGCCTCAAGGAAGAGCGCCGCGCCGTCATTGCCGGCGGCGTGAGCATCATGCAGGCGCTGTTCGACCTCTTGCAGCTGCGCTCGCTGCAGGTGGCCGAAGGCGCGCTGCGCCAGGGGGTGCTCTACACGCTCGTCGAGCAGGCACCGCCCTGCACCGACCTGCGCAGCGCGGCGGTGCAGGGCCTGATGCAGAAATTCTGCGTCGACACGGGCCAGGCGCAGCGCGTGGCCGGCGTGGCGCGCAACCTGCTGGAGCAGCTGGCGCCCCACACCGCGCCCGAACACCATGAAGCGCTGCGCCATGCGGCGCTGCTGCACGAGATCGGCAGCCACATCGCGCACAGCAACTACCACCGCCATGGCGCCTACGTGCTGCAGAACACCTCGGCCGCGGGCTTCACCCAGGCCGAGCGCGGGCTGCTGGCCCAGCTGGTGTGCGGGCAGCGCGGCAAGCTGCGCAAGCTGGAGCCCGAAATGCTGACCGAGCCCCAGCGCGTCCATTCACTGCTGGCCCTGCGCCTGGCGGTGCTGCTGTGCCATGCCCGGCGCCCGCCCGAACTCGCCAGCCTGCGGATCGCCGCCGAGGGCCAGCGCTTCAGGCTCAGCGCCAGCAGCGCCTGGTCCCAGGCCTATCCCCAGTCCGCTTTCCTGCTGCAGGAAGAGCAGCAGGCCTGGCTCAGGACCTCCTGGCAGCTGGATCTGGACTGGCAATAAAAAAAGCACCTGCTGCGCGGGTGCCTTGAATGAAAAAGCACCTGCTGCGCGGGTGCCTTGAATGAAAAAGCACCCGCTGCGCGGGTGCCTGAGCGGATCAATTGGGCAGCGCCAGCAGCGGCGGCCCGTAGCGCCCCATCAGCGCGTTCTGCGCGCCGTTGCCCTGCTGGGGGCGCGGCGCGCGGGTGTAGGTGCCGTCGGGGTTCAGCGTCCAGGCATCGCGGTCGTCATGCAGATAGGCCACCAGGCACTCGTCGATGATCTGCTGGCGCAGCGCCGCATCGCGCACCGGCCAGGCCAGCTCGATGCGCCGCATCATGTTGCGGTTCATCCAGTCGGCGCTGGACAGGTAGAGGTTCTCCTTCTCGCCCTGGCGGAAGTAGAACACCCGGGTATGCTCCAGGAAGCGGCCGATCACCGAGCGCACGCGGATGTTGTCGGTGAGCCCGGGAACCTGCGGCGCGAGCATGCAGGCGCCGCGCACGATCAGGTCGATATGCACGCCCTTGCGCCCGGCCGCGATCAGCGCATGGATCAGCGCCTCGTCGGTCAGCGCATTCATCTTGGCCACGATGCGCGCCGGCTGCCCCTTGGCTGCGGCCTCGCCCGTCTGGCCGATCAAGGCGATCATCCGGCTGTGCAGATGGAACGGCGCCATGACCAGGCATTGCAGCTGCGGCAGGCGGTTGTGGCTGGCCAGGTGGTTGAACACCTCGTCCATGTCGGCCGTCACCGTCGGGTCCGACGTCATATAGCCCAGATCGGTGTAGAGCCTGGCGCTGCGCAGGTTGTAGTTGCCCGTGGACAGGTGCCCGTAGCGGCGCAGGCGCCGGCCCTCGCGCCGCGTGATCAGCATCATCTTGGCATGGGTCTTGAGGCCGACCACGCCATAGACCACCTGGGCGCCGACCCGCTCCAGCGTCTCGGCCCAGTTGATGTTGGCCTCCTCGTCGAAACGTGCCTTGAGCTCGACCACGGCCATGACCTCCTTGCCGCGGCGCACGGCTTCGGCCAGCAGGTCCATCAGCTCCGAATCGGAGCCGGTGCGGTAGATGGTCTGCTTGATCACCAGCACCTGCGGGTCGTTCACCGCCTCGCGCAGCAGGGCCAGCACGCCCTCGAAGCTCTCGAAGGGCTGGTGGATCAGGACATCGCGCTGGCGCAGCTGGGCCATGACCGACACGCCGCGCTGCAGCTGGCGCGGCCACGCCGGCTGCCACGGCGGGAACAGCAGCGAGGGATCGTTGACCAGGTCGACGAGCTGCCCCAGGCGCACCAGATTGACCGGGCCCTGCACGCGGAACAGCGCCTGCGGCGGCAGGTGGAACTGCGCCAGCAGCAGTTCCGCAAGAAACGGGGAGCAGCTGGAGGACACTTCCAGGCGCACGGCCTGGCCGTAGTGGCGGTGGTGCAGCCCCTGGCGCAATGCCATGCGCAGGTTGCCCACGTCTTCCTCGTCCACTGCCAGCTCCGAATGGCGCGTGGCGCGGAACTGCGAGAACTCGACCACCTCTCGCCCCGGGAACAGCTCCTTGAGGTGGGCGCGCACGATGCTCGAGAGGCTGACGAACAGGCGCTGCTTGCCCGCCACCTTGGCCGGCAGCCGCACCAGCCGCGGCAAGGCCCGCGGCACCTTGACGATCGCCACCTCGTTGGTGCGGCCGAACGCATCCGGTCCCTTGAGCCGGACGATGAAATTCAACGCCTTGTTCGCGACCTGCGGGAATGGATGCGCCGGGTCCAGCCCGAGCGGAATCAGCAGCGGCCGGACCTCGGACAGGAAATACTCGCGCACCCAGCGGCGCTGTGCGCTCGAGCGCTCGCCATGCGAGACGATGCGGATGCCCTGGCGCGCGAAGGCCGGCACCAGGGCCTTGTTGTAGAGCTCGTACTGCCGCGCCACCAGGTCATGGGCCTGCTCCATCAGCGCCTGGAAGGTCGCCGACGTGTACGCGCCCTGGCCGTCTCCACTGAGTTCGGCGGTGATGTGCGGCGCCGCGCGGACCTCGAAGAATTCATCCAGATTGGAGGAAACGATGCACAGATAGCGCAGGCGCTCGAGCAGCGGCACATCGTCGCGCACGGCCCAGTCGAGCACCCGGTCGTTGAACGCCAGGATGCTGTGGTCCCGGTCGAGCAGCACGCCCGCTGCTGCGCCCGGTGCTTCGGCAAAGGTGTCCGCAGGCGGCGCCACCGCTTCATCCAGGGGCGGCACGGCCGCCGATTCGGCCTGCGCCGGCGCCTCCCGGGTCTGCGGATTCAAGCCAGCCGCATCGGCCTCGCTGGGGGCGGCGCGCTCCGGCTGTGTAGAGGTCAGGGGGGTCACAAACAATCCTACTATGTGCAAAAGACGCGGCACCGCCGAGTATCGACCGCATTTGTGTCAGCGAGATGACAGTGGATGCCCTGCATGACAGGGGCAATCTTGCGTCGGCGGCTGGCACGGATGCGTACGCGGCCAGGCTAAGGTGCTAAGCTGCCCGCTTTTTGACCTCTTTGCTTTCCATGCACGACGCCAGCCTGCTTGCCGCGATCGATATCGGCTCCAACAGCTGCCTGCTGGAAATCGGACATTTCGCCGGCGGCCGCCTTGTGTCACACACCTGTCGCAAGGAAACCATCCGCCTGGGAGGCTCGCTGGACGCCCAGGGCCGGCTCAGCCGCGAGGCCATGGAGCGCGGCTGGGCCTGCCTGCAGCGCTTCGCCGCGCTGATCGCCGGCCTGCCGCCGCAGCGGGTGCGCGCCGTGGCGACGCAGACCCTGCGCGAAGCCACCAACCGCGACGACTTCCTCGCGCGCGGCAGTGCGATCCTCGGGGTGCCCATCGAAGTCATCGATGGCGAGGAGGAGGCCCGGCTGATCTACCAAGGGGTGGCGAGGCTGCTGCCGCCCTCGAACCGCCGCCGCCTGGTGGTCGACATCGGCGGACGCTCGACCGAGGTGTGCCTGGGCCAGGGCTTTGCCGCGCAGCGCACGCGTTCGGTGGAGATCGGCAGCGTGGCCTGGTCGCTGCGGCATTTCGCCGACGGCGGCCTGCGGCCGGAGCAGTTCGACGCGGCCCTCGACAGTGCCCGCGCGCTGCTGCAGCCGCTGGCGGTGGATTTCTCCGCCGCGCATTGGGAGCAGGCCTACGGCGCCTCGGGCACGGCCGGCGCCATCAGCCGGGTGCTGGCGGCCCAGGCTGGCGGCCCCCAGCGTCATCCGCCCGGGCTGATCACGCGGCCGGGGCTGCACTGGCTGCAGGCACAGCTGCAGCTGCAGGGGCACAGCAGCCAGGTGCAGCTGGCCGGCCTGCGCGAGGAGCTGCGGCCGGTGATTGGCGGCGGCGTGAGCGTGATGCAGGCCGTGTTCCAGCTGTTCGGCATCGAGGAAATGCGCGTCACGCAGGGCTCGCTGCGCCATGGCCTGCTCTTTGGGTTGCGGCCGCGGGAATCGGATGGGTGGAGCACTGCGACTGCACCCCAGCCTTAGCAGGGGCGGTTTCGTCGGGGTCGCCAAGTGGATGCAAATTGGTGTCAATGCTACACTTCATAACATTTTGCGTGCCTGCCTGAACGCCACATCCACACCCTTTGCCCGAGCGCCCCTCCGTGCCCTCCTCCCATACCGTCTTGCCTGACGCAGTCGAACGCATCCAGCGCGAGCAGCACACTCTTTTGGCGAGTGCCGGAGTGGGCATCGCCTTCATGCATGGCCAGGAGATCGTGCGTTGCAACGAGCGCTTTGCCGAGATCCTCGGCTACGCCTCGGCCCGGGAGCTTGCGGGGTGCACTGGAACGTCGCTCCACCCCGATGCCAGAAGCTTCCTGCGCCTGGCCCGCGCGGCGCGCACACGCATGCTCCAGGGGCTGACCTTCCGCACCGAATGCCAGCTGCGCCGCCAGGACGGCACGCTATTCTGGGGCGACGTCAGCGGCCGGCTCATCGACCCGCAGGCGCCCGGGGAAGGCTCGGTCTGGACCCTCGACGACATCGACGCGCAGCGCCAGGCCCAGGCCCTGCTCAACACCGCGCTGCGCGAGCGGCAGTTGCTGTTCGACCATGCGAGCGTGGGCATCATCTTCATGCGCCGCGGCCATCTCACGCGCTGCAACGGCCACTTCGAGACCATGCTCGGCTACGGGCCGGGCGAGCTGATCGGCACCAGCGCGCGCCACTGGTTCGCCAGCGCCGCCGAATGGGAGCGGCTGGAGCAGAACATCGCGCGCCAGCTGACCGTGGGCTTGAGCTTCGAAGGCGAGATGATGCTCTCCAGGAAGGATGGCGGAACCGTCATCTGCGAGGTGCGCTGCAAGCTCATCGATGCCCACGATCCCGACCAGGGCACGATCTGGATCACCGACGACATCACCGAACGCACGCAGGCCCAGGCGGCGCTGGCGAAGGTGCACGAGCAGCTCGAACAGCAGGTGCGCGACCGCACGCGGGAGCTCAGCGCCACCGTCGAGGACCTGCACCGCGAGATGGCCGACCGCAAGCGCGACCAGGACCGCATCTACTGGTTGGCGCATTACGACCCGCTGACCGGCCTGCCCAACCGCACGCTGCTGGCCGACCGCAGCACCCAGGCGATCCAGCTGGCGCGCGACAACGGCGCGCCGCTGGCAGCGATCTTCCTGGATCTGGACCACTTCAAGCATGTCAACGATTCGCTGGGCCACCGCGTCGGCGACACCCTGCTGGTGCAGATCGCCAAGCGGCTGCGCTCGGTGGTGCGCGAGAAGGACACGGTCTCGCGCATCGGCGGCGACGAGTTCGTGCTGCTGCTGCCCGGCGCCAATGCCCACGGCGCGGCGCGCGTGGCCGACAAGCTGCTCGAAGCTTCGCGCCAGCCCTACCAGATCGACCACCACGAGCTGACCATGGCGCCCTCGATGGGCATCGCCCTGTACCCGCAGGACGGCATGGACTTCGACACGCTGACGCAGTCGGCCGACGTCGCGATGTACCACGCCAAGCTCGACGGCCGCAACACCTACCGCTTCTTCACGCCCGAGATGCGCGCCCAGTCGCTGCGTGCGCTGCAGCTGGAGAACGCGCTGCGCCGCGCCCTCGATCGCGACGAGCTGCAGCTGCACTACCAGCCCCAGGTGCGCATCCGCACCGGCCGGGTGCACAGCGTCGAGGCGCTGCTACGCTGGAACCACCCCAAGCTCGGTCCCATTTCGCCCTCCGAGTTCATCCCCGTCGCCGAGGACACGGGCCAGATCCTGCAGATCGGCGAATGGGTGCTGCGCAATGCCGTGGCGCAGCTCAAGGCCTGGCGCAGCGCGGGCCTGGCCGAGCTCAAGATCGCCGTCAACCTGTCGGCCATCCAGTTCCACCAGCCGCAGCTGCCCGACCTGGTCAGCCAGATACTGCATGCCGCCGCGGTCCCGCCCGATGCGCTGGAGCTGGAGCTGACCGAAGGCGTGGCCGTCAACGACCCGCGCACCGCGACCGAGACCATGGACCAGCTGCGCTCGCGCGGCGTACGCCTGTCGATCGACGATTTCGGCACCGGCTATTCCTCGCTGAGCCAGCTCAAGCGCTTCCAGATCTACAAGCTCAAGATCGACCAGTCGTTCGTGCAGGACCTGGACCACGACGGCAACGACCGCGCCATCGTCAGCGCCATCATCCGCATGGCCCAGGCACTGGGCATGCAGACCACTGCCGAGGGGGTGGAGACCGACGCCCAGCTGCAGTTCCTGCGCGACATGGGCTGCGACGAGGCCCAGGGCTATTACTTCAGCCGGCCGCTGCCGCCTGGGGAGGAACTGCTGGACTTCCTGAAGGGAAGAGCCTGAGCATCTGCCGCGCCGCGGTGCCCATGGCGTGCGCTGCATGCGATGCCCGCGCGCTCGACCGTTCGTGGTGAGCCTGCCCGGGCGAGCCGCCCGGGTTGCCCCGCCGCAGGCACCGAATCTTCAGGAAACGCGCCTCACCCCGCCTGGACCGCCTCGGCAAGCTGCCGCGCGCAGCGGCTTGCCTGCTGGGCATCGCGTGCTTCAACCATGACGCGCAGCAGGGGTTCGGTGCCGCTGGGGCGTATCAGCACCCGGCCGCTGTCGCCGAGCTCGGCCTGCACGGACTGCAGGGCCTGCTCAAGCCGCGCGCTGCCCTTCCAGTCCTGCCCCGGCGCCAGCCGCACGTTGATCAGTTCCTGGGGATACAGCGGCACGGCTTCGAGCCACTGCGCAAGCGTCCTGCCGCCGCGCACGCAGGCCTGCAGCACCTGCAGCGCGCTGACCAGGCCGTCGCCCGTGGTGTGGCGGTCCAGCGCCAGCAGGTGGCCCGAGCCCTCGCCCCCCAGCAGCCAGCCATGGCGCGCCAGCTCTTCCAGCACATAGCGGTCGCCGACCTTGGCGCGCACGAAGCCCACGCCCTGCGCCTTGAGCGCCGACTCCACCGCGAGATTGGTCATCAGCGTGCCGACCACGCCCGGCACGGCTTCGCCGCGCGCCAGCCGGTCGGCGGCCAGCAGGTACAGCAGTTCGTCGCCGTTGTAGAGCCGGCCCGCGGCATCGACCATCTGCAGCCGGTCGGCGTCGCCGTCGAGCGCGATGCCGTAATCCGCCCCATGCGCCTGCACGGCGCGCACCATGGCCTGCGGGTGCGTCGCGCCCACCTCGTCGTTGATGTTCAGGCCATTGGGCGCGCAACCCATGGCCACCACCTCGGCGCCCAGCTCATGGAACACCTTCGGGGCGATCTGGTAGGCCGCGCCATGCGCCGCATCGACCACGATCTTCAGACCTTTGAGCGTGAGGTCGTGTGCGAAGGTGCTCTTGCAGAATTCGATGTAGCGACCGGCGGCGTCGTCGAGCCTGCGGGTCTTGCCCAGGGCGGCGGAATCGGCCCAGACCGGCGCCTCGGTCAAGGCGCGCTCGACCTCCTCCTCCCAGCTGTCGGGCAGCTTGCTGCCCTGGGCGTTGAAGAACTTGATGCCGTTGTCGGGATAGGGATTGTGGCTGGCGCTGATCACCACGCCCAGGCTCGCGCGCTGCGCACGGGTCAGGTAGGCCACGCCAGGCGTGGGCAGCGGGCCGAGCAGCACGACATCGACGCCTGCGGAATTGAAGCCCGATTCGAGCGCGCTTTCCAGCATGTAGCCCGAAATGCGCGTGTCCTTGCCGATCAGCACCGTGGGACGCCGCTCGCTGCGGCGCAGCACGCGTCCCACGGCATGCGCAAGCCGCAGCACGAAATCCGGGGTGATGGGCGCATGCCCGACGGTGCCCCGGATGCCATCGGTGCCGAAATATTCACGAGCCATAGCCAGCCTTGAGAAAGAGTCAATCTGAAGCCGGAAACTCAGCCGGCAAGAGCGCCATTGTCGCGCATGGCCTGCCACACCTGCAGCGCCGCCACCGTCTCGCGCACGTCATGCACGCGCACGATGCGCGCGCCATGCTCGACCGACAGCAGCGCCGCGGCCACGCTGGGCACCAGGCGCTGGTCCACCGGCAGGCCCGTGACCTCGCCCAGCGAGCCCTTGCGCGACCAGCCCGCGAGCAGCGGATAGCCCAGCGCCGCCAGCTCGGCCCCGCGCGCCAGCAGCGTGAAATTCTGCGCCACGGTCTTGCCGAAGCCCGTGCCCGCATCCAGCACGATGCGCTCGCGCGCCACGCCCAGCGCCTGCAGGCCCTCGGCGGCTGCCTGGAGGAACGCGCGCACCTGCGGCACGACGTCGCCCTGCATGTGCTCGCGGTGCATGCTTTGCGGCACGCTGTGCATGTGCATCAGGCAGACCCCGCATTGCGCATGGCTGGCCACCACCTGCGCGGCGCCCGGCTGGCGCAGCGCCCAGATGTCGTTGATGATGTCCGCGCCCAGCTCCAGCACCGCCTGCATGACCTCGGTCTTGTAGGTGTCGACCGAAACCGGCACGCCCAGCTTCACCGCTTCGCGCACCAGCGGCAGCACGCGCGCCAGTTCCTCCTCGAGGCCCACGGCCGGACTGCCAGGGCGTGTCGATTCTCCGCCGATGTCGAGGATATGCGCCCCCTCCCGGATCAGCCGCTCGCAGTGCGCCAGCGCCCCGGACACGCCGCCATGCCGGCCGCCATCGGAAAAGGAATCCGGCGTGATGTTGACGATGCCCATCACCAGCGGACGCTCCAGGTCCAGCAGGAAGCGGCTGGTCTGCCATTGCTGCATGTTCATGCCTCTCGAATCAAAGGAACCATAGAAAACGGGGCCCGCAGGCCCCGCTGTCAGTTTGCCCGTACGCCGGTCAGGCGGCGGTCGGCGCGGCATCGGCACCTGGCGCCGGCTTCACCGCAGGGGTGCCGCCGCTGGTGTCGTCGCCGCCCGAGGAAGGCGTGCGCGGTGTCCAGTCCTTGGGCGGGCGCGGCGCGCGGCCGGCCATGATGTCGTCGAGCTGCTCGGAATCGATGGTTTCCCATTCGAGCATCGCCTTGGCCATGGCATGCATCTTGTCGCTGTTGTCCTCGATCAGCTTGCGTGCCAGGCTGTACTGCTCGTCGATGATGCGGCGCACCTCTTCATCGACCTTCTGCATGGTCTGCTCGCTGACGTTGTTGGTCTTGGTCACCGAGCGTCCCAGGAACACCTCGCCCTCGTTTTCCGCATAGACCATCGGGCCCAGCGCCTCGGTCATGCCGTAGCGCGTGACCATGTCGCGCGCGATCTGCGTGGCGCGCTCGAAGTCGTTGCTGGCACCCGTGGTCATCTGGTGCATGAACACTTCCTCGGCGATGCGCCCGCCGAACAGCATCGCGATCTGGTTCAGCATGAACTCCTTGTCATAGGAGTAGCGGTCCTTCTCGGGCAGGCTCATGGTCACGCCCAGCGCGCGGCCGCGCGGGATGATCGTGACCTTGTGCACCGGATCGCACTTGGGCAGCAGCTTGCCGATCAGCGCATGGCCGGCCTCGTGATAGGCGGTGTTGCGGCGCTCTTCCTCGGGCATGACCATCGACTTGCGCTCGGGGCCCATGATGATCTTGTCCTTGGCCTTCTCGAAGTCCTGCATCTCGACGGTACGCGCGTTGCGGCGCGCGGCCATCAGCGCGGCCTCGTTGCACAGGTTGGCCAGGTCGGCGCCCGACATGCCGGGCGTGCCGCGGGCAATGACGGCGGCGTTCACGTCCTGGCTCACGGGCACCTTGCGCATGTGCACGTTGAGGATCTGCTCGCGGCCGCGGATGTCGGGCAGCGTCACGTAGACCTGGCGGTCGAAGCGGCCGGGGCGCAGCAGCGCGGCGTCGAGAATGTCGGGGCGGTTCGTGGCAGCCACGACGATCACGCCCATGTTGGTCTCGAAGCCGTCCATCTCGACCAGCATCTGGTTGAGAGTCTGCTCGCGCTCGTCATTGCCACCGCCGACACCGGCGCCGCGCTGGCGGCCCACCGCATCGATTTCATCGATGAAGATGATGCACGGAGCGTTCTTCTTGGCGTTCTCGAACATGTCGCGCACGCGTGCCGCGCCCACGCCGACGAACATCTCGACGAAGTCCGAACCGGAGATGCTGAAGAAAGGCACCTTGGCTTCGCCGGCAATCGACTTGGCCAGCAGCGTCTTGCCGGTACCCGGAGGGCCGACCAGCAGCAGGCCGCGCGGAATGCGGCCGCCGAGCTTCTGGAACTTGCTCGGGTCCTTGAGGAAGTCGACGACTTCCTTGACCTCTTCCTTGGCTTCGTCGCAGCCCGCGACATCGGCAAAGGTGACGGTATTGTTGTTCTCGTCGAGCATGCGCGCCTTGCTCTTGCCGAAGCTGAACGCGCCACCCTTGCCGCCACCCTGCATCTGGCGCATGAAATACACCCACACGCCGATCAGCAGCAGCATCGGGCCCCAGCTCACGAGCAGGGACATCAGCACCGAGCCTTCCTCGCGCGGCTTGTTGTCGAAAACGACGTTGTATTTGAGCAGGTCGTCGACCAGGCCACGGTCCATGTAGGTGCCCGTCGTGCGCAGCTTGCGGCCATCGGTCGTGACCGCCGTGATCTCGGAGCCGCCCTGCCCGTCCGGAAGGATCACGCTCTTGATGCGGTTGTTGCGAACTTCGTCCAGAAATTCGGAATAGCCGATGTAGCCGGACGCAGCGCTGGTACGGTTGTCGAATTGTTTGAACACCGTAAACAGCACCATGGCGATGACCAGCCACACGGCAATTTTTGAAAACCACTGATTGTTCAAGCGGGGCTCCAGATGGAATGCAGGGAAAGGATCACGAAATCTTCATGACCCATTTGGGGAGCATTTTAGGTGCTTCAAGCCTGGGGGCCCATAAATCCCTTCATCTCGCCCCCGGGGGCATGGCCTTTCGTTGCGCGGCCGCCTTGTCCGGCACTTTCATTTCAGGCCCATTCCGACCAGAAAGGTTTCGGAGGACTTGTCGCGCGAGGCCTTGGGCTTGATCGGCTTGACCACCTTGAAGGTCTGCTTGAACAGGTCCACCAGCTGCGTATAGCCGCTGCCGTGGAACAGCTTCACCACCAGCGCGCCCTCGGGCTTCATGTGCTGCCTGGTGAAATCCACCGCCAGCTCGATCAGCAGCGAGATGCGCGCCGCGTCGATCGAGTCGATGCCCGACAGGTTGGGCGCCATGTCGGAAACCACCACGTCGACCTTCCTGCCCTCCAGCACCGCCTCGAGCTCGGCCAGCACCGCTTCCTCGCGGAAGTCGCCCTGGATGAAGTGCACGCCCTCGATGGGCTCCATAGGCAGCAGGTCCAGGCCGACGATGCGGCCGTTGAGCTCGCCCACGGCCGCGCCCTGGGGCGAGAGCTTGCGGCGCACGTACTGGCTCCAGGCGCCGGGCGTGGAGCCCAGGTCGACCACGAAGTCGCCAGGGCGGATCAGCCCCAGCTGCTCGTCGATCTCCTTGAGCTTGTAGGCCGCGCGGGCGCGAAAGCCCTCCTTCTGCGCGAGTTTCACATAGGTGTCGTTGACATGGTCATTGAGCCATGCCTTATTGACCTTCTTGCTTTTGGTCTTGGTTTTCATGCTGATTACGTCCTGACTGGATAATACGGGCCATGCCCCAAATTCAATTGACTCCCGCACAGCGCCGGGAACACCGCGCCAACGCCCACCATCTCGACCCCGTGGTCATGATCGGCGGCGATGGCCTCACGCCCGCCGTGCAAAAAGAAATACACGCGGCCCTGAATGCGCACGGCCTGATCAAGGTCCGCGTCTTCAACGACGACCGCGCCGCGCGCGACCAGATCTACCAACAGCTGGCCGACGAGCTGGACGCCGCGCCGATCCAGCACATCGGCAAGCTGCTGGTGCTGTGGCGCCCGATTCCCGAGAAGGAAAAGACCGTCGACGAGGACCGCATGCCCGGCCCACGCGACGTCAAGGTGCTCAAGTTCAGCTCCCGCGGCGGCCAGCGCCCCGAAGTCAAGCAGCTGCGCGTGCTGGGCAACCAGCGCCTCACGGCCGGCGGCACGATCAAGCGCGCCAAGGTCAAGCAGAAATCCGTCAAGAAGCGCCAGCAGGGCGACTGAAGACCGGCTGCGTTGTCCATGACCGACATTTCGACTCCCGCGGCGCGCGAGCGCCACGTCATCTGCATGAAGTGGGGCACCAAATACGGCCCCGAGTACGTCAACCGGCTCTACGCCATGGTGCGGCGCCATCTGCAGGGTGATTTTCGCTTTGTCTGCCTGACCGACGACAGCCAGGGGATTCGCCCCGAGGTGCAGTGCCTGCCGATCCCCTCGCTGGACTTGCCTGCGGGCCTGCCCGAGCGCGGCTGGACCAAGCTGGCGACCTTCACCGAGGACCTGCACGGCTTGCGCGGCACGGCGCTGTTCCTCGACGTGGACGTGGTCGTCACGGGCCCGCTCGACGACTTCTTCACGCTGCCGGGCGAGTTCCGCATCATCCACGACTACAAGCGTCCTTGGCGGATCACGGGCAATTCCTCCGTCTACCGCTGGGAGCTGGGCGCGCACCCCGACGTGCTCGCCTACTTCCGCAGCCACTTCGACGAGATCCGCAGCAAGTTCCGCAACGAGCAGGCGTACCTGTCGGACTTCCTGCACCGCCAGGGCAAGCTGCAGTACTGGCCCGCCGAATGGTGCCCGAGCTTCAAGTACCATGGCATCCCCGCCTGGCCGACCAATTACTGGAAACCGCCGTTCGTGCCCGCGGGCGCGCGTGTCGTGATCTTCCATGGCGAATGCAATCCGCCCGATGCACTGGCGGGCCGGCGCAACCGGCGCTTTCGCTTCATCAAGCCGGCCACCTGGGTGGGCGAGCACTGGCGCGAATAGGCGCGGCACAAAAAAGGCGGTCTCGAACCGCCTTTTTCTTTTTCCGGCACGGGCCGTTCTCAACGCGCGGGCGCGCAGCAGCGCCACAGCACGCGCAGCGCGCACAGCCACTGCACGGCATACATCGCGGTGCCGACGCTGTGCCACAGGCGCAGGTCCTGCTTCGCCACGATGCGCGGCGAGACGCCGAACTGCACCAGCAGCGCCAGCAGCATGCCGACGATCACCCACACCAGCACATCGCGCGCCCAGGGCTCCTCGGCCTCGGCATGGCGGCGCTTGGCCAGCACCAGCAGCAGCGCCGTGCAGGCCACCGACACCCAGGTCTGGGCCGCGAACAGCGTGGCCGCCATGCGCCCGGCCATGGCCGGGCTGGGCAGGTGGGCAAACAGCAGGGGCACGGCAAGGAAGCCGATGACGCTCAAGCCCCCCCACCACAGCGCGGCGGCCAGCGCCGGCAGGCGCTCTTGCAGTTGCGGTGCGAACTTCGCCATGGGGCAGCTCAGACGTAGCGCACCGCCACCACTTCGTAGCGGCGCAGGCCGCCCGGGGCCTGGACCTCGGCGGTGTCGCCCTCTTCCTTGCCGATCAGCGCGCGCGCGATCGGGCTGGAGATGTTGATCAGTCCTTCCTTGAGATCGGCTTCGTCCTCGCCGACGATCTGGTAGGTCACGGTGTCGCCGGTGTTCTCGTCCTCGAGCTCCACCGTGGCGCCGAACACCACGCGCCCGCCCGCATCGACGGCGGTAGGGTCGATGATCTGCGCGGCCGAAAGCTTGCCTTCGACCTCGAGGATGCGGCCCTCGATGAAACCCTGGCGGTCCTTGGCGGCTTCGTACTCGGCGTTCTCGCTCAGGTCGCCCTGGGCGCGTGCCTCGGCGATCGCCTGGATCACGTTCGGACGCTCGACGGTCTTCAGGCGGTGCAGCTCGGCCTTGAGCTTTTCCGCACCGCGCTTGGTAATGGGGATGGTAGCCATCGGTAATTCTCCACGTTCAGCATGCTCCGCGCCTGGCGCGGCAATTCACAAAAAACCAGCGGATGCCCGGGGTCCGGGGCTGCGGTGCCCGAGGACGGCCAATGCGCCGCCCCTACGGGCACGCCCAATGGGCCAGCCCAAAAGCAAACCGCCGCACGTTGCCGCGCGGCGGTTTCTGGTCATGGGCCCATTATGCCGCGATTGGCGCGGCATTCACCCGGTATAACCCGGACCGGCGCTCAGGCCCCGGCCAGCTGCGCGTGCAGTTCCTGGAGGGAATAGACCTCCAGGTTGTGCATGCTCTTCATGCCTTCGACGGCGGCTTCGGCGCCGAAGATGGTCGTGAAGGTCGTCACGCGCGCCAGCAGCGAGCTGGTGCGGATGGCGCGCGAGTCGGCGATCGCGTTGCGGCGCTCCTCGACGGTGTTGATCACCATCGCGATGTCGCCCATCTTGATCATGTCGACGATGTGCGGACGGCCCTCGGTGACCTTGTTGACCACCTGCACCGCGATGCCGGCCTCGGCGATGGCCGCCGCCGTGCCCTTGGTCGCCACCAGCTCGAAGCCCATGGCCGCCAGCTCGCGAGCGATGTTCACGGCGCGCGCCTTGTCGTTGTTCTTCACGGTGAGGAACACGCGGCCCGACTGCGGCAGCAGCGTGCCCGCGCCGAGCTGGCTCTTGACGAAGGCCTCGCCGAAGGTCTTGCCCACGCCCATGACCTCGCCGGTCGACTTCATTTCCGGGCCGAGGATGGTGTCCACGCCGGGGAACTTGACGAAGGGGAACACGGCTTCCTTGACGCTGAAGTACGGCGGCGTGACTTCCTTGTCGATGCCCTGCGAGGCCAGCGTCTGGCCGACCATGCAGCGCGCCGCGACCTTGGCCAGCTGGATGCCGGTGGCCTTGGAGACGAAGGGCACCGTGCGCGAGGCGCGCGGGTTCACTTCCAGCACATAGATCACGTCCTTGCCGTCGCGCTCCTGGATCGCGAACTGCACGTTCATCAGGCCGACCACGTTCAGGCCTTCGGCCATGGCCGCGGTCTGGCGCTTGATCTCCTCGATCGTGTCCTTGTTCAGGTAGTAGGGCGGCAGCGAGCAGGCGGAGTCGCCCGAGTGCACGCCGGCCTGCTCGATGTGCTCCATCACGCCGCCGATGAACACCTTGCCCTCGACGTCGCGCACGCAGTCCACGTCGCACTCGATGGCGTTGGACAGGAAGTGGTCCAGCAGCACCGGCGAGTCGTTGCTGACCTTGACGGCCTCGCGCATGTAGCGCTCGAGGTCGCGCTGCTCGTGCACGATCTCCATCGCGCGGCCGCCGAGCACATAGCTCGGGCGCACCACCAGCGGGTAGCCCAGCGAGGCGGCCTTCTCCAGGGCTTCGGCGTCGGTGCGCGCGGTGGCGTTCGGCGGCTGGCGCAGGCCCAGCGAATGCAGCATCTTCTGGAAGCGCTCGCGGTCTTCGGCGGCGTCGATCATGTCGGGCGAGGTGCCGATGATCGGCACGCCGGCCTTCTCCAGGCCCAGCGCCAGCTTGAGCGGCGTCTGGCCGCCGTACTGCACGATGACGCCTTCGGGCTTCTCGACGGCCACGATCTCCAGCACGTCTTCCAGCGTCAGCGACTCGAAGTACAGGCGGTCCGAGGTGTCGTAGTCGGTGGACACGGTCTCGGGGTTGCAGTTGACCATGATGGTCTCGTAGCCGTCCTCGCGCATGGCGAGCGCGGCATGCACGCAGCAGTAGTCGAACTCGATGCCCTGGCCGATGCGGTTGGGACCGCCGCCGAGCACCATGATCTTCTTCTTGTCGCTCGGCGCCGCTTCGCATTCCTCGTCGTAGGTCGAGTACATGTAGGCGGTGTCGGTGGCGAACTCGCCGGCGCAGGTGTCGACGCGCTTGTAGACCGGGCGCACGGCCAGCGCATGGCGCGCGGCGCGCACGGCGTCTTCCGTCGTGTGCATCAGCTTGGCCAGGCGGCGGTCGGAGAAGCCCTTTTGCTTGAGCGCGCGCAGCGTGCCGGCGTCGAGCGCGGCCAGCGTGCCTTCGCCCTTCTGGGCGTAGAGCTCGTCGAGCTCCATCTCGATCTTCACGATCTGCTCGATCTGCACCAGGAACCAGCGGTCGATCTTGGTGAGGTTGAACACCTCGTCCACGGACAGGCCCATGGCAAACGCGTCGCCCACGTACCAGATGCGGTCGGGACCGGGCTCGCCCAGTTCCTTTTCCAGCGTCTCGCGGTCCTGGGTCTTCTCGTTCATGCCGTCGACGCCGACCTCGAGGCCGCGCAGCGCCTTCTGGAAGGATTCCTGGAAGGTGCGGCCCATGGCCATGACCTCGCCCACCGACTTCATCTGCGTGGTGAGGCGATTGTCGGCCGTGGGGAACTTCTCGAAGGCGAAGCGTGGGATCTTGGTGACCACGTAGTCGATCGAGGGCTCGAACGAGGCCGGGGTCGCGCCGCCGGTGATGTCGTTCTTGAGCTCGTCGAGCGTGTAGCCCACGGCCAGCTTGGCCGCGACCTTGGCGATGGGGAAGCCCGTGGCCTTGGAGGCCAGCGCCGAGGAACGCGACACGCGCGGGTTCATCTCGATGACGATCATGCGGCCGTCATTGGGGTTGACCGAGAACTGCACGTTCGAGCCGCCGGTGTCCACGCCGATCTCGCGCAGCACCGCCAGCGAGGCGTTGCGCATGATCTGGTATTCCTTGTCGGTCAGCGTCTGCGCCGGCGCGACGGTGATCGAGTCGCCGGTGTGCACGCCCATCGGGTCCAGGTTCTCGATCGAGCAGATGATGATGCAGTTGTCCGCCTTGTCGCGCACCACTTCCATCTCGTACTCCTTCCAGCCGAGCAGCGATTCCTCGATCAGCAGCTCGTTGGTCGGCGAGGCTTCCAGGCCGCGCTTGCAGATGGTCTCGAATTCCTCGGGGTTGTAGGCGATGCCGCCGCCCGTGCCGCCGAGCGTGAAGCTCGGGCGGATCACGGTGGGGAAACCCATCTGCTTTTGCACCGCCCAGGCCTCGTCCATGCTGTGGGCAATGCCCGAGCGCGCCGAACCGAGACCGATCTTGGTCATCGCGTCCTTGAACTTCAGGCGGTCTTCGGCCTTGTCGATGGCTTCGGGCGTGGCGCCGATCAGCTCGACGCTGTACTTGTCCAGCACGCCGTTGCGCCACAGGTCGAGCGCGCAGTTCAGCGCGGTCTGGCCGCCCATGGTCGGCAGGATCGCATCGGGGCGCTCCTTGGCGATGATCTTCTCGACCGTCTGCCAGGTGATGGGCTCGATGTAGGTGACGTCGGCGGTGGCCGGGTCGGTCATGATCGTCGCGGGGTTGCTGTTGATCAGGATGACCTTGTAGCCCTCCTCGCGCAGCGCCTTGCAGGCCTGCACGCCGGAGTAGTCGAATTCGCAGGCCTGGCCGATGACGATGGGGCCGGCGCCGATGATCAGGATGCTTTTGAGGTCTGTGCGCTTTGGCATTATTTATTCTCCTGGGCCTTGGCCATCAATGCCGTGAAGCGGTCGAACAGGTAGGCGACATCGTGCGGTCCGGGCGAAGCCTCGGGATGTCCCTGGAAGCAGAAGGCGGGTTTGTCGGTGCGCTCCAGGCCCTGCAGCGTGCCGTCGAACAGGCTCACGTGCGTCGGGCGCAGGTTGGCCGGCAGCGTGTCCATCTCCACCGCGAAGCCGTGGTTCTGGCTGGTGATGCTGACGCGGCCGGTGTCGAGGTCCTTGACCGGATGGTTGGCGCCATGGTGGCTGTTGTCCATCTTGAAGGTCTTGGCGCCCGAGGCCAGCGCCATCAGCTGGTGGCCCAGGCAGATGCCGAAGGTAGGCACGCCGGCGTCGATCAGCTCGCGCGTGGCTTCGATCGCATAGTCGCAGGGCTGCGGATCGCCCGGGCCGTTGGCCAGGAACACGCCATCCGGGTTCAGCGCCATGACATCGGCGGCAGGGGTCTGCGCGGGCAGCACGGTGAGCTTGCAGCCGCGCTCGGCCAGCATGCGCAGGATGTTCTTCTTGACGCCGTAGTCGAAGGCCACGACGTGGAAGCGTGGGTCCTTTTGCTCGCCATAGCCCTCGCCCAGGTCCCACTCGGTCTGGTTCCAGGCATAGGTCTCGGGCGTGGAAACCACCTTCGCCAGGTCCAGCCCCTTCATCGACGGCGCGGCCTTGGCGGCGGCCAGCGCCTCGTCGATGCGCTCCTGCGTCACGCTCTCGCCCTCGGCCAGGCCGACGATCGCCCCGTTCTGCGCACCCTTGTCGCGCAGCAGGCGCGTGAGCTTGCGGGTGTCGATGTTGGCAATCGCCACGGTCTTCTCGCGCACCAGGTACTCGGACAGGGTCAGCGTCTTGCGGAAGTTGCTGGCCAGCAGCGGCAGATCCTTGATGATCAGCCCCGCGGCATGGACCTTGTCAGCCTCGATGTCCTCGGCGTTGACGCCATAGTTGCCGATGTGCGGATACGTGAGCGTCACGATCTGCTGGCAATAGCTCGGGTCGGTGAGGATTTCCTGGTAGCCGGTGATGGCGGTGTTGAACACCACTTCGCCGACGGTGGTGCCGGCTGCACCAATCGAGTTGCCGATAAAGACCGTGCCGTCTGCGAGCGCCAGGATGGCTGGGGGGAAGTTTCCCTTGAGAGACAAAAGCACTGGGTTCTCCGGTTTTGATTACGGTTACGCCCAGCGAGCCTGGACGTGGGTCCGGCTGTAGCTTGTGTTGCGGGGGAAGGCTCGAAGCGGCGCTAGGCGTAGATGTGGAATGCTTGAAAGCCGCCCATTATAGCCGTGCACCGTGACGCGGCCGTGGCTGGCGGGGATTACCCGTGGGGGCGGGAGACTTATGAAGGTAACGAGGGGTTTGTGATCCTCAACTTACAAGCTCTCCGTTCGTCCTGAGCCCCACCCTCCGTTCGCCCTGAGCCCCACCCTCCGTTCGCCCTGAGCTTGTAGAAGGGTGAACGGTTCATGCACCTGCGCTCAACGCACTCGCATGCAAACAGATCGCCGCAGCCGCCGCCACATTCAGCGACTCCTCCCCGCCCGGCTGCCCGATGCGCACCTGCAGCGCCGCCAGCGCCTCGACGGCCGGCCCCACGCCCTGCCCCTCGTGGCCCATGGCCCAGGCGCAGGGCCAGGGCAGATCGGTGTGCTGGATCAGCTTGCCCTGGTGCGAGCTGGTGACGATCAGCGGCACCTGCAGCGCCTCGAGCGCCGAGGCCTCGGCGCCCTCGACCAGGTGCAGACCGAAGTGCGCCCCCATGCCCGCGCGCAGCACCTTCTGGCTCCACAGCGCCGCCGTGCCCTTGAGCGCCACCACCTGGGTGAAGCCGAAGGCCGCGGCGCTGCGCAGGATCGAGCCGACGTTGCCGGCATCCTGCACGCGGTCGAGCACCACCGTGGCCTGGCCCGGCTGCGGCTCGAATCCTGGCTGCCATTC
Organism: Comamonas endophytica; assembly: GCF_023634805.2. Classification (NCBI taxonomy): domain Bacteria; kingdom Pseudomonadati; phylum Pseudomonadota; class Betaproteobacteria; order Burkholderiales; family Comamonadaceae; genus Comamonas; species Comamonas endophytica. The sequence continues at coordinate 649,858 of NZ_CP106881.1, forward strand.
CAGCAGATAACCCATGCGCGCTGGCGACTCCAGCCCGCTGACATCGGCAAACAGGGCATCGGCCAGCACCACCACCTTGTCGGCGGCATGGGCCCATTCGGCGGGCACCTGCGGCCAGAAGGACTCGGCGAACACCGCGATCCGGGGGCGCAGGCCGCGCGCCAGTGCCGCGCGGCACAGGTGGTCGCCTTCGAGCCAGACGCGGCCCTGCTTGCGGTAGGCCGTGCTGTCCTGGGACAGGCGGCGCAGCTCCTTGACGAAGGCGTTGTCGCGCGAATGGATGGGGGTCACAGGGGAAGTCATAGCCGTTCAGACGAAGGAGGGAGCCAGCAGTTGCGAAACCGGCGAAAACGAGCGGCGGTGCTCCGGACAGGCGCCATGCGCCTGCAGCGCCGTCAGATGGGCGGGCGTGCCATAGCCCTTGTGGCCGGCAAAGCCATAGGCCGGGTACTGCTCGTGCAGGCGTTCGCACCAGCGGTCGCGGTGCACCTTGGCAAGGATCGAAGCCGCGGAGATGGCCTGCACCAGCGCATCGCCCTTGACGATCGCCTCGGCCTGCATGTCCAGCACCGGGATGCGGTTGCCGTCGACCAGCACCAGCACGGGTTTGAGGCGCAGCCCCATCACCGCGCGGCGCATCGCCAGCATCGTCGCCTGCAGGATGTTGAGCTCGTCGATCTCCTGCACGCTGGCCTCGGCAATCGAGCAGCACAGCGCCTTGGCGCGGATCTCGTCGAACAGCGCCTCCCGGCGCGCGGGCGTGAGCTTCTTTGAGTCGGCCAGGCCCGCGATCGGGCGCAGGTCGTCGAGGATCACGGCGGCCGCCACCACCGGGCCGGCCAGCGGGCCCCGCCCCGCCTCGTCCACCCCCGCTACCAGGCCGGGCGGATGCCACGGCAAGCAGGCCTGTTCAGGTGGAGGAGACAACTTTCTGGATAGCATCGGCAGCCAATCGGGCGGTATCGCGCTGCAGCTCGTGGTGCAGCGCCGTGAAGCGCTGCTCGAGCGCCTCGATGGTTGAAGGGGAATTCTCGCGCGCGCGCAGCCAGCGCAGTACCTCGGCCGCCAGGGCCTCTGGCGTGGCCGCGTCCTGCAGCAGCTCCGGCACGACGAATGCGCCGCACAGGATATTGGGCAGGCCGACCCAGGGCTGCAGCTGCTTGCGGCGCATCAGGCGCCAGCTCAGCGACTGCATGCGGTAGCCGATCACCATCGGCCGCTTGAACAGCGCCGCTTCCAGCGTGGCCGTGCCGCTGGCGATCAGCGTGCAGTCGCAGGCGGCCAGCGCGTCGTGCGACTGGCCGGCCAGGATGCGCACCTGGCTCTCGAGCCCGGCGGCCCGGGCGGCCGAGCGCACCTCGTCGATCAGCGAGGGCACAGCGGGCACCACGATCTCCACGGCGGGAAAGGCCTGGCGCACCAGCGCCGCGGCCGCGAAGAACGCGGGCGCGATATGGCGGATTTCGGAGTTGCGACTGCCGGGCAGCACGGCCAGCACCAGCGCCTGCGGCGACAGCCCCAGCCGCCGGCGCGCCGCCTGGCGGTCGGGCACGAGCGGAATGACGCTGGCCAGCGGGTGGCCCACATAGGTCGCGGCAATGCCGTGGGACGCCAGCAGCGCCGGCTCGAAGGGGAATATGCACAGCACATGGTCGGCCGCGCGGCGGATCTTCTCCACCCGGTTGGCACGCCAGGCCCATATCGAGGGGCAGACGAAATGCACGGTCTTGATGCCGCGCGCGCGCAGATCGGCTTCCAGCCCCAGATTGAAGTCGGGCGCATCGACGCCGACGAACACGCTGGGCGGCGCGGCCAGCAGCCGCTCGCGCAGCTGGCGCCGGGTGCGCAGCAGCTCGGCCAGGCGCTGGAAGACTTCGAGGTTGTAGCCGTGCACCGCCAGACGCTGGCTGTCCCACCAGGCGTCGAAGCCGCGTGCCCGCATCTGCGCGCCACCGATGCCCATGCTCTGCAGCCCCGGCCACTGGGCCTTGAGACCGTCGAGGATCAGTCCGGCCAACAGGTCGCCGGAGGTCTCGCCGGCCACCATCGCGACGCGCGGTGCAGTCATGGCGGGCGGCACCTCAGCGCGCGATGCCGCGCCTGGAGCCGGCAATGAAGGCGCTCAGGGCTTCGATGTCGCTGGAGGCTTCGGGGTATTGCGCTACCAGGGAGGCAATGGCCTGGCGCGCCGCCTCGAGCGTGAGCCCCTGGCGGTACAGCAGCCGGTGCATCTGCTTGACGGCGGCCAGGCGCTCGGGCGAGAAGCCGCGCCGGCGCAACCCCTCGAGGTTGAAGCCGCGCACCGCCAGCGGATTGCCGTCCACCAGCATGAACGGCGGCACGTCTTGCGAGATGTGGCTGGCGAAGCCGGCCATCACATGCGCGCCGATCTGCGTGAACTGGTGCACGCCGGTCAGCCCGCCCAGGATCGCATGGTCGCCCACGGTGACGTGGCCAGCCAGCGTGGCGTTGTTGGCCAGCACCGTGTGGTTGCCCACGATGCAGTCATGCGCGATGTGCACATAGGCCATGATCCAGTTGTCGTTGCCGATCCGCGTCAGCCCCTCATCCTGGATGGTGCCGGTATTGAAGGTGCAGAACTCGCGGATGGTGTTGCGGTCGCCGATCACCAGCCGGGTCGGCTCATCGGCGTACTTCTTGTCCTGCGGCTGCGCGCCCAGCGAGGCGAACTGGAAGATCTGGTTGTCCTGCCCGATCGTCGTGTGGCCCTCGATGACGCAGTGCGCGCCCACGGTGGTGCCGGCGCCGATGCGCACATGCGGCCCGATCACGGCATAGGGTCCCACGGCAACCGATGCATCGAGTTCGGCCGCCGGGTCGACCAGCGCGGTGGAGTGGATGCGGCTCACTGGCACCCTCAGCCCACGGCACGCATGGTGCACATCAGGTCGGCTTCGCAGGCCACCTCGTCGCCCACGCGCGCCACGCCCTTGAACTTCCAGATGCCGCCGCGCACGCGGTCAATGGTGATCTCCAGCATCAACTGGTCGCCGGGCTCGACCGGACGCTTGAAGCGCGCGGCGTCGATGCCCACGAAGTAGTAGATGTTGTTCTCGTCCGGCACCTGGCCCATGGCGTCGAACGCCAGCAGCCCTGCGGCCTGTGCCAGCGCTTCGAGCATCAGCACGCCCGGCATCACCGGGCGGCCCGGGAAATGCCCCTGGAAATACGGCTCGTTGAACGTGACGTTCTTGACGGCCTTGATGCGTTGGTTGCTCTCGAGCTCCAGGACCCTGTCCACCAGCAAAAAGGGGTAGCGGTGGGGCAGTTGCTTGAGAATTGCGTGGATATCCATCATTGCGTTCCGATCTTGCTGTCCTGCGGCTGCTGCTGCTCGAGCGCCTTGATGCGCTCGCGCAAGCTGTGCAACTGCTTCAAAGTGGCAGCGTTTTTTTCCCATTTGTTGTTTTCATCGACAGGAAACACTCCTGTATAGACGCCGGGCTTGTTCAAAGAACGCGTCACCACCGTCGCCGCCGAGACATGCACATTTTCGGCCAATTGCAGGTGCCCGAGCACGATGGCGCCACCGCCCACGGTGCAGTGCGCACCGATGCGCGCGCTGCCCGCGACCCCCACGCAGCCCGCCATGGCGACATGCTCCCCGACATGGACGTTGTGCCCGATCTGCACGAGATTATCCAGCTTCACGCCGCGCTCGATCACCGTATCGTCCAGGGCGCCGCGGTCGATGCAGGTGTTGGCGCCGATTTCCACGTCGTCGCCGATGCGCACCGCGCCCAGCTGCTCGATCTTCACCCAGGCCCCGCGCTCGGGCGCGAAGCCGAAGCCGTCGGAGCCCAGCACCACGCCCGCATGCAGGATGCAGCGCGCCCCGACGCTGCAGTTCTCGCCCACCGTGACGCGCGATTTGAGCACCGTGCCCGCGCCGATGCGCGCGCCGCGTTCGACCACGCACAGCGGGCCCACCCAGGCCGTCGGATCGACCACGGCTTCGGGGTCGACCACCGCGCTGGGATGCACGCCGCGCGGCACCTCCCGCGCATGCCGCTGCTTCCACAGCTGCGTGGCGCGCGCGAAATAAACATAGGGGTTGTCGGCCACGATGCAGGCGCCGCGCTGCATGGCGGCCTCCCGCATCGCGGGCGCCACAATGACACAGGCCGCCTTGGAGGCGGCCAGTTGCTGCTGGTAGCGCGGATTGCTCAGGAAACTCAAGTCTCCAGGGCCTGCGGAGTCCAGCGGAGCGATGCGGAGGATCTCCGTATCGCCATCCGCCAGCTCCAGCGTTCCTCCCAGCGCACCCACAATTTGCCCGAGTAACAAGCTCACTGTCCGTACGTCTTCAGCTGCAATTTACTTGGCGCCGTTGAGCGCCTTGATCACCTTGTCGGTGATGTCGTGCTTGGGATTGATGTAGACCGCTTCCTGCAGGATCACGTCGTATTTCTCGGCCTCGGCCACGCTCTTGACGACACGGTTGGCGCGCTCGAGCACGGCGGAGAGTTCCTCGTTCTTGCGCGAGTTCAGGTCTTCCTGGAATTCGCGGCGCTTGCGCTGGAATTCGCGGTCCTGGTCCACCAGCTGGCGCTGGCGCGTGGTGCGCTGCGATTCCGGCAGCGTGGGCGCTTCGCGCTCGAACTTGTCCGAAGCCGCCTTCAGCGCATTGCCGGCGTCGACCAGGTCCTTTTCGCGCTTGGCGAATTCTGTTTCCAGCTTGGCCTGGGCGGCCTTGGCCGTGCTTGCTTCGCGGAAGATCCGGTCCGTATTGACAAACCCGGCCTTGAATTCTTGCGCATGCGCAGCCAGAGCCATGGTGCTCATCAGCACGGCCGCAGAGATTTGGCGAGAGAGAGATTTCATTAGAAGGACGTTCCGATTTGGAATTGAAGTTTCTGGATTTTATCCCCGGCGAATTTTCGCACCGGATGAGCATACGCCAAGCGCAATGGCCCCAGTGGGGATATCCAGCTCAAGCCGATGCCAGCCGAAGCGCGCATCAGCGAGAAATCCACCGATTCGCGGTCGCCGAACACATTGCCCACGTCCACGAAGGAGAACACGCGCAGCGTCCGGTCGTTGCCCGCGCCCGGCAGCGGCGCCATGAATTCGGCGTTCAGCGTGACCTTCTTCGGCCCGCCCAGCGAGGAGCCGATGACGTCGCGCGGGCCCAGCGTGCCCTGGTCGAAACCGCGCACCGAGCCCAGGCCGCCCGAGTAGAAGTTCTTGAAGACCGGGAAAGGACGGCCGCCCAGGCCCTTGCCCCAGCCGAGCTCGCCGTTGAAGGCCAGCGTGAATTTCTTGTTCAGCGGCACGTACTGCTGGATCTGGTAGTTGGCGCGCACATAGCGTGCATCGCCCGCCACCGACCAATCGGTATTGAGGCGCTGGTAGCGGCCGGCGTTGGGCGCCAGCGCGCTGTCGCGGCTGTCGCGCGACCAGCCGATGGTCAGAGGCACGGCCGTGCTGCTGTAGCCATAGGCATCGCCATAGGCCAGGTAGGCGGCGGGGATGTTCGTGCCCGGCTTGATGCGGGTCTGCTCCACGCCGGCGCCGAAGAACACCGTGTCGAGCTCGCTGAAGGGCACGCCGAATCGCACGCCGGTGCCGGCCGTGACGAGTTCGTAGTTGCCGCCCTGGTCTTCATAGGGCTTGTCGGTGCGGTAGTACAGGTCCAGGGTGCGCGAGATGCCGTCCTTGGTGAAGTAGGGATCGGTGGTGCTCAGCACCACCGTGCGGCGGTACTTGCTGGTGTTCACATCCACGCCCAGATAGTTACCGGAGCCAAACACGTTTTCCTGTTTGATACCAAAAGACAGCGACACCTTCTCGGCGCTCGAGAAGCCGGCGCCCAGCTGCAGCGAACCGGTGGGCTTTTCCACCACCGACACCACCAGGTCGACCTGGTCGGGCGAGCCAGGGACTTCCTGCGTCTCGATGTTGACTTCGGTGAAGAAGCCCAGACGGTCGACGCGATCGCGCGAGAGCTTGATCTTGTCGCCGTCGTACCACGAGGCCTCGAACTGGCGGAACTCGCGGCGGATCACTTCGTCGCGCGTGCGGTTGTTGCCGCTGACCTGGATGCGGCGCACATAGGCGCGGCGCGAGGGCTCGGCCTTGACCACGATCGATACACGGTTGTTCTCGCGGTCGATCTCGGGCACTGCCTCGACGCGCGCGAACGCGAAGCCGAAGTTGCCGAAGTGGTCGGAAAAGGCCTTGGTCGTTTCGGCCACTTGGTCGGCGTTGTAGGGCTCGCCCGGCTTGATCTTGACCATCGACTTGAATTCGTCGTCGCGCTCGAGGTAGTTGCCCTCGAGCTTGACGTCGGACACCACATAGCGCTCGCCCTCGTGGATGTTCACCGTCAGCGAAATGGTCTGCTTGTCCGGAGAGATCGCCACCTGGGTCGAATCGATGCGGAATTCGAGGTAGCCGCGCTGCAGATAGTACGAACGCAGCGTCTCGAGGTCGGCATTGAGCTTGGAGCGCGCGTAACGGTCGGACTTGGTGTACCAGCTGAGCCAGCCGCCCGTGTCCTGGTCGAACAGGCCCTTGAGCGTGGATTCGCTGAAGGCCTTGTTGCCCACGATGTGGATCTCGTTGATCTTCGCCGGCTCGCCTTCGGTCACGGTGAAGGTGAGGTTGACGCGGTTGCGCTCGATGGGCGTCACCGTGGTCACGACTTCCGCGCCATACAGGCTGCGGTTGATGTACTGGCGCTTGAGCTCCTGCTCGGCGCGGTCGGCCAGCGCGTTGTCGAAGGGCCGGCCCTCGGCCAGGCCCACGTCGCGCATGGCCTTCTTCAGCGTGTCCTTGTCGAATTCCTTGGTGCCGGCGAAGTTGACGTCGGCAATGGTGGGGCGCTCCTCCACGACCACCGTCAGCACGTTGCCGTTGGCCTCCAGCCGCACGTCCTTGAACAGGCCCAGCGCGAACAGCGCGCGGATCGCGGCCGAGCCCTTCTCGTCGTTGTAGTCATCGCCCACGCGCAGCGGGATGGATGCGAAGATGGTGCCGGCTTCCACCCGCTGCAGGCCTTCGACGCGGATGTCCTGCACCTTGAAGGGCTCCAGCGCCCAGGCGGCGTTGGCCGCGAGAACCATGGCGGTCAAGGCCGAAGCGGTACGCGCGCCTAAGCGATTGATGTGTTTTTTCATGAGTGAAGTGCCGCCGACTTGCTGGGCAAATTCGGCAAGTATAGTTGGGGCCCTTAGCCCAAGAGCCTGTTGATATCGTTGAAAAAGGCGATGCCCATCATCAGCAGCAGCAAAGCCACGCCGAGACGCTGCAATCTTTCCATCCAAGCCTCGGACACCGGCCGGCCCGTGACGCCTTCCCAAAGATAATACATCAGGTGCCCGCCATCCAGAACCGGCAGTGGCAGCAGGTTGAGCACGCCCAGGCTGACGCTGATCAGCGCCAGGAACGCCAGGTATTGCGTGATTCCCATGCTGGCAGACTTGCCGGCATAGTCGGCAATCGTCAGCGGGCCGCTGATGTTCTTGATCGACGCCTCGCCGATGACCATGCGGCCCATCATGCGCAGCGTCAGCACCGACAGGTCCCAGGTGCGCTGCGCGCCGTTTTGCAGGCCCTCGAGGAAGCCGCGGCGCACCAGCGTCATCTCGGGTGCGGCGCCGACGAACGCGCCGATGCGGCCGACCCACTGGTCGTCCTGCTGCACCGCATCCGGGCGCACGGACAGCTGCAGCGTCTGGCCGCCGCGCTCGATGCGCCAGTCCTGCGCCAGGCCCTCGCTGCCGCGCACCGACGCGCGGATCAGGCTGCGCAGCTGCTGGCCGTCGCGCACGGCCACCGGCCCCACCGACAGTACCCGGTCGCCTTCACGCAGGCCTGCGCGCCGCGCGGCGCCATCGGCCAGAAGTTCGCCCATCACGGCCGGTGTCCAGGGCGCCACGACGCCGATGCGCTCGAACAGCCGCTCGTCGGCCTCGCGCGTCTCCAGGCTGCCCAGCGGCAGCTGCAGCACCGTGGCTGCACCGGCGGCGGCGCCTGCCTGGGGCCGCACCAGTTCCAGGCGCGCGTCCTGGCCTTCGAGCGCGGCGCGCGCCAGCGCCCAGCGCACTTCGTCGAAGGAGCGCACGGGCTCCATGGGGCCCTCGCCGCGCGCCACGGCCTGCACCCGCTCGCCGCCCTGCAGCCCCGCGGCCTGTGCCAGCGAGCCCGCGCCAGGGCTGGCGAGAAAGGGCTTGGGTTCTTCGATGCCCACCCAGTTCACGCCGGCATACAGCAGCACCGCGAGCAGCAGGTTGGCCGCCGGGCCGGCCGCGACGATGGCCGCGCGCGCGCGAAGCGGCTGGTTGTTGAAGGCCAGGTGGCGCTCCTCGGGGGCTACCGCCCCCTCGCGCTCGTCGAGCATGCGCACATAGCCGCCCAGCGGAAAGGCCGCCAGCACGAACTCGGTCGAGGATCCCTTGGGGCGCCAGCGCAGCAGCGGCTTGCCGAAGCCGACCGAAAAGCGCAGCACCTTGACGCCGCAGGCCACCGCCACGCGGTAGTGGCCGTATTCATGCACTGCGATCAGCACGCCCAGTGCAATGACGAAGGCAAGGACAGTCATCAACATCGCTCAGGCCCGTATCGAAGAAAGGATGGCCGCAGGCGGCGGCTCAGGCCAGCGCCCAGCGCTGCACCGCGGCGCGCGCGCAGTCGCGCGCCCGGGCATCGACGGCCAGCAGGTCCTCGAGCGAACCCGGCACCTGCGCCAGCTGCATGTTCTCCAGCGTCTCGAGATTGACCGCATGGATGCGGTCGAAGCTCAGGCGCCGCTGCAGGAAGGCATCGACCGCCATCTCGTTGGCCGCGTTCAGCACCGTGGTCGTGCCCTCGGCGGCGCGCAGCGCCTGCCACGACAGGTGCAGGCCCGGAAAGCGCCGCGCATCCGCATCCTCGAAGGTCAGCGAAGCCAACTGGGAGAAGTCCAGGCGCTGCGCGCCGCTCTCGATGCGCTCGGGCCAGGCCAGGCCGCAGGCGATGGGCACGCGCATGTCCGGCGTGCCGAGCTGGGCCAATATCGAGGCGTCGTTGAACTGCACCATCGAGTGCACGATCTGCTGCGGATGGATCACCACCTTGATGCGTTCGGGCGCCAGGTCGAACAGCCAGCGCGCCTCGATGACCTCCAGCGCCTTGTTCATCATCGTCGCCGAGTCGACGGAAATCTTGCGCCCCATGGAGAAATTCGGGTGCGCGCAGGCCTGCTCGGGCGTGATCTGCGAGAGGCTGGCCGGATCGCGCGCGCGAAACGGCCCGCCCGATGCGGTCAGCAGGATGCTGTCGACGCGCCGCGGCCAGCTGGCGCGGTCCTCGGGCAGGCACTGGAAGATGGCCGAATGCTCGCTGTCGATGGGCAGCAGCGTCGCGCCATGGCGCTTGACGGTGTCCATGAACAGCGCGCCGCCCACCACCAGCGCCTCCTTGTTGGCCAGCAGCAGGCGCTTGCCGGCCCGGGCCGCCGCCAGGCACGGGGCCAGGCCCGCGGCGCCGACGATGGCGGCCATGACCACATCGACCTCTTCATGCGCGGCGATCTGCTCGAGCGCATCGCAGGACTGCAGCACTTCGGTGGTCAGGCCGTTGGCCTTGAGCCTGTCGGCGAGTTCGCGCGCATGGGCGGCGCTGGCCATGACGGCATAGCGCGGCTGGAACTGCGCGCATTGCGCCAGCATCGGCTCGACCTGGGTCGCGGCGCTGAGCGCGAACACCTCGTAGCTGTCGAGGTGGCGCGCCACCACGTCCAGCGTGCTGGTGCCGATGGAGCCCGTGGAGCCGAGGATGGTGAGACGTTGTTTCATGCGAGTACGAAAGAGGAAAGCATCATGGCCAGCGGCAGCGTCGGCAGCAGCGCGTCGATGCGGTCGAGCACGCCGCCATGGCCCGGCAGCAGCGCGCTGCTGTCCTTGACGCCCGCGCTGCGCTTGACCAGCGACTCGATGAGATCACCGACCACGCTCATGGTTCCCATGAACACGACGGCCAGCACCAGGAACCAGACGCCCTGGCGCAGCAAGAGCGTGTAGAAGCTCGGCGAAACGGCGCCGGAATGGCGGTCGGCAAACACCCACACCGCGGCCAGCACCAGCACGCCGGCCATGCCGCCCCAGGCGCCCTCCCAGCTCTTGCCAGGGCTGATCGAGGGCGCCAGCTTGTTGCGCGTGAACTTCAGGCCGAAAGTGCGGCCGGCGGCATAGGCGAAGATGTCGGCGGCCCAGACCAGCGCCAGCACCGAAAGCAGGAAGTTGACGCCCATGCGGTGCGCCTGCGCGACCGCCAGCCAGGCCAGCCACAGCGCCAGCACCCCGCCGGCCAGGCGCAGCGCCAGCGGCACGCGCGCCCAGGCGCCCACGCCGGCGCGCAGCAGCGCCGCGCTCGCCAGCACCCAGAGGCCGCCACCCACGACCCACAGCGCGCCGAGCGGCCGCTCCAGCCAGCCCAGCGACCAGCTCAGGCCGCACAGCAGCAGGCAGGCGCCGGCCAGCGCGATCGATGCGCCCTGTGCCAGGCCCTGCATGCGGCCCCACTCCCAGGCACCGGCGGTCATCAGCGCCAGCACGACCAGCGCGAAAGGCAGCGGCCCCGGATAGAACAATGCGGGAAGGAGGATCGCCAGCAGGACCAGGGCGGTGATGACACGCTGCTTGAGCATCGCGGTTCCCTTTCTCAGACCGGCATCTTCGCGGGAGGGGCCGACTGTTGTATTTGTGCGGAGGTTTTGCCGAAGCGCCGCTCGCGCGCGCCATAGGCAGCAAAGGCCTCGTCCAGCGCCGCTTCGTCGAAGTCGGGCCACAGGACGGGGCTGAAGAACATTTCCGAGTATGCCAACTGCCACAGCAAAAAGTTGCTGATGCGCATTTCGCCGCCAGTGCGGATCAGCAGGTCCGGGTCGGGCACATGCGCCAGCGCCATGGCCGCGTTCAGGCTGGCCTCGGTGATGGGCTCGCCCTGCGCGGCCAGGCGGGCCGCGGCCTGGGCGATGTCCCAGCGCCCGCCGTAATTGAAACAGATGTTGAGCACCAGCCGGCTGTTGTGCGCGGTTTCCTGCTCTGCGGCCTCCAGGCCCGCGCACATGCGCTCGCTCAGGCCGCGGCGCTCGCCGACGAAGTGCAGCTGCACGCCTTCGCGCCCGAGCTCGGACACCTCGCGGCCGAGCGCGCTGGTGAGCAGGCCCATCAGGCCCGTGACTTCGTCTTCCGGCCGCTGCCAGTTTTCCGAGGAGAACGCAAACACCGTCAGCACCGCGACACCGCGCTCGAGGCAGGCCTTGACGCAGCGGCGCAGCGCCTTCACGCCCTGCGAGTGGCCCGTGAGCCGGGGCATGAAGCGGCGCTTGGCCCAGCGCCCGTTGCCATCCATGACGATGGCCACGTGCCGGGGCACGCAAATGTCGGTGTACAAGGTGTGACCTATCGAGGTGGCACCCGTCAGACCGCCATGATCTCTTGTTCCTTGGCCGCCACGAGCTGGTCGATCGCGACGATATGGCGGTCGGTCACCTTCTGCACGTCGGCTTCGGCGCGCTTCTGGTCGTCTTCGGAAGCCAGCTTGTCCTTGACCAGCTTCTTGACCGAATCGTTGGCATCGCGGCGCAGGTTGCGGATGGCGATCTTCGCGCCTTCGGCTTCATTGCGCGCCAGCTTGGTCATTTCCTTGCGGCGCTCCTCGCTCATCGGCGGCACGGGCACGCGGATCAGGTCTCCGAGCGACGAGGGGTTCAGGCCCAGGTCGCTCTCGCGGATGGCCTTCTCGCACTTGGCGCCCATGTTCTTCTCCCAGGGCTGCACGCTCAGCGTGCGCGAATCGAGCAGCGACACGTTGGCCACCTGCGTCAGCGGCACCATCGAGCCGTAGTACTCGACCTGGATGCTGTCGAGCATGCCGGCACTGGCGCGGCCGGTGCGGATCTTGCCCAGGTTGTTCTTGAATGCCGTGATGGACTGGTCCATCTTGGCTTCGGCGGTTTTCTTGATGTCAGCAATCGTCATGTCTATTCCTTGGAATCGGCAATGCACCTGCGCGGTGCATGGTGCTCAAGCGTACACCAAGGTACCTTCGTCTTCACCCATCACCACGCGCAGCAGCGCTCCGTGCTTGACGATGGAAAACACCCGCACCGGCAGCTTCTGGTCGCGGCACAGCGCAAAAGCGGTGGCATCCATGATGCCCAGGTTGCGCGAGATGGCCTCGTCGAAGCTCAGCTGGGTGTACCGCGTGGCTTCGGGGTCCTTGAACGGATCGGCCGTATAGACGCCATCGACCTTGGTCGCCTTGAGCACGACTTCGGCACCGATCTCCGCGCCGCGCAGCGCAGCCGCGGTATCGGTGGTGAAAAACGGGTTGCCCGTACCGGCCGCGAACACCACGACCTTGCCCTCTTCGAGGTACTGCAGCGCCTTGGGGCGCACGTAGGGTTCGACCACCTGCTCGATGGCGATGGCCGACATCACGCGCGCCGTCAGGCCCTGCTTGTCCATGGCGTCGGCCAGGGCCAGCGCATTCATGACGGTGGCCAGCATGCCCATGTAGTCGGCCGTCGCACGGTCCATGCCCACGGAGCCACCGGCCACGCCACGGAAGATGTTTCCGCCCCCGATCACCACGGCCACCTGCACACCCACGCGGGTGACGGTGGCGATTTCCTCCACCATGCGCTCGATGGTGCCGCGGTTGATGCCGAAGGAGTCGTCGCCCATCAGCGCCTCACCAGACAACTTGAGCAAGATGCGCTTGTGGGCTGGTGCTGCGTGGGTCATGAAAACTACTCCGTACGGTAAAAAAAGATCAGGGAAAGGAAACAGTCAGCGGACTGACTTTAGGCGCCAGCCTTGGCAGCGGCCACCTGGGCAGCCACTTCGGCGGCGAAGTCGTCCACCTTCTTCTCGATGCCTTCGCCGACCACGTACAGGGTGAAGCCCTTGACGGTGGTGTTGGCGGCCTTGAGCATCTGCTCGACGGTCTGCTTGCCGTCGGCGGCCTTCACGAAGACCTGGTTGTTCAGCGAGACTTCCTTGAGGTACTTCTGCACCGAGCCTTCGACCATCTTGGCGACGATGTCGGCGGGCTTGCCCGATTCGGCGGCCTTGGCGGTTGCCACGGTGCGCTCCTTCTCGATCAGGTCGGCGGGCACTTCGGCGCTGCTCAGGGCCACGGGCTTCATGGCGGCCACGTGCATGGCGACGTCCTTGGCGGCGGTGGCATCGCCTTCGAACTCGACGACCACGCCGATGCGCGAGCCGTGCAGGTAGGAGGCCAGGTTGCTGCCGCTGAAGTACTTGAAGCGGCGGAACGACATGTTCTCGCCGATCTTGCCGATCAGGCCCTTGCGCACGTCTTCCAGCGTGGGGCCGAAGGTGTCTTGCTCGTAGGGCAGCGCGCCCAGGGCTTCGATGTCGGCGGGGTTGTGCTTGGCGATCAGCTTGGCGGCGGCGTCGGCCATGGCCAGGAAGCTGTCGTTCTTGGAGACGAAGTCGGTTTCGCTGTTGACTTCGATCATCGCGCCGACATTGCCCTCGATGAAGGCAGCCACCACGCCTTCGGCGGTGATGCGCGAAGCGGCCTTGCCGGCCTTGGTGCCGAGCTTGACGCGCAGCAGCTCTTCGGCCTTGGCCAGATCGCCGTCGGCCTCGGTCAGGGCCTTCTTGCACTCCATCATCGGTGCGTCGGTCTTCGCGCGCAGTTCAGCCACCAGTTTTGCGGTAATAACAGCCATCTTATTTCTCCGGTTTCAGTTCGATTCGTTACAAGGTAAAAAAAGGGGGCTACCAGAGCCCCGCTTCCTTATCGCGACAGGTCGCGTTGCCGGACTTCAGGCAGCCGACTCTTGCACTTCCACAAATTCGTCCGAGCCTTCGGCAGCCACGGCCTTGACAACGTCGTTGACGGCATCGGCACGGCCTTCGATGATGGCGTCGGCGATCGCGCGGGCGTACAGTTCCACGGCCTTGGCCGAGTCATCGTTGCCGGGGATCACGTAGTCGATGCCTTCGGGGTTGTGGTTCGAGTCCACCACACCGATCAGGGGGATGCCCAGCTTCTTGGCTTCGGCCACGGCGATCTTGTGGAAGCCCACGTCGATCACGAAGATGGCGTCGGGCAGACCGTTCATGTCCTGGATGCCGCCGATGTCCTTTTCCAGCTTCTCGAGTTCGCGGGCGAACATCAGCTGTTCCTTCTTGCTCATGCTTTCCAGGCCGGCTTCCTGCTGGACCTTCATGTCCTTCAGACGCTTGATCGAGGTCTTGACGGTCTTGAAGTTGGTCAGCATGCCGCCCAGCCAGCGCTGGTCGACGTAGGGCACGCCGGCGCGCTGGGCTTCGGCAGCCACCAGCTCGCGGGCCTGGCGCTTCGTGCCCACCATCAGCACGGTGCCGCGGTTGGCGGACAGCTGCTTGGCGAACTTCTGCGCTTCCTGGAGCATCGGCAGCGACTTTTCCAGGTTGATGATGTGAATCTTGTTGCGGTGGCCGAAGATGAACGGGGCCATCTTGGGGTTCCAGAAGCGGGTCTGGTGGCCGAAGTGGACACCGGCTTCCAGCATTTCGCGCATGGTGACGGACATATTGATACTCCAAAGGTTGGGTCTAAAATCCAGCCCGACATTTGCCCGGGAGGGCAACACCTTGAGGGGACTGGTTTGCTATTTGCTTCGCTGGATGCCCATGGGGCACACTGTGGGCGCGGCGGCCGGGGCGCTCATACGCTTGGATGAACGCCTGACACGCCGCTGCATCGCATGCCGAACAGGCAGCACTCAGCAAAGCCGAAAAATTCTACCACAAGCATGCACTCTGATCTTTGCTCCGCGCTCGCCAACGTGCGCAGCGGCGAATGCCGCGCCACCGACCTGCTGCAGGCCGCCATCGAGACGGCACGCTCGCCCGTCTGCAAGCATGCCTTTGCCCAGACGCTGTTCGACAGCGCCATGCAGAGCGCCGCGCGCGCCGCGCCGCAGCTGCCCCTGGCCGGCCTGCCGGTCTCGGTAAAAGACCTTTTCGATATCGAGGGCACGCGCACCGCCGCCAGCTCGCTGGTGCTGGCCGATGCCCCCCTGGCGACGCAGGACAGCCCCGCCGTCGCGCGGCTGCGCGCGGCCGGCGCCGCGATCATCGGCCGCACCCATATGGTGGAGTTCGCTTATTCCGGCGTGGGCACCAACCCGCATTTCGGCACCCCGGCCGCATTCGATGCACGCTTTGGCGCACTGCCCGGGCCGGCGCGCGTGAGCGGCGGCTCGTCGTCGGGCGCGGCGGTGTCGGTGGCCAGCGGCGCGGCCTACATCGGCCTGGGATCGGACACCGGCGGCTCGATCCGCATTCCGGCGGCGCTGTGCGGCCTGGTCGGCTTCAAGAACACCGCGCGCCTCACGCCCACCGCCGGCACGGTGCCGCTGTCGCCCACGCTCGACACGGTATGCGCCATCACGCGCAGCGTGCGCGACGCCATCGTGGCGCACGAGATCCTCGCCGCGCGCACCGTGACGCGCAGCGCCTGTGGCATTGCCGACTGGCGCCTGGCCGTGCCGCGCCGGCTGTTCTTCGACGATATCGAGCCCGCCGTGGCGCACGCCTTCGAGCGCAGCCTGGAACAGCTGCGCGCCGCGGGCGCGCAGATCGTCGACATCGATCTGCCCGAGCTCGACACCCTGCTGCACATCAACGACCACGGCAGCTTCTCCGGCGCCGAAAGCTACGCCTGGCACCGGCCGCTGCTCGAACGCGCCGATGCGCTGGGCCGGCCCTACGATCCGCGCATCCGCAGCCGCATCGAGCGCGGCGCGAGCATGACGGCGGCGCACTATATCGACCTGCACAACGCGCGCAACGCGTGGATCGCGCGCATGGAGCGGGCGCTCGCCGGCTATGACGCGCTGCTCTCGCCCACCGTGCCGATACTCGCGCCCCGGATCGACAGCGTGGCGCCGGCCGAAGGCCTGGACGCCGCAGTGGATGCCGAGCGCGACGCAGGCTTCCAGCGCGCCAACCACCTGCTGCTGCGCAATACCGCGGTGGTCAACATGCTCGACGGCTGCGCCTTGTCGCTGCCCTGCCACCAGCGCGGCGAGCTGCCCGTCGGCATGATGGTGTGGCACGGCCCGCTGCGCGACGACGCGGTCCTGGGCATCAGCCTGCAGATAGAGCGCATACTTGCTTCCTCGTAGCGCGCGAGCTGCTCCCCATTTCCTGAACACAACCCCATGAATATCGCCATCGTGGGTGCCGGCGCCGCCGGCATCGCCACAGCGCACGCGCTTGCGTGCGACGGACACGCCGTCACCGTCTATGACCGGCACGGCAGCGCCGCCGAGGGCGCCAGCTTCGCGCCCACGGGCTGGCTGGCGCCGGCGCTGCTGCAGCCCTGGAGCGCACCGGGCCTGCGCGCCCCTGCCTCGCTGCTGCGCATCGGCAGCGGCCTGCGCCGCGCCGAGCTTTCCTGGCTCTGGCAATGGCGTCAGGCCGGGCGGCGCATCCGCAGCGCGCCGGAACAGGCGCATCCGGCATTGGCCGCCATCGAAAGGCTGAGCCGATACAGCCGCCAGCTGCGCGACGGCGATCCGGTGGCGCTGGACCAGGACCTGCAGGCGCAGAACGGCGCCATGGTGCTGCTGCGCAGCGAGGCGACGCTGGCGCGGCTGGCGCCGGCGCTCAAGGTGCTGGCCGATGCCGGCGTGCCCGTGCAGCGGCTCGATGCGGCGCAGGCGCGCCTGCTCGAGCCCGGCCTGGCCGGCGACTTTCCGCTGGCGGCGGCCCTGAATCTGCCCGAAGCGGCCACCGCCAACAGCCGCCTGTGGGTGCAGCTGCAGCGCTTCTCGGCCCAGCAGATGGGCGTGCAATTCGTTTTCAACGCCCAGGTCACGCGGCTGCAGCATGCGCCCGCGCGGGTGCAGCTCGCGGACGAGGCGGCGCCGCGCAAGCACGAGGCCATCGTGGTCTGCACGGGCATGGAAGGCGCCGCGCTGCTGCGCCCGCTGGGCCTGCATCTGCCCCTGATCGGCCTGGGCGGCTACACGGCCAGCGCGCCGGTGCGCGAGCCGGTGCATGCCCCGCGCTGCGCGCTGCTCGACTGGGACAGCCAGATCACGCTGGTGCGGCTGGGCCAGCGCGTGCGCGCGGGCGGCGGCGCCGAGCTCGGCACCTCGGGCACGCTGCACAAGCCCAGCCTGCAGCGGCTGTTCCGCGCGCTCAACCAGTGGTTCCCCGGCGGCATGCACGCCTCGCAGGGCCTGCAGGGCTGGCGCGGCACGCGCGCCATGACGCCCGACGGCGCGCCGCTGCTGGGAGCCAGCGGCCTGCCCGGCATCTGGCTCAACCTGGGCCACGGCACCCACGGCGCGGCCATGGCCCATGGCTGCGCCTGGGTGCTGGCCGACCTGGTCAAGGGACGCGCTCCGGCCATCGACACCGCCGGCCTTACGCTTGAACGCTTCTGAGCACGGCCCTATGCTGGGCCATGCACGCCATCTCCCTTGAACGAAAACATGCGCTGCACAGCGTTGCCGCAACCCGCACCCTCGAAGCCGCAGCTGCCGCCGGCCTGCCTGCCCACACGCTGATGCGGCGCGCGGGCGCGGCCACGGCGCGGCTGGCACTGGCCCTGGCTCCGCATGCGCGCCATGTCTGGATCGCCTGCGGCCGCGGCAACAATGGCGGCGACGGCCTGGAGGCCGCGCTGTGCCTGCACCTCGCGGGACGCGCCGTCAGCGTCACCTGGCTGGGCGAACCCGACGCCGCGCCCGCCGATGCGCGCGCCGCATGGCAGCGCGCCAGCGAGGCCGGCGTCGTGTTTGCGCCGGGCCCGCCCACCGATCTCGGTCCGGGCGATCTGTGCATCGACGCGCTGCTGGGCATCGGCCTGAGCGCCTCGGCCCTGCCGGGCGGCGGCCCGCCGCGCCACGCGCCGTCCGGTGCCTTGCAGGAGCTGCTGCAAGCCCTGCGCACCAGCCAGGCCATGGTGCTGGCGGTCGATGTTCCTTCGGGGCTCGATGCCGATACCGGACAGTATGCCGACGGATTCGCCCCGGATTCCATACCCATGGCGCCGCGCCATACGCTGAGCCTGCTGACGCTCAAGCCCGGCCTGTTCACGGCCCAGGGGCGCGATGCCTGCGGCAGCGTCTGGCTCGACGATCTTGGCTGCGGCGCGCTGGCGCCCAGGGCCACTGCGCAATTGGGCACGGAACATCCCGTGAACGCGCGGCCCCAGGCCCCGCATGCCAGCCACAAGGGCAGCTTTGGCGATGTCGCGGTGGTCGGCGGCGAAGGCCTGGCGGCGCGCGGCATGGGCATGACCGGCGCGGCCTGGCTGGCGGCGCGGGCCGCGCTGCATGGCGGCGCGGGCCGGGTCATGGTGGCGCTGCTGGACGAGGGCGCCACCACCGCCCCGCCCTGGCCCGAACTGATGCTGCGCCGCGTCGATGCGCTGGACTGGCCGCAGCTCACTGCGGTCTGCGGCTGCGGCGGCGGCGAAGCCGTGCGCGCCGTGCTGCCCGCCGCCCTGGCGCGGGCGCCGCGCCTGGTGCTCGATGCCGACGGCCTGAATGCCGTCGCCGGCGACGGCGCACTGGCCCGGGCCCTGCGCGCACGCGCCGATGCCGGCCTTGCCAGCATCCTGACGCCGCATCCGCTGGAAGCCGCGCGCCTGCTGCAATGCACCACCGCGCAGGTGCAGGCCAACCGGCTGGCCGCGGCGCAGGCGCTGGCCGGGCGCTACGCCTGCACCGTGGTGCTCAAGGGGTCGGGCTCGGTCACTGCCTCGCCCGGCGAGCTGCCCGTCATCAACGCCAGGGGCAATGCGCGTCTGGCGACGGCCGGCACCGGCGATGTGCTGGCCGGGCTGATCGGCGCACGGCTGGCGCAGGGCCTGACGCCGCACCAGGCCGCCAGCAGCGCGGTGCAGGCGCATGGAGCGGCCGCCGATCACTGGCCCGCGCACCAGGCGCTCACGGCCAGCGCGCTGGCTGCGGCGCTGCAATAGAAAAAGCCCCGGCTGAGCCGAGGCTTTTTGTATGCCTGTTCATGGTGAGCGTGCCGGGGCGAACTTGTCGCAATATGAACGCCCTCGCCTCGTAGGATGCGAGAAGGACTTTTTCTATAGGACAGGCAATTCACCCTTCGACGGGGCCGCCCAGGCAAGCTCAGGGCGAACGGGTGAAAACGTTCGTGGTGAGCCCGTCGAAACATGGACGGCCTATCCTATGGCCTCGCACACAAAACTCAGCGCCGCGGCTTGCGCTTGGGCTTGCCCGAGGGCTTGGGCGAACTGGCAGCCCGGCGCACCGAGGCCTTCAAGCCCTCGATGGGCGACGGCGGCGGCAGCGAAGGCATGGAGCGGCTGCCACGCTGGCGGCGCCCCTGCGGCGCATCGTCGTATTGCAGGGCATCGTCGCGCCGGCCGCGTTCCTCGCGCGGGCTGCGTTCCTCACGCGCGCCGCGCTTGCCGCTGCTGCCACCACTTCCACTGCGCGACGGCAGCGCCTCGCCGCCCTCCTGCACCAGGCGGAAGTCGATGCGCCGGCCGTCGAGATCGACGCGGCTGACCTGCACGCGCAGGCGCGAGCCGATCGCATAGCGGATGCCCGAGCGCTCGCCGCGCAGCTCCTGGCGCGTCTCGTCGAACTTGAAGTATTCGCCGCCCAGCTCGGTGATGTGCACCAGGCCCTCGACATACATCGCGTCCAGCGTCACGAAGATGCCGAAGGAGGTGACGGCCGTGACGGTGCCCGAGAATTCCTCGCCCAGGTGCTCGCGCATGTACTTGCACTTGAGCCACGACTCGACATCGCGGCTGGCTTCGTCGGCGCGGCGCTCGTTGGCGCTGCAGTGCAGCCCGGCCGCTTCCCAGGCCTGCAGCTCGGCGCCGCCCGCGGGCTTCTTGCGCGGACTCTGGCCGGGCGCGCTCACGCGCGTGGCCAGCCGCTTGGCCAGCTTGGCGTGGGCTTCGCCCGGTGTCGGCAGCGCCGGCAGGCGGTAGCGCTTGCCTTCGAGTTCCGACTTGATCACGCGGTGCACCAGCAGGTCGGGATAGCGCCGGATCGGGCTGGTGAAATGGGTGTAGGCCTCGAAGGCCAGGCCGAAGTGCCCTTCGTTCACCGGCGTGTAGATGGCCTGCATCATCGAGCGCAGCAGCATGGTGTGGATCTGCGGCGCGTCGGGACGCTCCTTGGTGGCCTGCGCGATGGCCTGGAACTCGGCGGGCTTGGGGTTCTCGCTGATCGACATGCCCACGGCCATGGCCTTGAGATAGTTGCGCAGCACTTCCTGCTTTTCCAGCGAGGGCTTGTCGTGCACGCGGAACAGCCCGTTCTGTCCGCTTTGCGCGATGAAATCGGCGCTGCAGACATTGGCCGCCAGCATCGCCTCCTCGATCAGCTTGTGCGCCTCGTTGCGCGTGCGCGGGATGATCTTCTCGATGCGGCCGTTCTCGTCGCTGACGATCTGCGTCTCGGTGGTCTCGAAGTCCACCGCACCGCGCGCCTGGCGCGCCTTGAGCAGCGACTGGTAGACGCCATGCAGGTTGAGCAGGTCGGGCACGCGCGCGCTGCGGCGCTGGGCCTCGGGGCCGCGCGTATTGGTGAGGATGGCCGCGACCTCGGTATAGGTGAAGCGCGCATGGCTGTGCATGACCGCCGGATAGAACTGGTAGGCGTGGATCTCGCCCTTGGCTGTTACCAGCATGTCGCAGACCATGCACAGGCGGTCCACGTCGGGGTTCAGCGAGCACAGCCCGTTGCTGAGCTTCTCCGGCAGCATGGGAATCACGCGGCGCGGGAAATAGACGCTGGTGGCGCGGTCGTAGGCATCGATGTCGATGGCGCTGCCGGTGCGCACGTAGTGGCTCACGTCGGCAATGGCCACCAGCAGGCGCCAGCCCTTGCTGCGGCCGATCTTGGCGGGCTCGCAATAGACGGCGTCGTCGAAGTCGCGCGCGTCCTCGCCGTCGATGGTGACCAACGGCACGTCGGTCAGGTCGATGCGCTGCCTGCGGTCGATGGCCCGCACCTTGTCGGGCAGCGCCTTGGTCTGCTCCAGGCACTCGGGCGAGAACTCGTGCGGCACGTCGTACTTGCGCACCGCGATCTCGATCTCCATGCCCGCGTCGTCGACCTCGCCCAGCACTTCGGTGATGCGCCCCACGGGCTGGCCGAACAGGGCCGGCGATTCGGTGAGCTCGGCCACCACGACCTGGCCGGTCTTGGCGGTACCGGTGGCGTTGGCGGGAATCAGCACGTCCTGGCCGTAGCGCTTGTCTTCGGGGGCGACCAGCCAGACGCCGCTTTCCTGCAGCAGCCGGCCGATGATGGTCTTCGTCGGGCGCTCGATGATCTCGGTCACGCGCCCTTCGGGCCGCCCGCGCCGGTCGTAGCGCACGATCTGGACCTTGACGCGGTCCTTGTGCAGCACTGCGCGCATTTCATTGGCGGGGATGAAGATGTCTTTTTCGCCGTCATCGCGCAATACGAAACCATGGCCATCGCGATGACCCTGCACGCTGCCTTCGATTTCTTCGGTTGCGGGGGCAGAGTTTGTGCTGAGGTTCATTTTTTTGCTATACAATGTTGATCTTTCCTGAGATGCCCAGGTGGCGGAATTGGTAGACGCACTAGTTTCAGGTACTAGCGAGTAACATCGTGGAGGTTCGAGTCCTCTCCTGGGCACCAAGTTTAACGAGAACCTGCGAAGGTTTTTGAAAAATTCAGGGTCACTGCTACCTCAGTGGTCTTTGAAGTGATTGTGCGATGCGGCAGGGCCCAGGCAGCAAGTCGAAGGAAATAAATTTTTTAGGGATTTTTGAAAAATACGGTTTTTTATACTGCATAATTCAAATCTTTCCTGAAATGCCCAGGTGGCGGAATTGGTAGACGCACTAGTTTCAGGTACTAGCGAGTAACATCGTGGAGGTTCGAGTCCTCTCCTGGGCACCAAGATTCAAAAGGCCGTTGCACATGCAACGGCCTTTTTCTTTTTCCGCTTGGATGTGCCATGGTCAGGATGTGCCTTTGCTTTTGGACAGGCCGTCCATCCTTCGACAGGCTCAGGACGAACGGTTGAAGGCACGCAAGCTCAGGGGAGCCAAGGCGAGCGACTGGGAAGCGTTCGTGGTGATCCTGAGCCTGCCCAAGGCTCGAACCATGAACGGCCTGTCCTCCAAGAAAAGCCAGCATTCCAGCGGATGCCGCTCGTCAAAGCCAGCCCACCCCCTCCATCCACCCACCCAAAAAGAAAATTCCCCATTTTCCCTTTTGACCTCCAAAACCTCCCCTATAATTCAATCTTTCCTGAAATGCCCAGGTGGCGGAATTGGTAGACGCACTAGTTTCAGGTACTAGCGAGTAACATCGTGGAGGTTCGAGTCCTCTCCTGGGCACCAGATTCAAAAGGCCGTTGCACATGCAACGGCCTTTTTCTTTTTGCGCGCGCATGGCGCATTGGCGCCCTCCCCGGCTGCGCCTGCGCCATGAAAAAAGCCACTCCGCGGAGTGGCTTTTTCGCAGGCATTGCGCGGCTTACTTGCGCAGCAGGGCCTTGAGCGCATTCTGCAGGCGGCGGGCGCTGCCCTCGTCGCGCGCGCTGGCCAGCACGCGGGCGGCATCCTGGCCCCAGGTCTCGGCAGGCGAGGGATCGTTGCGGCGCGTCAGCAACTGCAGTTGCAGCGTACGGCGCGCCGTGATCTGCTCGGCGGGCGTGGGCACGTCGGCGGCCATCTCCAGGCGCAGCAGGGCTTCGCCCGCATCGCCGGCCACGGGTGCCGCGATCGACTTGGCCCAGGCGCTGCGCACCTGCGGGGTCACGCGGCCGCCGAGTTCCTGTACGCTGGGCAGCTGCTCGGCATCGCGCTTTTCCCAGGCATTGAGCAGCTGGGTCAGGGCTTCGCCATGGGCCTGCACGGCGAGCTTGCGCAGCGCCGCCTGGGCATGCTCGAGCGCGTCGCGCTGCGCGCGGAAGGCCGGATCGGCCAGGCGCGGGCCGCGGTCTTCGCGCATCGGGCGGTCGCCACGATCGCCGAAACGCCCGCCACGGTCGCCACCAGGGCGGCCATCGCGGCTGTCGCGGCTGTCGCGGCGCTCGCCAGGACGGCCGGGGCGCCCCGCGGCCGCAGGCGCTTCCTTCTTCATGCCGGGACGGTCATCGCCGCGCACCGCCACCACGGGCTTGTGCACCGCGGCGGGCTTGGCAGCCGCTTCGGCGCCAGCATCGGCATCGGCAGCCGGAGCTGCTTCGACCTTGGCTGCGTCAGCTTTGGCGGCGGATTCCTGCGCCTGCGCCTGGCTGTGCAAAGCTGCTTCCAGCGCCGTCATGGCCGCGCGGATCTGCTGCGCATCGCCGCTGGCGTTGGCGGCTTCCAGCGCCTTGGAGGCATCGAGCACCTGGCGGTCGCGCTCGCTGAGCTCGACCTGTGCGCGGCTGCCCCGTTCGCTGCCCTTGCGGTTGAAGGCATCGTCCAGCGGCTTGCGGAAGGCATCCCAGAGCTTTTGCTCGTGCTTGCGGTCCAGCGGCACGGCCTGCGCCTCGGCCTGCCAGCGCTGCTGCAGCGCCTTGACGGCGTCGATGCGCAGCGTCGGGGCCTCGCCCAGCGCCACGGCCTCGTCGATCATGGCGTGGCGGCGGGCCAGGCTGGCCTTCTGCGCGGCATGCAGCGGCGCCTCGGCGGCGGCAATGGCCTGCTTCCACAGCGGCTGCAGCTCGGCAAACATCTTTTCGCCGACATGGCCGCCATCGCGCCAGCGTTCGCCGAATTGGCGCAGGCTGCGGGACATGCTCTTCCAGTCCGTCGAGTCGCCCTGCGCTGCCGCCCAGGCCTTGACTTCCTCGATCAGCTGCACGCGCTGCGCCTTGTTGTTGGCGGCTTCGCTGCGCACGCGGTCCAGCCAGGCTTCGACCACCTTGTGCGCGGCATTGCAGGCCTCGTCGAAACGCTTCCACAGCGCATGATTGGCGGGCGCGCCCTGGTCGGCCTGCTTCCACTGCTCGCGCAGGCTGCGCAGCGACTCCTGCATCTTGCGGCCGCCCAGCGCCTGGCCGTCGGGACGGTTGAGCAGCGATTCGGCCTGCTGCACCAGCTCCTCGCGCACCGAGTCGGCCTTCCAGCCCTGCCAGCCCTGGGCATCGCCCGCGGCCAGCAGCGCGGCATTGACTTCGGCACCCAGTTCGGCATTGACATGGCGGCCTTGCTGCTTGAGCACGGCGCGCAGCTGGGCAATGGCCTTGGCCTGCTTGCCCCTGGCGGCGGCCGGCGCTGCAGGTGCTGCAGGCGCCTGGGGCTCGGCGGGGGTCGTTTCCGAAGGGGCGGTGTCCACCGCGGCGGCATCCACCGCGGCGGTATCCACCGGGGCCGCTTCCTGCGCAGGCTGTTCGCCGGCGGCGGAAGTGAGGGCCGTCAGCTCGGCCAGTGCCTGGCGCACGGCCTGCACGGCGGCCTCGGCCACTTCGGGCGCCACCTTGGAGGCCGGCTTGGCGCGCGGTGCCGCAGCCGGCTTGGCCGGCGCGGCAGCGGTCTTGGCAGCCACCACGGCGGCTTCGGCGGGCAGGCCGCGCGCCACGCGCAGCTCATCGGCCCAGACCGGCACCGGCGGCAGCTCGGCTTGTTCGTCCTGGGCCGCGGCCTGCGTCAGCGCCAGGGCGGACTGGAACGCATCCCAGACCACCAGCAGCTGCTTGCGCGAGTTCTCCAGCTGGGGCGGGAACTTCGCGTCCACGCTGACCCAGTTGGCATCGCCCGTGAGCTCTGCCGCCTGGGCCTGCCAGTGCGCGACGTCGGCGCTCAGTGCCTCGAGCGCGGCCGCGGCATCGCGCCAGGGCTTGGTCGACAGCACTTCGATGCGCTGGGCCAGCAAGACGGCGGCTTCGCGCTGAACCTGCACGCGGTGCTGCAGGTCCTCGATGACCTTCACGCGTTCGGCCAACTGGGCCTTGAACACGGACAGGGGCTCGCGCGACAGCGCCGCGCCGGCCTTGGCGGCGTCGCGCTGCCAGGCGATGGCATCGGCGATGTTGAGCTTCTCGGCCTCCAGCAGCTGGCGCGCCTTGTCGGCCCATTCGACGCCGATCTTTTCCTGGGTTTCCAGGCGGCGGATTTCATCGAGCCGCTCGCGCACCGCGCGGGCCGCGCCCTTGTCGCGCACGCTGAGCTCCTTGAACACCTCCTGCAGTTGGTCTTGTGCGGGCTGGGTCGCAAGCCAGTCCCGGATGCGCGACGCACGCTCACCCGAGGTTTCTGCGGAAAACGCGCCGCCGGTCAGCGCATCAAGAGGATGCGTTTCAGAGGTCTTGGCCGGGGCCGGGTTCACTTCAGGGGCGTCAGACATGTTGCTACGTGGAGAATGAGGAGACATTGTTCAATGGTATAGGCCCTGGGCGCCCCGCATGGACCGCCAGAGCCTGGCCTGTGCCGCAAAGCGGCGCAGTGAATAAAGAAGTATTTTCGCTGTTATTTGCGCAGAGCC
Source organism: Comamonas endophytica (assembly GCF_023634805.2). NCBI lineage: Bacteria > Pseudomonadati > Pseudomonadota > Betaproteobacteria > Burkholderiales > Comamonadaceae > Comamonas > Comamonas endophytica. The sequence continues at coordinate 675,296 of NZ_CP106881.1, forward strand.
CAAACTCAATCACCGCACAGCCCGTTCGGTACGGGTCCGCGGCCTTGCGCCGGACTTCGACGGCAGCTGGAGGGAAGCCTGAAACGCCGCGACAGGCAACCGCGGCGGCGCCAGGGGATGCCAAGCCTCGACAGCCATGCGATGCATTGTCAGTTACAGCAGCTTGGCCTTGCAACAGCGCTCTCATCCATATGGGATGAATCCCGGCCGATTCAAGCTGATGGACCTGACGCTGCGCCGGCATCTGCGTTCCCGGCAGGAGGCAAAGGCGCAGGTGAGCAAAAGTAAGAGCTGCACAAACAGAAAGCCCGGCCAGCAGTGCTACCACTGACCGGGCTTCACGGCAGGCTCCAAGTCCTTTGCCGTAGGGGGCATGCAACCAGGAGAGGATCGTCCGGGTTGCGTGGAAGCATCGATTGCTCCCTGCAGGCCTTCCGAGACAGTTTACAGAGAGGAACTGACAGATGAAGTGCCGTTCCACCTTACAACGCTCTTCCAGCAGTCAACTGCCACAAGCAGTCGGGACCAGGATAAGCGAGCTGCGGCGCAGCAATCCAATGAGTTTTGCCAATGGTCGCTCAAGCCTCATAGACTGTTGAAAAGGCTTGAAGAATGGGCGTTGCCAAAGGTTGAGATCAGCAAACTCCTGGGTTTGCATCCAGCGTTCATTATTCCATTTTGATATAACAGATATTTTCCATAGTGTTGACTTAATATTTGGTGAGCTCCTAGAATCCGCCAGTCTTGAACGAGACCCCTCTCTTCGCTGCAGCCAGGTGGCCCAGACCACCCCCTTCGATGTCCAGCCGGCACCGACCAGGGATTGCAGCGCGCCAATCTAGGCGCTTGCCCCATGCTCCCTTTCCGGGTCAGCAAAGCGGGGTGACGCCTCTTGAAAGGAATCAACATGCCTGCATCAGCAAAAGTCTTCGCAGCGATGCGAACCTTTGCGTCCGATGTGACCGACGGTTTTCTGGAGATCACCCATAACGGCTTTGCACTGCTGGGCCTGGCCGTGGCCTTCGTGGCCATCACGCTGTTTGCCCGACCGGACCTGCGCCTCGAGGGCGAGGTCCAGCTGCGCGACTGGCTGCAGTCGCGCCAGGTGGCCGTGATCGACATGCCCACCGAGCCCGATGCGATCGACCGCGCCACGGCGCGCAACCCCAAGGACCTGCCGCGCGAGCAGGCGGCCGTGGCCTATTGGCTCAGCAAGAAGTACCGCGTCGCGCCCGAGCCGCTGGCCTCTCTGGTGTCCGAAGCCTATGCGCTGGGCCAGAGCAACAAGATCGACCCCACGCTGATCCTGGCCATCATGGCCATCGAATCGAGCTTCAACCCCTTCGCCCAGAGCGCCGTCGGCGCCCAGGGCCTGATGCAGGTCATGACCAGCGTCCATACCGACAAATACGAGAACTTCGGCGGCAGCATGGCGGCGTTCGATCCCGTCACCAACCTGCGCGTGGGCGTCAAGGTGCTCAAGGACTGCATCGCGCGCGCCGGTTCGGTCGAGGGCGGCCTGCGCCACTACGTGGGCGCCGCGAACCTGCCCAACGACGGCGGTTATGCCGCCAAGGTCCTGGCGGAGCACAGCCGCCTGCGCCAGGCCGCCGGCCTGCGCGCCCTGCCCGCCGCCCCGGCCCAGCCGCTGCTGACGGCCAAGCAGACCACCCCGCCCGCAGCCGCCCCGGTGGCGAGCGCCGTCGAGCAGGTGGCACTCAACACCAGCCTCTGATCCAGGCCTGTTCAAGTGCCAGGGCCTGCGGCCCTTTGCTGCACGGGCCATCCGCGCTCAGCTACACTAGCGGGGTACGCAACTGGCGATAGGCGCAGTCCCGAAGATCGAAAGACCGGGCTGCCGCTGACGTGGAAACCAGCGGATTTGCATCCGTGAACCACCGGGGAGCGTACCGCCCAGGCACGGATCAGCCTGAAGCGTTCCGCCGTTCGCCTGGGCAGCCCTTGGCCTCAAGGGACTTCAAGTTCATAGGACTGCCATGTACCACCGCAATATCACCGTTGAAAAAGCCGACCCCGAACTGTTTGCCGCCATCCAGGCCGAGAACCAGCGCCAGGAAGACCACATCGAGCTGATCGCCAGCGAGAACTACTGCTCGCCCGCCGTCATGGAAGCCCAGGGTTCCCAGCTCACCAACAAGTACGCCGAAGGCTACCCGGGCAAGCGCTACTACGGTGGCTGCGAGAACGTCGACGTGGTCGAGCAGCTCGCCATCGACCGCGTGAAGCAGCTGTTCGGCGCCGATGCCGCCAACGTGCAGCCCAATTCCGGCTCGCAGGCCAACCAGGCCGTGCTGCTGGCATTCCTGAAGCCTGGCGATACCATCCTCGGCATGAGCCTGGCCGAAGGCGGCCACCTGACCCACGGCATGCCGCTGAACATGTCCGGCAAGTGGTTCAACGTCGTCTCCTATGGCCTCGATGCCAAGGAAGAGATCGATTACGACGCGCTGGAAGCCAAGGCGCGCGAGCACAAGCCCAAGCTGATCATTGCCGGTGCCTCGGCCTATGCGCTGCGCATCGACTTCGAGCGCTTCGCCAGGATCGCCAAGGAAATCGGCGCCATCCTGTGGGTCGACATGGCGCACTACGCCGGCCTGATCGCCGCGGGCGTGTACCCCAACCCCGTGCCCCACGCCGACGTGGTCACGACCACGACCCACAAGAGCCTGCGCGGCCCGCGCGGCGGCGTCATCCTGATGAAGGCCGAGCACGAGAAGGCCATCAACTCGGCCATCTTCCCCGGCCTGCAGGGCGGCCCGCTGATGCACGTCATCGCCGGCAAGGCCGTGGCCTTCAAGGAAGCGCTGACGCCCGAGTTCAAGGCCTACCAGGCCCAGGTCGTGAAGAACGCCCAGGTGTTCGCCGAAACGCTGACCGAGCGCGGACTGCGCATCGTCTCCGGCCGCACCGAGAGCCATGTCATGCTGGTCGACCTGCGTGCCAAGGGCATCACCGGCAAGGCGGCCGAAGCCGCGCTGGGTGCAGCCCACATCACGATCAACAAGAACAGCATCCCCAACGATCCGGAAAAGCCGATGGTGACCAGCGGCATCCGCGTGGGCACGCCCGCCATGACCACGCGCGGCTTCAAGGAAGAGGAAGCCCGCCTGACCGCCAACCTGGTGGCCGACGTGCTGGACAACCCCACGGACGAAGCCAACCTGGCCGCGGTGCGCGCCAAGGTGGCGGCTTTGACCGCGCGCTTCCCGGTCTACCGCGACTGATCCTGGCACCGCGCGATGAAGTGCCCTTTTTGCAGCCACCCCGACACCCAGGTGGTCGAGACGCGCGAAGCGGAAGACGGCGGCTTCATCCGCCGCCGGCGCCAGTGCGGAGGTTGCGACAAGCGCTTCACGACCTACGAGCGGCCTGAAGTCAGCTACCCGGCCATCGTCAAGAAGGACGGGCGGCGCATCGAGTACGAGCGCGCCAAGCTGAGCGGCTCGTTCTCGCTGGCGCTGCGCAAGCGCCCGGTGAGCACCGAGCAGGTCGACACCGCGATCGAACGCATCGAGGAGAAGCTGCGCAACCTGGGGCTGCGCGAGGTGCCTTCGAGCCGCATTGGCGAGCTGGTCATGCATGAGCTCAAGCAGCTGGACAAGGTGGCGTACATCCGGTTTGCCAGCGTGTATCGGAGCTTCGAGGACATCGAGGACTTCAAGGATGTGATGGACGAGGTGCGCAGGGGATAACGTTTGTCGCGGGGTCGTCCATCCTTCGACGGCGCTGCCCAGCAAGCCCACCATCAGCGGATATGACATTAAACCGTTCGTGGTGATCCTGAGCTTGTCGAAGGATCGAACCATGAAGGGCCTGCTTTCCAAATCGAAAGCAGGCCGTCCATCCTTCGACGGGGCCGCCCAGGCAGGCTCAGGACGAACGAATAAAAAGCCATCCCTCGGGATGGCTTTTTCTCGTCTGGGGCCCGCTCTTAGAGCAATGAAGAGGCAATGGGCGCCACCCCCTGGCGCACATCGCCGCACTGCGCGCGGTGGCGCAGTGCATGGTCCATCACCACCAGCGCCAGCAGCGCCTCGGCAATGGGCGCGGCGCGGATGCCCACGCAGGGGTCATGGCGGCCCTTGGTGATCACTTCCGTGGGCTGGCCGTGGATGTCGATGGAGTCGCGCGGGCTCAGGATGGAGCTGGTGGGCTTGATGGCGATCGAGACCTCGAGGTCCTGGCCGGTGCTGATGCCGCCCAGAACGCCGCCCGCATGGTTGCTTTCGAACCCGGCCGGCGTGAGCGAGTCGCCATGCACCGTGCCGCGCTGCGCGACGCTGGCGAAGCCGGCGCCGATCTCCACGCCCTTGACGGCATTCAGGCCCATCATCGCGTAGGCAATGTCGGCATCGAGCTTGTCGTAGAGCGGCTGCCCCAGGCCCACGGGCATGCCGCTGGCCTGCACGCGGATGCGCGCGCCGCAGGAGTCGCCGGCCTTGCGCAGCGCGTCCATGTAGCTCTCGTAGGCAGAGACATCGGCCACGGGCGCGAAGAACGGGTTGTTCGGCACGTGGCCCCAATCCTCGAAGGGAATCTCCAGTTCGCCCAGCTGCGTCATGCAGGCGCGGAATTCGGTGCCGTACTGCGCCTTGAGCCACTGCTTGGCGACGGCGCCTGCGGCCACCGTGGGGGCCGTGAGGCGCGCCGAGGAACGGCCGCCGCCGCGCGGGTCGCGGATGCCGTATTTGTGCCAGTAGGTGTAGTCGGCGTGCCCCGGGCGGAAGCTCTCGACGATGCTGGCGTAGTCCTTGCTGCGCTGGTCGGTGTTGCGGATCAGCAGCGCAATGGGCGTGCCCGTGGTCTTGCCCTCGTAAACGCCGGAGAGGATCTCCACGGCGTCCGGCTCCTGACGCTGCGTCACATGGCGGCTGGTGCCGGGACGGCGGCGGTCCAGGTCGTGCTGGATGATGGCTTCGCTCAAAGGCAGGCCCGGAGGACAGCCGTCGATCACGCAGCCAATGGCCGGGCCGTGGGATTCACCGAAATTGGTGACGCAGAAAAGGGTTCCGAAGGTATTGCCGCTCATGGCGGGGGATTATGCCGGGGGATGGGGGCGCGCACGCCTTAAATCCATCCGATGGCCAAGTCCGCTCACTTTCTGAGGACAGGCCGTTCATCCTTCGACAAGCTCAGGACGAACGGTGAGTATGGCGCGCGCAGCACCCGATTGGTGGACGTCTGGTTTTGCCGCCGGGCCGCCCCAAGGCAAAACGGGGTGGGGGCTTTGCCCTTCGAGGCGGCAGAGGGCCACACGAAGTGGGCGAACGTGGGAGCCGTTATTCCGCCCCTTGCCGCTCCCCCTCCGGCCAGTCGCGGATATAAGCCTTCAGCATCCGGTTCTCGAAGTTCTGGCTGTCCACCACCGCCTTGGCGACGTCGTAGAAGCTGATCACGCCCATCAGCATGCGCTTGTCCATCACCGGCATGTAGCGCGCGTGGCGGTCGAGCATCATGCGGCGCACCTCGTCCATTTCGGTTTCCAGGGTGCAGGTCAGCGGGGCATCGTCCATGGCGGTGCGCACCAGCGTCGTGCCCGCGGCGTTCTTGACCAGGGCCTGGATCACCTCGCGGAAGGTGAGCATGCCCACCACGTCCGAGTGCTCCATGACGACCAGCGAGCCGATGTCCTTCTCGGCCATCGTCTCCACCGCGCGGCTCAGGGGCTCATCGGGGGAAATGGCGTACAAGGTGTTGCCCTTGACGCGAAGAATGTCGCGAACTTTCATGGTTTGTCTCCGGCTGCCGGCGTCTTCTGCGGGTGATTGATCTTAGCCGACAAACCTGCGCCCGAAGCCCGCGACGCGGCTTTTCGGGCGTCGGCGGCGAGGTCGCCGTGGTGCGCGCCAGACGCCATGCATAATCGTTGGCCCGCCCGCGGGGCGGCGCGCCATCTGGCGAATGACCAAAACTGGAGACAAGATGCCCGGTTACTCTGACCCCGGCTTCGATACGCTGAGCCTGCACGCAGGCACCCAGCCCGACCCCGCGACGGGCGCGCGCGCCGTGCCCATCCACCTCACCACCTCGTTCGTGTTCGAGTCCAGCGACCATGCGGCTTCGCTGTTCAACCTCGAGCGGCCCGGCCATGTCTACAGCCGCATCAGCAACCCCACCAATGCCGTGCTCGAGCAGCGCGTGTCGGCGCTGGAAGGCGGCGTGGGCGCGATCGCCGTGGCCAGCGGCCAGGCGGCGCTGCACCTGTCGGTGGCCACGCTGATGGGCGCGGGCAGCCATATCGTCGCCAGCACCGCGCTCTACGGCGGCAGCCAGAACCTGCTGCACTACACGCTGGCGCGCTTCGGCATCGAGACCACCTTCGTCAAGCCCGGCGACATCGACGGCTGGAAGGCCGCGGTGCGCCCCAACACCCGGCTGTTCTTCGGCGAGACCGTGGGCAACCCGGGCCTGGACGTGCTGGACATCCCCACCGTCTCGCAGATCGCGCACGAAGCCGGCGTGCCGCTGCTGGTCGACTCCACGCTGACCTCGCCCTGGCTGATGAAGCCCCTGTCGCTGGGCGCGGACATCGTCTACCACTCGGCCACCAAGTTCCTCTCCGGGCACGGCACGGTGATCGGCGGCGTGATCGTCGATGGCGGCAGCTTCGACTGGGAGCGTTCGGGCAAATTCCCCGAGCTGACCGCGCCCTACGACGGTTTCCACAACATGGTGTTCACCGAGGAAAGCAGCGTCGGCGCCTTCCTGCTGCGCGCGCGCCGCGAGGGCCTGCGCGACTTCGGCGCCTGCATGAGCCCGCATACCGCCTGGCTGATCCTGCAGGGCATCGAGACCCTGCCGCTGCGCATGGAGCGCCACATGCGCAACACCGAGAAGGTCGTGCAGTACCTGGCCAGCCACCCGCTGGTCAGCCGCGTCGGCCACCCGATGCTCGAGAGCCATCCCAGCCATGCGCTGGCGAAGAAGCTGCTGCCGCGCGGCGCGGGCTCGGTGTTCAGCTTCGACATCGCCGGCAACCGCAACCAGGGCAAGAAGTTCATCGAGACGCTCAAGGTCTTCAGCCACCTCGCCAACGTCGGCGACTGCCGCTCGCTGGTGATCCACCCGGCCAGCACCACCCACTTCCGCATGGACGACGACGCGCTAGCTGGCGCCGGCATCGGCCAGGGCACGATCCGCCTGTCGATCGGCCTGGAAGATGCCGACGACCTGATCGACGACCTCAAGCGCGCCCTCAAGGGCGCGGAAAAAGCGGCATAGGAGCGCGCATGAACATCGACGTCAAAGGCCATTCCATCTACGCCTATACCGGCGGCAAGGCGCCGCACCCGGGGCAGCCCACGGCCATCCTGATCCACGGCGTGCTCTGCGACCACAGCGTCTGGGCGCTGCAAAGCCGCTACCTCGCCAACCACGGCTGGAACGTGCTGGCCATCGACCTGCCCGGCCACTGCCGCAGCCAGGGTCCGGCGCCTTCAAGTGTCGAGGAAGCGGCACGCTTCATTGCCGATCTGATGGATGCTGCAGGATTGGAAAAGGCCGCGCTGGTCGGCCACAGCTGGGGCAGCCTGATCGCGCTGCAGGCGGCGGCGGATCTGGGGGATCGCGTGAGCCATCTGGCGCTGGTGGGCATTGCCCATCCCATGAAGGTCTCGCCGGCGCTGCTGGAGTCGGCGCTGAACACGCCCGAGCAAGCCATTCAAATGGTCAACACCTTCTCGCGCGCCACACTCTCGCCCCCGGGCGGTGCGGGCAGCTGGGTGTTTGGCGCGGGGCTGGCGCTGGGCCGGCGCGTGCTGGCGAGCAATTCACAGCAGAACCTGCTGCATACCGGCTTCGTTGCGTGCGACAGCTATACCGGCGGCGAGGCGGCAATTGCGGCGATCAGCTGCCCGGTGCTGTTCGCGCTGGGCGCGCAGGACCAGATGACACCGCCCAAGGGCGCGCAGGGGCTGTTCCAGGCAGCCCAGGCCGCGGGGAAACAGCCGCAGCGGGTGCTGTTGCCGATGGGGCACAACCAGATGACGGAGTCACCGGATGAGACCTTGTTTGCGCTGAGGGACTTTCTTCAGGCGGCCTGAGTTCCAAGGCCGCCGTGCTAGGCGTCGCGCTGCGCCTTGGCCCGCCGAGGCTGCCACAGCACCGCAGGCTCGGCCAGGGCCAGCACCGGGGAGGGAACAGGCGCCTCGGGCGCGGGAACGGGCAGCGCCTGGCGCAGTGTCAGCTCGTCCCAATGCGCCTGCTGCCACAGCGGCTCTGTGCTGGGGGTTCGCTCCAGCAGCAGGTACTGCAAGAGCGGCGCCAGCGGCGTGGTGTCGGGGTCGCACAGCAGCACGTAGCGTGCCTCGCGGTCGTCGAGCGCGCGCGTCTGGCCTTCGTCGGGCAGCATGCCCAGCCAGCGCACCGCCGTGAGCGCCGCCAGCGCCGGCTCGAGCTGCAGCGCATCGACGCGCAGGCGCCGCGCCAGCGCCAGCGCCGGCATGCCGCGCCCGGGCCGGTGGCGCGTTTCCTCCAGCACGGCCACGGCTTCCAGTGCCAGCTCGAAGCTCCAGCCGCGGTGCGGCGAGTGGCGCGCCATGCCGGCCAGCAGGCTGGGCAGATAGGCGGTGACCACCGCGCCGAGCAGGAAGATCACCCAGGCGACATAGATCCAGATCAGCAGGATCGGCACTGTCGCGAAAGTGCCGTAGATGGCCGAATAGGTGGGCACCGATGACAGGTACAACGCCAGTATCTTCTTGGCCAGCGCCATGCCGATGGCGACGAACAGCCCGCCGACCAGGGCATGGCGCCACTTGACCGGCGTGTTGGGCACATAGTGGTAGAGCGCGGCCATGGCGCCCGACAGCAGCAGGAACTCCAGCGAGTTGAAGCCCACCTGCACCGCCTCGGGCAGCGCCGCGACCAAGCCGCGCGAGGCATAGAGCACATAGGAGGTGGTGGCGATGCTGCCGCCCATCATCAGCGGCCCCAGCGTGATCACCGCCCAGTAGATCAGCAGCCGCTGCCCCAGCGAGCGCATGCGCTGCACGCGCCAGATGTTGTTGAGCGTGCGGTCCACGGTGAGGATCAGGCTGATCACCGTGACCAGCAGCACGCCGAAGCCCACGCCGCCGAGCTGGCTGGCCTTGGCCGCGAACTGCATCAGGTAGTCCATGACCTGCTGCGCGATGGCATCGGGGATCAGGCTGTCGATGAGCCAGCGCTGCAGCGTCAGCTGCAGCCGCCCGAAGGTGGGAAAGGCGGTGAACACCGCCAGCGCAACGGCCACGAAGGGCACCAGCGCCAGCAAGGTGGTGAAGGTGAGGCTGCTGGCGGTGAGCCCGAGCCGGTCTTCGCGAAAGCGCGCCGACAGCGTGTGCGCGGTATTGCGCCACGGGAAGCTCGCCAGGGTGTGGGCCAATTGGCGCCAGCGCGTGTTCGCGCGGTGAAAGGTCAAGGCCATGGCCGATATGATGCCATCCCAATGCACTCCTCCAATTCCCGACCCGGCAGCGATGTGGCTGCCACCCGCTGGTGGGCCGTTGCCAGCCTGCTGGCGCTGGTGCTGCTGTGCGTGGCCTGGGAGCTGTGGCTCGCGCCGCTGCGCCCGGGCGGCTCGTGGCTGGCGCTCAAGGCCCTGCCGCTGTGCCTGGCGCTGGCCGGCCTGCTCAAGCACCGCATGTACACCTACCGCTGGGTCAGCCTGGCGGTGTGGCTGTATTTCACCGAAGGCGTGGTGCGCGCCTGGAGCGATCCCGCGCCCGGCCGCTGGCTGGCGCTGGCCGAGATCGCGCTGTGCCTGTCTCTGTTCGCGGCCTGCACGCTGCATGTGCGCTGGCGCCAGCGCGCGGCCAGGGCGGCCGCCGCCCCTGCCCTGTGATTCCCTTGCGAGAAATCTGATGACCCCACTGCTCGATATCCTGCGCCAGATCGTTGGCGCCCCCCATGTGCTGACCGAAGGCGACCTGAGCGCCTGGGAGCAGGACTGGCGCCGCCGCAGCCACGGCAAGGCGCTGGCCGTGGTGCGCCCGGCCAGCACCGCCGAGGTCGCGGCCGTCGTGCGCGCCTGCGCCGACAACGGCACCAGCATCGTTCCCCAGGGCGGCAACACCGGCCTGTCCGTGGGCTCCACGCCCGACACCAGCGGCACCCAGGTCGTGCTGAGCCTGCAGCGCATGCAGGCCGTGCGCGGCCTCGACCGCGACAACCTGACGCTCACGGTGGAGGCCGGCTGCATCCTGCAGAACGTGCAGCAGGCGGCGGCCGATGCCGGGCTGCTGTTCCCGCTGTCGCTGGCCGCCGAGGGCAGCTGCACCATTGGCGGCAACCTGGGCACGAACGCCGGCGGCACGCAGGTCGTGCGCTATGGCAATTCACGCGATCTGTGCCTTGGCCTGGAAGTGGTCACGCCCCGGGGCGAGATCTGGGACGGGCTCAAGGGCCTGCGCAAGGACAACACCGGCTATGACCTGCGCGACCTGTTCATCGGCAGCGAAGGCACGCTGGGCGTGATCACCGCGGCCACGCTCAAGCTCTTCCCGCAGCCCGCGGCGCGCCTGACGGCCTGGGCTGCGGTGCCATCGATGGAAGCCGCCGTGCGCCTGCTGGGCCTGGCGCACCGGCAGCTGGGCGCGGGGCTCACCGGCTTCGAGGTCATGGGCCAATTCGCGCTGAGCCTGGTCGTGCGCCACATGCCGCAGCTGCGCGTGCCCTTTGCGGACATGGCCGAGGCGCCCTACTGCGTGCTGCTGGAGAATTCCGACAGCGAATCCGAGGAACATGCGCGCAGCCGCTTCGAGGCGCTGCTGGAGATGGCGTTCGAGGATGGGTGCGTGCTCGACGCCGTGGTCGCCGAGAGCATCTCGCAGGCCAAGGGCCTGTGGCATGTGCGCGAGAGCATTCCGCTGGCGCAGGCCGAGGAAGGGCTCAACATCAAGCACGACATCTCGATCGCAGCGTCACGCATTCCCGCCTTCGTGGCGCATGCCGATGCGCTGCTGCAGGCGGAAATTCCCGGCGTGCGCCTGGTCAACTTCGGCCATCTGGGCGATGGCAACCTGCACTACAACGTGCAGGCGCCGGCCGATGGCGACCCCAAGGCCTTCCTGCGCGAGCAGGAGGAGCGCGTGAACCATCTGGTCTACGAGGCGGTGGCGCAATTCGGCGGCTCGTTCTCGGCAGAGCACGGGGTGGGCGCGCTGAAAGTGGACAAGCTGCAGCAATACCATTCGCCGGTGGCGCTGGGGATGATGCGCGCGATCAAGCAGGCGCTGGACCCCAAGGGGATCATGAACCCCGGCTGCGTTCTACCTCGCCAGGATGCTGCTTAAGGCACGGCCTTGCGCTGGTTCTGGATCAGCGTCTGCACATCCTTGGGCCAGGGAATCTGCGCCGCCGGGGGATCGACGAACTCCTGCGACTGGCCGGCGTTGATCAGCCAGACGCGCAGCGCGTTCTGCTGCGGGTCGATGACGACGGCCGCCGCCTCGACGCCGCCTTCGTGCGGGCGGTTGCCGGTGATGAACCACAGGCCGTCGGCTGCGGTGAGGGGCGACACCGTGCGCATGTTCGCCAGCAGCACCGGGTACTCCGCGCCCAGCAGCGCGCGCAACCTTGCGGCCAGCACGCCCTGCTCCAGGTAATTGTCCGCGTCATAGGGGTACTGGCCGACCGAAGGGGCCAGCGTGGCCAGCGATTCCAGCGGCGCGCCGGCGCTTGCCGGAGCATCGGCGGCGGGCGTCTTCGGCACCGGCTTGTCGCTCAGGATCACCGCCGCGGTGGAGGTGACGTCGGCGGTGCTCAGCGGCACCGGCGCCGCATGGATGGTGCCCGCCATCGCGGGGACCGTCACGGCCGGAGCTGCATGCGCCGCCTTGGGTTCGGGCGGCTTGGGCTCGCAGGCGGCCAGCAGGCCTGCCGCGGCCACGGCCATCAATGTCTGACCGGAAAGAAACACAAAGCGCATGGTTCACACCTTCGAGCAAAGGGTTGATTGCGGCATCGCGCCGACGCCGCATCCCGATCTTGTATCACGGCCCTGGCACCCGCGCTGGGCGCCTGTCAGGCCTGGTCCTGCACCATTCTGATACGCGCATCCTGTGCGGCCTGTCGGTCAAGGCGCCGCGCTGCGGCACATGTCATGCGAGCCATGAAAAAACCGGCGCCATGGACGCCGGGTTCCCGAGCTGCGTCGAAGCCGCGATCAGACCTGGGCCAGCGCCTGATCCAGGTCCTCCAGCAGATCATCGATATGCTCGATGCCCACCGACAGCCGCACCATGCCCTCGGTCACGCCAGCCTTGGCCAGTTCCGCGGCATCGAGCTGGCGGTGCGTGGTGGATGCCGGGTGCGTGGCCAGCGACTTGGCGTCGCCGATGTTGACCAGCCGCGTGAACAGCTGCAGCGCATCAAGGAAACGCGCCCCGGCCGCGCGCGCATCGCCGCCATTGGCCTTGAGGCTGAAGGACACGATGCCCGAGGCGCGGCCGCCCGACTGCTTCTGCACAATGGCATGGTCGGGATGGTCCGGCAGGCCGGCGTAGCGCACCCACTCCACCTTGGGGTGCTGCTGCAGCGTCTGTGCGATCTTCAGCGTGTTGTCGCAGATGCGGTCCATGCGCAGCGCCAGCGTCTCGATGCCCTGCAGGATCTGGAAGGCGTTCTGTGGCGAAAGGGCTGCGCCCATGTTGCGCAGCGGCACCACGCGCGCGCGGCCGATGTAGGCCGCCGGGCCCAGCGCTTCGGTGTAGACCACGCCGTGGTAGCTGACGTCGGGCTCGTTCAGCCGCGGGAAGCGCCCGGCGTGTTCGGCCCAGGGGAAGGTGCCGCTGTCCACGATCGCGCCGCCGACGCTGGTGCCATGGCCGCCGAGGTACTTGGTCAGCGAGTGCACGACGATGTCCGCGCCGAATTCGATCGGCCGCAGCAGGTAGGGCGAGGGCACGGTGTTGTCGACGATCAACGGCACGCCATGCGCATGGGCGACATCGGCCAGCGCTCGGATGTCGGTCACGTTGCCCAGCGGGTTGCCAATGGACTCGATGAACACGGCCTTGGTCTTGGCGTCGATCAGCTTGCCGAAACTTTGCGGGTCGCGCGCATCGGCGAAGCGCACCTCGATGCCCTGCTGCGGGAAGGTGTGGGCAAACAGGTTGTAGGTGCCGCCATAGAGTGTGGCTGCCGAGACGATGTTGTCGCCGGCTTCGGCAATGGTCTGGATCGCCGCGGTGATAGCCGCCATGCCCGAGGCCAGCGCCAGCGCGGCGATGCCGCCCTCGAGCGCCGCCACGCGCTTTTCCAGCACGTCGGTGGTCGGGTTCATGATGCGGGTGTAGATGTTGCCCGGCACCTTCAGGTCGAACAGGTCGGCGCCATGCTGGGCGTTGTCGAAGGCATAGGCCACGGTCTGGTAGATGGGAACCGCCACGGCCTTGGTGGTGGGGTCCGGGCTGTAGCCGGCGTGGACGGCCAGGGTTTCAATGCGCATGTGCTCGTCTCCTTGAAAGTTTCGGGTGGAACGCGTCATCGTGAAATTCTAGGACCCGCCTGCCGTCCGTGCGCTCCCGCAACTTCGCATTTAAAGTCATATGCTTAGCAGATTTTTGCCGCGACCATCTGCGCCACGAAGTCACCAGGCTGTCTGGTCCACGCGGGACCTCCAATACCCTTTCACTGTTGCCGCCCCGCTCATCGAACGGGTTTGTTCAGCGCGCTCAAACCGCTCGAGCCGCCAGAGCCCAATCTGGCGCGACGCAGCATCGAGCGCATTGGAAACATGCGCGGCCTGCTCCAGCTTGTCTAGTTCATATTCCAGGGTCGCATCCCCAGTCGCACTGTCGAAGCTCAGCTGGAGCAATCGTGCATCGGCCAACGCAGGGGCCTCGATGGTGTCGTACAACTGGTTCCAGTCGCGTTGAAGCAGGCGGACGGCCGCGGCCTCGCTGGCGGCTCTCACGTGGCCCAAAGGATTCGCGGTTTTCTTCCGCTCAGCCAGCTCCTGCAACTGCAGCGCTTGAAAGCTGGCGAGTTCTTGGTCCAATGCCACGCGTTTCCGATGCGTTTGCCAGATCGGCACCACCAGGCTCAACGTGATCGCCAGCAACACAACCGCAGCAGCTGTCCAGACCAGCTTCCAAGTCTCGTTTTCCACAAACTCGATCTGCACCGACCTCATGGCAGCCTTCCCCAGTGGCGATGCAAGACACTGGGCCCGCCTGACAAAACCGCCTCGACGGGATCCCGAGCGAAGGTCAAGATCACGGTATTCCATTGCTCGGGAGCCTCCGATCGCGACTCCAGCTGCGCCAGATGGGCCACTGCCTCTGCAGCATCGAAGCGCCTCATCCAGCTCATCGCACCCGCTGCGCCCCGGGTACTCAGCTCCAGCACGGTCAATGCATCGGGCTCGAGAAAAGCCAGTCTGTTCACCTGGCTTCGCTCAGACAGTCGGTCTCTCGTCGCCACTGCCCACAACGGTTGCAGGCCAAGCAGGCGCCCCTGGCAGCTTTGCGCCCACCGCTGGATGATTTGATAGATGCCTGGCTGCATGAACGCCGCCAGGCCCCGATGCCGGGAATCGAGGCTGCATACGATTTCCGCAGCCTGCTCTCCAGGCATTCCAATGGCCAGGGCCGCATGGGCCTGCGCAAGGGCCACCATTTCCCGATGGCGCCTGACACTCGCAGGCGCCACGAAGGCTACAGGCGGGCAAAAAGCGGCGCTCAGGTGTACGCGCAGACGCCATGGTTTGGCATGTTCCCGGCCGAGGGCTTCATCGACCTTCTGCAGCACATCGGCGAGCGGCAGGGTGGGCGGTGGCTCGAAGCGCCAAAGCGGCGCACCGGGGCACTGCACCAGCACAAGACCGGCTCCCACATATACATCCAGCTTTTCAGGCCAAACCGACCACACGGGTGACCTCCGCCAGCGTCGTTTTTCCCATACCTACCAGATGGATGGCCTGCGCAATAAGGCGCTGCGCGGGATCCCGATAGACAGCCTGCTTGAATTCGCTCATGCTGGCCCTGGCCACCATTAGATCGCGCACATGATCGCTGAGCATGTGCACCTCCGCCACGACGAAACGCCCCTTGTAGCCGGTATGCCGACAGTGTGGGCACCCCGAGGGACAAGGCATGCGTTCCGGCACGGGGGTCTGTTGCGCGGCGATCCTAGCGCGTTCGTCCACCGTGGTTTCACGCCACTGCAAACAATGCTGGCAGGCCTGGCGCAGCAGACGCTGTACCACCACGCCATTCAAGGCCGATGCCAGCGCGAATGCCTCGATGCCGAAATGCTGGAAGCGGCCCAGCACATCCAACAGGCTGTTGGCATGGACGGTGGTGAACACCAGGTGACCCGTGAGTGAGGACTGCACCGCAATCCTTGCGGTTTCGGCGTCCCGGATTTCACCAACCAGTATCTTGTCCGGGTCGTGACGCAGGATGGAGCGCAGTCCCGTGGCAAAGGTCAGCCCCTTCTGTTCGTTGACCGGTATTTGCAGCACTCCCGGCAACTCGTATTCCACGGGGTCTTCGATCGTGATGATCTTCTCCAGCCCGTCGTTGACTTCCGAAAGCGCGGCATAGACGGTGGTGGTCTTGCCGCTGCCCGTAGGCCCGGTAATCAGCAGCATGCCGTGCGGGCGAGTGGCCAGATCGCGAATCAGGGGTGCAACACTGCCGTCGAATCCCAGCAGGTCCAGCGACACCCCGCTTTCGCCGTGGCGCAGCTGGGCCTTGTCCAGCAGACGCAGCACGGCGTCTTCCCCGAAAATGCCCGGCATGATGGAGACCCGCAGGTCCACCGCCTCCACGCCCCCGGAAGGCTGCCAATGGATGCGTCCGTCCTGGGGCCGCCGCCTCTCGGTGATGTCCAGCTGCGCCAGGACCTTGATGCGCGAGATGATCTCTTCGGCGCGCTGGGGATCTTCCATCCGCGGTCCGCGCGCCATCACGCCGTCAAGCCGGTATTTGACTCCCACCCCCTGCCTATCGCTCTCAAAGTGGATGTCGCTGGCGCCGTCGGCATAAGCGCGTTCGATGGCCTCGTTCACAAAGGCCACCACGGGGCCTGCCGCCATCGAGGCAGGCTCTGCACCGGATGCGGGCACCGGCCGCGTGGGCACGGAACTGTCGGCTTCCGAGGAGACCCTGCTTCGAAGCTGCAACAGTTGTGCCGGTTGGGCCAGGGCCAGTCGCGCGCCTGCTGTCGCCAGGCGCTGCAGGCATTGGGTGGCAGTGCTTGACCATGGATCATCAAACAGGAGCAGCATGCCTTGCGGCAATTCCACCCGCAGCCCCTCGGCTACGCCGGGAATAGCACTGACCCGGGCCTTTTCCAGGGCAGCACCATCAAGCAGCGCCACGCCCTGGCTGTCCAGCAAGGCCTGTGCCGAAAACATCTCCCCCACTCCATTCGCAGGTAGTTGCAAAGCGCGCCATCATGTACGGGACCCGACGAACGTGCCCGCTCGATGGTCTGTGCCACTTGTTTTGCGTTTGGGAATTTGGATAGGTGCTGAAGCATGCCGAAGAGATCAAAAGTTCAGCGCAGCACAGTGGCCATATCGAACACTGGCAGATACATCATGATGACGATGCCACCGACCATCAGGGCCACGGCCATCAGCAGCACAGGTTCGACGATGCGCGTCAGCCGCTCGACGAAAAGCTCGAACTGCTCGCCGTGCAGCCGGGAAACGACATCGGCCGCAAGATGGAAATCGCCATTGCGTTCCGCTGCCGCCATCAGGCGCCTGCCCACCTCGTTGCACAGGTGCGCTTCGGCCAGGGCTTGAGCGACGGCGCCCCCCTGCTCGATGCGGTGCAAGCCTGTTTGCAGGGCCATCGACAGCCTTGCATCCAGGGCCGAACGGCTGGCTACCCGCAGGGCCTCGGTCATCGGGTAGCCCCCTTTGAGCATCAGCGCCAACGCCTGGTAGAGCATGGCCAGCCGGAAGTCCTCCACGCGGCGTTGGAGCCAGGGCACGCGCATCGCCAGCGCCAGCAAATGCCGGCGCGCCGTGCCGCGCCAGACCCAGGCGCCCAACGCGAGCACGGCCACAGCGACCGCGATCAGAGTGACCGCCTGGTGACGGCTCACCCACTGGGCCAGGCCGATCATCGCGCTGACGGAGACGCTGGCGTCACCGCCGCGCAGATGGGTGTACATGCGCGCAAAGTTGGGCATCACCACCAACAACAGAAATAGCGAGATCCCCATGCCTAGCGCAGTGACCAGTGCCGGGTAGATCGCCGCGCTGACCACCTTGCGGCGCAGTTGCTCGACCAGCGCGTCGAATTGAAGGTAATCGGACAGCGCCTGCGCCAGGTCGCTGGTGCGTTCTCCCGCGCGGACCGCCGCCACGAGCACTGCTGGCGCCTCGGGCAATTGCTGCAGCGCCTGCGACAGCGCCATGCCTTGATGGAGCTGGGCCAGCAGCTGCGCAGCAAGGCTGCCGGCCTGCCCGGCCAAACGCTCGCGCGCACAGAGCGTGTCGACGGCCTCCACCACGGTCATGCCCGCCTGGATCAGCATGCGCACTTCCCGGCAGAAAATGGCATAGCGGCCACGCTGGGCCTTTCGCGGCCGCGGGTGCGCCAGGGCAGGAGATCCGACATCGCGCATCGACAGCACGGCGCAGCCTTGCGCCATCAGCCGCTGTCGCAAGCATGCCTGCGATTCGGCCACCAGGCGCTCTTCGCTCACCCGGTCATCGCCCAGGCTCAGGTAGCGCACGGCAAAAATCCTGCTCATGGCTTGTGCTCCATCGGCGGACTGTCCGGCGCTGGCTTGTATATGAATCGCCATTCGCTGTAATGCTGTGCGCTGCCCAGGCCGAGTTCGGCCGGCTCGGCGCCTGCCGCCCGGATGGGCCGCGCCTGGCCCTTGCTGTAGACCCCGGCAATTCCTCCGCCCGGTGCGGCCACGATGCCCCAATCATCCGTACGCGTGAAGGGATCGAGCGGAACGCGGCGCAGGTGGCGGAGCAAGCTGACAAAGCGTCGGTCATTGGTCAGTTCCTCCAGCGACCAGGGCCACTGCTTGACAGCGCCCGGGGAACGCTCGTGATAGGCACCGATGGCGCGCACGATGTCCGCTCCCGAGCGCAGCAAGTCGGCCTCGCGCTCGCGCTGGGCCTGCTGGGAAACCACCGCCATCACCTGATGCGTCGCCAGCGCCAGCAGGGCCAGGGCGGCCAGCAACGCCACCAGGGTGAAGCCGCCTTGCGTGCGGCAGCGGCGGCCAGGCAAGAATTCACCAGTTCGCATAGGCACTCCCGTCGTTGGCATGCCCGGTGGCGCCGCTCCTGACGTCAAAGACCGATTCGCCACCCCCTTCCCGCGCCGGCACCGGTACCCAGCTGTCGCTGCGCCCGGTGATCGGATCCTCGGGCACGGCACGGATATAGCGGGCGTCCACCATTTCGTCCAGAGTCAGGGGATATCTTCCCTTGTCACGGTAGAACTGGTCGATGGTCTGGCGCAGCCCCAGCAGGTTGTAGTGCAGCGTGGCTTCGCGCGCTTCATGCACGCGCTCCAGATACAAGGGCGTAGTGATGCCCGCCAGGATCGCCAATACCGCCAGCACCACCAACAGCTCGATCAGCGTGAAGCCGGCTTGGCGCATGAAACGCCCGCATCCATCGCCCATGGGTTCACCAGCTCGCATAGCTGCTTCCATCAAGCGCCAGGGCGTCCGACGAGGAACGCACATCGAAAACGTCGGCTCCGGGAGCCGGTTTGTCGGGGGGAGAGGCATAGCTGCGCAGCCGCCAGGTCTGCGGCGCTGGCAGGCTGGGGTCGGAAAACGGGTCGCGCGGGATCCGGCGCAGGAAGTACAGCTGCCGCCCTGCTCCTGCCGCCCGGGCATCGGCCACGCCAGCCACCAGCACCTGCAAAGACGCCGGGTAGCCCGAGTCGGTGCTGCCGGCAGCAATCACGCCGCGTTCTGCCTGGCGCTTGTAGTCGTCGATGGCAGCACGGATCTCCCATAGCGACCGGCGCAGTTCGCGCTCCTTGCCGGCCTTCACCAGCGTCTCGCCCAGTGGCAGGATGGCCGCCGCCAGAATGCCCAGCACAGCCATTACCACCAGCAGCTCGATCAGGGTGAAGCCCGGCGCGAAGCGGCACGACGCATGGGATGTGCGCGCTGCCATCACTGCACTTCCACCGACCAGGTGGGCTTTGCTGCCAGCGGAACCAGCGCATTCACCCCCAATGGATCCAGGGCCTGAAACCACAGCCCGGCCTTGCCCGGCACCAGGGCCTTGAGACGCAACAGGATCAGATCGCCAGTCCCCGTCACCCCCTTCTCGGCATTGCTCAGCAGTCCCACGCTGACCCGGCCTTGCGCTGCATTGACGGCGTGCGTGAAACTGCTGGCTGCCGGTGACTGGCGGAAAAATGTGCCTTCGGAAACATTCACGACCTGCAGATGCTCGGGAGCAAAGCGCAAATCCATGGGCATGCCGCTCAGCGGCACGCCGGAGGCCGCATGTAGCGCCACGGTGAAGGTCTCTCCCGCCTTGACCGATGCGGGGCCTTTGAACTCGAGGCTCAAGCCTGCTGGCAGCGGCTGCGCATCGACCGGCGGCCCCGATGGCGCACCGGCCGCCGCAGCCGCAGTGGATGCCTTCTCTGCCGACGGATTGGTACGCTTACCCGGGCGTTGCCGCAGCCGCGTGAAATTCTCCGTTCCCACCCACATCTCGGCTTGCGCCAGCTCCGGACGGGGAGCGGAGCGCAGGATGCGCGGAGTGATGGCCAACACCAATTCGGTGTTGTTCACATCGTCTTTGTTGCTGGAAAACAATCGCCCCGCCACCGGTAGGTCGCCCAGCCCGGGTATGCGGTTGGAGCTGTTGCGGTCGCTCTTGCTGATCAGTCCGCCCAGCAGCTGGGTTTCTCCATCACGCAAGCGCAGCGTGGTGTTGGCATTGCGCGTGCCGATCTGATAGGCGAGCGATCCTCCGGTGGAGCGCACCTCACCGGCCACCGCGCTGACTTCCAGGCCCAGCTTGATGGCTACCTCATCATCGGGAGACACGATCGGCTCGACTTCCAGCTTCAGTCCCACCTCCTGGTAGCTAATGTTCTCGGAAACGAAGCCGTTGGAGCCGGCGGTGGTGGTGACCACCGGGAGCTTGTCACCGATCAGGATCGTGGCCTTTTCGCGGCTGCGCGAGCGAATGCGGGGGTTGGCCAGGGTGTTGAAGTCACCGACCTCACGCCGCAGATTGAGCAGCAGGCTGCCCACGCCGACCCCTATGCGGCCGGAGTTGACGCTGCCCAGGCTGTCCAGGGTGAGACCGCCCTGCCCGGCCAGGGGCAGCAGAGACAGGCTCACGCTATGCGGCACATTGATACCCAATTCGGTCAGGCGGGTGGCCTTGATCTCCATCACCTCCACTTCGAGCATGACTTCGGCCTCGCCCTGGTCGTGCAGAGCGACCAGGCGCTCGGCCAGCGCCACGATCTCCGGCGGCTCGCGCAGCGCGATCATGTTGGCCCTCTCGTCGACAAAGGGCGGCTGGATGCGCAGCATGCTCTGCAGCAGCGTGGCCGTGGTCTTGGCCTGCGCATTGGCCAGGTGGAAGACACGTATCACCTGCTCGCGGTGCTGCTTGAGCTTTTCCGGCGTGCTGGGAAATACCATGACCGTCTTCGCGTCCACGATATGGCGGGACAGTTGAAAGGCGCTCAGCACCAGGTCAATGGCATCTTCGACCTGGGCCGAGCGTATGAAGATGCTGGCACGCTGGTCCATGGGCACGTCGCGATCGACGACGAAACTCACTCCGCTGCCGTCGCGGATCGCTTCCAGCAGCGAGGCCAGCGGCGCATCGCGAAAGTCCAGGCTGATCGCGCGGACCTCGGCCAGGGCCCGCTGGCTGTCCGAGCCTGCGGCAATGCGGGTCTCCAGTTCCAGCTGGCGCTTGAGGTGGGTCAGTTCCGGATGGCGCGGTGCATGTCCCAGCGCACTGTCTATTGTGCGCAATGCGGCGCCCTTCTCGCTTGCGGTCGCCTGCTGGCGTGCGATCTGCAGCGATTGCTGCACGTGCCGCTCGCGCATCAGGTCCGTCTGCAGGTCCTTCACGCGGGCATTTTGCGGATCCAGCCGCAGCGCGCGCGCCAAGGTCGCGCGCGCCGCATCCCACTGACCGTTCATGCGTTCCTGCGTCGCCTGGGCCGCCAGCCGCGCCAGGGCTTCGTCGCGGCTGCTGATCAGTCCGCTGCGCAATGCGGTGCTGTCCGGGTAGCGCGAGCTGCCCTCCCGCAGGGTCTCGATCGCGGCCTCGAACTGGCCGCCACGCAGCTGCGCCGCTGCTTCGTCACGGATCCTCTGGTGCGCGCAGCCGGCCAGCAGCAGCATGGCCGCGCAGATGCCTGCGCACTTCAACATCATCTGTTTGTTGGCTGACGTCATAAAGGATCATCGGGTCTCAAAACGGGGTGCAGGCGGCAGGACCAGCTGCACCACGGCTTGGGTCTGCGGGTGCATCAGTTCCACCATGTCTGTGCCCATGCGTTCGACGCGGTAGCCGTTGGCAAATACCTTGCCCGGCTCGAGCCTGGCCGAGCTGCCATCGCCCCAGCGGGCCAATACGATGGTTTGTCCGCCGGGCGTGCGCATGCGGCCGGTGAAAATAAGCTGAGGCACCGGCACCCTGGGAATCTCCGGCAAGGCCAACACGGCTGGTGGCGGTGCGACAACGGCCAGGGGCGCAGTCGGCGGCAGGAAGAAAGGATCCCGGGCTGCAACCTCCAGTGGTTTGCGTGCGGCCGAGGAGGTAGTGGCTCTGGCCTCTGAATGGGCCATCACAGCAAACGCACCGGCTGCCGCCGTCGTGGCCAACACTACCCGCCACCACAGCCGGCAAAAAGCTGATCCAGTGATTGGCTCAATCGTGTACATACAGCACCCAGGTCCACTGCGCGTCCAGCACTCCATGGCTGCCGGGAACCGCCTGCAAACGCAGGTTCTGCACCGCAAGCGAAGGATTGCCCTGCATCAACGCAGATTGCCAGACCTTGGAGGCTGCATAGGAGCCCCTGGTCGAGACATCCAGCATCACCTTGCCCCGGGAGGAAGCGGTGGCAGCGTGATGCGTCACGGACAAGGACCGGAGCACGATGCCCCTGTGCGAGGCCTCCTCACTGGCCTGCCGGATCACCTCGTTCGTGCTGTGCCTCGAAGGCCATTGATCAGTCTGATGCGTTGCCGCATCACTTGCAGGTGGCTCCGGCTTGCTGCCTTGCTGGATGGCCAGATCCATTTTTGCGCGTGACTGCTGCAGCTTTTCCTCTGCGCGGGTGCTCAGCAGGGCCGTACCCCAAGCCGCCAGCGAACATAGCGCCAGGGCGTAGACGAGGTGATGAGCCGTGGGCTGCGGGCCAGAAGGCCAGCGCGGTCGCGGGATATGGCGGATTTGAAACATGATCAATTGCTTGAATAATTTCGCGAATGTCCTTGAAAACAATGCCTTCAAGATAAATTTCTTTCCCCTTCGTGGAAATCATCTTCCAAAGAAATCCGTGCACGATTTGAATTCTTTCATCAATCACATCCACCGGCTGCGCTCAAAGACAGGTCACGCAATACTTTGCCGACACGCCTCACGGGTCTGCCTCAGATATACCAGGTGAGCAACCAGTATCCATGGCGGCATGCAAACCAAAAAGTGGCCAGCAGGTTTGTTGTTGCAACCATTTCCCAGCAAGCCAGACACCCAACAAATGCTCCTACATCGAATCTCCAATCAATTGGAACACTCTTCCTGTCGCCAAAACATATGCAGCACGCCAGACCGCCCACAGTTCAAATATGGCTCCGACATACGTTACCAAGATGAGCGCACGCTCGATGAATGCCTGGCCGCGTCGCAGATCTGCATCCCAAGCCGCGAGGTAAAATAACGTCTTGGAATAGAGCAAGTAATATGCAGCGGCCTGCAGACGGAAATTTCACTACAATCTTGGATATTCAGCACTTCAGCCATGGCAAAAAGCGCTTAGACGATCTCGCCAATTTCCTTGAAATCAATGCCTTTCAATCCAAGCTTCCCCACCCTTTCCCGAAACGCATTCGTCACAAAAAGCTGACCACGGTTTGACTCCTGGAATGTAAAGATATCCCATGTCTGCGCCTTCGGATCAGTCACGCGAATTTTCAAGACGCTGTAAATTTCACCGTTCAACCCACGCAGAACCTCAGAGGCGGCTGCATCAAATTCAGAAACAGTTTGCAAACAGTTCAGCAATAACCACGGCTCATCAGAAACAGTGATGGGCAAAAGCTCAATTCCGCACGAAGATTCTGGAAAAAGCTCATCCTTTAACTCCTCCTTAAAGGCCAACACGCCGGGGAGATAGACAGTGCAAATGTCTGGAAGATTATTTTTTCTACCACCATCTGGATCAAATTCAAAATCAGCAGAAAATCCTGCATCCAGCATGGATGTGCGATTGATATTTTTACTGATCAATGGCCATTTTGAAAAGTCACGTAGGAGGATCGACCGATACTTGTTTGAGGTGTGTGTCGCGAATAATTTTTTCATAGCTAATTTCTTCCAGTAGGGAATGTATTTGATATAAGTTGCATCCGTATAACCGACAGCCGGGCAGCTACTTCCGCGTAGCTGCCCGCCCCCTCCAAACGCTGATTAACCGCATCGTAATAGACATAAGTATGCATGTTTCTGTGGTACTTCGCGTCAAGAAATACGCCATTAAAGCCACTATTCACATCCATCCCCACACGCTCCAATACGGCCAGCGCTGGCTTGGCGCGATTATGCTGGGCAACTATATGATGGGCATGCTGACCAGGCTCACGCATTTGATCGATATCCCGACTCATATTACGCGCCAGTTTGGCGCTGTCACTTTTGAAAACATAGGATAATTGATCGAAAAAATCGGCAAAGAAATCATCGAGCCTCACCGCCAACGCTTGGTTTCTAGCCTGTACTGACTCGCCTCCTGAACCTGGCACTGCACCAACCATACCCCTATGGAGCATCCGATTGAACAGGTACCCATAAGCTCCCGTTTCGGCGCCATTCGCAAATTTGCCGCCGCCTGCAACTGCACCGACACCCCCCGCTACCGCGTGAGCAACAGTGTTTGCAACGATATTTTCGAAACTTGGCCCATATTGGCTGAAGAGGCTACCCACCGCACCGGCAGCGGCGCCGCTTTCACACTTTCCACCCCCTGCTGCGCTGCCGACGCAGCCGACGGCAGCATGCGCGACCACATTGCCGAAACCACTGGGCGCAATGCTGCCGGCACCGTACATCAGGCCTGCAGTCAACGCCCCGCTCACGGTTCCCCTGAGACTGCCACTGGACACTGCACCGGATATGCCGCCGGCGGCAATATTCGAGCCGATCCACATCCCTGTCACCTGAGCCGACGTCAGGGTGGTTCCCGCAGCGGTTGCAGCTGCGGCAGCCGAACCAGCCCAGGCGCTGTAAATCATGTGCGGCGCATATACGGCAACAACGATTGCAGTCGCTACCCGAACTACCCTTTTGAGCTTGAAACGGAAGTAGCCGCTGGGGTCGGTATAGAGCAGCGGGTTGTTCAGGACATAGGCATATCGGTTGTGGCTCTGCAGATTGTCCGGGTATTGGATGTTCGGGTCCGCGCTCATGAACCTGCCGACAAGCGGATCGAACACACGACCGTTCATATGGATGAGGCCCATCTCATCGAGATGTTCATGCAGCGTGTAGCCGCGCTCGGTGCTTGCCCCGTACAGCGCATCGAGCGTGTCGCTGGTGCCGTTGGGCAAGCGTCGCTTGCCCCAAGGGTCGTACGCCATGCGCTCGACCACCGCTCCGGCCTCGTTGCTGACTGCGGCAATGGAGCCCAGGTGGTCGTGGTGGAAGTAGGCGATGCTGGTCGCCGACTTGCCATCGGGATGGCCCTCGCGCTTTACATACAAGGCAAAGGTGATGCCACCTGCGTCCACATAGTGCTTGTGTTCGGTGGTTCCGTTGGCCCTGACTTCCTTTTCATAGGCCAGCCCCTGGCTGTCAGCGCCGTTGTAGTACCAGGTGGTGCCGGCCTGCAGATGGCTGGGGGCATTGGCCGAGAGCTGGACGTCCTGGCGCACGCGCTGGTGCTCAGGGCCATAGACGAAGCTCAGCGTACGGTCGGCGGTGGTGGCAGTGGGGTTGGCCGGCTGCGTCAAATCGCCAAGGAAAATCTCCCTGGGCATATCGAAGCTGGTGTAGGTTTGCCAGCGCACCGTGTGGCGCCCGTTGGCATCGTCCTGGCTGACCGTGTACCAGAGGTTTCCATTGCCCAGTGCCGTGCCGTTGACGGTCTTGGCGCCCGGCCGGTCGTCATCGAAGGCGTAGCTCAGGCGGCGGGTGCCCGTGTTGGCAGCGGTCACCGCCCCCGCAGCAGTCCAGCCGGCAGCCGGCTCCTGCGTGATCTGGGTCAGACGGTTGGGGCGGGCCGGATCGTAGTGATAGTACCCGGCGTCGCTTTTGTATCTGATGTTCCCTGCCGCGTCATACAGGACCTGCGTGCTCTGCGCACCCGGCAGCTCGCCACCGACGGCCGTATACAGGCCCAAACGGTTGAGCGCATCGTATTGGAAGCTCTCGTTGACGCCTGTGCTGGCGTCGGAACGCGTCTTGAGATTGCCCAGCGCGTCATAGCCGTAGCTGTGATGAAGCACATTGCCAGAGGCCTGCCCGGCCAGCGTGGCCTGCACGCTGCGCAGCTTGCCGGTGCTGTCGTCCACGTCCTTGACCGTGGTGATATCGTTGCCCTGGCGGTACTGGGTGATCGCTCCCTGGGCGTTCATGGCCAGCACTTCGAAGGTCACGGTCTGGCTATGCCCCGCCACGCCACCGCCAACGACCTTGCTCACATAGCCGCCAGCAGTGTAGGAATACTCGGCTTTGTAGCCGGTAGGCCAGGTCTTGCTGGCAAGGCGACCCGTCACCGGGTCATAGGTCTGCCCCATGGTGGCGGCGGTGGCACTCGAATCGAGTCTGGTACCTGTGACCGTCGGGCGGCCCAGGGCATCGTAGGTATGTATGCGCTCGTAGCCGTTGTTTGCACGTGCCTCGCACAGCTTGCCTACACCTGCACCGCAACTTGAACCATCGGCCTTCTTGTCATAGTGCCAGGTGCTGAGCAGATCCGGCTCGGCGCGCTCGGTCATGCGTCCAAGCATGTCATAAGCTCTGGTGCTGCTCCGACCCAGGCCATCTGTCTGGCGGACCATTTCACCGAAGGCGTTGTACTCATACTCCCAGCGCCCCATTGCCGGGTCTTCCATCCAGGCTTTCTGGCCTCGTTGGCTATAGCCAATCTTGGTGATGGCTCCCGCGGCGTTGGTCTGGATCAGCTGGCCCAGTGCGTCGTAACTGTAGACAAGCTCGCCGCCCAGATGATCCACGACTTTGGCTACCTGGCCTGCAGCGTTCTTGTGGGTGGTCCTGGTCTGCCCGGCGGCGTTGGTGACCGTAATGACCAGGCCGCCATAGCCGAAGGTGGTGACGGCCGCTGCGCCGGGGGCATCGGAGTCGGGAACCTCCTCTCGGACCGGTCGGCCGATATCGTCATACTGGAACCTGATCCAAGCCGGTGCCCCTCCCTGGAGACGGTAAGGATTGGATCTCTGAAGAACTTCGCCCAGGCTGGTGTAGTGGGTGTCTTGCACCACCACCTGGTCGTGGAAATCCTGCGTCTGCACTCGCACGACACGGTCGAGCGCATCGTGGATCTGTAATTTCTTGGGTGCCAGCAGCGCGCCATTGCCGGCGTAGCTTGCTTCCACCGCATACCAGGCAAGGGAATGGCCGCCAATGGAGGAATCGGCAGCGCAAGGCGCCGCGCCGCCATCGGTTTGGGGCATGCCGCAGAACCGATACTCCCAACGGGTATAGGTTCCGTCGGCACGACGTTCCTCGGTCTTGCGTCCGAACGGATCGTAGGCCCAGGTCGTGGTCCCGCCATTCGGCCCTACCAGCTTGGTCATTGCTCCAAAGCGAGGGTCAAACTCCCTTGTCTCGCTCTGGCCTAGAGCGTTTGTGCTGCTGGTGCCGAAGGTGCCCTCCGGGATGAAGTAACTGATGCCGCCAATGACTACCGTCTGGGCGGCAAAGATGCTCGAGGAAGTGCGCGCGGCATCGGCACTTGCCAGGGCGGTGCCGACGGCGCCAGCACATACCGCCGTCGAAACCGTCTGCTGGTTGCCGTAGGCATCGTAGCTATACGTGGTGCTCAGACAATCCTGAGGGCTGTCAGGCTCCACCACCTCTTTGACCAATAATCCGTCGGCGTCATATTCGAAACTGCTGACTCGCGTGATGTTGCTGTATTGGGCTTGAGCCAGTGGATCAATGCCTACAAATGCGCCAACACTGATTAGCACATAGAACATACGTGCCATCAGCCAACGAATATGCGCCATCGCAGAATATTTGCAATTCATGAATGCACCCTCAATCGCTTGTTGTCGATCGGCTGGCACGCTGCATCAAAATGGCTGCGAACTGGTGACGGTCGCCCTGCGCAGGCGCCCGATCATCCAGGCCGGGCCGTCGGTTCTTGCCGGCTGGTATTCATTGGTGGTGAGCTTGCGATGCTTGACCCCTGCCCCTTCCCTGATGTCCACGGTAATCTGCGTGGGATCGCCAAACTGGCGTACCGCACCGTTCTGGTCGGGGTAACCGCCGTAGCTGCTGCTGGTGAAAAGCGTGGGCATTTGCGCTCCATCGAGCTCCCAGCTGTTTTCGGTGGTACTGGCTACGAAGGGGAAGTGCACCTTGCCGGCAGCCCATTCACCACAGGCGGTCATGGCGGAGTCCGGCTTGACTCCACCAGCCATCCCCTCGCTTTGGTAACAACCCAGCGTGTTGTCGCTGCGCTTGATCAGACGATGGGGGCCGTGCTTGATGAGGCGTGTCTCGGTGGTACGTACCTGACCGGTATGTGGCCACGTCTGGAAAAACTCACTGCACGTCTGGACCCCGGTGCTTTCCAACACGCTCTTCATCCAGCGAAAGCCCAGCATCCCTCGCCCGGAGCCTGGGTGTTGTCCGCTCGCATGTTCCACTTTCAAACCGCCGTATTGGTACGTCGTACGGTTTGCGCCGCCTTTTGCGTCGCTGATGTCGACTTGCTTGACCATCGCCAACGCGCCACGGGCGTCGCTCAGGGGATAGGCCGTTCCCGAGTCGCGGAAATATCCGCCATTCGCAGCCAGGCTTGCCTGGCTCTGCGCGTGGATTGAAATGAAATGGGCTCCTTGCGAGATACGGGACAGAGACCTTGTCGCGTTCGACTGCGACAGCGTGATGTGCCATGAGCCGTCACCGGCGTAACCTGCCATGTCGGAGCGGCCATCTCCATTGAAATCGCCAACGGCATAGTTGCCCGGCCCTCCGGAGTGCCCCGTCCAGGGAGCACAGTCAAAGCTGGTACCGGTGGAAAGGCAGACATCCCAGATGCCACCGCTGCCGGTATAGCCGGCGATGTCGGTGCGCCCATCTCCGTTGAAATCGCCAACTGCATTGTTGTCTGCGCCGCCACGATGGCCTTTCCACCAAGTCGAAGAGCAATCGAATCCCACCCCGGTCGACAGGCAGACCATCCAAGCCCCGGCATCGGGAATGTCACGGATGAAGTCGGTACGGCCGTCTCCATTGAAGTCTCCGGAGGAGAGTGGCGTATCGCCACCTACCACCCATGGAGAACAGCTGAAGTCCACTCCCGTCGACAAGCAGACCCGCACGATTCCATTCAAGTCGGGCCCCCCCGCCATGTCGGTGAGTCCGTCTCCGTTGAAATCGCCAAGCACAGTTTTGGCTCGACCTTCGGCATGCCCATTCCAGTACGAGCAGCTGAAGTCACTTCCAGTGGACAGGCAGACATGCCAGCGCCCTCCCTCTGCGGTATAACCTGCCATATCGTCGCGGCCGTCTCCATTGAAGTCACCAACGACATTGTTGTGCGGGCCTCCCCCGTGGCCGGACCAATAGGAGCAACTGAAACCACTTCCCGTGGATAGACATACATGCCATGACCCACCTTCACCGGTATGAGCCATCATGTCTGTGAGACCATCCCCGTTGAAGTCGCCAAAAACGTTGTTGTCCCGGCCTCCCTGGTGGCTGCTCCAGGATTCGCAATTGAAGCCCGATGTCGTGGAAAGGCACACATGCCAGATTCCACCGCCTCCGGTATCGCCAATCATGTCGGTGATGCCATCGCCATTGAAGTCGCCCAAAGCGTTGTTGGCTTGACCTCCAGAGTGACCACTCCACATCTGGCCTGAAAAATTAGGACTGCCAGCCGAGGTCCATTCCAGACTGGTATCGAACGTGCACTCCTGCGAACTGCAGCGTTTGATTGCTTTTGGCAACGAGGCGAAACCAGAGGACTCTTCAGAGTAGGTGACGGCCAGGCTCTGCTGCTCTTTATCCGCCAGATATGTCTTGATACGGGCCAATCGAACGCTTTGGCGAATTTTCGATCCAGCCTCGAATGCATTCAGTATGTCGGGACGGCTTTCATATTCGAAAATGACTTTTCGATCACCCCCATAGCTGATGGATGAAATGTTGAACTCGCCATTGACGTGATCTTTGCTATAAGCGTAGTTAGTCCAGTTGCCTTTGACATCGATTACATTGCTCAGCGCCCACATGCGCACAACGTGCCCGTCCCGGACTTCGATGCGCGAGTCATCAGTGCTGCCGTACTCCAGCGTGAGCCCATCCTTGGTTTTCACAATGAATACTTGAGGCCCATTGGATGCGTTGCGTTCCGCGGCACCTTTGGCCACGATCTTGCTGAAACCATCGATTTCGGTGCGGTATTCACTGTCTGCCGCACCATAACCGCCGGCGATATTGATAAGTCGCTGACCATCCATACAAAATCGATCTTCCTGGCTATGGGTGATCGCCCCGGGCGTTCCATCGGTCGCCATGGATTTCGCACAACGCGTGATGGCCGAGAGACCCTCCACACTCCACCCCATGCCCATGATGCCGTTGCCCGCTTGGCTGTTGTAGAGCAACGCCAGCTTGGGCTGCGTCCCTGCGATACCTGGAGGCAATTGGATGGGAATGCGATAAACCGCAGCCCCACTGGACGACACCGAGAAATCTCCTGCGAGCTTGACAGGCACCGTTGTCTGGGCATGAACCACGAGGAAAGCCAGAGAGGCCAGCTTCACAGCGCATTGGGCAGCGGAACGCACAAAAACCAGGCTTCCACAAAATGAAGAAAATAAAGAAGGCACGTTGTCTCCTCTACATATGGTTATCCAGGCAATATGGCTTCGATGCAGATCTCACTTATGGAGTTGGCTATAAGCCGGACGCTGGTTTCAGCCTGGATTCATTTCCATCGGCACATCTGTGCAGCTGGCGCTGATCGTCTTTATCACTCGCGAAAGCTGTGCACTCTCAACCGAATATCATAGTTGAAATTTCTATCAAACATTAAACCACGATAGTTATATTAAATCAATCATAAAACGGTATAAACCCTGATTCTTGGTTTCGACCAAAATAAGGATGAGTGTCTGGGACGCATAGCGAACGCGAAGAACATGCGTCCCTTGGAGTGTCCCCTCGGTTCCGAATCAGCCTGGCGTTGCACCAGGCCCCGACAATGGGCTTGCCCTAAGACCTGCCGGCTCCACCGCGGCGCCGCTTGCGCTACGATCCCGGCATAGATTTTCCTGCCCGTCCATGAAACAGTACCTCGACCTCGTCCAGAACATCTTCGACAACGGAAGCTGGCAAGACAACCGCACGGGCATCCGCACCCTGAGCATTCCGGGCGCGATGCTGCGCTTCGATCTGCAGCAGGGTTTTCCGGCCGTCACGACCAAGAAACTGGCGTTCAAGTCGGCCGTGGGCGAGCTCGTGGGCTTCATGCGCGCCCATCGCAGCGCCGCCGAATTCCGCGCGCTGGGCTGCAAGGTCTGGGACCAGAACGCCAACGAGAACGCGCAGTGGCTGGCCAACCCCTACCGCCTGCAGGAAGACGACCTGGGCTCGGTCTACGGCGTGCAGTGGCGTCAGTGGCCGGCGTACAAGCTCATCGACCCGGCCCAGCCGCAGGGTCAGGCGCAGATCGCCGATGCGTCGGCCAGGGGCTACCAGCAGATCGGCATGCTCGAGGCCGCGCCCGGCGTGCAGTCCGGCGTGCTGATGTACAAGGCCATCGACCAGTTGCGCCAGTGCCTGGACACGATCATCAACGACCCGGGCAACCGCCGCATCCTGTTCCATGGCTGGAACTGGGCGCAGCTCGAGGAAATGGCGCTGCCGCCGTGCCACCTGCTGTATCAGTTCCTGGTCGACAAGACCAAGCGTGAAATTTCGCTGTGCCTCTATATCCGCAGCAACGATGTGGGCCTGGGCACGCCGTTCAATCTGACCGAGGGCGCCGCCCTGCTGCACCTCGTGGGGCGCCTCACGGGCTACACGCCGCGCTGGTTCACCTATTTCATCGGCGACGCGCATATCTACGAGAACCACGTGGACATGCTCAGGGAGCAGCTCACGCGCGAGCCTTTCGAGGCGCCGAAGCTGGTGCTGTCGGACCGTATTCCGGACTATGCGGTCACGGGCAAATATGAGCCCGAATGGCTGGAGAAGGTCGAGCCTTCGGACTTCTCGCTGGAAGGCTACCGGCACCACGCGCATATCACGGCGCCGATGGCCGTCTGATTTCGAGGCCTGCAGAGACCGGGTTCCGGTTTCCCCCTGCACAACCCGCCCTTGCCGGCGGGTTTTTTGTTGTCGATCCACGGCACCGCATCATCGGCCGCTGCCGGAACTTTGCAAACAATGGAAATCCCTATGCCAACATATCATTCATAAGTGTTGACACTTTTAACGCAACAGTCGAACAATGGGCGCGTAGATTCGCTTTACCCAGGACCTCGACATGCCTCACCAACCCGCTTCTTCCGCGCTTTCGCGCTTCCGAGTGATCGACCTGACGCAGGTGCGCGCCGGCCCGACCTGCTGCCGCCAGCTGGCCGACTGGGGCGCCGACGTCATCCAGGTCCAGATGCCCGAGCACATGCGCGGCGACGACACGCTGGGAGGCCAGGATGGCTCTGACTACCAATACACCCACCGTAACAAGCGCTCCATCACGCTGAACCTGAAGGAGCCCGAGGGCATCGCCACGCTCAAGCGGCTCATTGCCACCGCCGACGTCGTCGTCGAGAACTTCCGCCCGGACGTGAAGTACCGCCTTGGCATCGACTACGAGACGCTGTCCGCCCAGAACCCAGGCCTGGTGTATGCCAGCATCTCGGGCTTTGGCCAGACCGGCCCGCTGGCGCAGCGCCCGGGCTTCGACCAGATCGCCCAGGGCATGGGCGGCCTGATGTCCGTGACCGGTCTTCCCGAGCAAGGGCCGGTGCGTGTCGGCATCCCCATTGCCGACCTTTGCGCCGGCATCTTCGCGGCGCAGGGCATTCTGGTGGCCCTGCTGGAACGCGAAGCCTCGGGGCGCGGCCAGTTCGTGCACACCTCCCTGCTGGAATCCATGGTCTACATGATGGACTTCCAGACCTCGCGCTATCTCATCGATGGCGAGGTCGCCACGCAGGCCGGCAATTTCCACCCCACGAGCATCCCGACCGGCGTCTACAAGGCGCGCGACGGCTATCTGAACATCGCCGTGTTCGGCTCGAAGATCTGGGAACGCTTTTGCAACATCCTCGGCGCGCCCGAGTGGATCGTCGACCCCCGCTACCACGACAAGCCATCGCGTTCCGCGAACCGCGACACCCTCAACGCCGAGATAGACAAACGCCTGGCACAGCAAGACCGCGCGCACTGGATCCGCGAATTCAACGCCGGCGGCGTTGCCTGCGGCCTGATCAGCAGCGTGAAGGAGACGCTCGAGGAGCCGCAGATCGCGCACCTGGGCATGGTCAAGGAGGTGGTCTCCGCCCGCCTGGGCCCGCAGCGCCTGGTGGGCCAGCCGATGCAGCTCGAGCGCACGCCCAGCTCCATCGCGCGTGCCGCGCCGCGCCGCGGCGAGCACACGGAAGAAGTACTGAGCGAGCTCGGCATTGCCCAGGACGCCCTGCAGAACATGAAGGCCCAAGGAGTCTACTGATGACCGAAACCACCAACCACCCCACCTACGAATCCACGACCGAGCGCGTCAAGGCCTGGCTGGACGGCAGCACGCTGCACATCCGCTTCAACAACCCCGCGCGGCACAACGCGCTGTCCGTGGACATGTGGGAAGCCGTGCCGCCCCTGCTGCGCGTGGCCCGGGAGGACGGCCGCGTGCGCCTGGTGGTGTTCTCCGGCGAGGGGGACAAGGCCTTCGTGTCCGGGGCGGATATCTCGCAATTCGAGGACATGCGCGCGGCCAAGGAAGCCGTCAAGCGCTACGAGGCCATGGCCGAAGAGTCGCTGATGAGCATCCACGACTTTCCCAAGCCGACGCTGGCCGTCATCCGCGGCTACTGCATCGGCGGCGGCGTCAACGTGGCCATCAGCTGCGATATCCGGATTGCCGCCAGCAACTCGGTGCTGTCCATTCCCGCGGCCCGGCTGGGCCTGGGCTACCGCTACTCGGCGATGAAGAACCTGGTGGACCTGGTGGGCCCCGGCGTTGCCAAGGACCTGTTCTTCACGGCCCGCCGGATCGACGGCGACGAGGCGCAGCGCCTGGGCCTGGTCACGCGCAGCTGCCCGGCCGACGCCCTCGACGCGCTGCTGGCCGAATACACCACTGCCATGGCCGAGAACGCGCCGCTGACCATCCAGGCGGCCAAGGCCATCACGCGCGAGATCCTCAAGCCCTCGCCCGAGCTGGACATGGAACTGTGCACCGCGCTGATCCAGGGGTGCTTCCAGAGCGCCGACTACGCCGAAGGCCGCACCGCCTTCATGCAAAAGCGCAAGCCGGTCTTCAGCGGCCGCTGAGCCATCCACGACAAAAGGAGACAGCATGCGTTCCTACTGGATGCAGCAGAACGAAGCTTCTGCAGTACTTGAATTGCGCGAGGTGCCCATACCCACGCCCGGCGCGAAGCAATTGCTGGTGCGGGTGCGCGCGGCCTCGCTCAACCGGGGCGAATTCGTCGCCGGCCACGGCCTGCACGGCCCTGCCGGCAGCTGGAAGGCGATTGGCGGCGAGTGCGCGGGCGAGGTGATCGGCTGCGGCACGGAGGTGACGGATTTCAGCCCTGGGGAGCGGGTGATGGGTCGCTGCTCCGGTGCGTTTGCCGAGTATGCGCTGCTGGACCAGGCGGAGGCGATGCACATCCCCGGCAACCTGTCCTGGGAAGAAGCCGGGAGCATCCCGCTCACTTTCCTCGTGTCGTTCGACATGCTGGTGCTGCAGGGGCATCTCCAGCAAGGTGAATGGGTCCTGATCAATGGCGTCTCCTCCGGCGTGGGCGTGGCGTCGCTGCAGCTGGCCAAGGCCCTGGGAGCCAGGGTCGTCGGAACCTCCGGGTCGCAAGCGAAGCTGGAGATGCTCGAGGGGCTGGGCCTGGACGCCGGCATCTGCACGCGACAGCCCGACTTCGCGGCAGAGGTCAACGCCCTCACCGAAGGCAAGGGCGTGAAGCTCGTCATCAATGCCGTCGGCGGCTCGGTCTTTGCGGAAAGCATCCGCACGCTGGCGTTCGAGGGGCGGCTCGCGACCGTGGGCTACGTCGATGGGGTGCTCCACGCCGACATCGACCTCGAGGCCCTGCACGCCAAAAGGCTCACCGTGTTTGGCGTCTCGAACAAGCTGCGCACCAAGGCGCAGAAGTCGGCCGCGCTGCCGCGCTTCATTGCCGAAGTGCTGCCGCATTTCGCCTCCGGCCGCATCAAGCCGCAGATCGACGAGGTCGTGGACTTCGAAGGCCTGGCCGATGCCAAAGCCCGCATGGAAGCCGGCGCCCATGCCGGAAAGATCGTTCTGAGAATGCCCGCGCTCGACTGATTCCAATTCATAACAGGGAGACAACATGCGACTCAAGAAACTGCTCTGCGCCTGCGCGCTTGGCACACTGACCTTTGCCGCTGCCGCCCAGGGCAGCTACCCCAGCAAGCCGATCCGAATGGTGGTCGGGTTCGCTCCTGGCGGCGCCGCCGACCTGGTGGCCCGCGCGATGAGCGAGGCCTTCGGCAAGGCGCTGGGGCAACCCATCGTGGTGGAGAACAAGCCGGGCAATGGATCCAGCATTGCCGCCGACATCGCGGCCAAATCTCCGGCCGACGGCTACACCATCCTCATTGCCAGCCCCAGCAGCATTTCCGTCAATCCGGCGCTCAACCCCAAGCTCGCTGCCAGCGTCCGCGATCTGGTGCCGGTCACGAAGATCACCACCTCGCCCCTGGTGCTGGCCGTCAACCCCGCCACCGGCATCAACACCGTGCCCGAGCTCATCGCTGCGGCAAGGAAGCGCCCTGGAGAGCTCAACTACTCCACCTCCGGCAATGGCTCCGCCCCGCACCTGGGCGCCGCCCTGTTCACGTTGGTGACCAAGACCGAGATGACGCATGTGCCCTACCGCGGCGGCAGCCTGGCCATCCAGTCGGTCATGGCCGGAGACACGCAGGTGACCTTCGGAACCTCGCCTTCCGTGCTGCCCATGACCACCAGCGGCAAGCTCAAGGCCCTGGCCGTCAGCACGCGTGAGCGCTCGGCGCTGGTGCCGTCGCTGCCCGGCATGCGCGAAGCCGGCCTGCCCGACTACGACATCGAGTTCTGGTACGGCATCTTCCTGCCCGCGGGCACGCCCGAGCCGATCGTCAGGAAGGTGTATGACGCGGCCATCAGCGCCATGCGCCAGCCCCAGGTCAAAGCCACGCTGGCGCGCGACGGCACGGAAGTCTCCACCTCGGAATCCCCCGCGGCATTTCGCAGCTTCCTGGCCGAGGACGGAAAGTTCTGGGTCAACCTGGTGAAGAATGCCAACGTGAAGGTGGAGTGAGCGCCGCAATGATTCCGCAACGCGAGGGCCCATGTACGATTCGCTCATGAATTCGTCTCCTACTACCCGTGGTGCGGGCCTGTCGCATTCCATCGTCGCTGAAATCAAGCAGTTGATCTATGCCGGCGAGTTCAAGCCCGGCGAGCGCCTCAACGAAGCGGCGCTGGCCTTGCGCATGGGAACGAGCCGGGGCCCCATCCGGGAAGCCGTCAAGGTGCTCGCCGGCCTGGGCATCGTCACCGCGGTGCCGAACAAGGGAGTGTTCGTGCGCCAGCTGTCCCTGCGCGAAGCGCTGGAGATCTACGATCTGCGCGCCCTCGTGTTCGGATTCGCGGCCGAGCGCGCCTGCGACCACCTGACCGACGGGCACCGGCAGGAATTCGAGAAGCTGCTTGCCGGCATGGACGAAGCCTGCGAGCACGGCGAAGGCACGCGCTACTACGAACTGAACCTGCAGTTCCATGCGCTCATCCTGCAGTTGTCCAACAACCGCCGGGCGCAGCAAGCCTATGACGACTACGTCAAGGAACTGCACCTGGTGCGGCGCAAGTACTTCAACACCCCGGGCAACATGCGCCGCTCCAATGTCGAGCATCGCGCGATCTATGACGCCATCGTCAATGAGCAACCGGCAAAGGCCCGGACGGCGGCGGAGCGCCATGTCCAGGCCGGGCGCATCCGGCTGATGGAGCACTTCGACAGCCACTGAGCCGGAGCCCGCATGTACGGGCGCCCCGCCCCGCGCTGCCCGCCGCTCAGATCATCAGTTCGATGACAAACGGCCCGCGCTTGCCAAAGCTCGCCCGCATCAGATCCGCCAGCTGATCCAGCGAGCTCGCGCGCGCCGCCTCCACGCCCATGCCCTGGGCGAGCCTGGTCCAATCGATGGCCGGATTGCCCAGGTCCAGCATGCTCATCGCGGTATCGCCCGGCGTGGCGCCGACGCTCCTGTACTCGCCGATCAGGATGTTGTACTTGCTGTTGTTGAGCAGGATGGTGGTCACCGGCAGCTGCTCGCGCGCCTGGGTCCACAGCGACTGCAGCGAATACATGGCCGAGCCATCGGCCTGCAGGTTGATGACGCGGCGCTGCCCCTTCGCGCCCAGCGCGGCGCCCGTGGCCACCGGCATGCCGTCGCCGATGGCGCCGCCGGCCAGGTGCAGCCAGTCGTGCGCGGGGGCGGCATGCGTGAACTTGTAGAAGCCGCGGCCGTAGGAGATGCTTTCGTCCGAGATGATCGCGTTGTCGGGCATCAGCGCGGCCAGTGTCTGCGCCAGGCCTTCGGGCGTGGGCGCGCCGGTCGCGGCCTCGGGGCGCGGGCCCGGGTCGGGGATGGCGGCTTCGGGGGCGCCCAGTTCCTTGACCAGTCCACGCAGGGCTTCGACCGGATCCTGGTCGGGGCGCGACAGCACATGCAGCTGCGCCTGCGGGTCGTGCTGGATCGAGGGCATGCCGGGGTAGCCGAAGAAGCCCACGGGCGGCGTGGCATTCACCAGGATGATGTGCTTGAAGCGTTCCAGCGCCTTGATGGCCTGTTCCATGACATAGGGCACACGCTCGAGCTGCATATGGCCGCGGCCGCGCGCCAGATGCGAACTCGAATAGCTGGCCATCACGGTGGCACCCGTGGCGCTGGCAACGCGATGCGCCAGCGCCTGGCCTTCGCCCAGCACGCCGGGGCCGGCCAGCAGGATCAGCACGTCGCGCTGGTTGCGCAGGATGCGCGCCGCCTGCTCGATGGCGCCGCCGTCGATGGCGGGCGGGACCGGCGCGTCGAAGGGCGCGCCCACGATGCCGCCCTCTTCCCATGACACATCGGCGGGCAGGATCAGTGTGGCGATCTGGCCGGGATAGGTGCGGGCCGCGCGCACGGCCTCGACGGCGTCGCGCCCCAGGTCGGCAGTCTGCGTGCTGGTGCGCACCCAGGCGGAAACGGTCTGCGCCATGCCGGCCGTATCGGCCGTGAGCGGTGCGTCGAAGGGGCGGTGGTAGGTGGCCTGGTCGCCCACGATGTTGACGATGCCGCTGCGCGCGCGGCGCGCGTTGTGCAGGTTGCCCATGCCGTTGGCCAGGCCCGGGCCGCAGTGCAGCAGCGTGCAGGCCGGCTTGCGCGCGATGCGGAAGTAGCCGTCGGCCATGCCGGTGACCACGTTTTCCTGCAGGCCGAGCACGCACTTCATGCCGGGCACCTGATCGAGCGCCGCCACGAAGTGCATCTCGCTGGTGCCGGGGTTGGCGAAACAGGTATCCACGCCAGCGGCCAGCAGCGTCTTCACCAGGCTTTTTGCTCCGTTCATCTTGTCATCCTCCGAGGTTTCATTTTTCCCGCGATGCCGCGGCGCGCGCCATCGACGGACTGAGCATATAGGCTGCGATGCCGACCAGCAGCATCGCGCAGCCAAAGGCGAAGATCCGCGCAAAGGCATCGGTGGCGGATCTTCCCGCGGACAGCTGCGCATCGGCGATCAGGCCGAAGACCCAGGCCGCCGCCGCCGAGCCCAGGAACACGAAGGTATTGAGCAGCCCCAGGCCGCGGCCGACGATTTCCGGCGCCAGCAGCATGCGCCCATGGGCCATCACCAGCGGATGCAGCACGCCGATCGTTGCCATGGCCGCCAGCAGCGGGATGTCCAGCAGCACGCCCGCGGCGGGCATCAGCGCCAGCGCGCAGCCCGCGGCCAGTGCCGCCAGCGACCAGCCCAACACCGTCGTGCGCACCGAGGAGCGGTGCACGAACCAGGGCAGCGCGGTGGCCGCGCAGATCGCCGCCACGCTGAGGACGGCCAGCGCCAGGCCGCGCGTGCCCGCGGGCATGCCGAAGACATCGGCCAGGTAGGGCCCGCCCCAGGAGTTGCGGAACGTTGTGCCCACTGCCATTGCCATGCACAGGGGAATCAGCGTCCACAGCGCGGGAACGAACAGCAGCCGCCCGCTGGCGCGCAGCATGGCGAGCGTGCCCTCCCCGCGCGCCCGCCCGCTGTCGCGCACCTGGGTGGCAACGAAATAGCAGGCCACCGCCATCAGCACGCCGGCCACGAACATCGGCGGGCGCCAGCCCACGGCATGCACCACCCAGCCCAGCGGCGCGGTGGCGCACAGCGCGCCGATCATGCCGGCGGCATTGGCCCGGCTGACCGAGGTGGCGAACTGGTGCGGCGGCAGGGCCTGCCCGGCGAAGTGCATCAGTCCCATGAACACCGGCGCGCAGGCCAGGCCCAGGCCCACCTGCGCCAGCATCGCGGTGGCGCCGTTGGGTGCCAGGGCAAACAGCGCGGCGGAGACCACGCCCAGCGACATCAGCCAGCGCGTGGGCGCGCCGACCCCATAGCGGTCGAAGGCCATGCCGACGGGAATCTGGGCAATGCCGAAGGACAGGAAGAAGCACGACGACAGCGTGCCGAACCCGGCCGGCGACAGCTGCAGGTCGGCTTGCACCTCGGGGGCCATGACGGCCATGCAGGTGCGAAAGAACTGGCTCAGCGTGAGCGCGAAGGTCATCGCGGCCAGGCCGCGGGCGGGGGAAGCGGTGTCCATGGTGCTGCTACCGGCCGCGCGTGAGCACGAACTCGGTGATCTCCGAAGGCTTGCCCAGCCGCAGTGGGAAACCCATCCACAGCCCCGTGCCGTTGCTCACATAGAGCTGCATGCCGCCCACGCGGTAGCCGCGGCTGAGAAACCCCTCGTTGGGCGGCCCGATCACCGGCGCCATGCCGACGACCATGCCGCCGTGCGTATGGCCCGAAAGCTGCACCGCAACGCCCTGCTGCGCGTGGTTTGCGGCCCCCGCCGGCCGGTGCGCCAGCAGCACGACGGGCGCGCCAGACGGCGCGCCCGCCAGCGCCTTGGGCAGATCCGGGCCCTCATCGCCGTAGCGCAGCGCCGCGGCATCGGCTATGCCAGCGACGGTCAGCTGCGCATCGCCATGCCGCACGACCTCGTGCTGGTTGGTCAGCATGCGGATACCCAGCTCCTGCAGCCTGGGCTTCCAGGCGCCATAGTCGAAGTAATACTCATGGTTGCCCGGAATGCCGATCACGCCGTGGCGCGCCCTGAGCTGCGCCAGCGGCTCGACATCACCCCGACGCGCCTCCACGCTGCCGTCGATGACGTCGCCGGTGACCACGATCAGATCGGCGCCGATGCCATTGGTGCGCTCGACCACGCCCCGCACCCAGTCACGCTGGAACAGTTTGCTGATATGCAGGTCGCTCAGCTGCACCAGCCTGAACCCTTCGAGCTCTGCCGGCAGGTCCTTGACGGCCAAGTCCACGCGGTGGACTTCGGGCAGGCGCGCTGCCTGGATGAAGCCATAGCCCCCCAATGCAAACGCCAGCACCACGCTGGCGACCCGGCGCGCCGTGCCGCGCGGCGGATGCGACCACCGGCGCGCGGCCAGCCGGTACAGCACCTCCAGGATCTCGCCAACGATGGTGAACACCAGCAGCAGCACGAAGCTGCCAAAGGTCCAGCCCAGCAGCGCGACGACCGGGAAAGGCAGCTCCGGCGCATACATGTTGCCGAAGAATACGCGCGACCAGAACTGGTAGAGCGCGCCCGGCAGCAGCGCGGCGGCGGCCAGGAGCTTCCAGTGCAGGCGGATGGGCAGGGGCGCGATGACGCGGGCGACGATGAACAGATAGGCGATGGCGCAATAGACGTGGAACACGGGGAGCTGGGGAAATGGAGGCGCCTTGACGCGGATGGCCGCTGCTGCGCGGCCGATCCGTGTATTTTGCCGCGCCGCGGCGCTGCCCGGCCCGTCGCCGCAGACACATCGGCGACCACGGCCGCAATCGCTAAGATAGCTGCATGCCCACCCCCTGCCCGTGAAGTGAAGACGCCATGCCGGACCCAGATGTGACGCCGGTCGACAGCCGCCGCTGGCGCGGGGCGCAGCGCGCCTTCATCGACGAGCCGCTCGATGCCGTGCCCCGGGAGCATATCCAGTGCTCGAGCCTGGGACGGCCCTGGCATGGCATCTCGCTGTGGCACCAGCGCGCCGATGCGCAGGACCTGTACATTCCGCCCGCGGGCAAGCACTGCATCATCGTGCGCCGCGGGCCCGACACCGGGCTGCTGCAGCGCCACGGCAATGAAACGCATGATGCGCGCTGGAGGACCGGCGAGGTGGTGCTGCTGCCGGCGCACACGCCCAGCTTCTGGCGCACCGAGCTGCCGCGCGACAACCTGCATCTCGACCTGTCGCCGCACTGGCTGGAGAAGGTCAGCGGCCAGGAGGGCGCGGCGCTGCGCCTGCGCAGCTGCTTCGGCAAGCCCGATCCGGTGCTGACGCAGCTGGTGCAGGTGCTGCTGCTCGCGCTGGACGACCACAGCGGCCTGCAGCCGGCGTTTGCCGAGGGCATTGCCGCCAGCGTGGCCATCCACCTGCTCGAGCATTACCGCATTCCCGGCAGCGCGCCGCAGCCCGCGGCGGGGCTCACGGCGCGGCAGCTGCGCCAGCTGCAGGCCTTCGTGCAGGACCACCTGGACCAGCCGTTGACCATCGAGCGGCTGGCCGCCGAGGTGCAGCTCAGCGCCTTCCACTTCGCGCGCTGCTTCAAGGCCAGCTGCGGGCTCACGCCGCACCAGTTCGTGCTGCGCCAACGGCTCGAGCGCGCGCGCGAGCTGCTGCTGCACACGCGCGAGCCCGTGGGCGAGATCGCGCGCCAGCTGGGCTTTGCCTCCAGCTCGCATTTCTCGCAGGCCTTCGCGCGCCACTGGGGACTGACGCCGCTGCGCCTGCGCCAGCAGCACTGAAGCGCAGCTTTTCAACGATTCGCGCAAGCCGTCGGCATTTGCGTGCACGGCTTTCTTCATACTGCCTTCCTGACCACCGGCGCGCATCGCGCCACCGGCGGCACATCCCAAGCATATGGAGACAGACATGATTTCACGGCGTTCCCTGATCCTGCGCGGCGCAGCCCTGCCCCTTGCCACCGTCCCCGCGCTGGCCGCGGCGCAGTCCGCCGCGCCTTTCCCCCGCCGCCCGGTGATCTGGGTCGTGCCCTATCCCGCGGGCGGTTTCGGCGATGCGGTCTCGCGCGTGCTGGCACAGCACATGAGCACCACGCTCAAGCAGCCGGTCGTCGTCGAGAACAAACCCGGCGCGGGCGCGCAGATCGCCGCCGCGCATGTCAGGCAGCAGCCGGCCGACGGCCACACGCTGCTGTATGGGGACATCGGTCCCTTCGCGATGAACGCGGCGCTCTACCCCAGGCTCAACTACAGCATGGCCCGGGATTTCATGCCCGTGAGCCGCCTGCTCACGTCGAGCCTGCTGCTTGTCGTGCCGCCGGGCAGCCCGTTCAAGACGCTGGACGAGCTGGTGCAGTCCGCAAAGACGCGCAAGCCCGATGCGGCGCTGACCTATGGCTCCTACGGCATCGGCAGCCAGCCGCATATCTGGATGGAAATGCTCAAGCGCGAGGCCCGCGGCAACTTCCAGCATGTGGCCTACAAGGGCGGCGCGCCTGCCGTGCAGGACCTGATGGGCGGCCATATCGAAGCCATGCTTGATGTCGCCGCCAACAGCATTCCCTATGTGCAGGAAGGTAAGCTGCGTGCGCTGGCCGTGGTCGGCAGCGACAGGCGCCTGGAGCGCCTGCCCCAGGTGCCGACGGTGGCCGAGCTCGGCTATCCGGGCCTGAACGCGCCGGGCTGGACCGGCGTCGTGGTGAAGGCCGGCACGCCACCGGAGATCGCCGAGCAGCTGCGCCAGGCCGTGGTGCTGGCGGTGCAGTCGGAGGAGATCAAGCGCCGCTTCGGCGACCTGGGCGTGACCCCGGCGCCGCAGCCGCCCGCGGATTTCGGCCGCTTCATCCAGAGCGAGACCGAACGCTGGGGCAGCGCGATCCGCAGCGCCGGCGTGGTGCTGGAGTGAGACATGCCTTCCACGCTGTTTGACCTTCACGGCAAGGTGGCGCTGGTGACCGGCGCCTGCGGCGGCCTGGGCATCGCGCTGTGCGAGGCGCTGGGCGCGCAGGGCGCCGCCATCGTGGTCTCGGACCGCGACGCCGAAGCCTGCGCGCAGCTGGTGCAAAAGCTGGGCGCGGCCGGCATCGATGCCACTTCACTGCCCATGGATCTCGCCGACATCTCCGGCATCGCGCAGCAGGCGGCGCGCGCGCTGGCCTGGAAGGGCCAGGTCGACATCCTGGTGTGCAACGCCGGGGTGCAGGGCCCGGCCGGGCCGCTCGCCGATATCAAGGATGCCGACTGGCAGCTGGTCATGGACGTCAACCTGCGCGCGGTGCTCGAACTCGGCACGCAGCTGCTGCCGGCCATGGCGGCGCGCGGCGGCGGCAGCGTGATCCTGATGTCCAGCATCGCCGGGCTGCGCGGCAACAAGGCCATCGGGCTGTATGGATTGTCCAAGGCGGCGCTGGCGCAGCTGGCGCGCAACCTGGCCGTCGAATGGGGGCCCGCGGGCATCCGCGTCAACGCCATCTCGCCAGGCCTGATCCGCACGCCGCTGGCGGCGCAGCTGCTGGACAACGCGCAGTTCATGCAGCGG
Organism: Comamonas endophytica; assembly: GCF_023634805.2. Lineage (NCBI taxonomy): Bacteria > Pseudomonadati > Pseudomonadota > Betaproteobacteria > Burkholderiales > Comamonadaceae > Comamonas > Comamonas endophytica. The sequence goes on from NZ_CP106881.1 coordinate 718,737, forward strand.
CGCCTGGCGCTGACGCCGCTGCGCCGCGTCGGCGAGCCGGCCGAAGTCGCCGGCGCCGCCGTCATGCTGGCCAGCGCGGCTGGCGCCTTCATCACCGGACACAACCTCGTCATCGATGGCGGCACGACCATCGGCGACGGCAACTGAAGCATTTGCATGAAACTTGCCACCCTTCGATCCGAACATCCCGATGGCCGCCTGGTGGTGGTCTCTCGCGACCTGGCAACGATGGCCGATGCCACGGCCATTGCCGCAAACCTGCGCACGGCCGTGGAGGCGTGGGACGACGTCGCGCCCGCATTGCAGGCGCTTCATACCGAGCTCCATGCCGGCCGCCATGCGCAACCCTTCGATCCCGCGCTGTGCGCCGCGCCGCTGCCGCGCGCGCCGCAGTGGTGCGACGGCTCGGCCTTCCTGAACCACGGCCGGCTGATGGAAAAGGCCTTCGATATCGAGCCCGCGCCCGATGCGCAGACGGTGCCGCTGATGTACCAGGGCGCGAGCGACGACTTCCTCGGCCCGCAGGCCGACGTGCTGCTGCCCAGCGAAGCCGACGGCATCGACTTCGAGGGAGAGTTCGGCGCCATCGTCGGGCCGGTGCCCATGGCCGCTACGCCGGCCCAGGCGCTGGGCGCGGTGCGGCTGCTGGTGCAGATCAACGACTGGAGCCTGCGCGCGCTGGGGCCGCGCGAGATGCGCAGCGGCTTTGGCTTCCTGCAGGCCAAGCCCTCGAGCAGCTTCGCGCCCATTGCGCTGACACCCGACGAACTGGGCGAGGCCTGGCGCGACGGCCGCGTGCACCTGCGGCTGCAGGTGCGGTGGAACGGCGAGCACTTTGGCGCGCCCCATGGCGGCGAAATGGACTTCGGCTTCGGCGAGCTGATCGCGCATGCGGCGCGCACGCGACGCCTCTCGGCGGGCACGGTGATCGGCTCGGGCACGGTGTCCAATACCGACCGCGCCGCGGGATCGGCCTGCATTGCCGAGCGGCGCGTGCTGGAGATCCTCGAGCATGGCGCGCCGCGCACCGCCTTCATGCGCTTTGGCGACAGCGTGCAGATGCAGGCGCAGTGCGAGCGCACCGGCGACACGCCCTTCGGCCGCATCGCGCAGCGCGTGCTGCAGTGGCAGCCATGAGCCGCGTGCTGGTCACCGGCGCGCAGGGGTTCATTGGCCAGGTGCTCGTGCGCCGCCTGCTGCAGGAGGGCCTGGAAGGGCAGCCGCTGAGCCAGCTGGTGCTGGTCGACCTGTCTTTTCGCGATGCCGGCTGCGATGCCCGCGTCCGGCAGATCCGCGGCAGCATTGCCCAGCCTGCGGTGCTGCGCGCGGCCATGGCCACCCAGCCTGACACCATCCTCCACTTGGCCAGCGTGCCGGGCGGCGCCTCCGAGCGCGACCCGGCGCTGGACCGCAGCGTGAACCTCGATGCCACGCTGCAATTGATCGAAGCCTGCCAGGCGCTGCCACGGCCGCCGCGGTTCATCTATTCCAGCTCCATCGCGGTCTATGGCGACCAGCCCGCCCACGGCGCCAGCGAAGACCAGGTGCCGCAGCCCGCGATCAGCTATGGCGCGCATAAGCTGGCCTGCGAAATCCTGCTGGCCGACGCCAGCCGCCGTGGCTGGGTCGATGGCTGCTCGCTGCGCCTGCCGGGCATCGTCGCGCGGCGCGACGAGAACCCCGGCCTGGCATCGGGCTTCATGAGCCAGGTGTTCTGGCATCTCGCGCAGGGCCAGCGCATCACGCTGCCGGTCTCGGCCACGGGCCGCTGCTGGTGGATGTCCGCTGCCACCTGCGTGGACAATCTCCTGCATTTGGCCGGCATGGATTCATCCCGCTGGACGCCGCAGCGCAGCTTCCAGATGCCGGTACTGCACCTGGGCATTGCCGAGGTGGTCGATGCACTGGCCCGGCGCTTTGGCGTGCCGGCGCAGCAGCTGGTGCACTATGCGCCCGATCCCCCCATCGACCGCGTGTACGCCAGCTACCCCCCGCTGGCCACGCCCCGTGCCGAGGCGCTGGGGCTGCGCCACGACGGGGATGTGGAGCGCCTGATCGACAACGCGCTGGGCGCCAATGCGCTGGGCGCCGACCTCAAGGCATGCGGATGAAATCCGCGGTCATCGTCAGCGCAGGGACCTGAGGCGGCAGGTCGACCGGAACCGAGGCACGCTGCTGCACGGGGCATGGCACGATCGAGCGCCGTTCCGGCTGGCTGCGGCACAGCGTGGCGCCTGCGATATCGTCCGGAATATCCGCTGCCGGGTTCGTGACTTCGAGCTGGCCATCGACATAGCGGATGGCGTAATTGCCGGCCTCGAAGCCGCCGCTGCCCTGCGCATCGCGGGCCACGATCGCATAGCGGCCGTTGTCTGCCTGCGCCGCGCTGCCTTCGCTGGCCAGCGCCACGCTGCGCACGCGCTCCCCCGCAACCAGCCCGGCATTGGTGTCGAACTCGGTGCCATCGAAGACCAGGGCCTGGCCCTGCAGCTTGCCGGCATCGCGCGCAGTGATGGTCAGCGCCCTGGGATCGATGCGGCCCGTGGCCCCGGCAATGTGCACGGCGTAGTTGTTGCCGCCATTGCCATCGTCCACGGCATAACCCGCATCGACCTGCAGGCTGCGGCTGCCCGCGTTGCGGCTGTCGAACGACTGGCTGACTCCGCCGATTCGATCACCGCCAACCAACCCCGTCACTTGCACCGCTGCATCGGATGCCGTGGATCCGTCGTAGACCTTGCGATCGGTCACGGCATCGAGGGTCAGTACCGCCTTGTCGATGGTCGCGCCATGGGTGGTATCGGCCAGCAGGTAATTGCCTGCCAGGCCACCTCCGCTGCCATCGGCCAGGGTATAGGCGACGCTGGCGCTGCGCTGGCCTGCGTTCCTGCTGTCGAAGACACCGCTGGCGCTCACGCCCAGGGTCTCGTTGCCCACCAGGCCCTGCAGCTGCCCGGCTGTGACTTGCGCCACGGCATTGCCGTCGTAGGTCTTGTTTGCCACCTGCGTGCCATCGATGCCCAGCGCCCTGCGCTCGATGGTGGCCTGGTAGGACCGGGTATCGGTCAGGACATAGTTGCTCGCCAGACTGCCATCACTGCCATCTGCCACGCTGTAAGCAATGGTGGTGCCATGCGTGCCGGCGTTCTTGCCGTCGAAGACACCGCTGGCACTCACGCCAAGGGATTCATTTCCCACAAGACCCTGCAACTGACCTACTGTGACCTGCGCCACGGTATTGCCGTCGTAGATCTTGCCTGCGACCTGCGTGCCACCGATGCCCAGCGCCCTGCGCTCGATGGCTGCCTGGTAGGCTTTGGTATCGGCAAGCACATAGTTATCCGCCAGTCCGCCGCCGCTGCCATTCGACAGGGTGTAGGCCACGGTGGCGCCACGCATGCCCGCGTTCCTGCTGTCGAAGACGCCGCTGGCGCTCACGCCCAGGGCTTCACTGCCCACCAGGCCCTGCAACTCACCTGCAGAGACCTGTGCCACGGCATTGCCGTCGTAGGTCTTGCCTGCGACCTGAGTGCCTTCAATGCTCAACGTCTTGGGCTCGATGGTGGCTTGGTAGGCATTGCCATCGGCCAGAACATAGTTGTCCGCCAGACCGCCATTGCCACTGGACAGGTTGTAGGCCACGGTGGCGCCATGCGTGCCCGCGTTCTTGCTGTCGAAAACGCCGCTGGCGCTTACTCCCAAGCTCTCATTGCCCACCAGGCCCTGCAACTGCCCCACCGTGACTTGCGCCACGGCATTGCCGTCGTAGGTCTTGCCTGCGACCTGTGTGCCATCGATGCCCAGTGTCTTGCGCTCGATGGTGGCCTGGTAGGACCGGGTATCCGTCAGGACATAGTTGCTCGCCAGACTGCCATCGCTGCCATCTGCCACGCTGTAAGCAATGGTGGCGCCATGCGTGCCGGCGTTCTTGCTGTCAAAAGCACCGCTGGCGCTCACGCCCAGGGTCTCGTTGCCCACCAGGCCCTGCAACTGCCCGGCCGTCACCTGCGCCACAGCATTGCCGTCGTAGGTCTTGTTTGCCACCTGCGTGCCATCGATGCCCAGCGCCCTGCGCTCGATGGTGGCCTGGTAGGCCTTGGTATCAGCCAGCACGTAGTTGTCCGCCAGGCCGCCGCCATCGCCATTGGACAGGTTGTAGGCCACGGTAGTGCCCTGCGTGCCTGCGTTCTTGCTGTCGAACACACCGCTGGCGCTCACGCCTAGGGATTCACTGCCCACCAGGCCCTGCAACTGCCCGGCCGTCACCTGCGCCACAGCATTGCCGTCGTAGGTCTTGCCTGCGACCTGCGTGCCATCGATGCCCAGCGCCCTGCGCTCGATGGTGGCCTGGTAGGCCTTGGTATCAGCCAGCACGTAGTTGTCCGCCAGGCCGCCGCCGCTGCCATTTGCCAAGTCATAGGCCACCGTAGCACCATGCGTGCCTGCGTTCTTGCTGTCGAAGACGCCGCTGGCGCTCACGCCCAGGGATTCATTGCCTACCAAGCCCTGCAACTGCCCGGCCGCGACCTGCGCTATGGCATTGCCGTCGTAGGTCTTGCCTGCGACCTGCGTGCCATCGATGCCCAGCGTCTTGCGTTCGATGGTCCCCTGGTAGGAGCGGGTATCGGCCAGCAGCACGTAGTTGCTTGCCAGGCTGCCATCGCTGCCATTCACCAGGCGGTGGGTGACGACAACGCCATGCGTGCCGGCATTCTTGCCGTCGAAGACACCGCTGGCGATCACGCCCAGCGATTCGTTGGCCGCCAGGCCCTGCAGCCGCCCCGCCGCAACCTGGGCCGCGGTATTGCCGTCGTAGGCTTTATCCACCACCTGGGAGCCGTCGATACGCAGTTGGGCTTTGTCGATGTCCAATGACAACCCGTTCATCTCGCTGGCATAGGTGATGTCATACCCCTGCTGATGCGAATACAGGCCGCTGAACTTGAGCGTGCCGTCGGCCATCGCATAGCTGCCGGCATTCTTGCTGCTCGAGGCATAGCCCAGCTGGCCTTGCAGCACGGCGCCAGGCGTGTCGCTGGTGAAACCCAGAGTGCCGCTCGCGATTTGTCCGTCGTAGGTTTTTCCGGAAACGCTGCCTTGGGCATTCACCGTCACCTGCTGCAGGAAACCGCGCAGCAGCGGCGTGGCCGAGCCTTCATAGAGGCGCCAGGTGCGGCCGGTACCGCCTTGGTCGTCAATATCCCAGCCCGCAAAGGTGGACAGTTGCGTGAGCTCGGACAATGTCTTGCCCTGCCCGGCGCCATTGGCGGCCGCGCCGCCGTTGATGGCATTGCCCTGCGCGTCGGTGGTGGCGTAGAAGCTGCTCTCGATGCTGCCGTTGCTCGAGCCCACCAACCCGCCGACAAAGCTGCCGCCCGATACGGCGCCGGTGGAGTAGGCATGCACGATGCGCGCCTCGCCGCCCTCGCTTCCCAGGGCGCCAACCAGCCCGCCAGCCGATTTGCCGCCCGACACCTGCCCCGTGGCATAGGAATCGGAAATCGTGGCCACGCCGCCCCGGCTTCCGCTGAAGCCCACCAGTCCGCCGGCGCCCTCTCCCGTCGTCTGCACGGACCCGCTGGCAAAGGATTGCGAGATATGTGCCGTGCCCAAGCCAAAGGCCAGGTTGCCGCCCACCAGCCCGCCAGCTGCATCGCCCCCCGACACCTGTCCCGTCGCATAGGCCAGGGAGATGCTGGCCTCGCCGACTGCGCTAGCCGTGTTCCAGCCGACCAATCCGCCAGCGTTGATCTCGGTGCCCTGCACGTTCGCGCTGGAGTGGACGCTGGAGATACGGGCTTCGCCGTACCCGCTTGCGCTGTTCCATCCCACCAGCCCACCGACATTGTTCAATCCCTGCGCCCGCATTTCCGCAGCCTCGGAATCGGAGATGCGGGCAATGCCCGCGTTCTCGCCCTCGTTGGTGCCGACCAGTCCGCCGATATTGCTTCCTGCGCTCTCCACCGACCCTTTGGCCCATGCACCGGAGATGCTGGTTTCGCCAAACCAAGACGCGCTGCTTCGGCCGACCAGCCCACCGGCGTTATCGCCCGTGGACTTCACATGGGCAGAAGCTTCGCCACCGCTGATGCTGGCCTTGCCGAATTCCGTCGCCGTGTTCTGCCCCACCAGCCCGCCGACATCGCCGTGGCCCGTCACCTGCATCGTGACGTATTCGCCGTCCACCGTCCGCCCCAGCGTCCAGGCATCGACGATGCTGGCTTCGCCGCCGTTCTGTGCATGGTTGGCGCCGACCAGCCCTCCGACATGGTCTCCTGAACCCACCACCATTCGCCCCCTGGCAGTGGAGCTGGAAATGCGGGCCATGCCATCGTCGACGGCCTCGTTAGCACCCACCAGGCCGCCGACATAGCTTGTGCCCCCCACCGATCCGTGGGCATGGGAGCCGGAGACCAGGGCTTCGCCAAAGCCGCTGGCGACGTTATGCCCGACGAGCCCACCGGCCATCAAGGCGCCCGCGCCGGAAACCAGTCCAGAGGCATTGGCATTTTCAATGCGCGCCACCCCGCCCTCGGCACGGTTCTCGCCCGCCAATCCGCCGATCACGCTGGCACCATCCACATCCCCGGAAGCGTTGGATCCGGAGATGGAAGCCTTGCCATAGGTGGAGGCGTAGTTGCTGCCCACCAAGCCGCCCACATACTGGCTGCCGTCCACACCTCCAGTGGCAGAGGAGCCGGTGATTTCGGCTTCGCCCGCTCCGGCCTGGTTGACGCCCACCAGCCCGCCAACGTAGTCGGTGCCAGACACGCCACCGATTGCCTTGGAACCCGAGACGCTGGCCTTGCCGCTGGTGACGGCCCCGTTCCATCCCACCAGCCCTCCGACAACGCCTGCCCCCTGGACCATCGCGTTGGATTGTGAAGAAGAGATGCTGGCCGCGCCGCCATTCTCGACCCTGTTCCGGCCCACCAGCCCGCCGGCATTGCTTCGCGTACCCACCACCATCAGCCCATCGGCATGGGAACCAGAGATGCTGGCGGTGCCGCCGTTGCTGGCCTCGTTGGAGCCCACGAGCCCGCCGACGTCATTGGTCCCCATGACCAATCCGGTGGCATGGGAGCCCAGCACCACGGCCGCGCCCATGTCGGCCGTGTTGGCACCGACCAGTCCTCCAACCTGCTTGGCGCCTGACACCGTTCCGGTCGCGTGGGAGCCGGTGATTTCAGCCTCGCCGCCGTGCGCTTCGTTGGAGCCGACCAGGCCTCCGACGCGTTCGTCGCCGGAGACTGCCGCGGTCGCATCGGAGCCGGAGATACTGGCCGTGCTGCCCGTGTCCACCCAGTTCAAACCGACCAGCCCGCCGACATTTTTTCCTGTCCCCACCACCTGCTCTCCGGTGGCATGGGCATTGGAGATGCGGGCCGTGCCGCCTTCGTTGGCATCGTTTTGGCCGACAAGCCCGCCTACCTGGCTCGTGCCCCGCACCACTCCCTTGGCTTCGGCATCCGAGATGGCAACTTCGCCCCCGCCGAAAACCCCGTTGTAGCCAATCAGGCCACCGACGTAGTTACCACCCGATACCGGTCCGCTGGAGCGAACATGGCTGATGTAGACGGTGCTGCTCCCGAGGACTTCATTACCGCCAACCAGACCTCCCACATTGCCTCTGGCACCGGTTACCTGCCCACTGGCCTGGGCATAGGAGATGTCGATCGAGCTACCGTTGTAAGCTTGGTTATAGCCCACAAGCCCGCCGGCAAAGTCGCCAGCCGAAACCTCCCCAAGCGCATTGACACGGCGGATAAGAACCGATGCGCCGTCGCCATCCGCACTGTTGAGGCCCACCAGCCCGCCAACGACGGTCCCACGACTCGATACGCTGCCGGAGGCTTCAGCCTGCATGATGCTGGTGGTGCCCTTTTCATAGGCATTGTTGTAGCCGACCAGCCCGCCGATGGAGGAGGCACCTTCCACATTCCCGATGGCGGAGCACACCAACAAGGTGACCGGTTTCGTCGGCGGCGCGAAGAACCGCCCGGCCCCGATCTCGGAAGACGAAGTGCAGAAGATCGTCAGCCAGATGCAGGAAGGCACCGACAAGCCGCGCCACAAGATCGAATTCCTGGCCGGCGAGCTGGTGCGCGTCAAGGACGGCCCGTTCACCGACTTCAACGGCTCGGTCGAGGAAGTCAACTACGAGAAGAATCGCCTGCGCGTGTCGGTGATGATTTTCGGCCGCTCGACTCCCGTCGAGCTCGAATTCTCCCAGGTCGAAAAGACCTGAGACCCCGCATGGGGCCCAGGCCTCATGTCTTGTGTTTCCGCATTTCCCGGCTCGGTGCGGAATTTTCAAATGAGTCGTTAACCCCCGGGGAGCCGCGCGTGCAAACGCGCAGCGCGCTTGCATCGAGCAGGCTGCCGTGCACCGTCTCGCCATGCCGCATATCCGCCAGCAGCAAAATGCGCCCCTCCTTCTCGGCCAGCGTGCGCGCCTGCACCGTGCCGCTGTTGGACACCACGCTAGCCGACAGCGCATCGGCGGCGCGCGAGGTCATCACCACCTGACCGCCATCGGCCGTGATCAGCTGCTGATTCTCGATCAGCGTGCGCACCGTCGCCGGGTCCACCGCGACCTGCAGCTTGCCGTCCACCCCGGCCTGCAGCGTGACCTTGTCGCCGCCCGCCAGCACCACATTGCCCAGCCGCGCGCCAAGCGTGCCCTCGTTCTTCACCGTGGGCGCCAGCAGCGCCAGCGTGCCTCCATCGGCCACCGTGATATGGCCCTGGTTGGTGATGCCGCCCTGCGCCGCGCCGCGCCTGAAGACCTGCTTGCCGGCATCGAAGTCTTCGTTGGCGATATCCAGCGTGGAAGCCACCAGCCCGCCGACGTTCACCTGGCTGCCCTGGCCGAACACCACACCGTTGGGATTCACCAGCCAGACCTGGCCGTTGGCGCCGAGCTGGCCGTCGATGCGGCTGGCATTGCCGGCCACCACGCGGTTGAGCGCGATGGCGCTGGCGTTGGGCTGGTTGAATTGCACCTTGGCCCCGCTGCCGATGTCGAAGCCTTGCCAGTGCAGGATGGCCTTCTGGCTTGCCTGATCGATGGTCATCTGGTTGCCGGCTTGGCCAATGTGGGCCTGGCCGGAAACCACCTGCCCACCTGTCGGAAGAACCTGTGCCCCTGTGGGCAGGGCCAGCAGCGCGCCCAGCAGCAACGCCATCGGCGCCAATGCCTTGGCCGCGCGGCTCTTGCCGCGGCCGCGTGCGGTTTCAGGAGCGGGAACGCAGCGCTGGGTGGCGTCGTTCCAGACGAGGCGGTAGCTGTGGTTCATGGCAAGGCTTTCCGGAGGTCTTCATCGCGGCCACGGCCGCTGCTTGTTCGGGCTCGTTGCGTGTCAGAAGTAGCGCTGCAGATTGATCCAGCCGCGCACGCTTTTCTCGCGGCTGCCGTCGCTGTTGCGGCCCTGGTTGCTCCCGGGATTGCTGCCGACGGGCTTGGCGATGCTGGTTGCCAGCTGCCAGCCGCGCAGGCTGCCAATGCCGCGCCAGTTCAGGCCCGCACCCACGCCCGAGAGGTTGTAGCTGTTGGCCCGGCCGCTGCCACCGTCCCAGCCGGCCCAGGGGCGCCTGTGCTGGCGGATGCGGCCAGCGTCATAGAAGGCCAGCGCCCGCCAGCCGCTGCCCAGCTCGCGCTGCAACTCCAGCTTGAGCAACACGCCGCTGTCGCCATCGGCTTCGTTGATCGGGTAGGCGCGCACCTGGCTGGGGCCGCCCAAGGTCATGCGCTCGGAGCTGACAAGGTTGCCGTTGGCCACCTGTCCGGACAGCGCGGCCTGCACCTGCCAGCCCGCGCCCAGCCATTGCAGTCGGCCCAGCTGCAGCGCCAGCTTGGTGTAGCTGCCGGCGCTGCGCGGGCCGGCCGCGTCCTGGGCGCGGCTGCCTTCGATGTCGCGGATGTTCAACGACCCCTGGGTCAGGTCCGCGCCTGCCCAGCTCAGCCCGCCGCCGCCCAGCCCGTCGCGCAGGTCGCCATTCATTCCCAGGGTCAGGGCGTTGATCCTGTTGAGGCGCAGCGGCTGCGACAGAGCGTCGTCGCTGTAGCGGCGGTGTTCATAACCCAGCGACAGCGTCACATTGCGCTCGCCCTGGCGCACCAGCGGGTAGCTCAGAGTCAGGCCTGCGCCACTGGACTTGCCCTCGAGCTCGCGGCCGAAGTTGCCGCCCAGCTCGTAGCGCAGCAGCGAGGCATGGGCCGCGAGGCGCAAGCCATCGTGGCCCAGCGGCAGGCTGTAGCGGCCCACCACGCTGCGTATGCCCTCCGAGCCCAGCAGCCGCAGCCCCAGCTGGTCGCCGATGCCCGTGAGGTTGTTGAGCGCCAGCCCGCCGACGGCCTGCGCGCGCCCCGTGGAGCGATTGCCGAAGTTGTTCAGGCCGATGTCGCCGGTCACCAAGGGAGTGTCGTGCACCACCACCTGCAGATCGGAATGGCCCACGCTCTGGCCGGCCTGCAGCAGCCCCTGCGCCTCGATGCCCGGGAGGTCGTTGGCCAGCAGCAACCCGCGCTCGAGCGCGGCGGCCGACAGTGGCGCGCCGGCTTGCAGCCGGTTGGTGACCAGTTGCCGCACACGCTCGGCGTCGGCGCGCTCGCCATTCTGTTGGCCCAGCTGGCTCGCGCCAAAGCGGCCCTCGAGCACCTGGATGCGGATATGGCCATCGGTGACATCCTGCTGCGGCAGGAAGACGCGCACGTACCAGCCGCGTTCGCGGTAATGCTGGGCCACGCGCTGCGCGGCCTGCTCGAGCTCGGCCAGCGTCAGCGACTTGCCGACCGATTCCTGCACCAGCGCCTGCAGTTCCTCCAGCGGAATCAGGGTCGCGCCTTGGATGGAAATGCGCTGCACGGCCACGCGCGGCGCATTCTCGTCCTGCGGCACGGGCTGGGCCGCGGCGGCGGGTCGCTGCGGCTCCACCGCGCGCGGCGCCTCCAGGTTGCGCTCGGTCTCGCGCGACAGCGAGCCCGCATCGGGAATGGACTGCGCCATGGCGGGCTCGGCCAGCAGGCACAGCAGCAGGGCCAGGCGTACGCTGGATGGAAAGGAGGTCGATGTGCTCACTTCAGCTTCCTGTGAATGCTGCGAAATACGCTGCCCTCAACCCCCCGGCCCAAGGGCAAGTCAAGAAATTTCCATGGCCGGAAATCACCCGGTCGAAGGTTCGACCTATGGCCTCGTGTTACTTATTGATTTTTTTGTAACCATAAGTATCTTAAATTGGACGCAGTTGTCCCTGCGGACATTGCAAAGTGCATCAAGTGGTACGGGACCTGGCCGTTCGAACGCATTCGTACGGCCTGTCTGCATGGGTAACGCCTGCGCGCCGGAAATTCCATCCCCGGCGTGAAATTGGTGCTTGCCTTGCCATCGGCAGGGATCCGGTGCCCATGAAAAAAGGCACCTGACGGTGCCTTTTTTCATCGTGCTTGCAGAAGGTGTCACTGTGCATTTTTCGCGAGCTCTTCCTTTTCAAGTATCTGTCCTTGCCGTTGGTACATGAAGACGCCGAACAACGCGCCGCCGATCAGGCTGATGGGGTTGGATGCCCCGGCAATGAGAAGAAGGTTGTTCATGGCCACGCCATTCCAGACGCCGGCGGTGGCCTTCAAACCGGACTTGCGGATCGCGGGTTTCTGGTGATCGAAGTAATAGATGATGCCGGCCTTGATCACGAACAGGCCCACCAGCCCTGCGGGCGAAGTGTTGATGAGGCCGTTTTTCTCGGCGAGACCGGGCTGGTTGAGGCCGATGTTCGTGGTCACGCTGTCGGCCAGTGCGCCGGCCAGGGGAAGATGGGTGGCGTCGGAGAACCAGGCTGCCTTGGACTGCGGCGGGGATTGTGTCTCGACGGGGCCTGAGACCGGGGAGCCTGCCACCGGGCTCGTTGTCACGGAGCTGCCTGCAACCACGGCGGCTGCAACCGGCTTGCCTGCCGGCACCGCCTGCGCCGTTCCCAAAACAATGGATTCGCCCGCCGAATATCGGCCTGTACCGGTCTGGGAAGGCAATTCGTTGGGCTGGGCAGGCATTTCCCCGGGCTGGTCAGGTATTTTCCTGGCCGGCACGAAATATCCCAATGGAATCGAATCGCCGGCTGAATAACGGACCACCTTGTCTTCGGCGGGTTTCGAACCACCCAATGGATTGGCGATGGCCGTGGCGTCCTGGGCCAAGGCTCCTGTGCTGAAAACCAACACCGCTGCAGCCGGCAGCAGGGATTTCAATATCTTAGTCATTTAATAAACCTATCGAGTTAATATTTCCAATTGTAGGATCCAATAAAAACCCGCGGGTCAGTAGTGTTTACAAGCTCTTACAGAGTGCGCTACCCGTTTACAAAACGTTCCATCAGTTGCAAGTCGACCTCACGCACTGACGGCATCGCGGCCATGACGGACAATGGCCAGCTGTTTCCTGTCTCGATCCTGTCCATGTCCGTCCAATTGATCTATGCACGCGCCGCCAATGGCGTCATCGGCGAGAACAACGCCATGCCCTGGCACCTGCCCGAAGACCTGGCGCATTTCAAGCAGCTCACCGGGGGCAGCGCCGTCGTCATGGGCCGCAAGACCTGGGACTCGCTGCCCGAGCGCTTTCGCCCGCTGCCCGGGCGCAGCAATATCGTCGTCACGCGCCAGCCCGGCTGGCAGGCTGCGGGCGCGCTGCGCGCCGCAAGCCTCGAGGAGGCGCTGGCCATGGCGGCGCAGCACAGCGCCGATGTCTGGGTGATGGGCGGCGCGCAGATCTATGCGCAGGCCCTGCCGCTGGCCGACGCCGTGGAAGTCACCGAGATCCACCGCGATTTCCAGGGCGACGCCTTCGCGCCGCAGCTGGGCAGCGAATGGGTCGAGGCCACGCGCAGCGAGGCCGTGAGCCGCACCGGCCTGCCCTATGCCTTCGTGCGCTATGTGCGCGCATCTGCCGCCGCGCGCTGAGGTCGGTTGCAGCTGTCACCGCCGCGACACGCGCAACGCCTCCCTGCGTCGGCGCATGCGCCAAGCAATGCGTTCTTCGAAATAATGCCCCTGGGGCCGCAAGCCGCCCCGCCTCCAAAGCCACTGCATGAGCCTGATCCAACCGCTGCCCTCCGGCCCACTGGACATCGTGGGCGATGTCCATGGGGAATACGACGCCCTGCTGTCGCTGCTGGCACAACTGGGCTACGACCAGGAGGGCCGCCACCCCGCGCAGCGCCAGCTGGTCTTCGTCGGCGACTTCTGCGACCGCGGCCCCGACAGCCCGGCAGTGCTGGCGCTGGCGCGGCGGCTGGTGCAAGGCGGGCGTGCGCTGGCGGTCGCCGGCAACCATGAGATCAACCTGCTGCGCGAGGACCCCAAGGATGGCTCGGGCTGGTTCTTCGACAGCCGCACGGCCTCCGACCAACCCAAGTACGCGCCCTTCGCGCAGCCGCAGGACGAGGCCGAGCGCCAGGCGATCACCGAATTCGCCGCCGGCCTGCCCGTGGCGCTGGAGCGCGAGGACCTGCGCATCGTCCATGCGGCTTGGGTCGAGCCGCAGATCAGGGCCGTGCGCGCCATGCCCCTGGGTAGCCTGCGCGCGCAATACGACCACTGGGAGGCCGTGGCCGAAACCCAGGCCGGGGCCGGCGAGCTGCGCGCGCGCCGTGCGGCCGAGGCGCTGGCCTGGCCGCACAGCCTGGAGGATGCGCGCGAGCGCCCGCCCTTCCTGCCCGCGCACTCGGAAAGCGAGCTCAACAAGGCGGTGTTCAATCCGCTGAAAGTGCTGACCACCGGCCTGGAACGGCGCTGCACCGAGCCCTTCTATGCGGGCGGCAAGTGGCGCTTCGTCGAGCGCATGGCCTGGTGGAACGATTACCACGACGCGCCCGCGGTGGTCATCGGCCACTACTGGCGCCGGCTGCACCCGCCGCGCGTGCCGGTGCATGGCAAGCAGGAGGAAAACCTGTTCGGCCAGACGCCGCCGCTGTCCTGGCATGGCCCTCGCGGCAATGTGTTCTGCGTGGATTATTCGGTGGGCGGGCGCTGGGTCGCGCGGCTCGCGGGCGAGGCGCGCGACGAGCGCTTCAACCTGGCGGCGCTGCGCTGGCCCGAACGCACGCTGATGTTCGAAGACGGCAGGGAAGTGCCGACGCAGGATTTCGGCGGGTAGGAGGGCCTTCCGGTTATCCCTGCAGACCGTGCCCAAGCTTGTGCATAACTGCCGGAACAAGTGGCGGAAATGGCGCCGGTGCTGGGTTTGCGGGGGGTGCTTAAAAAATGGGCAGTCGCTCAGGGGGCGCGTCTTCGCGCACCCAGCAACACCACCACCAGCGCCACGACGATGCATGCCCCACCCGCCCACTGCCAGTGCGTGACCTGTTCGCCCAGCAGCAGGATGCCCGCCGCCAGCCCGATGACCGGCACGCCCAGGCTGAAGGGCGCGACGCGGCTCGCCGGGTGGCGCTTGAGCAGGCCAGTCCACAGCGCATAGGCGGTGACGGTGGCGCACCAGCCGAGATAGGCCACCGACAGCCAGCTCGCCAGCGGCGCATCGGGCCATTGCCAGCGCTGCGCCGGCGCATCGAACAGCAAGCTCAGCAGCATGAAAGGCACGATCGGCACGATCGCGCTCCAGACCACGAAGCCCAGCGCATCGTAGCTGCCCGCGACCTGCTGCATGCGCCGCGCGACGATATTCGAGCTGGCCCACATCGCCGCCGCCACCAGGTTCAGGAGGAAACCCAGCAAGGTGGTGCCCGCGGCCGCCGCACCGCCCGCGTAGTTCATGGCAAAGCAACCCAGGCCGATGGCCGCGCAGACTAGGCCGCACTTGAGCGGGCGCGAGAGCTGCTCGCCCAGCAGCAGCACGCCCAGCAGCGCGGTGAAGAACACCTGCGTCTGCATCAGCACCGAAGCCAGCGCCGCCGTCATGCCCACCTGCAGCGCGATGAACAGCACGCCGAATTGCCCCACGCCCTGGCACAGCCCATAGGCGATGAGCCAGCGCCAGGGCACATCGGGCCGGCGCACGATCAGCACCAGCGGCAGCGCCGCGAACACATAGCGCCACAGGCCCAGCTGGAAGGGCGTGAAGTCGGCCAGCGCCCATTTCATGGCCACGAAGTTCAGCCCCCAGATCACCACCACCGACAGCGCGGCCAGCAGATCGCGGCCCGAGAAGGAGGAGCTGCTCATGGGGTGCGCCTGAAGTGGCGGGCGGGCGGGCGCAGCAGTAGACCCGGGGCGATAGAAGGAAGCATCACTGTGGTGGTTGCGAGCCCCATGCCGGCAGCATGGAGGCGGAGCGGGAATGCACATACAGGCATCGACGGATGCCATTTTGCCCAAACGGCACGCTCCCCACACCACGATGCCTCAAGCCGTTCGCTGCCCCTGCTCCAGCGCATGCCGGCCCGCCACGACCAGCGCACTGTCTTCCTGCGGCGTATGGATGCGCCCGCACAGCACATCGCGCAGATGGCGCTCCAGCGGATTGCGCCGCGACAGGCCATGGTTGCTGGTCAGCGCCAACGCTTCCTGCACCAGCTCCGCGGCCTGGCGCATCACCAGGGTCTTGACCAGGCCGCTCTCGGCCAGCGCAATCTGTTCTCCGCGGTCCAGATCGCTGGCAAGGCTCGCCAGCAGGCGTTGATTCGACAGCAGCAGCGCCTCGATGCGCCCCACCGCCTCCTGCACGCGCGGCAGCGTCGCCAGCGGCGCGCCCAGGCCCGAGGGCGTGCGCTCGCGCAGGAAGTTCAGCAGCCAGTCGCGCGCGGCCAGCGCCACGCCGGTGTAGAGCGCGCCCAGCAGCACTGTCATATCCGCCTGGGCGTTGACATCGCGTGCCTGTGCGCCCGGTGCAGCCAGGCCCATGGCGTGGTCGAGGGGCGTGGGCACGCCATCGAGGATCACGTCGTGGCTGCCGCTGGCGCGCAGGCCCAGATGGTCCCAGGTGGTCTCTATCCGCACGCCCGGGCTGTCCGCGCGCACCAGGAAGCTGCCGACCAGCGGCTCGGCATCGTCGGTGCGGGCCCAGACCACATACCAACGCAGGATCGGCGCGCCGGTGGAGTAGATCTTGCGCCCGCTCAGGCGCCAGCCATCCGGCGTGCGCCGCGCCACCGTTGCCGGCAGGCCGCCGCGCGCGGGCGTGCCCAGCTCGGGCTCGACGCGCAGCGCGTTGGCCAGCGACACGCTGCCAGCCGCCTCCTGCACCAATTGCCGCGCAAGATGCTCGGGCCAGAAGCTGCCGGCGCGGAACATGCCGCGCTGCTGCAGATACTGCATGCTCAGCACCAGCGCCGTGGCCGGGCAGCCATAGCCGATGGCACCGATGACTTCGGCCAGTTCCGCCACCGAGGCCTGCTGCCCGCCCCAGGCGCGCGGCGCGGCCAGCGCCAGCAAGCCGGCGCGCTGCAGGTCGGCGAAATTGGCGTGGGGAAAGCTGCCTTCGCGGTCATGCGCCACCGCACGCTGGCCGAAATCCGCGGCCAGCGTGCGGGCGCTGTCGCCCCAGCGCATCTCGAGCCTCATGCTCAGGCGGCCTTGCGTTCCAGGGTGCGGGCGGCTTCGCGCTGCGCGACCTTCTCGCGGATCAGCGGAATCAGTTCGCGGCCGTATTCGATGGCGTCGAGCAGCGGATCGAAGCCCCGCAGCAGCAGCGTGGTGATGCCCAGGTCGTAGTACTTGAGCAGCGCATCGGCCACCTGCTCGGGCGTGCCGACCAGCGAGGTCGAATTGCTGCGCCCGCCGGTTTCGCGCGCCACGGCTGTCCAAAGGCGTTCGTCAACCCGGTCGCCCCTGGCTGCATCGGCCAGCAGCCGGCGCGCGCCTTCGCTTTGCTGCGGGCCGGTGCCGCGTGCATGCGCAATCTGCACCTGCTTGGCACGCGTGGCCGCGAGGATCTGCTCTGCCTTTTCCCAGGCCTGCTCCTCGGTGGGCGCAATGATCGGGCGGAAGGAAATGCTGAATCCGATCTCGCGGCCATGGCTGGCGGCCTCGGCACGCACGCGGCGCACTAGCTCGCCGGCCTGCGCCAGCGACTCGCCCCACAGCGCGTAGACATCGGCCAGCCTGCCGGCGACTTTCAGTGCCGGCTCCGAGGCGCCGCCAAAGAAGATCGGCAGATGGGGCTGCTGCAGCGGCTTGACTTCGGAGCTCACGCCCCTGGCGCGGTAGTGGCTGCCTTCGTGGTCGAAGGGCTGCGGCTCGGTCCATACGCGGCGCAGCAGCGCGATGTATTCCTCGGTGCGCGCATAGCGCTCGTCGTGCCCGAGGAAGTCGCCGTCGCGCTGCTGGTCGGCATCCGAGCCGCCGCTGATGAAGTGCACCGCGACGCGCCCGCCGGTGTAGTGGTCCAGCGTCGCGAACTGCCGCGCCGCAAAGGTCGGCGAGACAAAGCCCGGGCGGTGCGCGAGCAGGAACTTGATGCGCTGGGTATGGGCCGCGGCATAGCTCACGGTGAGCAGCGGATCGGGGCTGGTGGCGCTGGCCGGCACCAGGATGCGGTCGAAGCCCGCGTGCTCGTGGGCCTGGGCCAGCAGGCGCACGTAACCGGTATCGACGGCAGGCCCCCTGCGGGAAATCGTCTCGGAAGCTTCCTGGGGGGCAATCAGGCCAATGATCTGTACGGACATCGCGTTCTCCTGGAGGGCTGCAAAACCCCATGATCGGCAGCTGGGGGATGGCTGCCAACGAAGGAAAACGCGTTTGCTTGTGCGATCTTCGTGGGATGCAGGTTCAGTGGGGATAGCCGGCGCGGACCAGGCGCATGCGGTCGGCATCCATTCGGCGCAACAGGCCTTCCACGCCAGGTGCGGGTGCTTCGGCCGCTGGCGCGGCCTCGGTGCGGCAGATCAGATCGCCCGCAGACCATCCCGCCTGCCCCGGCACCGAACGCGCGCGCAGCCAGCCGTCCTTGTCCACGAACAGGCTGTGGCCCGGGGCCTCTTCGGGCGTGACGCCCAGCAGCAGCGCAATGGCCGGCAGCAGCGCCCGCTCCTGGGCGAGGCATTCGGGCGCGGCATCTTCTGGAACGGCCCCCAGCACCACCGTGACCCAGCGCGGGTCTTCCTGCGGCAAGGCCTGGACGCCTGCCGCCGGCAGCACCAGCTGCAGCCGCTGCCCACGCAAGCTCTCGCTGCTGCGCTGCCCGCCATGGCGGCAATCCAGTGTGCTTGCGGGCAGCCGTACCGGACGCTCCCAGGCGCCCATGTCGCGCAGCATCCGCCCCGCGGCGCGGGCCTGCAGGAAGTCCAGCACCGACCAGATCTCCTGGTCGGAAAGCGCGGGCGTTCCGGGCATGGTTTCGGCGCCCGAGCGCGCATCGCGCAGGCCATGGCGGATGCGCCAGAACAGCTCGCCTTCGAGCCGTTTCCAAAGCAGCCCGCCGGCAAGATCGGGCGGCCACTGCGCCAACTGGCTGGCCAGCGGGCCTTCGCCGCGCGCATCCGCGCCGTGGCACTGCGCGCAGTGCTGCGCAAACACGCCCTGCCCTTGAACGATGCTCTGGGCCGAGAATGCCGCGGGCGCGCGGTGCAGGCTGCTGGGCACGGCCGGGGCCCAGAGCAAGGCGCTAGCGGGCCAGGGAGCGAACACCAGCAAGGCCGCGGCCGCGGCCAGCACGCCATGGCGCCAGATCCGGCGGCGCCGCAGCACCGCCAGAATCAGCGCGGCCGACAGCAGCGCAATGGCACCCGCCACGCAGGCCAGCGTGACGACGACGCGGCGCGCATGCCCGGGCTCGAGCAGCAGCCGCTCGGCCGCCAGGCGCCGTGCAAAGGGCCAGGCCGGCTGCTGCGCCACTTCCCCCGAAAGGCCCAGCGCATGCCAGGCATCGCGCAGCAAGAGCTGCGCGGCGTACAGCGCTTCGAGCACGCCGTTCAGGAACTCGCTGCTCACAAGCATGGATTACCAGCTGTCTCCCAGCCCAAGCAGCGCCAGCGCCTGGCGCCGCAGCTCGGCCAGCCGCGGGTCGCCGCGGTGGCGCGGATAGGGCAGATCGTTGACCAGCACCTCGCGGATGCGCGCGGGCCGCTCGGAAAACACCACGACGCGCTGTGCCATGAACAGCGCCTCCTCCACATCGTGCGTCACCAGCAGCGCCGAGAAACCCTTGCGCTGCCACAGCGCCACCAGCTCGGTCTGCATCGACAGGCGCGTGAGCGAGTCGAGCTTGCCCAGCGGCTCGTCCAGCACCAGCAGGCGCGGGTCGTTGACCAATGCGCGCGCCAGCGCCACGCG
Source organism: Comamonas endophytica (assembly GCF_023634805.2). Taxonomy (NCBI): domain Bacteria; kingdom Pseudomonadati; phylum Pseudomonadota; class Betaproteobacteria; order Burkholderiales; family Comamonadaceae; genus Comamonas; species Comamonas endophytica. The sequence goes on from NZ_CP106881.1 coordinate 737,959, forward strand.
CTGCGCCATGCCGCCCGAGAGCTCGTGCGGCAGCGCGCGCGCAAAGGCTTCGAGCCCGACCAGCGCCAGCGCCTCGTCGACGCGGTGGCCCTGCGATTTGAGCAGGCCGCGCGCCTGCAGGCCCAGCGCGACGTTGTCCCGGACCGAGCGCCAGGGAAACAGCGTCGGGTCCTGGAACACGACGATGCGCGAGGGGTCGGGGTCGGTGATGGCCGCGCCATCCTGCAGCAGCCGCCCTCTGCTTGCCGGCTCCAGCCCCGCCACCAGGCGCAGCAAGGTGCTCTTGCCGCAGCCGCTCGGGCCCAGCAGCGCGACGAATTCGCCGGGCGCGATGTCCAGATCCAGATCGTCGATGACCTGCAGCCTGGCCGCATCGGCTGCCGATGGGCCGCGCTGCGCGAACCAGTGGCTCACGCCCTGGACTTCGATGCGCGCGCCGGCAGCGGGGGCAAGGTACTGCGCAGGCGTCTGCGCCACGGTCGCGGTCATCACCATTTCAAGGTCCCCTTCTGCCAGGACAGCACGCGGTCCCGGAACGCAAACAGCAGGCTGATCACGCCCGAGAACAGAAGCGCCATCAGGATCAGCGCCGCGTACATGTTGGGATACGCGGCCCAGCCCTGCGCCCAGGTCAGATACCAGCCCAGGCCCGATTTCACGCCCAGCATCTCCGCGACGACCAGCGTCGAGAATGCCGCGCCCAACCCCATGAACAGGCCCACGAACACCTGCGGCAGCGCCGCGGGAATCGCCACGCGCAGCACCAGGAACCACTGCGAGGCGCCGAGCGTGCGCGCCACGTCATAGAAGTTCTTGTGCACGCCGGCCACGCCCGACCAGGTCAGGATGGCCACCGGAAAAGCCATGCCCAGCGCGATCAGGAACACCGCCGTGGACCAGCTCGAGGGAAAGAAATAAAAGCTCACCGGCAGCAGCGCCGTGGTCGGCACCGGCCCAAGAACGCGCAGCACCGGGTGGATCCAGTAGCTGGCGGTGCGCGACCAGCCGATCAGCACGCCGGTGACGAAACCCGCCAGCGCGCCGATGCCGATGCCGATGGCCAGCAGGCGCAGCGAATTCAGCGCGCTCTCGGCCAGGCGTTCGGTGTCGGTGGCATACACCTCGACCAGCGCCTGCGGCGGCGCAAAGAAAGGCGTGGGCAGCCGGCCCAGCTTGGCCGTCAGTACTTCCCAGGACGCCAGGCCCAGCGCCAGCGCCACCAGCCAGGGGCCCGCGGGCCGCAAGCGCTCGCGCAGCCGGGCGATGGGCCGCAGGCTTCGGGGCACAAACACCAGCGCCCACAGCAGCGCCGACACCACCGCCGCGCCCGCGGCAAACTCCGTCGTGTAGGCCCATTCGGTGAAGCCCGCGGGCAGGTTGGGCCACAGGTGGGTCAGCAGCGCCAGCAGCGCCCAGGCCAGCGCGGCCAGCGCGCCTTGCCACCAAAGAGGGGTGCGTGGCGTAGAGTTCACAATGGCTTGCACGGCGGGAGCCAGGGGCGCCAGCTCCACTTCAAGGCGGCCTTCGTCCGGCCGCCGGCGCTCGGGATGGCCCGGCAGTATATGTTCGGCAAGGGTGCTCATGGCATGGCTCCAGTGGAATCAGGACAGCACGTCCGCATGGACATGGGCCGCAAAGCGCGCGGGATCGGTACTCGGCTTGAGTACCTTCACCCGCTTGAAGTCGCGCGCATAGAACTCGATCTCGTCGCGCAACGGCTTGCCCACCGGGTGGCTGCGGTGCGTGAGCGTGCCCAGCACGGCGCGCAGCTCGCTTTCCGGCACCCTGGAGTACGGGCTGAAGATGCGCGCCGTCTCGGCCGGGTTGTCGGAGATGAAATCCGAGGCCTCGACGATGGCGCGCGTCAGCGCCGCCGCGGCCGGCCGGTCATTGCGCACCAGCGCCCCGCTCACGCCCAGCACGCAGCAGGTCTTGGCTGCGTACTCGCCCGAAAGATTGCTGGCCAGATCGACCAGGCCCTTGGTGCGCCGCTGCACCAGCAGCAGGTTCGGGTCGCCATCGGCAATGGCATGCGCCTCGCCCTTCTCCACGGCGAGGCCCAGCATGTCGCCGGGAAACTGGCGCCAGCTGACGTCGCGTTCGGGGTCGAGCCCGGCCTTTGCCAGCAGCACCGAGAAGAAGTTCTTGCCCGGCGAATTCAGATCGGACACTGCAATGGTCTTGCCCTTGAGGTCCTTGAGCTGCCTGATGCCGGCGGGCGAGTAGCCCACCAGGCGCGAGCAGCCGCCATGGGAGCTGCCGACGAGCTTGACGTCGAAGCCCGACTCCAGCGGCTTGATCCACCGGTGGATCATGCCTAGCCCGGCATCGGCCTTGGAGGTGGCGATGATCTCCAGCAGCTGGTCGGTCGCGCCCGCGAAGTTGACCAGTTCCACCTTGAGCCCATGCTTCTCGAAGATGCCGCGCTCGACGGCCACGGGCGCGGCCGACAGGCAGATGGCGTTGGCGTTCCACGCCAGCTTGATCGGGCGCAGCGGCCCGGCGGCTGCCGCGCGCTGCGCCGCCACGCCCGCCGCGCCGGCCAGGGTGGCGGCGCCGGCCGCGCGCAGCAGATGCCGGCGCGACCATGTCCTACCTTGCGATCCATCCCGGTTCTGTACGCTGTCCATGCTGTCCTTTCGTGGCGGTTGAAGCTGAGCCTCGATTGAAGTCAATGGCGGGCGCCAGGGGAACGAACAAAAACGGCCATCCATATGCGGAAATCAGCGTTTACGCGAACCCCGCTCCCACGCTGTAATCCACACATGTCCACTGAAACCACCACGCCCGCGCCGCGCCTGCAGCGCTTCGTTCAGCAGCTCACCCAGGTGGTGGAGCGCAGCGCCGATGAAGCAGCGCTGCTGGCCGATGCCCGGCCGCTGCTGCAGTCGCTGGTCGCCCATGACGACTGGCTGCCCGACGCCTTGGCCCAGCCCCACCCCCTGCACTACCAGCAGTTCCTGCTGCATGCCGACCCGGCCGGGCGCTTTTCCGTGGTCAGCTTCGTCTGGGGCCCGGGCCAGGGCACGCCGATCCACGACCACACCGTCTGGGGCCTGATCGGCATGCTGCGCGGCGCCGAGGAAGGCCAGCATTTCGCGCGCGACGCCCGCGGCCGCTGGCAGCCCGAGGGCCCGGCGCGGCGCCTGCTGCCGGGCGAGGTCGAAGCCGTGTCGCCCACCATTGGCGACGTGCACCGCGTGCGCAACGCCCTGCCTGACCAGGTCTCGATCAGCATCCATGTCTACGGCGCCGACATCGGCAAGGTGCAGCGCCATGTGTTCACCGAGGACGGTGCCGCCAAGCCCTTCGTGTCCGGCTATGCGAATGCCGCCCGCCAAGAATCCTCCACCCTTGAAAAGGCCCCATGAGCAATTCCACACCCCAACTGACCCCCGAAGACATCCGCCAGGCCCTGATGGCGGGCGAGGAGATCGCGCTGCTGGACGTGCGCGAGGAGGCGCCCTTTGCCGAGGGCCATCCGCTGTGGGCTGCCAACCTGCCCGCAGGGCGCATCGAGATCGATGCCTGGCAGCGCCTGCCGCGGCGCGATACGCGCATCGCGGTGTATGACAACGGCGAAGGCCTGGCCGAGGTGGCCGCGCAGCGGCTGCAGGCGCTGGGCTACACGCAGGTGCACGTGCTCGCGGGCGGCCTTGCCGGCTGGGAGAACGCGGGCTATGAACTGTTCATCGACGTGAACGTGCCGAGCAAGGCCTTTGGCGAATGGCTCGAGGCGGAACGCCACACGCCATCGCTGGCGGCCGAGGAAGTCAAGGAACTGCTCGACAGGAAAGCCGATGTCGTGGTGCTCGATGCACGCCGCTTCGATGAATACCAGACGATGAGCATTCCCGGCGGCGTGAGCGTGCCCGGCGCCGAGCTGGTGCTGCGCGCCGCCACGCTCGCGCCCGACCCGTCCACGCATATCGTCGTCAACTGCGCGGGCCGCACGCGCAGCCTGATCGGCGCGCAGTCGCTGGTCAACGCCGGGCTGCCCAACCGCATCACCGCGCTGCGCAACGGCACCATCGGCTGGCTGCTGGCCGGCCAGCAGCTCGAGCATGGCGCCGACCGCCGCGCGCCCGAGGTCCAGGAAGAACAGCGCGCCCAGGCGGCAGAGCGCGCCCGCGCCGTCGCCGACCGCGCCGGCGTGCGCCGCGCGAGCCGCGACCAGCTGCAGCAATTCACCGACGAGCTCACCCGCACCACCTATTTCTTCGACGTGCGCAGCGCCGAGGAATTCGCGGCCGGGCATCTCGCGGGCTTTCGCAACTACCCCGGCGGCCAGCTGGTGCAGGAAACCGACCACGCAGCGCCGGTGCGCGGCGCGCGCATCGTGCTGGCGGACGACGACGGCGTGCGCGCCAGCATGACCGCCTCGTGGCTGGCGCAGATGGGCTGGGAGGCGTGGGTGCTCGATGGCGTCGGCGCGGACGACTGGAACGAAACCGGCCAGCCCGCCAGCGTCCACCCCGAACCCGCGGGCGCGGTGCAGGACATCACGGCGCAGACGCTGGCGGGTTGGCTCGAAGGCGGCGACGGCAAGCCCGCCACCGCCTTGCTGGACTTCACCGGCAGCGCCAACTACGTGAAGCGCCACATCCCTGGAGCCTGGTTCGCGCTGCGCTCGCAGCTGGCGCAGGCCGTGGAGAACATCCCCAAGGCCGAGCGCTATGTCGTGACCTGCGGCACCAGCCTGCTGGCGCGCTTCGCGGCAAAGGAGCTGGCCGATATCACCGGCGCCCCGGTCTATGCGCTGGCCGGCGGCACCCAGGCCTGGATTGCCGAAGGCCTGCCGCTGGAAGAAGGCGAGACCCGCCTCGCATCGCCGCGCATCGACCGCTACCGCCGCCCCTATGAAGGCACCGAGGCGCCGCACAGCGCGATGCAGGCGTATCTGGATTGGGAGTTCGGGCTGGTGGATCAGCTGAAGCGGGATGGGACGCATCATTTCCAGACGGTTTGATGCATCTTTGACCGGGAAACGCAGTGCCGGCGAGGACACTGCGCTTTTCTTCGTGAGGACAGGCCGTCTACCCTTCGACAAGCTCAGGGCGAACGGCAAAAACCTCCGTTCGTCCTGAGCTTGCCTGGGCGGCCCCGCCGAAGGATGGACGTCCTGCCCTCAAGATCCACCCACACGCCACCCTCCGGCGTCCCTCAAAGCTTGGCGATCGACACCTCGGCAGACTCCACCCCCAGATCGTTCGCCGGCCGCCTGGCGCTCACCGCCTGCCCCGTCACCACGGGAGTTCCCACCCGCAACACCTCCCCCGCCAGCACCCGAACCGCTTCATCGACGCGCAGCGCCAGCTCCGGCGCCAGGGTGCTCGCGCCCTCGGGCAGCACGCAGACCTGCGCGTCGGTGGCGTAGATGCCCGCGAGCACCTGCCTGGCGCCCAGCGCCTGCAGCACCGGGCGCAGTGCGTAATCCAGCGCCAGCATGTGGTGCGGGCTGCCGCCGGTGGCCAGCGGCAGCACCGTCTTGCCCTTGAGGCCGGTCTGCGGCAGCAGGTCGAGAAACAGCTTGAGCACGCCGCTGTAGGCCGCCTTGTAGATCGGCGTGGCAACGATGACCACCTGGGCCTCGGCCACCTGGCGTGCGGCGCGCGCGATCGAGGGGTCGGCGAAATCGGCCTGCAGCATCGCCCGCGCGTTCAGCTCGCGGATCTGCAACCGTCGCACGTCGGCATGGTGCCTGGCCAGGCGCTGGCCCACGCATTCCAGCAGGGCCGCGGAGCGGGAGGTCGGCGAGGGGCTGCCGGCAATCAACAAGACGGACATGGGCTTCCTTTGGTTCAAGAATCAAACGGGATCGTGCAGACCCAGATGGGCGCGCAGCGTGCGGCCTTCGTACTCGCGGCGAAAGCGCCCGCGCTCCTGCAGGATCGGAACCACGCCGCGCGTGAATTCCTCGAAGCCGCCCGGAAACCAGGCCGGCATGATGTTGAAGCCATCGGCCGCTCCCGCATCGACCCAGTGCAGCATGTGCGCGGCCACGTCCTCGGCCGTGCCCGCCACCACCTGGTGGCCGCGGCTGCTGGCGATGTGGTGGTAGAGCTGGCGCAGCGTCAGCCGCTGATCGCGCGCGATCTTCAGCAGCAGCTTGCGCCGGCTGAAGCTCTTGTCGTCCTGTGGCAGGTCGGGCACGGGCGCATCCAGGTCGTGGCCCTCCAGGTCGAGATCGAGCTCCGCCGAGAGCATGTAGCGCGCCTTGCTCTGGTCGGTGAATTCCTGCAGCTGCGCGAGCTTTTCCCGCGCCTCGGCCGCGGTCCTGCCGATGATCGGCATCAGCCCCGGCATCACCTTGACCTTGGCCGGATCGCGCCCCGCGGCCGCGACCTGGCGCTTGAGCGCCTGGTAGAACTCCTGCGCCGCCTGCAGGTCCTGCTGCGCCGTGAAGATCACCTCGGCACAGCGCGCGCCGAGCTGCTGGCCCGCGCCAGAGGACCCCGCCTGGATCAGCACCGGCTCGCCCTGCGGGCTGCGCGTGACGTTGAGCGGCCCCTTGACCTGGAAGTACTTGCCCACATGCTCGAGCGCATGCATCTTGTCCGTGTCGATATAGATGCCGCGCGCCTTGTCGCGCACATAGGGGTCGGCCTCCCACGAGCGCCACAGGCCCTGCACCACCTGCACGAATTCCTGCGCGATCGCATAGCGCTCGTCCGACTCGGGGTGCAGCGAGCGGCTGAAGTTGCCCGAGCCGTCTTGCACCGTGGTCACGATGTTCCAGGCCGCGCGCCCCTCGCTCAGCAGGTCGACCGAGGCCAGCGCGCGCGCCAGCGTGAAGGGGTCGCTGTAGGTGGTCGAGGCCGTGGCCGCCAGGCCTATATGGCGCGTCTGCACGGCCAGCATCGCCAGCACCACCAACGGATCGGGGCGCGTGACCATCGAGGGGTGCGAGTCGCGGCTCGTGACCAGCCGGTCGCCAAAGAACACCATGTCGAACTTCGCGCTCTCGGCCTCCTGCGCCACGCGCGTGATCAAGTGGAAATTCTCGGTGCCCGACTCGGCGCCGGGAAAACGCCAGCCGCCCGCATGGTGGCCCGCGGCCAGCAGAAACAAACCCAGATGCATGAACTTCTACCTGTGAAACTTTCCAAAGCGCGAAGCGCGGGGTGCTTACTTCGCCTGGGCAACCGGCTGCTGCGTCGCGAAGATGTCCTTGGCCAGCCCATGCATCCTGTGCACGATGCCAGTGGTGGCCGCGGCATCTGCAGGCGCAGCGCTGACCTGGACCTGCACCAGCGCCTGGCGCACCTCGGGCGCGGCCAGCGCCTCGAGCACCCAGCCGGTGAGCTTCCTTTGCACCGCCTCGGGAATGCCCGCGGGCGCGGTCCAGAAGAACGAGCCGCCAAACGCGTCATCCCATTGGGCGAAGCCCTGCTGCGCCACCGACTGCACGCCTCTGAGCCCCTCGGGCGGCGTCTTGGTGCCGAAATAGGCCAGCGCCTTGAGCTTCTCGGCGCGCACGAAGGTGGTGCTCAGCGGATCGATCACCAGGTCGACATGGCCGCCGATCGCATCGTTGATCGCCGCGGCGCTGCCCTTGTAGGGCACATGCGTCATCTGGATGCCGGTCAGCTGCTGGAAGTACACGCCCGCCATGTGGCCCGGCGTGCCCACGCCCGAGGTGCCCAGCGAGATCGGGTGCTTCTTCGCATAGGCCACGAGCTCCTGCAGGTTCCTTGCCGGGAAATCGGGCCGCACCGCGAACGTGGTGATGCCGGCGCCTATGTAGGCGATCGACTGGAAGGACTTGAAGGAATCGAACTGCACCGGCATCAGCTGCGGCGCGATCGCCAGGTTGCCTATAGAGGCATTGAGCAGCGTGTAGCCATCGGGCTTGGCGCGCGCCACGAACTGCGCGCCGATGGTGCCGCCCGCGCCGGGCTTGTACTCGATGACCACTGGCTGCCCGGCCCGCGCCGATACCTGCTCGGCGATCAGCCGCGCCACATTGTCATTGGTGCCGCCCGGCGGATAGGGCACCACCAGCGTGATCGGCTTGTTCGGCCAGGGCGCCTCGGCGGCGGCGGTGACCAGGCCCGAGGCGATGGCCAGGAGCATGCCGGCCGACAGGGCGGCGATGCGGCGGCGGGAGAGGTTTGCGAATCCAGACATGGCGCGTTTCCAGAAGAATTTGTTCTGCGGCCAGTCTAGGAATCCGTCCTCCATCGATCCACGAATGTTTGGGACTATGCAAACGCGTTTTTCAACTAAGGACCGCGCCTGTCCCCTTCAACCCTCTGCTCCAGCCAGCGCCCGAATGCATCCGGATGCAGCGGCCGCGAAAACAGATAGCCCTGCGCCACCGGATAGCCCTGCTCGCGCAGCAGCGATTTCTGCTCGCTGGTCTCCACGCCTTCGGCCACCACCGTGAGATGCAGGCTCTTGCCGATGCCCAGGATGGCGGCGCTGAGCGCCTGCGCGGCCTCGTCGTTCTCCAGGTCCGCAACGAAGCTGCGGTCGAGCTTGAGCTCGTTGACCGGCAGGCGGCGCAGGTAGCTCAGGCTCGAGTAGCCCGTGCCGAAGTCGTCCATCGCCAGCCGGATGCCCCGGGCATGCACCTCGGCAATGGTCTTCATGGTGCTGGGATTGGTGTCGAGCAGCACGCTTTCGGTGATCTCCAGCGTCAGGTCCTCGGGCTGCAGCGCGTTGGCCTCCAGCGTCTTGGCAATCATGCGCGGCAGGTCCAGGTTGTGGAAGCTGGTGGGCGACAGATTGACGGAGACGGACGGCACCTCATGACCCTGCGCGCGCCAGGCCGAGAGCTGGCTGCAGGCTTCGCGCAGCGCCCAGTGGCCCAGATCGGCCACCAGGCCGCATTCCTCGGCCAGGGGAATGAAGCGTGCGGGCGGTATCTCGCCCAGCTCCGGATGGGTCCAGCGCGCCAGCGCCTCCACGCCGCACAGGCGTCCGCTGTCCATGTCCACCTGCGGCTGGTAGTGCAGATGCAGCTGCCGGTTCTGGATGGCCAGCCGCAGCGCGGTTTCCAGCGCCAGGCGCTCCTGCGCCAGCTGGTTCATTTCACTGCTGAAGAAGCTGGAGCACCCGCGGCCCTGGCTCTTGGCCTGGTACATCGCCATGTCGGCGCGGTGCAGCAGCGTCTCCATGTCGCGCCCGTCGCCGGGGAACATCGCGATGCCGATGCTTGCCGACGCCGCCAGCGCTACCCCGGCCACCGTGACCGGAGCGGTCAGCAGCGCCATCAGCCGCTCCACCAGCTCGGTGGTCTGCGCCACATCGGATTGCGCCAGCACCGCCACGAACTCGTCCCCCGACAGCCGTCCGGCGATGTCCGAAGCGCGCAGGCCCTGGCGCAGCCGGGCGGCGATCTGGCGCAGCAGCTCGTCGCCGGCCGGGTGGCCCAGCGAATCGTTGACCTGCTTGAAGCGGTCCAGGTCGATGAACAGCACCGCCAGGCTTTCATTGTTGCGCTCGGCCATGGCAATCGCCTGGTCCGCCTTGGCCTGCAGCAGGCTGCGGTTGGGCAGCCCGGTCAATCCGTCATAGAACGCCAGCTGGCGGATGCGCTGGCGCGTGTGTTCGCGCTCGAGCGCCAGCGCGCACAGATGCACGCAGGCATCGACCATCAGCTGGTGGAACAGCTGTGCGGCCTGCACGCGCGGGCTCTTGAAATAGAAAGCGAAGGTGCCGACCACGCGCCCCAGGCTGTTGTGGACCGGCGTGGACCAGCAGGCGACGTAGCCAAGCGGCAGGACCAGATGGCGGTACCCGTCCCAGAGCGGATCGCTGGCGATGTCGTCGACACACACGGTCTCGTTGCGCCAGGCCGCCGTGCCGCAGGAGCCCACGGCCGGCCCGATGGCGACACCTTCGAGCTGACGCGAATAGGCCTCGGGCAGGCTGGGACCCACCAGCGGTTGCAGCAGCCCCTGCTCGCTGACACCGAGGATGGCCGCAGTGATTTCCGGGGAGATGTGCTCGACCTCGCGGCAGATCAGCTCCAGCACCTCGGACAGCGGGCTCTCGCGCACCATGGCCTCGAGCACGCGGTGCTGCAGCACCTCGTGCATCTTCGAGCGCGTGATGTCGGTAAGCGTGGTCACGGTGTAGTTCCAGTCACCCACCGTGGCCACCGGATTGCTCGCGGCCTTGACCCAGTAGCGCCGCCCGTCCTTGCTGGTCACGATCTCCTCGCTCTCGACCGACTGTCCCGCGCGCAGCGCCGCGAGGTACTGCGCCGTGAACTCCTGCGACACCTGCGGGGACAGCAGCCCCACGGAGAGGCAGCCCCGGACTTCAGCGAGCTCCCAGCCGAACATGCGGCTGAAGCCATTGTTCACGTAGACGATGCGGGAGTCTTTGTCGCAGATCACCACCGCGGTGCTGCTCCCATCGGCCACCAGCGACAGGCGCTGCAGATGTTCGGTCTGCGCCTGTTCGCGCCGCAGGCGCTGCGTGACGTCGGTGGCGATCTTCAGGATCTGGCGCACCTTGCCCTGCCCATCGAGCACCGGCGTATAGGTGGCTTCGAGCCAGCAGCTGCTGCCGTCGCTGCGCAGCCGCTCGGCCAGGCCGGTGCGCGCCTTGCCGTCGCGCAGCTGGGGCCAGAAATTGCGGTACTCGGCACTGTCGGCAAAGGCCGGAGTGCAGAAGCTGCTGTGGTGCCGCCCCACCGCTTCCTCGCGGGTGAAACCAAGCAGTGCAAGGAAGTTGTCGTTGGCGTGGCTCAACGAACCATCGAGCTCGAACTCGGCTATCGCCATCACGCGGTCCAACGCACTGAGCTGCGCCAGTCGCTGCGCAACCGGGGCTGTGTCTTCATGGCTTTCCAACATCTGCACTTTCAAGGTTCGGGGAATATTTCCAGTGGTCGGGTCATCCGCTGGATTACATCTTTGTATGTATTGTTTCACGATGTGTCTTTCCTGACGTTTGGTACGCGCTTACCTGGCAGGCATTGATTGCAATAAACTATCGACACTTTAAATAAATTTATTTGCTCAATAGCAGCAATCTGTTTGCGCCGATCTGGCAAGCGGAGCCGGGGTTAGCGGCCTGCAAGGGCACTCCGGTCCAGCCGCGCACCATGGGGAGACAAGGAAATGCAAGGCATGTGGTGGTATCTGGTCGGCGACAGCCCGCAGGGTCCGGTTTCCATGCAGGCGCTCGAAGACATGCTGAACCAGGGAGAAATGACGCAGCAGAGCCTGGTCTGGAAGGAAGGCATGAGCGACTGGATCTCCGTGGCGGAGCTGCTGCGGCTGCGCGGCACCGATACCGCACGGGTCAAGCCCGCGCTGCCGGCCGATCTCACCCCGGCCACGGCCTCGCGCCGGCTCATGCAGCGCCTGGCGGTATGGGTGTGGCTCGTTGCCATGCCCCCCGCAATGCGGATCATGGAGCTGCTCCTGCAGCTGGAGCCCGCATCCACGGCCTGGCCCTGGTTCCAGCGCCCTTCCGCGTATCTTTGCTGGACCCTGGCGGTCTTGCTGATGGCAGCCGAAATAGCTGTCTGGTGGTTCGGGCCCGCGCGGCATCCAGCCGGGGATCCGAGGAGGCAAGACGCCTGGTGGTTGTGGCTCGGCGGCAGTCCGCAGGGTCCGGTTTCGGCGCAGGCGCTTGAAGCCCTGCTGCATCAAGGGAAGATGGCGCAGCACAGCCTGGTCTGGAAGAAGGGACTGAGCGACTGGATCTCGCTGGCGCAGCTCGCGGATCTGCGCAAGTCCGGTGCCCTGCAGCTGGAGCCCGGGTTGCCTTTCGATCTCGCGCTCGCCGGTGCCTGGCGCCGCTTTCTGGCGCGCATGCTGGATCTCTGCGCCATTTCCGCGCCCATCGCGCTGCTGGGCTGGCTGCTGCTGCAGCAGATCCCGGGGTTCGCGCTCTGGCTCCAACGCCCGTCCGCGCCTTTCCAGCTGACCCTCGCCCTGCTTCCCCTGGCGCTGCTGGTGGAGGCCGGCATTTTCACGCGCTTTGGTTCCACGCCCGGCAAGGCGCTGCTGGGCGTCATGGTCCTGACGCCCGATGGCCAGCGCCCCACGGGAGCGCAGTACCTGCGGCGCCAGTGGGGCGTCTTCTATTACGGCCTGGCCATGGGGCTGCCCCTGCTCTCGCTGATCGCCATGGCGGCGCAGGGCTTGAGCCTGCAGCTCGGCGAGCCCACGCCCTATGACCTGAACCGGTTCACGGTCAGGGCGCGCAGGCTGTGCCAGACCGAGGTGCGGATGCTGGTGCTTGCATGCATCGGCTGCACCATGATCGGTGTGAGCTACGCCATGGCCTACCTGGGCTACTGAACGGCGCCGGCTGCCCGGGCACATGCCCGCGGGCCGAAGCGCAGCCCGCCTTTGATTGAAGGAGACACAGGAATGCAAGCTGCATGGTGGTATCTGGTGGGCGAAGACCCGCACGGCCCGGTGCCCGTGGAAGTGCTCGAAGCCATGCTGCAACAGGGAGAAATGACGCGGCAGAGCCTGGTATGGAAAGAGGGCCTGAGCAGCTGGATCTCGATGGCGGAACTGTGGACCTTGCGCCAGGACCAGGGCCGGCAGCCCCGGCCTGCGCCGCTGCTCGATCTGCCGCTGGCCGGTGCCTGGCGCCGCTTCCTGGCGCGCGTGGTGGACATCGGCATCGTTGCGGCGCCCCTCCTGCTGCTGGCGAAACTGCTGCCCGGTTTTGCGCCCTGGCTGCAGCGCCCGGGTTCGCTGCACCTGCTGGCGCTGGCACTGCTGCCGCTGGCGTTGCTGGTGGAAGCGGGGCTTTTTGCCTGTCTTGGCACCACGCCCGGCAAGTCCTTGCTGAAGGTGGTGGTGTCGACCATGGACGGCCAGGGCCTGGATGCGGCGCAATACCTGCGGCGCCAGCTGGGCGTGTACGGCTACGGCTTTGCGCTGGGGCTGCCCTTCGTCGGCCTGATTGCCATGCTGGCGCAGGGCCTCGCGCTGCAGGCGGGCGAGCCGGCTTCCTATGATGCGTGCCGCTTCACCGTGCGCGCCCAGCGGCTGGGCCGCTGCCGCCTGCTGCTGCTCGCGGGCCTGGGCTGTGCGCTGGTGGGCGCAGTTGTGCTGCGCTAGGAGCTTGCGCCTGCGCTGCGCTCATGGGCCTGAAAGCGCAGCCCCACCCCGGGCTCGGTGATGATGTACGTCGGCGCGGCAGCGTCGTCGCCCAGCTTGTGGCGCAGCTTGCCCACCAGGATGCGCAGGTAGTGCGCATCCTCCTCGTGCGTCGGCCCCCACATCTCGCGCAGCAGCTGCGGCTGCGTGATCAGCCGCCCGGGCTGCTGCGCCAGCAGCGACAGCAGCGCGAATTCCTTGCGCGTGAGCGCCACCGGCGCGCCGTCCAGGCGCACCTCGCGCCGCGCCAGGTCGATGCGCAGCCAGCCGTCGTCATAGGCCGGCAGCACCTGCCCCTCGCGGCTGGCGTTGCGCAGGAAGGCGCGGATGCGCGCCATCAGCTCCTCGATGCCGAATGGCTTGGTCACATAGTCGTTGGCGCCGGCATCGAGCAGCGCCACCTTCTGCGCCTCGCTCGAGCGCACCGTGAGCACGATGACCGGCACGCGCGACCATTGGCGCAGCTCGCGCAGCACCTCCTGGCCGTCGCGGTCGGGCAGGCCCAGATCGAGGATCACCAGGTCCGCGCCCTGGGTGGCCAGCAGCGCCAGGCCCTGCTCGCCGGTTTCGGCCAGCAGCGTCTTGTAGCCCTGCGATCGCACGCTGATGTCGATGAACTTGCGGATCTGCGGTTCGTCGTCTATCACCAGCACGCGCGCCGCGGGCGTGGTGGGGAGGCTGTCATGGTTCACGTTCATTGCGCTCCAATGCCGGGGGCTCGCCCCAGGGCAGCGTCAGGCGGATGGTGGTGCCGCGTCCCTCGGGCCCGGGCAGCGCCTGCACCTCGCCCATGTGCGCGCCGATGATGCCCTGCACGATGGTCAGGCCCAGGCCCGTGCCCTGCCGCCCGCGGTCGCCGCGCTCCACACTGTAGAACATGTCGAAGATGCGGCTGCGCTCCTCCTCGGGAATGCCCGGGCCGCGGTCGCAGACGTCGATCTGCAGCTGCCCGTCCCCGGAGTTGCGCGCCACCACGCGCAGCGGCTCGCCCGGGGGCGAGAACTTGGCGGCATTTTCCATCACATTGAACAGCGCCTGCTCGATCAGCGCGGGATGCACATGCGCCAGCGGCAGTCCGGCGGCGATGTCGGTGACGATGCGGGTGTCGGGCACATAGCGCTGCAGGCGCCTGCAGGCCGAGCCCACGAGTTCGTCGACACCGATCCAGTCGCGCGTGAGCGTCAGCCCCTGGTGGCCCAGGCGCGTCATGTCCAGCAGGTTCTGGATATAGCGGTCCAGCCGCTCGCCTTCCATGCGGATGGTCTGCAGCAGGCTGCTGCGGTCTTCCTCGCCCATGTCCTTGCCGTAGCTCGCCAGGCTGCCTGCGGCGCCGATCATCGACGACAGCGGCGAGCGCAGGTCGTGCGAGACGGAGGACAGCAGCGCCGAGCGCAGCCGCTCGGTCTCTCCCGTGACGCGCGCCACTTCCAGATCGGACACCAGGCGCGCGCGCAGCGCTGCCTGGCCGATGTCCTCCACCATGCGCTCGGCCAGGCGCCGCTGCTCGAAGCCCAGCCGCGCCATGCCCGAGGGCAGCTGCAGCGCCACCACGCCCAGCGTGTCCTGGTCCGAGCGCACCGGCAGGAACCACCAGGCCGAGTGCGCCAGGGTATCGGTGAAGCGCCCGCTGGCCTGCCCGTGCCGCAGGGTCCAGTCGGCGGCGGCACGGTCCTTCTCGTCCAGCAGCGCAGCGGCGGCCGGCGGCCCCGATACATCGTTGATGCGGATCCAGGCCACGGCCTGCAGCGTTGCCTGCAGCGCCGCGCAGCCGCCGGCAATGACCTGCCCCAGGTCGGCCGCGGTGGACAGCTGCTGGCCCAGGCGCTGCATGGCGGTGGCATGGATGTTGGCCGCGCGCAGCGCCACCACCTGCTGGCGCAGCTGCGAAGCCAGCCGCCCGGCGATCAGCGCCGCCGCCAGGAACATGACCACCGTGGCCACGCCGCCATGCGAGCCGATGGCCAGCGTCAGCAGCGGGTCGATGAAAAAGAAGTCGTAGACGAAGAAGCACAGCACCGCCGTCGCGAACGCGGTGGCCATGCGCGCGCGTGAGGCCACCAGCAGCACCGCGATCAGGAACACCACCGACAGGTCTTCGAGGCCCAGGAAGCGCCGCGCCAGCGCCGCCGTGGCGACCGCGCCGGCGGTGGCCAGCAGCACCAGCACCGGCTCGCGGCGCGCGCTGCGCTCGCCGCCGGGCTCGGGCAGGCGCAGCGCGCGCCGGCGTGCCTGGGGCGTGCTGACGATGGTCAACTCGTAGCGCGCGCCGCGGCGCAGCAGCTGCTGGGTCAGCGTGCGGTTGAAAATGCGCGCGACCGGGCGCTCGCGCGTGCGGCCGACGACGATGGAGCGCGCGCCGCGCGCGGCCGCCGCATCCAGCAGCGCCTGCGCCACGTCCGCGCCATGCAGCAGCTCGGCGCTGCCGCCCAGGCTGCGCGCCAGCGCGAAGGCCCGGTCGATCTCCAGCTGGCGCTCCTGCGCCGCACGCGTGGCGGCGCCGCGTCCGGTCTCGACGCAGACCACCGACCAGGGCGCGTCGCGCCGCTCGGCGATGCGGCTGCCGGCGCGCACCAGGTATTCGGACGGGCCGCGCCCGTCGATGGCGATCAGCACATGGCGCTGGATGGCCAGACCGCCCAGGCCGTTCGCGGCACGGGTCTCGCGCAGGTCGGCGTCGACATGGTCGGCCACCGTCTGCATCGCCAGCTCGCGCAGCGCCGTGAGGTTCGAGGGCGAGAAAAAGGCCTGCAGCGCCTGGCTGGCCTGCTCCGGCAGATAGACCTTGCCCTGGTTGAGGCGCTCGATCAGCTCGCGCGGCGGCAGGTCCACCAGCCGGATGTCGCGCAGGCGCTCGAACACCGCATCGGGCACGGTCTCGCTGACGCGCACGCCGGTGATCTGGTGCACCACGTCGTTGAGGCTCTCCAGGTGCTGGATATTGATGGTGGTGCAGACATCGATGCCCGCATCCAGCAGCTCGTCCACATCCTGCCAGCGCCGCTCGTGGCGGCTGCCCGGCGCGTTGCGGTGCGCGAGCTCGTCGACCAGCGCCACGGCCGGGCGGCGCGCCAGCAGCGCATCGAGGTCCATTTCCTCCAGGCAGCGGCCCTGGTATTCGATCCTGCGGCGCGGCACCAGCGGCAGGCCCTCGACCAGTGCCTGGGTCTCGCTGCGTCCGTGCGTCTCGACGATGCCTATCACCACGTCCTTGCCCTGGCGCGCCAGCTCGCGCGCGCGCGTCAGCATCGCATAGGTCTTGCCGACGCCGGGCGAAGCGCCCAGGAACACCGTGAGCCGCCCCGCGGCCTCGCGCCGCAGCGTGCCGATCAGCGCGTCCGCCTGCTGTGCTTGCTCAAAGCCCATGGGTTTTCTCCATCCCGCAAGCCTACAGATTATTCCTTGCGTGCACCGCAAGTTTCAACGCCGACTTCGCCAGCGCCGGCGCGACGATCAGCACCCGTCTCTCCTGTGCATTGCCCACGGCCAGCGCAAAGCCCAGCGCTGCCACGCCCGCCACCGCGATGCGCACCGGCTGGCGGTAGCCGGCCAGGAAACCGCGCACCGCGGCCCAGCCCATGGCATTGGAGGGAAAGCTCGCGCGGCACAGGCGAGGTCTGGCGCCCAGAACCACCAGCTCCAGCCGCTGCGGCCCTGCCGCCACGCCCACAGACAGGCCCGCGCTCACGGCGCCGTCCCGGCAGTGCGATCCAGCGCCAGGTTCAGCGCCAGCACATTGATGCGCGGCGCGCCCAGCACACCCCATTGGCGGGGCTCGGTGTGCCGCGCCACCAGCGCCTCGAGCGCGGCGCGCTCCATGCCGCGCGCGCCCGCCACGCGCCCGACCTGGATGGCCACGGCCTGCGGGCTCAGATGCGGATCGCTGCCGCTGCCCGACTGCGTCACCAGATCCGAAGGCACCTCGCCCGCTGCAACGCCCTCGCGCTGCGCGACTGCGGCGCGCGCCGCATCGACCCGCGCGCGCAGCTCGGCATGGGTGCGTGCCTGGTTGCTGCCCGCCAGCGCCATCGGGTTGTAGCCCGCGGCCGAAGGGCGCGGGTGGAAGTAGCCGGCGCCGGCAAAGGGCTGCGCCACCAGCGCCGAGCCCACGACGCGGCCCTCGCGTTCCACCACGCTGCCGTTGGCCGCGGCCGGGAACAGCGCCTGGCCCAGGCCCACGCCGGCCAGCGAATACAGGAAGCCGAAACCGGCCAGCGTTATCACGCCGAGCCCCAGCGCGCCGCGCAGCAGCCCGGCCGTGGAAGTGGCGGGCTGCTGCGCCAGCTCCTGGCGCAGGCTGCGCGCGGGCGTCTCGCCCGAAAGACTCGCTGGATGGCTTGCCGTATGGCTTGCCGAATGGCTTGGAATGCTCATGACAGGAACCTCACAGGGAGAACAGCGCCGACAGCACGATGTCGATCAGCTTGATGGCAATGAAGGGCAGCACCAGCCCGCCCAGGCCGTACACCAGCATGTTGTTGCGCAGCAGCTCGGTCGCGCTCGCGGGCTTGAAGCGCACGCCGCGCAGCGCCAGCGGAATCAGCAGCGGGATGATCACGGCGTTGAAGATCAGCGCCGACAGCACCGCGCTCGAGGGGCTCGACAGCTGCATGACGTTCAGCGCCGCCATCTGGGGAATCGCCACCGCGAACAGCGCCGGCAGGATGGCGAAGTACTTCGACACGTCATTGGCCAGCGAGAAGGTGGTGAGCGCGCCGCGCGTGATCAGCTGCTGCTTGCCGATCTCCACCACCGCCAGCAGCTTGGTCGGATCGGAATCCAGATCGACCATATTGCCGGCCTCCTTGGCCGCCTGCGTGCCCGAGTTCATTGCCAGCCCGATATCGGCCTGGGCCAGCGCGGGCGCGTCGTTGGTGCCGTCGCCGACCATCGCCACCAGCCGGCCCTCGGCCTGCTCGGCGCGGATGCGCGCCAGCTTGTCCTCCGGGCGCGCCTCGGCGATGTAGTCGTCGACCCCGGCCTCGGCCGCGATGTGCGCCGCCGTGAGCTTGTTGTCGCCGGTGATCATCACCGTCTTGATGCCCATCCCGCGCAGCCGCGCGAAGCGCTCCCTGATGCCGTGCTTGATCACGTCGGACAGCTCGATCACGCCCAGCGCCTGGCGCCCGTCGCTCACCACCAGCGGCGTGGCGCCGGAGCGCGCGACCTGCGCGGCACGCGCCTCGATCTCGGCCGGTACCTGGCCGCCGAGCGACTGCACATGCGCGGCGATGGCCGCCAGCGCGCCCTTGCGGATCACGCGCTCGCCCAGGTCCACCCCGGACATGCGCGTCTGCGCCGAGAACGGCACGAAGCGCGCACCCTGCGGATCCATGTCCTGCGCTTCCTGCGCGCCCTTCTCGCGCGCCAGCCGCACCACCGACTTGCCCTCGGGCGTCGGATCGGCCAGCGAGGCCAGCAGCGCCGCCTGGCGCAGCAGTGCGCCATCCACGCCGGGCATGGCATGGAAGGCCGTCGCCTGGCGGTCGCCATGGGTGATGGTGCCGGTCTTGTCGAGCAGCAGCACATCCACGTCGCCGGCCACTTCCACCGCCTTGCCGGACTTGGCCAGCACATTGGCCTGGAGGGCGCGGTTCATGCCGGCAATGCCGATGGCCGGCAGCAGCCCGCCGATGGTGGTGGGGATCAGGCACACCAGCAGCGCGATCAGCAGCACCAGATTGACCTCGACACCGACGAAGCCGCCAATGAAGGGCAGTGTCGCCACCACGATGGCAAAGGTCAGCGTCATCACCATCAGCAGGATGCCCAGCGCGATCTCGTTGGGCGTCTTCTGCCGGTTGGAGCCTTCGACCAGCGCGATCATGCGGTCCAGGAAGCTGTGGCCCGGCTCGGCCGTCACCCGCACCACGATGCGGTCGGACAGCACCTGGGTGCCGCCGATCACGCCCGAGCGGTCGGTGCCGGCCTCGCGCAGCACGGGTGCCGACTCACCGGTCACCGCGGCTTCGTTGATGGTCGCCAGCCCCTGCTCGATCTCGCCGTCTGCGGGCACCAGCTGCCCGGCCTCGACCAGCACCAGGTCGCCCGGACGCAGCTCGGCCGCAGGCACGCTTTCCTCGTGGCCCTGCGCGTCGATGCGCCGCGCCATCAGGTCCTTGCGCGCGCGCCGCAGCGACGCCGCCTGGCCGCGCCCGCGCGACTCGGCGACGGCCTCGGCGTAGTTGCCGAACAGCACGGTGAAGAACAGGATGCCCGTGACGGCCCAGCCGAAGCCGGGCGAAGCCAGCCCGGCGAGCGTCGCCGCGCCGGTGGCCAGCGTGCCGGCCCAGACCACGGCCATGACCGGGTTCTTGATGATGTGTTGCGGGGAAAGCTTGACAAAGGCTGCCGCGAGCGCGGCCCGCAGGCCCTGCCCGGCGCTCTCGGCCGGGCGTTCTGCGCGTTGCATCGAATCGGTATGGATCATGGAATTTCCTTCAGCGCGCCAGCAGTTGCATCAAGGCCAGATGGTCGGCAACGGGGCCCAGCACCAGCACCGGCATGAACTGCAGCAGCGTGAGAATGAGGACGATGCCGGTCAGCGTGAGCGCGAAGGTGGGGGTCTCCACCTGCAGGCTGCCCGGGCTTTCGGGGGCGCGGCGCTTGCGCGCCAGCATCGCGGCAATGGCCAGCGGGATCAGCAGCGCCGGATAGCGGCCCGCCGCCAGCACGAAGGCGGTGGACAGGTTCCACCAGGGCGTGGCATCGCCCAGCCCCTCGAAGCCCGAGCCGTTGTTGGCAAACGCCGAGACATACTCGTAGAACACCTGGCTGATGCCATGGAAGCCCGGGTTGGAGTTGCCCGCCAGGCCAGGCACGGCCAGCGCCACCGCGGTGAAGCCCAGGATTACCAGCGGCTGCCACAGCACCAGCACCGCCAGCAGCTTGACCTCGGGCCCTTCGATCTTGCGGCCGAAGAGCTCGGGCGTGCGGCCCGTCATCAGCCCGGCGATGAACACGCTCAGCAGCAGATAGACGATGAATTGCTGCAGCCCGCAGCCGACCCCGCCCCAGATCGAATTGATCAGCATGTTCGACATGGCCACCAGCCCGGTCAGCGGCGCGGCCGAGTCCAGCATCATGTTCACGGAGCCATTGTTGACCTGCGTGGTCGTTGCCGCCCACAGCGCCGAGGCCTCGGCGCCCAGGCGCACTTCCTTGCCCTCCATCAGCGCGATGTCCACGGCCGTGGCGGAATGGCCTTCGGACCACAACGCCAGCCCGGTCGAGGCGACCGACATGCAAAGCATCGTGCCGAAGACCATCGCGCCAAAGCGGCGCCGGCCGGTGAACGGGCCGACCATGAAGATGATCGCCACCGGAATCAGCGCGATGGCCAGCTGCTGCAGGAAATTCGACAGCGGTGTCGGGTTCTCCAGCGCCACCGTGCTGTTCGGGCCGTACCAGCCGCCGCCATTGCTGCCCAGCTGCTTGATGGCGACCATCGGCGCCACCGGTCCCAGCGGAATCTTCTGCTCGCGCAGTTCGGCCGTGGCTTCGACGGGGCTGGCCACCGGGCCGGCCGCCAGCGTCGCCGGCACGCCCTGCCAGCTCAGCAGCGCGGACAGGGCCAGGCACAGCGGCAGCACGCAGCGCAATGTGGCGCGCACGACGTCGGCCCAGTAATTGCCCACATCGATTTCCACGGATGCATCCGTGGCAGCTGCCGCCTGGCGCCCGCCGAACAGCCCGCGCAGCGTGGCCGCGACCACCGCCAGCCCCATGACGGGCGTGACCACCTGCAGGCCGACGATGCCGCACATCTGCGCCAGATAGGACAGCTGTGCCTGGCCGGAGTAGTGCTGCTGGTTGGTGTTCGTGAGAAAGGACACCATGGTGTGCAGCGCCAGGTCCCAGGACATGTTGGGCACGCCGTCGGGGTTCAGCGGCAGCCAGGCCTGGGTCATGAACAGCGCCCAGACCAGCAGCGCCAGCACCAGGTTGCTCAGCAGGAAGGCGCCGGCATAGCCGCGCCAGTTCATGCCGATCTGCGGGCGCGTGCCCAGCAGGCGATAGATCGGCCGTTCGATCCAGCCGAACAGCCAGTCGCCGCGCATGGGCGCGCCGCGCATCACGGCCGCGAGGTAGTGGCCCAGCGGCCAGCCCAGGGCCACCGCGAGCACGAGAAACAAGGCAAATTCCATCATGGCAGGCTCCGCGTTTCAGAAGGACGCCTGCAGCGCCAGCTCGGCGCGGCTGCCGGCCATGCCGGTGAACAGGCGCCTGGCGGCCGAATCGGTTCCATGCAGCGTCAGGCGGGCCTCGAAGGGCGCCTTGAAGGCCCACACCACGCCGACCGCGCCATGCGTGTAGCTGTCCGCATAGCGGCTCTCGAGCACATAGCGCGCAACGCTGGCTTCCACGCGCCACTGCTCGCTGATCGGCACGCGCGCGCCCAACTGCAAATAGGTGCCGCGGCTGCGGCTGGCCATGGCGTTGTCGGAGTGGCCCACGGCCAGCCAATAGTTGTCGCGCCAGGTCGCGCTGGCATTGAGCTCGTTCCAGTTCAGGCGGGTGTGGGCCGAGGGATATTGGTAGCGCAGCAGATACAGGTCCACAGCCCAGTCTTCCGCCACCTTGCCGCTCCAGCCCGCGGCCAGATCGAACTCCGAGCGCGCCCCGTTGTCTGGCGCGAACTTGACGTTCGAGCCCCAGACCGAGGCATAGAAACCCGAGCCGTGCGTGTATCTGAGGCCGCCTTGCAACGCCGGCTCCTCGCGGGTCTGCGAGGAGCCGCGCCAGACATAATCCGAAGTCAGCGCCACGGTGCCCGACCACTGGGCGGATGCCTGGCCCGACAGCGCGCACAGCAATATGCCGGCTGAAAGGAGCGCGCCCTCCCGAATGCTTTGATTAGCGAAACGCATAGAAATTTGACGAATCTTGCTGGCGAAATAGCCAGCTCGAAGTATTCGCCGCAGCTGCGTAAATTCTCTATGCATGGACCTGCGTCCGGCATAAATTCTGCGTAAATTCCGCGCGCTCCCGTGCCCTCGATGGAGGTTTTGCGCACGCGAATTTACGCCGAATTTATGACATGCCGGCCCACGCCGTGCCAAGCTGCTGGCCCGGATATATTGAAAGCCGAGCGATGCATTACCTCATACAGGACGTGATTTTCATTTCACTGGTCCTGATTGGATTCCTGGCGATATTCCAGGGCGCACAGATCCTGATGCGATGGATCGACGTGCATCGGGAAAAACTCCGGGCCAAGCCCGAAGTGAATCATCAGCCCCGATAGAAGAAAAGCGGCAGGCAGGACCTGCGCCCTGCCTGCCGCCTTGAGCCGCTGATCGCTGCGCCGCTCAGATGCCGGTGACCGCAACGACCTTGCTGACCAGGTGCTCTTCCAGCGCCTCGTGGCCGCCTTCGGTGCCCAGGCCCGAATCCTTGACGCCGCCAAAAGGCAGCTCGGCCGTGGGCGCGG
The DNA here is from genome assembly GCF_023634805.2 of Comamonas endophytica. NCBI lineage: Bacteria > Pseudomonadati > Pseudomonadota > Betaproteobacteria > Burkholderiales > Comamonadaceae > Comamonas > Comamonas endophytica. The sequence goes on from NZ_CP106881.1 coordinate 760,474, forward strand.
CGGGCTGGTTGATCCACAGCATGCCGGTTTCCACGCGGTCGGACAGCGTCTGCACGTTCTTGAACGAACGCGTGAACGCATAGGCCGACAGGCCATAGCTCAGGCGGTTGGCTTCGGCGATGGCTTCGTCCAGCGCCTTGAAGGTGCGCATGCCGGCAATGGGGCCGAAGGGCTCTTCGTTGAACAGCATCGAGTCCATCGACGGGTTCACCACCAGCGTCGGCGCGAAGAAGTTGCCCACATCGCCGATGCGCTTGCCGCCGGTGACGATGTCGCCGCCCTTGGCCTCGACGTCGGCGATGATCTTCTGCATCGACTGCAGGCGGCGCTCGTTGACCAGCGGGCCGAGCTTGGTATCGGATTCCAGGCCGTCGCCGACCTTCAGGCCTTCGGAGAAGGACACATAGGCCTGCTGGAAGTCGCGCGCCAGCGATTCATGCACCAGGTAGCGCGTGGGCGCGATGCAGACCTGGCCGGCGTTGCGGTACTTGGCGGCACCAATGGCCTTGACGGCGACCTCTACGTCGGCGTCCTCGGCAACGATCACCGGCGCGTGGCCGCCCAGCTCCATGACCACCTTCTTCATGTGCGCGCCGGCCTTGGCGGCCAGCTGCTTGCCCACGGCCGTCGAGCCGGTGAAGGTGACGAAGCGGATGACGGGATGCGCGATCAGGTAGTCCGAGATCTCGGCCGGGTCGCCATAGACCAGGCCCACCACGCCTTCGGGCACGCCGGCATCGACGAAGCACTGCAGGAAGGCTGCGGGCGAAGCCGGAGTTTCCTCGGGGGCCTTGACCAGGAAGGAGCAGCCGGTGGCCAGCGCCGGGCCGATCTTGCGCGAGATCTGGTTGAGCGGGAAGTTCCAGGGCGTGAAGGCAGCGACCGGGCCGATGGGCTGCTTGAGCACCATCTGGTGGCTGGCAAGGTTGGCGCCCTGCACGATGCGGCCATGGATGCGGCGGCCTTCGTCGGCGAACCATTCGGTCATGGCCGCGCAGGCCAGCGCTTCGGTGCGGGCCTCGGCCAGCGGTTTGCCCTGCTCCAGCGTCATCAGCGTGGCGATCTGGTCGGCGCGCTCGCGCACCAGGGCCGCGGCCGCGCGCATGATGCGCTGGCGCTCGACGGGAGAGGTCGCGCGCCAGACTTCGAAGCCCTTTTGCGCGGCCGCCAGGGCCTGGTCCAGGTCCTTGATGCCGGCGTGCGCCACCCGGCCGATTTCCTTGCCCGTCGCGGGATTGATCACGGGGTCGGTGCGGCCGTCGGCGGCATCCTGCCACTGGTTGTTGATCAGGAGACGGGTATCTGCGTAACTGGAACTCATGAAAATCCTCTTTGGAAAGATAGCGGGAGGGCATGCTCGCGCGGCAAGCGCGATCCAACGCCCTTTTTAGCGCAGAACGCATGTCGCCCGCCAGCGTTCGCCGGCTTTTTTCGCGTTCGAGCAGCGGATTGCTTGGCTTTTTTGCAGGACGGTGCCGACAGCAACGCGCAACCTGAACTGGCAAGGATCCGGGACATTCCTGAAGAACTTATCGACACACCCTTTGCCACCATCGCAAGGGCGGCCACCTAAGGCCACACAAACATTTCCATCCCTTTTTTGTTCAGGACCGAAAATGAAGCACCTCCAACCGATGCGCAAGAAATTCTTCTACCTCGCCACCGCCAGCCTGGCCCTGGCCCTGGTGGGCTGCGGCGGCGGCAACGACGATGATCCGGAGCCCAGCGGCGAGACCGGCGTGCTGCGCATCTCCAACTCCACCGACCCCAACATCAACGGCTTCTACGGCACGACCAACGTCGGCCTGACGGGCGTCAAGGACACCGGCACGGCCGGCCCGAACGAGTGCGCGTTCAACTTCGACAACGTGACCAAAGTCTCGGGCGACCGCACGCTGGGCATCCGCGGCGACATCCGCTATGCCTACACGGAAGGCACCAACACCACGCCCGCACTGCGTGGCGACCACGTCAAGATCGGCGACACCACCTTCAACTTCGTGAAGGAAGGCACCAACCTCGAGCGCGCCACCGTCAACCTGACGCTGGGCACCGTGACCTTCAACAACCTGCTGACGCGCGACAGCAGCGGCAAGACGGCCGAGCTGTCCGGCGTGCTGCAGCTGCCCGACCAGGCCAGCCGCGACAGCGCCTGCCGCCGCAACTGATCCCGCGGAGGCTCCGGGCCTGCGGGCCCGTCCGCGGCAAGGCCCGGGCCGCCATGGGCGGCCCGGGCCTTGTCACATGCATGCCCTTCAGTCGATTTTCACATTGGGGTTAAGGCTGTAGAGGCCGGTGACGCTGGCCTTGCCCAGCACCTGCGCCTTTTCCAGCGCTGCCAGCACATTGGCGCCCGTCAGCTCCCCTTCCACGGCCAGCGTCGGCGTGCCCAGCGCATACACGGTGAACACATAGCGATGCACCAGGCTGTCGTTCCACGGCGGGCATGGGCCGTCGTAGCCGAAATACCGGCCCTTCATCGCCTCGTCATTGGCAAACCAGCCGGTGTAGTCGTTGATGCCATGGCGCAGCCCGCCCTGCGCCTCGGGGCCCGGCTTGCCGCGCGGCGTCACCTCGACGGAATGGCTGCCGGCGGCGATGAAGTGCATGTCGGCGGGAATGTCCAGCAGCAGCCAGTGGAAGAAATCCACGCGCGGCAGATAGGCCGGCACCTCGCGCCCTTCCTGGTTCACATCGTCGCCGCGGCTGGGCACGTCGGGGTCGTGGCAGACCACGACGAACGAGCGCGTGCCCTCGGGGACCTCGCTCCAGGCCAGATGCGGGTTGCGGTTCGAGGACAGAGCCACATGGGTACGGGCGTTGGGCACGGCAAAGGCGAATTCGCCGGGGATTTCCTGGCCGTCCAGAAAGCTTTGGCTGATGAGTTGCATGGGATGAGGAGATTGGGTTGGAAAGAGGCATATGTGCATATGCCGCTGACCAAATCCTACGGGGAAGCGGCCGCCGTGGCGGAAAATTCCCTCGCATTTCCTCGGCAACCGGACAACAGGGGCGGATGGCGTAGGCGGGCAGCGCAAATACGCCTCCAATGTGCCGCGGCTGGAGGCAATGCGTAGCCAGGGAATGTTTCTGGCGTAGCATTTCGGCTCTTGATCCATCCATATTAGAAGCCCTATGCAGATTGCCACCTGGAACGTCAACTCCCTCACCGTGCGCCTGCCGCAGGTGCTCGACTGGCTGCAAGCCAATCCGGTCGATGCGCTGGGGTTACAGGAGCTCAAGCTGACCGACGACAAATTTCCGCTGCTGGCGCTGCAGGAAGCGGGCTACCATGCGGTCACCCATGGGCAAAAGACCTATAACGGCGTGGCCATCCTGAGCCGCACGCCCGCGCGCGACGTGGTGCGCAACATTCCCGAGCATGACGATGCACAGGCGCGCATCATTGCCGCCACGCTGGATACTCCGAACGGCCCGCTGCGCCTGATCAACGGCTACTTCGTCAACGGCCAGGCACCTGGCACTGACAAATTCGCCTACAAGATGCGCTGGCTCGAAGCACTGCGCGAATGGGTGCGCAAGGAGCTGGCGGCCAACGAGCGCCTGGTGCTGGTCGGCGACTTCAATGTCGCACCCGAGGACCGCGACTCCTTCGATCCCGTGGGCCTGCGTGAAACCATCCACCACACCACCGAGGAGCGCCAGCATTTCCGCGATCTGCTCGAGCTGGGCATGTGCGATGCCTTCAGGCTGTTCGAGCAGCCCGAGAAAAGCTTTTCCTGGTGGGATTACCGCATGCTCGGGTTCCAGAAGAACCGCGGCCTGCGCATCGACCATATCCTGGTCAGCGAAGCACTGCGCCCCAGCGTCAGCGCCTGCGTGATCGACCGCGCCCCGCGCAAGAACCCGCAGCCCAGCGACCACACGCCGGTGGTGGTCACGCTGGGCTGACCGACGTCAGAGGGGCAGACACGAACGAAGCCAGTGCAAGGCTTCGATGCCGCGCTGCACTGCCATCGCCTGGCGCTGCAGCACGGTGCGCGTGGCTTCAGGCAGGCTTTCGCGCAGCGCGCCGCGGTAGGCGACCAGCAGCATCCTTTCGGCATCCTCGCTGGCATCCATCAGCCGGGGCATCGTCGGCTGCCCCATCAGGGCCTTGACGGACTCCCAGCCGCGCTGCAGCGTTGCGGACAGCCGCCGGCCGTGGCGGTCGTGCGCAGGCAGGGCAAATTCATGCTGGAGCTCGGCCGAGGCGGCTTCGAAGGCCTGTATGTGGCGCTGTAGCATCTGCTGCAGCAGTCCGGCAGGCGCCTGCTCGACGGCCAGGCGCAGGCATTTGGCGGTTTGAAGATTCAGGCGCTGCAGTGCCTGCAGCATGGCCAGCAACTGCAGATGCGACAGGCCCACGGTCGGACCCGCATGGCGCATGCGTTCCCAGGCCGCCTTCACGGCGCCGCTCACCTGGCGCCAGTCCAGCAGGCTGGTGCCCCGGTCGCGCTGCCATTGCGCCTCGAGCACCGGCACCACGGAGGCGAAATCACCAGGGTATTGCAGTGCCGCGCGCCAGCCCAGCTCGTAGGCCGGGCGGTACTGGTCATAGCCCCGTCCGCTCACGTAATAGGACTCGAGATGGTAGTGGTCGTGCCAGAACTCGTCTTGGGCCGCTTCATGGTTGGCTTGAATTTTCGGGCTTTCATTGGCAGCGTCGCTTGTGGCGGCTGCCTGGCTTCGACCTGCGCCAACCGGGCGCAGCTGGCGCTGCGTGCGGCGCAGGAAGAAATCATCGGCAATCCAGGGAGCAGGCATGAGGGACACTTTCCGCACACAAAAGAATCTGCCCCCATTGTCTTCACCCTGAAAAAACCCTCGGGTCAGTGCGCCTGACGCATTGGCGTAGGAGCGGGACCACGCGCCCGCGGCCCCGCCTGCCCTTCAATGCTCCTCGCCGGCCTCCAGCCCCAGCTCCTGGATCTTGCGCGTGATGGTGTTGCGGCCAATGCCCAGGCGCTGCGCGGCTTCCATGCGCCGGCCGTGCGTCACCTGCAGCGCGGTGCGGATCAGATGCGACTCGAAGCGCCGGGTCAACACGTCCCACACATCGGCCTGGCCGTTCTCCAGCAGCTGGCGCGCCTGCACATTGAGCAGCGGCTCCCAGGTGGGCAGCGCCGCCGCGGCCGCAGGCGGCTCGGCGTCGGCGCCTTGCGGCGCTGCCGGCAGGCCAGGGCCCGCGCGCGGCACGAAGCTGTCGGCCGGCGCGTCTTCGCGCTCGGGCGCAAAGCTGCCCGGCTCCCCCACCGCCTGAGGCGCCGCGGTGGCAATGGCAGGCGCCTGCAGCACTTCGGGCGGAAGGTCCTTGACCGAGATCTGCTGCGCCGGCGCCATCACCGTGAGCCAGTGGCAGATGTTTTCCAGCTGCCGCACATTGCCCGGGAAGGAGAATGCCTCGAGCCGCTGCAGCGCCGACTCGGCAATGCGCTTGGGCTCGACGCCCAGTTGGCGCGCGCTTTGCTGCAGGAAATGGCGCGCCAGCATGCGCACGTCCTCGCGGCGCTCGCGCAGCGCCGGCAGGCGCAGCCGGATCACGTTCAGCCGGTGGAACAGATCCTCGCGGAAACCGCCTTCGCGCACGCGCTGCTCCAGGTCCTGGTGGGTGGCGGCAATGACGCGCACCTGCGCCTTCACGGGGGCATGGCCGCCGACGCGGTAGAAATGCCCGTCGGAGAGCACGCGCAGCAGCCGCGTCTGCAGGTCGAAGGGCATGTCGCCGATTTCGTCGAGAAACAGCGTGCCGCCATCGGCCTGCTCGAAGCGCCCGCGGCGCTGGGTCTGCGCGCCGGTGAACGCGCCGCGCTCGTGGCCGAACAGCTCGCTCTCCAGCAGGTCCTTCGGGATGGCGGCAGTGTTGATGGCCACGAAAGGCCCGCCCGCGACCGGCGAATGCTTGTGCAGCGCGCGCGCCACCAGTTCCTTGCCCGACCCCGATTCGCCGGTGATCAGCACCGTGACCTGGCTCTGGCTCAGCCGGCCGATGGCGCGGAACACGTCCTGCATGGCGGGCGCCTGGCCGAGCATCTCGGCGTTGAGCGGCGCCTGGTCCTCGATGATTTCCTCGCGCTGGCTTTCCTCCACCGCGCGGCGGATCAGCTCCACCGCCTTGGGCAGGTCGAAGGGCTTGGCCAGGTACTCGAAGGCGCCGCGCTGGAAGGCCGAAACGGCGCTGTCCAGGTCGGAGTAGGCGGTCATGATGATCACGGGCAGCCCCGGCTGCTGCGCGCGCACCTGTTCAAGCAGCTGCAGCCCCGAGCCGCCGGGCATGCGGATGTCGCTGACCAGCACCTGCGGCGGCTGGCGCGTGGCATCGCCGGGGTCCACGTCGGCCAGCGCGTCGAGTACCTCGCGCGGGTTGGTGAAGCTGCGCGTGGGCAGGTTTTCCCGCGCCAGCGCCTTCTCCAGGACGAAGCGGATCGAGGGGTCGTCATCTACTATCCAGATCGGCTTCATACTTTTACTGCTTCCTTGCGCAATGGTTTGTGAGGGACCTCAGGGCAAGGGGATGAGAATGCGGAAGTCGGTGCAGCCCGGCTGGCTGTCGCATTCGATCAAGCCATCGTGCCGCTGCACAAAGGTCTGGGCCAATGTCAGCCCCAGACCCGATCCGCCATCCCGCCCAGACACCAGGGGATAGAAAATCCTGTCCCTGATGGTCTCTGGCACGCCCGGTCCGTTGTCGATCACATGCAATTCCAATGCCAGGCGGTAGCGTTGCTTGCCGAAAGTCACCTGGCGCGCCACGCGGGTGCGCAAGGTGATGCAGGCATCGCCCCGCGCGATGCGCCCGGCAAGCGCCTGCGCCGCGTTCTGCACGATGTTGAGCACCGCCTGGATCAGCTGCGCGCGGTCGCCGCGGAACTCTGGGATGGAGGTGTCGTAGTCGCGCCTGACGCTCAGGCCCTGCGGGTACTCGACCAGCACCAGCGAGCGCACGCGCTCGCAGACTTCGTGGATGTTGACGTCGCCCACCAGGTGCGGGTGGCGGTGCGGCGCCAGCAGCCGGTCGACCAGGCTCTGCAGCCGGTCCGCCTCGTGCACGATCACCTGGGTGTATTCGCGCATCTCGGGGTTGTCGAGGTCCATCTCCAGCAGCTGCGCCGCGCCGCGGATGCCACCCAGCGGGTTCTTGATCTCGTGCGCCAGGTTGCGGATCAGCTCCTTGTGCGCCTGCGTCTGCTCCAGTAGCCGCTCCTCGCGGTCCTGGCGCACCTGCTGCTCGAGCGGCGACATCTCCAGCAGCACGTGGCCCGAGCCTTCGGCAATGGACACGATGACCTGCATGGGAATCGCTTCCTTGGCCTGGCGCCGCAGGCTGGCCTCGAAGCGCAGCGCCGCGTAGTCCTGCACGCGCGCGCCGTCCATGGCCTTGTGCAGCAGCGACGGATCGGCGAAATGCTCGGCGAAGTCGCAGCCCTCGAGCATGCGACGCGACAGCCCGAGCGCATTCTCCAGCGCCGCGTTGGCGAACAGCACCGAGCCATCGAGCTGCAGCACGGCAGTGAGCGTGCACAGCGAATCAAACACATGGTAGGCGCTCTCGGCGCGCCGGTTCTCGACAGTAAGGGGCATGTATCGCTTCAGTTGACGGGGACCACCGCGGGAGCGCCCGCCGGCGCCTCGGGCGCGGCGCCGGGCAGGCGCGCGATCTCGCGGCGCAGGCCGGCGATGTCGCTCTGGTAGCGGGCGATCTGCGCCTTGAGGCTGGCGGTGCGGTCGATATGGGCCTGCGGATTGCGCAGCTCCAGCGCCGTGCGCTCGGGGTAGCCGTTGTTGTATTCCAGCTCCAGCTGCGCCATGCGCTCCTGCGACCTGGCCAGCTCGCCGTTGAGGATGGCGCGCGCATCGGAATCGCGCGCGCGCTGCGCGCTGCTGTCGGCGCGCGGTGCGGGCGCCGGGCTGCGCGCGGCGACTGCCGGGCTCGCCGCCGCGGCTGCCGGACGCGGTCCGCCATGGATCACCGTGACATGTCCGCCATCGACCGCCTTGCAGCCCAGCTCCTTGGCCCGGTTGGCATTGTTGGTGTATTCATTGCCGCAGCGGTAGATGGTGCTTTGCGACCAGGCCAGCGGGGCGACGAGCGGCAACAACAGGAGTACCAGCAGCTTCTTCATGACATTCCCTCGTTCTGCGGCGCCTGCGATCCGCCTGGCGCTCTGGCCTCCAGTATCGCCCGAACCGGTCAAAAACGGATGAATTCACCCGGGGGCTGTACGCGCAAACCTACACCCTGCAGACCAAAAAAAAGCGGCTTGCGCCGCTTTTCCGAGACGCCAGCCCTTGCAGGCCGGCGTGCTGTCACAGCGAGTAGTACATGTCGTACTCGACGGGGTGCACGGCTTGGCGGAAGCGCGTCACTTCGGTCATCTTCAGCTCGATGTAGGCATCGAGCATGGAGTCCGAGAACACGCCGCCCTTGGTCAGGAACCCGCGGTCCGCGTCCAGGGCTTCGAGGGCCTGGTCGAGGCTGTGGCACACGGTGGGCACCAGCTTGTCTTCTTCCGGGGGCAGATGGTAGAGATCCTTGGTCGCGGCTTCGCCGGGATGGATCTTGTTTTCCACGCCGTCCAGGCCGGCCATCATCAGTGCCGAGAAGCACAGGTAGGGGTTGGCCAGTGGATCGGGGAAGCGCGCTTCGATGCGGCGGCCCTTCGGGTTCGACACATAGGGAATGCGGATCGAAGCCGAGCGGTTCTTGGCCGAGTAGGCCAGCTTCACGGGAGCTTCGAAGCCGGGCACCAGGCGCTTGTAGCTGTTGGTGCCGGGGTTGGTGATGGCGTTCAGCGCACGGGCGTGCTTGATGATGCCGCCGATGTAGTACAGCGCGAAGTCGGACAGGCCGGCATAGCCGTCGCCGGCAAACAGGTTCTTGCCGTCCTTCCAGATCGACTGGTGCACGTGCATGCCCGAGCCGTTGTCGCCGGCGTAGGGCTTGGGCATGAAGGTCGCGGTCTTGCCGTAGGTGTTGGCCACGTTCCAGACCACGTACTTCAGCTGCTGCGTCCAGTCGGCGCGCTCGACCAGCGTCGAGAAGCGCGTGCCGATCTCGTTCTGGCCGGCGCCCGCCACTTCGTGGTGGAACACTTCGACCGGAATGCCCAGCGATTCGAGGATCAGCGACATCTCGGCGCGCATGTCCTGCGTGCTGTCGACGGGGGGCACGGGGAAGTAGCCGCCCTTGGTGGTGGGACGGTGGCCGCGGTTGCCGGAGTCGAACTTGGTGCCGGTGTTCCAGGGCGCTTCGTACTCTTCGATCTCGTAGCTCACGTTGCCGGGTTCGTTGGACCAGCGCACGCCGTCGAAGATGAAGAATTCGGGTTCGGGTCCGAAGTAGGCGGTGTCGCCCAGGCCCGATGCCTTCAGGTAGGCTTCGGCGCGCTTGGCGATGGAGCGCGGGTCGCGGTCATAGGCCTTGCCGTCGCTGGGCTCGATCACGTCGCACTGCAGGAACAGCGTGGTTTCTTCGAAGAACGGGTCGATGTTCGCGGTATTGGGATCGGGCATGAGCTGCATGTCCGAGGCTTCGATGCCCTTCCAGCCTGCCACCGAGGAGCCGTCGAATGCGTGGCCCGAAGTGAACTTGTCTTCATCGAAATGCGACACGGGCACGGTGACGTGCTGTTCCTTGCCACGGGTATCGGTGAAACGCAGGTCAACGAACTTGACCTCGTTCTCCTTCACCATCTTCATCACATCTGCAACGGTCTTAGCCATCAGGGTCTCCTGCAAAAACGGCTTGTTCAAAAAATGTTGTGGTACTTCAAGCAGTTTGCGTGCCAGCTTGGCCTGCATCTGCCTGCCCCTACCGTGGCGCCCCACCCTGCTCGGAGCAAAGCACCGTACCGGAGCATCCATGGCATTCACCAAAGAGGTGCAGGCCCTGGAGGCTGAAAAATCCTATAGATCTCGCACCACTTCGGTGCTCCATGTTGCACCAATAGAGTGCAATCCCCCAATCAGTGCAGGCCAGGTCGCATCCACTGCGTCCACCGGCCCCTTGATCCCCAGTTCGATATGGGCACCATGCACCGCATGGTCCACGCTGGGCAGGCTGAAGACCCGGATGCCCGCACCCACGGTCTCGAGCTGCTGCATCAGCGGCGTGAGTGTAGCCTCTCCGATGCCGAACACCAGCACCGATCGCTCGCGGCGCGCAGGGCCATGGAACAGCGGTGCGTATTGCCGGTCGAGCACGCTTTCCACCATCGGCCAGGCCATGACCGGAAAGCCCGGCACGAAATGCACCGCCCCGCCCTGGCGGCCGGCGCAGGAAAAGCCCGGGATCTTGTTGTAGGGGTTGGGGATGATGCTGGCTCCCTGCGGAAAGTTGCCCATCTGCAGGCGGTGCACGTTGTCGGGGCGGGCCGGCTCGAACAGCTCGCCTTTTTCCGCCGCGACATCGCGCATGCGCTCCTCGATCAGCGCCACGGCCTGCGGATGCAGCGCCAGCGGCACGCCCAGCGCCTGGGCGGCGCACTGGCGCGTGTGGTCGTCGGGCGTGGCGCCGATGCCGCCGAAGGAAAACACCACGCTGGCACTGTCGAAGGCGCGCGCCAGCGCCGCCGTCAACCGCGGACGGTCGTCGCCGATGTATTCGGCAAAGGACAGCGACAGGCCGCGTGCCGCCAGCAGCTCTATCAGTTTGGACAGGTGCTTGTCCGCGCGTTTGCCCGAAAGAATCTCATCGCCAATGATGATGGCGCCAAACTGCAAATCCATGGATGTTCACTTGTGGGGAGAGGAAAGGGACGGCGCGCCCGCCGCATCGGGCTGCGGCGCCAGCGGCGGCACGACTTCCGCGGCATCGGCCGGCTGCGGGCCGGCGCGCAGTGCCTCCAGCGCCGCCAGGCAGAAATGCGCGAACCACAGCGAGGAGAACGCGAACACCAGCGCGTAGATCCAGATGGCCAGCGGGATCAGCACCCAGAAGGCCGCCAGGAACAGCAGGCCCGAAGCCCAGACGATGGCCGGGGCCGCGCCCAGGTAGCCGCAGACCAGGCCCATGGCCATCAGGCTGTAGCGGTGGCGCAGGAAGATGACCTGGCGCTCGCGCTTGCTGGCATGCTCGGACAGCGCATCGAAAGCCATGACCCGGTAGGTCAGCCAACCCCAGATCAGCGGCGGGATGATCAGCACCAGCGGCGGCACGAACCACAGCGGTATGGACACGACCAGCGCGATCAGCGCCACCAGCGTGGAGCCCAGCGACCAGGCCAGGCTGGCCAGCACCGAGCCGCCGCGCTTGCGCTCGAGGCCGGGAAAGCGCCTTTCGCCCACCAGCCCCACCAGCGCCGGCGCCATGCACAGCGCCACCAGCAGCAGCGACAGCACCACGATGATCGGCATGCCCACCAGCACCACCAGCACCGGCGCGATGGCCGCCGAGCCGAAGCCCAGGCCGCGCGCCTGCAGCCAGCCCCAGACGGCCTGCAGCCAGTTCGCCCCTTCCAGCAGCCCCTGCACCCACTGCACCGCGGGCCCCCAGAAGAAGTAACCCAGCACGGCCGAAAGCAGCGCCATGAACAGCAGGGGAACGAGGGACCAGAGGATCACCCGTTTGTGCAGGCAATAAGCTGCTGCACGCCAGAAGGAGTCGATAAGCAGTCGCATGCCCCTAGCATACCGGGTTCATGCACGGTTCATCAATCGGAGAACTCCACGCCATTGCTGGGCCCAGAAACCCTGGCCGTAGTCGCGCAGGCGCCCCTGGGCGTCGGGCTCGACCTGATCCCGGACACCGGTAGGGTCATAGCGCCGCTCGAAATTGGCCGTGCCGAACAGGATGTCCCACCAGGGCAGCAGCACGCCGAAGTTGTTGCCGCCGCGCTTGCGGCGCGTCGTGCCGCGCGCCTCGTGGCCGATGCCGATGGTGTGATGGCGGCGGTGGAAGCGCGGGCTGACCCACAGGCGCTCGCCGATGCGCCCGAACCAAAGCCGCAGGTTGGCATGGTGCAGGCTCTCGCTGAGCTGGGTGATGGCGACGATGGCCACGAACTGGCCCGGCGCCAGGCCGATGAGCTGCGCCACCAGCACGATGATGCTGTCGCGCAACAGGTCGTCGAGCAGGTGGTTGCGGTTGTCGCTCCACATCGTCATCTGGCGCTGCGAGTGGTGCAGCGCATGCAGCTTCCACCACCAGCCGAAATGGTGCTGGCCGCGGTGGATCCAGTAGTCCAGCAGGTCGAAGACCGCCAGGTACAGCAGGAAGCTGACCCACGCCTGGTCCGTCACGCCCGGCCAGAGATCGTCGAGATGGTAGGTGGGCAGGCCCCACACGCGCAGCGTGCCGAACAGATGGTCCCACAGCGGATCGATGGAGAAGAACAGTGCGATGCGGAACAGTCCCAGCCGATGCACCAGCGTGTAGAGCACATCGACGCGCACCGCGCGGCGGTCGGTCACGGCCTCGACCGGCCACAGGCGCTGCAGCGGCGCGATCAGCAGCACCATCACGGCCAGCTGGATCAGGCCCACCAGCAGCCAGCCCGTGGCCGCGTAGCCATCTTCCAGCAGATGCGCCATGCCCAGCCAGAACAGCAGCGGCTGCACCACGCCCTCGAACAGCTGCTGCTGCGCCGCGTTGAACCAATCGACCAATGCCTGCATGCCCTGCTCCACTTAACGAGGCTTTTCTATCCAATTCCTGTAATCGGGGTGCGTGTCCAGCGTGCGAAAGCAAAAGCCCTGCTGCTTGAGGCCGACCAGCAGCGGCTCGAGCACCGCCGGTGCCCAGGCATCCTTGCGCGACCAGATCCCCAGATGGGCCAGCAAGATATCACCGCTGCGGATGCGCTGCAGCGCCTGGTCCAGCAAGGCCTTGTTGCTATATCGCTCACTGGGCAGTTCGTCGCCCAGGAAACCCGCGGGCGACCAGCCCACATGCGCCCAGCCGCAGGACTTCGCCGCGGCCAGCAGCGCCGGCGAGGTCTTGCCGCCGGGCGCACGGAACAGCGGCAGCGGTTTCTTGCCGGTGATCTGCTGCAGCCGGTCGGCGGCCTGTGCTATTTCGGCGCAATAGCCCTTGGCATCGAGCGTATAGGTCTGCCCTGCGCGCGGGCCCGCCGATGGCTTGACGCGGAAGGCCGGTGCGGCGGGCGTGCCCAGGTCGGCGCGCCAGTAGGCATGCGACCAGGTGTGCGAGGCAAACGCATGGCCTTCGGCGGCGCGCGCGCGCCACCACGGCGCCCAGTGCTCGCCCAGGCTGCCGTCGCCCTCCTGGGTCTTCTCGTTGGCGCCGAAGAAGGTCACGCGCACCTGCTGGCGGGCCAGCACTTGGGCCACCAGCGGCGCCACGCCCATGTGGCCGGTGTCGAAGGTCAGATAGAGCGGCTTGCAGGCGTCCTGGGCCCAGGCGTTCGGCGACAGCCCGCTGATGCCCAGCAGGCAGGCGGTCAGCAGCGCGGTGCGGCGCAGCATGGTTCAGCGCGGCGCGTGCGCCAGCGTCCACACGCCGTGCGGCGACTTGCCGACGTTGACCTGGCGCACGACCTTCTTCTCGACCGTGTCGATCACCGACAGCTTGCGCGCCCAGCGCGAGCTCACGTAGATGTAGCGGCCGTCGGCCGACACGTCCATGCAGTCCGGTCCGCCCGGCGCGGGATAGGTATCGACCAGCTGCTGGGTCTGCATGTCGATCTTGCCGATGGTGTTGGCCACGCGGTTGCTGACATAGAGATGGCGTTTGTCGCCCGCGGCGCGGAAGGCGTGCGCGCCCTTGCCGGTCTTGATCAGCGCCAGGTTGCGCGGCGGGCCGGCGGAGATGTCGAACACCTCGACGCTGTCGCTGCCCGTCAGGCCCACATACAGGCGGCGCCCGTCGGGGCTGCCATAGATGTCGGCCGGCATTGCGCCGGTGCGCACGCGCGCCGTGATGACCTGCGTTGCCATGTCGATGGCCACCAGCTCGTCGCTGTCCTGCATGGTCGAGTACAGCGTGGCGCTGCGCGCGTCGATCCACAGATGGCTGGGCGTCTTGGCCGTGACCACGCGCTTGGCAAGTGTCGGCTGCTGGCCGTCCCAGCGGTAGAAATCGATGTGGTTCAGCCGGTTGGCGGCCGTGACCAGCCACTTCATGTCCGGGCTGAAGCGCAGGTGGTAGGGGTCGGAGATGTCGCGCACCACGCGCTGCACCTGGGCCGTGCGCGGGTCGAGGAACGTCAGCGAGTCGCCCAGCGCATTGGCCACGATCAGCGACTTCTCGTCGGGCGTGAGATACAGGTGGTGCGGCTCCTTGCCGGTCGGTATGCGCGTGGTCTCGACCCAGCGCTCGGGGTCGATCACGCTGACCGAGGCATCCAGGGAATTGAGCACGAAGATGGGGGGCAACTTGGCTGGGGGCGCCTTGGCGGCAGCCGCCTGGGGCTGGGGCGCAGGCACGGTCTTGGCCGCCGCCGGGGCCGCTGGTGCAGCCGCAAGAACGCTCTTGGCGGCCAGTCCCGCCAGTCCAATGAATGCCAGCGCAGCGCGTCGCTGCTCGAAAGAATTGCGCTTCACAAACCACCGCTTTCTAGAGTGGATGCAGTGTATCGCCGGGTCCAAAACCGTGCACGGACGCACCAGTACCGGTCACCGGATGTCATTTAAAACCAACACTGCATCTCCCATGGAAAAGACCGCCGAAGCGGTCTTTGATGGGGGGTCAGCGCAGGTTCAGACTTTCCACTTTTCCAGCAGCTTCTGCGGCGTGAGATTGTCGTAGCTCTCGAACGGCTGGTGGATCCAGGGATTGGTCGGCAGGAACTCCACCGAGTAGTCGGCCTTGAAGGACGACAGGCCCTTGGTCCAGATCACGGCGCTGCGCAGCTCGGTGATCGGCGGGTAGTTGCTCTTGAGCATGCCCACCACGGCGTTGAGCGTATGGCCGGAGTCGGCCAGGTCGTCGACCAGCAGCACGCGGCCGGCGATCTCGCCCTTGGGAGTCGTGATGAAGCGTGCGAGGTCCAGATGGCCCTGCACCGTGCCGGCTTCGGCGCGGTAGGAGCTGGTGGACATGATGGCCAGCGGCTTGTCGAAAATGCGGCTCAGGATGTCACCCGGGCGCAGGCCACCGCGTGCCAGGCACAGGATGGTGTCGAATTCCCAGCCCGACTGGTGGATCTTCAGCGCGAGCTTCTCGATCAGGCCGTGGTATTCGTCATAGCTTACGTACAGGTGGTTACCGTCTTCGGTCAACATGGGGCGTTCCTTGGATGTTGGTGGCAAAGAGCGGTCAGGCCGCGCTGTAGGGGTTGTGCATGAGGATCGTGTGATCGCGGTCGGGACTGGTCGAGACCATGGCGATCGGCACGCCCGTGACTTCGGCAATACGGTCCAGATAGCGGCGGGCCGAGGCCGGCAGCGCGTCGTAGTCGGTCACGCCCACGGTGGAGTCGGTCCAGCCGGGGATGGTTTCGTAGATCGGCTTGCAGCGCGCGATGTCGTCCGCGCCCATGGGCAGCAGGTCGATGGTCTCGCCATCGAGTTCGTAGCCCACGCAGAGCTTGAGCTCTTCCAGGCCATCGAGCACGTCGAGCTTGGTGATGCACAGGCCGGACAGGCCGTTGACCTGGGCCGAGCGCTTGAGCAGCGCCGCGTCGAACCAGCCGCAGCGGCGGCTGCGGCCCGTCGTCACGCCCTTCTCGGCGCCCACGGTGCTCATGTGCCAGCCGGGCGTGCCTTCCTTTTCCCAGTCGAGTTCGGTGGGGAACGGGCCACCGCCGACGCGCGTGCAGTAGGCCTTGGTGATGCCCAGCACGTAGTGCAGCAGGCTGGGGCCCACGCCCGAGCCGGCGGCCGCATTGCCGGCCACGCAGTTGCTCGAGGTCACATAGGGATAGGTGCCGTGGTCCACGTCCAGCAGCGTGCCCTGGGCGCCTTCGAACAGCAGGTTGCCACCGGCCTGGTGGGCCTCGTTGAGCTCGCGCGAGACGTCGGCCATCATCGGCTTGAGCAGCTCGGCGTGGCGCATGGCTTCCTCGTACACCGCGTCGAACTGCACTTCGCCGTCGGCGATGTAGGGCTTGAGCGCGTCGCCGAAGGTGAAGTTCTTCGAGCCCAGCACATGCACCAGGATGTGGTTGTGCAGCGCCAGCAGCTCGCGCAGCTTGGTGGCGAAGCGCTCGGGATACTTCAGGTCCTGCACGCGCAGCGCACGGCGCGCGATCTTGTCTTCGTAGGCGGGGCCGATGCCGCGGCCGGTGGTGCCGATCTTCTCGGTGCCGCCCTGCTCGCGCGCGGCTTCGCGCGCCACGTCCAGCGCCGCGTGGAACGGCAGGATCAGCGGGCAGGCCTCGCTCACGCGCAGACGGTTGCGCACCTCGACACCGGCTTTTTCCAGGCCTTCGATTTCCTCGAACAGCTTGGCGGCCGACAGCACCACGCCGTTGCCGATGTAGCACTTGACGCCGGCGCGCATGATGCCGCTGGGGATCAGATGCAGCGCGGTCTTCACGCCGTTGATGACCAGAGTGTGCCCGGCATTGTGGCCGCCCTGGAAGCGCACCACGCCCTGGGCGGTTTCGGTGAGCCAGTCCACCAGCTTGCCCTTGCCTTCGTCACCCCACTGGGTGCCGACCACGACCACATTGCGACCTTTGCTTGCTTTCATATTCAAATCCGATGAATTGTCAAATGCCGGAAACGGCTTGCACGACCCATTGCCCGGCAACTTGCACCAGTTCTCGGTCGCAGTGAAATTCGTCCACTTCGCTCTCATGGCCCGGCAGGACGCAGACCACGGTCTCGCCCTGCTGGCGCAAGGCGGCGATGGCCGCGCTCACGTCCTGCGCATCGCCCCAGGGCGCGCGGATCGCGGCCTTGAGGGCGCGCGCGGGCACGACGCCGACCAGTTGCTTGATGTCCAGGCTGAAGCCGGCGGCGGGACGGTTGCGGCCGAACACCGCGCCGACCTCGTCGTAGCGTCCGCCGCGCACCAGCGCGTCGCTGGCGCCCGGTACATACATGGCAAAGCGCGTGCCGCTGTAGTAGCCGTAGCCGCGCAGGTCGGCCAGGTCGAAGGTCACATTGACGCCGTCCAGGCGCGCCGCCAGCCATTTCAGATGGGCCAGCACCTCGGACACACCGGGCACGCCGGCCAGCGCCTTCCCGGCTTCGTCCAGCACCTGCACGTCGCCGTAGAGCTGCAGCAACGCCTTCAGGCCCTCGCGCGAAGCCGCGGGGAAGTCGCGCGTGAGGCGCGCCAGCTCGCTGGCATCCTTGCTCGCCAGCGCCGCGTGCACCGCATGCAGCACCGGAGCCTCCAGCGCCACGCCGGCCAGCAGGCTGCGCACCACGCGCACGTCGGCCATGTCGACGCTGACGTCGCTGACCTCGGCGCTGCGCAGGCAGGCCAGCGCCAGCAGCAGCGCCTCGAGGTCGGCCTCGAGCCCGGCATGGCCGTAGATCTCGGCGCCGAACTGCAGCGGCTCGCGCGTGGCGCGCGGACGGTCGGGACGCGTGTGGAGCACCGGGCCGCAGTAGCACAGGCGCGTGACGCCGCGGCGGTTGAGCAGGTGGGCGTCGATGCGGGCCACCTGCTGGGTGGTGTCGGCGCGCAGGCCCAGCGAACGCCCCGAGAGCTGGTCGACCAGCTTGAACGTCTGCAGGTCCAGGGCTTCGCCGGTGCCCGTCAGCAGGGACTCCAGATGCTCCAGAAGGGGAGGCATGACCAGCTCATACCCATAGCGGCGCGCCGTATCGAGCAAACCCCGGCGCAATTCCTCGATGTGCCGTGCCTCGGAAGGCAATACATCGGCGATGTGATCCGGCAGGACCCAAGCAGACATGGAAAAAAGGGGAGGCTGTTAAAAACGCGATTCTACGGGATCGCGGCGCCCTCCCACTGCGGCATGGCCCCATGGCTTATGCATGGTTCCAGTTTTTGCTTGCATTGGGAACGGACTTTTGCTGGCAGACTGAATGAGAAAAGGGGCCGAAGCCCCTTTGCGATGCGTCTGCGGCCGCGGTCTTACCGGGCGGCTGCCGCGCCGGCCCCGGCCGTGCTGCCGCGCATGGCCTTGAAGAACTCCGTCGACGACGGATCCAGCACCAGCACGTCGCTCTTCTTGTTGAAGCTGGCCTTATAGGCCTCGAGGCTGCGGTAGAACTGCGCGAACTGCGGGTCGCGGCCAAAGGCCTCGGCGTAGATGCGCGCGGCTTCGGCATCGCCCTCGCCCTTCACTTTCTGCGCATCGCGATAGGCGTTGGCCACCGTGACCTCGCGCTGGCGGTCGGCGTCGGCGCGGATCTTCTCGCCCTCGGCCGCGCCGGTCGAGCGCAGCTCGTTGGCCACGCGCTTGCGCTCGGCTTCCATGCGGCGGTAGACCGATTCGGTGATCGATTCCGCATAGTCGACGCGCGTGATGCGTACGTCGACCACGTCCATGCCCCAGGGACGGGCGCCGCGCACGGCCTCGAGCACCTCGCGCTTGACGTCGGCCATCAGCGCCTCGCGCTTGTCGGCCAGCAGATCCTTCACGGTGCGCTTGTTGATCTCCTCCTGGAAGGCGTTGCGCACCACGCGGTTGAGCTGCATCGTGCCCGCGGCTTCGTCGAGGCCCACGTTGCGGATGTACTCCGAAGGCTCCGAGATGCGCCAGCGCACGTACCAGTCGATGACCACGCGCTGCTTCTCGGCCGTCAGCATGGGCTCGGTATCGTTGCTGTCGAGCGTCAGCAGGCGCTTGTCGAGATAGCGCACGTTTTGGAACGGCGGCGGCATCTTGACATGCAGGCCCGGCTCGGTGATCACGCTCTTGATCTGGCCCAGCGCGTAGACCACGCCGAACTGGCGCTGGTCGACGACAAACAGCATCGAGCTCAGCAGGGCCAGCACGACCAGCAGGCTGGTGACAATAAATCCGACTCTGTTCACAAGAATCTCCTAGCGGGCATCGCGTTCGCGCGAACGGCTGTTGTCGCGCGCACGGACTTCATTCGACATGGGGGCAGGCACGGGGGCCGCGCCCGGGGCGGGGGTGGCGGCTGCGCCGGCGGCGGCATCGGCGGGCGCCGCGCCCTGGCCGGTGGCCTGCATGATCTTGTCCAGCGGCAGGTACAGCAGGTTCGAGCCCTGGCGCGAATCGACCAGCACCTTGGTCACGTTGCCGTAGATCTGCTGCATGCTCTCCAGGTACAGGCGCTCGCGCGTGACCTGGGGCGCCTTCTGGTATTCGGCCTGCAGCGCGCTGAAGCGCTGGGCGTCACCCTGGGCCTGGGCGACGATGCGTTCCTTGTAGCCCGCGGCTTCCTCCAGCATGCGCGAGGCGACACCGGTGGCGCGCGGCACCACGTCGTTGGCATAGGCCTGGGCCTCGTTCTTGGCGCGCTCGCGCTCCTGGCCGGCGCGCAGCACGTCGTCGAAAGATGCCTGCACCTGTTCGGGCGGACGCACGCCGCTTTGCTGCAGGTTGATGCCCACGACTTCGACGCCGACCCTGTAGCGGTCGAGGATGGTCTGCATCAGCGCGCGCACGCGCGGCGCGATCTGGTCGCGTTCGTCCTGCATCGCTGCGTCCATGGACATCTTGCCGACCACTTCGCGCACCGCGGTCTCGGCCGCCTGCACCACGGCATCGGCCGGATTGCGGCTCTCGAACAGCCAGGCGCGCGCATCGCTCAGGCGGTATTGCACGGCGAACTTGATCTCGACGATGTTCTCGTCGCGCGTGAGCATGGCCGACTCGCGCAGGCCCGTGCTCTTGATGACGTTGTCGCGGCCCACGTCGGCCGAGCGGATCTGCGACACGACCACCGTCTCGTGGCGCTGGATCGGATAGGGCAGGCGCCAGTTGAAGCCCGCGCCCACCGTGCTGCGGTACTTGCCGAACTGGGTGATGACGGCCTGCTGGCCTTCCTGCACGATGAAGAAGCCGGTGGCCAGCCAGATCGCCAGCGCCACGCCGACGATCAGGCCGATGCCCGCGCCGGCGTTCTTCATGTCGGGCTGGAAGCCACCGCCATTGCGCCCGCCGGGCGGCAGGCCGTTGCCGCCGTTCTTGCCGCGGAACAGGCCGGACAGCTTGCGGTTGAGGTCGCCCCAGAGCTCGTCCAGATCGGGCGGCGTGCCCTGTGGCTGGCGGTCGCGTCCGTTGGACGGCGGCGGCACCGGGCGGTCGGCGTCGGGCCGGGCGCCGTTCGGGTCCTTGTCATCGCCTCTGCCCCAGCGGGGGTCGTTCAGATTGAACATCCCCCGAAGGCGCTGGGGCAGCAGCGCCCAACGGGGCGCGCGTTGTGAAAAATTCATGCGAAAAGTCTCGGTTTTTCAAAAAAAGACAGGGATCCCTTCGGCATTTTGCCCAGACAGGGCTTGGCGCCTCATAAATCAGCGGGTGTGTCGGGGGTCTTATCCGCCCCCTTCGCAGCCAGCACGTGCTCCGTGAGCAGCTGGCGCAATGCCGGCAGGCCCTCGCCCGCGCGCGCGCTGACGAACAGCCGCGGCACGGCCTGGCCGTCCCACTCGTAGCTGTCTTGCAGCTGCGCCGGCCGCTGCTCGGCGGGCACCGCGTCGAGCTTGTTGAAGACCAGCAGCTGCGGAATGCCATCGGCGCCGATTTCGGCCAGCACCTTCTGCACTTCGGCGATCTGCTCGGGGTACGCCGGGTTCGAGGCATCGACCACGTGCAGCAGCAGGTCGGCATCCACCGCCTCCTGCAGCGTGGCCTGGAACGCATCGACCAGCCCGTGCGGCAGGTCGCGGATGAAACCCACGGTGTCCGACAGGGACACGGATTGGCGCGCATCGCTCAGATACAACTGGCGCGTCGTGGTGTCGAGCGTGGCGAACAGCTGGTCGGCGGCATAGGCGCCGGCCTTGACCAGCGCGTTGAACAGCGTCGACTTGCCGGCGTTGGTGTAGCCGACCAGCGAGACGTTGAACACGTCCCGGCGCTCGCGCTGGCGGCGCTGCGTGGCGCGCTGCTTCTTGACCTTGGCCAGCCGCTCGCGCGTGCTCTTGATCGACTTGTCGATCATCCGGCGGTCGAGCTCGATCTGCGTTTCGCCCGGGCCGCCGCGCCCGCCGATGCCGCCGCGCTGGCGCTCCAGGTGCGACCAGCGCCGCACCAGGCGCGTGGCCAGGTATTGCAGGCGCGCCAGCTCCACCTGGAGCTTGCCTTCATGGCTGCGCGCGCGCTGGCCGAAGATCTCGAGAATCAGCAGGGTCCGGTCGGTGACCGGCATGTCGAGGTGGCGCTCGAGGTTGCGCTGCTGCGCCGGGCTCAGCGCCTGGTCGAACAGGACTTCCTGCGCGCCGTGCATCTGCGCCAGCATGCGGATCTCGTCGGCCTTGCCGCTGCCGACGAACAGCGCCGCGTCGGGTACCTTGCGTTTGCAGGCCAGGCGCGCCACGGGATCGAGCCCCGCGGTCTCGGCCAGCAGGCCGAGCTCCTCGAGCTCGGCATCGAAATGGGGCAGCCCGAAATCCACACCGACCAGAAGGACCGGTGTGGCGGAGCCGTTGGGGGTGTCAGAGGTGCCCATGGAATGTTCCGTTCAGCACGCGACTCCCTGAAAGCAGGAAAAAGACTGGGTGGTGCAATCTCAGGCGCCGGCGGCTTCGTTGTCTGCGGCGGTTTCAGCCGTGGAGAAGTTCACGGCACGGCCGGGAACGATGGTGGAAATCGCGTGCTTGTACACCATTTGCGTGACGGTGTTGCGCAGCAGCACGACATATTGGTCGAAGGACTCGATCTGGCCCTGCAGCTTGATGCCGTTGACCAGATAGATGGACACCGGCACATGCTCGCGGCGCAGCGCGTTGAGGAACGGGTCTTGAAGGAGTTGGCCTTTGTTGCTCACGATATTCTCCGTGTTCGGGGAGTGTTGTTGTAAACCGACACCTTACCACAGAGCCTTGCGCGTCCCGCATCACCGGGAATTTGCAAGGCTTTCGACCTGTTACTTGTCTTTGTCCGTGAACGGATTGTGCGAGGTCTTCATCTCGATGCGCAGCGGCGTGCCCACCAGGTTGAACTCCTTGCGGAACCGCCCTTCGAGGAAGCGCTTGTAGGCATCCGTGACATGCTCGAGCGAATTGCCGTGCACGACGATGACCGGCGGGTTCATGCCGCCCTGGTGCGCATAGCGCATCTTGGGGCGGAACATGCCGGCGCGCTTGGGCGCCTGGAACTGCACGGCCTCGAGCAGCAGGCGCGTGAGCACCGGGGTCGACATCTTGCAGGTCGCAGCCTTGTGCGCCTGGGCAATCGAGCCCCACAGCGGCCCCAGCCCCTGGCGCTTGCGCGCCGAGATGAAGTGCAGCGAGGCGAATTTCAGGAAGGACAGGCGCGACTCGATGGAGCGCTGCAGCAGCTCGCGCTGGTAGTCGTCCACCGCATCCCACTTGTTGACCGCGAGCACCACGGCGCGGCCGCTTTCCAGGATGAAGCCGGCGATGTGCGAATCCTGCTCGGTCACGCCCTGCGTGGCGTCGATCAGCAGCAGCACGACGTTGGCCGACTCGATGGCCTGCAGCGTCTTGACCACCGAGAACTTCTCGATGGCTTCGAAGACCTTGCCCTTGCGGCGCAGGCCCGCGGTGTCGATCAGCTCGAACTTCTGGCCGTTGCGCTCGAAAGGCACGGAGATCGCGTCGCGCGTCGTGCCGGGCATGTCGAAGGCCACCAGGCGCTCCTCGCCCAGCCAGGTGTTGATCAGCGTCGACTTGCCGGCGTTGGGCCGGCCGGCCACGGCCAGCTTGATGGGCCCGAGCTCGCCGTCCTCCAAGGAGTCCTCCTCGGGCTCGGGCAGGTTCAGCGGCTCGAGCGCGAGCTCGACCAGGCCGCGCATGCCCTGGCCATGGGCCGCGGACACCGGGTGCACCTGGCCCAGGCCCAGCTCATAGAACTCGGTGAGCTGCGCGCCCTCGAGCATGCCCTCGGCCTTGTTGGCGATCAGCAGGCAGGGCTTGCCCAGGCGGCGCAGGTATTTCGCGATGTCATGGTCCTGGGCGGACACACCGGCGCGCGCATCGACGACGAACACGACCACGTCGGCTTCGGCCACGGCCTGCTGCGTCTGCTTGGCCATCTCCTTGAAGATGCCGCTGGAGGCATCGGGTTCGAAGCCGCCGGTGTCGATCACGATGTACTCGTGCTTGCCCTGCTTGCCCTGGCCGTAATGGCGGTCCCGCGTCAACCCGGCAAAGTCGGCGACGATCGCATCCCTCGACTTGGTAAGCCGATTGAACAGCGTCGATTTGCCCACATTCGGGCGCCCCACTAGGGCAATAACTGGCTTCATCCCCAAATACCTATCAATCCGGCCGGAAGCCGTACACGCCACCATTGCGCGTCACGACCACCAGCGTATCCGCAGCCACCACCGGTGCTGCAGCAATCCCGGAGTCATCGGTTGTCAGGCGGTTCAGCGGTGAACCGTCCTCTCTGGACAACAGATGCACCAGACCATCGTCATCGCCCACCACCACCGAGCGTCCCAGCAGCAAGGGTGCCGAGAGCTTGCGCAGTTGCAGGCGATCCGTGGACCACAGGCGGCTGCCATCGGCGCGCCGCCATGCGATCACTGTTCCATTCCCCTCGGTGCCGACGATGCGCTCGGCATCGCCGCCGATGCCCTGCGCGCCGCGCGCCGGCTGGGCCCATTGCGCGCGCGCGCTGGCCGTATCGACGCAGGCCACCGTGGCCTGGAAGGTGCGCGCGCACAGCTGGCTGCCGTCGCGGTGCATCGGGCCCACCAGGTCGACCAGGCGCTCGACGTCGTTGGTGCCGCGCGGGCTGGCCAGCGGCGCCTCCCACAGCACCGCGCCGTTGTCGGGGTTCAGGCCCACGAGCCGGCCCGACAGGCCCGCCACCAGCGTGTCGCCCACGGCCGTGAGCACGCCCGCCTGGCGCAGCACCAGCGATTCGCCGGTGCGCTGCTGGACCCAGAGCTGGCGTCCGTCCTCTGCATCGAAGGCGGTCAGCGCGCGGTCGGCCGTCAGCACGAACACGCGGCCGCCGGCCACCAGCGGCGGCGTGTACGAGGCCGCGGGCAGGCGCTTGCGCCAGACCTCGCGGCCCTGCTCCAGCAGCACCACCTCGTTGCTGCGCGTCACCACGGACTGCAGGCGGCCGTTGCCGCCCACGCCCGCCGTTAGTGGCTGGCCGACCTTCGCCTGCCACAGCGAGGCGCCCGAATTGGCATCCAGTGCCTGCAGGCTGCCGTCGAGGCTGGCCAGCACCAGCGTCGCGCCATGCACGTCCACCACCAGCGGCAGCTGACCCAGCGGCGCGATCTTGGCCGTCCAGCTCTTTTGCACCGGCAGCAGGACCACGTTCGGGCCCAGATCCGCGGGTTTCACCTTGCTGGAATTCCAGAACGCGCAGCCGCCAAGGCTGACGATCAGACCCAGGGTACAGAGGCTGCGCACCAGGCGCTTGGGCAGGCTGCGGTTCATAGTTTGGCTTCCGTTGGGCTGGGCTGGGCCTGCACCTGCACACCCAGCGCGTTGAGCTTGAATTCCACCAGGCGGCGGTAATCGACCTGGCTGTCGAAGGCCTTGTAGGCCTTCTCGTATTCCGCCACGGCCTCGGTCTTCTTGTCCTGCAGCGCCAGCGCGTCGCCGCGGCGGTCGGCAGCCACGGCGGTGAACTCCGCGGGGAAGCCGGCCGACAGCTGCTGCAGGGCGGCATCGGGCTGCTTCTGCTCGATCAGCACCGCCGCCAGGCGCAGGCGCGCGAGCGACTTCAGGCCTTCATCGCTGCCCTTGTCGGCGACCCAGGTCAAAGCCTCCTTGGACTGATCCCACTGGCCCGCGTCGCCATAGGCCTTCGCGGCCAGCAGGCCCGCCTGCGCCGCCTGCTGCGTGGCGGCGTAGCTGCTCTTGAGGTCCGCGAGCGCCTGGCCGATGCGGTCGAGCTGCTGGCCCTCGACGGCCTGCGTCACCGCATCCGCCAGCGCCGCCGCCTGCGTGGACTGGCGTGCCTGCCAGTACTGGTAGCCATTCCAGGCCGCAAAACCGCCTAGCACGACAACCAGGGCACCCGTGATCGGGGTACCCCATTTGTTCCAGAAATGCTTGAGCTGGTCAAGTTGCTCTTGTTCTTCGAGGTCGAAATGTTGGGCCATGGATGTGCTGGGTGTTTTCAGTCGGTTGATTGTAGAAGGGTCGCCCACTGCGCCACCGCGCCAAGGGATTGCGTGGTCTGCGCGCCGCTGCCGTCGCGCAGCGATTTCACCGTGACCTCGCCGCGCGCCAGTTCGTCCGCGCCGAAGACCAGCGCGAAGCGCGCGCCGCTGGCGTCGGCTTTCTTGAACTGCGACTTCATGCTGCCCATGCCCTCGCCTGCGCCGCCTGCAGCGCCCGAAGGGCTGTGCATCTGCACGCTGACGCCGGCTGCGCGCAGCTGCTGCACCACGCGGCTGACCTGCGCCAGCGCCGCGGCATCGGGCACCACGGCGTAGGCGTCGGGCACGGGCGCGGCCGTGGCCACGCCGGCCTCCTTGACCAGTTCGAGCACGCGCTCGACGCCCAGCGCCCAGCCCACGGCCGGCGCGGCCTTGCCGCCGATCTGCTCGATCAGATAGTCGTAGCGGCCGCCGCCGCAGATCGTGCCCTGCGAGCCCAGCTGGTCGGTGATGAACTCGAACACCGTCAGGTTGTAGTAGTCCATGCCGCGCACCAGGCGCGGGTTGATGCTCCAGGCGACGCCGTTGGCGTCGAGGATCGCGGTGACGGTGTTCAGGTGGGCGAGCGAGGCCTCGCCCAGGAAGTCCAGCAGCCGCGGCGCGGCCTGGACCATGGCCTGCATGGCCGGGTTCTTGGTGTCGAGGATGCGCAGCGGGTTGCTGTGCAGGCGGCGCTTGGCTTCCTCGTCCAGCAGCTCGTGGTGCTGCTCCAGGTAGGCGATCAGCGCCGCGCGGTGCGCCTTGCGCTCCTCGGGCTGGCCCAGGCTGTTGAGCTCCAGGCGCACCTGCTGCAGGCCCAGTTCCTTCCACAGCGCGTCGGCCAGCAGGATCAGCTCGGCATCGACCTCGGCGCCGTGGAAGCCCAGCGCTTCCGCGCCGATCTGGTGGAACTGGCGGTAGCGGCCGCGCTGCGGGCGCTCGTGGCGGAACATCGGGCCCATGTAGTACAGGCGCTTGCCGCCGTCGTACAGCAGGTTGCTTTCCACCACCGCGCGCACCACGCCGGCCGTGGCCTCGGGGCGCAGCGTCAGCTGCTCGCCGTTGAGCCGGTCCTCGAAGGAGTACATCTCCTTTTCCACGATATCGGTCACCTCGCCCAGGCCGCGCACGAACAGCGGGGTCGGCTCGACGATGGGCGTGCGGATGTTGCGGTAGGCATAGCGCTGCATCAGGCTGCGCACCTTGCCTTCCAGCCATTCCCAGCGGGCGGAATCGGGTGGAAGGATATCGTTCATGCCTTTGACGGCAACAATCTTTCCCGGCTTGGGAGAGGCTTTGGTTTCAGTGGTCACGGCAAAAAATGGAGAAATGAAAAGACGGGCACGCGGGCCCGGGCAGCGCGCCGGATGCGGCTACTGCGTCGCGGCGCCATAGCGGCGCTGCACATACTGGTCGACGATGGCGTGGAATTCCTCGGCGATATGGTCCCCGCGCAGCGTCATGGCCTTCTCGCCGTCGATGAACACCGGCGCCGCGGGCGCCTCGCCGTTGCCCGGCAGGCTGATGCCGATGTCGGCATGCTTGCTCTCGCCGGGGCCGTTGACGATGCAGCCCATGACGGCCACGCGCATCGCCTCGACACCCGGATAGCGCAGGCGCCAGACCGGCATCTGCGAGCGCAGGTGGTCGTCGATGCGCTTGGCCAGTTCCTGGAAGGTGGTGCTGGTGGTGCGGCCACAGCCCGGGCAGGCGGTGACGCTGGGCACGAACATGCGCAGGCCCAGCGACTGCAGGATCTCGCCGGCCACGACCACCTCCTGGGTGCGCGCCTCGCCGGGCTGGGGTGTGAGCGATACGCGGATGGTGTCGCCGATGCCTTCCTGCAGCAGCACCGCCAGCGCAGCGGTCGACGCCACGGTGCCCTTGGTGCCCATGCCGGCCTCGGTCAGGCCCAGGTGCAGCGCGTAGTCGCAGCGGCGCGCGAGCTCGCGGTAGACCGAGATCAGGTCCTGCACGCCGCTGACCTTGCACGACAGGATGATCTGGTTGCCGGCCAGGCCCATCGATTCGGCCAGGCGCGCGGAGTCGATGGCCGAGGTGATCAGCGCCTCGTACATCACCTGGCGCGCGTCCCACGGCTGGGCGCGGCGGCTGTTCTGGTCCATCAGGCTGGCCAGCAGCTCCTGGTCCAGGCTGCCCCAGTTCACGCCGATGCGCACCGCCTTGTCATAGCGCGCCGCGGCCTCGATCATCTGGCCGAACTGCTTGTCGCGCTTGTCGCCCTTGCCGACGTTGCCGGGGTTGATGCGGTACTTGGACAGCGCCTTGGCGCATTCCGGGTATTCGGTCAGCAGCCGGTGGCCGTTGTAGTGGAAGTCGCCGACCAGCGGCACGTTCTCGCCCATGCGGTCGAGCTGCTCGCGGATATAGGGCACGGCCGCCGCGGCCTCGGGCGTGTTCACCGTGATGCGCACCATCTCCGATCCGGCCTGGGCCAGCTCGCGCACCTGGATCGCGGTCTCGATCGCCTCGACGGTGTCGGTGTTGGTCATCGACTGGATGCGCACCGGCGCATCGCCGCCCACGGTGACGACGCGGTCGCCCCAGACGACGCGCGCCTGGCGCGAGCGCCGCGCGGCGGGCGCGGACATGGGAATGGGTTGGGGGTTGTTCACTTATTTCACCTCGAAGCGTGCGACATTGCGGCCCTGGGCCGCGGCCGCCAGGTCGAAAGCCTGGCCGCGCACCTGCAGCGTGGTCGCATCGACGCGGCCCACCACCACCTGCATTGGTACCTGCGCCGACACCTGCGCCGATTCACCGGCATTCAGCGTCTTGCTCAGCACCACCGCGCCGCGCGCATCCCTGACCTGGATCCACGACGTTGCCGTGGCGTTGAACACCAGCGGCGCCTGCCCGGGCAGCGCCGGGGTCTCGGCCGCCGCGGGCAAGGCCTCGGCTGCCGCGGGAGCGGTCGCGGCAGCCGGCGCTGCGGCAGCCGGCGCTGCGGCCGCCGGCGTATCAGCCGGGGCCACCGGCAGCGCAGCGGCGGCGGGTGCATCTGCAACGGAAGCGGCGGGCAAAGCGGCCGCGGGCGCGGGCACGGCCTGCACCGGCTGGCTCACGGTGGCCGGAGCAGCGGCTCCCGGAGCGCCCTCGCCTGCAGCATCGCGATCGAACAGGCCATCCGGCAGGAAATAGACCGCAGCCGCTGCCGCCAGCAGCACGACGACCGCGCCGATCGCCTTGCGCGACACGCCGCCGCTGCCGGCCGCCATGCCGCTGCTCTGGCGCTCCTTGATCGGCGCGTTCAGGAAGGTGCGCTGCGCGTCGAAGCCCTTGGCCGCGCTGCGCGGCAGCTTGTCCAGCACCGGTTGCGCTTCGAGCCCCAGCGTGCGGCAGATGCTCGACGCCAGGCCGCGCATGAACACGTGGTCGGAAAAAGCCGCGTAATCGTCGGCCTCGAGCGCCTCGAGCTTGTGCACCGGCACCTTGAGCGCGCCGGCCAGCGCCGCCACATGCAGCCCCGCGGCCTCGCGCGCCTGGCGCAACTGCTGTCCGGCCGTGGCCTGCGCGGGCGCCCCCGCCTGCTGCGTTTCCAAAACACCGGACACCGGCAACTCTCTCTCACTCATTGAATGCACCCCGTTGATAGGCCAACCACTCGCGCGATTCCGGATAGCGACGTCCCAGCGCGCCGGCCAGCTGCTGCATGGCCAGCTCGTCGCGCAGGGAGCGCTCGATCTTGATGCCCAGCCACAGCGACTCGGCGTTGGCCTGCTCGCTGTTGTTCAGGCGGCGGATATAGAAACGCGCACGCGTCACTTCCCCCTGAACATACAGCACGTTGGCCAGGTTGTAGGTGACGACCGGGTTGCCGGAATCCATTTCGGAAGCCTTGAACAGCGCCTGCTCGGCCAGCTTGTGCTGGCCCGCGCTCTCGTGGCACAGGCCCTTGGCCATCCAGGTCTTGGCGGCCGCCTGGTAGCGCGGCTCGGCCAGCGCCGCGTCGAACTGCTGATCGGCCTGCGCGAAGCGCTTTTGCTGGCACAGCAGCCAGCCATAGTTGTGCATGATGTTGGCGTCGCGCGGCGCCAGCGCCAGCGCGCGGCGGAAGGCCTCCTCGGCCAGCGCCGGGTCGCCCAGCTGCATGTAGATCAGGCCGCGCAGCTGCTGCGCCTCGGCATAGTTCGGATCGGTGGCCAGAGACTGCTTGATCTCGTCGAGCGCGATCTCGGTCTTGCCGAGCTGGAAATAGCTGGCCGCCAGCTCCATGCGGATGCGCGCGCGGCGGCGCACTTCGCTTTCATCGGACGGCGTGACGATGTCGCCCTGGACGCTGGCTGCATCGCGCGGCCCGCTCGCACAGCCGGTGAGCAGCACCAGGCCCAGGCAGGCGGCAAGCCCCCAATGGCGACAGGAAGTGGGCAGCCGTGCGATGTTTCCAGGATTCATGCCATGAGCCTTGTGTTTTCCTCAGGGAGCGGGAGCGATGGTGATGGTGCGGCGCTTGGCCATGCGCTCGGCGGCGCGCGTGCGGTCCTTGACATCGCCGGCCAGCTGGCCGCAGGCTGCATCGATGTCGTCGCCGCGCGTCTTGCGCACGGTGGTGACGATGCCCGCCTGGGTCAGGATGCGCGCGAATTCCGCCACCTGGCTGTTGGGCGAGCGCAGCAGGCCCGAGGCCGGAAACGGATTGAAGGGAATCAGGTTGAGCTTGCACCAGGGCCGGCCGCCGCCATGGCTGCGCACCAACCTGACCAGCTGCTCGGCATGCTCGGGCTGGTCGTTGACGCCGTCGAGCATGCAGTATTCGAAGGTGATGAAGTCGCGCGGCGCGTGCTCGAGGTAGCGCTCGCAGGCCTGCATCAGTTCCTCGATCGGGTATTTGCGGTTCAGCGGCACCAGGTCGTCGCGCAGCGCGTCGATGGGCGCATGCAGCGACACCGCCAGCGCCACCGGGCAGTCCAGGCCCAGGCGGTCCATCATCGGCACGACGCCGGAGGTCGAGACCGTCACGCGCCGGCGCGACATGCCGTAGCCATGGTCGTCCAGCATGACGCGCAGCGCCGGCACCAGCGCCGTGTAGTTCTGCAGCGGCTCGCCCATGCCCATCATCACCACGTTGGAGATGACGCGCTCGCTCACGCCCAGGCGCTTGCGCAGCGCATGCTCGGCAAACCACAGCTGGGCCAGGATCTCGCCCGTGGTGAGGTTGCGGCTGAAGCCCTGGTGGCCCGTCGAGCAGAAACGGCAGCCCACGGCACAGCCAGCCTGCGAGGAAATGCAAAGCGTGCCCCGGTCATCCTCGGGAATGAACACCGCTTCGACCGCATTGCCGTCGCCCACGTCAAACAGCCATTTGACGGTGCCGTCCTGGGACACATGCTCGGTGATGACCGGCAGCGCCGTGATGTGGGCACGCGCCTTGAGCTTCTCGCGCAGGGACTTGGCGAGATCGCTCATTTGTTCAAAGTCGCTCGCACCGCGCTGGTGGATCCAGCGAAACAGCTGCGTCGCCCTGAAACGCTTCTCCCCGAGCTGTTCGCAGTAGGCGCACAGTCCGTCGAGATCGAATTCGAGAAGGTTGGTGGTAGTCATATCGGCATGCAGGTCCACGCCGGCCGCCAGGCGCCGCCGGCAAAAGGCCCGAAGGCCTCTCGCCCTGCGGCGTCCACGCGATCAACGCGAGTAGATGTTCAGGCCGGGGAAGAAGAAGGCAACTTCCACTGCCGCGGTTTCAGCAGCGTCCGAGCCATGCACTGCATTGGCGTCGATGCTGTCGGCGAAGTCGGCGCGGATCGTGCCGGCTTCTGCCTTCTTGGGGTCGGTGGCGCCCATCAGTTCACGGTTCGTCAGGATGGCGTTCTCGCCTTCCAGGGCCGTGACCATCACGGGGCCGGAGATCATGAAGTCCACCAGGTCCTTGAAGAAAGGACGTGCGCTGTGGACAGCGTAGAACTGCTCGGCTTCGTTGCGCGACAGGTGCACCATGCGGGCAGCGACGATCTTCAGGCCAGCGCCTTCGAAACGGGCGTAGATCTGGCCGATCACGTTCTTGGCGACTGCGTCGGGCTTGATGATGGAGAGGGTGCGTTCGATAGCCATTTGATTTTCCTTGAGGGATTGAAAGATTTTTGTCCGTGAGAACAAAACCCCTCATTCTAGCGATCTCGCGCATACACCCGGGCCTCCACTGGAGACTGCGGGCACCCTGATCCATCAACCCGGGCTCAGCACTCCTGCTCAGCGGCGGCCGCGCCGCTGGGCCGTGGCGCGCTTGGCGTCCTTGCGGGCGCGCGACAGGCTGTCTTCGCCGATATAGCCCACCGAGGTCTTCAGCGGATCGGGCTGGGCCTGGCCGCCCTGCGCCGGCCTGCGGCCCGCGCCATCGCGCGGTGCGGGGGTGCGGGCGGCAAAGATGCCGCCACCCTTGCGCGCCGGCGCCGGTGCCGCGCCGCGGCCGGAGGCGCGCGCCGCGCCACGCGGGGCGCGCTCGGCGTCGCGCTCCTCGGGGTTGCGCGCCGCCTGGCGCAGCGCCTGGATGTCCTTCTCGTCGAGCTCCATGAAGGCGCCGCGCTTGAGGCCGCGCGGCAGCAGCATCGCGCCGTAGCGGATGCGGATCAGCCGGCTCACGGCATGGCCCACGGCCTCGAACATGCGCCGCACCTCGCGGTTGCGGCCTTCGGAGATCGTCACGCGGTACCAGCAGTTCGCGCCCTCGCCCCCACCGTCCTCGATGGAGCCGAAGGCGGCCTCGCCGTCCTCGAGCTGCACGCCGTCCAGCAGCCGCTGCTTCTCTTCCTTGTTCAGCGCGCCGAGCACGCGCACCGCATACTCGCGCTCCAGGCCGAAGCGCGGGTGCATCAGCTTGTTGGCCAGGTCGCCGGAGTTGGTGAACAGCAGCAGGCCCTCGGTGTTCAGGTCGAGGCGGCCGATGGACTGCCACTTGCCCTGGTGCAGGCGCGGCAGGCGGCGAAACACCGTCGGGCGGTTCTGCGGATCGTCATGGCTCACCACTTCGCCTGCCGGCTTGTGGTAGGCCAGCACGCGCGCCTCGGGGCCCGCGATACGGTAGCGGATCAGCCGCCCATTGACCTTGATCTGGTCGCCCACCTGCACCCGCTGGCCGACGTGGGCCGGCTCGTTGTTGACCGAGATCTTGCCCTCGACGATCAGCTTTTCCATCTCCAGGCGCGAGCCCATGCCGGCCTGCGCCAGCACCTTGTGCAGCTTGGGCGACTCGGCCTGCGGCGTCAGCACGCGCTTGGGCGCGGCTGCGTCCTCGGGCTGCAGTTCCTGGGCATCGAGCTCTCCGGCCACCACATCGGCGAAATCGAAGCCCTCGACGGGCGTGGCCTGAAGCGGCGCGGCTTCGCTCGGCAAAGGCTGGCGTGGCACCGCGGTGTTGCGGCGCGGACCCTTGCCGAACGCGCCCTTGACCTGCTGCGGGCGCGGGCGCGGCTGGGGGCGCTGGCGCGCGGGGCGCTCCTGCGCGCTTGCGTCCGTACCGGGCACCGCGTCGGGGTTGCCGTGTTTATCCGCCGTCGAATCATTCATCATGTTTTTCCTGTGTCGCATCCCTGCGTGACATGTCCGTTCAAAGCTGGGGCAGGAGCGAAGCCTGCCCGTCCGGGCCAGCGGCGCCCTGCCCCGCTGGCGTGGATGGCGCCTCGGCGCCGTCCAGATTCCCTGCCGCTGCTCCTGCCGTATCGGCTGCCGGCGTCTCCAGGGCCTTGAAAAGGTCCTGCTGCGGCACGCCGGCCTGCATCTCGGGCAACTGGTCGAGGGACTGCAATCCCAGGTCGTCCAGAAACTGCCGCGTCGTGGCCAGCAGCGCCGGCCGTCCCACCGTCTCGCGGTGGCCGATGACCTCGACCCAGCCGCGGTCCTCGAACTGCTTGATCAGCAGGCTGTTCACCGTGACCCCGCGGATGTCCTCGATGTCGCCGCGCGTGACCGGCTGCTTGTAGGCGATGATGGCCAGCGTCTCGAGCGCCGCGCGGGTGTAGCGCGGCGGCTTTTCCGGATGCAGCCGGTCGAGGTACACGCGCATCTCCGGCCGGCTCTGGAAGCGCCAGCCCGAGGCCACCTGCACCAGCTCCACGCCGCGCAGCGCCCAGTCCTCCTGCAGCTCTAGCAGCAGGCCCTTGACAGTGTCGGTTCCAAGTGCATCGTCGAAAAGCGCACGCAGGTCCCGCACGGAGACCGGTTGCAGCGCGCAGATCAGAGCAGTTTCCAGAACCCGTTTGGCATCGACCGTATTCATCGTGCAGCGACTCGGGGTAACGCGCCGCCGGAGGCGGGGCTTCAGGGGAGGGGGCGAAGACGCGCAGGCGTCAGCGGGTATCCCGGCCTGGCGCCTGCGCGGCGCAGGCCGGAACCTGGGGCGGATTGTAGCCGAGCGCGCGCATTCCCCTTAGGGCGCCAGCGCTAACCCCCAGGATTCGCAGGCCGTCTGCATGTCGGCCGGCAGCTTTGCCTGGAATTCCAGCGCCTTGCCGGTCATCGGGTGCACGAAAGCCAGGCGGAAGGCATGCAGTGCCTGGCGCTGCATGCCCGCGGCCGGATGGCCGCCATAGGTGCCGTCGGCCACCAGCGGATGGCCGATGGAGGCCATGTGCACGCGGATCTGGTGCGTGCGGCCGGTATGCAGCGTGCAATGCACCAGCGCGCCCTCGTCGCAACCGGACACCAGCGCGAAATCGGTCTGCGCGGCCTTGCCCGGATGCTGCGCCAGGTCCACCACCGCCATCTTCAGGCGGTTGCGCGGGTCGCGCCCGATGGGCCGGTTCACCGAGCAGCTGCGCGCGCCCAGCCAGGGCTTGTGCGCCAGCGCCAGGTACTGGCGGCTGACGTCGCGCGCGGCGATCAGCGCCACCAGCGCATCCATGGTCAGGCGGTCGCGCGCGACCACCATCAGGCCGCTGGTGTCCTTGTCCAGGCGGTGCACGATGCCCGCGCGCGGCACCACGGCCACCTTCGGGTCGCGCGCCAGCAGCGCGTTCAGCAGCGTGCCGCTCCAGTTGCCGGGCGCGGGGTGCACCACCATGCCCGGGGCCTTGTTGACCACGAGCAGGTATTCGTCCTCATAAACGACGTCGAGCGGCAGGGGCTCGGGCTGGAAGGCCTGGCTCTGCAGCGTGGGGCGCATCTCGATGCGCAGCTGGTCGCCGGCCTTGACCTTGAGCGCGGCCTTCTCCACCACGCGCTGGTTGAGCTGCACGGCGCCCAGCGCCAGCAGCTGCTGCAGGTAGCTGCGCGAGAATTCGGGCACCAGCACGCACAGCGCGCGGTCCAGCCGCGTGCCATGCTGCTCGATGCCTACAGGGGCCTGGCGCGTCTCGAGAACTTCTTCTTCGAGCGCAACCGAGTCCTCGCTGAGAGACGTGTCCGGCTCGGGAGAAAGAGGGTTCATGGAGAGTGGATGGCGCGCGGGAATATCCACACGCCATGCGTCTATTATCAAATGCCCCCAAACGCACTCAGGACGAACGGTCCGCGAACCGTTCGTCCTGAGCCTGTCGAAGGATGGACGGCCAACGCGCAATCAGGCGCGAAGGGCTTTCAACGTGCCGGCAGATACCTGGAAGGATCCACCGGCTTGCCCTGGCGGCGCACCTCGAAGTGCAGCTTCACGCGGTCGGCGTCAGTGCTGCCCATCTCGGCGATCTTCTGGCCCTTGCGCACGCTCTGGTCTTCCTTGACCAGCAGCGTCTGGTTGTGCGCGTAGGCCGTCAAGTAGGTGTTGTTGTGCTTGAGGATGATCAGGTTGCCGTAGCCACGCAGGCCCGCGCCGGCATAGACCACCCGTCCGTCCGCGGCCGCAATGACCGGGTCCCCGGCCTTGCCGGCAATGTCATAGCCCTTGTTGCGCGCTTCGTCGAAGCCCGCGATCAGGCTGCCCGATGCCGGCCAGATGAAGCCGAGGCTTTCATCCGAGCCGCTTTGCGCCGAGGCTGCGGGCCTGGAGGGCGTGGACGCTCCGGGCAGCACCGTTGCCGGCGCTGCGGGATCGCCGCCTCCGACCACGACCGGCGCCACGCCGCGGCCAGTGGCGGAATCGGTGGGCGCCGGCGCAGCCGCCATGGACGAGCCCGGCGGCACCACGCGCAGCACCTGCCCCACCTCGATCAGGTTGGGGTTGTCGAGGTTGCTCCAGCGCGCAATGTCCTTCCAGCTCTGGCCGTTCTCCAGGCCGATGCGGATCAGCGTGTCGCCCGGACGCACCGTGTAATAGCCGGGCTTGCCTGCATTCTCCGCACCCGGCAAGGGCTTGGCGGCCGCACCCGACGACAGGGTGCCCCCCGACGAGGCCGAGCCCCGATCTTCCACTGGAGCCCTGTTCACTTGTGAACCACAGCCCGCAAGCACCAGGCCCGCAAGCAGCACAGATCCCCAAGCCCCAAGACTTCGCGATACCAACATAAGCAATCCCTTTTAGGCAATACCTGATTTTAAAGGGACAAAGTTCACCGCCTCGAGAACCGTCCTTTTGAGCCCATAGGACGTCTTGTCGATGACCAGCAGACTCTGCCCGCCCGTCGCGTTGCCCATGGGCGCGACCAGCCGCCCGCCGACGGCCAGTTGTTCGCACCAGGCATCGGGGATGGCATCGCCCCCCGCAGCCGCGAGAATACCCGCATAGGGCGCACCCTGGGCATAGCCAAGCATACCGTCACCGAACAGCAGATGCACGTGTGCCAGCCGCAGCGGGCGCAGATTGGTGCGCGCCTTCTCGTGCAAACCGCGCAATCGCTCGATGGAATAGACCTCCTGCGCCACCCGGCCCAGCACCGCTGCCTGGTAGCCGCAGCCGGTGCCGATCTCCAGCACCCGGCCCAGCCCTGCGCGAGCGCATTCGGCGCCCAGCAGCAGCGCCGTCATGCGTGCCACGACGCTGGGCTTGGAGATCGTCTGGCCCAACCCGATCGGCAGGCTGGTGTCCTCATAGGCCTGATTGACCAGCGCGCTGTCGACGAAATGGTGGCGCTCGACGCTGGCCATGGCCTGCAGCACCGCCTGCGAGGTGACGCCGCCCTGCGCCAGGCGCTGCACCATGCGGCTGCGCACCGCCACCGAATCCATGCCCACGCCGATGGGCATGGGCAGCGGCATCGGGGCGCGCGGTGCCTGCCCGACCAGGTTGCGGGCTGCGGGCTTGGCGCCGGAGCGCGATGCACCGGGATTGGCGGAAGACGCAATCCACGAAGGAAAACCGGGTCGGCGCTCGGTCACGGCGCGGCTTCCTTCTCGGCGGCCTCGGCGATGCGCGCCGCGGTCTGCGCCCAGTAGCGCAGGTTCTCATGGTCGGTCAGGTCGACCTTGAGCGGAGTGACCGCCACATGCCCATGCGCCGTGGCATGGAAATCCGTGCCCTCGGCGTCATCCTTTGCCGCGCCCGCGCTGCCGATCCAGTACATGACTTCTCCCCGGGGGCTTTCCTGAATGATCACGCGTTCGGCCGCGTGCCGGCGCCCCAGCCGGCACAGCTTGAGCGGCTGTATGGCCTCCAGCGGCATGTTGGGGATGTTGACGTTGAGCAGCCAGGGCGCGTCGCCGACCAGTTGCTGCTGCTGCATCTGCTGCACGATCTCGCGCGCCTTGGCGGCCGCGGCCTCGATCTCGGTCCAGCCCCGGTCCACCTGCGAAAACGCGATGGCGGGAATTCCGAACAGGTAGCCTTCCATGGCCGCGCCCACGGTGCCCGAATAGATCGTGTCGTCGCCCATGTTGGCGCCGTTGTTGATGCCGGACACCACCAGGTCCGGGCGGTAGCCCAGCAGTCCCGTCAGCGCGATGTGCACGCAATCGGCCGGCGTGCCGTTTACATAGCGGAAGCCGTTCGGGGCCTGGTGCACGTACAGCGGCGAGTGCAGCGTCAGGGCGTTGGATTTGGCACTGTTGTTGTGCTCGGGCGCGACCACCTCCACCTCGGCGATGGTCTTCAACGATTCATAAAGCGCGACCAGTCCGGGCGCTTGATAACCGTCATCGTTGGAAATCAGGATTTTCATGGGATGGTGCGGATTGTAGGCGCCCTCCGACCCCGTCGCGGCAGGGACAAGCCCCAGCCGGCCCGGCTTCTATCATTCCTGCAACACAACGACGGGAGACCTGCATGCAAGCCTGGCTATGTACGACGCCCACGGGCGTCGATGCGCTGCAATGGACGGAACTGCCGACCCCGGAACCTGGCGCCGGCGAGGTGCTGGTCGAGATCAAGGCCGCCAGCCTGAATTTTCCCGACCTGCTGATCGTGCAGGGCAAGTACCAGATCAAGCCGCCGCTGCCCTTCGTGCCCGGCTCGGAATTCGCCGGCGTGGTGCGCGCCGTGGGCGCAGGCGTGCGGCAGCTGCAGGTCGGCCAGCACGTGGCCTGCCTCAGCGGCACGGGCGGCTTCGGCACCCATGTCATCGCGCCGGCCGCCGCCTGCGTGCCGCTGCCCGCCGACTTCCCGCTGGTCGATGCGGCCGCGTTCATCATGACCTATGCCACATCGCACCATGCGCTGATCGACCGCGCGCAGCTCGCCGCCGGCGAGACCGTGCTGGTGCTGGGCGCGGCCGGCGGCGTGGGCACGGCAGCCATCCAGATCGCCAAGGCCGCGGGCGCGCGCGTCATCGCCGCGGCTTCGAGCGACGAGAAATGCGCGCTGTGCGCCTCGCTGGGCGCCGATGCCACCATCAATTACGGCGCTGCCGACCTGCGCGAGGCGCTGAAAGCCGCGACCGGTGGCAAGGGCCCGGATGTGGTCTACGACCCGGTGGGCGGCGCGCTGGCCGAGCCTGCCTTCCGCTCCATTGCCTGGCGCGGGCGCTATCTCGTGGTCGGCTTCGCGGCCGGCCCCATACCCGCGCTGCCCTGGAACCTGGCGCTGCTCAAGGGCGCCTCGCTGGTCGGCGTCTTCTGGGGCGACTTCGCCCGGCGCGAGCCGCAGGCCAACGCCGCCATGATGGCCACGCTGCTCGAGTGGTACCGGCAGGGAAAGATCAAGCCGGTGATCGACTGCACCATGGAGCTGTCGCAACTGCCGACGGCGTATGCGCGCATGGGTTCGCGAGCGGTGATGGGCAAACTCGTGCTCACGCGCTGAGCTGCCCCCGTGCATGCGGGCTTTGGGCTGAAGCGCCGGAAGTGAGTGCTACACTGCGCGCCTTTTTCCGCCGCCTGGCCTTCGCCCAGGCCGCCCGGCCTCCGGCCCTGCCTCCCGATGGCGCAGCCATCTTGTCTTTCCAAGCCGCATGCAACTGAGCTTCAGCACCTACTACACCCTCATCTGCGCAGCCCTGGTGCTGCTGGCGGGCAAATTCCTGGTCCAGAGAATCCGCTTCCTGCGCGACTTCAACATTCCCGAGCCCGTGGCCGGCGGATTGGTCGCAGCGGCGCTGATCTTTGCCGTCCACGAGTTCACCGGCTACTCCATCACCTTCAGCAGCGGCCTGCAGACCGGG
Organism: Comamonas endophytica; assembly: GCF_023634805.2. Taxonomy (NCBI): domain Bacteria; kingdom Pseudomonadati; phylum Pseudomonadota; class Betaproteobacteria; order Burkholderiales; family Comamonadaceae; genus Comamonas; species Comamonas endophytica. Next base: position 798,981 of record NZ_CP106881.1, read on the forward strand.
TTCATGCTGCTGTTCTTCTCCTCGATCGGCCTGAGCGCCAACTTCTCCAAGCTGCGCGAAGGCGGCTCGGCGCTGGTGCTGTTCCTGTTCATCATCAGCATCTTCATCGTGGTGCAAAACGCCGTGGGCATCGGCCTGGCGGCGGCGCTGGGCCTGGATCCGCTGATCGGCCTGATTGCCGGCTCGATCACGCTGGTCGGCGGCCATGGCACGGCCGGTGCCTGGGCCGGGGTGTTCGAGAAAGAGCACGGCATCCAGGGCGCGCTCACGCTGGGCATTGCCTGTGCCACCTTTGGCCTGGTCATCGGCGGGCTGATCGGCGGGCCGCTGGCCAAGGGGTTGGTCACGCGCCACCGGCTGCGCGGCCACGGCGATGCATCGGTTCAGTCAGCACCCGACGAGGCAAATTTCGAGAACCCGCAGAAGATCCGGCTGATCACGACCAACGCCGCCATCGAGACGCTGGCGCTGTTTGCCGCCTGCCTGGGCTTTGCCGAATTCATGACCGGTTTCGCGCAGGGCACGGCCTTCGAGCTGCCGACCTTCGTCTGGGCGCTGGGCGGCGGCGTGATCCTGCGCAATACCCTGGACTACGTGTTCAAGTTCCAGGTCTTCGACCGCGCCATCGACCTGTTCGGCAACGTGTCCCTGTCGATCTACCTGGCCATCGCGCTGCTGTCGCTCAAGCTGTGGGAGCTCAGCGGACTGGCCGCGCCGCTGATGGTCATATTGCTGGCGCAGACGCTGACCATGGGGCTGTATGCCGCCTTCGTCACCTTCCGCGTGATGGGCAGGAACTACGACGCGGCCGTGCTGGCCGCGGGGCACTGCGGTTTCGGCATGGGCGCGACGCCCACCGCCATTGCCAACATGCAGGCCATCACCACGCAATACGGGCCCTCGCATAAGTCATTTCTGATCGTGCCGATGGTCGGAGCCTTCTTCATCGACATCGTCAATGCGGGAATGATCCAGCTGTTCATCAAGCTCCTGCCTTGAGGCGGGGGGCGGCGCCGTTTCGGCTGACCAAGATCCTGTGGAATATACGAAACGTAATGGAACGTATAATAGCGCTCCATGGGAATCGTCAAAATATCAGACGCACTGCATGACAGCGTGCGCACCGCCAGCACGGCCCTGAGCCGTTCCATCAACGCCCAGGCCGAGCACTGGCTGCGGGTCGGCATGATGTCCGAGCTGCATCCGCTGCTGACCTATTCGGACATCTGCCAACTGCTGATCCAGCAGGCCGCGCCCGCGTCCTTTGCGCTGCCCACGCAACGCCCCGACGCAGCGCCACGCCCGGCCCCTGGAGCCGCCCAATGAGGCGCTCGAGCTCCCCTCCGATCCACACCGTCGCCGACATCGCGCAAGCGCGCCGTGCCGGGCAGCTGGCCGCCGAGGTGCTGGCCATGCTGGTGCCGCATGTACGCGCCGGCGTGAGCACCAACCAGCTCGACAAGCTTTGCCATGACTACATCGTCGACACGCTGGGCTGCATCCCCGCCAACATCGGCTACCACGGCTACACCAAGACCATCTGCGCCTCGGTCAACCATGTCGTGTGCCATGGCATCCCCTCGGACCGCGAGGTCCTCAAGGATGGCGACATCGTCAACGTTGACGTGGCGCTGATCAAGGACGGCTGGTTCGGCGACACCAGCCGCATGTACATGGTGGGCGAGCCGCGCGCCCAGGCGCGGCGCCTGGTGCGCACCGCCTATGAGGCCATGCGCGCGGGCGTGCAGGCGGTGCGCCCCGGCGCGACGCTGGGCGATGTCGGACATGCCATTGAAAGCGTGGCCCGGCGCGCACGCTTCACGGTGGTGCAGGAGTATTGCGGCCACGGCATCGGCCGCATCTACCACGACACGCCCGACGTGCTGAACTACGGCACGCCCGGCCAGGGCCTGAAGCTCGAGCCCGGCATGATCTTCACCATCGAGCCCATGCTCAACGCCGGCAAGGCCGCGACGCGCGAGCTCAGCGACGGCTGGACCGTGATCACCAACGACAAGTCGCTGTCCGCCCAGTGGGAGCACATGGTCTGCGTGACCGAGACCGGCTATGAAGTGCTGACCCCCTGGCCCGAGGGCACGGGCGACTACCCTGCCCTCTGACGCTCGCCATGTCCATCAGCTATCTCTATCTGGCGCTGGCCATCGTCTGCGAGGTCATCGCCACCTCTTTCCTCAGGAGCGCCGAGGGCTTCACGCGGCTGTGGCCCTCGGTCATCACGGCCACGGGCTATGCGCTGGCCTTTTTCTTTCTCTCGCTGACGCTGCGCACCGTGCCCACGGGCGTGGCCTATGCCATCTGGTCCGGTGCCGGCATCGTGCTGGTTTCGGCCATCGCCTGGTTCTGGCAGGGACAGACGCTCGATGCCGCGGCGCTGATCGGCATGGGGCTGATCGTGGCGGGGGTGGTGGTGATCCAGGTGTTTTCGCGGTCTGTGGGGCATTGAGGGCCAGCGACCTGGAGGAAGGCCCCCCGGCACTTGAGGGGGGCCGTCCGCCCTTCGAAGGGCTCAGGGCGAACGACGGTGGATGGGGTGGTCTGCCACCGTTCGTCCTGATCTTGCCGAAGGACGAGCGGCCTCGCTGCAAACTGGGAACGTGCTCCGCAGGCAGGCACAACCTGGAGGCCACAACGTTCCAAATACCCTTTTCCACACATATTTCCCCATCAAACCTCTCAGGAATTACGCCTCATTCATCCAATCCTGAGCTTTCTGCACTTACTGAAAACAAGAAATAACCATATGAAACATGGACTTGCGATGCCATGAAAATGCCGCCGTGCATTTTCCGAACAGTCCAACTCTCATGTCTTATATAAAACATCATTTATCAAAAAGAAAACGGTGGCCGCACGGCCGCAAGCTTCCTACAATGACGTTCTTTCCCGCATGAGGCGCCGCCCTCGCCGCGGAAATCACGGACAACAGAGGACCACCCCGGCATGTACCGGGGCGGAGGAGACCGGCCCGCATCGCAAGGTGCGGGCCATTTTTATGGGCGTGGCATTGGCGCTGCAGGATGCACGGGCGCCTTGCCCCTGCCGGGCCGCGGCGGCGCCGGATGGTTCAAAATACGGCCGGTGTCCATTCCCCAAACGTTCATCCAAGAGCTGCTGTCCCGCGTGGACGTGGTCGACATCGTCGGCCGCTACGTGCAGCTGCGCAAGGGCGGCGCGAACTTCATGGGGCTGTGCCCCTTCCATGGCGAGAAGTCGCCGTCGTTCAGCGTCAGCCCCTCCAAACAGTTCTACCACTGCTTCGGCTGCGGCAAGAATGGCAATGCCATCGGCTTCCTGATGGAGCATGCCGGCATGGGCTTCGTCGAAGCCGTGCAGGACCTTGCCGGCCAGGTCGGCCTGGTCGTGCCCCAGGATGACCTGAGCCCGCAGGAGCGCCAGCGCCAGGCCGCGCAGAAGGAAAAGCAGGCGACGCTCAGCGACGTGCTGGAAAAAGCCGGCGATGCCTACCGCCGCCATCTCAAGGATTCGCCCCACGCCATCGCCTACCTCAAGCGCCGCGGCGTCACGGGCGCCACGGCGGCGCGCTTCGGCCTGGGCTATGCGCCCGAGGGCTGGCGCAGCCTGGCCAGCGTCTTTGCCCAGTATGACGACCCGCTGCTGCACGAGAGCGGGCTGGTGATCGTCAACGAGGAGGACAACAAGCGCTACGACCGCTTCCGCGACCGCTTGATGTTCCCGATCCGCAACGTCAAGGGCGAGTGCATCGGCTTCGGCGGCCGGGTGTTCGGCGACGAGAAGCCCAAATACCTCAATTCCCCCGAAACCCCGGTCTTCCACAAGGGGCGCGAGCTCTACGGCCTGTTCGAGGCGCGCAACGCGCTGCGCGAGATGGGCTATGCGCTGGTGACCGAAGGCTATATGGACGTGGTGGCGCTGGCCCAGCTGGGCTTCGCCAATGCAGTGGCCACTTTGGGCACGGCCTGCACGCCCGACCATGTGCAGAAGCTGTTCCGCTTCACAGACTCCGTGGTCTTCAGCTTCGACGGTGACGCCGCCGGCCGGCGCGCGGCGCACAAGGCGCTCGAAGCCGCGCTGCCCTATGCCACCGATACGCGCAGCCTCAAGTTCCTGTTCCTGCCGGCCGAGCACGACCCCGACAGCTTCATCCGCGAATTCGGCAGCGATGCCTTTGCGCGCCAGGTCGGCGATGCCAAGCCATTGAGCCGCTTCCTGATCGATGCCGCCAGCGAAGGCTGCGACCTGGGCCTGGCCGAGGGCCGCGCGCGCATGGCCAGCAACGCGCGCCCGCTGTGGGCCCTGCTGCCCGATGGCGTGCTCAAGCGCCAGCTGCTGGCGGAAATTGCCGAGCTGACCCAGCTGCAGCTGCAGGACCTGAGCGAGCTGTGGAGCAAGGAGCCCGCGCGTCCCGGCACACGCAGCGCCCCTGCCCCCAGCCCCGACGCCGGCAGCCATGGCGCCCCGCCTGACATGGGCTGGGCGCCCGACAGTGCCCCTGTGGAAAGCTACGGCCAGGCCAGCGCCAGCGGCCCCTGGAGTCCGAGCCCGGGCAAGGGCCGCAAATGGGAAAAAGGCAGCTGGGGGAAGGACCGCCAGCCGGCCAACCGCTTCGAGGCCGCCTCGCGCGGCCCGCGCAGCGCGCCGGCAACGCGCACCGACCAGGCGGCGCGGCTGCTCATGGCGCACATGGAATTCATGGAAGAGCTCTCGCACGAGGACTTCGATGCGCTGTCGCGCTGCACCGCGCCGCATGGCGGCTTGTTTGCCTGGCTCGAGGCCCAATTTCAGGAGCATGGCGCGCAGCCCTGGGCGGTGCTGCGCGAGCGGCTGTGCGACTGCCTCGATGCCGATGTGGCACCGCTGGCGGAGAAGCTGATGACGGGGCCGCACGCCCAGCCCGAGGGCGAGCTGCCCGAGCTGCGGCGCGAGCTGCGCGGTGTGCTCAACCGCATCCTGATCGACCATCTCAAGCAGCAAACCCATGTTGCTGCAATGGCTGTTGCCACCAACCCGCTTGCGGCGCAGCAACTGCGCGATCTCTACGCGCGTTTGCAGTTTCTGCAAAATGAAATGCGCAATCCCTCTTGAAATAGCTGGACAAAGATATAATTAGGAGCTAGCGGCAAGAGCGACAGCAGCACCTCCGGGCCGGGTCAACGTGAAAAACACGTAAGTAGCAGCAACTGCACGGACCCAAATACCGCAAGGACTGCACCCCAAATGTTCGCCCATACATCTTGCCCGGGAGATCTTTCTCCGGACGCCCGTCCACCTTGCGTGGGCCCGCGTCCACGCGCCGCAGTTCCAGGCGCTTGCGTTTTCTTTGTTCGATTTTGCTTCAGAGGTGCTCATGCCCGCTTCAAAGTCTCCGAAGTTGCCCAAGTCCGGCCCTGCCGCGCATGAAATATCCGTGCCTGCAACCGCAGCTGCCAAGGCCGCGCCAAAAGCCTCGGCCAAGACCGTAACAACTGCGAACCCCACAGCGACCGAGCCCTCCTCCGCTGTCAAGAAAGTCAAATCCGTGGCCACCAAGACCTCTGCCGAACTCATTGCCGCCGCCGACGCCCTGCTGGCGGCCGCCTCCCCCGCCAAGCGCGGCCGCAAACCCAAGGCCGCTGCCGAAGACGGCACCGAACCCGCCGTGAAGAAGGCCCCCGCGGCCAGGAAGGCGGCCGCCCCTGCCGCTGCCGACAAGGCTCCGGCCGCCAAGCGCGGCCGCAAGCCCAAGGCCAAGGAAGAAGGCGATGACATTGACGACACCGACCTGTCGGACATCGAATCGGATCTCGAAGGCGAAGAGGAAACGGTCGAAGCCGCGGCCAGCACCACGACCGAGAAGGTCAAGCCGCTGCGCATGAAGATCAGCAAGGCCAAGGAACGCGCGCTGATGAAGGAATTCGGCCTGGACGAGACCGTCCTGACCGAAGAGGAAATGCTGACCCGCCGCCAGCGCCTGAAGGCGCTGATCAAGCTGGGCAAGACGCGCGGCTACCTGACGCACGGCGAGATCAACGACCACCTGCCCGACAAGCTGGTCGATGCCGAAACGCTGGAAGTCGTCATCTCCATGCTCAACGACATGGGCGTGGCGGTCTATGAACAGACGCCCGACGCCGAGACGCTGCTGCTGAACAACACCGGCCAGTCGGCCACGACCGAAGAGGAAGCGGAAGAAGAAGCCGAAGCCGCGCTCTCGACCGTGGACTCCGAGTTCGGCCGCACCACGGACCCGGTGCGCATGTACATGCGCGAGATGGGCACCGTCGAGCTGCTCACGCGCGAAGGCGAGATCGAGATCGCCAAGCGCATCGAAGGCGGCCTGCAGGACATGATGGAAGCCATCAGCGCCTCGCCGGCGACGATCGCCGAGATCCTCAACATGGCCGAGGAGATCCGCAGCGGCAAGGTCGTCATCTCGACCATCGTCGACGGCTTCTCCAACCCCAATGAAGCCGACGACTACGTGGCCGAGGAAGACTTCGACGAATTCGACGAAGAGGACGACGACGACGGCAAGGGCGGCTCCAAGGCGCTGACCAAGAAGCTCGAAGAGCTCAAGAACGATGCGCTGGCGCGCTTCGACAAGATGCGCGACCTGTTCGAGAAGATGCACAAGATCTACGACAAGGAAGGCTACGGCACTCCCGCGTACATGAAGGTGCAGGCGGCGCTGACCGAGGAGCTGATGACCATCCGCTTCACGGCCAAGACCATCGAGAAGCTGTGCGACCTGGTGCGTGCCCAGGTCGATGACGTGCGCAAGAAGGAACGCGAGCTGCGCCGCATCATCGTCGACAAGTGCGGCATGCCCCAGGAAACCTTCATCAAGGAATTCCCGGCCAACCTGCTGAACCTCGAATGGGTGGTCAAGCAGGCCCACTCCAACAAGTCGTGGAGCACCGTGCTCGAGCGCAACATCCCGCCCGTGCAGGAGCTGCAGCAGAACCTGATCGACCTGCAGACGCGCGTCGTGGTGCCGCTGCCCGGCCTCAAGGACATCAACAAGCGCATGAACGACGGCGAGCGTGCGTCGCGCGATGCGAAGAAGGAGATGATCGAGGCCAACCTGCGCCTGGTGATCTCGATCGCCAAGAAGTACACCAACCGCGGCCTGCAGTTCCTGGACCTGATCCAGGAAGGCAACATCGGCCTGATGAAGGCCGTGGACAAGTTCGAATACCGCCGCGGCTACAAGTTCTCGACCTATGCCACCTGGTGGATCCGCCAGGCCATCACGCGCTCGATCGCCGACCAGGCGCGCACCATCCGCATTCCGGTGCACATGATCGAGACCATCAACAAGATGAACCGCATCAGCCGCCAGCACCTGCAGGAGTTCGGCTTCGAGCCCGATGCGTCCATCCTGGCGGCGAAGATGGAGATCCCAGAGGACAAGATCCGCAAGATCATGAAGATCGCCAAGGAGCCGATCTCGATGGAAACGCCGATCGGCGACGACGACGACAGCCACCTGGGCGACTTCATCGAGGACGGTGCCAACACCGCCCCGATCGACGCCGCGATGCAGGCCGGCCTGCGCGACGTGGTCAAGGACATCCTCGACGGCCTGACGCCGCGCGAAGCCAAGGTGCTGCGCATGCGCTTCGGCATCGAGATGTCCACCGACCACACGCTGGAGGAAGTCGGCAAGCAGTTCGACGTGACGCGCGAACGCATCCGCCAGATCGAAGCCAAGGCGCTGCGCAAGCTCAAGCACCCTTCGCGGTCGGACAAGCTGCGCAGTTTTATTGATTCGCTCTGAGCAATCGCCTCTGCGCCATGGAAAAAGCCATCCCTCGGGATGGCTTTTTTTCGTTCGGGCTGAGCCCGTCTGGACGCCCCCGCCGAAGGATGGACGGCTTGGCTCGTGCACCTCGGGAAAGCCGTGCCGGCTTTTTCGCGCAGGCCCTTCATGGTTCGACGGGCTCACCACGAACGGTACAACATCCGTTCGTCCTGAGCTTGTCGAAGGATGGACGGCCGGCACTCAAGTCCCTCAACAGACCTTCGCCAAGCCCAGGAAGACCATTCATGCTTCGACAGTGCCCTGCGCCAAGCTCGGCACGAACGGTGTAGAAACTTTCGCCCCGGTCTCAATACGCCTTGAAATTCGCCGCCACCCGCTGATTCAGATAGTCCCCCGCAGCAATAGGCGGATATTTCTTCCCCGGTCCCTCGATGAGCGCATCGCGGTTGGCCTGCGCAAAGAACGCCAGGCTGTAGCGCGGCCCCATGTATTCCCCGGGCAGCGGGTTCTTCACGCGGTGGAAGTTCGAGGGCAGCTGGTCGTCGCTCCAGCGCATCAGCATGTCGCCGATATTGCAGGTGATCGCCTTCTCGTCGGGCTCGACCGAGGTCCACTTCTGGCTGTCCATTTCCTTGCCCGGGCAGACCTGCAGCCCGCCCTGCCCCTGGCGCTGGAACAGCAGGCTCAGGCAGTCGAAGTCGGTGTGCGCGCCGGCGCGCCACAGGCCCAGGCTGGCCTGTTGTTCCGGGGGCGTGGCGAAGTAGTGCAGCAGGCGCAAGGTGCTCTGGTAGCTGGGCTGCGCCGGGTCGTGCGCGCGCAGGAAGAATTCGTCGTCGAAGCCCAGCTTCCAGGCAAAGCACGACAGCACCTGCATCGCCACCCGCCAGCACTGGCCCTCGAAGGCCAGCATCGTTGCCTGGAAACCGGCCAGTTCCTGCTCGGTGGGCCACAGGCCGTGCATATGCGGGCGCGTGATCTGGTAGGACTCCTTCTGGTCGGGCGTGCCGGTCGAGGGGCGCACCTGGGCGCGGCTTTCCCAGCCCACGTTCAGCGCTTTCTTCAGCGGGTATTGGGCCTTGACGGCATCGGGCAGCGCAAAGAAGCGCTCGGCCATGGCAAAGGCTTCATGCACGTCGTCCAGCGCGATGCCGTGGTTCACGACCTGGAAGAAGCCGACGTCGACGGCGGCATCCCAGAGCTGGTTGGCGATCTCGATCTTGCGCTCGGCAAAATCCGACAGGTCGATGCGGCGGATCTCGCGGCAGCGGCTCTCGCTGCCCATCGCGCCCATGCGCGTTTCCTTCTGCAGCTCGGTCATGTCGTAGGTGGCGGTGCTCATGCGGTTCTCCAATATGAAAGGGTCTACCCGCGCGTGGCTTCAGTGCTCCGGGGGCCCCGGCGCTCTCCTGAAGCCATGGGCGCTCGGGGCGCGGGCGGGCTTCAAGAGCAATTTCCGGCTGGCTGGGTCGCTTGGACCGCACAGTGAACGCTTCTACTCCTGCCGGGAATCAAGCAAGAACGGTGCCCGACTGGCATGCAAAGTGCATGGCAGCCAGCAATCGCCACCCCATTGAAGGAGACCGCCATGTCCGCACTGATGTTCGCCACCCCCGCCCCGCTGGAAGATCCCATGCCTCTTGGCGATGCCGACGGCACCTATCTGCGCCAGGCCATTGCCCTGTCCCACACCGCGCGCGCGCGCGGCAACCGCCCGTTTGGCGCAGTGGTCGTTGGCGGCGACGGAAAACTGCTGGCCGAAGCCTATTGCAACACCACCGAGACCGGCGACTGCACGGGCCATGCCGAAACCAATGCCGTGCGCCAGCTGGGGCCCAAGGTGCCGCGCGAAGTGCTGTCCAACGCCACCCTGTATTCGTCCGGCGAGCCCTGCGTGATGTGCGCGGGCGCGATCTTCTGGTCGGGCATCGGGCGCGTGGTGTTCGGCATCGATGCCGTGCGCCTGCGCGTGTTCCGCGGCGAACGCGCCGAGCAGCGCGATGCCGAGCTCTCGTGCCGCGACGTGTTTGCCGCGTCGCCGCACGCCATCGAATGCATAGGCCCGGCGCTGCTCGACGAGGCCAGCCTCCCCCACGTGGGATTCTGGAAATCCTGACACGGCACAATCGCCGCTTCCCCGCATTTGCCCGCCCCATGACCGCATCCGACGCCGAAGTCCTTCCCAGCCGCGCCAAGCAGGGGCGCGAGCGCATCCTCTGCGCGATCCGCGAGGCGGCAATTGCCGAGTTCAGCCGCCACGGCTTCAAGGGCGCCTCGACCAAGGCCATTGCCGAGCGCGCGGGGCTCACCAAGCCACAGCTGCACTATTACATCAGCAGCAAGGAAGAGCTCTACGAGGAACTGCTGTATTCGGTGCTCAATGGCTGGTCCAGCGCCTTCGTGTTCGACAGCGACAGCGACGACCCGCGGGCGGTGCTTGGCGGCTATGTGCGCAAGAAGCTCGACTATGCGCTCGACAACCCCGGGCTGTCGCGCATCTTCACCACCGAGGTGCTGGGCGGGGGGCGCAACCTGGGCAAATACTGGCCGGTGGCCGTGAAGTCCACGCAGCAGAAGGTGCAGCTGATCGACCGCTGGATCGCCGAGGGGCGCATGCGCGCCCTGGACGCCACGGTGCTGCTGATGCAGATCTGGGGGATGACGCAGCACTACGCCGACTATGGCGTGCAGGTGCACATCATGCTGGGCCTGGCGCCCGACGAGCCCATCGACCGCGAGCCGATCCGGCGCGAACTCACCAATTCCGTGCTGTTGTCCTGCGGGCTCGCACCAGAATAGGACAGCGGCAGCAACGGCTGCACGCCTGCGGTCGATGCGCCGGCACGAGGGCGCGCCCGGCGCTTGCAAGCCTTGCTGGCATGCGATTTGCAATAGTTTGACCAATCGATCAAATCAAATGGTCAAAAATGCAAATCTCCGCCTCCACCGCAGCGCCCCCTGCCACCGAAGCCGCCTTTGAACTGGTGCTGGCGCGCAGCCAGTTGCGCCTGAATGTCGAGCCCGGCGAAAGCATGGCCGACGTGCTGCAGCTGGCCGGCATTGCCATCGACACGCTGTGCGAGCAGGGCGTGTGCGGCACCTGCGCCACGCGCTGGCTCGAAGGCGCGCCCGCGCATCGCGACAGCTGCCTCAGTGCCGAGGAGCAGCGCACCCATGTCGCGGTGTGCTGCGCGCGCAGCCATGGCGCCAGCCTCACGCTCGATCTCTGAGGCCTGGCATGCGCGTCCTCGTGATCTATTGCCATCCGGTGGAGACCAGCTACCACGCGGCCTTGCATACCGAGCTGCTGCTCAACCTGCGCGGCGCGGGCCACGAGGTGGACGACTGCGACCTCTATGCGGAAGACTTCAACCCGGTGCTGAGCCGCGAGGAACGCCTGGGCTACCACGAGGTGCCTGGCAACCGCCTGCCGGTACAGGGCTATGTGGACCGGCTGCTGTGGGCCGAGGCCCTGGTGTTCTGCTTCCCCACCTGGTGCTTCGGCATGCCGGCCATGCTCAAGGGCTTCTTCGACCGCGTGCTGATGCCCGGCGTGGCCTTCGACATCAGCGATCCGCAGAACGTCAAGCCGGCGCTGACGCATATCAAGCGCATCTCGGCCGTGGTGACCTACGGCCGGCCGCGCTGGACCGCGCTGCTGATGGGCGATCCGCCGCGCAAGTCGGTGACGCGCTACCTGCGCCTGCTCACGGGCGGCCGGGCGCGGGTCGACTACCACGCCTGCTACCACCTCAATGTCGCCACGCCGCGGCGCCTCGAAGCCTTCAAGGCGCGCGTGGGCGATGCCATGGCGCGCCTTGCCTGAAAGACCCCACATGCCTTCTCCCGACCATCTTCTGGGCGCGCGCCTGCCGCGCTGGCTGCTGCCCGCGCAATGGCCTGAACAGGCGGGGCAGCCTGTGCTCGCCGACCTGAATCTGTCCCAGGGCCGCGTGCGGGGCATCGCGCCGCACGATCCAGCAAGGGCCCCGGCCGGTGCCTGGCATCTGGACGGCGCGCTGGTGCTGCCCGGCCTGGTCGATGCGCATACCCATCTCGACAAGACCTTCACGCTCTCGCGCATGGGCACCGTGAAGCCCGGACTGCTGGGCGCCATCGAGGCGATGATGGCCGACCGCCCGCACTGGACCGAAGCCGATATCCGCACCCGCGCCGGCCGCGCGCTGCAATGGGCTCATGAAGCCGGCACGGTCCACCTGCGCACGCACTGCGACTGGTGGGAGCCCGACGCCCAGCCGCTGGCGTGGAACGTGCTGCGCGAACTGGCGCAGGAATGGGCGCCGCGCCTGACGCTCGAGCGCGTGGCGCTGATTCCGCTGCATCTGTATTCAGAGCGTGACGATGCCATGCGCCTGGCGCGCACGATGGCCGCCAGCGGCCCCGGTGCGCTGCTGGGCGGCTTCGTGCACACGTCGAACTGGAACCCGCAGGCATTGCGCCACCTGTTCGAGGCCGCGCAGCGGCATGGCTTGGATGTGGACCTGCATGTCGACGAGGAACTGACGCCGCAGGCCCAGGGCCTGGCGACCACCGCCGCGCTGCTGCGGGAGCTGCGCTTCGACGGCCATGTGGTCTGCGGCCACACCTGCGCGCTGGCCGTGCAGGACGAGGCCCAGGCGCTGGCCACGCTCGATGCCGTGGCCGCCAGCGGCATCACGCTGGTCACGCTGCCCATCACCAATCTGCTGCTGCAGGACGCCACCACGGGCCGCACGCCGCGCCAGCGCGGGCTGACGCTGGTCAAGGAAGCGCGTGCGCGCGGCATTCCGGTGCTGATCGCCAGCGACAACGTGCAGGACCCGTTCTGCCCGGTCGGCAGCTTCGATCCACTGGAAGCATTGAACACCGGCGTGCTGGCGGCGCAGCTCGAACAGCCCTTCGACCTTTGGTCCGAGGCGCTGTGCCGCGCCGACTGGCTGCGCCGCGGCGCGCCTGCCTTGCCGCTGCAACCCGGCAGCAGCGCCGACCTGATCATCTTCCCGCAGGCCGATTGCTGGGGCTTTCCCTCGCGCACCCAGGCGCGCGTGGTGCTGCGCCAGGGTGCGGTCGCCAGCGGCCAGGCCAGTGCCACATGGTCCCGATCTTCCATCCCCACAAGGAGTTTCGCATGAGCGCCACCACCCCGGGCATTGCCCAACCCCTGGCGCGCTATGCCGCGTGGCGCCGCGCGGGCGACATGGTGTTCCTGTCCGGAATCATTGCCGTCGACCCCACGGCCGGGCGCATCGTGCGCGGCTACGCCGACATTCCCGACGAGGCCGCGGCGCTGATCGGCCGCACCGGCGAGTTCAGCAGCGATATCAGGGAAGGCCCGATCCTGGCGCAGAGCTGGTATGTGCTGGACCGCATCCGCCAGACCATCGAGGCCGCGGGCGGCCAGATGTCGGATGTGATCAAGCTGGTGCAGTACTTCAAGGATCTGGACCACTTCCCGCAGTACAGCCGCGTGCGCCGGCAGTTCTTCCCGGGCGAGCCGCCCGCCTCCACCGTGGTCGAGGTCAGCGGCATGCTGCCCACGCCCGAGATCCTGATCGAAGTCGAAGCCACGGCCTGGCTGCCCCAGCGCTGAGCGCCCTTAGGAAAGACCATCCCATGCTGCATGGCTACAACCCGTCCCACCGCTTCCTGCCCTATCTGAGCTGGACCGAGATCGCAGCCTTGCCCGACAAGGAGAACACCGTCATCGTGCTGCCCACGGGCGCCACCGAGCAGCACGGCCCGCACCTGCCCTGCGCGGTGGACACGGTGATCAGCGCCGGCGTCGTGGGCCATGCGCTGGCGCGCCTGCCGGCCGAGGTGCCGGCCTTTGCCATGGCGCCGATCACCTATGGCAAGTCGGAGGAGCACCTGCACTTCCCCGGCACCGTGACGCTGAGCGGCGAGACGCTGCTGGCGACGATGAACGAGATCGGCGAATCGGTCTACCGCGCGGGCTTTCGCAAGCTGCTGTTCGTCAACGGCCATGGCGGCCAGCCGCAGGTCATGGAGATGTGCGCGCGCGAACTGCGCCTGCGCCATGGCGACTTCATCGTCGTGCCCAGCTTCACCTGGCGCGTGCCGCATGTCGCCGGCAAGTACCTGTCGGACAGGGAAAGGAAGCTGGCCATGCACGCCGGCCACGCCGAGACCGCGCTGATGCTGGCGCTGGCGCCCGACACCGTGCACATGGAGCGCGCCGTCACCAACTACCCGCCGGTGTTCCCATCTTCCCTGCTCTCGCCCGACGGCCGCCCGGCCTGCGCCTGGAGCGCGCGCGACTTCGGCCCCAGCGGCATCATCGGCGACCCGCTGCCAGCCACGGCCGAGCAGGGCCGCGCGATCCTCGACTCGCTGGCCGCGAGCTGGGCCGCGGCGATCACCGAGCTGCACCAGCTGCAGTGGGCCGCGCGCCCCGAGCCGACCTGGGGCCGCGCGCACCACACGGGCCATGTCGAGCTGGCCTGAAACCTGCGATATCCGCGCATCCCACCCTGTCCTTATCCCTTCCGGAGCCCTGCCATGATGAAGTCCGCCTCCCGCCTTTCCCAACTTGGTGCCGCCGCGCTGCTCGCCCTTGGTGCCCTCGGCACCGCGCAGGCGCAGGAGAAATTCACCTTCATGACCAACTGGTACGCGCAGGCCGAGCACGGCGGTTTCTACCAGGCGCTGGCCACGGGCCTGTACAAGAAACATGGCCTGGACGCTCACATCAAGATGGGTGGCCCTCAGGTCAACATCGTGCAGATGATGGCCGCGGGCCAGGCCGACTGCGTGATGGGCTCGAGCGACGTGCAGATGGTGCAGATGCGCGAGGGCGGCGTGCCCGTGACCACCATTGCCGCGATCTTCCAGAAGGATGTGCAGGCGCTGATCACGCACGAGGACGTGAAGCGGTTCGAGGACCTCAAGGGCAAGACCATCCTGATCGGCTCCTCGGCGCAGCGCGGCTTCTGGCCCTGGCTCAAGGCCAAGTACGGCCTGAGCGATTCGCAGACCCGCCCCTATACCTTCAACATCCAGCCTTTCGTCGCCGACAAGAACGTGGCCCAGCAGGGTTATCTGACCTCCGAGCCCTTTGCCATCGCCAAAGCCGGCGTCAAGGCCAACACGCTGCTGTTCAGCGACCACGGCTATCCCGCCTACGCGACCACGGTTTCGTGTATGGACAAGACGCTCAAGGCGCGCAGCGCCGCGGTGACCGCCTTCGTCAAGGCCTCGATGGAAGGCTGGAGGAGCTACCTGGCCGATCCTGCGCCCGGTAACGCGCTGATCAAGAAGGACAACCCCAACATGACGGACGAACAGCTGGCCTACAGCGTGGCCAAGCTCAAGGAGCTGCGCATGATCACCGGCGGCGACGCGGCCACCCAGGGCATCGGCGTGATCACCGAAGCGCGCGCCAAGGCCAGCTACGACTTCCTGGTGGAAACCAAGCTCATCGACCCCGCCAAGGTCAAGCTGGCCGATGCCTACAACACCAGCTTCGTCAAGGACCTCAAGGTCCTTCCCTGAATCGCGCACCGCCCTGAAACAGAGGCCCTTGGCCTCCTCATCGAAAGGCAAACATGACCCCCGCTGAACTTCCGCCTGCCGCCACGCCCGCCGTGGAGGTGCTGTCGGCCGAGAAGACCTACCCCAACGGCACCCAGGCGCTGCTGCCCGTGGACCTGGGCATCGAGGAAGGCGAGTTCGTCACGCTGCTTGGCCCCTCGGGCTGCGGCAAGAGCACGCTGCTCAAAATGGTGGCCGGCCTGCTCGAGCCCACCGACGGCCGGCTGCACCTGTGGCGCCGGCCCGTGGCGCAACTGGCCGAGAGCGGCAAGAAGATGGCCTTTGTCTTCCAGTCGCCGACGCTCATGCCCTGGGCCAGCGTGCAGACCAATGTGCGCCTGCCGCTGGACCTGGCGGGCGTGGCGCGCGCCGAGGCCGATGCGCGCGTGACGGAGGCGCTGGCCCTGGTCGGCCTGTCGAAGTTCGCCCAGGCGCTGCCGCGCGCCTTGTCGGGCGGCATGCAGATGCGGGTGTCGATCGCACGCGGCCTGGTGACCCAGCCCGACCTGCTGCTGATGGACGAGCCCTTTGGCGCGCTCGACGAGATCACGCGCCACAAGCTCGACGCCGACCTGCTCGACCTGTGGCGCAGGAAGAAGCTCACGGTGATCTTCGTCACGCACTCGATCCACGAGGCCGTCTTCCTGTCGAGCCGCGTGGTCATGATGGCCGCGCGCCCGGGCCGCGTGGTCGAGGAGTTCCGCATCGAAGCGCCCTACCCGCGCACGGCCGATTTCATGGTCTCGCCCGAATTCAGCCGCTACGCCAAGCTGCTGCAGGACAGCCTGCTGCGCGCCAGCGCCGACTCCATGGAGGCATTCGCATGAGCACCCCGTTTCCAACCGTTTCCGCCGTCGCGCCACGCACTGCCCCGGCTGCGCCAGCCGCGAAGAAAGCCGCCCCGGTCCGGCCCACGCGCGCGCCCCTGCTGTCCCAGCCACGCGTGCAGCGCATCCTCTACCCGCTGCTGGTCGGCGTGGTGCTGATCGCGCTGTGGCAGGGCCTGGTCACGGGGCTGGAGCTGCCGCCCTATCTGGTGCCCTCGCCCTGGCTGATGCTGCAGACGCTGGTTACCGACTGGGCCGCGCTGGGCGCCTCGCTGTGGGTCACGATCAAGATCACGCTGCTGGCCTTCGTGGCCGCCACCGTGGCCGGGGTGCTGATCTCCTTCCTGTTCGTGCAGAGCAAGCGCATCGAGACCGCGCTTTTTCCCTATGCCGTGCTGCTGCAGGTCACGCCCATCGTCGCCGTCGCGCCGCTGATCATCATCTGGGTCAAGGACCCGACTGCCTCGATGGTGATCTGCGCCGCGCTGGTGGCGCTGTTCCCGATCATCAGCAACACCACGCTGGGCCTGCGCAGCGTCGAGCCCGACCTGCAGAGCTACTTCCAGCTCAACCGCGCGACGCGGCTGCAGACGCTGGTGCGGCTGCGCATCCCGAGCGCGCTGCCCTATTTCTTCGGCGGGCTGCGCATCTCCAGCGGCCTGGCGCTGATCGGCGCAGTGGTGGCCGAATTCGTCGCCGGCACGGGCGGCTCGGGCGCGGGGCTGGCGTATCAGATCCTGCAGGCTGGGTTTCAACTCAACATCCCGCGGATGTTCGCGGCGCTGCTGCTGATTTCGCTGACGGGCGTGGCGATGTTCGTGCTGATGGCGTGGCTGAGCCGGGTGGCGTTAGGAAGTTGGCATGCGAGCGAGAGCTAGACGAGCTCACTGAACTTGAACACAGGCCGTCCATCCTTCGACGAGCTCAGGACGAACGGTGTGTGTAAGCCCCTCCTCTTCTCCACCGTTCGTGGTGATCCTGAGCCTGTCGAAGGATCGAACCATGAACGTCCTGCCCTCGTGAACACATCAGGCCGTTCGTCCGTCGACAGGCTCAGACGAACGGAAATTTGCCCAAAGCGTTTGAAGAGATAGACATGACCGCCACCATTACCGCAGCCCACTACCTCCCCACCCTCCTCCCCACCCTCGACTGGATCTCCGACCCCCTGCGCGTGGGCCGCCTTTCGCAGGACTTCGCCTGGTTCAGCCCGGTGCTCAAACGCGAGCTGGCAGGCAAGCGCGCCGACATCGCCGTGCGCCCGCGCACCGAAGATGAAATCCGCCAGGTGGTGGCTGCCTGCGCCAGCGCCGGCATTCCCATCACGGTGCGCGGCAGCGGCACCGGCAATTACGGCCAGTGCACGCCGCTGCAGGGCGGCGTGATCCTCGACCTCTCGGGCTACAACGCCTTTGGCTGGGTGCGCGGCGGCGTGGGCCGGGCGCAGGCCGGTATCCGCCTGGGTGACTTCGACGCGCAGGCCAGGCCGCTGGGCCAGGAGCTGCGCTGGCTGCCTTCGACCTACCGCAGCGCCACGCTGGGCGGACTGTTCGGCGGCGGCTTTGGCGGCGCGGGCTCGATCAACCACGGCCCGCTGGCCGCGCCGGGCAACGTGCTGGCGGTGCGTGCCATGACCGTCGAAGCCGAGCCGCAGGTCATCGAGCTGCGCGGCGCCGAGGCCATGCTGCTGCACCACACCTACGGCACCAACGGCATCGTGCTGGAGCTGGAAGTCGCGCTCACGCCGGCCATGGAGTGGACCGAATGCATTGCGACCTTCGACGCATTCGACGCGGCGCTGGAGTTTGCCGACCGCTTTGCCAGCGCGCCGGGCCTGGAGAAAAAGGAAGTGTGCTTTCTGGCCGCGCCCATTCCCGCCTACTTCACCAGCCTGGCCGAATACCTGCCCGCGGGCTGCCACGCGGTGCTGCTGCTGGTCGCGCCGCATTCCGAAGCCGGCATGCGCGACATGGTGGCCAGGCATGGCGGCCAGGTCAGCTACCGCAAGACCGCCGAGGAAGTGAAGGCCGGCAACAAGACCCTGGTCGAGTACACCTGGAACCACACCACGCTGCATGCGCTCAAGGTGGACAAGGGGCTGACCTATATCCAGAGCGGCTTCGATCCGAAACGCAAGCTCGAACAGGTCAAGGCGCTGGAAGCGGCGCTGGGCGGCGAGGTCATGATGCACCTCGAGTTCCTGCGCACCAAGGAAGGCGCGCTCAACTGCAGCGGGCTGCAGATCATCCGCTACACCACCGAGGAGCGGCTGAACCAGATCATGCAGATCCACCGCGACCATGGCGTGCAGATCAACAACCCGCATGTCTACATCGTCGAGGACGGCAAGCAGAACAACCTCGACCCCGCCGTCGTCCAGACCAAGCAGCGCTTCGACCCGTTGGGTTTGCTCAATCCCGGCAAGCTGCGCAGCTGGGAGGCCATGCAGCCGCTGCGCCAGAGCGCGTAAATTACAGCCAATGCGTTGTCAACCGCCGCTGAAACTGGCGATCACCACCCCAGGGGCACCGAGGAAGGGCCGCCCCGCACCGAGGGTGCCGTCCCCCTCCACCGAAGGTTGAGAGGGGGAAGCGACGAAGTCGCTCAGGGGAGTGCTAATCCAATTTCACGCGGGCGTTCTTCACGACCTGCGCCATGCGCTGCAACTCCGAGCGCATGAAAGCCGCGGTGGCTTCGGGCGGCGTGAGCTTGATCTCGTAGCCCTGCGCGACCAGCGCGTTGCGCGCCTCGGGCTGGGCCAGCGTCTGCTGGAAAGCCTGGTGCAGGCGGCTGCGCTCGGCCATCGGCAGGTCCTTGGGACCCACGGCCGCGATCCAGCCTTCGAGCGCATAGTCGGGCAGGCCCTGCTCGGCAATCGTCGGCAGCTCGGGCATCGAAGGCACGCGCTGCGCCGTGGTCACGCCCAGGGCGCGCAGCATGCCGCTCTTGATGTGCGGCGCCGCGGGCGCCAGCGCCACCACGGCCCACTGCACCTGGCCGCTGAGCAGGTCGTTCATCAGCATGCCCATGCCCTTGTAGGGAATGTGCCTGACGTCCAGCTTGGCCTGGTCGACCACCATTGCCGCGCCCAGGTGCAGGATGGTGCCGTTGCCCGAGGAGCCGTAGTTCAGCGTGCCGGGCTTGGCCTTGGCCAGCGCCACCAGCTCCTGGATGCTGTGCGCCGGCACCGCCGGGTTGGCGACCAGCACGAAGGGCGTCGCGCCGATGATGGTGATCGGCGAGATGTCCTGCATGGCGTCGAAGGGGATCGACGTGTAGACGCTGGGATTGACCACATGGTTGTTCGAGACCACGCCGATCATCGAGCCGTCCCTGGGGCCGCGCACGATCTGCGCCGTGCCGGTGATGCCACCCGCGCCCGGCAGGTTCTCGATGACCACCGGGTGGCCCACGGCCTTGGCCAGCGAGGTGCTGATCGCGCGGATCGCGCCGTCGGCGCCCGAGCCTGCCGACAGCGGCAGGATCACGCGCAGCGGCTTGTCGCCCTGGGCCAGCGCGCCCAGCGGGAGCGCGAGGCTGGCGGCCGCAAGGGCCAGGAGGCTGCGTCGGGGAAGATGGGGAAAATGCATGGCTTGTCTCCTGCTTTGTTTTTTATGGCGAAAAAAAGCCCGCGCATGCGCAGGCTTGGGGGTTAGACCACGGCGCCGTTGGCTTCCATGGCTTTGACCTCGTCGGGGCTATAGCCCAGCGAATCCAGCAGCTGCCGGGTGTGTTCCCCCAGCTTGGGCGGGTTGTGGCGGATGCCGGGGCGCTGGCCGTCCATGCGGATCGGCAGCAGGGTGGTGCGCGCAGTCTGCCCGGCACGCTCGCCATCGGTGAGCGTGACCTCGGCCAGCCCGCCCGTGGCGTTGAGGTGCGGGTCGTCGAACAGCTGCTCGGGACGCACGATGGGCGCGTAGGGCAGGCCGTTGCGCTCGAAGATATCGGACAGCTGCTCGGTGCTGTAGGCCGACAGGCGGTGGCGCAGCTCGGGCAGCAGCGTCGGGCGGGCGCGCACGCGGTCGTTGTTGGTGGCATAGGCCGGGTCGGCCTGCAGGTCGGCAAAGCCCATGGCCTTGCACAGCGTGTTCCACTGCGCGTCGCTCACGGCCGCCAGGAAGATCTGGCCGTTGTCCTTGACGCTGAACACGTCGTACACCGCCCAGGCGGAGATGCGCTCGGGCATGGGCGCGGCCGCCTCGCCCGTCACGGCGTACTGCATCATGTGCTGGCCGACCAGGAACACATTGTTCTCGAACAGCGCCGAATCGATCTCCTGGCCGCGGCCGGTGGTGGCGCGCTGCATCAGCGCCGCCATCGCGCCGATCGCGCCGAACATGCCGCCCATGATGTCGTTGACGCTGGCACCCGCGCGCAGCGGGTCGCCCGGGCGGCCGGTCATGTAGGCCAGCCCGCCCATCATCTGCACCACCTCGTCGAGCGCCGTGCGCTGCTCGTAGGGGCCGGGCAGGAAGCCCGCGTGGTTCACGTAGATCAGCCGCTCGTTCAGGCGCGACAGCGCGCTGTAGTCGAGGCCGTACTTCTTCATGACGCCGGGCTTGAAGTTCTGCACCACGATGTCGGCCGACGAGGCCAGGCGGATCGCGGCCTGCAGGCCCTCGGGGTGGCGCAGGTCCAGCGCGATGCTCTTCTTGTTGCGGTTGAACATCGGGAAGAAGCCCGCGCCCGCGCCCAGCAGATGGCGCGTGCGGTCGCCCTCGACGGGCTCGACCTTGATGACCTCGGCCCCCAGATCCGCCAGCACCATGCCGCAGGTGGGACCCATGACCATATGCGAAAACTCCACCACCCGCAGACCCTGCAGCGGCAGGCCGGCACCCTTGGCCGCATCCGCAGCATTCAAATTCTCAGACATCACGTTCCATCCAAAACCGGCTCAGGCAGCCATCGCCGCCGCGCCATTGAGCACCTGCGGCAGACCTGCCTGCCACAGCACACCATGCAGGGTCTCCCCCGGCAACCAGGCCTCGAGCTGCCGGCGCAATGCCAGCAGGGCCTGGATATCCAATCCTGTCTCCACGCCCATGCGTTCGAGCATGAACGCCAGGTCCTCGGTCGCCACGTTGCCGCTGGCGCCCGGCGCATGCGGACAGCCGCCGATGCCGGCCAAGCAGGCATCGAAGCGCTCGATGCCGGTCTGCCAGGCCGCATAGGCATTTGCCAGGCCGAGCCCGCGCGTATCGTGGAAGTGCGCGCAGCATAGCCTGTCTCCGACCTCGCGGCGCGCTGCCTCGAACATGCGCCGCACCATTTCGGGGTCGGCAAAGCCCACGGTATCGGCCAGGCTCACCCGGTCCGCGCCCGCATCGAGCAGCGCCACCAGCAGGCGCAGCACCTCGGCCGGCTCGACCTCGCCCTGCAGCGTACAGCCAAAGGCGGTACCCACACCGCCCTCGATCAGCGTCGCGTGGCCGCCCGCGTCGCGCTGTGCGCGGATGCGTGCCACCTCGGCCACCACCTCGTCGGGCGTCTTGCGCAGATTCGCCAGGCTGTGGGCATGGCTGGCCGACAGCGGCACCACCATCAGATCGGCGCCGCATTCCAGCGCCTTCTGCGCGCCCTTGAGATTGGGCACCAGCACCGAGGCCACCAGCCCGGGCAGCGCCTTGGCATGCGCCAGCACCTCGGCGGTGTCGGCCAGCTGGGGCAGCAGCCGCGCCGGCACGAAGGAGCCGACCTCGATCTCGCGCTGGCCGGCGGCGTAGGCGGCATCGACCCAGGCGAGTTTTTGCGCCGTCGGCATGGTGCGCGCCAGGCTCTGCAGGCCGTCGCGCAGGCCGACTTCGCGGAGGACGGCTTGGCGGGAAGCAGTGGACGGCATGCGGTCTCCAAATCGTTCTGGTTAGGGAATGCGCCGATTCTAGGAATTCCTGGTCGGAACGGATAATCAATTTTGGAACCACTAGCCTTCCCAAACGGAATACCTCCATGCGCGACCTCGACCTGACCACCCTGCGGCTGTTCGTCGCCGTGTGCGAGCAACGCAATATCGCGGCGGTGGGCCTGCAGCAGGCCATGGTCGGCTCGGCCATCAGCAAGCGGCTGGCCCAGCTCGAATACCAGGTCGGCACGCAGCTGCTGGTGCGCAAGCGCCGCGGCGTGGCGCCCACGCCCGCCGGCGAGACCCTGCTCGAGCATGCACGCGCGCTGCTGGCGCGCAGCGCGGTGATCGCGCGCGACATGGCGGGCTATGCCCAGGGCACGCGCGGCCATGTGCGGCTGCTGGTCACCGCTTCGGTCATGGCCGAGTCGCTGGCCGACGACGTGGCGGCCTTCCTGCAAGCGCCCGCCCATGGCCAGATCCAGGTCAGCCTCGAGGAGCGCGTGAGCCCCGAAGTGGCGCGCGGCGTGCGCGAGGGCAGCGCCTCGGTCGGCATCTGCTGGGACGCGGCCGACCTCGAGGGCCTGCAGACCCAGGCCTACCGCGGCGACCACCTGGCCATCTGCGCGCATGCCAGCCACCCCGTCGCCGCGCGCCGGCAGGTGCACTTCGCCGAGGTGCTGGACCATGAATTCGTGAACATGCCGGCGCTCAGCGCGGTGCAGCAGATGCTCACGCGCGCCGCCGCCGTGCACGGCAAGGTGCTGCAGCACCGCATGCAGGTCTCGCATTTCGAGGCCGCGCTGCGCGTCGTGCGCGCCAACCTGGCGATCAGCGTGGTGCCTTTCGAGATCGCCGAGCCCTTTGCAAAGGCCTACGGCCTGCGCCTGGTGCCGCTGGCCGATGCCTGGGCGCAGCGGCGCTTCGCCATCTGCTTTCGCAGCCACGAGCAGCTGAGCACGGCCGCGCAGCTGCTGGTCGCGCATCTGCATGGCTGCGGTCTGGAACATGCCGTTGGTAGAGGATGCGTCAGTCCGGAGCATGGGGCCGTACGGAAGCTGAGCTAATCCCCTGCAGCCAGCGTGGCTTGGCAGCAACAATTGCCTGGATTTTCCAGATTTGCTCATCTGCGCAAGGCGGATATGGCTTCGGAGCTACCAAACTTGTAGCAAGATAGTTTCCACGCTATAGTCATTTACGACTGGGCGCAGTGGCCAACGCACTGCCCACACCCCATCGCGCAAGGAGAAGCGTCCATGAGCCCCAAGGAAAATGTCGCCATCAACCAGCTGTTCGAGCGGCTCGAATGCCGTTACGCGCTGCGGGTGCTGTGGGCGCTGCGGGACGGACATCCCCAGACCTTCCGCCTGCTCCAGGACAGCGTCGGCGGCATCACCCCCAACACGCTCAACACCCGCATTAAGGAGCTGCGCGAATGCGGGCTGCTCGAGCATGGCAGCGATGGCTACATCGTGACGATGACGGGCCAGGACCTGCTCAAGAGGCTCAGCGACGTGCAGGCCTTTGCCAACCGCTGGGTCACGGCGCGCGCCAAGAAGTAAAGTACGGCATTGACACCTGTCCCCCGCGGACGCTTTCACCTCCATTCATTTCCAAGGATCTCCCATGGCATTCACCACCACCCCCTCCGGCCTGCAATACGAAGACACCATCGTCGGCGAAGGCGCCGAAGCCAAGCGTGGCGCCAACGTCACCGTGCACTACACCGGCTGGCTCTACAACGAAGGCGTGCAGGGCGCGAAGTTCGACTCGAGCAAGGACCGCAAGGACCCCTTCGTGTTCCCCCTGGGCGCCGGCATGGTGATCAAGGGCTGGGACGAAGGCGTGCAGGGCATGAAGGTCGGCGGCGCACGCACGCTGATCATTCCCGCAGCGCTGGGCTACGGCGCGCGCGGCGCGGGCGGCGTGATCCCGCCGAACGCTACGCTCAAGTTCGATGTGGAGCTGCTGGCGGTTTGAAAACGCCTGTTCGATAGCTGTCAGCTGGAACTATCCGTTCGTCCTGAGCCTGGCGCAGGGCATCCTGTCGAAGGATGAACGTCCTGTCCTCCAAACGGGAACCATGCGCCCTAAACCTGAGACTTCCAAAACTTGACGTCAGGTCCGTCATCCTGCGACAAGCTCAGGACGAACGGTCTTTTTGGTGCAGTGCTTCAGCCAGGGCTGTCAGCACGGCGCAGAAACAAAAAAAGCGGCCAAGGCCGCTTTTTTCATGGGTCAATCGCCTTTCAGCGATCGGCCAGCTGCTGCCAGGTGGCAACCACGCTGTCAGGATTGAGCGAGATCGAGGAGATGCCCTGCTGCGCCAGCCATTCGGCGAAGTCCGGGTGGTCCGAAGGGCCCTGGCCGCAGATGCCCACGTACTTGCCCTGGGCCAGGCAGGCGTCGATGGAGCGCTTGAGCATCTTCTTCACGGCGGGATCGCGCTCGTCGAAGTCGGCCGCCAGCAGCTCCAGGCCGGAGTCGCGGTCCAGGCCCAGCGTCAGCTGGGTCAGGTCGTTGGAGCCGATGGAGAAGCCGTCGAAGTACTCGAGGAACTCGTCGGCCAGGATGGCGTTCGAGGGCACCTCGCACATCATGATCAGCTTGAGCCCGTTCTCGCCGCGCTTCAGGCCATTGTCGGCCAGCAGCTGGTTCACGCGCTCGGCCTGCTTGAGCGTGCGCACGAAGGGGATCATGATCTGCACGTTGGTCAGGCCCATGTCCTCGCGCACGCGGCGCAGCGCCTCGCATTCCATCTTGAAGGCTTCGCCGAAGTCGGCGCTGATGTAGCGCGCCGCGCCGCGGAAGCCCAGCATCGGGTTCTCTTCCTCGGGCTCGTAGCGGCTGCCGCCGATCAGCTTGCGGTATTCGTTGGACTTGAAGTCCGACATGCGCACGATGACCGGCTTGGGGTAGAACGCGGCGGCGATCGTCGCCACGCCTTCGGCCACCTTGTCGACATAGAAGGCGCGCGGCGAGGCATGGCCGCGGGCCACCGATTCCACGGCTTTCTTCAGGTCGGCATCGACCGCGGGGTAGTCCAGGATGGCCTTGGGGTGCACGCCGATGTTGTTGTTGATGATGAACTCCAGGCGCGCCAGGCCCACGCCCTCGTTGGGCAGCTGCGCGAAGTCGAAGGCCAGCTGGGGGTTGCCGACGTTCATCATGATCTTGGTCTTGATCTCGGGCATCGCGCCGCGCTGCACCTCGGTGACCTCGGTCTCGATCAGGCCGTCGTAAATCTTGCCGGTGTCGCCTTCGGCGCAGGACACGGTGACCAGCGTGCCGGCCTTGAGCAGTTCGGTGGCGTTGCCGCAGCCGACGACGGCAGGAATGCCGAGCTCGCGCGCGATGATCGCCGCGTGGCAGGTGCGGCCGCCGCGGTTGGTGACGATGGCCGAGGCACGCTTCATCACCGGCTCCCAGTTCGGGTCGGTCATGTCGGTGACCAGCACGTCGCCGGGCTGCACCTGGTCCATCTGCGAGATGTCGCCGACCAGGCGCACCGGGCCGGTGCCGATCTTCTGGCCGATGGCGCGGCCTTCGGCCAGCACCGCGCCCGTGCCCATGAGCTTGTAGCGCATCTCGGCCTGGCCCTTGGACTGGCTCTTCACGGTCTCGGGGCGGGCCTGCAGGATGTAGATCTGGCCGTCGGTGCCGTCCTTGCCCCACTCGATGTCCATCGGGCGGCCGTAGTGCTCCTCGATGACCAGCGCATAGCGCGCGAGCTGCTCGACGTCGGCGTCGGTCAGCGAGTAGCGGTTGCGCAGCTCGGGCGCGACATCGGTGGTCTTGACCAGCTTGCCGCTGGTGGCCTTCTCCTCGGCCGAGGCGAACACCATCTGCACCAGCTTCGAGCCCAGGTTGCGGCGGATCAGCGCCTTCTTGCCGGCCTTGAGCATGGGCTTGTGCACATAGAACTCGTCGGGGTTGACGGCGCCCTGCACCACGGTCTCGCCCAGGCCGTAGCTCGAGGTGATGAACACCACGTCCTCGAAGCCCGATTCGGTGTCGATGGTGAACATGACGCCGGCGGCACCGGTGTCGGAGCGCACCATGCGCTGCACGCCGGCCGACAGCGCGACCACGTCGTGCGCGAAGCCCTTGTGCACGCGGTAGGAGATCGCACGGTCGTTGTAGAGCGAGGCGAACACTTCCTTCATCTTGTGCAGCACGTCGTCGATGCCCACCACGTTGAGGAAGGTTTCCTGCTGGCCGGCAAAGGAGGCGTCGGGCAGGTCCTCGGCCGTGGCCGAGGATCGCACCGCGAACGAGGCCTGGTCGTTGCCCGCGCTCAGCGTGGCAAAGGCTTCGCCGATGGCCTGCTGCAGGTCGGCCGGGAAAGGCTGGTTCTCGACCATGGCGCGGATCTCGGCGCCGGCCGTGGCCAGCGCGCGCACGTCCTCGATGTCGAGCGCGGCCAGCTTGGCGTTGATGCGGTCGGCCAGGCCTTCGAAAGCCAGGAACTGGCGGAACGCATGCGCCGTGGTCGCGAAGCCCGTGGGCACCTTCACGCCCTCGGGCAGCTGGGAGATCATCTCGCCGAGCGAGGCGTTCTTGCCGCCGACCGACTCGACGTCGCTCATTCGCAATTTCTCGAAAGGAACGACCAGGGCGGTCGCCTCAAACAGTGCAGACATGGGAAAGCTCCAAAGTTAAAAACCGCTGCAGCCGCGCCATCCGGTGGCGCGGGGTGGTCCATGCTGCGCTGCGCAGGCTTTGCTCTTGTGGTTGTGGGCCAAAGACGAGCATGGACATGAAATTGGGAATAATGGGCGCCATTGTAGGCCCGCGTCCGGTTTCCGCGCGCCTGGCCCGTCATTCATTTCCCCCAAAGAGCACCATGCACACGCGCACCGTATTCCTGATCTCCGACGGCACCGGCATCACCGCCGAGACCTTCGGCAAAGCCCTGATGACCCAGTTCGACGTGAGCGCCCGCTTCGTGCGCATTCCCTTCGTCACGACCGTGGACAAGGCGCACCAGACCGTGCGCCAGATCAACCACACCGGCGAAGTGGAAGGCAAGAAGCCGATCGTCTTCACGACGCTGGTGGACATGGAGGTGGTGAACGTCATCCGCGAGAACTGCAAGGGCATGCTGATGGACATGTTCGGCACCTTCGTCAACCCGCTGGAACAGGAGCTGGGGCTCAAGTCCCACCACCGCGTGGGGCGCTTCTCGGACATCAGCCAGAGCAAGGAATACCTGGACCGCATGGAGGCCATCAACTTCAGCCTGGCCCATGACGACGGCCAGACCAACCATGATCTCGCGGGCGCCGATGTGATCCTGGTGGGCGTGAGCCGCAGCGGCAAGACGCCGACCAGCCTGTACCTGGCGATGCAGTTCGGCCTGAAGGTCGGCAACTACCCGCTGATCCCCGAGGACTTCGAACGCCGCCAGTTGCCCCCGGCGCTGCTGCCGGTGCGCAAGAAGCTGTTCGGCCTGTCCATCGACCCGCAGCGCCTCTCGGACATCCGCAACGAGCGCCGCCCGAACTCGCGCTACGCCAGCCTGGAGAACTGCCGCCACGAGGTGGCCGAGGCCGAGGCGATGATGCGGCGTACGGGGATCCGGTGGTTGTCTAGCACCAATAAGTCGATCGAGGAGATTGCGACCACCATCTTGCAGGATGTGAAGCCGGAGCGGCTGGGGTATTAAATCTAGGCGTCTGTTCAGGGGCTAAGGACGGCTAGGTTGTTCTTCTAGAGGGCAGGACGTTCACCCTTCGACAAGCTCAGGGCGAACGGGGGGTTTAACCGTTCGTCCTGAGCCTGTCGAAGGATGAATGGCCCCCCTACAAAAAGGCATGCCCTTGCTCTCGCCACGATCAAAAAAGGACTGCCTTGGCAGTCCTCTTGCATCAAGCCCCTCGGCTTCAGTGACGGATCAAATGATCAAACGCCGACAGCGCCGCCGTAGCCCCCGCACCCGCCGCGATGATGATCTGCTTGTAAGGCACATCGGTGCAGTCGCCCGCGGCAAACACGCCCGGCACGTTGGTGTGGCCCTTGGCGTCGATGATGATCTCGCCGAAGCGCGTCAGCTCGACCGTGCCCTTGAGCCAGTCGGTGTTGGGCAGCAGGCCGATCTGCACGAAGATGCCGTCGAGCGCCAGATCCTGGACGCTGCCCGACACGCGGTCCTTGTAGGTCAGGCCCGTGACCTTCTTGCCGTCGCCGTTGACCTGGGTGGTCTCGGCGTTGACGATCACCGTGACGTTCGGCAGGCTGCGCAGCTTGCGCTGCAGCACCGCGTCGGCACGCAGCTCGGCGCCGAACTCCAGCAGCGTCACATGCTTGACGATCCCGGCCAGGTCGATGGCTGCCTCCACGCCCGAATTGCCGCCGCCGATCACGGCGACAGGCTTGCCCTTGAACAGCGGGCCGTCGCAGTGCGGGCAGTAGGTCACGCCCTTGGTGCGGTATTGCTCTTCGCCGGGCACGTTCATGTTGCGCCAGCGCGCGCCGGTCGACAGGATCACGGTCTTCGAGCGCAGCGTCGCGCCCGATTCCAGCTCCACGGTGATCAGGCCGCCCTCTTCCGTGGCCGGCACCAGCGCCTTGGCGCGCTGCAGGTTCATGCTGTCGACCTCGTAGTCGCGCACATGGCGGTCGAGCGCCGCGGCAAACTGCGGACCTTCGGTCTTCTGCACCGAGATGAAGTTCTCGATGTCCACGGTGTCCAGCACCTGGCCGCCCATGCGGTCGGCGGCAATGCCGGTGCGGATGCCCTTGCGCGCCGCGTAGACGGCCGCGGCCGCGCCGGCGGGGCCGCCGCCGACGATCAGCACATCGAACGCTTCCTTGGCGCTGATCTTCGCCGCCGCGCGCGCTTCGGCGCCGCTGTCGACCTTGGCGACGATCTCGGCCAACTCCATGCGGCCCTGGCCGAAGCGCGTACCGTTGACGAACACCGTGGGCACGCCCATGACTTCGCGCGCCTCGATCTCTTCCTGGAACAGCGCGCCGTCGATGGCGGTGTGCGTGATGTTCGGATTGAGCACGCTCATCAGGTTCAGTGCCTGCACGACGTCCGGGCAGTTGTGGCACGACAGCGAGTAGTAGGTCTCGAAGTTCAGCGGCGTGTCGATGGCCTTGATCTGCTCGATCAGTTCGGCCGATTCCTTGGACGGGTGGCCGCCGACCTGCAGCAGCGCCAGCACCAGGGAGGTGAATTCATGGCCCAGGGGCACGCCGGCGAAGCGCACGCCGGTGTTGATGCCGGGGTTGCTGATCAGGAACGAGGGCTTGCGCGCGTCTGCATCCTGGTCCTCGACCACGGTGATCTTGTCGCTGAGCGCGACCAGGTCGGCCAGCAGGGATTTGACTTCGCCGGACGCCTTCGAGTTGTCGAGCGTGGCGACGATCTCAATGGGCTTTTGCACGCGTTCGAGGTAAGCCTTGAGTTGGGTCTTGAGTGTGGCGTCAAGCATGATAGTCAATTCCTATTAATTATTAATTTCGATAGCTATTGTTCTGCGGTGTCAAAAAAAGCCCGGATCGCCCCGGGCTTTTCAAAGGCACGGCTTAGATCTTGCCGACCAGGTCCAGCGAAGGAGCCAGGGTGGCTTCGCCTTCGTTCCACTTGGCGGGGCAGACTTCACCGGGGTGGGCGGCAACGTACTGGGCAGCCTTGACCTTGCGCAGCAGCTCGGTGGCGTCGCGGCCAATGCCTTCGGCAGTGATTTCCACGCCCTGGATCACGCCCTGGGGGTCGATGATGAAGGTACCGCGGTTGGCCAGGCCCTGGTCGGCGCGCAGGATTTCGAAGTTGTTCGAAATGGCCATGGTCGGGTCGCCGATCATGGTGTACTGGATCTTGGCGATGGTTTCCGAAGCATCGTGCCATGCCTTGTGCACGAAGTGCGTGTCGGTGGACACGGAGAAGATCTCCACGCCCATTTTCTGGAATTCTTCGTAGTGGTCAGCCACGTCGCCCAGTTCGGTGGGGCAGACGAAGGTGAAGTCGGCGGGGTAGAAGACAAACACGGCCCACTTGCCCAGCACGTCCTTTTCGGTGATGTCGATGAACTTGCCTGCCTTGAAAGCGCTGGCCTTGAAAGGTTTGATTTCGGTATTGATGACGGACATGGTTTCTTCCTTTAAGTGAGTCGACTGAACACAGGTATGCAGTTTAGAGCTTTCACAAAATACATCCAATCAATTGACATTATTATGTTAATTGATTTTGACTATTAGATGTGACAATCCATAGCGCCTGGACTGCTTCTCAACGCAAACACGAGTCATCATCAAACGCAGGCAGACCGGATTTGCAGGGTCAAGCCATTGCCAGGGTCATTCGACCAGCGACAATCGACATATCCATAACATCGAGGAGTCCCCCATGAAAGGCGATCCACAAGTCATCGCGTACCTGCAGGCACAACTGAAGAATGAGCTCACGGCCATCAACCAGTATTTCCTGCACTACCGCATGTACAAGCACTGGGGCTTCGACAAGCTGGCCAAGAAGGAATATGCCGAGTCGATCGGCGAGATGAAGCATGCCGACTGGCTCATGGACCGCATCTTCATGCTGGACGGCCTGCCCAACCTGCAGGACCTGGGCAAGCTGCAGATCGGCGAAGACGTGCCCGAAGCCCTGGCCTGCGACCTGCGCCTGGAACTGGCGGCGCAGCAGACCATCAAGGATGGCATCCACCACGCCGACGCGGTGCGCGACTATGTCTCGCGCGACCTGCTGCTGAAGATCCTCGACGACACGGAGGAGCACATCGACTTCCTCGAGACCCAGCTGGACATCATCCAGAAGGTCGGCGTGCAGAACTATCTGCAGTCGCAGCTGGGCGAACTCGAATAACGCGCCCAGGCGCAATTGAACGGGCCCCAGGGCCCGTTTTTTTATCCCTGCACCCCATGCATGCCCGGCATGCCCGATATGCTCGCCCCCATGCAGAATCCGCCCGATACGCCCCGCGCACCCGCCAAGCAGTCCAACAATCCCTTGCATGGCATCACGCTTGCCGCCATCGTCGAGGCCCTGCAGGCGCACTATGGCTGGGAGGAACTCGGCCGCCTGGTGCCGATCCGCTGCTTCCAGAGCCAGCCGAGCGTGAATTCCAGCCTGAAGTTCCTGCGCCGGACGCCTTGGGCGAGGGAGAAGGTGGAGAGTCTTTATCTATATATGCTGCGGGAGCAGCGCAGGGGTGGGGGCCGGGGCTGAACCGACACCAAGTCAGGCAACTTCCGAATATGGCAAGGCGCGCGATCCATCTCGAGAACAGGCCGTCCATGGTTCGACGGGGCCGCCCAGGCAAGCTCACCACGAACGGTTGGGAACAGGCGCCTACCTTCCCACCGTTCGTCCTGAGCTTGTCGAAGGATGGACGGCCTGCGCTCCAAGTATGAGCACAGGCCGTCCATGGTTCGACGGACTTGTCTAGGCAAGCTCACCACGAACGGTAACCACCATGACTTTTCTTGAGGTCAGCCGTCAGTGGTAAAGCTCAATTCGCCACCAGGAAATCCCGACTGATATCCCCTCCCAGCGCATTCACGCGCTCGAGGAACTCGGTGAGATAGGCATGCAGCCCGGTGGCGAGGATTTCCTCGATGCGCGCATAGCGCAGGTCGACCAGCAGGCGGCCCGCCTTGCGCTGGGTCTCTTCGGACTGCGCGTTGGCGACCAGCGTCAGGTTGGCGACCACCTCCTGCATGCTGGCCAGCAGCGAGCGCGGCATGTCGGGGCGCAGGATCAGCAGCTCGGCCACGCGCCCGGGCGTGATCACGTCGCGATAGACCTTGCGGTAGACCTCGAAGGCCGAGACGCTGCGCAGCAGTGTGCTCCAGTGGTAGAAGTCGAACTGCGCCACCCCGCCGCTGGCGCTGCCGTGGTAGTCGCCGCGCTCGATGGCGTGGAACTTCACATCCAGCAGGCGCGCGGTGTTGTCGGCGCGCTCGAGCGCCGTGCCCAGGCGCAGGAAATGGTAGGCATCATCCTGCAGCATCGTGCCCTGGGTGACGCCGCGCGACAGATGCGAACGCTCCTTGACCCATTCGAAGAACTGCGCCGGGTCGCGCTCGAAGGCGCCATCGTCGAGTTGGCGCCGGAGTTCCAGCCAGGTATGGTTGTGGGTTTCCCAGACTTCGGTGGTGAGCGTGCCGCGCACGGCGCGCGCGTTCTCGCGCGCGGCGCGCAGGCAGCGCAGGATCGAGGCCGGGTTGCTGTCGTCGCGGACCATGAAGTCCAGCACCTTGTCGCGCGTGATTTCGCCGTGGATCTCGCGATAGGCGGGCACCAGCTCGCTGATCGACAGCACGCCCTGCCACGATTTGAGTCCCTGGCGCGCGGCCTTGGGCAGCATCGAGGTGTCATAGCTCACGCTCAGCAGGCGCGCGGTGTTTTCCGCGCGCTCGATGTAGCGCGACATCCAGTACAGATGGTCTGCGGTGCGGCTCAGCATGCGGCGCTCCCTTCGGCTTCGGTCGCGTCTTCCAGCACCCAGGTGTCCTTGGTGCCCCCGCCCTGTGATGAATTGACCACCAGCGATCCTTCCTTGAGGGCCACGCGGGTCAGGCCGCCGGCCACCATCTGCACTGTCTTGCCGCTGAGCACGAAAGGCCGCAGGTCGATGTGGCGCGGCGCGATGCCGCTTTCCACATAGGTCGGGCAGCTCGACAGGCTCAACGTCGGCTGGGCAATGTAGCCCGAGGGGTTGCCCACCAGCACCTGGCGGAAGTCCTCGATCTCGGCGCGCGTCGCGGCCGGGCCGATCAGCATGCCGTAGCCGCCGGCGCCATGCACTTCCTTGACCACGAGTTCGTCCAGGTGGTCCAGGACGTACTTCAGGTCGTCCTCCTTGCGGCACATCCAGGTCGGGACGTTCGACAGCAGCGGCTCCTCGCCCAGGTAGAAGCGGATCATGTCCGGCACGAAGGGATAGACCGATTTGTCGTCGGCGATACCGGTGCCGATGGCATTGCAGATCGCGACGTTGCCGGCGCGGTAGGCGCGCATCAGGCCGGCGCAGCCGAGCGAGGAGTCGGCGCGGAACACCTCGGGGTCGAGGAAGTCGTCGTCCAGCCGGCGGTAGATGACGTCGACGCGGCGGCGCCCGTGCGTGGTGCGCATGTACACGGTATCGTTCTCGACCACCAGGTCCTGGCCCTCGACCAGCTCCACGCCCATCTGCTGCGCCAGGAAGGCATGCTCGAAATAGGCGCTGTTGTGCATGCCCGGAGTGAGCACCACGACGGTGGGCTCGGGCGCGCTGGCGGGCGCGACGGCGCGCAGCGTGTCCAGCAGCAGGTCGGGGTAATGCGCCACGGGCGCCACCGCGTGCTGCTCGAACAGGTCGGGGAAGAGCCGCATCATCATGCGCCGGTTCTCCAGCATGTAGGAGACGCCGGAGGGCACGCGAAGGTTGTCTTCGAGCACGTAGTACTCTCCCGTGCCGTCGGCATTGGCGGCGCGCACGATGTCGATGCCGGCGATCTGCGCGTAGATGTCGCCCGGCACCTTGAGCCCGGCCATTTCGGGGCGGAACTGGGCGTTGTCCAGGATCAGGTCGGAGGGCACGATGCCGGCGCGCAGGATGTCCTGGCCATGGTAGATATCGTGGATGAAGCGGTTGAGCGCCGTGGCGCGCTGCGTCAGGCCGCGCTGCAGGTGCGTCCACTCGGGTGCGGGGATGATGCGCGGGATGGTGTCGAAGGGGATGAGCCGTTCCTGCCCGGCGCCGGCCTCGTCCTTGGCGCCATAGACGGCAAAGGTGATGCCGACCCGGCGGAAGATCATCTCCGCCTCGGCGCGCCGCGCCTGCATGGTGTCGGCGGGCTGGCGTGACAGCCATTCACGGTAGCTTTTGTAATGCGCTCGCACATCGCTGCCCTCGAAGGGCGTGGCTGCATACATTTCGTCGAATCGTTGCATCTGGGTAGGTCTCCTGAACCACACAAGCAGGACCGTCTGCGGTCCCACGCTTGTCCACGCGGCAGTTTACCCATCGCCTGGCATCCTCGAGGTAGGCCGGAGCGCCTATTTGCGGGCCCCGGCCTGCCAGTAGCGCGGCTGGCGCGCGCGCTCGCAGACGACCTGCTGCGGCCGCGCCGAAGACCACTGCGCGGCGCCGCATGCGGGGCTCGACAGCAGGTTCACGCGCTGCTCGCGGTAGCGCTGCACGACCGGCGCCGCGGGGTGGCCGTAGCGGTTGCGGTAGCCGGCCTGCACCAGCGCGTGGCGTGGCGACACGGCGGCAATCCATTCGGCGCTCGACGAGGTCTTGCTGCCGTGGTGCGGCACCAGCAGCCAGTCGGCGCGCAGGGGCGCTGCGCGCGCCAGCAGCGCGGACTCCTGCGCGCGTTCGATGTCGCCCGCGAGCAGGGCCGCCGCGCCATTGGCCGCTTCGATGCGCAGCACGCAGCTGCGGGTGTTGGGCGCGTCCCTGCCCTTCGCCCCGATGCGCTGCGGCAGCGGGGCCATGGCCTCGGCCGGCAGCGGATGCAGCACTTCGAACGCAACCCCATCCCATGCCCAGCGCTGGCCTGCGGCGCAGGGCACGGCCGCCTGCCGCACCGCGGCCGGCCACTCGGGGCTGGCCGCGCCGCGCAGCGCGGCCTGCGGCTGCGCGCGCTGCACCGACGCCGCGCCGCCGGTATGGTCGTTGTCGCCATGGCTCAGCATCAGCATGTCCAGGCGCTCGCCCTGCGCGCGCAGGAGCGGCAGCAGCACGCGCTGGCCCGCATCGCTGTCGGGCCCGTAGCGCGGGCCGCTGTCATACAGCAGGCTGTGCGAGCGGGTGCGCACCAGCACCGCGTTGCCCTGCCCGATATCGGCCGCCAGCAGCGTGAAGCTGCCCGGCGCGGGGCGCGCGGGCAGCCACGACAGCGCCGGCAGCAGCAACGGCAGGCCGAGCAGGCGCAGCGACCACGGCAGGCGCAGCACCAGCCAGATGCCGCCGGCAATGGCCGCCAGCGCGGCCCACAGCGGCGCCGCCGGCAGGAACAGCTGCGCTGCCGGCATCTGCGCCAGCCAGGCCAGCGCGGCATGCAGCGGCACCACGCTGGCGGTCGCCAGCTGCCACAGCGGTGCCCAGCCCATTCCCAGCAGCGCGAGCGGCGTGACCACCAGGGTCACCCAGGGAATGGCCAGCAGGTTGGCCACCACGCCCACCAGCGAGACCTGGCCGAACAGCAGCAGGCCCAGCGGCGTGAGCGCCAGCGTGACCACCGCCTGGGCCCGGAGCAGCGCCAGTGCCTGGGAGCGCAGATGGTCCAGCGTTCGACGACCTGTGGAAACCTCCCGGGCAGGCGGGTCCGTCCTCGCGGCCGAGGCAAACAGCACGCCCACCGCCACGAAGCTCAGCCAGAAGCCTGCCTGCCACAGCGCCCAGGGGTCGGCCAGCACCACGGCCGCCAGCGCCAGCAGCCAGGTCTGGTACCAGGGCCAGCGCACGCCGGCCAGGCGCAGTCCGGCGACCACGGCCAGCATCGTCACCGTGCGCTGCGCCGGCACGCCCCAGCCGCTGAGCGCCGAATAGGCCAGCGCCAGCAGCACGCCGCCCACCAGCGCGGCCGTGGGCGCCGGCACCCACAGGCAGCAGCGCGCCGATAATCGCCAGGTCCAGCCCAGCAGCGCCGCCGCCAGCCAGGCGAACAGCGTGATGTGCAGCCCGGAGATGCTCATCAGATGGGCCACGCCGGTGGCACGGAACAGCTCCCAGTCGCTGCGCTCTATGGCCTGCTGGTCGCCGACCACCAGCGCCGCGACCACGCCGCGCGCGCGTTGCCAGCCGGACGGCTCGACGCCGGCCCATTCCCAAGGCATGGCGCGCATGCCGACGATCGCATCGCGCAGCCGCTGGCGCAGCAGCGCCACGGGATGGCTCCAGGTCTGTTGCAGCCGCTGCGGCGGCGCCTGGGCCTTGCCCGCGCGCACATAGCCCGTGGCCTGTACCCCCTGCTCCCAGAGCCACAGCTCCTGGTCGAAGCCATGGGGATTGCGCAGCCCATGCGGAGCCTTGAGGCGTACGGTCATTGCCCAGCGTTCGCCGGCGGAAAGTGGCATGGGCCCGGGCCCGGTGCCGCTGCGCGGCCCCTGCCAGGTCAAGTCAATCAGCGGCGGCAGCTGCACCGGAACAGCCTCGGCCTTTGTGGCGTGCACCGCATGCTCGACCGCAAAACGAAAACGCAGCCCCCAGGGCGCGGGCTCGGGCATCGCGGCCACGATGCCGGTCACGCGCAGATCCTGGCCTTCGAGCTCCGGCGCCAATGCCTGCGACTGGAAAGCCAGCGCACGCGCACCGCAGCCCACGGCCATGGCACAGGCCGCGGCCAGGGCCCAGAGCAGCCAGGGCACTGCGAAGGCCCGGCGGCGTGCGGCCCAGGCGCTTGCGGCCAGCACTGTGCCAGACAGGAGCAGCGCTGCGTAGCCATATGTCGTCCACAGCGCAGGCTGGGTCACCTGCCAGGCCGCACCTGCAACCAATCCGATGAGCGCAGCCTGGAACCCATACCAGGGCCGCAGGGGCTGGGCACAGGTTTCAGGGATGCCAGGCGAAGCGCTCATCGCGCAGATGCTAGCCAGCGCCATCCAATTGCGCGCCCCTGCCCTTGCGCCCATCAGTGCCTCTTGGCGGCCGTGCCTATGTCACACTCGCAGACGACCCGAATTCCCTGGAATTTCACAAAGGAAATGTGATGAGCGTTTACGACAAGCTGAAAGAACTGCAGATCGAACTGCCCGAACTGGCCGTGCCCGCGGCCGCCTACCTGCCTTACGTGCAGACCGGCTCGCTGGTGTTCCTGAGCGGCCACCTCGCCAAGAAGGACGGCAAGGTCTGGGTCGGCCAGCTGGGCCGCGACCTGGACACCGAAGAAGGCAAGGCCGCGGCGCGCGCTGCCGCCATCGACCTGCTGGGCACGCTGCACCACGCCACCGGCGGCAACCTCGAGCGCGTGCAGCGCATCGTCAAGGTGATGAGCCTGGTCAACTCGACCGGCGATTTCACCGAGCAGCACCTGGTCACCAACGGCTGCAGCGAATTGCTGGGCGAAGTCTTTGGCGCCAAGGGACAGCATGCGCGCAGCGCGTTTGGCGTGGCGCAGATTCCGCTCGGCGCCTGCGTGGAGATCGAGCTGATCGCCGAGATCGGCTGAGCGCATCACCCTTTCGCCGCAGTGCAACCCACGGCTGCGCGTCGCCCAGGTGATGCGCATGCCAGGCCCGCTGCGGCTGGCGGACTTCGCGCGCGCCCGTTACCCATGCATATGGCTCCGTGCGGCACGGAGACGCCGTCAGATCCACGGCCACAGCCTGCCTTGAAGGGCAGGAACTGCCTGCCGGGAGCACGCGCCGGAACGCAGAGACCAGCCGCTGCCGGCAGCAGACGCGGCGAAAAAATGCCGCTCGGCACGGACCGAGCGGCATTGTCTTTCCCATGCGCGCCTGCGGCGCGGCCAGCTCACTCCACGCGCGTGATGCGCGCCGGCTTGAAGCCCAGATCGGCCGCCTTGCCCTTGGCACCGCGCTTGCCGCGGGCGTTGTTCAGGCTGCGGATCTCCAGCGTCTCTTCGCGCGCCTTGCCGCCGCGGCCCGTGCCCTCGAGGCGGATGCTGCGGGTATAGGCCGCCGCGCCAGCCAGCGTGTCGCCATCCTCCAGCGCCAGCAGCAGCAGGCCGCGCGCCGCGCTGGACATGGTCTTGAGCTCGGCGATCTCGAAAGTCAGGATGCGCCCGCCGACCGAGCCCACGGCGACATGGGTGGCGGCCGGCAAGATGGCGCTGCCCGAGCCGCCGCTGGCCACCGACGGCGCGCACAGCGTCTCGCCTTCCGCCAGGTTGACGAAGGCCTTGCCGCTCTTGTTGCGCGACACCAGGCTCTCGACGTTCGCCAGGAAGCCATAGCCACCGGAGCTCGCCAGCAGCAGGCTGGTCTGGGCCGGTCCGGCGAAGTAGTACTGCAGCCGCGTGCCGTTCTCCAGTTCGACCAGCGTGGTGACGGGCTGGCCGTCGCCGCGCCCGCCGGGCAGCTGCGCCACCGGCACCGAATAGACGCGGCCGTTGCTGCCGAAGGCGATCAACTGGTCCACGGTGCGGCACTCGAAGGTGCCGTAGAGCGCATCGCCGGCCTTGAAGGTGAAGCTCGAGGCCTCGTGGCCATGGCCCTGGCGCGCGCGCACCCAGCCCTTTTCCGACACCACCACGGTGACCGGTTCATCGGCGACCTTGACCTCGGCCACGGCCTTCTTCTCCTCCTG
Organism: Comamonas endophytica; assembly: GCF_023634805.2. NCBI lineage: Bacteria > Pseudomonadati > Pseudomonadota > Betaproteobacteria > Burkholderiales > Comamonadaceae > Comamonas > Comamonas endophytica. The sequence continues at coordinate 837,171 of NZ_CP106881.1, forward strand.
GATCAGCGTGCGGCGCGCATCGGCGAACTGCTTGGCGTCGGCCTCGATCTCCTTGACCATGAGCCGGCGCAGCGAGGCCGGGTTGCCCAGGATGTCTTCCAGCTTGGCCTGGCTCTCGCGCAGCGCCGCGAGCTCCTGCTCGATCTTGATGGCTTCCAGGCGCGCCAGCTGGCGCAGACGGATCTCGAGGATGTCCTCGGCCTGTCGCTCGGACAGCGCGAAGCGCTCGATCAGCGCCGCCTTGGGCTCCTCGCTCTCGCGGATGATGGCGATGACCTCGTCGATGTTGAGCAGCACGATCTGCCGGCCTTCGAGGATGTGCGCGCGGTCGAGCACTTTCGCCAGGCGGTGCTGCGAGCGCCGCGTCACCGTGGCCTGGCGGAACTCGATCCATTCGCGCAGCATCTGCAGCAGCGATTTCTGCACCGGCTTGCCGTCGAGCCCGATCATCGTTAGGTTGATGGAGCTCGAGGTCTCGAGGCTGGTGTGGGCCAGCAGCATGTGCGCCAGGTCGGCCTGGCGCACCTTGGCGCTCTTGGGCTCGATGACGATGCGCACCGGCGCGTCCTTGCTGGACTCGTCGCGCACGCCGTCGAGCACCGCCAGCAGGTTCAGCTTGAGCTGTTGCTGGTCCTGGCTCAGGGTCTTCTTGCCGGCCTTGACCTTGGGGTTGGACAGCTCCTCGATCTCCTCGAGCACCTTCTGCGCCGAGACGCCCGGCGGCAGCTCGGTGACCACCATCTGCCACTGGCCGCGCGCCAGTTCCTCGATCTTCCAGCGCGCGCGCACCTTGAGGCTGCCGCGGCCGGTGCGGTAGGCATCGGCGATGTCGGACGCGCTGCTGATGATCTGCCCGCCGCCCGGATAGTCGGGACCCTGGATGAATTGCGCCAGATCGGCCTGGGTCAGTTGCGGCTTCTTGATCAGCGCGACGCAGGCATCGGCCACCTCGCGCAGGTTGTGGCTCGGGATCTCGGTGGCCAGGCCCACGGCGATGCCGCTGGCGCCGTTGAGCAGGCTGAAAGGCAGCCGCGCGGGCAGCTGGCGCGGCTCCTGGGTCGAGCCGTCGTAGTTGGGCGCGAAGTCCACCGTGCCCTCGTCGATCTCGTCGAGCAGCAGGCCGGTGATCTTCGACAGCCGCGCCTCGGTGTAGCGCATGGCCGCAGCGCCGTCGCCGTCGCGGCTGCCGAAATTGCCCTGGCCGTCGACCAGCGGATAGCGCTGCGCGAAGTCCTGCGCCATGCGCACCAGCGCGTCATAGGCTGACTGGTCGCCATGCGGGTGGAAGCGCCCCAGCACATCGCCGACCACGCGCGCGCTCTTGACGGGACGCGCAGCGGTATTGCCCGAGTAGCCCAGGCCCATGCGGTCCATTGCATAGAGGATGCGCCGCTGCACCGGCTTGAGGCCGTCGCAGACATCGGGGAGGGCTCGGCCCTTGACCACCGACAGCGCGTATTCGAGGTAGGCGCGCTGCGCATAGGTTCCCAGGTCCAGCGCATCGCCATTGGCTTGCACCGCGAGGTCCAAAGTATCTTGATCGCTCATTGTTCTCGTTTCTCGTCGAAAGTCCCGCTGGCGCCGCCAGGCAGCGTCATGCGGATGCGTGAGGACCGTGCGCCGCCTTCGGCGCGGGCCGCGGCGACCGGCGCCAGCGGCTGGAGCTGGCGGTACAGCGCCAGCACGGTCTTCACATAGTTTTGTGTTTCACGGTAGGGCGGGATCTTCTGCCCGGCGCGGCGCACCGCGCCCTCGCCGGCGTTGTAGGCCGCCAGCGCCAGCTCGAGCCGGCCGTCGAACAGGTCCAGCAGATGCGCCAGATAGCGCGCGCCCGCGGGCACATTGACGGCCGGGTCGTGCAGCTGCTGCGCCAGGCTGCGCGTGCGGGTAGGCGCGACGCCGAAGCGCTCGGCCGTGGCCGGCATCAGCTGCATCAGCCCGAGCGCGCCCTTGGGCGAGACCGCCAGGGTATCGAAGCCCGATTCGGTGGCAATGACGGCCTTGAGCAGCGCGTAGTCGACGCCGCTGCGCTCGGCCGCGCGGCGCAGGTGTGGACGCGCACTCTTGTAGGCCGGCAACAAGTCGAAATACGACTGCACGCGCGTACGCGCGGCCGGCGCCGTACCCGGCTGCATGGGCGCGGCGATGTCGAGTTCGGAATCGAAGCGCGGGCCGCGGAAGAACAGCGTGTAGCGCTCGTCGAGCTGCTCGGCCGCGAAATGCGTCACGCCGCGCGCATCGACAAACGCCCAGAGATCGGCGCGCGCGCCACCCGCCGCCGCCAGCCCCAGGCACAGCAGGCCCGCCGCCAGCAGGCGGTGGCGGGAGCTGCGGCGCAGCAGGGGGCGGGCCGGGCAGGTCATGGCTCAGATATCGACTTCCACGGCATCGCCATGCAGCTCCATGAGCTCGCGGCGGGCCGCGGCCTCGCCCTTGCCCATCAGCTTGGTGATGACGTCCTCGGACTCCGCGAAACCCAGGTTCAGCAGCTGCACCGGCAGCAGGCGGCGCGTGTCGGGGTTCAGCGTGGTGTCCCAGAGCTGCTCGGCGTTCATCTCGCCCAGGCCCTTGAAGCGGCTGACCTGGCACTTCTCGCGCGGCACGCCGTCCTTGGCGCACTTGTCGAGGATCGCCGCCAGCTCGTTGTCGTCGAGCGCATAGACCTTGGCCGCGGGCTTCTTGCCGCGCGCCGGCACGTCGACGCGGAACAGCGGCGGCAGCGCCACGTGGATATGCCCGGCCTCGACCAGCTTGGGGAAGTGGCGGAAGAACAGCGTCAGCAAGAGCACCTGGATGTGCGAGCCGTCGACGTCGGCATCCGACAGGATGCAGACCTTTCCATAGCGCAGGCCGGACAGGTCGGGCGAATCGTTCGGGCCGTGCGGATCGACGCCGATCGCCACCGAGATGTCGTGGATCTCGTTGTTGGCGAACAGCCGGTCCCGGTCGACCTCCCAGGTGTTGAGCACCTTGCCGCGCAGCGGCAGCACGGCCTGGGTTTCCTTGTCGCGACCCATCTTGGCGCTGCCGCCGGCGGAATCACCCTCGACCAGGAAGACTTCGTTGTGCGCGATGTCGCGGCTCTCGCAGTCGGTGAGCTTGCCCGGCAACACCGCCACGCCCGAGCCCTTGCGCTTTTCGACCTTCTGGCCGGCCTTCTGGCGGCTTTGCGCGGCCTTGATCGCCAGCTCGGCGAGCTTCTTGCCCCATTCCACATGCTGGTTGAGCCACAGCTCGAGGATCGGGCGCACGAAGCCCGACACCAGGCGCACCGCGTCGCGCGAGTTCAGCCGCTCCTTGATCTGGCCCTGGAACTGCGGGTCGAGCACCTTGGCGTTGAGCACATAGCTGGCGCGCGCGAACACGTCGTCGGGCATCAGCTTCACACCCTTGGGCAGCAGCGAATGCAGCTCGATGAAGTTCTTCACCGCCTGGAACAGGCCGTCGCGCAGGCCGCTTTCATGGGTGCCGCCGGCGGTGGTGGGAATCAGGTTGACATAGCTCTCGCGCACTGCCGCGCCGTCCTCGGTGAAGGCCACGCACCAGGCCGCGCCCTCGCCCTCGGAAAAGCTGTCGTTGTGGCGGTCGGCAAAGCCCTCGCCCTCGAACATGGGAATCGCGGGCTCGCCATGCAGGTTCTGCTGCAGGTAGTCGCGCAGGCCGCCCTTGTACTGCCAGACCTGGGGCGCCTCGCGCGTCTTCTCGTTGACCAGGGTCACGGTGACGCCGGGCATCAGCACCGCCTTGCTGCGCAGCAGGTGCACCAGCTCGCCCATGGGCAGCTGCGCGGTCTCGAAATACTTCGCATCGGGCCAGACGCGCACCGTGGTGCCGCGCTTGCGCTCGCCGCTGGTGAGCGGCTGCACCTGCAGCGGCTCGATCACGTCGCCCGCGCCGAACACCAAGCGCGCGCTGTGGCCGTCGCGAAAGCTGGTGACTTCCATGCGCGTCGAGAGCGCATTGGTCACCGAGACGCCCACGCCGTGCAGGCCGCCGGAGAAGCTGTAGGCGCCGCCCTGGCCCTTGTCGAACTTGCCGCCCGCGTGCAGGCGCGTGAACACCAGCTCGATGACCGGCGCGTTCTCCTCGGGATGCAGGCCGTAGGGGATGCCGCGGCCATCGTCCTCGACGCTGACCGAATGGTCGGCATGCAGGGTGAACTTGATCTTCTTGCCGTAGCCGGCCAGGGCCTCGTCGGCGGCGTTGTCCAGCACCTCCTGCAGGATGTGCAGGGGGTTGTCGGTGCGCGTGTACATGCCCGGGCGCTGCTTGACGGGCTCGAGGCCCTTGAGCACGCGGATCGAGCCTTCGGAGTACGCGCTCGTGGAGGAGGATGAGGGTTTTGCTGCCATGGGCTGGGATTGTAGTGCGGCGCAAAGCAAAAAGCTGTATGGACACACAGCATACCCTGCAGCGCGTGCAGTGTCGCGCGGATGCCTGCGCCGCGAGGTCAATCTGGATACATTTGCATCATCATGCAAAAAACAAGCTCAAAACCACTTTCCATGATGCAGGTGCTGTTGTGCGGGGGCGCAATCGTTACCTTGTCCATGGGCATCCGCCATGGCTTCGGCCTGTGGCTGCAACCCATCACGCAGGAGATGGGCTGGACGCGCGAGTCCTTCGCCATGGCCATCGCCATCCAGAACATCGCCTGGGGCGTCATGGGTATCTTCGTCGGCATGGTGGCCGACCGCTTCGGCGCCTTCCGCGTGCTGCTGGCGGGCGCCGCGGCCTATGCGCTGGGCCTGACGGGCATGGCGCTGTCGACCACGCCGCTGTGGTTTGCGCTCACCGCCGGGCTGCTGATCGGCGCGGCCCAGGCCGGCACCACCTATGCGGTGATCTTCGGCGTGCTGGGGCGGCAGATTCCTGCCGAGCGCCGCTCCTGGGCCATGGGCGTGATAGCGGCCACGGGCTCCTTCGGCCAGTTCTTCATGGTGCCCGTGGAGGGCGCACTGATCGCGCAGATCGGCTGGTCGAACGCGCTGGTCGTGCTGGCCATGCTGGTGCTGATGATCGTGCCGCTGGCCTTCGGCCTGCGCGAGCCCGGCTTTGCCGGCAGCCGGAGCGCGGCCCCGCGCCAGCAGAGCGTGGCCCAGGCGGCGGCCGAGGCGCTGCGCACACCCAGCTTCCTGCTGCTCACGGCGGGCTACTTCGTCTGCGGCTTCCAGGTCATGTTCATCGGCGTGCACATGCCCAGCTACCTCAAGGACTACGGCCTCGCGCCGCAGGTGGCGAGCTACTCGCTGGCGCTGGTCGGACTGTTCAATATCTTCGGCACCTATCTGGCGGGCAACCTGGGGCAGCATTTCCCCAAGCGCTACCTGCTGGCGGGCATCTATTCCCTGCGCTCGGTGGTGACGGTGGCCTTCCTGCTGGCGCCGCTGTCGCCCTGGACGGTCTATGCTTTTTCCGCAGCCATGGGTTTCCTGTGGCTGTCCACGGTGCCGCTGACCAACGCCACGGTGGCGCAGCTCTTCGGCGTGCAGCACCTGTCCATGCTGGGAGGCTTCGTGTTCTTCAGCCACCAGGTCGGCAGCTTCCTGGGCGTCTGGCTGGGCGGCTATCTCTACGACCGCAGCGGCAGCTATGACATCGTGTGGTATCTGTCGATCGCGCTGGGCATCTTTGCGGCGCTGGTCAACCTGCCGATCCGGGAAGCGCCTGTGCAGCGCCAGCCGGTGGCGGCCTGAGCCATGGCCCGGCGTTCCTTGCTCCTGCGCGTGCTGGGCTGGGCGCTGGTTGCGCTGGTGCTGGCGGGGGTGTTCGGGATGTATACGGATCCGGAATTCATGCGGGTGATGGCGGATCAGGTGTGGGCTTGTTTTTAAAAAAGACCAATATGCCCTTTACACGAGGTTCGGCCCTTCATCCTTCGACGGGGCCGCCCAGGCAAGCTCAGGACGAACGGTTTAAAAACACCGTTCGCACTGATCCTGAGCCTGTCGAAGGATCGAAGGGTGTCTCGCGATGTGTGCACCGTTCGCACTGAGCCTGTCCAAGTGCCGGTTTTGATCCGCAGGGCTGGGTTTCCACTCCACAATTCATCAATGTTCCACACCCCCTCCCCCTGGATCCAACGCTTCACCCATCTGGTCCCCGCGGGCGGCACCGTGCTCGATGTAGCCTGTGGACATGGCCGCCATCTGCACTGGTTTGCCGAGCACGGCCATCCGGGCCTAGGAATCGACCGCTCGCAGGAAGCGCTGGCCGCGCTGCCCGCATCGGCGCAGCGGCTGTGCGCCGACATCGAAAACGGCGCCTGGCCGCTGCCGGGCACGCAGTTCGACGCGGTCGTGGTCACGAACTACCTGTGGCGCGCGCTGCTGCCCACGCTGGTGGCGAGCGTCGCACCCGGTGGCGTGCTGCTCTACGAAACCTTTGCCGCGGGCAACGCGCGTTTCGGCAAGCCCTCGCGCCCGGACTTCCTGCTGCAGCCGGGCGAGCTCCTGCACGCCTGCGCGGGCGAGTTGCAAGTCGTTGCCTATGAAGATGGATTTCTCGACAATCCCCCCCGCTGCGTGCAGCGCATTGCGGCGCGGCGCCCGCTGCCGGGCAGCGAGGCCCCTGCGGCGCTCTGAGGGAGCGCTTTTTCCTCCGGGAAACCGCCTGCGCTCCGGGGATGCCCTGGCAAGCGCGCTAATGATTGCGCGCACTCGTTAGAATGTCTCTTTCCCGTTTCCAATTGCGGACATGACCTCTTCCACCGTCGCTCTCACCGGCAGCATTGTTGCCCTCGTCACCCCCATGCACGAAGACGGTAGCGTCGACTACCCGAGCCTGCGCAAACTGATCGACTGGCACATTGCCGAAGGCACCGACTGCATTGGCGTGGTGGGCACCACCGGTGAATCCCCCACCGTCAATGTGGAAGAGCACTGCGAAATCATCCGCGTGGCCGTCGAGCAGGCCGCCAAGCGCGTGCCGATCATGGCCGGCTGCGGTGCCAACTCCACGCAGGAAGCCATCGAACTGGCACGCTTTGCCAAGGCCGTCGGCGCCGACAGCCAGCTGCAGGTCGTGCCCTACTACAACAAGCCCACGCAGGAAGGCCAGTACCAGCACTTCAAGGCCATTGCCGAGGCCGTGGGCGATCTGCCGACGATCCTCTACAACGTGCCCGGCCGCACCATGGCCGACATGCTGCACGACACCGTCCTGCGCCTGGCGCAGATCCCCGGCATCATCGGCATCAAGGAAGCCACGGGCAACATCGAGCGCGCCCAGTGGCTCATCCGCGACGTGCCCGCCGGCTTCGGCGTGTATTCCGGCGATGATCCGACCGCGGTGGCGCTGATGCTCTGCGGCGGCCATGGCAACGTCAGCGTCACGGCCAACATCGCGCCGCGCCTGATGAGCGAGCTGTGCCGGGCGGCGCTGGCCGGCGACGTGCAGCGCGCGATGCAGATCCAGCGCCAGCTGATGCCGGTGCACCGCAACCTGTTCATCGAGGCCAACCCGATTCCCGTGAAGTGGGCCGTGGCGCGCATGGGCCTGTGCGGCGGCACAATGCGCCTGCCGATGACGCAGCTGAGCCCCCAAAATGTCGACGCGGTCGAGAGCGCAATGCGCTCCGCAGAGCTGATCTGAGCTGCGTCCCCCCATCAGAGCACGAGGATAATTCGCGTGAAACCAACTACTGCACGTCTTGGCCTGCTGGGCCTTGCCATGGCGCTGTCCGCCTGCACCACCTTCACTTCGGAAAAGATCGACTACAAGAGCGCGGCCAAGGCGCCCACGCTTGAAGTCCCCCCCGACCTGAGCCAGCTCACGCGCGACACGCGCTACAACGTGCCCGGCGGCGTGGTCTCGGCCAACGCACTGCAGGCCGGCCAGGCGGCCCAGGCCCCCACCGGCGCGCAGACCGTCATCAGCAACGCCGGCGACGTGCGCATCGAGCGCGTGGGCAACGAGCGCTGGCTCGTGATTTCGCGTCCGGCCGACAAGCTCTGGGACCCGGTGCGCGAGTTCTGGCTGGAAAATGGCTTCGTCATGGTCAAGGAGGATGCCAAGCTGGGCATCATGGAAACCGACTGGGCCGAGAACCGCGCCAAGCTGCCGCAGGACGCGATCCGCGCGGCGCTGGGCAAGGTGCTCGACTCGTTCTACTCCACCGGCGAGCGCGACAAGTTCCGCACGCGCCTCGAGCGCAGGCCCGATGGCGGCACCGAGGTCTACATCACCCACCGCGGCATGATCGAGGTCTATTCCACCCAGGACCGCGACTCCACGGCCTGGCAGCCGCGGCCCTCCGATACGGAACTGGAAACCGAGTTCCTGCGCCGCCTGATGGTCAAGCTGGGCCTGAGCCAGGAGCAGTCCCAGGCCGCGGCCGCGTCGGTACGCGCCGCGCCGGCCGCGCCCAGCGCGCGCATGGACACCGTAAACAACGCGCCCGTGGTGCTGCTGGACGAGGGCTTCGACCGCGCCTGGCGCCGTGTCGGCCTGGCGCTGGACCGCACCGGCTTCACGGTCGAGGACCGCGACCGCAGCCGCGGCATCTACTACGTGCGCTATGTCTCTCCGGGAGAGCAAAAGCCCAAGGGCTTCTTCAGCCGCATCTTCAGCCAGGGTGGCGAGGTCGCGGATCCAGTCAAGTACCAGGTGCAGGTGCGCAGCGAGGGCAACCTGTCGACGGTCTCGGTGCTGACCTCGGCCGGCGTGCCCGAGACCTCGGCCAACGCCCAGCGCATCGTGCGCGTGCTGACGGACGACCTGAAGTAAGCCGATCACGCGGCCCGCTCGGGCCGGCGACGAAAAAGCCACCGCTTGCGGTGGCTTTTTTCATGGGTGGCCGGCGAGGTGCGGCCGGCAAGGGCGATCCAGGCATGAAAAAAGCCCCGGTCTCGCGAGCGGGGCCTTGCTTTCATTCCAGAGCCCGGTCACCCGGGCCTGAAGGAATTAGCGAGCGGGGGTGGTGGCAGCGCCGGCAGCGGCGTCGGCAGCAGCCTTGGCAGCGTCGGAGGAAGCATCGGTACCGCCAGTGGTGCCGGTGACGCTGGTCGTGCCGGTGGTGTCGGTAGCGCCAGTGGTGCCGGTGGTGGCATCGGTAGCGGGAGCGCCCAGGGCTGCAGGAGGCGTGTTCTCGACGGGAGCGGCAGGCGTGGTTTCTGCGGGAGCGACCACAGCAGGCGTTTCCGCAGCGGGAACGACCACGGTGGATTCTTCCTTCTTGCTGCAAGCGACGAGGGCGGCAGCAGCGATCACGGTAGCCAGAACGATAGAGTGCTTCATATCAGTATTCCTATTTTGAGGAGCATTGAAAATTCGATATGCCAGCAACGGCCAGCCTCTTGCAGCCATGGAACGTTCCGGCAGAGTCGCAAGAAAATTGCTGCGACACAGCAGGAATTATAGGGAAGGTTTTGGCATTCCTGACGATTGCTGACAACACTTCGACCCTGGTTTGCGCTCATTTTTGGGGGTTAACCCGCTGGTCGCGGCATTGACCTACAAAACCGGTTCATCGCTGCTGGAACTTCTGTCCTGCGCCCCATCCTCATCAGGATGCGCTGCGTATCCAGCCGGCTTCGTGCCAGGACGAAAGCAGCTCCAGCGCATCATCGCTGGCGCGCGCCAGCTCGCGCGCCGACAGCGCGCGCTGGTCGGCCAGCAGCCGCATCAGCTTGGCGTCACGCCCTGCGGCCAGATAGCTCTCGCCATTGATGAAGACATGGCGCGCGTCATACATCATGCGCGTGCGCCGGTCGAGCACGATGGCTTCCAGCATGACGCCCTCCTCGCCCGCCTCGAACCAGACATTGGGTTTGGGATCGGTCAGGTACTCGCCCAGCGCGCGTTCGAGCGCCAGCGGCTCGGCCAGCGCGCGCTCGAGCGCGGCGCGCGCGAATTCGGCCATGCCGGCGGGAATCTCGCCGGGATGGGCCACGGCCTCCTGCTTGGGGTCGCGGTACAGCACCGGGGTTTCGGGCTCGTCGGGCTCGTCCGACATGCGCAGCAGCAGCTCGCGCGCCAGCTCGCCCCGCGCCGGCGCGCGAAAGCCTATCGAATAGGTCATGCATTCGCCCTCGGCCACGCCGTCATGGGCATAGCGCGGCGGCAGATAGAGCATGTCGCCGGGCTCGAGCACGAATTCCTGCTCGGGCTCGAATTCGGCGAGGATCTTCAGCGGCACGCCTTCCTGCAGCTGCAGGTTCTTCTGCCGGCCGATGCGCCAGCGGCGCCTGCCGTGCGCCTGCAGCAGGAACACGTCGTAGCTGTCGAAATGCGGGCCCACGCCGCCGCCATCGGTGGCATAGCTGATCATCAGATCGTCGAGGCGGGCTTCGGGCACGAAACGGAACTGCTGCAGCAGCGCATGCACGCCCGCGTCGTGCATGTCCACGCCCTGCACCAGCAGCGACCAGGCGCGCTGGTCCAGCTTCGGCAGATCGCCGGGGCCAAAGGGGCCGTGGTCCATGCTCCAGCCCTTCTTCTGCTGGCGGATCAGGCGCGACTCGACGCCGTCCTGGCCCGCCAGATCGAACAGCGCATCGCGCCCCACGGGCGCCAGCATGCCCGGCACCGCCTGGCGCACCAGCAGCGGCTTCTTCTGCCAGTGGCGGCGCATGAACTGGGAAGCGGTCATTCCGCCGAGCAGGGCGAGGGGGTGGTCGATATCCATGGGAGTCGGTTTGCAATCTAAGAATGGGGGCATTGTCCTATGGATGTCCATTTGCAAGGCACTTGTCCATGACAGGACCGTGCCCCGGCTTTGAGAACAGGACGTTTAGCCTTCGACAAGGCGCCCAGGCAGGCTTGAGGGGCCCGCCCAGGGCGAACGGTTTACTCGAGTGCAGGCCGTCCATCCTTCGACAGGCTCAGGATTAACGTATCAACCGTTCGCCCTAGGCGGGCCCCCTGAGCCTGTCGAAGGGTGAAGGGCCTGTCCTCGAAAAGATCCACTCATGCGCGTCTGGAGCCCTGAGCCCGCCTGGGCGGCGCCGTCGAAAGGTGGACGGCCAGCGCTCGAAACAAGCACACACAACCTCACCCCAACCCCCGAAACTCGCTCGGAGCCATCCCCGTATACCCCCTGAACGCCCGGCTGAAATGCGCGCTGTTGCTGAACCCGCAGCCAAAGGCGATATCGGTGATCGTGCGCCCCGCATGGCGCGGCTCGCGCAGCTCGCGCATGCACAGCTCCAGGCGCAGCTGCTGGATCCACGCGGCCAGCGTCAGGGGTTCGTCGGCAAACGCGTTGTAGAGGTGGCGCCGGCTGCAGTTCATGGCCGCGGCGATGTCGTCCACGCACAGCCGCGCATCGCGCACATGGGCCGCGACATGGGCGCGGACGCGGTCCTTGAAGGCCTGCTGCCGGGTCACGCCCGTGCCGCCGCCCGACAGCTCCTGGAGCGACAGGTGCACCAGGTCGATCAGCAGCTCGCCCGCGCGTTCGGCCACGGCCGGCGCCATGGTCGGCAGCTCCTGATAGGTGCTGCGCATGGTTTCCAGCGCCACGCGCGCAATGCCCGAGCCGCCGCCGACATTGCGCCCCATCAGGCCTTCGAGCCGGATGCCGCGCTGCTCCAGGCTGCGCCGCGGCAGCATGACGATCAGGTGCTCGGACCAGCCGGGGTTGGCCACTTCGTAGGGCAGGCTGGTGTCGTAGATGACCCAGCTGCCGCTGCGCGCGCTGGCCTCGCGGCCTTGCTGGCTGACGGCCGCGATCCCCTGCCACGGGGCGACGATCTTCACATGCTCCAGGTCATGCGAACGCCGGCCCTGGACGCTGCGCATCACGCGGTGGCGCGCCGCCTCGAGCCGCGTCATGACCACCGCTCCGGCCTGCGAGCGCTGCAGGTGCCCTTCGAACACCGTGTCGCCATACAGGTCCGTGTCCAGTCCCGAGAACAGCGTGGACATCCATTCCTGCCAGGCGGGCACGGCTTCGCGGGCCGTCAGGCCATCGGTGCTCAGGCTGCTTGCGGTGTTCATCGGGCCATTATCCCGACAAGCGCGCCAGCGCTGGAAAACCCTGAGCGCCATGCACCCACAGTCAAGCACCCCGTGCATGCTGGGCATAGCCGCGCAGCGCCCGCAGCCCTAGGATATGCCATGCCCGTGCGGGCGCAGTCCCGCGATTCACTGGAGGAACTTGCATGATCGAACAACAGATGCTGATTGGCGGCCAGACCGTGGGCGCCACCGGTGGCGCGACTTTCGAGCGCCGCAATCCGCTGGACGGCCAGGTCGCCACGCGTGCACCTGCAGCCACCGTGGAGGATGCGCGCGCCGCGGTCGATGCCGCCGCCAAGGCCTTTCCCGCCTGGGCCGCGATGGGTCCGGGCGAGCGCCGCGCGCTGCTGATGAAGGCCGCGCAGGCCATGGAATCCAAGGGCGAGGCCTTTGCCGCGGCCATGGCGGCCGAGACCGGCTCCTCGGGCATCTGGGCCGGCTTCAACGTGCACCTGGCGGCCGACATGTTCCTCGAAGCCGCATCGCTCACGACGCAGATCAGCGGCCAGATCATTCCCTCGAACGTGCCCGGCAGCCTGTCGATGGCGGTGCGCCAGCCGGCGGGCGTGGTGGTCGGCATCGCGCCCTGGAACGCGCCCATCATCCTGGCGGTGCGTGCCATCGCCACGCCGCTGGCCTGCGGCAACACCGTCGTGCTCAAGGGCTCGGAGCTGTGCCCGGCCACGCACGGCCTGATCATCGAGGCCTTGCAGGAAGGCGGCCTGCCGCCGGGCGTGGTGAACTTCGTGACCAATGCGCCGGCCGATGCCGGCGCCGTGGTCGAAGCGCTGATCGCCCACCCGGCCGTGCGCCGCGTGAACTTCACGGGCTCGACGCGCGTGGGCCGCATCATTGGCCAGACGGCCGCCAAATACCTCAAGCCGGCCATTCTGGAGCTGGGCGGCAAGGCACCGTTCCTGGTGCTCGACGATGCCGACATCGACGCCGCCGTGGCCGGAGCGACCTTTGGCGCCTTTGCCAATTCGGGCCAGATCTGCATGTCGACCGAGCGCATCATCGTCGATGAAAAGGTGGCCGACGAATTCATCGCCAAGCTGGTGGCGCGCGCGCAATCGCTGCCGCTGGGCGATCCGCGCCAGGGCCCGGTGGTGCTGGGCTCGGTGGTCGATCGCAACACCGTCGATCGCGTCAACGCCCTGATCGACGATGCCGTGGCCAAAGGCGCCAGGCTGCTGTGCGGCGGCAAGGCCGAGAACACGCTGATGCCCGCCACGCTGCTCGACCACGTGACTTCGGAGATGGACATCTTCTACGAGGAGACCTTCGCGCCGGTGAAGGCCATCGTGCGCGTGCAGGGAGTGGAGGAAGCGATTGCCGTTGCCAACGACAACGAATTCGGCCTGTCCTCCGCCGTCTACGGCCGCGACACGGCGCGCGCCTGGCAGGTCGCGGCGCGCATCGAGTCGGGCATCTGCCATATCAACGGGCCTACCGTGCATGACGAGGCGCAGATGCCCTTCGGCGGCGTCAAGAGCTCGGGCTACGGGCACTTCGGCGGCCAGGCCGGCATCGATGCCTTCACCGACACGCGCTGGATCACGATGCAGACGGCGCCGCGCCACTATCCTTTCTGAAGCGGCTCAGAGACTGTCCCTCAGGACCAGTTCGAAGCCGATGTCGTGCACGGGCTCGGCCACCGCCTGGCCCTGGGCGCGCTGCATGATGAGCTGTGCCGCAAGCTGGCCCATCCTGCGGCCGTCGATGCGCACCGTGGTGAGCGCGGGCGTGGTGTCGGCGGCAAAGACCAGGTCGCCAAACCCCACCACGCCCAGCCTTCCAGGGACTTCGAGCTTGCGGGCCCCGGCTTCCATCAGCACCCCCAGCGCCAGCATGTCGGTGCTGCAGAAAACGCCATCGAAAGCCCTGCCGCTGTCGATCAGCCGGGCCAGCGCCCTGCGGCCCGAGCCCAGCGGCGCAGGCGCCTCGACCTCCGCCACCGGCAGGTCGGAAACCGAGGCCAGGCAGCCGCGCTCCACGAAGCGGCGGGCATAGCCCTGCCGGCGGCGCCGCGCGCGCGGGTCGTTGCCGGTCACCAGCGCGGGCTGGCGTATGCCATGCGCGATCATCAGATCGGCCACGCCGGCGCCCACCTGTTCGTGGGAGAAACCGACCAGCATGTCCACCGGATCGGGGGTCAGATCCCAGGTCTCGACCACCGGGATGCCGGAACTCGCCAGCCGCTCGCGCGCCAGCCCGGACTGCAGCACGCGCGTGAGCACGATGCCGTCCGGCCCGCGGCTGATCAGGTTCTCCAGCAGCTGCACCTCATCCACATCGTCATAGCCGCTCTCGCCCAGCATCAGCTGGTAGCCGTTGGCCGCCAGCGAGCGGATCAGCGACTCGATGGTTTCCTGGAACACCGGCGACGCCAGGGCCGGCACCAGCGCCGCCACCAGCTTGCTGCGCCCCGAGGCCAGTCCGCCGGCCATGCGGTTGGGCACATAGCCGACCTGCGCGATGGCCGCGCGCACCCGGTCGACGGTGGCGGCCGGAACGTTCTGCGGACCGTTGAGCACGCGCGACACCGTCTGTGCGGATACGCCGGCCACTGCCGCGACCTCGGCCAGCGTGACCCTGCCGGAGCCGCGCCTCGGGCGCTTCGACGCAGCGGCTGGCATGGACGGGGACGGACGGTCTTTCATGCGGACGAAGATAGCACGTTCCAACGCATCGACGGTTCGCCGCCCTCGGTGTAATCCCGGTGGAACAGGTCGGTCGTTAGCGCTAATATTAGCGCTAACAATCTGTTTGGATAGTACATATGAAGACAATGTTCAAAGGCCTCTATGTCGTGGCCCAGACCCCCTTTGCAGACGATGGCGGGCTGGATCTGCCCAGCATCGATACGTTGACCGATTTCTATCTGCGGCATGGCGCCGCGGGCTTGACCGTGCTGGGCGTGGCCGGCGAAGCCGCCAAGCTGTCCATGGAGGAAGCGCTGCAGGTGGTCGAGCGCTTCGTGGACCGCGCCCGGGGAGCGCCCGTCATTGCGGGAGTGAGCCATTCCAGCGTGGCACAACTGGCTGCCTTGACCGAGCAGGTCATGGCCGCCGGCGCCACGGGTGTGATGATCGCCCCTCCCGGCGGGCTCAGGACCGAGGAGGAGGTGCTGGGCTACTTCGCCGCGGTTTTCGAGCGCATCGGCGATGTGCCCACCGTGCTGCAGGACTTTCCGTTCTCCACGGGGGTGTGGATGTCCGTGCCGACCATGGCCCGGCTGGTGGAGTGCCACCCGCAGATCCAGGCCATCAAGGAGGAGGACATTCCCAGCGCCGCCAAGATCACGCGGCTGCGTGCCGCGCTGGGCCGCCCGGTGGCGATCCTCACCGGCAACAACGGCGTCTATCTTCCGCAGGAGCTGCAGCGCGGCATCGAAGGGCCGATGTCCGGCTTTTCCCATCCCGAAATGCTGTCGGGCGTCCACCGCCTGTTCACTGAGGGCAAGGTGCAGGAGGCACATGATCTGTTCGATCTCTACCTGCCGCTGCTGAACTTCGAGAACCAGTCCCAGTGGGGCGTTGCCGTGCGCAAGGAGATCCTCAAGCGCCGCGGCGCCATTGCCTCGGCCGCCATGCGCACGCCCGGCCCGCGCCTCACGGCCCAGGACCTGCAGGATATCGACCGGCTGCTGGCCCGGCTGCAGCAGGCGCTGGCGCAGAGGAGCTGAGTGCCGGGGCATGGGGCCGATCCCTTCGGCCGAATGCCCGCCGCTGCGTTGCGCGCTTGACGCTCATGGGAAAATGGCGGCTACTGGCATCTGCCGGCCGCCTGCCTCCGGGCGGCCTTCCCTTTTTCCCTGCGCTGCAGGGCTGACTGCACAAGGCTGCAAACCCATGGAAATCAAAGAACAATGCGTGGTCGCTCTGACCTGGACCCTCAAGGACACCCTGGGCGATGAGCTCGACGTGCTCGACGAGCCCGTCGACTTCCTGGTCGGCGGCGACGACCTGCTCAAGGCCATCGAGCAGGCGCTGCAGGGCCACAGCCCGGGCGCGACGCTGGACCTGCATCTCGAACCCGAAGACGCATTTGGCGACTATGACGAGAAGCTGATCTTCCTCGAGCCGCGCGCGCTGTTCCCCGCCGAAATCGAGGAAGGCATGACCTTCGAGGGCCATGCGCTGCCCAAGGGCACCAATCCCGATGCGCCGCAGGACGCGCTCTATACCGTGACCGACATCTACCCCGAGCATGTGGTGCTGGACGGCAACCACCCGCTGTCCGGCATCGCGCTGCGCCTGCACCTCAAGGTGGAAGGCGTGCGCGAAGCCACCGAGGAGGAAATCGGCCGCGGCAGCGCGGGCACGGGGTTCTTCCGCATCCAGCCGCAGGTGCCGGGCAACGACACCTTGCATTGAAAGGCCTGCAGGGGACTGGTCCAGCCCCCTGCATTGCCAGACTTAACGCACCAGCTGGTCGCCCTCGATGCGCACGCGGTCGCCGATGTTGAGCTGCGGCGGGTTCGGGTAATCAAAGGAACGCAGGCTGCCGTCGCGCGCTTCCACCGTGACGCGGTAGATGTCGCGCACGCCGCCGCCGCCCATGTTGTTCTGCACGGCGTTGCCCGCCAGCGCACCGCCCACCACGCCCGCGGCCGTGGCCAGCGTGCGGCCCGAGCCGCCGCCGACGTTGTGGCCCACCAGGCCGCCAAGCACGCCACCGATGATCGCGCCACCCGCGCCCACGCCGCTCGAGTCCTGCACGCGCACGGTTTCGATGTTCACCACCCGGCCTTGCTGCACCTGCACCGGATAGCTCTGCGGGTAGCCTTGGTTGGGATAGCCCTGGTTGGCATAGCCGCCGCTGGAATAGATGGGCTGGGAAGCCACCGGATAGCTGGGCTGGCCATAGCCGCCACCCTGCGGATAGCCAGCGCATGCCGTCAGCGCAGCGACGATCGCGCCCGCACCCAAGACCCGGCTCCAACGTTGAATGTTTTGCATGGATATCTCCTGTTGCGACATGCCGGCGGAACATGGGTCGACGGACTCCCGTCCCCGGCACGGACTGGTCCATTTTGACCAGCCTGTCAAGCTATAACGGTAGGCCGGCATCCAATGTCGACAGGTTTGACACTTGCTCACACAAAGTGCTTCCGGATACGGTTCGATGCGCCTGGCAAGCGCCTCAGGCCTTGCCTGTCGAGCCGTAGCCGCCCTCGCCGCGCTGCGACACCGCGCCGAATTCCTCGACCAGGCGGAAGCTCGGCTGCACCACGGGCACGATCACCAGCTGCGCCAGCCGGTCCATGGGTTGCAGCGTGAAGGCGGTGGGCGAACGGTTCCAGGCGCTGACCATCAGCTGGCCCTGGTAGTCGCTGTCGATCAGGCCGACCAGATTGCCCAGCACGATGCCATGCTTGTGGCCCAGGCCCGAGCGCGGCAGGATCATGGCGGCATAGCCCGGGTCGGCCAGATGGATGGCCATGCCCGTGGGCACCAATTGCCATTCGCCGGGTGCCAGCGTCAGCGGCGCGTCGAGGCAGGCGCGCAGGTCGAGGCCGGCGCTGCCGGGCGTGGCATAGGCGGGCATGTTGTCGCGCAGCCGCGCGTCGAGGATCTTCAGGTCAACGTTCATGGGATAGGGCCCCGCAGCCGGCACGAGGGCCAGGCGCAGGGAATCTGTGCAAAGGAAAAAGGGATGCCCGGCCGCACGCGCGCCGCAGCAATGGGCCGCCATCATCGCCGAAATTGCCGTGCCCGCGCGCCGCGCCTGCCGGCTTCAGCGTTTTTTGCGGCGCAGGCCCTTGGCCAGCAGGCCCACGAGCATCAGCAGGCCAAACAGCGCGAACACCGCGCCCTGCGAGAAAAACACCGCCACGCCCAGCACCAGCAGCAGCGCCATCGGCACCAGCTTGCCCCAGACCAGGGCCTTCAGCCCCGCGGCGCGCGCCGCCGCCGCTGCCGGGCGCGCGCGTGCGGCGCCGGGCACGCCAGCGCCTTTTGCCGCAGGTGGGGCAGCGGCACGCGTGCCATCGCTCGCACGGGCCGCGCGCTGCTGTTGCTCGGCCTGGGCCAGCAGCTGGTCCACATAGCGGGCGAAATCGCCATCGGCCGGCCCGCCATAGCCGACCTCGACGGCAGGCTCCGGGGCATCGAGCCAGGCTTGCGTGCTGCGGCGCAGGCCCTTCGGGCTTTGCATCCAGGAGCTCATGCGGACACCTGTGCAATGCTGGCGGGCACGGCGCGCAGCCGCTGCGCGATTTCCGCGACCAGTTGCTGCGCCAGCACGCGCTTGGAGGCCCGCGGCAGTTCGCGGTGGCCCTCGGCATCGACCAGCAGCAGCGCGTTGTCGTCCTGCCCGAAGGTGGCCGGGCCGATGTTGCCGACCAGCAGCGGCACCTGCTTGCGCAGCCGCTTGGCCGTGGCATGCGCCAGCAGGTCGTGGCTTTCGGCGGCGAAGCCGACGCAATAGAGCGCGCCGGCGCGCGCGCGCGGCGACTGCGCCACGCGCGCCAGGATGTCGGCGTTTTCCACGAAGGCCAGCGCCGGCACCTCGCCCGAGCCGTCCTTCTTGATCTTCTGCTCCGAGGCCAGCGCCGGTCGCCAGTCGGCCACTGCCGCCGTGGCGATGAACACGCTGGCCGCATCGGCCGCCTGCTCGACGGCCAGCAGCATCTGCGCCGCCGACTGCACGTCGATGCGGCGCACGCCGCGCGGCGTGGCAAGCGCTACCGGGCCGGCCACGAGCGTGACCTCGGCGCCGGCCTCGCGCGCCGCGCGGGCGATGGCAAAACCCATCTTGCCGCTCGAGCGGTTGGTGATGCCGCGCACCGGATCAATGGCCTCGAAGGTCGGGCCTGCGGTGACCAGCACATGCTGGCCCGCGAGCCGTTGCGGCGTGAAGAAGGCACTCAATTCATCCATCAGCTCGGCCGGCTCGAGCATGCGGCCGTCGCCGGTCTCGCCGCAGGCCTGCTCGCCCGTGCCCACGCCCAGCACGGTGGCGCCATCGCGCGCGACCTGCGCGAAATTGCGCTGCGTCGCGGGATGCACCCACATCTCGCGGTTCATGGCCGGCGCCAGCAGCAGTGGCACGCGCCCGATGGGCCGCGCCAGGCACATGAGGCTGAGCAGTTCGTCCGAGCGGCCCTGCGCCAGGCGCGCCGCGAAATCGGCGCTGCACGGCGCGATCAGGATGGCATCGGCCGCGCGCGACAGATTGATGTGCGGCATGTTGTTGGCCTCGCGCGCGTCCCACTGCGAGCCATAGACCGTGCGGCCCGACAGCGCCTGCATGGTCACGGGCGTGATGAACTGCTCGGCCGCCTCGGTCATGACGACCTGCACGGTCGCGCCGGCCTTGACCAACAGCCGGCACAGCTCCGCCGACTTGTAACAAGCAACGCCCCCACTGAGGCCCAGAACCAGATGTTTGCCAGCGAACTCTTTCATGCAGGGAATTTAGCAGACAAGGCGCCGCTTGACAGGGTATATCGCCCCCCGGCCGGGCGCGCCACAGAGGCACGCATCTATAATCCTTCTTTACCAACACCTATAAAGACATGACCAAATTTGTCTTCGTCACCGGCGGTGTGGTGTCTTCCCTGGGCAAGGGAATCGCCTCCGCCTCCCTTGCTGCGATCCTCGAGTCGCGCGGCCTCAAAGTCACTCTGATCAAGCTCGATCCCTACATCAACGTGGATCCGGGCACCATGTCGCCGTTCCAGCATGGTGAAGTGTTCGTGACGGACGACGGCGCCGAAACCGATCTGGACCTGGGCCATTACGAGCGTTTCATCGAAACGCGCATGAAAAAGACCAACAACTTCACCACCGGGCGCATCTACCAGAGCGTGCTGGAGAAGGAACGCCGCGGCGACTACCTCGGCAAGACGGTGCAGGTCATCCCGCACGTCACCAACGAAATCCAGGATTACATCAAGCGCGGCGCAGGCCTGGGCACGCCCGACGCGGTCGACGTCGCGATCTGCGAGATCGGCGGCACCGTCGGCGACATCGAGTCGCTGCCCTTCCTCGAAGCCGTGCGCCAGCTGAGCCTCAAGCTGGGCCCGAACAATTCGGCCTTCGTGCACCTGACCTACCTGCCCTGGATCGCCACGGCCGGCGAGCTCAAGACCAAGCCCACCCAGCACACGGTGCAGAAGCTGCGCGAGATCGGCATCCAGCCCGACGCGCTGCTGTGCCGCGCCCAGCACCCCGTGCCCGCCGAGGAACGCGAGAAGATCTCGCTGTTCACCAACGTTCCCGAGTGGGGCGTCATCTCGATGTGGGACGTGGACACCATCTACAAGGTGCCGCGCATGCTGCACGAGCAAGGCCTCGACGGCCTGGTCTGCGACAAGCTGCGCCTGAACACGCCGCCCACCAGCCTCAAGCGCTGGGACAACCTGGTGCATGAAACCGAGCATCCCCAGGGCGAGGTGCGCATCGCCATGGTCGGCAAGTATGTGGACCTGTCCGACAGCTACAAGTCGGTCAACGAGGCCCTGCGCCACGCCGGCATGCGTAACCATGTGCGCGTCAAGATCGACCACCTCGACTCCGAGACCATCGAAGGCCACGCCAGCGAGAAGCTGGCGCAGTACGACGCCATCCTGGTGCCCGGCGGCTTCGGCTCGCGCGGCGTCGAGGGCAAGATCTGCACCGCGCGCTATGCCCGCGAGAGCAAGGTGCCCTATCTGGGCATCTGCCTGGGCATGCAGGTCGCAACCATCGAGTACGCACGCCACGTGGCCGGCCTCGACAAGGCCAACTCGACGGAATTCGACCCATCGACCCCCCATCCGGTCATCGCCCTGATCACCGAGTGGAAGGACGAGGACGGCACGATCAAGACGCGCAACGTGAACTCCGATCTGGGTGGCACCATGCGCCTGGGCGCGCAGAGCTCCGACGTGCAGCCCGACACGCTGGCGCACAGCATCTACGGCCCGGTCGTGACGGAGCGCCACCGCCACCGCTATGAAGCCAACGTTAATTACCTTGACCAGCTGCGCGATGCCGGCCTGGTGATCTCGGCGAAGACGCAGCGCGAGCACCTGACGGAGATCGTCGAGCTGCCCAAGGAAGTGCATCCCTGGTACATCGGCGTGCAGTTCCACCCCGAGTTCAAGTCGACGCCCTGGAACGGCCACCCGCTGTTCAACGCGTTCATCAAGGCGGCCCTGGTGCACCAGCAGCAGCGCGCCGGTGGCGACGCCGCCAAGGCCTGACAGGCCACGACAAAAGGAAACACCATGAAACTCTGCGGCTTCGATATCGGCCTCGACCAGCGCTTTTTCCTCATTGCCGGACCCTGCGTGGTCGAGTCCGAGCAGCTGCAGATGGACGTGGCCGGCCAGCTCAAGGAAATCACCTCGGGCCTGGGCATCAACTTCATCTTCAAGAGCAGCTTCGACAAGGCCAACCGCTCCTCGGGCTCGAGCTTTCGCGGCCCGGGCATGGAAAAGGGCCTGGAGATCCTGGCCAAGGTGAAGAAGGAACTGAACGTGCCGATCCTCACCGACGTGCACACCGTCGAGGAAGTGCCCTACGTGGCAGGCATCGTCGACATGCTCCAGACCCCGGCCTTCCTGTGCCGCCAGACGGACTTCATCCGCGCGGTGGCCCAGTCGGGCAAGCCGGTGAACATCAAGAAGGGCCAGTTCCTGGCGCCGCACGACATGAAGCATGTCATCGGCAAGGCGCGCGCCGCGGCCAGGGAAGCGGGCCTGCCCGAGGACTCGTTCACCGCCTGCGAGCGCGGCGCGAGCTTCGGCTACAACAACCTGGTCAGCGACATGCGCTCGCTGGCCATCATGCGCGAGACCGGCGCCCCGGTGGTGTTCGACGCCACGCACAGCGTGCAGCTGCCCGGCGGCAACGGCGAGACCAGTGGCGGCATGCGCGAGATGGTGCCGGTGCTGTCGCGCGCGGCCGTGGCCGTGGGCGTGGCGGGCCTGTTCATGGAGACCCACCCCGACCCGTGCAATGCGCTGTCCGACGGCCCCAACGCCGTGCCGCTCAAGCACATGCGCGCGCTGCTGGAAACGCTGGTTGCGCTCGACGACGTGACCAAGCGCAACGGTTTCCTCGAAAATCAGTTCGGAGCCTAGAAAATGGCGAGTGGCTACATCATTGCATCGGTCGACGTCACCAACCCCGAGCAGTATGCCGAGTACCGCAAGTGGAGCACCGAAGCCATGCAGGCCCATGGCGCCGAGGTCTGCATCCGCGGCGGCGCGGTGGAAGTGCTCGAGGGCGACTGGAATCCCGGCCGCGTCGTCGTGCTCAAGTTCCCCAGCTTCGATGCCGCCCGGGCCTTCTATGATTCGCCTCAATACCTGAAGGCGCGCGAGGCGCGCGAAGGCGCTGCCATCATGCGCATGGTCTGCGTCGAAGGCGTCTGAAGCCCCGAGCGACCATGGCCCGGCCGCCTGCCCCATTCAAAGCCCCTGCCGCGCTCTGCCTGCAGGGGCTTCGGCCAAGTCGGGGCCTGCCCCGCCTGGCCAATCACCCGATTCAAAAACCTCCAAAGGAAAATCATGAGTGCGATTGTTGACATCGTTGGACGCGAAGTGCTGGACAGCCGCGGCAACCCCACCGTCGAATGCGACGTGCTGCTGGAATCGGGTGTGATGGGCCGAGCGGCCGTGCCCTCGGGCGCGTCCACCGGCTCGCGCGAGGCCATCGAGCTGCGCGACGGCGACAAGAGCCGCTACCTGGGCAAGGGCGTGCTCAAGGCCGTCGAGCACATCAACACCGAAATTTCGGAAGCCGTGCTGGGCCTCGACGCATCGGAACAGGCCTTCCTGGACAAGACCCTGATCGACCTCGACGGCACCGACAACAAGGGCCGCCTGGGCGCCAACGCCATGCTGGCCGTGTCGATGGCCGTGGCCCGCGCCGCGGCCGAGGAAGCCGGCCTGCCGCTGTACCGCTACCTCGGCGGCATGGGCGGCATGCAGCTGCCGGTGCCGATGATGAACGTCATCAACGGCGGCGCGCACGCCAACAACTCGCTCGACCTGCAGGAGCTGATGATCATCCCCGTGGGCGCACCGAGCTTCCGCGAAGCCATCCGCTGGGGCGCCGAAGTGTTCCATGCGCTGAAGAAGATCATCCACGACAAGGGCATGAGCACGGCCGTGGGCGACGAAGGCGGTTTCGCGCCTTCCGTGGAGAACCACGAAGCCGCGATCCAGCTGATCCTCGACGCGATCGAAGCCGCGGGCTACCAGGCCGGCGAGCAGATCGCTCTGGGCCTGGACTGCGCCGCCAGCGAGTTCTACAAGGACGGCATGTACGTGCTGGCCGGCGAAGGCAACATGACGCTCACCGCCACGCAGTGGACCGACATGCTGGCCGGCTGGTGCGACAAGTACCCGATCATCTCCATCGAGGACGGCATGGCCGAAGGCGACTGGGACGGCTGGAAGATCCTGACGGAACGCCTGGCCTCCAGGGTGCAGCTGGTGGGCGACGACCTGTTCGTCACCAACACCAAGATCCTGAAGGAAGGCATCGACAAGAAGATCGCCAATTCCATCCTGATCAAGATCAACCAGATCGGCACGCTGACCGAGACCTTCGCCGCCATCGAGATGGCCAAGCGCGCGGGCTATACCGCCGTCATCTCGCACCGTTCGGGCGAGACCGAGGACTCGACCATTGCCGACATCGCGGTGGGCACCAACGCTGGCCAGATCAAGACCGGCTCGCTGTCGCGCTCGGACCGCATGGCCAAGTACAACCAGCTGCTGCGCATCGAGGAAGACCTGGGCGACATCGCCTTCTACCCCGGCCGCGAGGCGTTCTACAACCTGCGCTGAGTCCAGCCGCTGCGCATGGGGCCGAGGCTCCATGCGCAGCCTGTGCCACGTTTCTAGCCCAAGCCCATGGTCAATCGCATCGTTCCACTGGTTCTGCTGGTGCTGCTTGGCGCCGTGCATGCGCAGCTGTGGCTGGGCCACGGCAGCGTGGCCTACGTGCAGGAGCTCAAGCAGCAGATTGCCGAACAGAATGCCGCCAACGCCGTGGTGCGCAGCGCCAACGAACGGCTGCAGGTCGAGGTGAACGACCTCAAGAACGGCCTGGAAATGGTCGAGGCCAAGGCGCGCAGCGAGCTGGGCATGCTCAAGCCCAACGAGATCTTCGTGCAGGTCATGCACCGTTGATGGCATCTGAACCGCTGGCGGCCGTGGTGCATGTGCTGGGCGCATGCCACAGCGGCGCCGAAACGCTGTGCGCCGATCTGGCGCTGGCCCTTCCCCTCTACACCGTGCTGAATGCGAGCCCCGAGTGGCTTGCTGCGCCGCAGCGCGCTCTGCCGGCGCAAGGGCAGCATTGCTGGCTGCTGTGCGGGCTGGACCTCGAATGCCCCGCGTCCGCGCAGGCGCAGCAGCAGCGCGAGGATGCCCTCCTGCGCGCACAGCTGATGCGCCTGGACGTCGTGTTTCGCGTGGTCTATGGGATCACGCCGCTGCAGCGGCTGTCGCATGCGCTACAGGCAATCGATGCCGTTGCTCCTTGCGCAACCACTTCACGCCATCGGGCCAGCGAGGCCAGCCAGCGGTTGCGGCCTGTCTGTGAGCAGTGCAGTGATCCGGAGTGTGAGCGCAGGTTGTTCAGTTCGTTGACAACCGGTCTTCAATAGAGGACAGGACGTCCACCCTTCGACAAGCTCAGGGCGAACGGAGTAAAAAGCACCGTGCCGGAACCAATATCTGCTGAAGTTCGGCACAGGGTACGGACCAACGATGAGCGCGTATCCGGCACACCAACCGTTCGTCCTGAGCTTGTCGAAGGATGAATGGCCAACCCTCAAGCTCCATTCCTGCCCTGGCACAGTGCATTGTGCTGAAGGGTGACCGGCTGCGCCGTCATCCCCCGCAAGCCTATTTACTGCACCATCCCCGAGCTCGGCGGCTGCTTTCCCGCCTCGGTGAACAGCTGCGCCGCATCGATCGGGTCGAACCGGTACTGCTGCCCGCAATACTCGCAGCCGACCTCGATCTGCCCGCGCTCCTGCACGATGCTCTCGATCTCGTCCAGGCCCAGCGTGCGCAGCATGCCCGAGACGCGTTCGCGGCTGCAGCTGCAGGCGAAGCGCGGCGCGCTGTCGCCCACCTGGGGCTCGAAGCGCACCAGCTTCTCCTCCCAGAACAGCCGGCGCAGGATGGTGTCGACGTCGAGCGTCAGCAGTTCCTCGCGCGTGAGGCTGGAAGCCAGCGTGGCGATGCGGTTATATTCCTCGTTCACGCCGATCTGGTCGCTGCCGGACTCGGCGCTTTCCGTGGCGGCAGCGAGGTTGGCCTCGCCCTTGACCGGCATGCGCTGCACCAGCAGGCCCGCGGCCACCTGGTCGTTGGCGGCCAGCACCAGCACCGTGTCCAGCTGCTCGGACTGCAGCATGTAGAACTGCAGCGCCTCGGACAGGCGCTCGAAGCGCCGGCCCTGCGCGTCCTCCAGCGGCACCACGCCCTGGTAGGGTTGCTGGCCGGGCTGGCGGTCCTTGGGGTCGAGCGTGATCGCGCAGCGCGCGCCGCCGGCGACGTTGAGCAGGTCGGCCAGGTTCGCGTTGTCGGCCACCGGCTGCCCGCTGCGCACCGTGGCGGTGGCGCGCAAGCTCAGGTCGGGCTGGACCTCGGTGACGGCCAGCTTGACCGGGCCGTCGCCGAACACCTGCATGACCAGCGCCCCATTGAACTTGATGTTCGACTGCATCAGCACGCCGGCCGCCGCCATCTCGCCCAGCAGCGCCTGCACGGGTGGCGCATAGGCACCGGTTTCGCTGTTGCCGGCGCGGCGCGCGAGTATTTCGGTCCAGGCATCGGTCAGGCGCACGATCATGCCGCGCACCGGCAGGCCTTCGAAGAGGAATTTATGGAGTTCAGACACGCAGGTGTTCCTGGAAAAATGCCCGGCTTCAGCCGAGCTTGCGCAAGCCGCCCTTGTAGCGGCGCGCGTTGTCAATGTAATGCCGCGCATTCTGGCGCAGCCCTTCGATCTGCTCGGGGGTCAGCTGGCGCACCGCCTTGGCGGGGCTGCCGATGATCATCGAGCCGTCGGGGAATTCCTTGCCCTCGGTGACCAGCGCGCCGGCCCCGACCAGGCAGTTGCGGCCGATCTTCGCGCCGTTGAGCACCACCGCCCCGATGCCGATCAGCGACTCGTCGCCGATGGTGCAGCCATGCAGCATGACCTGGTGGCCCACCGTGACGCGCTCGCCCACGACCAGCGGCTGGCCCGGGTCGGCATGCAGCACGCTGCCGTCCTGGATGTTGCTGCCCGCGCCCACCCGCAGGCTCTCGGTGTCGCCGCGCAGCACGCTGCCGAACCAGACGCTCACGTCCTCGCCCAGCGTCACATCGCCCATCACCTGGGCGCTGTCGGCCACCCAGGCGGATGCGGCCAGCTGCGGCGCGCGGCCCTCGAGTTCATAAATCGCCATCGGTTTGTCCCCGTTCGTTATGCAAACCTAGAATTGTAGGGATGGAGTTACGCCGCCGCGCCCTTGAGGCCTTATGCCTTGCCGATCCTGAACGCAAAGCCCTGCAGACATTGCATATGCATTCCCGGCAGGATTTTTCAATAGACCCCGCTGCGGAACTTGCAGCGCCTGCCGGCATCCTGCTGCCCGGGCACCCCGAGCGCCCCGAGCTGCGCCCGCACACCGAGATGGCGCGGCGTTCGCCGGCCACGCCGCTGGGGCGTGCGGTGCTGATCCATGCGATCGCGCACATCGAATTCAACGCCATCAACCTGGCGCTGGATGCCATCTGGCGCTTCCCGCGCATGCCCGAAGCCTTCTACCGCGACTGGCTGCAGGTGGCGGCCGAGGAGGCAAAGCACTTCCAGCTGCTGCGCGCGCACCTGCGCAGCCAGGGTCACGACTACGGCGATTTTCCCGCGCACCAGGGCCAGTGGACGATGTGCGAGAAGACCCAGGGCGACATCGTGGCACGCATGGCGCTGGTGCCGCGCACCATGGAGGCGCGCGGGCTCGACGCCACGCCGCAGATCCAGGCCAAGCTGCGCCAGGTCGGCACCGGCGATGCGCTGGCCGCCGTGGAAATCCTCGATGTGATCCTGCGCGAGGAGGTCGGCCATGTGGCGATCGGCAACCACTGGTACCGCTGGCTCTGCGCGCGCGACGGCCTCGACCCGGAGACCCATTACGCCGAACTCACGCGCCGCTACGCGGCCCCGCGCATGCGCCCGCCCTTCAACACGCAAGCCCGGCGCGCAGCAGGCTTCAGCGAGAGCGAGTTGCGCTGGCTGGAACAAAGCTGACGGCACCGCGGCGAAGCCACGGCGGTTTTCCTACAATCGAGCGCTAGACCGCCAGCCTCGCCCGATTGCCATCCATGATCCCACCAACCACCGTTCTTGCCCCTGCGCCGCCGCTGATTGCCCGCCAGCCCATCGTCGACCACAGGCAGCAGGTCATCGGGTATGAGCTGTTCAACCGCTCACGCACTGCCACGCCGAACCCTGCGGCCTCCGACGTGCTGCTGGTGTTCACCGCGCTGTCGCATGTAGGCGCCGAGGAGATCGTCGGCACCAAGCTGCTGTTCGTCAACTGCAGCCATGAAAGCCTGGCCGGAGGCCACCTCGACCTGCTCAACCCGGCGCAGATGGTGCTGGAGATACCGCCCCTCGGGCATGCCGCCCAGGATGAGGTCACTGCCCGCCTGCCGATCCTGGCGCAGCTGCGCGCCCAGGGCTTTCGCCTGGCGTTCGGCCACAGCGTGCTGGACGGCGCCTATGCGCCCTGGCTGCAGCTGGCCGACTACATCAAGCTGGACATGTCGGCACTGGCTGCCGAGCGGCTGGGGGTGCTGGTCCCGTACGCACGCCGCCTCTCTTCGGCGCAGCTGATCGCCGCAAAGGTCGAAACCCCGCAGCAGCACGAGAGCGCGGCCCGGTATGGCATGCAGCTGTTCCAGGGTTCCCTGTTTGCGCGCCCGGCCGAAGTCCACACGCAGCTGCTGGCGCCTGCGCAGGCGCACATCATCGAGCTGATCAACCTGCTGCGCCAGCAGGCGGGCACCGAGGCCATCGAACAGGTGTTGAAGAAGGATGCAGGACTGGCATTCAACCTGATGCGGATGATCAATTCGGCGGGCATGGGCCTGCGCCGTCCGGTCAATTCCTTTCGCGAGGCCGTGATGATCCTCGGCCTGCGCAGGCTGTTTCGCTGGGCCGCGCTGCTGTTCACGGCCACGCGCGATGGCGGCCCGCCCTCGTCCGTGTGCCAGAAGGCCGTGGTGCGCGCCAGGCTCATGGAGCTGCTGGCGCTCGAAGCGGGGATGGATGCGGACCAGGCCGACCACGCATTCGTGACCGGTCTGTTCTCCCTGCTCGACGCCATGCTGCCCATGCCGCTGGCGCCGGCCCTGGCGCTGGTGGGCGTGCCCGAAGCGGTCTCCAGTGCGCTGCTGCAGGGAGAAGGCCCGCTGGCCATGCTGCTCACGCTGGCCACCGCCTGCGAGTCCAGCGACGATGCCGCCTTCGACCATGCCGCGCGCAGCCTGGCGCTTGGCAGCACGCAGATCAATGGCGCACACCTGCAGGCACTGGCCTGGGCCGACCATCTCGCGGATTCGCTGTAAATTTCTCACGCCGCTGTCCCTGCCGCTGCCTGGTTGCAGAGATCGCTCCATAATCTCCCAATGAGTCTCACAGCCGCTGCCGCTTCTGCCTCCCCCACCTTGCCCCAAGGCATCGATGCCGACCATCTGGCCGTCATTGCCCGTCAAGCCATCGTGAACGACAAGAGGGAGGTCTTCGGGTATGAGCTATTCGACCGCTCGACCGCGCGCGACGCCCACACTGCCGCCAGCGACGCGGCGCTGCTGTTCAATGCGCTGTCCTATGCGGGCGCCGAAGCGCTGGTCGGGCAGAAAACGGTGTTCATCAACTGCACCCAGGAAAGCCTGGCGGGCGGGCACCTCGAGCTGATCCACCCCGACAAGGTGGTGCTGGAAGTGGCGACGCTGGAGGAAGGTGCCACCCAGGCCGACATCGAGTCGCGGCTGCAGATCTTCCAGGGGCTGCGCGAGCGCGGCTTCCGGCTGGCCTTCGACCAGCATGTGCTGCGCCGCGCCTATGCCAGCTGGCTGCCGATGGCCGCGTTCATCAAGCTGGACCTGCAGACCTTCGCCCTCAAGGATGCGGGGGTGCTGGTGAAGTTCGCGCGCACCCATACCAACGCCCGCATCGTGGCCGAAAAGGTCGAGACCGCCGAGCAGTTCGAGCACATGCGCGAGCTGGGCGTGCATTATTTCCAGGGCTTCTGGTTCGCCAAGCCCGACCTGGTGCGCGCCCAGACCATCCGGCCCTCGCAGGCCACCGTCCTGCAGCTCATCAACCTGGTGCGCCACCAGGCCAGCACCGCCGACATCGAGGAGCTGCTGAAGAAGGACCCGACGCTGTCCTTCAACCTGCTGCGCTTCATCAACTCCTCGGGTTTCGGGCTGTCCTGCGAGATCACCTCGTTCCGCCATGCGGTGATGATCCTGGGACTGAAGAAGCTGTTCCGCTGGGCCGCGCTGCTCATGACCACCTCGCGTGCCGGCGGCTCGCCACCGGCGGTGGGCCAGACCGCCGTGGTGCGCGGGCGGCTGATGGAGCTGCTGGCGGCCGAGCTGCTGCCGCCCGAGGAAGCCGACAATGCCTTCGTGGTCGGCGTATTCTCGCTGCTGGACGTGATGCTGGGCGTGCCGCTGGCCAAGGCCGTGGAAACCGTGGCGCTGCCCCAGCCCGTGGTCGACGCGCTGCTGCACGGCAAAGGCGTGTTCGCCCCGTTCCTGGAACTGACCAAGGCCTGCGAGAGCGGCGACGACGATGCCTTCGCGCGCAACGCCAACGCCCTGCACCTGACCAATCACCAGGTGAACTGGGCGCACCTGCAGGCGCTGGCGTGGGCTGAAAGCCTGAGCGAAGTCTGAACCTGCCCCGGCCCGCTCGGGTTCCTGGGCAACTTGCGAAAAAGGCCGGCTGCCCCGAGGGACAGCCGGCCTTTCGCCATCTGCAGGCGCAATCAATCCAGCTTGATATTCGCCGCGCGGATGATGCGCGCATTGCCCTGCGACTCCTCGGCGATCTGGCGCGCGAAGTCGGCTGCCTTGCCGCCGGTGGCCACATTGTCCGTGGCGGCCAGCTTTGCCTGCAGGTCGGGCTGGGCCAGGGCCTTGTTGATCTCGGCGTTGAGCCGCCCGACGATGGCCGCGGGCGTGCCGGCCGGCGCGAAGATGCCGAACAGCGACGACAGGTTGGCCGGTGCGTAGCCCAGCTCGCCCAGCGTGGGCACGTTGGGCAGCGAGGCCAGGCGCTTGGGCGCGCCCACCGCCAGCGGGTGGAAGGAGCCGCTCTTGATGTGCTGCAGCACGGCCGGGCCGGCGTTGGTGGAGAGCACCTCGAACTGCGCGCTCAGGCCGTCATTGAGCTGTTGGCCGCCGCCCTTGTACGGGATGTGCGTGATCTCGGCCTTGGCCGAATAGGCGATCTGCTCGAGCATGATGTGGCCCAGCGATGCCAGGCCGGCGGTGGCCCAGCGCACGCTGCCCGGCTCCTGCCTGGCCTGGGCGATCAGCTGGCCGAAATCCTTGGCCGTGCTGCGCTTGGTGCCCAGCAGCAGCACCGGCGAATACATCACGCTGGCCACGGGCATCAGATCCTTGGCCGGATCGAAGGGCAGCTTGCCCAGGTGCGGGCTCAGCGCCAGCGGGCTGATGGAGGAGAAGCCGAGCGTATAGCCATCGGGCTGGGACTTGGCGACCTGGTCGAGGCCGATGGCGCCGCCGGCGCCGGCCTTGTTTTCCACGATGATCGGCTGGCCCAGCTGCGCCGTGAGCTTGTCGCCCAGCGCGCGCGCGACCACGTCGCTCACCCCGCCCGCGGGATAGGACACCACCACGCGGATGGGGCGCGCGGGCCAGGACTGGGCCCAGGAGAACATCGGCAGCGCGGCCAGCGCACCGGCAACCAGCCAGCTACGGCGCAAAGAATTTGTCATTACCACTCCGAACAAAGATGGGACCGGCGCCCTCGGGGCCTGCCGGCGGCGCCGCGGGACGGTTCCCGCGGCTGCGCAATGGCCGGCATTTTGCCTTAAGCCGCATAAGCAGTGCTTAGGTCGGCAATATGGCATTCCTCGAAGGCTCAGCTCCTGGGATGGTGCTGCGCATGCAGCGCCTTGAGCCTTTCGCGCGCCACATGGGTGTAGATGGTGGTGGTCGAGATATCGACATGGCCCAGCAGCATCTGCACCACGCGCAGGTCGGCGCCATGGTTGAGCAGGTGGGTGGCAAAGGCATGGCGCAGCGTGTGCGGCGACAGTGGCGCGGTGATGCCGGCCTGCTGCGCGTGCTTCTTCACCAGCATCCAGAACATGACGCGCGACATGGCGCTGCCGCGCTGGGTCACGAACAGGTCGTCGCTGTGCTGCCCACCCAGAATGGCCGGCCGGGCTTCCTGCAGATAGCGCTGCAGCCACCACGCGGCCTCGTCGCCGAAGGGCACCAGGCGCTCGCGCTGGCCCTTGCCCGTGACGCGCACCACGCCCGAGCGCAGGTCCACCTGGTGGTTCTGCAGCCCCACCAGCTCGCTCACGCGCAGGCCGCTGGCATACATCAGCTCGAGCATGCTGCGGTCGCGCAGGCCCAGCGGCGTGCCGGCGTCGGGCGCGTTCAGCAGCGCCTCGACCTGCGCCTGGGTCAGCGTCTTGGGCAGGCGCGGCGGCTGGCGCGCGGCCAGCAGCCGCACCGTGGGGTCGGCCGCCAGGCGCTTTTCGCGCAGCGCCCAGTGGAAATAGCGCCGCAGCACCGTGAGCCGCCGGTTGGCGCTGGTGGCCTTGCTGTGCTCCAGCCGGGCCGCGAAATAGGCCTGCAGCTGCGCCTCCTGCGTGGCATCCAGCGCCAGCGGCTCGGGCTGCGCGGCCAGCCACTGCGCATAGAGCGTGAGGTCGCGCCGGTAGGCAGCCAGCGTGTTGCGCGACAGCCCGTCCTCGAGGAACAGCGCGTCGATGAAGGCATCGATGGCCGCCTGGCTTTGCGCGAGCGCAGCATGGGCCGTGGAAGAAGGCAAGGGGGTCGGCATGCGCCTAGCGTACACGAGCCGGGCATGAAAAAACCCGCAGCGCGGAACGCTGCGGGTCTTGTAGGCCGGGGCGGCGGAGGCTCAGTCCAGCGTCAGCTTCTGCTTGGCGACCACTTCCTTGTAGACGGCCAACTCGTTCTTGAGCTCGGTGGCGAACTCTTCGGGCGAATTGGCCACCACCAGCGAGCCGGTGTCCTCGATGCGCTTGCGCACGGCCGGATCCTGCAGCGCCTTGCGCGTGGCGGCGTTGATCTTGTCGACCAGTTCCTTGGGCATGTTCTTCGGGCCCAGGATGCCGTAGAACGCCATGCGGTTGACCTGCTCGAGGCCGACTTCCTTGAAGGTCGGCACATCGGGCAGCACGGCCAGGCGCTGGGGCGCGGCCACGGCAATCGCGACCAGGCGCTTGTCCTTGATGAAGGGCAGCGCCGAAGGCAGGTTGTCCAGCACCATCGGAATCTGGCCGGCAACGGCGTCATTGAGCGCCGGGCCCGCGCCGCGGTAGGGCACATGGACCATGTCGATCTGCGTCAGGCTCTTGTAGAGCTCCATCAGCATGTGCTGCACGCCGCCCGTGCCCGACGAGCCGTAGGAGTACTTGCCCGGGTTCTTCTTCAGGTAGGCCTCGAAGGCCTTGTAGTCCGTGGCCGGGAATTTCGGGTTCACCGCGATCACGTTGGGCGTGGCCGCGATGTTGATGATCGGCGTGAAATCCTTGATCGGATCGTAGGGCGTCTTGGGGTTGATGGCCGGGTTGGTGGCCATGCTCGACAGCGTGGCGATGCCCAGGTTGTAGCCATCGGGTTTCTGGCGCGCGGTCTCGAGCGCACCGATGGCGCCGCCGCCACCACCGCGGTTTTCCACCACGACCACCTGGCCGAGTTCCTTGCCCAGTGGCTCGGCAATGACGCGCGCAATGATGTCGGTGGTGCCGCCGGCGGCAAAGGGCACCAGCAGCTTGATGGGCTTTGTCGGGTAGGCCTGGGCCATGACAACCGAGCTGGCGAGCGCCAGGGTAAGGCCGATCCAGCGATTGCGTTGAGACATAAAAGTCACCTTTTAGGGTTTTTTGGACCCTGAATGCTAAGCGTTGGACCCGTGACCGCAAAGTGGATGCACGCACTAATTTACTGGTGTTTACCCCTAGCCCAGAGTGAGCGCCACCTCGCGCTGCGCCAGCGCCCATTGCACATGCTCGCGCACCAGCGCATCGGGGTGCTCGCTGCGCGAAAGCAGGGCTTGCCGCACGTCGTGATCACCGGTTTCGCGCCAGGCATTGCCCAGCGCCACGGCAATGTTGCGCAGCCAGCGCGCATGGCCGATGCGCCGGATCGGGCTGCCCTCGGTGCAGCGCAGGAAGGTCGCCTCGTCCCAGGCGAACAGCTGCGCCAGCTGCGCGCCGACCAGGCCGGCGCGCGCATCGAAATCCGGCAGGCTGCTGGATTGCGCGAACTTGTTCCACGGGCAGGCGAGCTGACAGTCGTCGCAGCCGTAGATGCGGTTGGCCATCAGCGGGCGCAGTTCCTCGGGAATCGCTCCCGCGTGCTCGATCGTCAGGTAGGAGATGCAGCGCCGCGCATCGACGCGCTGCGGCGCGACGATGGCGCCCGTGGGGCAGGCGTCGCTGCACGACTGGCAGCTGCCGCAATGTGCGCTGACCGGCGCCGTGGGTTCGAGCGCCAGGTCGACATAGATCTCGCCCAGGAAGAACATCGAGCCCGCGTCGCGGCTGAGCACCAGCGTGTGCTTGCCGCGCCAGCCCTGGCCGCTGCGCCGCGCCAGCTCGGCCTCGAGCACGGGCGCCGAGTCGGTGAACACGCGGTGGCCGAAGGGCCCGACCTCGGCGGCAATCAGGTCGCTGAGCTTTTGCAGGCGCGCGCGCAGCACCTTGTGGTAATCGCGGCCGCGGGCATAGACCGAGACGATGGCTTCCTGCGGACGCCCGAGCCGCGCCCATTCCACCGCCTGCCAGCCCTCGGGCGTGTCGCGCGGCAGATAGTCCATGCGCACGGTGATCACGCTGACGGTGCCGGGCACCAGTTCGGCCGGGCGCGCGCGCTTGAGGCCATGCGCCTGCATGTAATGCATGTCACCATGGAACCCTTGCTCCAGCCATTGGATCAACCCGGGCTCGGCTGAGGTCAAATCCACGCCGGCGACCCCGATTTGGGAAAATCCCAGACCCCGGGCCCAATCTTGCATCAAAGGAAAGAGTTGACTGCTGCACACCATACCCCTGCGATTGTAGGAAGCGACGATAACCCCCGCCCGCACGCGACACGCCACCTGCAGTGGCGGTCCGAGGACGACACCGCGCGCTTTGCCGCGCAGCTCGCGCGCTGGCCCGGGCTGCGCAATGCCTATGTCACCCTGCATGGCGACCTGGGCGCGGGCAAGACCACGCTGGTGCGCCACCTGCTGCGCGCGCTCGGGGTGCAGGGACGCATCAAGAGCCCCACCTATGCCGTGGTCGAACCGCACGAAGCGCCCGGCCTGTCGATCTGGCACTTCGACTTCTACCGCCTCGAAGACCCGCGCGAATGGGAAGATGCCGGTTTTCGCGACATTTTCGCCAGCCCGGGGCTCAAGCTGGCAGAATGGCCGGAGAAAGCAGCGGCCATGACGCCGCCTGCCGATCTAGCCATCCATATCGAAGCAATCGACGAAACGCAGCGCGGCGTGACGCTGGTGGCTCACACCCCAGCCGGCCGCGACATGCTTGCACACTGGCCCGCATGAACGACGTCCTCCCCCCCTCCTCCTCCCGGCGCAGCCTGCTGCAGGCCGGCACGCTGGCCCTGCTGCTGGGCACGCAGCAGATCGCGCGCGGCGCCTCCATCATGGCGGTGCGCGTCTGGCCCGCGCCGGAGTATTCGCGCGTCACGCTGGAATCCGACACGCCGCTGGTCGCCAAGCAGTTCTTTATCCCCTCGCCACCGCGCCTGGCGGTCGACATCGAGGGCATCGAGCTCAATCCGGCGCTGCGCGAGCTGGTGGCCAAGGTGCGCGCCGACGACCCGAACATCGAGGCCATCCGCGTCGGGCAGAACTCGCCCAACGTGGTGCGGCTGGTGATCGACCTCAAGCAGAAGGCCTCGCCCCAGGTGTTCACGCTGGCGCCCGTCGCCGCCTACAAGCACCGGCTGGTGTTCGATCTCTACCCCGAGAAGGCCATCGACCCGCTCGAAGCGCTGATCACCGAGCGCCTGCGCGAGGCGGGCCCGGGCACGGCAGCGGCTGCCGCGACCATGACCCCGCCGCCGGCCCCGGGCGCGGCCGCGGCCGCCGCGGTGTCGGGCACGCCGGCCCCCGATCTGCTTGGCGACCTGATTGCCAAGCACAGCCAGAAACCGGTGCCTGCCGCGGCGACGGCCGCCGCGGCCACGGCCGCTGCCGCTCCCGCCCCTGCCTTCCCCGGTGCCGTCGTGCCCGTGCCCCCGCCCGTGCCGCCGACGGTCATCGCGCAGGCGCCGGCTCCCATCGCCCGGCCGCCGGTGCCCTCGCGCGCCACCGCGCGCCAGACCGACCGCATCATCATCATCGCGCTGGACCCGGGCCATGGCGGCGAGGACCCGGGCGCGATCGGCCCGGCCGGCACGCGCGAGAAGGACGTCGTGCTGCGGGTGGCGCATCTGCTGCGCGACCGCATCAACGGCTCGGAGATCAACGGCAGCCCGATGCGCGCCTACCTCACGCGCGACGGCGACTATTTCGTGCCGCTGGGCACACGCGTGGAAAAGGCGCGGCGCGTGCAGGCCGACCTCTTCGTCAGCATCCACGCCGATGCCTTCACCACGCCCAATGCCAGCGGCGCCAGCGTGTTCGCGCTCAGCCAGAGCGGCGCCTCGAGCACCGCCGCGCGCTGGCTGG
This sequence comes from Comamonas endophytica, assembly GCF_023634805.2. NCBI lineage: Bacteria > Pseudomonadati > Pseudomonadota > Betaproteobacteria > Burkholderiales > Comamonadaceae > Comamonas > Comamonas endophytica. The sequence continues at coordinate 873,068 of NZ_CP106881.1, forward strand.
CGAACAAGGAAAACCAGGCCGACCTGGTGGGCGGGCTGAATGTCCGCTCGCAGGACCGGGAGGTGCAGCGCGCGCTGCTGGACATGAGCACGACGGCGCAGATCAACGACAGCCTCAAGCTCGGCAGCGCGCTGCTCGGCGAGATCGGCGGATTCGCCAAACTGCACAAGCCGCGCGTCGAGCAGGCGGGCTTCGCGGTGCTCAAGGCACCCGACATTCCCAGCGTGCTGGTCGAGACCGCCTTCATCAGCAACCCGGGCGAGGAGGCCAAGCTGCGCAGCGCGGCCTACCAGAACCAGCTGGCGGATGCGCTGATGCGCGGAATCCGCGGCTATTTCGCCAAGAACCCGCCCCTGGCGCGCAGCCGCGCAGTCTGATCCCAGGTTGCGTTCATGGGTTTGGCAATGGTCCTACAGGCAATGCAGGACCATGCCCGCACTCCCTGCTGCCATCACTGGGCATGCTTGAAAGCAAGGCCTGACAAAGGCCCAGCTTCAATAACTGCCACAAGGGGAATGACCATGAAGACACGTATCTACGTCCTGGCTGCGGCCACTACCGCCGCACTCACTCTGGGCGGCTGCGCCAATAATGCCCAACTGGGCACGGGCGCTGGCGCCGTCGCCGGCGGCCTGGCCGGCAACGCGCTGTTCGGCGGCACGCTGGGCACCGTGGGCGGCGCCGCCGCCGGCGCGCTGGTCGGCAACGAAGTGGGCAAGCGCAGCGACCGCCGCTGAGCACCTCCCCGCCAAACGAAAAAGCCAGCATCCGCTGGCTTTTTTGCTTAGCACCGCCGCTCAGGTCGGCGTCTGCGCCTTTTCCGCGCGCCCCGCACGCCAGGCCCCGAAGATGGCGATCAGCCCCGGCACCAGGATCAGCGCCCAGATGATGATCTCCAGGTTCTCGCGCACCCACGGCAGGTTGCCGAACACATAGCCCGCCGTGACCAGGCTGCCGACCCAGAACAGGGCGCCGCCGATGTTGAAGGCGGTGAACTTGCTGCGGTCCATTGCAGCGACGCCCGCCACGAAGGGCGCGAAGGTGCGGATGAAGGGCATGAAGCGCGCCAGCACGATGGTGATGCCGCCATAGCGTTCGTAGAAGGCATGCGCGCGATCGAAAGCCTTGCGGTTGAACCAGCGCGAGTTCTCCCACTGGAACACTTTGGGCCCGATCCGGCGGCCGATCAGGTAGTTGCACTGGTCACCCAGGATGGCCGCCACGACCAGCACGCCGCAAGCCAGCGGATAGTCCATCAGGCCGATGCCGCACAGCGCGCCGATGATGAACAGCAGCGAGTCGCCCGGCAGGAAGGGCATGACCACCACGCCGGTCTCGACGAACACGATGGCGAACACCAGCGCATAGACCCAGGGCCCGTAGGCAATGACGAAGGCCTCGAGATGCTTGTCGATGTTCAGGATGAAATCCAGCAGGAACGCCGCCGCGCCGGTCAAAAACGAAAAGATTTCCAAGACAGTGCTTTCAAGAATCGGGGATCAGCCGGGCGGTGCCGGCAGGAACGCCACACTTTAGCGCCCGCCATGCCGTGCCAGCACATATTTTGACCGAAGGCAGCACGGATGCAGGCTCCAACGCATGGCCAAGCGGCTTGGCTGACAGCGGTTACATCTTTGCCATGGTTCTACGCTTACTTGCAAATTTATCCCTATTTCACATCTTGAGCTTTACAAACGGCTGGCAAAGTGTTTCCCATGGCAATAACGGCACGCCGCCATTGCCCCTTTCACTACCTACAAGGAGTCGCTCCATGACAAATGCTCTCAAGAAAATCACCTGCGCCGGCGTCACCGCACTGGCTGTTCTGTCGATGGCGGGCTGCGCCCATGGCCCTTCGCGCTCGCAACTGGGCACCGGCGCCGGCGCCGTGGTCGGCGGGGTGGCCGGCAATGCGCTGTTCGGCTCGACCCTGGGTACCGTGGGCGGCGCCGCCGCAGGTGCGCTGGTCGGCAACGAACTGAGCAAGGGTGGCCGCGGCGGTCGCCGGAGGTAAATGGCACTCCCTGCGCGGGCCGCCCTGAGCGGCTTCGCCGCGGGGCGGCCCGCCGCTTCCCCTCTCATCCTTCGGTGGAGGAGAAGGCCCGCTTAGGGGCGCCCGGCCAGGGACGGGAGCCTCGGTGCGGGGGGCCCGCCTAGGGGTGGCCCTCCTCGCTGCCCCCACGCCGGGCCATGCCAGTTTCATAGGGGGCGCCCCTTGGCCACCTCTTTTCGGCCATCGTCATGCCGGCTACAGCCTCTGGCCGACAATTGCCCCGACCCCCTAGAATCAGTCGGGTGAACGACCCAACTTCTTCCTCCCCCTCCGCTCCTTCCACCCGCCGCCCGATCCGCGATCTGCCCGATGAGCTCATCAGCCAGATCGCCGCGGGCGAAGTCGTCGAGCGGCCGGCCTCGGTGGTGCGCGAGCTGGTCGACAACGCGCTGGACGCGGGCGCCACGCAGGTCACCGTGCGCCTGCTCGCCGGCGGCGTGCGGCTGATCACCGTCGAGGACGACGGCGCGGGCATTCCGCGCGACGAGCTGCCCGTGGCGCTGCGCCGCCATGCCACCAGCAAGATCGCCGACCTCCACGACCTGGAAACCGTGGTCACGATGGGCTTTCGCGGCGAGGCGCTGGCCGCCATCGCCTCGGTATCCGAAGCCTCGATCCATTCGCGCCCGGCCGGCCAGGACAGCGCCTACCGGCTCGATGCGCGCAGCGGCGAGCTGCGCCCCACGGCGCGCAACCAGGGCACGACCGTCGAGATCAAGGAGCTTTTCTTCTCGACACCCGCGCGCCGCAAGTTCCTCAAGAGCGACAACACCGAGCTGGCGCACTGCGTCGAAGCCGTGCGCCGCCATGCGCTGGCGCGTCCCGAGGTCGGCTTCGCCATCTGGCATGAAGGCAAGCTGGTCGAGCAGTGGCGCGCGGTGGTGGGGGCCGCGCCCGAGGAGGCATTGGCGCGCCGCCTGGCCGACGTGCTGGGCGAGGACTTCGTGGCGCAGTCGGTGGCCGTGCAGCGCAGCAGCGCCGGCATCGGCGTGATCGGACGCGCCGGCGTGCCCGATGCCGCGCGCTCGCGTGCCGACCACCAGTATTGCTACGTCAACGGCCGCTTCGTGCGCGACAAGGTGGTCTCGCACGCCGCGCGCAGCGCCTACGAAGACGTGCTGCACGGCCAGAAGCAGCCGATCTATGCGCTCTACATCACCATCGATCCGGCGCGCATCGACGTCAACGTGCACCCCACCAAGATCGAGGTGCGCTTTCGCGACAGCCGCGAGGTGCACCAGGCGGTGCGCCATGCGATAGAGGACGCGCTGGCGGTGCCGCGCGCGGCTGCGGCTGCCGCAGCAGCCGAGGCTTCGGGCGATGCGGTGCCCGCACCGCAGGCCGGCGCGGCAACCACGCCAGCGCCGGCTTTCAGCCTGGCGCCGCGCCCCCAGCAGGCGCACATGCCTTTCGGCAACAGCCTGCCCGGCCAGCGCGTGAGCGACATGGGCGCACTGTGGGCGCCGATGCGCACGCCCGACCTGCCGGTGGCCGCAGACCACCTGCCGCCGGCACCGGCCGCCACCTCCACCGGCCTGGGGCCCCAGCCGGTGCAGCCTGCAAGCATTTTCGCGGTGCCTGGCGCGGCAGCTGGCGCAGGGCCTGCCACCTCATCTGGCGCGGCCCCTGCCGCGGCACCTGCTGCCGTGCCTGACGGCTCTGCGGCACCCGAGGGCCCCGCGCACTGGCCGCTGGGCCGCGCCGTGGCGCAGATCCATGGCGTCTATATCCTGGCGGAAAACGCCCAGGGCCTGGTGCTGGTCGACATGCATGCGGCGCACGAACGCATCGTCTACGAACGGCTCAAGGCCTCGCTGACCGAGCAGGAGCGCATTCCCAGCCAGCCGCTGCTGATTCCCGCGACCTTCGCCGCCACGCTGCAGGAAGTCGCCACGGCCGATGCGCATGGCGAGACCCTGGGCCTGCTGGGCCTGGAGATCTCGCCGTTTTCGCCCAAGACCCTGGCGGTGCGCGCCGTACCCGCGTCGCTGGCGCAGGGCAATGCGGTCGAGCTCGCGCGCAGCGTGTTGGCCGAGCTGGGCGAGCATGACGCCAGCACCGTGGTGCAGCGTGCGCGCAACGAGATCCTGGCGACCATGGCCTGCCACGGCGCGGTGCGCGCCAACCGCAAGCTCACGCTCGACGAGATGAACGGCCTGCTGCGGCAGATGGAGGTCACCGAGCGCTCCGACCAGTGCAACCATGGCCGGCCGACCTGGCGGCAGATGAACATGCGCGAGCTCGACGCGCTGTTCCTGCGCGGGCGCTGAAAAGCTCGGCCGGTGCTCTACCTTCTCTCGCCTTCGCCGCCTTGCCCCGGCTGCTTGCATGCACCGTCATAGCGAGAACCCTGGGTGTGACGCACCGGAAATGAACATTCATGCACCAGTCATGTACAAGAGTTCACCAAAATGATGCATGACGGCATACCTATTGGGCATAATCTTTGAGCAAAATCCCTGCAGCCGTTTTTCGTCAGAAAGTGTTTTACATGAAGTACCAGTCCGTCGATCAGTTCCTCGAACACGTAGCACAGCGCAGCCCGGGCCAGCCTGAATACCTGCAAGCTGTCACCGAAGTGATGGAAAGCCTCTGGCCCTTCATCGAGAAGCACCCCAAGTACGCGGAAAACGGCCTGCTGGAGCGCCTCATCGAGCCGGAACGTACCGTCATTTTTCGTGTAAGCTGGATTGACGACAAGGGCCAGGTCCAGGTGAATCGCGGTTACCGCATTCAGCACAGCATGGCCATCGGTCCCTACAAGGGCGGCCTGCGCTTCCATCCCTCGGTGAACCTGTCCGTGCTCAAGTTCCTGGCCTTCGAGCAGACCTTCAAGAACGCGCTGACCACGCTGCCCATGGGTGGCGGCAAGGGCGGCGCCGACTTCGACCCCAAGGGCAAGAGCAATGCCGAGGTCATGCGCTTTTGCCAGGCATTCGTCACCGAGCTGTACCGCCATGTGGGCCCCGACACCGACGTGCCTGCGGGCGACATCGGCGTGGGCGGGCGCGAGGTCGGGTTCATGGCCGGCATGTACAAGAAGCTGGCCAACAGCGCGGCCAGCGTGTTCACCGGCAAGGGCCTGTCCTTTGGCGGCTCGCTGATCCGCCCCGAGGCCACCGGCTACGGCACGGTGTACTTCGCGCAGGAAATGCTCAAGACCCGCGGCAAGTCCTTCGAGGGCCTGACGGTCTCGGTCTCGGGCTCGGGCAACGTCGCCCAGTACGCGGTGGAAAAGGCCATGGCGCTGGGCGCCAAGGTGGTGTCGGTGTCCGACTCCTCGGGAACGGTCTATGACGCGGAGGGCTTCGACACCGCCAAGCTCGAACTGTTGATGGACATCAAGAACCGCCGCTACGGCCGCGTCAGCGACTACGCGGCAGAGGTGGCTGGGGTGGAGTTCCGCGCCGGCCAGACGCCCTGGCACATTCCGGTGGACGTGGCCCTGCCCTGCGCGACGCAGAACGAACTGGACCTGGACGACGCCCAGGCGCTGATCGCCAACGGCGTGCTGTGCGTGGCCGAAGGCGCCAACATGCCCTCGACCATCGACGCCGCCAAGGCCTTCGAGGCCGCCGGCGTGCTCTACGCGCCGGGCAAGGCCTCGAACGCCGGCGGCGTCGCCACCTCGGGCCTGGAGATGAGCCAGAACTCGGTGCGCATGTCCTGGCCCGCCGAGGAAGTCGACAACCGGCTGCTGCAGATCATGCAGAGCATCCATGCGGCCTGCATCAAGTACGGCCAGCGCGAGGATGGCACGGTGAGCTACATCGACGGCGCGAACATCGCGGGCTTCGTCAAGGTGGCGGATGCGATGATTGCGCAGGGCGTGGTCTGATCACGCCATCGCAAAATGCATGGACCGTGAGGTCCGTGCCAAACCGTTCGTGGTGAGCCTGTCGAACCATGGATGGCCCTGCCTCAGATGCACAGGCATGCATCTACCCATACCCGGGGACCGCAAGGTCCCTTTTCTCATTCCTGGAAGCCGGCTACCTGCCCCGCATCCCCGCCGCATCGCACCAGCGCTGCGCCACCTGCGTCGTCGTCATGCAGACCGTCTCGTGCGTGGCGGTGGTGACGGCGCGCTCGAGCAGCTGGATGTCGGCCTCGTGCTGGCGCGCGACATGCGGGTCCTCGAAGAAGATCACGCGCTGGCAGCGGCGCTCGAGCACCAGGTCGGCGATCTGCGCGTCGCCGCCCAGCGGGCCGCTCTGGTAGCGGTCCACCCAGGGCCGGTCCGCGGGCCAGCCCTTGCTCCAGGCCATCTCGTTGAGCTTCTGGCCCGTCGTGCCCGTGCCCACGCGGCGCGCGAAGCGCGACAGCAGCGCGAAGTTGCGCTCGGCGAAGTCCAGCATCGCCGGCTTGAGCGCGTCGTGTGCGATCAGCGCCAGCGTCTGCGACTCGAGCGCATAGAAGCGTCTGGCCTGCGCATCGGGCGCGAAGCCGCGGTGCAGGCGCTCGACCTCGATCCAGTCGCGCGCCGAGGCCACCGTCGACAGGAAGGGCTTGCCATGGATCACACACTGGCGCTTCAGGGCCAGCGCCTCGGGGAAGATCGACGAGGGATCGACCGGATCGGTGAAATAGATCGCGCCGTCGAGCCGGCGGTCCTCTTCCTCCAGGCCCACGACCTCCGCCACCAGCTTCATCAGCCCGCCCTCGCGGCCATAGGGATAGCGGCGGATGCCGGCATAGCCGTGCAGCATGCGCGCCGCCTGGATCGCGTCGTAGGTACGGCCCACGGCATGCAGGCCCAGTTCCAGTTCACGGATGCCGGACTCGCAGGCGCGCAGCCAGGAAAACAGGGCCGCGTCCTCGGCCTGATGATGAAGACGGTTGGCAGCCAAACCCAAGCGCATAGAGGTCTCTTGAAAAAATCGCCGAAGGTAACCGAATCCCGCTGACAGGTCGGTCAATATCGAGAGCATATCCTTGAATGTCGGCGCCACGTCCCAACCTCCTTCGCTATGCGTCCTGTCCGCCTGGTCCTTGCCTCCCTGTGCTGCGCGCTGCTGGCCACCAGCGGCTGCTCGCTGCTCGATGCCAAGCAGCGCGAATGGATCTTCCAGCCCACCGAGCGCACCTGGCACGGCGCCGACACCTCGGGCATGGAGGATGTCTGGATCGATTTCACTTCGCGCCTTTCCGGCGAGCCCGTGCGCCTGCATGCGCTGTGGATGCCCTCCCCCGACGCGGATGCGCCGGTGCTGCTGTATCTGCACGGCGCGCGCTGGAACGTGTCGGGCTCGTCGCCGCGCATCCGGCGCATGCAGTCGATGGGCTTTTCGGTGCTGGCCATCGACTACCGCGGCTTCGGCCAGAGCACGGCCGGCCTGCCTTCGGAAAAGATGGCCATCGAGGACGCGCGCGCCGGCTGGGACTGGCTCGCGCAGCGCTATCCGCAGCGCGACCGTTACCTGTTCGGCCACTCGCTGGGTGGCGCCATTGCCATTGCGCTGGCCAGCGAGGTCGATGACGAGCGCGGCACGCTGGTCGAAGGCACCTTCACCCGCATGTCCGATGTGCTGGCCAGCATGCGCTGGGGCTGGCTGCCGGTCGGGCCGCTGCTGACCCAGACCTTCGATTCGCAAAAGCGCGTGGCGCGGATCGGCTCGCCGCTGCTGGTGGTGCATGGCAGCGGCGACCGGCTGATTCCGCCGGCGCTGGGCGAGCGGCTGTATGCGGCGGCGCAGGGTCCCAAGCGCTGGGTGCTGGTCGAGGGCGGCAGCCACCACAACACCAACGCGGTGGGGCTGCCGCAGTACCGCATGGCGCTCGAGGAGCTGTTCGACTGGCCCGCGGCAGCCGCATCCGCGCGCTGAAGGCAGCCCTTGCGGCGCAGTTGCCGCAGCGCTCTGCTACGCTCGGCGGCCCTGCCTTTCAATGACCCCCGCGCCGGCCCTTGCGACCGGACGCCTGTTTTGTGACCATGAGCGACATGTCCGCCTCCCCCTCCCTGCCCTGCATTGCCATTGCCGGCCCCACCGCCTCGGGAAAGACCGCGGGCGCCCTGGCGCTGGCCGCCGTCCTGGGCGCGCGCGGCCAGGCCGTGGAAATCATCAGCGTCGACTCGGCGCTGGTCTACCGCGGCATGGACATCGGCACGGCCAAGCCTTCGGCGGCAGAGCTGGCTGCGGTACCCCATCACCTGATCGACATCCGCGACCCGCTGCAGGCCTACAGCGCCGCCGAATTCGTGCAGGACGCGCAGCGCCTGACCGGCGAGATCCGCGCGCGCGGCGCGCTGCCGCTGCTGGTGGGCGGCACGATGCTGTATTTCAAGGCGCTGTTCGACGGCATCGACGACATGCCCGCGGCGGATGCCGGGGTGCGCGCGCAGCTGGAGGAACGTGCCGCCGCGATCGGCTGGCCCGGCATGCATGCCGAGCTGGCCCGGGTCGACCCCGAAACCGCGGCGCGCCTTGCGCCCGGCGACAGCCAGCGCATCCAGCGCGCGCTGGAGGTCTTCATGCTCTCGGGCCAGCCGCTGTCGCACTTCCATACCCGCGCGCGCGCGGCCGGCGCCGGGGCGGCGCCCATTGCCACGCTGCTCTCGCTGGAGCCCAACGAGCGCAGCTGGCTGCATGCGCGCATCGCGCAGCGCTTCGACGCGATGCTCGATGCCGGCCTGGTCGAGGAAGTCGCGGGCCTGCGCGCGCGCGCCGACCTGCACCCCGATCTGCCCTCGATGCGCTGCGTCGGCTACCGCCAGGCCTGGGAAGAGCTGGACTGGCAGCAGCGGCGCGGCGGCGATCTGAACCGCCACCTGCTGCGCGAAAAAGGCATTGCCGCCACGCGCCAGCTGGCCAAGCGCCAGATCACCTGGTTGCGCAGCATGCCGCAGCGCCGGATCATCGCCTGCGATGCGCCCGATGCCACCGCCGCGCTGGTGCAGGCGGCGCTGGCGTGTATCGATCGAAACGGCTGACACCATGGATACCGCGACCCCACCAGCCATTGCCGTCCAGGGCCTGGCCAAGCACTACGCGGACTCCAGCGTCTTCCGCGCGGTGTCCTTCGATGTCGCGCCCGGCGAATTCGTCGCCATCGTCGGCGAATCGGGCGTGGGCAAATCGACGCTGCTCAACTGCCTGGCGGGGCTCGACCACTGGGATGCGGGGCGCATCGTGCATGAGGGCATCGAGCTTGGCACGCTGGATGATGACCAGCGCGCGCTGTGGCGCCGCGCGCATCTGGGCTTCGTGTTCCAGGCCTTCCATGTGCTGCCGCATCTCGATGTGGCGCAGAACGTGGCCCTGCCGCTGATGCTGCTGGGCCGCCAGCGCGAGGCAACTGCGCGCGTGGATGAAATGCTGGAAGCCGTGGGCCTGGGCGGCCTGGGCGCGCGCCTGCCGCAGCAGCTCAGCGGCGGGCAGCTGCAGCGCGTGGCGATCGCGCGCGCGCTGGTGCACCGCCCGCGCCTGCTGCTGGCCGACGAACCCACGGGCAACCTCGACCCGTCCACCGCCACGCGCATTCTCGACCTGCTCACGTCCCAGGCGCGGGCCGCGGGCGCGGCGCTGGTGCTGGCCACCCATTCGCGCGAGGCCGCGCTGCGGGCCGACCGCGTGCTGCAGCTGCGGGCGGACGGCATGGCCGCGGGCGGCGCGCCCGTGGCCTGAGCCTCACTCCACGGTCAGCCGGCGGGTCTGGCCACCCTGCTTCTTCGGCAGCGTCAGGCACAGCACGCCGTTGTCATAGCGGGCATTGGCCTGCTGGGCATCGATATCTGCGGGCAACTGGAACTTGCGCTCCACGGCGCCATAGAAGCGCTCGCTGCGCAGCACCTTGCCGCCCTGGGTCTGCTCGTCGCGCTGCGTCACTTCGGCGCGCAGGCTCACCACATTGCCGTCGATCGACACCTGGATGTCTTCCTTGGCCACGCCCGGCACTTCCGCCTCCACGATATAGGCGCCTTCGTTTTCCTTCACATCGATGCGGATCTGCGAAGGCGCAGGCAACCCATCGCCGTGCAGCGGGCGGATGTAGAAGCCCGGGTTGACATCGCGGAAAAGTTCGTCGAGCAGGCCGCCACGGCCAATCAATGCACTCATGACATTCCTCCTTGATCCTGGTTTGCGATTCACCATGCACGGGCCGGCGCGGGCCGCGTGCCCGCCATGGCGGCAGTCTGCGCAGTGCCTGCCGGTCCTGCTGTTAAATTGTGGCCGCCACCGCCATTTTTTCAAGGATCGGCACCGCCCCCGGCGGCCACTGCAGAAACCGGCTGGCAAGACCCGTTCCGCCAGACCCACACCGTCCATCGAATCGATCCATGCTTGCCCTGCTGCGCACCTTTTCCCTGCAGGAGCTGCTGCACCACCCCTGGCGCACGGCAAGCGCCTTGCTGGCGGTGGTGCTGGGCGTGGCGCTGGGCTTTGCGGTGCACGTGATCAATGCATCGGCGCTCGACGAGTTCTCGCGCGCGGTGCGCAGCGTGCAGGGCCAGCCCGATCTGGAACTGCGCGCGATGCAGGGTGCGTTGCCCGAGCCGCTCTACGGCCTGGTGGCGCGCAATGCCGCGGTGGCGCGCGCCGCGCCCTGGCTCGAGGCTGCGGTGCAGGTGCAGCGGGGCGAGAGCACAGCGCCCGCGGTCACGCTGCGGCTGCTGGGCGGCGATGCGCTGCAGCTCGCTCCCATGGCACCGGCGCTGATGCCGCGGCTCTTCGAGGGCCATGACCGGCTGGAGCTGTTTGCACCGGCCACGGTGTTCCTCAACGCTGCAGCGCTGCAGGCGCTGGGCTTGAGCGAAACCCAGGCCGCGGGCGCGCGGCTGGCGTTGCGGCCGCCCGCGCCCGCTTCAGGGGCAACGCTCCCATCGGTCGCGGTGCGCATTGCCGGCACGGTGGCGGCCAGCGGCCCGCCGCTGGCCATGATGGATATCGGCGCGGCGCAGGAGCTGCTGCAGCGCTGGGGCGAGATCAGCCGCATCGATCTGCTGCTGGCGCCGGGCGCCGATGCCGATCGACTGCTGGCACAGCTGCGCGCCGCGCCCGGCTGGCCGCCGGGCGTGCTGGCCAGCGTGCCGGGCAACGCGCAGCAGCGCGTGGCGCAGATGTCGCGCGCCTACCGCGTTAACCTCACGGTGCTGGCGCTGGTGGCGCTGTTCACCGGCGCCTTCCTGGTGTTCTCGGTGCTGTCGCTGAGCGTGGCGCGGCGCGCGCCGCAGTTCGCGCTGCTGGCGGTGCTCGGGCTCACGGCGCGCCAGCGTCTGGCGCTGGTGCTGGCCGAATCGGCGCTGCTGGGCGTGCTGGGCAGCGTGGGCGGCATCGCGCTGGGCCTGGGCCTGGCGGCGCTGGCGCTGCGGCTGCTGGGCGGCGATCTGGGTGGCGGCTACTTTGGCGATGTGCAGCCCGCGCTGCAGTGGAGCGCGGGCGCGGCGCTGGCTTTTGCCGGCCTGGGGCTGGCCGCGACGCTGGCCGGTGGCTGGTGGCCCGCGCGCAGCGCGCAGCGGCTGCCCGCGGCGGCCACGCTCAAGGGCCTGGGCGCTCTGCAGATTCCCGAAGCCGGTGCGCGCCTGCCGTTGCTGCTGCTGGCCGCGAGCGCCGGGCTGGCGTGGCTGCCGCCCATTGCCGGAATTCCGCTGGCGGCCTATGTCTCGGTGGCGCTGCTGCTGCTGGGCGGCATGGCCGCGCTGCCCTGGCTGCTGGGCCGGCTGCTGGCGCGCCTGCCCGCGTTCGCGCGCCAGCGCCCGCTGTGGCTGCTGGCCTTCGAGCGCGCGCGGCGCATGCGCGCCAGCGCCAGCGTGGCGGTGGGCGGCGTGGTCGCCAGCCTGAGCCTGGCCGTGGCGCTCACGGTGATGGTCGACAGCTTCCGCGGCTCGATGCTCGAATGGCTCGACACCGCGCTGCCCGCGCCGGCCTATGTGCGCGCCGCGGGCGGCACGTCGCAAGGCGATGCCGGGCTGCTCGATGCGCGCCTGCTGCAAGCCCTGCGCGCGCTGCCCGGCGTGGCGCGCGCCCAGCCGCAGCGCAATGCCAGCCTGGCGCTCGACGCCCGCCAGCCGGCGCTGGCGCTGCTGGTGCGTCCGCTCGAGGGCGCGCAGGCCCAGGCCTTGCCCTGGTTGTCGCCACCACTGCCCGTGCCGCCCGGCCTGATCAGCGTGCACGTCAGCGAAGCCGCGGCCCAGCTGTACGGACTGCAGCCGGGCCGGCGCTGGAGCGCGCTGCAGCCGGCCTTCCCGGTCCATGCCGAATTCTTCGTTGCCGGCATCTGGCGCGATTACGTGCGCCAGTTCGGCGCCGTGGCCATGGATACCGCGGACTGGCAGCGCCTCACGGACGACACGCGCTTGACGGAAATCGCGCTTTGGCCGGAGCCCGGCACCGATCTGGCCGCGCTGCAGGCACGGATCCAGGCGCTGGCCCACGGTGCCGCGCCGCTGGAATGGGTCAGCAGCGCCGGCCTGCGCGAACGCTCGATGCGCATCTTCGACCGCAGCTTTGCCGTGACCTACTGGCTGCAGGCGGTGGCCATCGGCATCGGACTGTTCGGCATTGCCGCCAGCTTCAGCGCCCAGGTGCTGGCGCGGCGCAAGGAGTTCGGCCTGCTGGGGCACCTGGGGCTCACGCGGCGCCAGATCCTGGGGGTCGTGGCGGGAGAAGGCGCGGTCTGGAGCGCGCTGGGCGCGCTGGCCGGCACGGTGCTGGGCCTGGGCGTGGCGGTGATCCTGGTGCATGTGGTCAACCCGCAGAGCTTCCACTGGACCATGGAGCTGCGCCTGCCCTGGCTGCGGCTGGCGCTTCTGGCGCTGGCCGTGACGGCCGCGGGCACGCTGGCTGCCTGGCTCGCGGGCCGCGCCGCAGCCGGGCGCGACGCGGTGCTGGCGGTAAAGGAAGACTGGTAACGGAAGTTTCACGGCAGTGTCATGGAGGCCGGCTACAAACCAGGCTTCCCTGTTCCTCCGGCTCTTCCCATGGCTTCTTCCCTGCGTCTGCTGCCCCGTGCCCCCGCCCGCCTGTTTGCCCTGAGCGTCCTTGCCACCGCCCTGCTTGCCGCCTGCGGCGGCAGCGACGGGAACGACGAAGCGGTCGTGACACCGCCCCCCGTAGTGGTCACGCCGCCCGTGGCCGATCCGGCGCCCACGCCCGAAGCCACGCCCGCGACTGTGACGCTCGAGAAGATCGGCACCTACGCGACCGGCGAATTCGTCAAGAGCGCCGCCGAGATCACCGCCTATGACGCCGCCAGCAAGCGCAGCTTCGTGGTCAATGCCCTGGCCGGCGCCGTCGACGTGCTGGACCTGAGCAACCCGGCATTGCCGGCCAAGGTCGGCCGCATCGAAGGCACGGCCGTGCTGGCCGGCGCCGAGATCAACAGCGTTGCCGTGCGCAACGGCGTCGTCGCCGTCGCCATGCAGGCGCCGGTGAAGACCGACAAGGGCCGCATGGCGCTCTACAGCGCCAGCACGCTGGAGCTGATCGGTCAGGTTGAGGTCGGCGCGCTGCCCGACATGGTCACCTTCAGCCCCGACGGCCGCTACGTGCTGGTCGCCAACGAAGGCGAGCCCAGCGACGACTACCAGATCGATCCCGAAGGCTCGGTCAGCGTGGTCGACATCAGCGACCTGAAGAAGCCCGTGGCGCGCACTGCCGGCTTCACGCAGTTCAACGGCCAGGAAGCCGCCCTGCGCGCGCGCGGCGTGCGCATCTTCGGCCCCAACGCCACGGCCGCCAGGGACTTCGAGCCCGAGTACATCGCCGTCTCGGCCGACAGCCGCACCGCCTGGGTCACGCTGCAGGAGAACAACGCCTTGGCGCGCGTCGACCTGGCCTCGGCCAAGGTCATTTCGGTCACCGCGCTGGGCTACAAGGACAACAGCCTGGAAGCCAACGCGCTCGACATCCAGGACGAAGACGGCAAGCTCGACATCAGGACCTGGGGCGGTCTGCGCAGCCTCTACATGCCCGACAGCATCGCCGCCTACTCCGCCGGCGGCAAGACCTACCTGGTGACGGCCAACGAGGGCGATGCGCGCGCCTGGGGCGAGGACAACGCCGACTATGTGAACGGCGACACGAGCAAGGGCTTCATGGAGGAATTCCGTGTCAAGCACCTCACCAACGCCAAGGGCTGGAGCGGTCGCAAGGGCGACGACCTGCCGGCGCACCTGAGCGCACTCGCCGCCGGCGGCCTGCTCAACCCCGCAACCTTCGCCTACTGCGGCGCCGCCCCCGGCACGCCCGGCAAGTGCCGCGACGACGACCAGCTCGGCCGCCTCAAGGTCACCTGGACCCAGGGCTACCAGCAAAACCCCGACGGCTCGCCCGTGCGCTACACCGCCGCCGGCCTGCCCAGCCCCACCGGCGACCGCATCATGTACGACAACCTGTATGCGTTCGGCGGCCGATCGTTCGCGATCTGGGACGAGGCCGGTGCCCTGGTCTGGGATTCGGGCGCAGCCATCGAGAAGTTCCTAGCCAGCGATGCCTGCAAGCTCGGCCGTGCGCGCGACATTCCCTGCAAGACCTGGTTCAACACCGGCCACGACGAGACCGCGGCTTTCGACGCGCGCAGCAGCGCCAAGGGCCCCGAGCCCGAAGGCCTGACCGTCGGCAAGATCGGCGACAAGACCTTTGCCTTCGTCGGCCTCGAGCGCATGGGCGGCGTGCTGGTGTACGACATCACCAACCCGCGCGCACCGGTGCAGATGGATTACCTCAACACCCGCGAGAGCTGGGAACTCGACCCCGAGAAGAACCTCGACAAGGTCGGCGACCTGGGCCCCGAAGGCCTGCATTTCGTGCCTGCGGCGCAGTCGCCCAACGGCAAGCCGCTGCTGATCGTCGGCAACGAGGTCAGCGGCACCACGGCCGTGTTCCAGCTCAACATGACTTATTGAGCTTGCGCGGCGTGCATACGCGCGGCGTGCATACGCTACATTGGCAGGCGCCATGTCCGCCTTCCGCCCGCCGCTCCTCGCTTCCCGCCGCCACTGGCTGACCCAGGCCGCGGCCGGTGGCGTCCTGTTGGCGCTGCCGGCCGCGGCCCTTGCACTGCCGCCGCGCACTTTCGCGTTTCCGCGCGACTTCGGCAGCCACCCCGAGTTGGGAACCGAGTGGTGGTACATCACCGGTCAGGTGCTGGCGCAGGGCCGGCTGCTGGGTTTCCAGCTGACCTTCTTCCGCACGCGCGTTCCCTCCACCCAGAACCTGCGATCGGCCTTTGCCGCGCGCCAGCTGGTCTTCGGCCACGCGGCGCTGACCGATGTCGCCGGCCGGCGCCAGCTGCATGCGCAGCACAGCGCGCGCGCCGGCATGGGACTGGCGCATGCGCGCGAGGGCGATACCGATGTGCAGCTCGGTTCCTGGTTCCTGCGCCGCACACCTGCGCCTTCCGGTACGGCCGCGCAGGCCAGCCGCTATGAGGCGCATCTCACCAGCGACGGTTTCGTTCTCGATCTGCAATTGGCCACCACCCAGCCGGTGCTGCTGCAAGGCCAGGCCGGCCTCTCGCGCAAGGGGCCCGATGTCGCGCAGGCCAGCTATTACTACAGCCAGCCGCAACTGACGGTTGCCGGCCGCATCACGCTGGACGGCAAGGTGCTGACCATCGACAACGCACCCTCCAACCGCGCCTGGCTCGACCATGAAGCCAGCGATGCGTTGATGCATCCCGATGCCCAGGGGTGGGACTGGATCGGCATGAACCTGGACGACGGCAGCGCCCTCACCGCCTTTCGTTTGCGCCGGGCCGACGGGAGCAGTCTCTGGGCCGGGGGCTCCTGGCGCGCGCCTGGGCAGGTCGCGCGCATCTTCACCGAGCGCGAAGTCGTTTTCGCCCCCCACCGCTGGTGGACCAGTCCTGCCAGCGGGGCGCGCTATCCCGTGGAGTGGCGCATCACTACGCCAGTGGGTAGCTGGCTGGTTCAGGCTTTGCTCGATGCGCAGGAGTTGGACAGTCGTGCTTCGACCGGAACGATCTATTGGGAAGGGTTGTGCGATCTTCGCGAAACCTATAGCAACTCGCTGCGCGGGCGCGGGTATCTGGAGATGACGGGGTATGCGCAGAGGTTGAAGATTTAGGTTTTGGGGTTGAAGCTTCGCAATTTGCTTACTTCATGCCGCTGCCACAGGCCCAACTACCTGCGACCCTGCGCTGCGCTCCGGGCAACCTGCCGTCCTCGGTCCCGGGCTGCACCGCGGAACTCGCTACGCGCCTACGGCGCTCCGCTCGGACAACCGCGCTGAGTCAGTTGACAAAGCCTCCGTGTCCTTCGGCACTGCGGCCCAGCCCGGGCCCTGTGCGCGGCAGGCGCAGGCAGATGGGCGGGGTCCGGGGTTCGGGGTCCGGGAACCGGATAGCCTCTTTAGAGTTTTAGGGGGTGCCCTTTGCCGGGACGGGTCTCCCTACCGTTCGTGGTGAGCCTGTCGAACCATGGACGGCCTGCTCTCAAAATTAGAGAGCGGGCCGTTCATCCTTCGACAAGCTCAGGACGAACGGTCTCTTGGACCTGCCAGAGCGAGTCAGAGATCAGGTAAATATCTCTCACGCCTCAAAGAAGCTACCCCGGACCCCGGACCCCGCCCTTCTGTCTGCGCCTGCGGCGCGCAGGGCCCGGGCTGGCGGGGGCGCCTAGCTAGGTGTGCCGAAGGACACACCTGCTTCGTAAACTGACTCACCGCAGTTGTTCGAGCGTAGCGGCGAAGCCGCGAAGCGAGTTCTGCGGTACAGCCCGGGACCGAGCACCGCAGGTTGCCCGGAGCGAAGCGGAGGGTCGCAGACAGCAGGGGCTAGGCGCCCCCGCCGATTCTTTTGCTTACTTTTCTTGTGCGAGCAAGAAAAGTGAGTCGGCCGCCGGGCCGAGACCCGGCTCCTGCCCTCAGCGAAGACATGCTGTCAACACAACAACTCCCTTCAATCAAACCTTCTTCCTCCCCAACCACGCATTGATCTCCCCCATGATCCCCCGCCGGAACGCCAGCACGCAGACCACGAAGATCAACCCGGTCACGATGGTCACCGACTCCCCCAGCGTATTGAACCACTCGAACCCGGTGATACGCCCCAGGAAGGTCCCCAGCTCCCCGATCTTGTTCTCGATCAACACGACGACAGCCGAGCCAACCAGCGGTCCGGAAAGGGTCCCCAGCCCGCCCATCAAGGTCATCAGCACCACATGCCCCGAAGTGGTCCAATGCGCATCCGACAGCGTGGCAAAGCCCAGCACCACCGTCTTGAGCGACCCAGCCAAACCAGTGAGTGCCGCCGACAGCACGAACGCCAGCAGCTTGAACCGCGTGGTGTCATATCCCAGCGAAATCGCCCTGGGCTCGTTCTCCTTGATCGCCTTGAGCACCTGCCCGAAGGGCGAATGCACCGTGCGCACGATCAGCAGGAACGCCGCCACGACGATGACCAGCGCCACGTAATACATCGTCAGGTCGTTGGACAGATCGATCAGGCCAAACAGATTGCCGCGCGGCACGCCCTGCAGTCCGTCCTCGCCGCCGGTCTGGGGCATCTGCAGGCAGACGAAGAACACCATCTGCGCCAGCGCCAGCGTGATCATCGAGAAATAGATGCCCTGGCGGCGGATCGCCAGCCAGCCGAACAGCAGGCCCAGCAGCGCGCCGCCCAGCGTGCCCAGCAGCATGCCCAGCTCGGGCGACAGGCCCCAGACCTTCATGCCGTGGCCGGTGAGGTAGGCCGCCGTGCCGAGGAAGGCGGCATGGCCGAAGGACAGCAGGCCGACGTAGCCCAGCAGCAGATTGAAGGCCGCGGCAAACAGCGCGAAGCACATCAGCTTCATCACGAATACCGGGTAGGCGCCGGCAAACGGCGCGACGATCAGGCCCAGCAGCAGCAGGCCATAGCCAATTCTTGCAAGAAGCTTGGTGTTCATGTTCGTGGCCCCTTATTTTTCTTTGCCGAACAGGCCGGCGGGGCGGATCAGGAGAACGATGACCATGATGACGAACACCACGGTCGAGGAAGCCTGGGGATAGAAGACCTTGGTCAGGCCCTCGATCACGCCCAGAGCCAGCCCGGTGAGGATGGCGCCCATGATCGAGCCCATGCCGCCGATCACCACCACGGCAAACACCACGATGATCAGGTTCTGCCCCATCAGCGGCGTGACCTGGTACACCGGCGCCGCCAGCACGCCGGCAAAGGCCGCGAGCGCCGCGCCGAAGGCATAGGTCAGCGTGATCATCACCGGCACGTTGACGCCGAAGGCCTCGACCAGACGCGGGTTCTCGGTGCCGGCGCGCAGGTAGGCGCCCAGGCGCGTCTTCTCGATCACGAACCAGGTCGCCAGGCACACGGCGACGGAAGCCACGACCACCCAGGCGCGGTAGTTGGGCAGCATCATGAAGCCCAGGTCGGTGGCGCCATCGAGCAACTCGGGCGTGTCATAGCCCAGGCCCGACACGCCATAGACCGAGCGGAACAGGCCTTCGATCAGCAGCGACAGGCCCAGCGTCAGCAGCAGCCCGTAGAGATGGTCCAGACGGTAGATCCAGCGCAGCAGGAAGCGCTCGATCAGCACGCCCAGCAGCCCCACGATCAGCGGCGCCAGCACCAGCATCACCCAGTAGTTGACGCCGAAGTAGTTCATCGCCATCCAGGTGCTCACGGCCCCCAGCATGAACAGCGCCCCATGTGCAAAATTGATCACGTTGAGCAGGCCGAAAATGACGGCCAGGCCCAGGCTCAGGATTGCATAGAACGAGCCGTTGACCAGCCCCAGCAGGAGCTGGCTCATCAGGCCCGGCAGAGAAACACCGAGAATTTCCATGGGGTATACGCGAAAGGGTGATGGGAGTGCAGACGCGGGAGCGACCTACACGGCCCTTGAGACCAGGCGCATTGCCGCAGACAGTGCGGATAGCACGGCAGGGCAATGCAACGACGTATCAAGGGCCGTGTCAGTTGCTCTTATTTCCAGGCCGCGCACTTGGTTTCGGCCTTGGTCGTCCAGACCTGGTCGGCGGGCAGCGTCGCCAGCACCTTCAGGTAGTCCCAGGGCTTCTTCGACTCGGCAGGCGACTTGACTTCCACCAGGTACATGTCGTGCGCATAGGTGCCGTCGGGGCGGATGCTGCCCTTGGCGTAGAAGTCGGACAGCGGCGTGCTCTTGAGATAGGCCATGACCTTCTCGGCATTGGTGGTCTTGACGGCCTGCACGGCCTTCAGGTACTGCATGACGGCCGAGTAATCGGCGGCATGGATGTCGGTGGGCATGCGCTTGGTCTTGGCCTGGAACTTGTTGGCGAACGCACGCGTCTGGTCGTTCATGTCCCAGTACCAGCTGGTGGTGTGCAGCAGGCCTTCGGTGTTCTTCAGGCCCAGGCTGTGGATGTCGGTCAGGAACACCAGCAGGCCGGCGGTCTTCATCGATTTGTTGATGCCGAATTCCTTGGCCGCCTTGATCGAGTTGATGGTGTCGCCGCCGGCGTTCGCCAGGCCCAGGATCTGCGCCTTCGAGGACTGCGCCTGCAGCAGGAAGGAGGAGAAGTCCGAGGCGTTGAGCGGATGCTTGACGCTGCCGTTGACCTTGCCGCCCTTGGCCTTGATCACCGCCGTGGTGTCGGCTTCGAGCGCCTGGCCGAAGGCGTAGTCGGCCGTCAGGAAGAACCAGTCCTTGCCGCCGCGGTCGACCACGGCACCGCCCGTGCCCTTGGCCAGCGCCACGGTGTCGTAGGCATAGTGCACGGTATAGGGATTGCACTGCTCGTTGGTCAGGGCCGACGTGCCCGCGCCGCTGTTGAAATGCACGCGCTTCTTCTCCGCGGCCACCTGGGACACCGCCAGCGCCGTGCCCGAGTTGGTGCCGCTGAAGACCAGCGTCACACCCTGGGTGTCGATCCACTCGCGCGCCTTGCTGGCGGCGATGTCGGCCTTGTTCTGGTGGTCGGCGGAGACCAGCTCGATGGGCTGGCCCAGCACCTTGCCGCCGAAGTCGTCGATGGCCATCTGCATGGCCAGCGCGCCGTTCTTGCCCTCGACGTCGGCATACAGCCCGGACATGTCGGTGATGAAACCGATCTTCACCTTTTCCTGGGCCTGGGCCAGCGGGGTCATCAGGCCTGCGGCAGCCAATACGCAAGCCAGCGTCGTCAACGAAGTCTTCATGGAATGTCTCCTGGATGGATAAGGCTCAAACAGACACAAGCGCGGGCCGCACAGCGCGGACACCGCCGGAAAAACGGGCTATACGCCCAGCAGTTCATTCAGCACCGGCATCTTGGATTGCAGCTCGGCGGCGCCGAAGCGCTCGACGATGCGGCCATGCTCCATGACGTAGAAACGGTCGGCCAGCGGCGCGGCGAAATGGAAGTTCTGCTCGACCATGACCACCGTGTAACCCTTGGTGCGCAGCGCCGTGATCATGCGCGCCAGCGCCTGCACGATCACCGGCGCCAGGCCTTCGGAAATCTCGTCGAGCAGCAGCAGCCGCGCGCCGGTGCGCAGGATGCGCGCCACGGCCAGCATCTGCTGCTCGCCGCCCGACAGCCGCGTGCCCTGGCTGTGCCGGCGCTCCGCCAGGTTCGGGAACATGTCGTAGATTTCCTCGATGGACATGCCCTTCTCGCCGGTCTTGAGCGCCGGCGGCAGCAGCAGGTTCTCCTCGCAGCTCAGGCTGGAGAAGATGCCGCGCTCCTCGGGGCAGTAGCCGAGCCCCAGGTGCGCGATGCGGTGCGTGGGCATGTGGATGGTTTCCACGCCATTGACCTTGACCGAGCCCTTGCGCGCCCCCGTCAGGCCCATGACAGCGCGCAGCGTCGAGGTGCGCCCCGCCCCGTTGCGCCCGAGCAGCGTCACCACCTCGCCCGGCTCTACCCTCATGTCGACGCCATGCAGCACATGCGATTCGCCATACCAGGCCTGCAGGCCGGTGATCTCCAGCGCGGGCTGTCCCGCGGTTGTCTTGCTTGCGGCCATCTCAATGTGCCCCTTGGAGTTGGCCGTCGGTTGTGCCCATGTAGGCTTCCATGACCTTGGGGTTGCTTGAAACTTCGGCATAGGGGCCCTCAGCCAGCACCGCGCCGCGCTGCAGCACCGTGATGCAGTCGGCAATGCTCGAGACCACCTTCATGTTGTGTTCGACCATCAGGATGGTGCGGCCGGCCGAGACCTTCTTGATCAGCTGGGTCACACGGTCGACGTCCTCGTGGCCCATGCCCTGCGTCGGCTCGTCCAGCAGCATCAGCTCCGGCTCCATCGCCAGCGTGGTGGCGATCTCCAGCGCGCGCTTGCGGCCATAGGGCAGGTTCACGGTGAGCTCATCGGCCAGATGCTCGAGGTTGACCTCGGCCAGCAGCGCCATCGCCTGGTCGTTGAGCTGATCGAGGCTCTTTTCGCTGCGCCAGAAATGAAAGGCCGTGCCCAGCTTGCGCTGCAGGCCCACGCGCACGTTCTCCAGCAGCGTGAGGTGCGAGAACACCGCCGAGATCTGGAACGAGCGGATCACCCCGCGGCGCGCGATCTGCGAGGGCTGGGCGCGCGTGATGTCCTCGCCGTTGAAACGGATGCTGCCGGAGGTCGGCTCCAGGAACTTCGTCAGCAGGTTGAAACAGGTGGTCTTGCCGGCGCCGTTCGGCCCGATCAGCGCATGGATGGCGCCGCGGCGGACCGACAGGTTCACATCGCTCACCGCGGTGAAACCCTTGAACTGCTTGGTCAGGTGGCTGGTCTCGAGAATGACGTCGCTCATGTGCGCTCTGCTCGCTCCGGTGGATGCTGCAAAACCGTCCGGGCCCGCTCTGCGGCAGCCCTGGAGGCAATATGCGTTGCATCGTATGCCGCGACCTCAGGCGCGACACTGGGGCAAATACCTCGGTACAAACGCTTAAGCGTGCTTGCGCGGCGCAGACGCCGCCCTGGCGTGCAAGGAGACACCGGGCTTTGCAGCGAAGTGCCCGCAAACTTGGGGCAAGAACCGCGCATGAAAAAATGTTGCCGCAAATGTCTGCAAACAACATTTCGCTCCGTTTACGGGCGTTTTTGGCCTTTTTCAGGGCCTGCGCAAGCGCTTGGCCGGCGAAGCCGGCTACTGCAGCGTTTCCTTGGCCCCGTCGGCCAGCGCCAGCGGCAGCACGCCAATGCCTTCCTCCAGCAACGCCGCCGCCTCCTTCACGGTGGCCTGGCCACGGATGGCGCGCGTTTGCACCTCGCCCTGATGCATGCGCCGCGCCTCCTCGGCAAAGCGCGTGCCCACGTCCTCGGTCTTGGCAATGAGCTCGCGGGACGCACGCAGCCAGGCCGCCTGCAGGGCCTGGCGCGAGGGGGCGGGCATGGGGGTGGAAGCGGCCGGCGTGGATGCGGCCTCAGCGGACGGTGCGGCGGCGCCAAGGTTGAGGCGCGGCGCGCTCGGCCGCTTCTCAATCTGCACATCGCCGCACAGCGGGCATTGCACCAGCCCGCGGCCTTTCTGCGACTGGAAGTCGTCCTCCGACGCGAACCAGCCTTCGAAGACATGGCCGTGCCGGCAGCCTAGATCAAGGACCTTCATGGCAAATCACGGGATCAGCCCATGCCGTTCAATGACGATGGCGAAGCAGGTAACGGTAGACGAAACCGGGGAAGCCCAACGTCAGGAAGAGTGTAGCGGTGATCGCATAGAACTCCCAGCCCTGGGGCGCGATCTGCCCCACGCGCTGCTCGAGCAGCCGCGCCAGGCCGCCGACCAGGAAATACAGCAGCAGCATCTCCAGCAGGCGCATTGCCAGTGGCTTGCGCCCGACTGCCACCGGCCCCGCCACGAACCAGCGTTGGTTGATGAACGGCAAATTGGCGGCCACGAAGGCCGCCAGAATCACCAACCAGATGGACGCAGTCTGAGTCATAGATAAATAAAAACCTCTGGACCGGGCCCGGCCCGATCCAGAGGTGGCAGTTTAACGCGCGGGATCAGGAAGCCAGCGCTCGCACGATGGCATCGGCGCACAGCGACATCAGGCCGCCCGGGAACAGGCCCAGCACCAGCACCAGCGCGCCATTGACGCTCAGCACCGCACGCACGTCGAGGGGCGCGGACACGCTGGTCGCGGTGATCGGCGCGTCGAAGTACATGACCTTGACGACACGCAGGTAGTAGTAGGCGCCGATCAGCGACATGATCACCGCGAACACCGCCAGCGCGATGTACAGGGTCTGGCCCGAGGCCACCAGCGACTGCAGCACCGCCAGCTTGGCATAGAAGCCCACCAGCGGCGGGATACCGGCCATGGAGAACATGCAGATCGCCATGACGCCGGCATACAGCGGGCTGCGCTGGTTCAGGCCAGCCAGGTCGGAAATCTCCTCGCTCTCGAAACCTTCGCGTGCCAGCAGCAGCACGACACCGAAGGTCGCCAGCGTGGTCAGCACATAGGTGATGACATAGAACATCGCCGAGCTGTAGGCGTTCTCGACGGTGGCGGGGTCGACGTTGCCGTTCACGACGCCCGACAGCAGGCCCAGCAGCACGAAGCCCATCTGCGAGATCGTCGAGTAGGCCAGCATGCGCTTGAGGTTGCTCTGCCCGATGGCCGCCAGGTTACCGATCAGCAGCGAGCCGATGGCCAGCACCGCCAGCATCTGCTGCCAGTCGATGGCCAGCGGCAGCAGGCCGTCCACCAGCAGGCGGATGGTCATGGCAAACGCGGCCAGCTGGGGCGCGCCGCCGATGATCAGCGTCACCGCCGTGGGAGCGCCCTGGTAGACGTCGGGGAGCCACATGTGGAAAGGCACCGCGCCCATCTTGAAGGCCAGGCCAGCCACGACGAAGACCAGGCCGAACACCAGCACCTGGTGGCGGATCTCGCCGGAGTTGATGGCACGGAACACCTGGCCGATGTCGAGGGAACCGGTCGCGCCGTAGATCATCGACATGCCGTAGAGCAGGAAGCCGCTGGCTATCGCGCCCAGCACGAAATACTTCATCGCGGCCTCGACGGCCACTTCATTGTCGCGGCGCAGCGCCACCAGCGCGTAGCTGGCCAGCGTCATCAGTTCCAAGCCGAGGTACAGCATCAGGAAGTTGTTGCCCGAGATCATGATGAACATGCCCAGCAGCGCGAACAGCGACAGCGTGAACAGTTCGCCGCCACGCAGCATGTCGCGGTCGGCCGCGTAGGGACGCGCATAGACCAGCGTCACCATCAGGGCCACGGTGGCGAAGCACTTGAGCCAGTTGCCCATCGCGTCGCTGACCACCATGTTGCCCCAGCCGTAGAAGGTCTGGCCGCCCGAGGCATACACGCCCTGGAGCACGGCCACCACTGCCAGGGTCAGCAGCGTCAGCACATAGGTAACGGTGCGGCGCGGGCTGTGCACGCCCAGGTCGACCAGGGCGATCACGCATGCCATGACCAGGAGCAGTATCTCCGGGTAGATCGCAAGCCAGCTGATATTGTCAATCATCTCGGTTCTCTCAATTCAGTCTGTCAGGGAAGCTTGGACGCGGCAACCTGCTGCAGCAGCTGGGCCACGGAAACGTCCATCACATCCGTGAAGGGCTTGGGGTGCACGCCCATGTAGAGCACGGCTGCCGCCAGCACCGCCAGCACGAAGAATTCGCGGGCATTGATGTCGGTCAGGCTGCGCACGTTGTCGTTGGCCACCGGGCCCAGGTACACGCGCTTGTACATCCACAGCGTGTAGCTGGCGCCGAAGATCAGCGCCGTGGCCGCGCCGAAGCCGACCCAGAAGTTGAACTTCACCGCGCCCAGGATCACCATCCACTCGCCGACGAAGCCGGCGGTGGCGGGCAGGCCGCAGTTGGCCATGGCGAAGAACAGCGCGAAGGCGGCGAACTTGGGCATGGTGTTCACCACGCCGCCGTAGGCTGCGATCTCACGCGAATGCACGCGGTCGTACAGCACGCCGATGGACAGGAACATCGCGCCCGACACGAAGCCGTGGGCGATCATCTGCACCAGGCCGCCCGAGACGCCCAGGTCGTTGAAGATGAAGAAGCCCAGCGTCACGAAGCCCATGTGCGCGACGGACGAGTAAGCCACCAGCTTCTTCATGTCGCGCTGCACCAGCGCCACCATGGCCACGTAGATCACGGCGATCAGCGACAGCGCGATCATCAGCCACGCCCATTCGCGCGTGGCGTCGGGAGCGATGGGCATCGAGAAGCGCAGGAAACCATAGGCGCCAAGCTTGAGCATGATCGCCGCCAGCACGGCCGAGCCACCGGTGGGCGCCTCGACGTGCACGTCGGGCAGCCAGGTATGCACCGGCCACATCGGCACCTTCACGGCGAACGCCGCGAAGAAGGCGAAGAACAGCAGCGTCTGGGCCGTGCCCGACAGCGGCATCGCGTGCCAGGTCGCGATGTCGAAGCTGCCGCCCGACTGCACGTACAGATAGATCAGCGCGATCAGCATCAGCAGCGAGCCGAGCAGCGTGTACAGGAAGAACTTGAACGCGGCGTAGATCTTGTTCGGGCCGCCCCAGATGCCGATGATCAGGTACATCGGAATCAGCGTGGCTTCGAAGAACACGTAGAACAGCATGCCGTCGAGCGCGCTGAACACGCCGATCATCAGGCCCGACAGGATCAGGAACGCGGCCATGTACTGGTTCACGCGCTCGGTGATCGACTCCCAGGAGGCGATCACCACGATCACCGTGATGAAGGCCGTCAGCGGCACGAACCAGAACGACAGGCCGTCAACCCCGAGGTGGTAATTGACGTTGAAGCGCTCGATCCAGAGCACCTTCTCGACGAACTGCGCGGCGGCCGTGCCGTTGTCGAACCCCTGGTACAGCGGCAGCGTGACCGCCAGGCCGACCAGGGCACCAACCAGCGCCAGCCAGCGAACGGCACGTGCGTGCTCCTCGCGGCCCAGGGCCAGCAGCAGGACACCGAAGACGATCGGAGTCCAGATGGCAAGACTCAACAAACCCATTTTTGTTCTTCCTTACTTGTTGAGCCAGACGAAGTAGGTCATGAGCAGGAAGATGCCCAGGATCATGACCAACGCGTAGTGGTAGATGTAGCCGGTCTGCAGCGCGCGCGCCCAGGCGGCGATGCGCGCCACGAGCTTCCACGAGCCATTGACCACGGCGCCGTCGATGACCGCCTGGTCGCCGAACTTCCACAGGCTGAAGCCCAGGCCGCGCGTGCCGCGCGCCAGCACGTTCTCGTTGAACCAGTCGAGGTAGTACTTGTTCTCGAGCAGGTTGTAGATCGGCATGCTGCGGCGCTTGATGGCCGCCGGCAGCGCCGGGTTGACCATATACATGTAGTAGGCCAGCGCCACGCCGGCGAGCGCCAGCCAGAAAGGCGCGGTCTGCAGGCCGTGCAGAGCCATCGCCGCGGCGCCGTGGAAGATGCCTTCGATGCCGGCCATCGCGCCGTGCTTGCTGCCGTCGACGGTGATGACGCCGTCGAAGAAGGAGCCGAACAGCATGTGCTCGATGGCGAAGTAGCCGATGAACACCGAGGGAATCGCCAGCAGCACCAGCGGCACGGTCACGACCCAGGGCGACTCGTGCGGCTTGGTATCTGGGCCATGGCCGTGGTGGTCGTCATGCGCATGGTGGTCGTCATGGTGCGCGTCGGGGTTCTGGTCATAGCGTTCCTTGCCGTGGAAGACCAGGAAGTACATGCGGAACGAGTAGAACGCCGTGACGAACACGCCGGCCAGCACCGCGAAGTGCGCGAACCCGGCCGCGGGCAGCTGGCTGAAGTGCACCGCCTCGATGATCATGTCCTTCGAGTAGAAGCCCGAGAACAGCGGCGTGCCGATCAGCGCCAGCGAGCCCAGCAGCGAGGTGATCCAGGTGATGGGCATGTACTTGCGCACGCCACCCATCCAGCGCATGTCCTGGTTGTGGTGCAGGCCCATGATGACGGAACCCGCGCCGAGGAACAGCAGCGCCTTGAAGAAGGCGTGCGTCATCAGGTGGAACACGGCGACCGAGTAGGCCGAGGCGCCCAGCGCGACGGTCATGTAGCCCAGCTGCGACAGCGTGGAGTAGGCGACGACGCGCTTGATGTCGTTCTGGATGATGCCCAGGAAGCCCATGAACAGCGCGGTAATCGCTCCGATGATCAGGATGAAGTTCAGCGCGGTGTCCGACAGCTCGAACAGCGGCGACATGCGCGACACCATGAAGATGCCGGCCGTCACCATGGTGGCGGCGTGGATCAGCGCGGAGATCGGGGTCGGGCCTTCCATCGAGTCGGGCAGCCAGACGTGCAGCGGGAACTGCGCCGACTTGCCCATCGCGCCGATGAACAGGCAGATGCAGATGACGGTGATCAGCATCCAGTCGGTGCCGGGGAAGCTCAGCGCGCCCAGTTCCTGCGACCTGGCGAAGATCTCGGTGTAGTTGAGCGTGCCGGCGTAGGCGCCGATCAGGCCGATGCCCAGGATGAAGCCGAAGTCGCCCACGCGGTTGACCAGGAAGGCCTTCATGTTGGCGAAGATCGCCGTCGGCTTGTTGTACCAGAAGCCGATCAGCAGGTAAGACACCAGGCCCACCGCTTCCCAGCCGAAGAACAGCTGCAGCAGGTTGTTGCTCATCACCAGCATCAGCATGGAGAAGGTGAACAGCGAGATGTACGAGAAGAAGCGGTTGTAGCCCGCGTCTTCGTGCATATATCCAATGGTGTAGAGGTGGACCATCAGCGACACGAAGGTCACGACGACCATCATCATCGCGGTGATGCTGTCGACCATGAAGCCGACTTCCATCTTCAGGCTGCCCACCTGCATCCAGGTGTAGAGCGTTTCGTTGAAGCTGGCGCCGTCCATCATGACGCTCTTGAGCGTGAAGGCGGAGAGCACGAAGGCGATGAACACGCCGAGGATGGTCAGCGAGTGGCTGGCGGCGCGGCCGATGCGGTTGCCGCCGAAGGCCGTGCCGAACAGGCCGGCAAGCGCCGAGCCCACCAGCGGCGCCAGGGGCACGGCCAGCAGGGTGGATGCGGAGAGGGTTTGACTCATTTCTGAAGAACCTTGCTTGTTGCGGCCGCTCAACCCTTGAGGGTGTCGAGGTCTTCCGCGTTGATGCTGGACTTGTTACGGAACAGCAACACCAGGATGGCCAGGCCGATCGCCGATTCGGCAGCCGCCACGGTCAGGATGAAGAACACGAACACCTGGCCGTGCATGTCACCGAGATAGTGGGAGAAAGCCACGAAATTCATGTTCACGGCCAGCAGCATCAGCTCGATGGCCATGAGCAGGACGATCAGGTTCCTGCGGTTCAGAAAGATGCCGATGACAGCGATGGCGAACAGCGCCGCCCCCAGTGTCAGGAAATGCCCGAGTGTGAGCGTCATGCCTTTGTCTCCTGCGCGGCGGCGTTGCCTGCGTCTTCTTGTACCTGCGGCGCGAGGGTCGGCGCCACCTTCACGATGCGCACGCGGTCCTGGGCACGCACACGGATCTGCTCCGATGGGTTGATCGCCTTGCTGTCCTTGCGCCGGCGCAGCGTCAGGGCAATGGCCGCCACCATCGCCACCAGCAGGATCGTGGCCGCGATTTCCACCGGGTACAGGTACTCGGTGTAGAGCAGGCGGCCCAGTTCCTTGGTGTTCGAGTAGGGCTCGGGCTGGCCGGCGGCGTTGAGCACCGTGGTGGCGATCGCCTTGGGTTCCTCGATGCTGCTGAAGCCGTTCATCAGCACCATGCCCATTTCAAACACGATCAGCACGCCGATGAAGGCGGCCAGCGGGAAATGCTTCCAGAAGCCCTGGCGCAGCGCGTCGATGCGGATGTCAAGCATCATCACCACGAACAGGAAGAGCACCATGACGGCGCCCAGGTAGACCAGCACCAGCGCGATGGCCAGGAACTCGGCCCGCAGCAGCAGCCAGATCGCGGCGGCCTGCGAGAAGGCCAGGATCAGGTTGAGCACGGCGTGCACGGGGTTGCGCGCCGTCACCACGCGGAACGAGGCCACGAGCAGCACCACCGCGAACAGATAGAAAAAAGCAGTTTTGGCGTCCATGAATCGAATCTTCTTGGGTGTTCAGGCGCCGCCTCAGCGGTACTTGGCATCGGCCGCGCGCGCGGCGGCGATGTCGGCTTCGTAGCGGTCGCCAACGGCCAGCAACATGTCCTTGGTGAAGTACAGGTCGCCGCGTTTCTCGCCGTGGTATTCGAGGATGTGCGTCTCGACGATCGAGTCGACCGGGCAGCTTTCCTCGCAGAAGCCGCAGAAGATGCACTTCGTCAGGTCGACGTCGTAGCGCGTGGTGCGGCGCGTGCCGTCCTCGCGCACATCCGACTCGATGGTGATGGCCATCGCCGGGCACACGGCCTCGCACAGCTTGCAGGCGATGCAGCGCTCTTCGCCGTTGTCGTAGCGGCGCAGCGCGTGCAGGCCGCGAAAGCGCGGCGACAGGGGCGTCTTCTCCTCGGGGAACTGCACCGTCACCTTGCGGCGGAAGGCGTAGCGGCCCGTGAGCGTCATGCCCTTGACCAGCTCCCAGAGCATGAAGCTCTTGAAGAAGTCCTTGATAGAAAAGTTCGTAGCAGCAACAGCAGCCATTTGTGTCCCCGCTTAATTCCAGATGTTCCAAGGCGAGTGCAGCCAGGCACCCACGATGACCAGCCACACCAGGGTGACCGGGATAAAGATCTTCCAGCCCAGACGCATGATCTGGTCGTAGCGGAAGCGCGGGAAGGTGGCGCGGATCCAGATGAACATCGACACGACGACGAAGGTCTTGATACCGAGCCAGATCCAGCCGGGGATGAACGACAGGAAGTCGAACGGTGGCAGCCAGCCGCCCAGGAACATCACCACCGCCAGGATGGACACGAGCCACATGCTGGCGTATTCGGCCAGGAAGAAGATCGCGAAGCCCATGCCCGAGTACTCGACCATGTGGCCGGCCACGATCTCGGCTTCGCCTTCGACCACGTCGAAGGGGTGGCGGTTGGTTTCGGCCACGCCCGAGATCAGGTAGACGAGGAAGATCGGCAGCAGCGGCAGCCAGTTCCACGACAGGATGCCCATGCCCATGTCGGCGGCCATGCCCGTGCCCTGGCTCAGGACGATCGAGGTCAGGTTCATGCTGCCCGAGACCATGATCACGACCAGGAAGCAGAAGCCCATGGCGATTTCATAGCTGACCATCTGCGCCGAGGCGCGCAGCGCGCCCAGGAAGGCGTACTTCGAGTTCGAGGCCCAGCCGGCGATGATCACGCCATAGACCTCGATCGAGGTGATGGCCATGATCAGCAGGATGCCGGCGTTGACGTTGGCCAGCGCGACATCGGGGCCGAAGGGAATCGCCACCCAGCCAGCGAGCGCCGGCATGATGGCCATGACTGGGCCCAGGAAGAACAGGCCCTTGCTGGCGGCCGTCGGCTGGATGATTTCCTTGGTCAGCAGCTTCAGGCCGTCGGCCAGCGGCTGCAGCAGGCCGAAGGGGCCCACGCGGTTGGGGCCGTGGCGCACCTGCATGAAGCCCAGCAGCTTGCGCTCCCACAGCGTCAGGTAGGCGACGGCGCCCATCAGCGGCGCGACGATGGCGACGATCTTCAGCAGGATCCAGAGCACCGGCCAGACCACGGCGGTCCACCAGGCACCGGCGAACAGCCCGAGGCCGCCGTTGTACAGAGCGTCGATCATGCGGCACCTCCGTCACGGGCCTGGCCGTCTGCCCTGGCATCGGCCGTGGCCTGCAGCGGCGGCGAGCGGCGCACGATGCCGTCGAGCTGGTAGATGCGGGCCACGACCGGCTCGGCGATGGCTTCGCGGCGCACGGCCATGGGGGCCAGCGCGGCGTTGTTCAGAATGTCTGCAGGCACCTGCTCTGCTCCTTGCGCAATTTCGGCCAGCACTTCCTGCGCCGTTTCGTAGGCCATGCCGGGCACGCCCAGCAGGTTGGCCAGCACGCGCAGCACCTTCCAGGCAGGGCGCGTATCGCCCAGCGGACGCACCACGGCATGGAAGCTCTGGATGCGGCCTTCGGCGTTGACGAAGGTCCCCGGGGTTTCCGAGAAGGGCGCGATCGGCAGCAGCACGTCGCTGATGTCCATGTTGGCCTTGAAGGGGCTCAGCGTGACGACCATCTGCGCGCCGTCCAGGCCGCGGGCACCGGCCGCCGAATCGAATGCGGGTTCGGTGTTGATCAGCAGCGCCGCCTTGAGGCCGCCCGCCGCCAGCATCTGGCCGGCGTTGAGGCCACCGGCCTGCGGCTGGGCCTTGACCCACTGCGCGCCGACGGTGTTGGCGGCTTCGGTCAGGTAGCCGACGCTGGCACCGGTCTGCGCGCCGATCCACTGCGCCAGGGCCAGCAGGCTCGAGGCATGCGCATGGTGCGCTGCGGCGTTGCCCAGCAGGATCGCCTTGCGCTCGCCCGACAGCAGCGCCTTGGCAATGGCCTGGGCCTGCTCGTTCGAGGCAGCGGTCTGCACGGGAGCGTCGATGCCCTTCTCCTGGGCCACGGCAGCGGCCACATCGGCCAGTGCCTGCGCCCAGTCGGCGGCGTTGACCACGGATTGCGCGACGGGCATGGCCCAGTCGAATTCCTGGCCGTTGATGGCATGCACCTGGCAGCCCTTGCGCGTTGCCTGGCGGATGCGCTGGGCAAACAGCGGATGGTCCTTGCGCAGGTTGGAGCCGATGACCAGCACCGACTGCAGCTGCGACAGCGAGGAAATCGTGGTGCCCAGCCATTGCACGCCGGCCGCAGGTGCGAACTCGGCATGGCGCAGGCGGTGGTCGATGTTGTCGCTGCCCAGGCCGCGCATCAGCTGGGCTGCGAGGTGCAGCTCTTCGAGCGTGCTGTGCGGGCTGACCAGCGCGCCGATGGCGTTGGCGCCATGGTCCTGCTTGATCTGCTGCAAGCCGTTGGCCACGTATTCGAGCGCCGTCTGCCAGTCGACTTCACGCCATTCGCCACCCTGCTTGAGCATGGGGCGCGTCAGGCGCTCCTCGCTGTTGAGCGCTTCGTAGGAGAAACGGTCGCGGTCGGCCAGCCAGCATTCGTTGACGGCTTCGTTCTCCAGCGGCAGAACGCGCATGACGCGGTGGTTCTTGACCTGGACGATCAGGTTGGCGCCGGTGGAATCGTGCGGGCTGACGGACTTGCGGCGCGACAGCTCCCAGGTGCGGGCCTGGTAGCGGAAGGGCTTGCTGGTCAGCGCGCCCACCGGGCAGATGTCGATCATGTTGCCCGAGAGCTCGGAGTCGATGGTGTCGCCGGCCACGGTGGTGATCTCGGAATGCTCGCCGCGGTGGATCATGCCCAGTTCCATCACGCCGGCCACTTCCTGGCCGAAGCGCACGCAACGGGTGCAGTGGATGCAGCGCGTCATTTCCGCCATGGAGACCAGCGGGCCGACGTTCTTGTTCAGAACGACGCGCTTTTCTTCCTCATAGCGCGAGCTGCCGTCGCCATAGCCCACGGCCAGATCCTGCAGCTGGCATTCGCCGCCCTGGTCGCAGATCGGGCAGTCCAGCGGGTGATTGATGAGCAGGAACTCCATCACCGATTGCTGCGCCTTGATGGCCTTCTCGCTCTTGGTGCGCACGATCATGCCCTGCGTCACCGGAGTGGCGCAGGCAGGCATCGGCTTGGGCGCCTTTTCGACGTCCACCAGGCACATGCGGCAGTTGGCCGCGATGGAAAGCTTCTTGTGGTAGCAGAAGTGAGGAATGTAGGTACCGGCCTTCTCGGCGGCATGCATGACCATGCAGCCTTCGGCAACTTCCACCTTCTGACCGTCCAGTTCAATTTCAACCATATGCTTGTCTCGCGATCAAACCGCCGAGGCGGTCTGCTTGGAAGCGCTCTGGATCTTCGCTTCGAACTCCGGGCGGAAATGCTTGATCATGGCGCGCACCGGCATCGCTGCCGCATCGCCCAGCGCACAGATCGTGCGCCCCATGATGTTCACGGACACCGAGTCCAACAGCTCGATGTCTTCGGGACGGCCCTGGCCGTGCTGGATGCGGTGCACCACGCGCCACAGCCAGCCCGTGCCTTCGCGGCAGGGCGTGCACTGGCCGCAGGACTCGTGCGAATAGAAGTACGACAGGCGCAGCAGGCACTCGACCATGTCGCGCGAGTCGTCCATGACGATCACGGCGCCCGAGCCGAGCATCGAGCCGGCCTTGGCGATCGAGTCGTAGTCCATCGTGCACTGCATGATGACGTCGGCCGGCAGCACCGGAGACGACGAGCCGCCGGGAATGACAGCCTTGAGCTTGCGGCCCTTGCGCACGCCGCCGGCGAGCTCGAGCAGCTTGGAGAACGGCGTGCCCATCGGCACTTCGTAGTTGCCCGGCAGCTCGACGTCGCCGCTGACCGAATAGATCTTGGTGCCGCCGTTGTTCGGCTTGCCGCACTCGAGGTAGGCCTGGCCGCCGTTGCGGATGATCCAGGGCACCGCCGCGAAGGTCTCGGTGTTGTTGATCGTCGTCGGCTTGCCGTACAGGCCGAAGCTGGCCGGGAACGGCGGCTTGAAGCGCGGCTGGCCCTTCTTGCCTTCGAGCGATTCGAGCAGCGCAGTTTCCTCGCCGCAGATGTAGGCGCCGAAACCATGGTGCGCGTGCAGCTGGAAGCTGAAGCCGCTGCCCATGATGTTGTCGCCCAGGAAGCCGGCTTCGCGGGCTTCCTGCAGCGCGGCTTCGAAGCGGTCATAGACCTCGAAGATCTCGCCGTGGATGTAGTTGTAGCCCACGGTGATGCCCATGGCGTAGGCCGCGATGGCCATGCCCTCGATCACGATGTGCGGGTTGAACATCAGGATGTCGCGGTCCTTGCAGGTGCCGGGCTCGCCCTCGTCCGAGTTGCACACCAGGTGCTTCTGGCCGGGGAACTGGCGCGGCATGAAGCTCCACTTCAGGCCCGTGGGGAAACCCGCGCCGCCGCGGCCGCGCAGTCCCGATTCCTTGACGGTGGCGATCACCTGGTCCTGTGTCAGGCCTTCGCCGCCGTCCTGGGCCAGGACCTTGCGCAGCGCTTCGTAGCCGCCGCGCGCGACATAGTCCTTGAGCGACCAGTTGCTGCCGTCGAGGCCGGCATAGATCTGCGGCTCGATGTGGCGGTCGTGGAAGCAGGTCTCATTGCCCGACGACGCGAAGCGCGCCAGGACGTCTTGTGCTGCCTGGCTCATGCTTGGCCTTCCGCGGCGCGCAGGCCGTCCACCAGCTCGTCGAGCTTTTCGTTGCTCATGAAGCTGCACATGTTGCGGTCGTTGACCAGCATGACCGGCGAGTCGGCGCAGGCGCCCAGGCACTCGGACTGCTGCAGCGTGAACAGGCCGTCGGCCGTGGTCTCGCCCATCTTGATGCCCAGCTTGGACTCCAGGTGGTGCAACGCCTTGTAGCCGTCGCGCAGCTGGCACGGCAGGTTGGTGCAGACGTTGAGCTTGTACTTGCCCACCGGCTGCTGGTTGTACATGTTGTAGAAGGTCGTGACTTCATGCACGGCGATCTGCGGCATGCCCAGGTACTCGGCGATCAGCGCCTCGCTCTCCGGGCTGACCCAGCCCTGCTCCTGCTGGACGATGGACAAGCAGGCCATCACGGCCGACTGCTTCTGGTCGGCAGGGTACTTGGCCACCTCGCGCGCAAAGCGCGCCTTAGTCGCTTCAGTAATCATCGGTCAATCTCTCCGAACACGATATCCATGGTGCCGATGATCGCCACGGCGTCGGCAATCATGTGGCCGCGGGCCATCTCGTCGAGCGTTTGCAGGTGTGCAAAGCCAGGCGCGCGGATCTTCAGGCGATAGGGCTTGTTGGCCCCGTCGCTCACCAGGTAAATGCCAAATTCGCCCTTGGGGTGCTCGACGCAGGCATAGGCCTCGCCTTCGGGCACGTGGAAACCTTCGGTGAAGAGCTTGAAGTGGTGGATCAGCTCTTCCATGTTGTTCTTCATCGACTCGCGCGATGGCGGCGCCACCTTGTGGTTGTCGGTGATGACCGGACCGGGGTTGG
The DNA here is from genome assembly GCF_023634805.2 of Comamonas endophytica. Taxonomy (NCBI): domain Bacteria; kingdom Pseudomonadati; phylum Pseudomonadota; class Betaproteobacteria; order Burkholderiales; family Comamonadaceae; genus Comamonas; species Comamonas endophytica. The sequence continues at coordinate 907,979 of NZ_CP106881.1, forward strand.
CGCGCAGCCAGTCCACGCACTGCTTGATGATGCGGTTGGACTCGCGCATCTCGGCCACGCGCACCAGATAGCGGTCGTAGCAGTCGCCGGTGACGCCCACGGGCACGTCGAAATCCAGCTCGCCATAGACCTCGTAGGGCTGGCTCTTGCGCAGGTCCCAGGCAATGCCCGAGCCACGCAGCATCGGGCCGGTCATGCCCAGGTTCAGCGCGCGCTCGGGCGTGACGACGCCGATGCCCACGGTGCGCTGCTTCCAGATGCGGTTCTCGGTCAGCAGGGTCTCGTACTCGTCCACGCACTTGGGGAAGCGCTGCGTGAAGTCGTCGATGAAGTCCAGCAGCGAGCCCTGGCGGTTGCGGTTCAGGGCTTCGATGGCCTTGGCGTTCTTGACCTTGCTGACCTTGTACTGGGCCATGCTCTCGGGCAGGTCGCGGTACACGCCGCCCGGACGGAAATAGGCCGCGTGCATGCGCGCGCCCGACACCGCCTCGTACATGTCCATCAGGTCTTCGCGTTCGCGGAAGGTGTAGATCAGGATGGTCGAGCTGCCGCAGTCGTTGCCGTGCGAGCCCAGCCACATCAGGTGGTTCATCAGGCGCGTGATCTCGGCGAACATCACGCGGATGTACTGCGCGCGCTTGGGCACCTCGATGCCCAGCAGCTTCTCGATCGCCAGGCAGTAGGCATGCTCGTTGGACATCATCGACACGTAGTCGAGGCGGTCCATGTAGGGCAGCGACTGGATGTAGGTCTTGTGCTCGGCGAGCTTTTCGGTCGCGCGGTGCAGCAGCCCGATGTGCGGGTCGGCGCGCTGCACCACTTCGCCATCGAGCTCGAGCACCAGCCGCAGCACACCGTGCGCTGCCGGGTGCTGCGGGCCAAAGTTCAGGGAATAGTTTTTGATTTCAGCCATGTGCGTCTACTCGAGAGGTGCGCGGCACCTCAGTGCAGGCCTCCGTAGTTCTCTTCGCGGATGATGCGCGGGATGATCTCGCGCGGCTCGATGGTCACCGGCTGGTACACCACGCGGCGCTGCTCGGGGTCGTAGCGCATCTCGACATGGCCGGAGAGCGGGAAGTCCTTGCGGAACGGATGGCCGATGAAGCCGTAGTCGGTCAGGATGCGGCGCAGGTCGTTGTGGCCGTCGAAGACGATGCCGAACAGGTCGAAGGCCTCGCGCTCGAACCAGTTGGCGGCATTCCAGATCTCGCTGACCGAGGCCACGAGCGGGAAGTCGTCATCGGGGCAGAACACGCGCACGCGCACGCGCTGGTTCAGGCTCACCGACAGCAGGTGCGAGACCGCGGCGTAGCGCGGGCCGTCGCGGCCGACTTCGGCATAGGTCGAGTAGTCGACGCCACACAGGTCGATCAGCTGCTCGAAGCGGCAGTCGGGATGGCTCTTGAGCAGCTCCATCGCCGAGAGGTACTGCGCTGCCGACACTTCGACGGTCACTTCGCCCAGGGCCAAGGTCACGCTGCGGGCGCGATCGCCCAATGCAGCGGCCACCAGATCCCGAAGCTTTTCGGGCTGAATTGCAATTGCGGTCATCATCAACCCTTCAGACGCGAGCGATGGTATTGGTGCGGCGAATCTTCTGCTGCAGCTGGATGATCCCGTAGATCAGCGCCTCGGCCGTCGGCGGGCAGCCGGGCACGTAGACATCGACCGGGACGATGCGGTCGCAACCGCGCACCACGGAATAGCTGTAGTGGTAGTAGCCACCGCCATTGGCGCAGGTGCCCATGGAAATGACCCAGCGCGGCTCCGACATCTGGTCGTAGACCTTGCGCAGGGCCGGAGCCATCTTGTTGCACAGCGTGCCGGCAACAATCATCAGGTCGGATTGCCGTGGGCTGGCGCGGAACACCTCGGCGCCGAAGCGTCCGATGTCATAGCGTGCCGCAGCGGCATGCATCATTTCCACCGCGCAGCAGGCCAGACCAAAGGTCATCGGCCACAGCGAACCGGTCTTGGCCCAATTCACCACCGAGTCATAGCTCGTGGTGATGAAGCCTTCCTTCATCACGCCTTCGATCATCGTGTTTCCTTATTGAATGCCGGTCATTCCCAGTCCAGCGCACCCTTTTTCCACTCGTAGGCAAAGCCCACGACCAGGATGGCCAGAAAGATCACGACAGCGGCGAAACCTGCCAGGCCCACTTCCTGGAGCGAGACTGCCCAGGGAAGGAGAAAGGCGATTTCCAAATCAAACAGGATGAACAGGATGGCCACGAGGTAGTAGCGCACGTCGAACTTCATGCGTGCGTCCTCGAAGGCTTCAAAGCCACATTCGTAGGGGGAGTTCTTGGCGGCGTCCGGGCGGTTGGGGCCGAGAAAATAGCCCAATGCCAGAGGCAGGATGCCGATGGTAGCACCTACCAGGATGAACAGAAGAACGGGGAGATACTGATCGAGGTTCATCTGGGGCTCAAACCTTTTACCAAAGGCACGCCCAGCACTGATCACAGCCTGATCATCTGGGCAGGCTTTGTCTATATTATGGTGCCGTCGGCGAGACTCGAACTCGCACAGCTTTCGCCACTACCCCCTCAAGATAGCGTGTCTACCAATTTCACCACGACGGCTTCGTCTCAATCCTTTTTATCGGGAAGCTAGAGGAGTCTTTTGCAAGACTTTGACCTCCCGAACAATCTAAGTATTCTACTCTGAAAAACCCCTAGTAGCAGAGATTTTTCAGATTTTTGAGATTACTTGGTCGGGATCTGCGCCGCGCCTTCGGCCGGTGCCGCAGGAGCAGCGGGTGCCGCGGGCGTTGCCGGCGCAGTGCCTGCGGCAGGCACGGGCACGCTGGCGGCCGGGCCTTCCAGCACGCTGCCCGTGGTGGGCGCGCGGCTGTTGCCGATATAGGCCAGGGCCAGCGTCGCGACGAAGAACACCGCGGCCAGGATGCCGGTCGTGCGCGACAGGAAGTTCGCGCTGCCCGAAGCGCCGAACAGGCTCCCCGAGCTGCCGCCGCCAAAGGACGCGCCCATGTCCGCGCCCTTGCCGTGCTGGATCAGGATCAGGCCGATCATGGCCAGCGCCGTCAACATCTGGATGGCAAGGATCACGCTTGCAAATGCATTCATTTCTTTCAACTCCTAACTAAACAATAAAGCGCGCTGCGTTCAGTCGGCAGCGCCTGTGCCGGCCGCAGCGATGATCTGCAGAAAATCCGCGGCCTTGAGCGAGGCGCCGCCCACCAGGCCGCCGTCGATGTCGGGCTGGGCCAGCAGCTGCGCGGCGTTGGCCGCATTCATGCTGCCGCCGTACAGCAGGGCAATGCCTTCGGCCTGCGTGGTGGCCGCGGCCAGCTGGGCGCGCAGCACGGCATGCACTTCCTGCGCCTGTTCGGGCGTGGCGGTGCGGCCCGTGCCGATGGCCCAGACGGGCTCATAGGCCACGACCAGTTCGGTCACCAGATGGCCGACCGCCTGCACCACGGCGGCGAGCTGGCGCTTGACGACGTTCTCGGTCTCGCCGGCTTCGCGCTCCTGCAGCGTCTCGCCCACGCAGACGATGGGCGTGACGCCCCCGGCCAGCGCGCGCTGGGCCTTGGCGGCCACGACGGCGTCGGTCTCGCCATGGTACTGGCGGCGCTCGGAATGGCCCACCAGCGCATAGCGCACGCCGAAGTCGCGCAGCATCTCGACCGAGCTCTCGCCGGTGAAGGCGCCGACCGCGTGCTCCGACACGTCCTGCGCCGCCAGCGCGATGCGGCTGCCTTCGGTCAGGCCCTGCACCTGCGCCAGGTACGGCGCGGGCACGGCCACGGCCACCCCGCAGCCGGCGTCGGCGTCCTGGGATGCGAGGCCATCTTTCAGCGCGCCGATCAGCGCGGCGTTGGCAGCCAGGCTGCCATTCATCTTCCAGTTCCCGACAATGAGTTTTTTCTTCATGCTTGCCATGTCAAAACGATTTTTCCGGTGTGCTCGCTCGATTCCATCAGCGCATGCGACTGCACGGCCTGCTCGGCGGCGAATTGGCGAAAGACCACGGGGCGCACCTTGCCCGATTCCAGCCAGGGCCAGACATTCTCGCGCAGCGCGCGCGCGATCGCGCCCTTGAAGGCCACCGGGCGCGGACGCAGCGTCGAGCCGGTGATCGTCAGGCGCCGGCGCAGCACCAGGCTGGCATCGAACTGCGACTTGACGCCACCCTGCACCGCGATGATCACCAGGCGCCCGTCCTCGGCCAGGCAGCCGACTTCACGCTCGACGTAGTCGCCAGCGACCATGTCGAGGATGACGTCCACGCCGCGTCCTTCGGTGATGCGCATCACCTCGGCCGCGAAGTCCTGGGACTTGTAGTTGATCGCGTGGTGCGCGCCCAATTCCAGGCAGTTGTCGCACTTGGCGTCGGTGCCCGCGGTGACGATCACCGTCGCGCCCCAGGCCAGCGCCAGCTGGATCGCCGTGACGCCGATGCCGCTGCTGCCGCCCTGCACCAGCAGCGTCTCGCCGGGTTGCAGCGCGCCGCGCTGGAACACGTTGCTCCAGACCGTGAAATAGGTCTCGGGCAGCGAGGCCGCCTCGACGTCCGACAGCCCCTGCGGCACCGGCAGGCACTGCGCCACGGGCGCGACGCAATACTCGGCATAGCCGCCGCCGGCCACCAGCGCGCAGACGCGGTCGCCCACCTTTAAGCCGGCATCGGCCATGGCCTGGGCGTCGCCGCCCTCCACCACGCCGGCCACTTCCAGGCCCGGCAGGTCCGAGGTGCCTGGAGGCGGGGCGTAGCGACCCTTGCGCTGCAGCACGTCGGGACGGTTGATGCCGCTGGCCGCCACGCGGATCAGCAGTTCGCCGGCGCCGGCCGCGGGGGTCGGACGCTCGGTCAATTGCAGTACCTCGGGGCCTCCGGGAGAGGTGATTTCAACAGCGCGCATGGGCAATCTCACGAAAAGAAATGGAATCGGCGTCCGGTGGTTGCCCTCCGGCGCCACGAACCCGGCAGAAACCAAAAAATCGGCCTCCCATGACGGAGGCCGATTCCTCAGCGCAGCGGCGGTCGCTGGACCAGCCGCTTATTGCTGCTGGTCATCGGCACGCGGAGCGCGGGGCTCGCGTGGCTCGCGCGGCTCGCGGAACTCACGCGGTTCGCGCGGCTCGCGCGGCTCACGGAACTCGCGCGGTTCACGCGGCTCGCGGCGCTCGGACGGGGCCGGACGCTCGCTGCGCTGCTCGCCTGCGGGGCGCTCGGCCAGGGCCTTCATGGACAGCTTGACGCGGCCCTTCTCGTCGGTTTCCATGACCTTGACCTTGACGATCTGGCCTTCGCGCAGATAGTCATTGACGTTTTCCACGCGCTCGTGGGCGATCTGGCTGATGTGCAGCAGTCCGTCCTTGCCGGGCAGCAGGTTGATCAGCGCGCCGAAGTCGAGGATCTTGGTCACGGGGCCCTCGTAGACCTTGCCGATTTCCACTTCCGCGGTGATCTGCTCGATGCGCTTCTTGGCTTCGTCGGCCTTGGCGGCTTCCGTCGCGGCGATGGTGATCGTGCCGTCTTCGTCGATGTTGATCTGGCAGCCGGTCTCTTCGGTCAGCGCCCGGATCACCGAGCCGCCCTTGCCGATCACGTCGCGGATCTTCTCGGGGTTGATCTTCATGGTGTAGAGCTTGGGAGCGAAGTTCGAGACTTCGGTCTTGGCTTCGCCCATGGCGGACTGCATGGCGCCCAGGATGTGCATGCGCGCTTCCTTGGCCTGGGCCAGGGCGACCTGCATGATCTCCTTGGTGATGCCCTGGATCTTGATGTCCATCTGCAGCGCGGTGATGCCGTTGGTCGTGCCGGCCACCTTGAAGTCCATGTCGCCCAGGTGATCCTCGTCGCCCAGGATGTCGGTCAGCACGGCAAAGCGGTTGTCCTCCTTGATCAGGCCCATGGCGATGCCGGCCACGTGGGCCTTCATCGGCACGCCGGCGTCCATCAGCGACAGGCAGCCGCCGCAGACCGAAGCCATCGACGAGGAACCGTTCGACTCGGTGATTTCCGACACCACGCGCATGGTGTAGGGGAACTCTTCCTTGGTCGGCAGCACCGCCACCAGGGCGCGCTTGGCCAGGCGGCCATGGCCGATCTCGCGGCGCTTGGTCGAGCCCATGCGGCCCACTTCGCCGGTGGCGAAGGGAGGCATGTTGTAGTGCATCATGAAGCGGTCTTCGTACTCGCCGGCCAGCGCGTCGATGCGCTGGGCGTCGCGTTCCGTGCCCAGCGTGGCCACGACCAGCGCCTGGGTCTCGCCGCGCGTGAACAGCGCCGAGCCATGGGTGCGGGGCAGCACCGAGTTGCGGATCTCGATCGGGCGCACGGTGCGCGTGTCGCGGCCGTCGATGCGCGGCTCGCCGGCCAGGATCTGGCTGCGCACGATGCGCGCTTCGATGTCGAACAGCATGCCGTCGACCTTGACGTCGTCGAAGACCACGCCCTGCTCGGTCAGGCCGGCCTTGACCACGGCGTAGGCGTCGCGGCAGGCGTGCGTGCGGCTTTGCTTGTTGCGGATCTGGTAGGCGTCGCGCAGGGCCTGCTCGCCCAGCGCTGCGACCTGGGCGATCAGCGCCTCGTCCTTGGCGAGAGCCTGCCAGTCCCAGACCGGCTTGCCGGCGTCGCGCACCAGCTCGTGGATGGCGTCGATGGCGATGCGGCTTTGCTCGTGGCCGAAGACCACGCCGCCGAGCATGATCTCTTCCGACAGCTGCTGGGCTTCGGACTCGACCATCAGCACGGCGGCTTCGGTGCCGGCGACGACCAGGTCCATCTGCGAGTCCTTGCGCTGCGTCTGGCCGGGGTTGAGCACGTATTCGCCGTTGATGTAGCCCACGCGGGCGGCGCCGATGGGGCCGCTGAAGGGGATGCCCGAGATGGCCAGCGCGGCCGACGAGGCGATCAGCGCGGCGATGTCGGCATCGACTTCGGGGTTCAGCGACACGGTGTGGATCACGACATGCACGTCGTTGTAGAAGCCCTCGGGGAACAGCGGGCGGATCGGGCGGTCGATCAGGCGGCTGGTCAGCGTCTCATGCTCGCTGGGCTTGGCTTCGCGCTTGAAGAAGCTGCCGGGGATCTTGCCGGCGGCGTAGGTCTTCTCGATGTAGTCCACCGTCAGGGGGAAGAAATCCTGGCCGGCCTTGGCCTTCTTCGAGGCCACCACGGTGGCCAGCACCACGGTGTCGTCGATGTTCACCAGCACCGCGCCCGAAGCCTGGCGCGCGATCTCGCCGGTTTCCATGGTGACCGTGTGCTGGCCCCATTGGAAAGTCTTGGTCACTTTGTTGAAAATGCTCATTCTTGCTCCTTGATTGATAGCTAAAAGTCGATAGCTGACAATGGTTGGGAGGACAAATCAGAACACGATGCCATTCCATCAAACCTGTGCCGCGAGGCACTGCACAGGGCTGGTGGAATGACATAGCTTCGCTCTGTTATCCATCCTCCGAAGTAAAAAACGCCTGAGCTAGCGGGCTAACTCAGGCGTTCTTCTATCCGACTCGACTTACTTGCGCAGGCCCAGCTTGGCGATCAGCGCGGTGTAGCGGTCGGCATCGCGGGACTTGAGGTAGTCCAGCAGCTTGCGGCGGCGGCTCACCATGCGCAGCAGGCCGCGGCGACCGTGATGGTCCTTGGCGTGCTGCTTGAAGTGGGGGGTCAGTTCGTTGATGCGTGCGGTCAGCAGCGCGACCTGGACTTCCGGGCTGCCGGTGTCGTTTTCGGCACGGGCATTGGCCTTGACGACTTCGGCCTTGATAGAGGATGCGATCATGATTTTTTCCTTTTATGCGGAGCGGCGAAGACCGCGCTCCTGATGACTTGCGCCAGCGGCTGGAACGGCCATCGGCGTGCGTCTTGCACCATGCAAAACCCCACGATTATAGCGCGCCGCCCTTTTGCCTGCCTGGCCACGCCTGGTTTTACCGGGGCTGCAGTCAGGGTCGAAGGCCGCACAGCCGGTCGCGCAAGCGCAGAATCTGCGCCGTTTTCTCCCTGTACAGGAGATGGATCATGCGCTTCCCGATGCTGCCGCCGGCCATGGTGCTGGCTTTGCTGTGCTGTACGGCTGCCAACGCCGCACAGTCCGCCACCGCACGCGGCGCATCCGCCACGCAGGCCGGTGGCGACCCGGTCACTGCAGCACGCCCGCCAACGCGGGCCAGCCAACGCAAGCCGCGCATCGTCCACCTGCCCAGCCCCTCCGAGGAAAGCACGCAGCAGCGCGACCGGCGCCTGGCACGCGAATGCCGCGGTCTGCCCAACGCCGGCGCCTGCCTGGGCCATGCGCTGGCGCGCCCCCGCGCAGCGTCCGGGCGGCGCTGAATCCGAGCGCCCGGCACTCCGCTGGTCGGACGCAGCCTGCCGCCTGTCGGCCTTTGCTGGAAGCGGGTGCGGATCCGTGTTCCAGTGCAGGCATGAAGCTCCGATCCTCCCGCTTCGCAGACCCGGGCATGCGCCATGCGGCGGGCCTGACGCTGGTCGAGATCCTCGTCACCCTGGCCATCGCGGCGCTGCTGATGACGCTGGCCGTGCCCTCGTTCAAACCGGTGCTCGAGCGCTGGCGCGTCAAGCAGAGCGTGGGCGCGCTCACCGACACCCTGCGGCTGGCGCGCTCCGAAGCCATCAAGCGCGGCGGCAATGTCGCCATCCAGAAGCTGGCCAACAACACCAACGGCTGCACGCTGGCCGCCGCGGCCGCCGACTGGGGGTGCGGCTGGCAGGTGTTCGTCGACAGCGACGCCGACGGCAGCTTCTCCGCCAACGAGGAGCTGCTGCAGCTGGTGCAGATTCCCGCGAACATCCAGGTCCGCCACAGCGGCGGCACGGCCAGCATCGCCGTGGACCGCTGGGGGAAGATGGACGGCCTGGGAGCCAAGAGCTTCGTGGTCGCGCCCTTCCCCGACGGCAACGCCTCCCCGGCCACGCGCACGCTGTGCATCTCCTCGGGCGCGCGCATCCACGAGGAGGAAGGTGCGGCATGCAGGTCCTGAAGCAGCGCGGCGTCACGCTGATCGAGTCGCTGGTGGCCATCGTGGTCATGGCGCTGGGCGTGCTGGGCATCCTGGGCGTGCAGATGCGCACGCTGGCCGACACGCAGACCAGCGTGCGCCGCGCCCAGGCGGTGCGCCTGATCGAGGACCTGAGCGAGCGCATCCGCGTCAATCCCAACGGGCTGTCCCTGCTGGCCAGCTATGCCATCGATACGCCCGAACCCGCGGCAACGCCCGGCGCCACCGAACTGGCGGCGCTGCGCACCCTGCAGGCCAGCTGCACCACCAGCGCCTGCAGCGGCGCCCAGCTGATCAGCCGCGACCGCGCGCTGTGGCTGGCCACCGTGCAGCAGACGCTGCCGCTGGGCCATGCCCGGGTGTTCCTCGTGGCCAGCGAGGACACTCCCGTCGACCGCCGGCAGCTGGGCGTGATGATCAGCTGGCGCGAGAACGAGCGGACCGCGGCCGCCGGCCTGCAGCCGCCCGCCACGTCCTCGGGCGGCGTCAGCTGCCCCGCCGAGCGCAGCTGCCACGTGCAGTACATCCAGCCCGGCGCGCGCTGCCTGCCCTATGGCGCCACCGGTTCGACACAGGTCATCTGCCCGGACTGACGCCATGCGCCGCACGCCTGCACTCCACTCGAAGCGGCGCCAGCGGGGCCTGACCCTGCTCGAACTGCTGGTCGGCCTGACCATCGGCCTGATGACCATCACGGTGGCCATCGGCACGCTGATGATCTCGCGCCAGGTGTCGGGCACGACCAGCGAGGCCAGCCAGCTGCAGCAGCAGGCGGCACAGGCCCTGCGCACCATCGGCCAGCAGGCGCGACAGGCGGGTTCGCTGCGGCTGAACCTGGCCTATGCCAAGGACAGCGCCCAGGCCGTGGACCTTGCCGACCCGGTCGCCTTCGAACTGCCGGCCGGCATGACCACCGTGAGCGGCCGCGACACCCCCAGCGCATCCGAGGACCAGCTCACGCTGGCCTACCAGAACTACACCGAGGAGGTGGTGGGCAGCGCAACGCCGCAATCGCAGTTCCGCGATTGCCTGGGCCAGGGCAAGGATGCCAGCGTCATCCGCAGCGGCTTCTCGCTGGACAAGGCCGCAGGCGCGACCAGCGGCGAGCTCGAATGCAAGGGCAGCGACGGCATCACCCAACCGGTGATCGAGAACGTGGCCGATTTCCGCGTGCGCTTCGTCGAGCAGACCGGCAGCTTCGGCAGCCCGGCCATGCGCTACCGCACGGCCGACTCGCTCACCGCCGCCGAGTGGCCGCGCATCCAGGCCATCGAGGTCTGCCTGGAAATGGAGGGCAGCGAGAACCTGCCCGAAAGCGGCCAGCTCTACCTGAACTGCGCCAACCAGAGCGTGGCGCGCGGCACGCGGCTGCGCATGGTGCTGCGCAGCACCTACCAGATCCGCAGCCAGGGCCGGCCGAGCGGGGTGCAGCCATGAGGCGGCGCCGCCACCAGCGCGAGCGCGGCATGTCGCTGCTGATCGTGATCGTGATCGTGCTGCTGACGATGCTGATGGCCGTGTGGGCCGCGCGCACGGCGCTGTTCAACGAGCTGATCGTCGGCAACGATGCCGACTACCAGCGCACCTTCGAGGCCGCGCAGGCGCTGCTGCAGGACGCGGAGCTCGACATCCTCGGGCAGAACGCCGACGGCAGCGTGTGCCAGCCCAGCAGCGCCGACGGCAAGGTCTGCCGGCGCACGGCCAGCGTCTGGTTCGTCGACGAGGAAAAGGACATCGTGGGCCTGCTGGCCGTGCTCGAGGCGCGGCCCAACGTGCCCTGCCTGCAGGGCATCTGCGCCAAGCGCACCGGCAAGCAGGATTTCTGGAACGACAGCGCGCTGCTGGCGCAGATGCGCGCCGACGGCGTGGGCGCGCGCTACGGCGAGTTCACCGGCGCGCTCAAGAAGGACCTGAGCAACCCCATCCTGCAGACCACGGCCGCGGGCCAGGGCGGGTGGTACTGGGTCGAGGTGCTGCCCTACGCGAGCAGCGGCAGCGGCCTGATCACCAACCTCGGCGGCGCCGCCAAGCTCGAGCTCAACCTGAACCCGGCGGTGGTCTACCGCATCACCGCCGTGGCCCAGGGGCTCAAGCCCAGCACGCAGGTGGTGCTGCAGTCGACGCTGGCGCGGCAGAAACTCAAGGATTGACGGAGCAGGCATGGCAAAGACCGCGCTATTTCTCAGGGCCCTGCTGCTGGCAGCCTTTGCCGCACTGCCGGCCGCGCCCGCGCTGGCCGCGCAGTGGAGCCTGGTGCAGTACCCGGCCGGCACCGCCAGCCGCGAGCCCGCGCCCAACGTCATCGTGTCGGTCGATGACTCGGGCAGCATGGGCGCCTCGGGCATCGCCACGCTCAAGGCCGCGCTGCGCCAGACCTTTTCCGAGGAGAACGTCGCCGACGGGCTGATCCGCCTGAGCTGGCAGTCGATGAACAGCGCCTGCAACAACGTTCCGCTGAGCACCCTCACCTGCAACAACGCGCTCAAGAGCCTCAGGGGCACGCACCGCACCAATTTCCTGAACTGGGTCGAGACGCTCAACGCTTCGGGCGGCACGCCCTCGCACCGCATGGTCAGGAACGCCGGCGACTACCTCAAGCGCACCGACCTGGGCATCAACAGCCCCTGGGCCGCCGACCCGGGAACCAAGGAAGCGCCGATCATCAGCTGCCGCCGCTCCTACCATATCTTCATGACGGACGGCGCCTGGAACAGCGGCACCACGAACACCGCGCAGCACGTCGATGCCGACCGGGACCAGACCGCCTACCAGGCCATCGGCGGCATCGGCAACCTCGACAACACGCGCACCACGCTCGGCGACGGGCAGACCGTGTACGACCCCGCCGCCGCCACCTCGCGCCTGTACCGCGACGACTGGGGCTTCAACACCACGACGACCGTCGAGCGCGAATGCACGCTGCTGATCCTGTGCCGGGACGTGACCCGGACCACCTACGGGCTCAACACCCTGTCGGACCTGGCCTTCCACTACTGGGCCACCGACCTGCAGCCGGGCATTGCCAATGAAATCAAGCCGATGATCAGGAAAAGCGGCGACGAGACCTTCACCTCCGGCTCGGGCAGCGGCCTGCGCACCACCACGCTGCCGCAGTTCTGGAATCCCAGGAACAACCCGGCCACCTGGCAGCACATGACGACCTACACCATCGGCTTCGGCAGCGGTGCCTCGGCCTGGAGCGGCAGCCCGGTGTTCGGCACCGACAACTACTCGGGCGAAATCAACCGCCTGATCACCGGCGACCTCAGCTGGCCCTCGCCGCTGTGCGGCAGCGGCAACACCGGCAGCGGCAACAGCGCCTGCGACGGCAGCACCGGGTATGGCGCCACCGCCAAGGACAACGGCCGGCGCATCGAGCTGTGGCATGCGGCGCTCAACGGGCGCGGCAAGTTCACGCCCGCGCCCACCGCCGACGACCTCACGCGCGCTTTCAAGGAAATCGTCAGCACCATCGTCGAGGACAGCTCCACCCCCATCACCAGCTTCACCAGCGCCTCCGCCTCGGTGACGCGCGCCGGCACCTCGCAGTACTCGTCGGGCTACAACGCCGATGGCTGGAGCGGCTACGTGCGCTCCGACACGCTGGCCCAGGGCACGGCCGCCGCCACGCCCAATGCGGCCTGGGGCCTCAAGCCCGGCGTCACCGGCGCCGCCGCCGCGGTGACCACCGCAGACAAGCTCGATGCACTGAGCAGCGTCGACACGCGCCTGATCCTCAGCATGCGCAACGACACCAACGCTGGCGTGGAGTTCCGCTGGGCCAACCTGAGCCTGGCGCAGAAGGCCCAGTTCAAGCTCAACGTGCTGGAGACCGACAGCGTGGCCACCAGCCGCGTCAATTTCCTGCGCGGCGACCGAACGCTCGAAGGCGGCACCACCGCCAAGCCCTTCCGCCAGCGCAGCTCGCGCCAGGGCGACATCGTCAACTCGGCGCTGTGGTACGTGGGCACGCCCGTGAGCAACTACTCCTTCGACAACTACCGCGCCTTCGCCACCCGGTACGCGGCGCGCCTGCCCATGATCTATGTGGGCGGCAACGACGGCATGCTGCATGGCTTTTCCGCGCTCGACGGCACGGAAAGGATCGCCTATGTGCCCAAGGGCGTGATCGGCAACCTCAACGACCTGTCGCTCCCCGGCTACAGCCACCGCTACTACGTCGACGGCTCGCCCTTCAGCGGCGACGTCAACTGGGGCACGGCCACCACGCCCGACTGGCGCACGCTGCTGATCGGCACGCTGGGCGCGGGCGGCCGGGGCTATTTCGTGCTCGACGTTACGCGCCCGGGCAGCACCGCCACGACCGGCACCACGGCCGTGGCCAGCAATTTCACCGCCGCCAATGCCGCCAGCCTGGTGGTCATGGACAAGACCGCCGCCGCCAGCGACATCACCACTGGCGAGGCCGCCGACATCGGCCATATCTTCGCGGCGCCGGACACCGAGGACAACAATCCGCAGCGGGCGAGCCAGGTCGTGCGCCTGAACAACGGCCGCTGGGCGGTGGTCCTGGGCAACGGCTACAACAGCCTCAACGAGCGGCCGGTGCTGCTGCTCCAGTACCTCGACGGCGCGCGCGAGCTCCGGACCATCGTGGCCGCCAGCAGCGGCGCCAACGCCACGAGCAACGGCCTGTCGGCGCCGCAGCTGGTCGATATCGACGGCAACGGCACGCCCGACGTCGTCTATGCCGGCGACCTGCGCGGCAACCTGTGGAAGTTCGACATCGGCGCGGCCGACGCCGCGCTGTGGAACGTGGCCTTCAGCGGCCGGCCCTTCTACACCGCGGTCTATACCTCGGGCAATGCCAGCAGCGCGCAGCCGATCACCGCCGCGCCCGTGGTGCGCCCCAACGACCGTGGCGGCGTGGGCCTGATGGTGGCCTTCGGCACGGGCCGCAACATCACCGAGGGCGACCGCACCGATGTCTCGGTGCAGAGCATCTACTCGCTGCTCGACACCACGCTCTACCGCATCGTCTCCGGCCGCGTCACGGTCGACACCACCAGCGGCCAGCCCCAGCCCCTGGGCACGGGAGTGGGCAACCTGCAGCAGCAGACCGTGTCGGCCACGGCCATTGCCGGCAGCGGTGCCAGCAGCACGCGCACCTTCTACACCGTGAGCCAGAACCCGGTGTCCTACACCGGCAGCAATGCGCGCCGCGGTTGGTATCTGCATTTACCCGACACCGGCGAACGGCTGCTGGAAAGCCCGTCTTTCTTCGACGGCAGCAATATCCTGGAGGTGATCACCGAAGTGCCGGGCTCGGGCACCAGCGTGCTCGAGGAAAGCTGCGCACCCGCGTCCAGCGTGCCGCGCCTGTACCGCACCTTCCTCAACATCATGGACGGCAGGAAACCCAGCGTGCAGCTGGCCGACACCAACGGCGACGGCGTGTACAACAGCACCAGCGACCGCGGCGTCTCGCGCATGACCGCATCGACCAAGGAAAGCCGCGTCAGCAGCCGCGGCCAGGAGATCCGCACCGGCGCGGACGGCACCGTCGACCAACTGGCCAAGCTGCCCGAACAACCGCTGCGCCCGAGCTGGCGCCAGCTGCGCTGATGCGCCGCAATTTTCAAATGAAGATCCGATCCATGCCCAAGAAAATTCCGCGCGGCTTCACACTGATCGAATTGATGATCGCGGTGGCGATCGTCGGCATCCTGGCGGCCATCGCCATTCCCAGCTACCAGGAATACGTGCGCCGCGGCGCGCGCTCCGAGGCCCGGGCCGGGCTGCTGCAGGCCGCGCAATGGATGGAGCGCGCCGCCACCGTCACGGGCGTCTACCCCACTGCCGCCAACACCGGCAACGCCAACTTCTTTCCCACCGCGCTGCGCAGCGTGCCCTCGGGCCGCTATGCCATCGCGCTGGCCGGCACCGCCACCGGCTTCACGCTCACTGCCACCCCGCAAAACGCCCAGGCCGGCGACCGCTGCGGCGCCTTCACCCTGACCCACAACGGCGTGCGCGACAACACCGGCCTGAGCGGCGGGGCGACTTCCGCCGACTGCTGGAACCGTTGAGGCCCCTCCTTCTGCGCTAGTATGGCGGCCACATGACGGCCACTCCCGACTTTATGCAGCAGGCGCTGGCGCAAGCCGCCCAGGCGCTTTTCCTGAGCAATCCCAATCCGCGCGTCGGCTGCGTCATCGTGGCCCCCGACGGCCACACGGTGCTTGGCCAGGGCCATACCCAGCAGGCCGGCGGCCCGCATGCCGAGGTGATGGCGCTGCGCGATGCCGCAGCCCGGGGCCATGCCGTGCAGGGCGCCACCGCCTACGTGACGCTCGAGCCCTGCGCCCACCACGGCCGCACCGGACCCTGCTGCGACGCGCTGGTGGCGGCAGGCATCGGCCGCGTCGTGGCGTCGCTGGAAGATCCCAACCCGCTGGTCGCGGGCCAGGGCTTCGCGCGGCTGCGCGCCGCGGGCGTGTCCGTCGAGATCGGTCCTGGCGCCGACGCGGCGCGCGAGCTCAATATCGGCTTCTTCAGCCGCATGGTGCGCGGCATCCCCTGGGTGCGCATGAAGGCCGCCGCCTCGCTGGACGGCACCACGGCGCTGGCCAACGGCGAGAGCCAGTGGATCACGTCCCCGCAGGCGCGCGCCGACGGCCACGCCTGGCGCGCCCAGGCCTGCGCCGTGCTCACCGGCATAGGCACCGTGCTGCAGGACGACCCGCGCCTCGATGTGCGCGACGTATCCACACCGCGCCAGCCGCATGTGGTCATCGTCGACAGCCGGCTTCAGACGCCGCTGGACGCCAAATTGTTCGTGCCCGGGCGCAACTGCCTCATCTACACCGCCAGCGACAGCGCCGCCAGGGCGCAGGCGCTGCAGGCAGTGGGCGCCACGGTCGTGCACCTGCCCAACGCCCAGGGCAAGGTCGACCTCGCGGCCATGCTGCGCGACCTGGGCCGGCGCGGCATCAACGAGCTGCATGTGGAGGCCGGCTACCAGCTCAATGGCTCCCTGATGCGCGAGGGCTTGGTCGACGAACTGCTGCTGTATCTCGCGCCCAAGCTGCTGGGCTCGGGCCGCGGCATCTGCCATATCGGGCCGCTGACGGCGCTGGCCGACGGGCCGGAACTCGTGTTCCACGATGTCACCCCGACAGGCCCCGACATCCGCGTGTGCGCACGCTTCGCGCAGCGCTCCGCATTCTGAACCTGGCCTTTTTCCACCTGCGACAATCGAGCCCATGTTTACTGGAATCATCACCGGCATGGGGCGCATCGCCGCCGTGCAGTCGCTTGGCGACACCCCGGCCCACGGCAAGCGCCTGGTCATTGAAACGCCTGCGGGCTACCTCGACGATGTGGGCCTGGGCGACAGCATCGCGCTCAACGGCGCCTGCATGACCGTCACCAGCTTCGACAAGGTCGCGGGCAGCTTCACCGTCGACGTGTCGGCCGAGTCGCTCGACAAGACCACGGGCCTGGCGCAGACCGGGCCGGTCAATCTCGAGAAGGCGCTGCAGGCCCACGACCGCCTGGGCGGGCACCTGGTGAGCGGCCACGTGGATGGCCTGGGCCGCGTGACCCACTTCGCCCAGCTGGGCGAGAGCTGGGAGCTGCGCATCCTCGCGCCCGCCGATCTGGCGCGCTATGTGGCCTACAAGGGCTCGATCACCGTCAACGGCGTGAGCCTGACCGTCAACCGCGTGCACGACCAGGCCGATGGCTGCGAGCTGAGCATCAACCTGATCCCGCATACCGTCGAGAACACCGCGCTGGGCGTGCTCGTGCCCGGTTCGCAGGTGAACCTCGAGATCGATTTGATCGCGCGCTATGTCGGCCGCATGATGGACCGACCCGCGGCGTCCTCCTGACACCGCGCTGACGGGAAGCTGGCGCTGCCCTCAAGCCAGTGTTGTCTTACAAGCAAGCGTGGCGACTGCAGATATACCTGGGCTATCGGAGCTGGCTCGATGCTAGCTCTCCATCCCACCCTCTGCTGCTTTTATTCCTATGCCTGCTGCCCTTCTAGACCAGTCGGCCCCGTCCTCCCGTGCCCGCGGCCTGCGCTGGCGCGGCATGCTCAGCGTGCTGCTGCTGAGCTTCGGCCTGAACGCCTGCGGCAGCCTGCCCCAGAATGTCGACCGTCCCGTCTCCTATGCCCTGGAGCAGCCCGCGCAGACCGCGCTGGGCCAATGGGTGCGCGACCGGCATGCCGCCGACAAGGCGCGCTACCCCTCGGCCTTCACGCTGCTGTCCGGCGCGCCCGCGGCCTATGGCGGCCGGCTGGCGCTGATCGAAGGCGCGCAGAAAACCCTCGATCTGCAGTACTACGCCATCCATGCCGACACCAGTTCCGGGCGCCTGTTGCGCGAGCTGGTGGCGGCCGCCGAGCGTGGGGTGCGCGTGCGCATCCTGCTGGACGACTTCCACAGCGTGGGCACCAACGCCCAGGTACTGCGCCTGGGCTTCGTGCCGAACATCGAGATGCGCCTGTTCAACCCGCTGGTCGGGCCGCGCAACTCCACCGTGGGCCGGATCTTCAGCACGCTGACCGACATCCACCGGGCCCAGCAGCGCATGCACAACAAGCTGTTCATCGCCGACAACGTGATCGGCATTGCCGGCGGGCGCAATCTGGGCGATGCCTACTTCGACCAGCACGAGAGCGGCAATTTCATCGACCTGGACGTGATGGCGGCCGGCCCCATCGTGCGCGACCTCTCGCGCAGCTTCGACAGCTACTGGAACGACCAGCGCGCCTATCCCGTGTCCTCGCTGATCAGCCGCGAGAAGCTCGAGCGCATGGAAAGCGCGGAGCAGGCCAAGACCCGGGAGGCGGTGCAGGCCAGCGCCGCGCCCGCAGCGCCTGACAGTGCCTCGGCGCAGCATTCCAGGACCATCTGGGACCAGAAGCCCATGGACCTGAACCAGGCGCCCTGGGTCTGGGCGCCGGCCGTGGTGCTGGCGGACGAACCCACCAAGATCGCGCTGGAAGGCGAAGGCCCGACCCCTGGCGCTGCGACTGGCGCAGCGGCGCCAGGCACCGCCAACGCGGCCACGCGCGAGGCTTCTCCCAGCCCCGCAACCACCGAGGAGCCAGCGCCCGCGGCCCTCCCGCTGGAGCCGCCAGGGCTGCGCCCGGGCACCGGCACGATGGCAGTGCGCCAGGGTGCCAGCATCGCACCGGCCGAGCTGCAGGCGGAGACCGTGGTCGACGGCCTGCTGACGATGATGGGGCGTGCGCGCCAGGACCTGCTGATCGTCTCGCCCTACTTCGTGCCCGGCGAGGACATGAAGCAGGCCTTTGCCAAAGCCACGCAGCGCGGCGTGCGCGTGCGCGTGCTGACCAATTCGCTGGCCTCGAACGACGCTCCCGCGGCACATGCCGGTTATGCGCGCCACCGCAAGGAACTGCTGGCCATGGGCGTGCAGCTCTACGAGATGCGCAGCGAAAGCGCCGACCTGCGCAACAGCCTGTCCTCGGGCAGCGGCCCGGGCGCCTCGCGCGCCATGCTGCATTCCAAGGTGCTGATCCTCGACGGCAGCCTGGTCGCCATCGGTTCCATGAATCTCGACCTGCGCTCGCAACTGCACAATACCGAGATCGCGCTGCTGATCGCCAGCCCGTCGGTGGGACGCGTGGCGACGGAAAACATCGAGGCCGCGCTGACGCAAAGCGCCTGGAAGGTGGAGCTGGTCGATGGCAAGCGCCTGTTGTGGCGTGCTCCGCAGGGCAGCGGACTGGAGGATGCACACAACGAGCCGGATGTGAGCTTGCCGATGCGGTGGTTGTTGCAGTTGTTGGGGCCGCTGGCGCCGGATCACCTGTTGTGACTCTCTAGGACAGGCCATTCATCCTTCGACAAGCTCAGGACGAACGGTTAATAGCGCTCTGCTCCCCTGATCGAGAGTGCTTCAATACCGTTCGCCCTGAGCTTGTCGAAGGGCGTTTCAGGGCGCAGCCTGGGTTATGGCGCCACCGCGCCGGCACCCTACCTACCCCCACCGCCCCGGCAACTCGCCCACCCACTGCGTGATCTCCCGCTGATCCGTCTGCACCCGCACCTCCTGGAACGCCACTTCCGCCTCCGGATAGCGCCGGCGCAGCAGGTTCAGCCACTGCTTGAGCCGCCCGGCGCGCTGGCGCGGCTCGAGGTCCTCGCAGACCATCTCCCAGAAACGCGCGATCTGCGGCAGCAGCGAAGGCCAGCTCACTTCCACGGGCGCCGGCACGCCCTCCCCCACCGCCGCACGGATCGCCAGCGCCAGGCCCGGGTCGGCGACGATGCCGCGGCCGAGCATCAGGTCGTCGCAGCCTGATTGCGCGCGGCAGCGCAGTGCCTCCTCCACGGTCCAGATCTCGCCATTGGCAATGACCGGCACACCGACGGCTTCGCGGATCCGCGGAATCAGCTCCCAATAGGCCGGCGGACGGTAGCCGTCCAGCTTGGTGCGCGCATGCACGACGATCTCGCAGGCCCCGCCCTGCTCCATGGCCTGCGCGCACTCGCGCATCAGGCCGGTGTCGTTGAAGCCCAGGCGCATCTTGGCCGAGACCGGCAGCTGCGCCGGCACCGCGCGGCGCACGGCCTCGACCACGCGTGCAATGTGTTCCGGGTCCTGCAGCAGCGCCGCCCCGCCGCCATGGCGGTTGACCACCTTGGCCGGGCAGCCGAAATTCAGGTCGATGCCTTCGGGCCCGAGCCGCGCCAGGTTGGCGGCATTCACTGCCAGGCTCTCGGGGTCGGAGCCCAGCAGTTGCGCGCGCACCGGCACGCCGGCCAGCGTGCGGCTGCCGTTGCGCAGCTCGGGCATGGTGCGCAGGAACACCTTGTCGGGCAGCACGGTCCCGGTGATGCGGATGAATTCGCTCACGCAGCGGTCGGCGCCGCCCACGCGCGTGAGCACGTCGCGCAGCACGAAATCCAGCAGCCCCTCCATGGGCGCGAGCAGCAGCTTCATGTCCCCTCCCCGCGCGCGCCCAGGCCTTGCCCACGTCCACCCACCCGATTTGTCATAGAAATTTCCGCATTCACACTGATTCGACCCGCATTGTCGCCGTGCGCCGCCAGGCGCGTCACAGCCATGTCATTTGCCGCAGGTGCAATGGGCTACTGCCCATGCTGCTCTACAAGACGCCCAAAGCCCACCAGGAACTCGCGCCCGGTTCGCGCAGCCTGAACCTGCGCCAGCGCTCACTGCTGCTGCTGGCCGAAGGCACTCCCTATCCGCAGCTGGCGCAGATGTACCACGGCCAGGGCGAGGCCCTGGTGGCGCAGCTGCTGCATACCGGCTATCTGGCGTCGCGCACCACGGACGCTTCAACATCCTGCCCAGCCCCCTCCATGGCCCCGGCAGCGGCGCCCGCCAGCATGACGCTGGCCGGCACACGCATGTATCTCTTCGACATGGTCGAGCGCCTGTTCGCCCACCGCCAGCAGGCCCTGGCCGAGCAACTGCGCCAGGCGCTGCGCGAGGCGCGCGATGGGCAGGCGCTGCGCAGCGTCTGCGACCAACTGCTCAATGCCGTGGCTACCCATGCAGGTGCGCAGCGTGCTGCGCAGTTAAGCCAGCAACTGGTCCCTCTGGTGCCGGACTGGAGTCTCGAGTCCCATGAGAATTAAAAAAGCCGGCGCCTCCATCCGAAGCGCCGGCTTTTTCGGTCAATGACAGCGTACGTCCTATTGCACCGCCAACCGCCACAGCGAAGTCACTTCGGCCGCGCGCGCCGCGTGCAGCGCGTCGGTGGTGTCCGCCACCTTGCCATGGCTCGCCTTGGCGTCCAGGCGCCCGACGACCTTCAGGCCCGCGGCCTCAATCCAGCCCATCAGCTCCTCGCGGCTGCGCAGCGCCAGGTGCTCCGCCAGATCCGACAGGATCAGCCAGGCTTCGCCATCGGGCGTCAGATGCTCCGACACGCCCGCCAGGAAACCGCGCAGCATGCGGCTGTCCTGGTCGTAGATCGCGTGCTCCAGCGCCGAGCTCGGCTTGGCCGGCACCCATGGCGGGTTGCAGACCACCAGCGGCGCGCGGCCGGCCGGAAACAGGTCGGTCTGCAGCAGCTCGACCTTGTTCAGGCAACCCAGGCGCTCGAGGTTCTCGCGTGCGCAGTCGATGGCGCGCGGCGACATGTCGGTGGCGACGATGCGCTTGACACCGCGGCGCGACAGCACGGCCGTCAGCACGCCAGTGCCCACGCCGATGTCATAGGCCAGTGCCTGCGCACCCGGCGGCAGCGGCGCTTCGGCCACGAGGCCCACGTATTCGGCGCGCACCGGCGAGAAGACCGCGTAGTGCGGGTGGATGCGGTTGTTCGGCGCCACGCCCAGCGCCTCGACCTCCACGCCCTTCTTGCGCCATTCATGCGCGCCCACCAAGCCCAGCAGCTCGCGCAGCGGGGTGACGATGGTCTGGTCGAGTTTCTCCGGAGCGCCCCAGCCCTCGGTGATAGGCAGGCGCAGATCAGGCGCGCGGCGCAGGCTGATCACATAGTCGGGCTGCAGTTCGATCAGGATGCTCGAGAGCACGCGCGCGCGCTGCGCCTGGGCCTGGCGGTGCAGGTGGAACGCATGCGGGAAACTCTCCTCGGGCAGCAGTTCCTGCCTTTGCGCCGCCTGGCGCTTCTGGTGCCGCGCCTTGGCCGAGGATTTGCGCGGATCGCGCTCCTGGCGGCGCATCAGCGCCTGCAGCAACAGCCGCGCGTTCTGGAAGTCGCCGCGCCACAGCAGCGAGGTCCCCTCGCAGGCCAGGCGGTGCGCCGCATCGGCGGACAGGGTGTCGTCGGCGATCACCACCTTGCGGGGCGCCGCGAGACCGCTTTCGGAGCGCCAGACAGCGCTGCGCTCCTGATTCTTTTCACGCCAATGCAGCATCGGGGCCTTCAGTTCAAGGGGCGCTTCAGGCGCACTTCTTCGATCTTGATGCCGCCGATGATGTTGGTCTTGGCGGTGGACATCTCGCGCTTGAAACCAGCCATCTCGTGGAAGCGCAGCGCGCGTTCGTTGCGCAGCGGCACCCAGGCGGTGACGTTGGTGCAGCCCTCTTCGGCGAGGCCGTCGCGGGCCGCGTCCCAGAGGGTCACGCCCACGCCCTGGCCCCAGTGCGAGGGGGCCGCGTAGATGGCCCAGATCTCGCCGGTGGTCGGGCGGGACTTCTCATCGCGCGAGCGGTCGAAGCCGACGAAACCCACGATCTTGTCGCCATCGATGGCAACCTGGACCTGGGGCTCGCAGTATTCGATGGCTTCGCGCCAGTACGCCTGGCGCTTTTCAACCGACGACATGGATTTCAATTGATCGTCAGGAACCAGCCCTCTATAGGCCTCCAGGGCGGAAGCGGTATGGATCTGTGCAATGGCCTTGGCATCGCGAAGCGTGGCGGGACGAACCTGGAAACTGGACATGGAAATACCGAAACGAAAACAGGTGAAAATGGGGAAAAGCGGAATTGTCACCGCAAACGTTTTTTTGCCCGGAGGCGTGAAGCTGTAGCCATTCACGCAAGTACGGCTGTCCGAAGCATCTTGCCCAGACAAAGCCGATGTGATAACGCCCCATGAAGGGCGGACACCGGCGCCGGCCCGGATCGGACCCGGCAAATCAACGTTCGATGGATGGTGACAAAAATACCTTGCTCGGGCCTGAACCAATGCGAATGACGCAGACTGCACAGACGCTATGACCAGCGCCGCAACAGTCCCATCAACCGGTCAAGCCGGGGCCCGTAGGGAGGATGGAACAACGCTCCCAGGGACCAGCGCGACTGCAGCAACACCGACTTCTGGTGGCTGAACCGCAGGAAGCCCTGCTCCCCGTGGTACGCCCCCCAGCCGCTGTCGCCGATCCCGCCAAACGGCAGGTTCTCGTGCGCTACATGCATCAGGGTGTCGTTGACCGTCACCCCGCCGCTGACAGTGCGCCGAAGTATACCGTCCCGCACATTTTCATCGCTGCCAAACCAGTACAAGGCCAGGGGCCGGGGTCCGGCATTCAGCGCCGCCACCACGTCGTCCAGGCGCTCGTAGGTGATCACGGGAAGGATCGGGCCGAAGATCTCCTCCTGCATCAGCTGCATCTCCGAGGTCGCGCCGAACACCAGCGCCGGCGGCATCTGGCGCTCGGCCGCATCGCTCCATAGGCTGGCCGCGGCCTCGCCGGGCTGGGCCTGCGCCGCGCCCATGAGCTCGATGCGCGCGCCCAGCGACTGGGCCTGGCGCAGCATCTGGCGCAGCCGCGCCAGATGGCGCTTGGTCAGGATCGCGGCGTAGTCGGGGTTGCCGACGATGGTGGGATAGAGCTTCGCCACGGCCTCGCGGTAGGCCTGGGCAAAGGCCTGCTCGCGTCCGCGCGGCAGCAGCAGGTAGTCGGGCGCGACACAGGTCTGGCCGGCATTGAACAGCTTGCCATGCGCGATCTTCAGCGCGGCATCGGCCAGGTCGCAGCTCTCGTCGACCAGGCAGGGCGACTTGCCGCCGAGCTCGAGCGTGGTGGGCGTCAGATGCACGGCCGCGGCCTGCGCCACGCGCCGCCCCACGGCCGTGGAGCCGGTGAACACCAGATGATCGAAAGGCAAGCCGGAGAACTGGGTGGCGACATTGACGTCGCCCTGCACCACGCAGAATTCATCGGGGGCAAAGAACTGCGCCACCAGCGCCGCGAGCTGCGCCGAGGTATGCGGCGTGAGCTCGCTGGGCTTGAGCATGACGCGGTTGCCTGCGGCCAGCGCGGTGATGGCCGGCGCCAGCGCCAGCTGCACGGGATAGTTCCAGGGGGAAATCACGCCCACCACGCCCAGCGGCTGGCGCTCGATGCGCGCGCGCGCCGGCAGCAGGTACAGCGGCGTGCGCACGCGCTGCGGCCGCATCCAGCGCGCGAGCCGGCGCAGGCACTGGTTCAGCAGATTGCGCAGCACCAGCAGATCCGCGACCTCGGTCAGCCGCGGCGAGCGCATGCCGAAGTCGGCCTGCACCGCGGCCGCCAGGACCGACCCATGTTCATCCAGCATCTTGCGCATGCGCAGCAGACGCTCGCGCCGCACCAGCAGCGGTACCTCGACCTGGGACCGGCTGGCTTGGTGCTGGGCTTCGAACAAACGATGGAGATCGGCTGGATTCATCACAATTCACAAAAACGGCAACCGGACACCCTCATCGCCCCACCCCAACGCAGCGGCACATCAATGCTCGCGGACCTCACGCGGTTGCACGTCGACGACTTCGGCATTGCTGCGCAGGAAGCCGCCGCGATGGCGCGGAGTCTCCTCTTCGGCCTTGGCATCTGCACCTGAAGCAGGCCAGGCGGCACGCGAGCGGTAGACCGAGCTCCAGGCCGCACGCGGATTCACGCCCATGACCCAGGGTGCGACCGGCCGGCCGGTGAGCCTGGCCCACAGCGCACGCGCGCCCCAGACCAGGGCCAGCAGGCTGGCAGCCGCCAGCAGGCACAGGAAGAACACGGTCGCGGCAACCAGCATGACCAGGCGCAGCGACCAGCGCACCAGCAGGGTCAGGAAATCATTCAAAACTCAGCCTTTCTCGCGGCCCGGAATTCTCAACCCGGGTCAGACAATGCAAATTGGAACACGCCCGGCTCCAGCACCGGATCGACGCTCACCGCAATCACGCTCTTGGGCGGGAAACGCCCTTCGAGCAGCAGCTTCGACAGCGGATTCTCGATGCGCTGCTGGATCGCACGCTTGAGCGGCCGCGCGCCGAACACCGGATCGAAGCCGACCTTGGCCAGCTCGTCGAGCGCCTGGCTGGAGACCTCGAGCGTGAGGTCCATCTTCGCCAGCCGATTCTCGAGCAGGCGCAGCTGGATCCGGGCGATCGAGGCGATGTTCTTCGCATCCAGCGCATGGAACACGACGGTCTCGTCGATGCGGTTGAGGAATTCGGGTCGGAAATGGTTTTTTAGTTCCCCCCAGACCGCATCCTTGATGTCGCTGGCATCTTCACCGGCCATGGCCTGGATCAGCGGCGAGCCGATGTTGCTGGTCATGACGATCACCGTGTTCTTGAAGTCCACGGTGCGCCCCTGGCCGTCCGTGAGGCGGCCATCGTCCAGCACCTGCAGCAGCACGTTGAACACGTCCGGATGGGCCTTCTCGATCTCGTCGAGCAGCAGCACGCTGTAGGGCTTGCGGCGCACGGCTTCCGTGAGGTAGCCGCCCTCCTCGTAGCCCACGTAGCCCGGCGGCGCGCCGATCAGCCGCGCCACCGAGTGCTTTTCCATGAACTCGCTCATGTCGACGCGCACCAGATGGTCTTCGCTGTCGAACAGAAATCCTGCCAGCGCCTTGCACAGTTCGGTCTTGCCCACGCCCGTCGGGCCCAGGAACAGGAAGGAACCGGTCGGGCGGTTCGGATCGGACAGGCCCGAGCGCGAGCGCCGGATGGCATTGGCCACGGCCGCGATCGCTTCCTCCTGGCCGACCACGCGCTCGTGCAGCTTGGCTTCCATCTGCAGCAGCTTGTCCTTTTCGCCCTGCATCATCTTGGCCACGGGAATGCCCGTGGCGCGGCTCACGACCTCGGCGATCTCCTCGGCGCCGACCTGCGTGCGCATCAGCCGGTGCGCGGGCGCGCCATCGGAGCCGGCCTCGCTTTCCTGCACTTCATGCAGCTGCTTTTCCAGCGCCGGCAGCCGGCCGTACTGCAGCTCGGCGACCTTGTTGAAGTCGCCCTTGCGCTTGAGCTCCTCGATCTGGATGTGGATCTGGTCGATGTCCTTGCGGATCTGCTCCGAGCCCTGGGCGCTGGCCTTCTCGCTCTTCCAGATGTCCTCGAGGTCGGCATATTCGCGCTCGAGATTGCCCAGGTCCTCCTCGATCAGCGCCAGGCGCTTCTGCGAGGATTCGTCCTTTTCCTTCTTCATCGCCTCGCGCTCGATCTTCAGCTGGATCATGCGCCGGTCGAGGCGGTCGAGCACCTCGGGCTTGGAATCGAGCTCGATCTTGATCTTGGCCGCGGCCTCGTCGATCAGGTCGATGGCCTTGTCGGGCAGGAAGCGGTCGGTGATGTAGCGATGGCTCAGCTCGGCCGCGGCGACGATCGCCGGGTCGGTGATGTCGACGCCGTGGTGCGCCTCGTACTTGACCTGCAGGCCGCGCAGGATGGCGATCGTGTCCTCGACGCTGGGCTCGTCGACCAGCACCTTCTGGAAGCGCCGCTCGAGCGCCGCGTCCTTCTCGATGTACTTGCGGTATTCATCGAGCGTGGTCGCGCCGATGCAGTGCAGCTCGCCGCGCGCCAGCGCCGGCTTGAGCATGTTGCCCGCGTCCATCGCGCCGTCCGCCTTGCCGGCGCCGACCATGGTGTGGATCTCGTCGATGAACAGGATGACGCGGCCTTCCTCCTGGCTGACTTCCTTGAGCACCGCCTTGAGCCGCTCCTCGAAGTCGCCGCGGTATTTCGCGCCCGCCAGCAGCCCCGCCATGTCCAGCGACAGCACGCGCTTGTTCTTCAGGCTCTCGGGCACCTCGCCGGCCAGGATGCGCTGCGCCAGGCCTTCGACGATCGCCGTCTTGCCCACCCCGGGCTCGCCGATCAGCACCGGATTGTTCTTGCTGCGCCGCTGCAGCACCTGGATCGCGCGGCGGATCTCCTCGTCGCGGCCGATGACCGGGTCGAGCTTGCCGCTGCGCGCGCGCTCGCTCAGGTCCAGCGTGTATTTCTTGAGCGCCTCGCGCTGGCCCTCGGCCTCGGCGCTGTCCACGCCATGGCCGCCGCGCACGGCTTCGATGGCCGACTCCAGGCTCTTGCGCGACAGGCCGTTCTCCTTGAGCAGCTGGCCAGCGCGCGTGCTGCTGTCGCTGAGCGCCAGCAGGAACATCTCGCTGGCGATGAACTGGTCGCCGCGCTTGATGGCCTCCTTCTCGGTGGCCTGCAGCAGCCGGCCCAGGTCGGAGCCGACCTGAACCTGGTCCTGCACCTGGACCTTGGGCAGGTCCTGCACGGCCTTCTGCACCGCCGCCTGCAGGGCAGCGACATTGGCGCCGGCACGCTGCAGCAGCGAGCGCGGGCCGTCGTCCTGCTGCAGCAGGGCCTGCAGCAGGTGCAGGGGTTCGATATTGGAGTGGTCGTTGCCCAGCGCGAGCGACTGGGCGTCGGCCAGGGCTTCTTGGAATTTGGTGGTGAACTTGTCGATACGCATGGCGGGAAAACCTCCGAATTGCTCCACAGGTGGGGCATGTCGCTGCCCATTTCAAGCCAAAGAGGCGCATCCCGCTGCCAGACAAGGGCGCAACCGCGCGCCCTGCGCCGCGTTCAGGCGCCAGCTTGCCAGCGCGCCAGCGCGGCGTCGTCCGAAACCCGCGCGTCCACCCAGCGCGCGCCCTCGGGCGTCTGCTCCTTCTTCCAGAATGGCGCCTGGGTCTTGAGGTAATCCATGATGAACTCGCAGGCCTGGAAAGACGCGCCGCGGTGCGCCGCGCTCACGGCCACGAACACGATCTGGTCCAGCGGCTGCAGCAGGCCCACGCGGTGGATCACGCGCGCGCCGTGGATGCCGAAGCGCTCCACGGCCTGGTCGACGATCGCCGCGATCGAAGCCTCGGTCATGCCCGGATAGTGCTCGAGCTCCATCGACGCCACCTCATCGCCTTCGTTGCGGTCGCGCACGCAGCCGACGAAGCAGCAGACCGCCCCCACGCGTGCGTCAGACGCGCGCAAGGCGGCCAGCTCGGCGCTGGTGTCGAAATCCGCGGTCTGCACCGCGACATGCCGCATGACCCTCATGGTGCACGGTGCAGCCGCGGGGCCGACAATAGCGCCAGCTCTTCCTCGACCACGGTGGCCAGCTGGCGGTTTTCCTTGTTGTCCGGCAGGCCCTTGACCAGGACCTGCAGGCGCTTGAGATCGGCCACCGTCGGCGCCACCTTGATCTGTGCCGATGCGGCGCCGGCATTGCCCGCGCGGATCAGGCCAAACACCTTGTTGGCCCATTCGTTCTTGTTGTGCGCCATGGCGCCCTCTCGTAGTCAAAACGCAAATGCGCTTTTCGTTAGCATTGGCGCGTACTTTACCCCCCTCCCATGGCCACTCTTGCAATCACCACCAGCCACTACAAGCTTTTCCCGTCGCCGCGCAACCTGCACCGCGTGGTGTTCGAGTACGAAGTCTTCGTGCCCCACCCCTATGCGCTGATCGACCTGCCGAGCTTCGAGCTCAAGGGCAAGCACAGCCTGTTTGCCGCCTGCCGGCTCAAGGACGGAAAGATGGGACAGCTCGTGACCTTCGAGCTCGTGGATGACGCCATCCACTTCGAGAAAAATTTCACGCCCGACTGAGCCCATGTCCGAAGGCAACCAACTGACCGTGGCGCCGAGCTTCGCGGCGCTCTACGCCGACCGCAGCGGCCGCCTGCGCACGCCAGCCGCCGAAGTGCTGGCACGCTACGAGCTCTGCGAAGACCTCGCCAGCCATCTGGTGGAGCAGGCGCAGATCCTCTATCACCGCGAGGCGCCTTCCGAGGCTGGCGTGCTGCTGGGGATCCATGCCGGACTGCGCGCGGACGACACGCTGCTCAATGCCGCCGAAGCGGGGTGGGTGGTGCAGAGGCTGGCGGAAATGCTGGAGTGGAAATGTCCGGCGTTGGGGGATGATGAGGGTGCGCAGGGATGAAGTTGACCGGGGTTCTATAGGACTGGCCGTCCATCCTTCGACAGGCTCAGGACGAACGGTTAAATACCGGCGCGTCTGCTTTGGTAGTACGTTCGCCCTGATCAAGCGGTTGAATACTGCGCGCCTGCTTTGGTATTCCCGTTCGTCCTGAGCTTGTCGAAGGATGAGCGGCCTGTCCTCAAGTTCTGATCACAGCTTCACCCCTGCCCCGCCCCCGCCAGCCGATTCAACATCCTCTGCACCTGCCCATGCGTCCATTCCCCTCCCCGCGCCGCAGCAATCCCGCGCCGGTTGAGCTCGGCCGCCATCTCCCGATGCGTCATCCCCAGCGCCTGTAGTTCCGCAAATACCGGCTGCTGAAGCCGAGCAAACGCATCGGCCGAAGCCGTGCGCTTCTCCAGCGTCGCCTGCAGATTGCGCGCCCCGGCGCTGCCCAGCACCACGCCGCGCGCCTTGGCCTGGGCCAGGGCGGCGCGGGTGCGCTCGCTCACGGTGGAATCCTTGGCCATGCTCAGCCTCCGGTAACGGGCGGAAAGAACGCGACCTCGTCCCCTTGGGCCAGCGCCGCGGACTCATCGCTGAGCAGCTGGTTGTGCGCCATGCGCACCGCCTTGCCGCGCGCCAGCGCCTGGGCGTACGCGCCACCGCGCGCGATCAGTTCGTCGCGCAGCGCGCCCAGCGTGCTCGCCGTGGTGCTGCAGCTTTCGCTGCCAGTGCCCAGCGCTTCGCGGATCGAGGCGAAATAACGCACGTTGATGTTGATTGCAGTGTTCATGCCAGCAGATCCGCAAAGGACAGGAAACGCACCGTATCGCCGCGCGCAATCGCGTTGTCCGGCGGGTTGTCGACCACGCCATTGCCCCAGGCCGCCGAGGTCAGCAGGTTCGAGGTCTGGTTGCGGAACAGCTCCAGTCCGCCCGCCTCGTTGTAGCGCACGCGCAGGAATTCGCGCCGGCGGTCGCCGCGCGGCCAGTCGAAGTCGGCGCGCGCCGCGATGCCGCGCGGCGCCACGTCGGCCACGCCCTGCAGGCGCAGCAGGAACGGACGCACCAGCAGCAAGAAGGTGACAAAGCTCGACACCGGATTGCCCGGCAGCCCCATGAAATGCGCCTCGCCCACGCGGCCATAGGCAAAGGGCTTGCCCGGCTTGATGGCGATTTTCCACAGATCGAGCCGGCCCAGCTGCTCGACCGCGGGCTTGATATGGTCTTCCTCGCCCACCGACACACCGCCGCTGGTCAGGATCAGATCATGCGCGCCGGCCGCATCGCGCAGCGCCGCCAGCGTCGCCTCACGCTCATCGGGCACGATTCCCAGATCGGTGACCTCGCAGCCCAGGCGCTGCAGCATCGCGCGCAGGAAAAAGCGGTTGCTGTTGTAGATCGCGCCGGGAGGCATGTCTTCGGGGCGCACGCTGCCGGGCATGACCAGCTCGTCGCCCGTCGAGAACAGCGCCACGCGCGGACGCCGTGCGACTTCGAGCTGCGCCAGGCCGATGCTGGCTGCCAACCCGAGCTCGGCTGGGGTGAGCCGCGTGCCGGCTTCGAGCACCACCGCGCCGCGCACGATGTCGTCGCCCGCGCGGCGCACCCATTGGCCGGCTTTGGGCACGCTGTGGATGCGCACCTGCCCGTTCTCCAGCGCCTCGCAGTCCTCCTGCATCACCACCGCATCGGCGCCCGCGGGCAGCGGCGCGCCGGTGAAGATGCGCGCGGCGCTGGCCGGCGCCAGCGGCTGGCCCATCTGGCCTGCGGCAATGCGCTGCGATACCGGCAGCAGCGTGCCGCTGGCGGCCACATCGCAGCTGCGCACGGCATAGCCGTCCATCGCGCTGTTGTCGTGCGGCGGCACCTGCAGCGGCGACACCGCCTGCGCCAGCAGCACCCGGCCGTCGGCATCGAAGGTGCTGACCTGCTCGCTGCCCGCAAGCGGCTGCGCCTGGGCCAGCAGCGAGGCCAGCGCGGAATCAAGGGAAGTCAGGGAATCGCGCATATCAGCTTTCTTGGTGTGGATGCCGGTATTCGAAGCGTGCGCCATCGGCCAGCAGCCATTCGGCCACGGCCCCGGGCTGGTTCAGATCCAGCAGCGGCAGCTGCGCGGGCACCGCCGCGGGGAGCAGCGCGGGATCGTCGGTCGCCAGCGCCAGCACGCCAGGGTCCCCGGTGCAGCGCAGGGGACGGGCTTCCTCGCCCGCCGCGGGTGCGCGCCAGACCTCGATCTTCGGCAGATCGCCGTGCTTGAAGCCCTCGACCAGCACCCAGTCCACGCCCGCATCGAGCTCGGCAAGCATCGCATGGATGTCCGGCGCGCCGGGCTGCTCGAATTCGCGCATCAATGCCAGACGCTGGTCCGACACCACCAGCACCTCGAAGGCACCGGCCTGGCGGTGGCGCCAGCTGTCCTTGCCCGGCCGGTCGACGTCGAAGCGGTGGTGCGCATGCTTGACCACGGAGACGCGCAGGCCACGCGCGCGCAGCAGCGCAATGACCTGCTCGACCAGCGTGGTCTTGCCCGCACCCGAATAGCCCGCAAAGCCAACCACCTTCATGGCAGGCTCCGGCCTTGCAATCGCATCAGGCCGCGTCGCAGTGTTTTGCGATGTAAGCCTTGACCTGCTCCACATCGGCAGGCATGCGCTGCACGCGTTTCGGCAAGTCCTCGATGCCGATGAACTTCGCCGGGCGCTCGGGCAGGTGGCCCAGCGCCTCCTGGATGGTCTCGGCGAACTTGATCGGCAGCGCGGTCTCCAGCACGATCATCGGCTCTTTGCCCATGTGCTCGCGCGCCACCTTGACGCCGTCGGCGGTGTGCGTGTCGATCACCATGCCGAAGCGCTCGGCGACATCGCGGATCGTCGCCAGACGGTCGGCATGGGTGCTCTTGCCGCTGACGAAGCCGTAGTGCGCTGCGGCCTGGGCGAACAGCGGATCGGCGCTCAGGTCGAAGAAGCCGTCGCGCGCCACGCCTTCGGCGAACAGCTGGCGCGTGCGCTCGGCGTCGCGCCCCAGCAGGTCGAACACGAAGCGCTCGAAATTGCTGGCCTTGCTGATGTCCATCGACGGGCTCGAGGTCTCGTAGGTGTGGGCGCTGCCGCGCACGCGGTAGACGCCGGTGCGGAAGAACTCGTCGAGCACATCGTTCTCGTTGGTTGCCACCACCAGCTTCGCGATCGGCAGGCCCATCTGGCGCGCCACGTGGCCCGCGCAGACATTGCCGAAGTTGCCGCTGGGCACGCTGAAGCTGACCTTCTGGTCGTCGCTCTGCGTCGCCTGCAGGTACCCGGCGAAGTAATACACCACCTGGGCCAGCAGCCGCGCCCAGTTGATCGAGTTGACGGTGCCGATCTTGTAGCGCGCCTTGAACGCATGGTCGCCCGAGACCGCCTTGACGATGTCCTGGCAGTCGTCGAACACGCCCTCGATGGCGATGTTGTGGATATTCTCGTCCTGCAGGCTGAACATCTGCGCCTGCTGGAAGGCGCTCATGCGGCCGTGCGGGCTGGTCATGAAGACGCGCACGCCCTGCTTGCCGCGCATCGCGTATTCGGCGGCGCTGCCGGTGTCGCCGCTGGTCGCGCCCAGGATGTTGAGCGTCTCGCCGCGGCGGCCCAGTTCGTACTCGAACAGGTTGCCCAGCAGCTGCATGGCCATGTCCTTGAAGGCCAGCGTCGGGCCATTGGACAGGGCCTCGAGCCACAGTCCATCCTCGACATGGCGCAGCGGCACGATCTCGCCGGTGCCGAAGACCTCGGCCGTATAGGTCTTGGCGCACAGCGCGCGCAGGTCCTCGGCCGGGATGTCGTCGATGTACAGCGACAGGATGCGGAACGCAAGCTCGGCATAGCCCTGCTCGTGGTAGACGCGGCGCAGCTCGCCGAGCTGGGCCGCATCGATCTGCGGATAGTGCTCGGGCAGGTACAGGCCGCCATCGGGCGCCAGGCCCTCGAGCAGGATGTCGCAGAAGCGCTTGCGCTCGGGATAGCCGCGGGTGGAGAGGTACAGCATGGGCGGGGCCTTCAGTTCAGCTCTTCCTTGCGGATGCGGTTGATCTTGGCGAGCACGGTGGGCAGCGCCTGGATCTCGGCCAGCGCCGCGTCCATGTTGCCTTCGCGCGTCTCGTGCGTGAGGATGATCAGGTCGGTCTGGGTCGAGCCCTCGCCGCCGACCTCGTCGGCCTCGCGCTGCAGCACGGCATCGATGCTGATGCCCGCATTGGCCAGCAGGCCCGTGACCTTGGCCAGCACGCCGGCTTCATCCGACACGCGCAGGCGCAGGTAGTAGCTGGTCACGACCTCGCTCATCGGCAGCACCGGCAGGCTGCCCATCGCGCCTTCGAGCGTATGCGACTGGAAGGCCAGCGGCGGCACGCGGTGCGCGACCTCGGCGTCCGCCAGGCGCGCGATGTCGACCAGGTCGGCGACCACCGCGCTGGCCGTGGGCTCGGAGCCCGCGCCCTTGCCGTAGTACAGCGTCGTGCCGACGGCGTCGCCATGCACGACCACGGCGTTCATCGCGCCCTCGACGTTGGCGATCAGGCGCTTGGAGGGCACCAGCGAGGGGTGCACGCGCAGCTCGACGCCCTTGTCGGTGCGCTTGGTGATGCCCAGCAGCTTGATGCGGTAGCCCAGCTGCTCGGCGTAGCGGATGTCGGTTGCGGCCAGGCCGGTGATGCCCTCGACATAGGCCTTGTCGAACTGCACGGGAATGCCGAAGGCGATCGCGCTCATCAGCGTGACCTTGTGCGCCGCGTCCACGCCCTCGATGTCGAAGGTCGGGTCGGCCTCGGCATAGCCCAGGCGCTGCGCTTCCTTGAGCACCACGTCGAAGTCCAGGCCCTTGTCGCGCATCTCGGACAGGATGAAATTGGTCGTGCCGTTGATGATGCCGGCCAGCCACTGGATGGAGTTGGCCGTCAGGCCCTCCCGCAGCGACTTGATGATCGGGATGCCGCCGGCGACCGCCGCCTCGTAGGCCACCATCACGCCCTTGTCGGCCGCGGCCTGGAAGATCTCGGTGCCGTGCACCGCCAGCAGCGCCTTGTTGGCCGTGACCACATGCTTGCCCGCGGCAATGGCTTCGAGCACCAGCTGCTTGGCGATGCCGTAGCCGCCGATCAGCTCGACCACCACGTCGATCTCGGGGTTGGCGATGATCTCGCGCGCATCCTTGACCACGCGCGCCGCGCCGCCGACCACGCTCTTCGCACGCTCCATGTCCAAGTCGGCAACCATGGTAATTTCAATCCCGCGGCCTGCGCGGCGGCGAATCTCGCCCTGATTGCGCTGCAGCACGTTGAAGGTGCCGCTGCCCACGGTGCCAATGCCCATAAGGCCTACTTGGATCGGTTTCATATGCAAATTGCCAGTCAAAAAAGGCTGCGCGAAGCGCAGCGATGGGAAAGCTTGGAGATCAGTTCGTGCCGAAGCGCACGCGTGCCTTTTCCAGGAACACGGCCACGCGGCGGATGGCTTCGCGCAGGTCGGCCTCGTGCGGCAGGAAAACGATGCGGAAATGGTCGGGTTCGGGCCAGTTGAAGCCCGTGCCCTGCACCAGCATGACCTTGGTCTCCTGCAGCATCTCGAGGAAGAACTGCTGGTCGTCCCTGATCGGATAGACCGCGGGGTCGAGCCTGGGGAACATGTACAGCGCGGCCTGCGGCTTGACGCAGCTCACGCCTGGAATGGCGGTGATGAGCTGGTGCGCCAGGTCGCGCTGCACGCGCAGCCGGCCGCCCGGGCGCACCAGGTCGTCAATGCTCTGGTGGCCGCCCAGCGCGGTCTGCACCGCCCACTGGCCGGGCACGTTCGCGCACAGGCGCATGTTCGAGAGCATGTTCAGCCCCTCGATGTAGTCGCGCGCGGGCTTCTTGTCGCCCGACACCACCAGCCAGCCGGCGCGGTAGCCGCAGGAGCGGTAGGCCTTGGACAGCGAGTTGAAGGTCAGCGTCAGCACGTCGGTCGACAGGCTGGCCATCGGCACATGCACGGCGTCGTCGTAGAGCACCTTGTCATAGACCTCGTCGGCAAAGATCACCAGCCCATGCTCGCGCGCGATCGCGACGATGCCCAGCAGCAGTTCCTTCGAGTACAGCGCGCCCGTGGGGTTGTTCGGGTTGATGACGACAATGCCCTTGGTGCGCGGCGTGACCTTGGCGCGGATGTCGTCGAGATCGGGCATCCAGCCGTTGGCCTCGTCGCAGACGTAGTGCACGGGCGTGCCGCCCGACAGGCTGGCCGCAGCGGTCCACAGCGGGTAGTCGGGCGCGGGCAGCAGCAGTTCGTCGCCGTTGTCCAGCAGCGCGTTGGTCGCCATGACGATCAGTTCGGAGGCGCCGTTGCCCAGGTAGATGTCGTCGAGCGTCACGCCCTGGATGCCCTGGTGCTGGGTCTCGTGCATGACAGCCTTGCGCGCGGCGAAGATGCCCTTGCTGTCCGAATAGCCGGCCGAGGTCGGCAGGTTGCGGATCATGTCCTGCTGGATCTCTTCGGGCGCATCGAAGCCGAACACCGCGAGGTTGCCGATGTTGAGCTTGATGATCTTGTGCCCGTCTTCCTCCATCTGCTTGGCCGCGTCCATGATGGGCCCGCGGATGTCATAGCAGACGTTGGCAAGTTTGGCGGATTTGTGGACGGTCTTCATGCGGCTCGGTGGGTTACTGCAGGACACGCCAAGGGGCGAAGACCCCCTGGTGAAACCTATAATTTGACCACAGTTCCGCACTGCACCATCGGCCCATGGGCATGGCAGCAGTTCACTTCCACGCTGGCAACCTCCAGGGAGCCGCCACAACCGAGGGCAGCATGAAATTCCAACCCGACCGCTCCGAGGCGCAGACCATTCGCGGCTACGGCCCCGGCTGGATCGCCATCGACCAGGAAAAATTCACCAGCAGCCTGATCATCAGTTCGCAGGGCCTGCGCCAGGACTGGAACTGCAGCCGTTTCGAGGACCTCACACCGGCGCATTTCGCGGCGTTGGCCGAAATCCCTGCGGAACTGGTGATTTTCGGCAGCGGCACGCGCAGCCGTTTCGTGCCCCCCGCCTGGCTGCAGCCGCTGATGGCGCGGCGCATCGGCCTCGAGGCCATGGACACCCAGGCGGCATGCCGCACCTACAACATTCTTGCCGGCGAGGGAAGGAACGTGGTCGCGGCGCTGCTGCTGGAGTAATGCCAGCGAAAACAGGTGCGAGAAATCAATTCAGGGTAAAATACACGGCTGCGGTTGGGGGTTGCACCAAAGCAATAACAGACCTTTGCCCTCAACTATTCAACGACTACACCCGAGAGATAGAAGCGCATGGCGATCGTTGTCAACAAACCACTCCCTGAATTCGAAGCCAATGCAACCGGCGGGGTCAAGGTGTCCAACACCTCCCACAACGGCCAGATTGTGATTCTCTACTTCTATCCTAAAGACAATACGCCCGGTTGTACCACCGAAGCGATGCAGTTTCGGGATAAATACAAGGATTTTGTCAAAGCCGGCGCGGCCGTCTTCGGTGTGTCGCGCGACAACATGAAATCCCACGATGAGTTCAAGGAAAAGCTCGAGCTGCCTTTCGAACTCATTGCCGACACCGAAGAGAAGATGTGCCACATGTTCGGCGTGGTCAAGAACAAGATCATGTACGGCAAGAAGGTCAAGGGCATCGAGCGCAGCACCTTCCTGATCGACGCCGACGGCGTGCTGCACCAGGAATGGCGCGGCCTGAAGGTCCCCGGCCATGTCGAGGAAGTGCTCAAGGCCGTCAAGTCGCTCAAGGCCCTGAAGAAGGAAGCCGCCTGATTTCCCTGCTTCGGCCACTGAAGCCTTCGTGTGCCATGGAGGTATGCATAATGGAACGATGCTTCTGAGCTTCGCTTCTCGCTGTATCTCCAATCCAAAGCCGCCCCGGTCTCCTGGGCGGCTTTGTGCTTTTTGTTTCGCTGTTTTTTGATTGGGCCTGCCGAATATGCCACTGCCTCCCGCTCCCAGCCGCCGTGCGGCCAGTCTCCCTGCTGAAGCCTTCAGCGTGGTCGCACAGCGCAAGAACGCACAAACCGATGTTGCCGACGACGACTTCGATGGCCTCGAAGCCACGGGCGCCGATGCGCCGGGCGCCGATGCGCCGGGCGTCGCTACGCCTTCGCCTGCCGTGACCGCAGCGGCGCCGGCTCCGGCAACACGCCGCCGCCGGGCGGCGCCGGCCAGCGCTGCCGCGCCCGAAACCGCACCGGCTCCAGTGGCCGCGGCACCCGCCGCGCCTGCCGCGCGCAAGCGCCGCCCCGCCGCTGCGCCTGCGGTCGAAGAAGCCCCTGCAGCCGCACCGGTGGCCGCCAGATCCACCCGCAGCGCGGCGCCCGCCGCCGCCGCGCCCGGCAAACCCGCCACGCGCCCCGCGAGCAAGCGCAAGTCGCGCAGTGGCGCGACCACGCTGTTCGTGCTGGACACGAACGTGCTGCTGCACGATCCCACCAGCCTGTTCCGCTTCGAGGAACATGACATCTTCCTGCCGATGGTGGTGCTGGAAGAGCTCGACGCGCACAAGAAGGGCATGACCGAAGTCGCGCGCAACGGCCGCCAGGTCAGCCGCAGCCTCGATGCGCTGGTTGCCGCCCAGGGCGAGGACAACCTGGCCAAGGGCCTGCGCCTGAATGCATCCGGCCAGCGCGCCGCCACCGGCCAGCTGTTCTTCCAGACCGAGACGCTGGACTTCACCCTGCCCACCAGCCTGCCCCAGGGCAAGGCCGACAACCAGATCCTGGGCGTGGTCGAAACCCTGAGCCGGCAGCACCAGGGGCGCGACGTGGTGCTGGTGTCCAAGGACATCAACATGCGCGTCAAGGCGCGCGCGCTGGGCCTGGCCGCCGAGGACTACCAGAACGACAAGGTGCTGGAAGACGGCGACCTGCTGTACTCGGGCCTGATGCCGCTGCCGCAGGACTTCTGGACCAAGGCCGGCAAGGGCATGGAAAGCTGGAACGAAGGCCCCTACACCTGCTACCGGGTCACGGGCACGATCGTCAGCCAGTTCATGATCAACCAGTTCGTCTACTACGAGGCGCCGGGCGAGCCCAGCCTGTTCCTGCGCGTGGCCGAGATCCGCGAGCGCACCGCCGTGCTCAAGACCCTGCGCGACTATGGCCATGCCAAGAACGCGGTCTGGGGCGTGACCACGCGCAACCGCGAGCAGAACTTCGCCATGAACCTGCTGATGGACCCCGAGATCGACCTGGTGACGCTTGCCGGCACGGCCGGCACCGGCAAGACCCTGATGGCGCTGGCCGCGGGCCTGACCCAGGTGCTGGACGAGCGCCGCTACACCGAGATCATCATGACCCGGGCCACGGTGAGCGTGGGCGAGGACATCGGCTTCCTGCCGGGCACGGAAGAGGAAAAGATGGGCCCGTGGATGGGCGCGCTGGACGACAACCTCGAGTTCCTGGCCAAGGGCGACGGCGGCAACGCCGGCGAGTGGGGGCGCGCCGCGACCAACGAGCTGATCCGCAGCCGCATCAAGATCAAGAGCCTGAACTTCATGCGCGGGCGCACCTTCCTCAACAAGTACCTGATCCTGGACGAGGCGCAGAACCTCACGCCCAAGCAGATGAAGACGCTGATCACGCGCGCCGGCCCCGGCACGAAGATCGTCTGCATGGGCAACCTGGCGCAGATCGACACGCCCTACCTCACCGAGGGCTCCTCGGGCCTGACCTACTCGGTCGACCGCTTCAAGGGCTGGCCGCACAGCGGCCACATCACGCTGGCGCGCGGCGAACGCTCGCGCCTGGCGGATTTTGCCAGCGAGGTGCTGTAAGCCATGGCGATCAGCTGGATCACCGCATTGAAGCTGGTGCCCTGGGGCGACGTGATCGAAGCCACGCCCCAGGTGCTCAAGGCCGCCAAGGGATTGCTGCGCAAGAAGGAGGCCGCTGCCGAGGCGGCTGCCACCGCCGCTGCGGAGCCTGCAGCCCGGCTTGCCACCCCGAGCACCGCGGGCGAGCAGGCGCTGCAGCTGATCCAGACGCTCGAGGCGCGCATCCGCCAGCTCGAGCAGGGGCAGCAGCAGTCGGCCGAGCTGATCCAGCAGCTGGCCGAGCAGAACGCGCAGGTGATACGCACCGTTGATCTATTGCGCACGGGAGCCCAGCGTCTGGCGTGGGTGTGCGGGGGGCTTGCGGTGGTCGTAGTCGGGTTGCTGATTGCAGTCTGGCGTATGTGAGCTGAGCCCCTGCGCTTGAAATGGAAAAACGGCCTTCGGGCCGTTTTTTCATGAAGTTACGATGCCTCGAGGACAGGCCATTCATCCTTCGACGGGGCCGCCCAGGCAGGCTCAGGACGAACGATCAAATCGCGCGCGCGGCTAGCTTCTTACCGTTCGCCCTGAGCTTGTCGAAGGGTAACGGGCCTGCACTCACAATTGAAGCGCTTCGGACCTTAAAAATCATCGGCCCCCATCGCCAGATTCTCGAAGCGCGTCTGGTTCTTCTGAAAGAACAGCTTCACCGTCCCCGTGGGCCCGTTACGCTGCTTGCCGATGATCACCTCGGCGATGTTCGGCTCCTTCGAGTCCTTGTTGTAGTAGTCGTCGCGGTAGATGAACATGATGATGTCCGCATCCTGCTCGATGGCGCCCGATTCGCGCAGGTCGGACATCATCGGGCGCTTGTCGGTGCGCTGCTCGACCGAGCGGTTGAGCTGCGACAGCGCGATGACCGGGCATTGCAGCTCCTTGGCCAGCATCTTCAGGCCGCGCGAGATCTCGCCCAGTTCGGTGGCGCGGTTGTCGGAGCTGGCGGTCGAGCCCGAGCCGCTCATCAGCTGCAGGTAGTCGACCACGATCAGGCCCAGCTTGCCGCACTGGCGCGCCAGGCGCCGCGAGTTGGCGCGCAGCTCGCCCGGCGACAGGCCCGGGCTTTCGTCGATGTGCAGCGACACCGTGCGCAGGCGCTCGATGGCCTCCGTCAGGCGCGGCCACTCGTCGTCGTTGAGCTTGCCGGTGCGCAGGTTGCCCTGGTTCACGCGGCCGATCGAGCCGACGATACGCACCGCCAGCTGGGCCGCGCCCATTTCCATCGAGAAGATCGCGACCGGCAGGCCTTCGTTGAGCGCCACGTGCTCGGCGATGTTCACCGCGAACGAGGTCTTGCCCATCGAGGGGCGCGCCGCCAGCACCACCAGGTCGCCGGCCTGCAGGCCCGAGGTCATGCGGTCCAGATCGGCGAAGCCCGTGGGCACGCCGGTGACGTCCATCGGGTTGTCGGCCATCTCCTGGACGCGGTCGAGCAGGTCGACGACCAGCGTGTCCATGGACTGGAAGCCCTGCTTGTTGCGCGCGCCCTCCTCGCCGATGGCGAAGATCTTCGACTCGGCCTCGTCCAGCACGCGCTCGACGGTCTTGCCCTGGGGGTTGAAGGCGTTG
Source organism: Comamonas endophytica (assembly GCF_023634805.2). Classification (NCBI taxonomy): domain Bacteria; kingdom Pseudomonadati; phylum Pseudomonadota; class Betaproteobacteria; order Burkholderiales; family Comamonadaceae; genus Comamonas; species Comamonas endophytica. The sequence continues at coordinate 947,986 of NZ_CP106881.1, forward strand.
GTGGCGATGTCGTCGCTGGCCGTGATCAGCTTGCGCAGGATCGAGCGGTCGCGCACGATCTCCGCATAGCGCCGGATGTTGGTGGCGCTGGGCACGTACTGCGCCAGCTGGTTCAGGTACAGCAGGCCGCCGATCTCCTCGGCTTTGCCCATGGTCTGCAGGTGCTCGTAGACGGTGATCACGTCGGCGGGCTTGCTGGCGTTGATCAGCTTGCCGATGGCGTCATAGATCAGCTGGTGCTCGTGGCGGTAGAAGTCGCTGTCGGAAAGCAGGTCGCCCACGCGATCCCAGGCGTTGTTGTCCAGCAGCAGGCCGCCCAGCACGCTGGATTCGGACTCCATCGAATGCGGCGGCACGCGCAGCTGCGCGACCTGGCGGTCCGGCGGAGAAAAGGCATCATCGAGCTCGAGCGGGGGCATAACGGAAGACATGGATATCCTTGGGAGCAAGCCCTCCATCCTAGCCGCAGCGGCGCCTGCCGTCATCCGCCAAGCGCTTGCACGCATGGCAAATGGCTCCCGGCTGGCGCGGCCCGCATGAAGATGGTGGCGAAAATACAAAAGCCGCCCGAAGGCGGCTTTGATTCAGGGCAAAGCGCTGAATTAGGCGGTTTCGCCGTAGACCGAAACCGTGACGTCGACCACGACGTCGGTGTGCAGGGACACGCTGACGGTGGTGTCGCCGATGGTCTTGATGGGACCATTGGGCAGGCGGACCTGCGACTTCACGACCTTGTAGCCTTGCTTGTTCAGCTCGGCAGCGATGTCGTGGTTGGTCACCGAGCCGAACAGACGGCCGTCGACGCCAGCCTTCTGCGACAGCTTCACGTTGCCGCCGGCGAGCTTTTCGCCTTCGGCTTGTGCAGCAGCCAGCTTCTCGGCGGCAGCCTTTTCCAGTTCGACGCGCTTGGCTTCGAACTCGGCCTTGTTGGCTTCGGTCGCGCGGCGGGCGGAACCCGAAGGGATCAGGAAGTTGCGGGCATAGCCGTCCTTGACCTTGACGATCTCGCCGAGGTCACCCAGGTTCACAACCTTTTCGAGCAGAATGATTTGCATGTTTCGTGCTCCTTAGATCTTGTGCTGGTCGCTGTAGGGGACCAGGGCCAGGAAGCGCGCGCGCTTGATGGCGGTGTTCAGCTGGCGCTGATAGATGGCGCGGGTGCCGGTCAGACGTGCGGGCACGATCTTGCCGTTTTCGCCGATGAAGTCGCGCAGCGTGTCGACATCCTTGTAGTCGATCTCTTCAACACCCGCCACGGTGAAGCGGCAGAAGCGCTTGCGCTTGAACAGCAGCGACTGGGTGTTGCGCTTGGGGCGCTTGTCTTTGTTGAATTTCTTGAACGTGGCCATTGCTGGACCTCTTGAAAATTAATTTTGTTGAATATCCTGGATGTGCATCACCACAGTCTTGCTGTTGCGCGGGGTGGCGAGGAAGCCCTGGAACTTCCAGCTGCTGCCGGGGGCCTGACGAGCGAGACGCTCTGCCAGTGCCCCGAAGGCCACCGCTTTGACAGCTGCCGTGACTTTCCGCTCGTTGCCTGCCTCTCGCTGCTGCGACTCGTGCTCGAGTCGCAAGTCCAGTGCGGGCAGTCCGGCGGGCGTGTAGCGCAGGGGTTGGACCTCGGCGATACAGGCAGTCAGGACAACGTGGTTATCCACTCCGTGGGTGCGATGCGACGTGCGGATCAGGCCTGTTCGGCTTGATTGGCCTTGCGGGCTTCTTCGCGCTCGACGGTCTTCATCATCGAGGAAGGAGCGGTGTCGGCCTTCTTCTTCTGCACGGTCAGGTGGCGCAGCACGGCGTCGTTGAACTTGAACGCGTGTTCCAGTTCGGCCATGACGGACTGATCAGCTTCGATGTTCAGGCACAGGTAGTGGGCCTTGGCAAGCTTGTTGATCATGTAGGCCAGCTGGCGACGGCCCCAGTCTTCTTCGCGGTGCACCTTACCGCCGCCGGCGGTGATCATGCCCTTGTAGCGCTCCAGCATGGCCGGAACCTGTTCGCTTTGATCCGGGTGGATCAACAAAATGATTTCGTAATGACGCATGTAAACTCCCTTTTGGGTTAAGCCCCCCGCTGCGTCGCAAGCGGTGTGGCAAGGCAAAGCAGGCAATTATAGCGTTGCTCCCTTGAGCTTGTACACTCCGCTGCGCAATATGACCTTGCGGCCAGGCGGTTTAGCACATGCAAGCTGCTGCGGGACTTGAAAACCCCGCGCCCGTGCCCAACTGCGCCGCAGTCGTTTTTTCTTTCCATTCCTGAGCCCAACCATGTCTGAACTCAATCCCTCAGCCCACCCTGCCCCGGCAGATGCCTCGCCTGAAGAAGTGGAAGCCGCCATGGCCGCCAACAGCGCGGACGAAATCGCCCGCCTGCAGGCCGAGCTCGCGGAGATCAAGACCAAGAGCGCCGAGCTGGCCGACCAGTTCCTGCGCGCCAAGGCCGAAGCGGAAAACGCGCGCCGCCGCGCCGAGGACGAAGTCGCCAAGGCACGCAAGTTCGGCATCGAAAGCTTTGCCGAAAGCCTGCTGCCGATCTGCGACAGCCTCGAGGCCGCGCTGGCCATCCAGTCGGCCACGTCCGAGCAGCTGCGCGAGGGCGCCGACGCCACGCGCCGCCAGCTGATGTCCGCGCTCGAGCGCAACAAGGTCCAGCCCATCGACCCCGCGGCCGGCGAGAAATTCGACCCCCATCTGCACCAGGCCATCAGTGTGGTGCCCGCCGAGCAGGCAGCCAATACCATCGTGGCCGTGCTGCAGAAGGGCTACCTGATCGCGGACCGCATCCTGCGCCCGGCGCTGGTCACGGTGACGGCCCCCAACTGAGCCTGCGCGTGAAAAATTTCGCTGGTGTGGCTTGAAGCGGCACCGGCCGCCACAAGTTACCTGCCAGTCCACAATTGAAGTCTTTCGGAGAAATAACATGGGAAAAATCATCGGTATCGACCTGGGCACCACCAACAGCTGCGTGGCTGTCATGGAAGGCAACACCACCCGCGTGATCGAGAACAGTGAAGGTGCGCGCACCACCCCCTCGATCATTGCCTACCAGGAAGACGGCGAGATCCTCGTCGGCGCCTCGGCCAAGCGCCAGGCCGTGACCAACCCGCGCAACACGATCTACGCCGCCAAGCGCCTGATCGGCCGCAAGTTTTCCGAGAAGGAAGTGCAAAAGGACATCGACCTGATGCCCTACACCATCACCCAGGCCGACAACGGCGACGCCTGGATCGAGGTGCGCGGACAGAAGCTGGCGCCTCCGCAGATCAGCGCCGAAGTGCTGCGCAAGATGAAGAAGACCGCCGAGGACTTCCTGGGCGAGCCCGTGACCGAAGCCGTCATCACCGTGCCGGCCTACTTCAACGACGCGCAGCGCCAGGCCACCAAGGACGCCGGCCGCATTGCCGGCCTGGAAGTCAAGCGCATCATCAACGAACCCACGGCTGCGGCCCTGGCCTTCGGCCTCGACAAGCAGGACAAGGGCGACCGCAAGATCGCCGTGTATGACCTGGGCGGCGGCACCTTCGACGTCTCGATCATCGAGATCGCCGACGTCGATGGCGAAAAGCAGTTCGAAGTGCTGTCGACCAATGGCGACACCTTCCTGGGCGGCGAGGACTTCGACCAGCGCATCATCGACTACATCATCGGCGAGTTCAAGAAGGAACAGGGCGTGGACCTGTCCAAGGACGTGCTCGCGCTGCAGCGCCTGAAGGAAGCCGCCGAGAAGGCCAAGATCGAGCTGTCGAACTCCTCGCAGACCGACATCAACCTGCCCTACGTGACGGCCGACGCTTCGGGCCCCAAGCACCTGAACATCAAGCTGACGCGTGCCAAGCTCGAAAGCCTGGTCGACGATCTGATCGAGCGCACGATTGCGCCCTGCCGCACGGCCATCAAGGACGCCGGCATCTCCGTGTCCGACATCCATGACGTGATCCTGGTCGGCGGCATGACCCGCATGCCCAAGGTGCAGGAAAAGGTCAAGGAATTCTTCGGCAAGGAACCGCGCAAGGACGTGAACCCCGACGAAGCCGTGGCCGTGGGCGCTGCCGTTCAAGGCCAGGTGCTGTCGGGCGACCGCAAGGACGTGCTGCTGCTGGACGTGACTCCCCTGTCGCTGGGCATCGAGACCCTGGGCGGCGTCATGACCAAGATGATCAGCAAGAACACGACCATCCCGACGAAGTTCGCGCAGACCTTCTCGACGGCCGACGACAACCAGCCCGCCGTGACCATCAAGGTGTTCCAGGGCGAGCGCGAGATCGCCGCGGGCAACAAGATGCTCGGCGAGTTCAACCTCGAAGGCATCCCGCCGGCCGCACGCGGCGTGCCGCAGATCGAGGTGACCTTCGACATCGACGCCAACGGTATCCTGAACGTCTCCGCCAAGGACAAGGCCTCGGGCAAGGAAAACAAGATCACCATCAAGGCGAACTCGGGCCTGTCGGAGGAAGAGATCCAGCAGATGGTCAAGGACGCCGAACTCAACGCGGCCGACGACAAGAAGAAGCTGGAACTGGTGCAGTCCCGGAACCAGGGCGAAGCCGCGGTGCACAGCGTGACCAAGAGCCTGGCCGAGCATGGCGACAAGCTCGATGCCGCCGAGAAGTCGGCCATCGAGGCTGCCGTGAAGGAACTGGAAGAAGCCCTCAAGGCTGAAGACAAGGACGCCATCGATGCCAAGACCACGGCGCTGATGACCGCAAGCCAGAAGCTCGGCGAGAAGATGTACGCCGACGCGCAGGCTGCCGGCGGTGCCGAAGGCGCCGCTGCCGCGGGCGCTGCCGGTGCGGCTTCGGGTGGCTCGGCGCCCCAGGACGACAATGTCGTCGACGCCGAAGTCAAGGAAGTCAAGAAGGACTGACGCGGCAGGTCCCGCGTGACCAACCGCCGCCGCGTCTCCCCGCAAGGGGGACGCGGCGTTCCTGTTCCAACCGGTCCCAGAAAGCAAAATGTCCAAACGCGACTATTACGAAGTCCTCGGCGTTGCCAAGAACGCCACGGACGAGGAAATCAAGAAGGCTTATCGCAAGCTGGCGATGAAGCACCACCCCGACCGCAACCAGGGTGATGCCGCGGCCAAGGCCGAAGAGAACTTCAAGGAGGCCAAGGAGGCCTACGAGATGCTCTCGGATGCGCAGAAGCGCGCGGCCTACGACCAGTACGGCCACGCCGGCGTGGACCCGAACCGCGGCATGGGTGGCGGCGAAGGCTACGGCGGCTTTGCCGAGGCCTTTGGCGACATCTTCGGCGACATGTTCAGCCAGGGCCGCGGCGGGCGCGGCGGCGGCCGCCAGGTCTACCGCGGCAACGACCTGAGCTACGCGATGGAAATCACGCTCGAGGAAGCCGCCAAGGGCAAGGACGCGCAGATCCGCATTCCCTCCTGGGACAACTGCGAGACCTGCCACGGCTCGGGTGCCAAGCCCGGCACCAGCGCCAAGACCTGCACGACCTGTGCCGGCCAGGGCTCGGTGCAGATGCGCCAGGGCTTCTTCAGCGTGCAGCAGACCTGCCCGCACTGCCGCGGCACGGGCAAGATCATCCCCGAGCCCTGCACCACCTGCAACGGCCAGGGCAAGGTCAAGCACCAGAAGACGCTCGAGGTCAAGATTCCCGCGGGCATCGACGACGGCATGCGCATCCGCTCGACCGGCAACGGCGAGCCCGGCACCAATGGCGGGCCTCCGGGCGACCTGTACATCGAGATCCGCACGAAGAAGCACGACATCTTCGAGCGCGAGGGCGACGACCTGCACTGCCAGGTGCCGGTGAGCTTCATCACCGCGGCGCTGGGCGGCGAGATCGAGGTGCCGACGCTGGCCGGCAAGGCGGCGATCGACATCCCCGAAGGCACCCAGGCCGGCAAGCAGTTCCGCCTGCGCGGCAAGGGCATCAAGGGCATCCGCGCCAGCTACCCGGGCGATCTTTACTGCCATATCGTGGTCGAGACCCCGGTCAAGCTCACCGAATACCAGCGCAAGCTGCTGCGCGAGCTCGAGGAATCGCTGCAAAAGGGCGGCGGCCGGCATTCCCCAAGCGGCGAAAGCTGGACCGACAAGCTGAAGAAATTCTTCAGCTGATTGCCGCGGGCAAAAACAACGATCCCCGCCCCGTGCGGGGATTTTTTTGCCCACCGCGTAGGTTAAATTCGCCAGAAAATTCCCAAGCCATCGCTTTTTACGATGACAGGTCAAAAATAATCAGGGAAAATGGGTGCAACTTCTCTTTTCGAGAAGCATATAAGACCCATGAAGAATTCCGAGCGCAGCTTTGCGCGCCGCATCGACCTGACCTCACTGCAGCTGTTCGTCGCCGTCTGCGAACTCGGCAGCATCGGGCGCGCGGCCGAGCGCGAGTTCATTGCCGCCTCGGCGGTGAGCAAACGCCTGTCCGACCTCGAAGCCGCGGTCGATACCGCCCTGCTCTACCGCCACAGCCGCGGCGTGACCCTGACCCCGGCCGGCGAGAGCCTGCTGCACCATGCGCGCACCGTGCTGTTCGGGCTCGAGCGCATGCAGGGCGAGCTCAGCGAATACGCCGAAGGCGTGCGCGGCCACGTGCGCATGCATGCCAACATGTCGGCCATCCTGCAGTTCCTGCCCGAGGACCTGGGCCGCTTCGCGCGCACCCACAGCCAGATCAAGATCGACCTGCAGGAGCGCCTGAGCGCCGAGGTGCTGCACGCGGTGCAGGAAGGCACGGCCGACATCGGCATCTGCACGCTGGGCCCGGCGGGCGCCGGCGGCCTGCAGGCCAGGCCCTACCGCAGCGACCGCCTGGTGGTCGTGGTGCCCGAGGCCCACCCGCTGGCCGCCGCGCAAAGCGTGGCCTTCGCGCAGGTGCTCGACTGGGACATCGTCGGCCTCAAGGCCGACTCCAGCATCAGCCTGGCGATGCAGGCCGCGGCCGCGCATGCGGGCAAGCCGCTGCGCCAGCGCATCCAGGTGACGAGCCTCGACGCGATGTGCCGCATGATCGACAACGGCCTGGGCCTGGGCCTGCTGCCCGACCGCGCCTTCGCGCTGATGCATGGCGTCGGCCACCTGCGCGCCGTGGTCTTGAGCGACGACTGGGCGGCACGCGAAGTGCTGCTCGTGGCACGCGACTTCGAGACCCTGCCAATGACTTCGCGGCTGCTGGTCGAGCACCTGGCCGCCGCCTAGAATTACCACCCCCACTGAAACCACCAAGCCGAGAGAACGCCATGGGACGCACCCTGTACGACAAGATCTGGGACGAGCACGTCGTCCACACCGAGGAAGATGGCACTTCCATCCTCTACATCGACCGCCACCTGGTGCATGAAGTGACCAGCCCGCAAGCGTTCGAGGGGCTGCGCGTCGCCGGCCGCAAGCTCTGGCGCATCAGCTCGGTGGTGGCCACTGCCGACCACAACACGCCGACCACCGGCTGGGAGCTGGGCTACGAAGGCATTGCCGACCCGATCAGCAAGGAGCAGATCACCACGCTCAACGACAACATCGGCGAGTTCGGCTCCGCTGCCTTCTTCCCCTTCATGGACAAGGGCCAGGGCATCGTCCACGTGATGGGCCCCGAGCAGGGCGCGACGCTGCCCGGCATGACGGTGGTCTGCGGCGACAGCCACACCTCGACGCACGGCGCGTTCGGCGCGCTGGCGCACGGCATCGGCACCTCGGAAGTCGAGCACGTGATGGCCACGCAGACGCTGCTGGCGAAGAAGGCGAAGAACATGCTGGTGCGCGTGGACGGCAAGGCCGCGCCCGGGGTCACCGCCAAGGACATCGTGCTGGCCATCATCGGCAAGATCGGCACCGCCGGTGGCACGGGCTACACCATCGAATTCGCCGGCCAGGCGATCCGCGACCTGTCGATGGAAGGCCGCATGACGGTCTGCAACATGGCGATCGAGGCCGGCGCGCGCGCGGGCCTGGTGGCCGTGGACGAGAAGACCATCCGCTACGTGCAGGGCCGGCCGCTGGCGCCCACGGGCGTCGAATGGGAGCAGGCCGTCGCCTACTGGCAGACGCTGCATTCCGACGCCGACGCGAAGTTCGATGCCGTCGTCACGCTGGACGCCGCGCAGATCGTGCCGCAGGTCACCTGGGGCACCTCGCCCGAGATGGTGCTGGGCGTGGACGCGCGCGTGCCCGATCCGGACAAGGAAAAGGACAGCAACAAGCGCGGCGCCATCGAGCGCGCGTTGACCTACATGGACCTCGAGCCGGGCAAGGCCATCGACGACATCAGCATCGACAAGGTGTTCATCGGCTCGTGCACCAACAGCCGCATCGAGGACATGCGCGAAGCCGCGGCCATGGTGCAAAGGCTCGGCCGCAAGGTCGCCAAGAACGTGAAGCTGGCGATGGTCGTGCCCGGCTCCGGCCTGGTCAAGGAGCAGGCCGAGCGCGAGGGGCTGGACCAGATCTTCAAGGCCGCGGGCTTCGAGTGGCGCGAGCCCGGCTGCTCGATGTGCCTGGCGATGAACGCCGACCGGCTCGAGCCCGGCGAGCGCTGCGCCTCGACCTCGAACCGCAATTTCGAAGGCCGCCAGGGCGCGGGCGGGCGCACCCACCTGGTCAGCCCGGCCATGGCCGCCGCCGCCGCCGTGCACGGCCATTTCGTCGACGTGCGCCGCTTCGCCTGAAGGCAGCCGCGCCCCCACCTTCGAGGAATATCACCCATGCAGAAATTCACCGTGCACCAAGGCCTCGTGGCCCCGATGGACCGCGAGAACGTCGACACCGACGCCATCATCCCCAAGCAGTTCCTCAAGTCGATCAAGAAGACCGGCTTCGGCGTGAACCTGTTCGACGAATGGCGCTATCTCGACCACGGCGAGCCCGGCCAGGACCCGGCCAGCCGCAAGCCCAACCCCGACTTCGTGCTCAACCAGCCGCGCTACCAGGGCGCCTCGATCCTGCTGGCACGCAAGAACTTCGGCTGCGGCTCGAGCCGCGAGCACGCGCCCTGGGCGCTGGACCAGTTCGGCTTCCGCGCCGTCATCGCGCCGAGCTTTGCCGACATCTTCTTCAACAATTGCTTCAAGAACGGCCTGCTGCCGATCGTGCTGCCCGAGGCCGTGGTGGCCGAGCTGTTCGACGAAGTGGCTGCCTTCCCCGGCTACCAGCTGACCATCGACCTCGAGCGCCAGATCATCGTGCGCCCGCAGGGCGCCGAGATCCCGTTCGACGTGATTGCCTTTCGCAAGTACTGCCTGCTCAACGGCTACGATGACATCGGCCTGACGCTGCGCCAGTCGGACAAGATCAAGGCCTTCGAAGCCCAGCGCCTGGCCACCAAGCCCTGGCTGGCCCATACCCTGGTGCAGGGCTGAAGCCCTCCCGGCCGCAGGCACCTCCCGCCGGTGCCTGCGGCTTTCCATTTTTCAATTCACAGGGAATTCCCATGAAAATTGCAGTCTTGGCCGGTGACGGCATCGGCCCGGAAATCGTCGCAGAAGCCGTCAAGGTGCTCAACGCCCTCGACCTCGACTTCGAGATGGAGTCCGCCCCCGTGGGCGGCGCGGCCTATGCGCTCACCGGCCATCCGCTGCCCGAAGCCACGCTGAAGCTGGCGATGGAAGCCGATGCCGTGCTGTTCGGCGCCGTCGGCGACTGGAAGTACGACACGCTGGACCGTCCGCTGCGCCCCGAGCAGGCGATCCTGGGCCTGCGCAAGCACATGGGCCTGTTCGCCAACTTCCGCCCAGCCATCTGCTACAAGGAACTGACCCACGCCTCGAGCCTCAAGCCCGAGCTGGTCGCCGGCCTCGACATCCTGATCATCCGCGAGCTCACGGGCGACATCTACTTCGGCCAGCCGCGCGGCCGCCGCGTGGCCACCGACGGGCATTTCCCCGGCGCCGAGGAAGCCTTCGACACCATGCGCTATTCGCGCCCGGAGATCGAGCGCATCGCGCATGTCGCCTTCCAGGCGGCGCAAAAGCGCAGCAAGCGCGTGACCAGCGTCGACAAGGCCAACGTGCTCGAGACCTTCCAGTTCTGGAAGGACATCGTGACCGAGGTCGGCAAGGAATATCCCGACGTGCAGCTGGACCACATGTATGTCGACAACGCCGCGATGCAGCTGGTCAAGGAACCCAAGCGCTTCGACGTCGTGGTCACGGGCAACATGTTCGGCGACATCCTCTCGGACGAAGCCTCGATGCTCACCGGCTCCATTGGCATGCTGCCCTCGGCCAGCCTGAACTCCAAGGGCCAGGGCCTGTACGAGCCCAGCCACGGCAGCGCGCCCGACATCGCCGGCAAGAACGTCGCCAACCCGCTGGCCACGATCCTGTCGGCCGCGATGATGCTGCGCTTCAGCCTGAACCAGGAAGCCGCGGCCCAGCGCATCGAAGCCGCCGTGCAGGCCGTGCTGGCCCAGGGCCTGCGCACGCCCGACATCTGGAGCGAAGGCACGACGCGCGTCGGCACCGCCGAGATGGGCGATGCGGTGGTGGCCGCACTGGCCTGAATGCAAGGCGGCTGCGGCCGCTGGCAAGAAAAAGGCAGCCTGCGGGCTGCCTTTTTCTCGCGCGCGCCGCCGAGGTTGACGCACGACAGCGGCGGCTGCGTGCTGCCGCGCGCTGTAAGCCGGCAGGCAAAAATAGCACAGCATTTAGAAATTTCGAGAAGCCACGGCTAGCATAAAAATTCCTGTAGCTATCCGTCGAGGTTCTCGCATGCCCCCACTTGACGCATTCCCTGCCCAACAGGATCGGTGCCACGCCGCGGGCCAGCTTGCCAGCGATGTGCCGCAACAGACCGGGACCAACGCGCCGCATTGGTTGCAGGCTTCGGTGCAATGGGTCTCCCAGGCTTTGCGCCAGCAGTGGTCGATCCAGGTGCACGAACTGCACCTGTTCCTCGAAATCCACGCACGCGAGGCCGTGCTGGAGCAGGCGCATTATTACTGCACCGGGCTCGCAGGCTGGGCCACGCGCAGCATTTTCGAGCGCATCGAACATATGCACTTGCCGCCCGGACTCAAGCTGCTCGTCACCACGACCGTCCTGCACCAGACCCAGGTGTTCTGCGGCGCGCTGGTGAACCAGTTGCATGACCAGACCCAAGCGCTGTTCAATGGAATACAGCAAATTCTCCATGGTGAGAAGCCGCTGCCGGCAGCGGCACTGCAGCCAGCGATGGAGAAGTCGGCAACGCAGGCTGTCGCGCTGGAGCCCTCCGGGAAATTGCCCGAGTCTGCGGGCGACGCACCGGCGCAGGCAACGGCCAGCGTGGACCTTGTAGGCAACTGGGACATGAATGCCGGTGCGCCGCTGCTCTGACTCAGCACCCCGCGTGGGGAGCCGCCATCCGTCCACAGTTCCGCTGACCAAACTGCAGCAAAACATCACAAAATAGCTATTCGCTATTGATTTTAAAAATCAATTAATTCAATATGGAGCCAATTTCCTGCAGCCATGCGTGCCTGGCATGAACGAAAGGTGGACGCTTCGGAGGCAAGAAAGCAGCGGGACGAACCTGTGCAGGCGCCCCTTCTTCAACCATTCATGCTATTTTTATGCCCTTCCTCTACAACGGCGCCAACGCCCTCTGGAACACGGCGGCATCGTATTGCCCGTCCGCCGTGAAGTACTGCCAAGACAACAACATCAGTTGGAGCACGATCGGCAACGTCGCCTCGGAACTGGCATCTGTCTTTGCAGGGGGCCCGCTGTCGGCGGTACACCAGAGCGGCAAAGCGACAATGACGGCGGCGGCCAGCGCCGTGGCCAGCGTGGTGCCGGCCTGGACCTTAGGCGCCAAGGACCTCGTCTCGCAGGCTGCACACTCGGCTCTCGCAGCGCCCCATGCCTGGTATTTCGGCGGCGACCCGGCCAAGGGCGGCACCAGCACCACCATGACCCGGGATCTGGCTATGGCAGCAGGCACGCAAGCGCTGCAACTGGGCGGCCAGGCGCTCAAAAGCGTCTGCACGGTGTTCTACATCAAGGCCGCTGAATTCGCCCATGAAGTGACCGCAACCCTCGACCAGTTGGAAAACAGGCTTCTGGGCCCGGACATCTTTCTCGAGGCGGAAGGCGCAGTCTTCACAGTTCCAGCCTTTGGAGCAGGCGAAGACAGCGATCTGCTGGCGGGCAACGGGGTGGCCGCTTATTTTGGCAATCATGGCCATGGAGCGCAGGGCTTCGCGCAGCGCGGGCAGGCGCCGATGGCTGTGCACGACGATTTCGCCATGGAAGGCGCGCCGCCGGTGTGCCTGGCTGGGATCGGCACCGACATGCCTGCCTGCTGAAATCCGTTTACAGGGGGCCGGCGGGTGGGCGCCGGTGCGGACCGGAGGAATCCATTACAATGCTGCGCTATGTTTGCTGCCCACAACCGCTTCCTCCCGACGACTGCTGCCGCCCAGGCAGCCGTGGCTGTGGCAGCCGTGGCTGCGCGCGCAACAACCATTACGACGATCAAAGGCTGACCCAGCCCGGTTCGTCGCGCGCCCTCTCCCGGCCAGACGAGCCGGGCCCCAGTCTGGTCGAACATTGTTTCTTAAACCACAAGGGCGTTGAAAATGAGCAAGTTGGTAGGTTTGGTGGGCTGGCGCGGCATGGTCGGCTCGGTGTTGATGGACCGCATGCAGGCCGAAGGCGATTTCGACCTGATCGAGCCGATTTTCTTCTCCACCTCGAATGCCGGCGGCAAGGCACCCGCCCAGGCCCGCACCCATACCACGCTGCAGGATGCCAACGACATCGCGGCGCTGGCGCAATGCGACATCATCATCACGGCCCAGGGCGGCGACTACACCAAGGCCGTGTTCGGCCCGCTGCGCGCCTCCGGCTGGCAAGGCCACTGGATCGACGCCGCCTCCTCGCTGCGCATGGAAGAAGACGCCGTCATCGTGCTCGACCCGGTCAATGACGACCTGATCCAGTCGCGGCTGGCTGCGGGCGGCAGGAACTGGATCGGCGGCAACTGCACCAACTCCATCCTGCTGATGGGCCTGTCGGGCCTGTTCAAGGCCGGCCTGGTCGAATGGGTCAGCTCCATGACCTACCAGGCGGCCTCAGGCGGCGGCGCCAACCACATGCGCGAACTGCTCAAGGGCATGGGCGTGGTGCACGCTGCCGTGTCCGATGCGCTGGCCACGCCCGCCTCGGCCATTCTCGACATCGACCGCCAGGTGGCACAGACCATCCGCAACGACGTTCCCACCGAGTACTTCGGCGCGCCGCTGGCCGGCGGCCTGATCCCCTGGATCGACGTGCAGCTGCCCAACGGCCAGTCCAAGGAGGAGTGGAAGGGCCAGGCCGAGGTCAACAAGATCCTCGGCACCAGCGCCACCATCCCCGTGGACGGGCTGTGCGTGCGCATCGGCGCGATGCGCTGCCACTCGCTGGCGCTGACGCTCAAGCTCAAGCACGACCTGCCGCTGGCGGAGATCGAGACCCTGATCCAATCGGGCAACCCCTGGGTGAAGTTCGTCGCCAACGACCGCGCGCTCACCGTGAAGGAGCTGACGCCCGCGGCCGTGACCGGCGGCCTCGAGGTGGCCGTGGGCCGTGTGCGCAAGCTGAACATGGGCCCCGAATACCTCTCGGCCTTCGTGATCGGCGACCAGCTGCTGTGGGGCGCTGCCGAGCCCCTGCGACGCATGCTCCGGATCCTTTTGAAGGCTTGAGCTTCGCCCTGGCTGCGCGCCGGGGCTTTGCCCCCACGAGCGCCCGCGGGCCATGAAAGTGGTCCGGCGGGCGTTTTCTCGTTGCCTTGGGACAACATTTGGCACGCCCGCAGGGCCGAGCGCCGTTCCAGGTGTTGGACAATGCGCCTGGTACCTTGGTTGTCGCTGCCAGGCATTGCTGCTAAGGTATTTTCACTTTGACCTGCCTGCTCCGCTGCGGGCACGCTCATCCGAGAACAACTATGCCGCTCGCCCGGGCCGCACAACCATAAAAGTTGACGCCACCATGCATCGTTGGAAACTCTCCGCACTGGCCGCTGCGGCCCTTGTCACTGTCAGCCTGACGGCCACCGACGCCTGGGCCCTGGCGCTCGGCCGGCTCAGCGTCCAGTCGGGGCTCGGCGAGCCCCTGCGCGCGGAAGTGGAACTGCCCCAGATCACGGCCGCCGAGGCCGACACGCTGCAAGCCAGCATCGCCTCGCCCGCTGTCTTTCGCGCGCAGGGCATGGAATACACGGCCGCCGCCGGCCAGTTCAGGCTGCAGCTGCTGCGCCGCCCGGACGGCTCCGCGGTGCTCCAGCTGAGCAGCACGCAACCCGTGACCGAGTCCTTTGTCGACCTGGTGATCAACGCCTCCTGGAGCGCGGGCCAGGTGGTGCGCAGCTATACGCTGCTGCTGGACCCGCCGGCAGGGCGCCAGAGCGCGCCGGCGACCAACCCGCCGCAGATCGGCGCCCCGGCTTCGGCACCCGCGCAACCGCTGGCGGCGGCGCGCAGCGCGCCGCGTCCCGTGCCCGCAGCGGCGCCCCCCAGCGCTCCCCCGGCTCCTGCGCCGTTGACCGAAATCACGGTGCGCGCGGGCTCCACCGCCAGCGAGCTGGCCCAGGCGTACCGCCCGGCCGGCGTGTCGCTGGACCAGATGCTCGTGGCGATGCTGCGCGCCAACCCCCATGCCTTCATCAGCGGCAACGTGAACCGCATGCGCGCTGGCGCCGTGATGGAATTGCCCGACCAGGCGGCGGCCCAGGCCACGTCGATACGCGAGGCGCGCCAGATCGTTGCTGCCCAGAGCCAGGACTTCAACCGCTACCGCCGCCAGCTCGCGGCCGCCGCGCCCGCGGCCGCCGTCACGGCGGCGCAGCGCAGCGCCAGCGGCACTGTCGAGGCCCAGGTCGAGGACCGCAAGCCGACCACGGCCGCGCCAGACAAGCTCACGCTGTCCAAGGGCGCGCTGGCCGACGAGCGCCTGGCGCGCGAAAAGCAGGCCCAGAGCCAGTCCGACCGCCTGGCCGAGCTTTCGCGCAACCTCAACGAACTCCAGAACGTCGCGGGCGCCGCCCCTGCGGCTGCACCGGCACCGGGCGTACCGGCACCGGGCGTACCGGCATCGGGCGCAACGGCACCGGGCGCAACGGCGCCGGGTGCCACACCGGTTGGCCTCCCGGCGGCGGGCGTGCCGGCCACCGAGGCCGCGACCCTCGCAGCGCCTGCAATCCCCGTGGCCGACAGCGCTGCGGCGCCTGAAGCTGCACCCGCGCCAGTGCCCGCCCCGGCCCCTGCGCAACCTGAGCCGGCCGCCGCTCCCGCTGCCCCCGGTTCTGCCGACACCTCGCGCGAGAATCCGGCGCTGCCGCTCGCCGGCGCCGGCCTGCTGGCCCTGCTGCTGGGCTATGCCGGCTACCGCCAATACCGGCGCCGCCGCGCGCAGGATACGGCAACGGATACGGTGCCGCGCGACGCTTCCCCCCGGGATGCGGTTCCGGGCCAGCAGGCCGATACCGCGCAGACGCAGTTCGGCGCCGAGCTGGCCCATTCGCAAGACCAGCTCGACACCGGCGCCGAGACCGATCCGCTGGTCGAGGCCGATGGCTACCTGGCCTATGGCCGCGACCTGCAGGCCGAGGAAGTGCTCAAGGAAGCGCTGCGCACCCAACCCGAGCGCCTGGCCCTGCACCAGAGGCTGGCCGATATCCACGTCAAGCGCCATGACCGCAAGGCCTTCGAGGCAGTGGCACAGACCGTGTTCGCGCTGACGCAGGGCCAAGGCGCCGAGTGGCTGCATCTGGCCGAGCAGGGCCGTGCGCTCGATCCGTCCAACCCCCTGTACAAAGCCCCGGCCGCCGAGGTGCCCGCCGGCCCGGCAGATGAGGTGGCTGTGCCGGAGCGCCTCAATCCCGACGACCGCGCTCTCGTGCAACCCGTGGCGGCGGCGGCCGCGCTGGCGGCCTCGGCAGCGCCCGCTGCCGGCTCCGAACCCGCGCCGGCTCCCAGCCCGGACCTGGATCTGGGGCTGGATCTGCCGACCGACACGCGCGTTGCGCCTTCCACCGACATGGGGCTTGAGCCGATGGAGCCGATGGAGCCCATCGCACCCATGGAGCCGATGAAGCCCATGGAGCCCATGGAGCCCATCGAGCCGGTCTGGAAGCAGCCCGCTGCGGCGGCCCCATTGCCCGAGCTGCCACCGCTGCCCGAGACGCCGGCAGTCCCTGCCGACCTGCCCACGGCGGCCCACCTGGCGCTGCCCGATCTGGAGCTGCGCTCCGACGACGATGAGGACGCGGCTCCCGCCCAGGCGCCCAAGGCGGAACTGCCGGCGTTGGAAGCGCCCGCAGCCGCGCCTGCCCAACCGGAAACGCCACCCCCCGATACGCAACAGCCCGCAGCCCCGGCTCCGGCACCTTCCCCGCAAACACCCACCAAGTCCGCCGCGCCCGCGCCGGCTGAGGCCTTCGACTTCCTGGAATTCGATCTGGGCAATCTCTCGCTGGACCTGGGTGACACCCCGCCCGCGAAGACGCTGAGCCAGGCCGCCGCCGAGGACCCGCTGGCCACCAAGCTGGCGCTGGCCCAGGAGTTTTCCGCCATTGGCGACAACGAGGGCGCGCGCACGCTGATCGAGGAAGTCATCGACGAAGCCGAGGGTGAGCTCAAGGAGCGCGCGCAACGCCTGCTTGCCGAAATCAAGTGATGTCCCTTTCGCAGATTCACGGCTTGCCAGGCGCCCGTGGCAAGGATTTGCCATGCGCATAGCCTTGGGCGTGGGTTACAACGGCCAGCGCTACAACGGCTGGCAGAGCCAGACTTCGGGCAGCACGGTGCAGGACCATCTCGAGGCCGCGCTGGCGCGCTTCGCCACGCAGCCCGTGCCCACGGTCTGCGCCGGCCGCACCGATGCCGGCGTGCACGGCATCATGCAGGTCGCGCACTTCGACACCGAACTGTCGCGCACGCCCTATTCCTGGGTGCGCGGCACCAACACCTTCCTGCCCGCGGACATCGCCGTGCAGTGGGCGCAGCCCGTGCCCGACGACTTCCACGCGCGCTTCAGCGCCACGGCGCGGCGCTATGCCTATGTGCTGCTGCAGTCGCCGGTGCGCCCGAGCGTCGAGGCCGGCCGCGTGGGCTGGGTGTTCCACGAGCTCGACGGCCAGGCGATGCAGGCTGCGGCGCGCCAGCTGCTCGGCGAGCACGACTTCTCCTCCTTCCGCGCCTCGGCCTGCCAGGCGAAGAGCCCGGTCAAGACGCTGAGCCGCCTGGACATCACGCGCCGCGCCGCGCCCACGGGCGACGCGCTCAGCCGGCTGCACGGCCTGGGCCGCCCCGGCGAGCCGCCAATGCAGACCTGCTACTGGCATTTCGAGTTCGAGGGCAATGCCTTCCTGCACCACATGGTGCGCAACATCATGGGCTGCCTGATCGCCATCGGCCAGGGCAAGCAGCCCGTGGACTGGATGCAGGCGGTGCTGGCCGCACGCTCGCGCGATGCTGCGGCACCGACCTTTTCGCCCGACGGGCTGTATTTCCTCGGGCCGGTCTACGATCCGGCCTGGGGCCTGCCGACGCGCGCCGCGGCATTCGACTGGCTGCCATGACGACCCATCTCACCGTTTTGCCGCGCACGCGCATCAAGATCTGCGGCCTCACGCGCGAAGAAGACGTGGACCAGGCCGTGGCCGCGGGCGCCGATGCCGTCGGCTTCGTGCTCTACGCTCCCAGCCCGCGCGCCGTTTCCATCGAGCGCGCGGCCGCGCTGGCGCGGCGGCTGCCGCCCTTCGTCACGCCGGTGCTGCTGTTCGTCAACGAGAGCGCGGCCCAGGTGCAGGCGGCCGTGGCGCGCATTCCCGGCGCCTGCCTGCAGTTCCATGGCGACGAATCGCCGGCGCAGTGCCGCGAGGCCAGCGGGGCGCGGCCCTTCCTGCGCGCCGCGCGGATTCCCCTAGGCGACGCGGCCGCCGGCTTCGACCTCGTAGAATATGCACAGCGTTACTCTCACGCCCAAGCCATACTGCTCGATGCCCATGTGGACGGCTATGGCGGCGGCGGCAAGGCATTCAATTGGTCACTCCTTCCTCCAAGCGTCGACTCTCACCTCGTCTTGTCTGGTGGACTTACGCCTGCAAACGTGAGCGATGGCATCGCGCAGCTGCGACCGCGCTGCAAGACGCTGGCCGTTGATGTCAGCTCCGGCGTCGAGGCCACGGGCCCCGACGGCCAGGCACTCAAGGGCGTCAAGGACGCCGACAAGATCCATCGCTTCGTTGCCGCCGTGCGGGCGGCCGATGCCCAACATGGCAGAAATTCCAATGTTTGAATACCAACACCCCGACGCATCCGGCCATTTCGGCCGCTATGGCGGCAGCTTCGCCAGCGAAACCCTGACCCACGCGCTGACCGAGCTGCGCGAAGCCTACGCACGCTTCCAGCACGACCCCGAGTTCATGGCCGAGTTCGAATCCGAACTCAAGCACTACGTGGGCCGGCCCTCGCCCGTCTACCACGCGGGGCGCATGAGCCGCGAGATGGGCGGCGCGCAGATCTACCTCAAGCGCGAGGACCTCAACCACACCGGCGCGCACAAGATCAACAACGTGATCGGCCAGGCGATGCTCGCCAAGCGCATGGGCAAGAAGCGCATCATCGCCGAGACCGGCGCGGGCCAGCACGGCGTGGCCACGGCCACCATCTGCGCGCGCTACGGCCTTGAATGCATCATCTACATGGGCGCCGAGGACATCCGCCGCCAGAGCCCCAACGTCTACCGCATGAAGCTGCTGGGCGCCACCGTCGTGCCGGTGGAGTCGGGCAGCAAGACCCTCAAGGACGCACTGAACGAAGCCATGCGCGACTGGGTCGCCAATGTCGACAGCACCTTCTACATCATCGGCACGGCCGCGGGCCCGCACCCCTATCCGATGATGGTGCGCGACTTCCAGAGCGTGATTGGCAGCGAGTGCCTGGAGCAGATGCCGGCCTTCCTCGGCGGCGGCCAGCCCGATGCGGTCATTGCCTGCGTGGGCGGCGGCAGCAATGCCATCGGCATCTTCCATCCCTACATTCCCTATGAAAACACGCGCCTGATCGGCGTCGAAGCCGCGGGCCAGGGCCTGGAGACCGGCAAGCATTCGGCCTCGCTGCAGCGCGGCAGCTCCGGCGTGCTGCACGGCAACCGCACCTTCATCCTGCAGAACGAGGATGGCCAGATCATGGAGACGCACAGCATCAGCGCCGGCCTCGACTACCCCGGCGTCGGGCCCGAGCACGCCTGGCTGCAGGAGATCAAGCGCGCGGAGTACGTCGGCATCACCGACACCGAAGCGCTGGAAGCCTTCCACTACCTGTGCCGCGCCGAAGGCATCATTCCGGCGCTCGAATCGAGCCACGCCGTGGCTTATGCCATGAAGCTGGCCAAGCAGATGCGCCCCGATCAGTCGATCCTGGTCAATCTCTCGGGCCGCGGCGACAAGGACATCGGCACCGTGGCCGACCTGTCGGGCGCAGATTTCTACGACCGCCCATCGATGCGCGGTCTGACTGTCAAGGGAGGGCCTGCCGCATGAGCCGCATTGCCGCCACATTTGAAAAACTCCAATCCGAAGGCCGCAAGGCATTGATTCCCTACGTCACGGCCGGTTTCCCCTTTGCCGCGATCACCCCCGCGCTGATGCACGGCATGGTCGAGGCGGGCTCCGACGTGATCGAGCTGGGCATTCCCTTTTCCGACCCCATGGCCGACGGCCCGACGATCCAGAAGGCCGGCGACAAGGCGCTGGCGCTGGGCGTGGGCCTGGTGCAGGTGCTGGCATACGTCAGCGAGTTCCGGCAGAAGAACAGCACCACGCCGGTGGTGCTGATGGGTTACGCCAACCCGGTCGAGCGCTACGACCAGATCCATGGCGAAGGCGCTTTCGTCAATGATGCGGCCAAGGCCGGCGTCGACGGCATGCTGATCGTCGACTACCCGCCCGAGGAATGCGAAGAGTTCGCGGCCGCGCTGCGCGCGCGGAACATGGACCTGATCTTCCTGCTGGCGCCGACCAGCACCGACGAGCGCATCGCCCAGGTGGCGCGCGTGGCCAGCGGCTATGTCTACTATGTCTCGCTCAAGGGCGTGACCGGCTCGGCGGCGCTGGACCCGGCGGCCGTCGGTGCCATGTTGCCGCGCATCCGCAAGCATGTGAACATTCCCGTCGGCGTGGGCTTCGGCATCCGCGATGCACAGACCGCCCAGGCGATCGGCCAGTTCGCCGACGCCGTGGTGATCGGCAGCCGCATCATCGAGATGCTCAACGACCAGCCGCACGAGAAAGTCGTACCGCTGACGATTGACTTCCTGCGCGGCGTGCGTAAGGCACTGGACGCATAATGCACCCCCCGGCCACACCCTTTGGGGGTGTGGCCGCAAAGAGGAACTACTATGTCTTGGCTTGAAAAACTGCTGCCTGCCAAAATCCAGCACACCGATCCGACGGAGCGCCATCAGATCCCCGAGGGCCTGTGGATCAAGTGCCCGTCCTGCGAGACCGTGCTGTACCAGGCCGACCTGGAAAAGAACCAGAACGTCTGCCCGACCTGCGGCCACCACCACCGCATCGGTGCGCGCGCGCGCCTGAACCATTTCCTCGACGCCGAAGGGCGCTATGAGATCGGCCAGGAGGTCGTGCCCGTCGATCCGCTCAAGTTCAAGGACAGCCGCAAGTACCCCGAGCGCCTGAAGGAAGCGCTGGAGAACACCGGCGAGACCGATGCGCTGATCGTGATGGGCGGCGCCGTCAAGAGCATCAATGTGGTCGTGGCCTGCTTCGAGTTCGATTTCATGGGCGGCTCGATGGGCTCGGTGGTCGGCGAGCGCTTCGTGCGCGGCGTCGAGACCGCGATCGAGCAGAAGGTGCCCTTCATCTGCTTCACCGCCACGGGTGGCGCACGCATGCAGGAAGGCCTGCTGAGCCTGATGCAGATGGCCAAGACCAACGCCGCGCTCACGCGCCTGGCGAAGAAGGGCCTGCCCTACATCAGCGTGCTGACCGATCCGACGATGGGTGGCGTGTCGGCGGGCTTTGCCTTCATGGGCGACATCGTCATCGCCGAGCCCAAGGCGCTGATCGGCTTTGCCGGCCCACGCGTGATCGAGACCACGGTGCGCGTGAAGCTGCCGCCAGGGTTCCAGCGGGCGGAGTTCCTGCAGGACAAGGGTGCTGTCGACATGATCGTCGAGCGCCGTCAACTGCGGGATACGGTGGCCAATAGCTTGGCTATGCTGCAGAGGTTGCCGGCGGACGCGGTGTCTTAACTAAGTCAGAACTGAGTTACACCGAAAGCGGTCATTGCAGCGATGCATTGATCGCTTTTTTGTTTGTGCTCTTTGCTTGCAGCATGCCGTTGCCATGGGCAGGAGCCGGGGTTTCGTCCCGGCGGCCGACTCACTTTTCTTGCTCGCACAAGAAAAGTAAGCAAAAGAATCGGCGGGGGCGCCTAGCCCCAACTGCCTGCGACCCTCCGCTTCGCTCCAGGCAACCTGCCGTGCTCGGTTCCGGGCTGCACCGCGGAACTCGCTGCGCGCCTGCGGCGCTCCGCTCGGACAACCGCGGTGACTCAGTTGACGAAGCCTCCGTGTCCTTCGGCACTCCGGCCCAGCCCGGGCCCTGCGCGCGGCAGGCGCGGGCAGATGGGCGGGGCCGGGAGCGGAATAGCTTCTTTGGGCTTTGAAGCCGTGTCGCTATATTGGAGAGTGGCCGTCCATCCTTCGACGGGGCCGCCCAGGCAAGCTCAGGACGAACGGTTTGTTGGATCCGCCAGAGCGCGGTAGATATTAGGTAAATATCTCTCACGTCCCACAGAAGCTATCCCGGTTTCCGGTTTCCGGTTTCCGGTTTCGGACCCCGGTTCCCGCCCTTCTGGCTGCGCCTGCCGCGCGCAGGGCCGGGGCTGGCAGGTGTGCCGAAGGACACACCTGCTTCGTAAACTGACTCACCGCGGTTGTCCGAGCGCAGCGCCGAAGGCGCGTAGTGAGTTCCGCGGTGCAGCCCCGGACCGAGCACGGCAGGTTGCCCGGAGCGTAGCGCAGGGTCGCAGACAGCAGGGCCGCATTTCTTTGCCTCCTTTCTTGTTGCGAGACAAGAAAGGAGGTCGGCTGCCGGGCCGAGACCCGGCCCCTGCCCGCGGCAAAGGCATGACGTAAACACGGCTCCTGGCCTAAACCTGCAGAAAGAGATAGCTACCTCAACACCCCCGCCTGCAAATAAGCCAACACCATCAACGCCACCTGCAGCAACACCAGCAGCACCAGCGGCGACAGATCAATCCCCCCAATGAGAGGAACCACCCGACGCACCGGACGCAGCAAAGGCTCGGCCAAGCGCTCCATGATGGCGGACATGGGCGAATTCGACTGCACCCAGGACAGGATCACATAAACCAGCACGATGCCTACGCAGCCCGTCAGCACCACCCGCGCCGCGCCACACAGCGCCAGCCAGGGCAGCCACAAGGCCTGGGAAGCGCCGGATCCCATCATCAGCCACAGCAGCACATACTGCAGCAGCTGCAGCAGATAGGCGGCGATCGCACTGGACGCATCCCAGCGCCCCGAAGCGGGAACGATGCGCCGCAGCGGCAGCACGATCCAGTCGGTCAGCGCAAACACCAGCCGGCCCACCGGGTTGGAAAAGGGAATGCGCTGGGCCTGCATGTACAGGCGCAGCAGGCACAGGCCGGTGAGCAGGCCCACCGCGACATCGAGCAAGAAGGT
Source organism: Comamonas endophytica (assembly GCF_023634805.2). Classification (NCBI taxonomy): domain Bacteria; kingdom Pseudomonadati; phylum Pseudomonadota; class Betaproteobacteria; order Burkholderiales; family Comamonadaceae; genus Comamonas; species Comamonas endophytica. The sequence goes on from NZ_CP106881.1 coordinate 970,645, forward strand.
GATGATCTGAAAAAGCATGTAGGAATTAAAGCAGCAAAGACAGTCGCCTGAACCTGCAAAGGCGACGGGTAGAACATGGGATGATAGTGGCCACGCCCGCACCGCCATGACATTACCCTTGACCCTCACTTCGCTGCCGCTGTTCCCGCTGGGCAGCGTGCTGTTCCCGGGCGGCCGGCTGCCGCTGCGCGTATTCGAGGTGCGCTATCTGGACATGGTGCGCAAATGCGCGCGTGCCGGCGCGCCCTTTGGCGTGGTGGCGCTGAGCGAGGGGCAGGAGGTGCGCCAGGCGGGCGCGCCGCCGGAGCAATTCCATGCCATCGGTACCCTGGCCACGATTGCCCAGCTGCAGTACCCCCAGACCGGTTTGATGCATCTGCTGTGCGAGGGCACGCAGCGCTTTCGCGTGCAGGAGCGCCGCTGCCTGCCGCATGGCCTGTGGGTGGCCGATGTGGAGCTCATCGGGCAGGACCTGCCGGTGGATGTGCCCGCGGACCTGCAGCCCGCGGCGCAGGCGCTGGCCCAGCTGCTGCAGACCCTGCGCACGCAGCATGCGGACGACCCCGGCCTGGCGCTGCCCGAGACCCTGCACCTGCAGGACTGCGGCTGGGTCGCCAACCGCTGGTGCGAGCTGCTGCCGCTGCCCACGGCGCTGCGCCAGCAGCTGATGGAGCTGGAGAATCCGCTGCTGCGGCTGGAACTCGTGGCGGATGTGCTCGAGCGCACGGGCATTGGTTTCTGAGGCGCAGCGCGCGCCGCACCCAAAGGCCCCACGGCCATTGCGCAGGGATGCGCCCGAAGCCAGCCAAAAAACCTAAAATCAAGGGTTTTGGCCCGTTTCACCAGCGCTTGCCCGCTGGCGCTCCTTTCATGTCTGACAACAACACCACTTCCGCGGTTGACGCCGCCGCCCCGCAGGACGAAAACCAACTGATCGCCGAGCGCCGCGAAAAACTCAAGGCCTTGCGCGAGGCCCAGGCCCAGGGCGGTGGTGTGGCCTTCCCCAATGACTTCCAGCCCACGCACCATGTGGACCGTATCCAGGCGGCGCATGCCGGCCTGGAAGCCGAAGCACTGGAAGCCGCTGCGGTCAGCGTGAGCGTGGGCGGCCGCATGATGCTCAAGCGCGTCATGGGCAAGGCCAGCTTTGCCACCGTGCAGGACGGCTCGCTCGGCGCCACCGGCGGCCGCATCCAGCTCTACATCACGCGCGACGCGATCGGCGAGGAACTGTATGCGCAGTTCAAGCGCTGGGACCTGGGCGACATCATCGGCGCCAGCGGCACGCTGATGAAGACCAAGACCGGCGAGCTGTCGATCAAGGTCACGGCGCTGCGCCTGCTCACCAAGAGCCTGCGCCCGATGCCCGACAAGTTCCACGGCATGGCCGACCAGGAGCAGAAGTACCGCCAGCGCTATGTCGATCTGATGATGGACGAAGACGCGCGCCGGCGCTTCACCGCCCGCTCGCGCGCCATCAGCGGCGTGCGCGAATTCATGGTCGCGCACCAGTTCCTGGAGGTCGAAACGCCGATGCTGCACCCGATCCCGGGCGGCGCCAACGCCAAGCCCTTCGTCACGCACCACAATGCGCTGGACCAGGAGATGTACCTGCGCATCGCGCCTGAGCTCTACCTCAAGCGGCTGATCGTCGGCGGCTTCGAGCGCGTGTTCGAGATCAACCGGAGCTTCCGCAACGAAGGCATCTCGGTGCGCCACAACCCCGAGTTCACGATGATGGAGTTCTATGCGGCGTTCTGGAACTACCGCGACCTGATGGACTTCACCGAGAAGCTGATCCGCGACACCGCGCAGAAGGCCGTCGGCAGCCTGCAGCTGAGCTATGGCGGCAAGCCCGTGGACCTGGCCCAGCCCTTCGAGCGCCTCACCATCCGCGAAGCGATCGTCAAGTACACCGAAGCCGGCGACAACGTCGACCAGCGCGACTGGCTGATTCCCGCGCTGCGCAAGCTGGGCCTGAACGAGGAAAAGGACAAGCTGTCGGGCCGCACGCTGGCCAGCCTGCAGGTGCTGTACTTCGAGGAACTGGTCGAGGAGAAGCTCTGGAACCCCACCTTCATCATGGAGCACCCGACCGAGATCTCGCCGCTGGCACGCGCCAACGACGAGCGCCCCGAGGTGACCGAGCGCTTCGAGCTCTACATCACGGGCCGCGAATTCGGCAACGGCTTCAGCGAGCTCAACGATGCCGAGGACCAGGCCGCGCGCTTCAACGCCCAGGTCGAGGCCAAGGACAGCGGCGATGACGAAGCCATGTTCTACGACCACGACTTCGTGCGCGCGCTCGAGTACGGCATGCCTCCCACGGGCGGCTGCGGCGTGGGCCTGGACCGCCTGATGATGCTGCTGACGGACAGCGCCAGCATCCGCGACGTGATCCTGTTCCCGGCCCTGCGCCGCGAGCATTGAGCCCTGGCGGCAGTCGGGATACCGGGAGCGCGTCGGCCGGCGTTTACACTTGTATCTCCTGCCGCCACCGGGCGCGCAGGCGTGCTTTGCCGGGGAGTCGCTTGGACTCCCGAAGGAACCGAAGTGAACCCGACGCCTCCAGCCATCGAACCCAACGCGGCCCGATTCACCTCGCCCCATGCGGATGCGGCGCCGGGTAACGCACCGTTCTCGGTACTGGTGGTGGAAGACCAGCCCTCCATGCGCGCCTCGCTGGTGCAGGAGCTCAAGCATGCGGGCGTGAGCGAGATCATGGAAGCCGCCGACGGCCAGGTGGCGCTGCAGCTGTTCAAGCTGCGCCGCCCCGACCTGGTGCTGCTGGACATCCGCCTGCCAGGCCTCGACGGCTACGGCGTGGCCCACCAGATGCGCGAATCCGAGGCCGGCGACTGGACCCCGATCATCTTCCTGTCGGGGCTCGACACCGATCTGGACCTGTGGCGCGGCATCGAATCGGGCGGCGACGACTATCTGGTCAAACCCGTCAAGCCGATCGTGCTGGTGGCCAAGCTGCGCGCCATGCGCCGGCTGCTGGACATGCGCCGGCGGCTGGTCTCGATGTCGGCCGAGCTGCATCTGGCCAACCAGCGGCTCAACGAGATGGTCGAGATGGATGCGCTCACGGGCCTGGTCAACCGCCGCGGCTTCGACCGCATCCTGCATGCGGAGATCCTGCTGGCGCGGCGCGACAACAAGCCGCTGACGCTGATGCTCTGCGATCTGGACCACTTCAAGCGCTACAACGACAGCTGCGGCCACGTGAAGGGCGACGAATGTCTGCGCGCAGTGGGCAAGCTGCTGCGCGACGTCTGCATGCGCCCGCGTGACGTGGCTTCGCGCTACGGCGGCGAGGAGTTCGCCATGATCCTGCCCAACACCCCGCGTTCCGGCGCGATGACCTTTGCCCGCGCGCTGGGCAAGATGCTGCGGGTGCGCGCCCTCCCCCACCCCGACTCGCCGCTGGGCAGCGTGCTCACGCTCTCGGGCGGCATCACGACCTGCGTTCCCGACGACAGCACCAACGCCGAAAGCATGGTCATGCGCGCCGATCAGGCGCTGTATGCCGCCAAGGCCCAGGGGCGGGACCGGTTCTTCAGCTTCGAGATGCAGATGGACACGATAGAACAACGAAGCACCCCCTAGGCGGGCCCCCCTAGGCGGGCCCCTCCTGGGCGACTTCGTCGCGGGGCGAGCCTCGCCTCCCCCTCTCATCCTTCGGTGGAGGGGGGCGCCCGGCTGGGGCGGCCCGCGCAGGGACGACACCGTCGCTGCGGGGCGGCCCTTGCTCGGTGCCCACCTTCATTCCGCACGCCTGCTGAATTGATAGTGGACTGCGCGATAACTGTTAGGCTTATTGCTTGACTGACTGGCCGATACTCCAGGACCAGGCCTTTCACATTTCCGACCAATCGAAGCCATGCGTCATCTTTCCATTCACCTGCCCCCGTGGCTCCAGGACTGGCTGGAGCTGCTGGTGCCCGCCCTGCAGATCCTGCTGATCCTGTTTGCCGCCTGGCTGATCAACCTGTTCTTCAAGCGCGTGACCCACCGTGCCGGCACCCACTATGCGCTGCCGCGCGAGCTGATGGTGCCTCTGCAGGGCGTCATCCGCTGGCTGATCATTGCCGCGACGGTGCTGCTGATCCTCGAGCGCCTCGGGGTCTCGGCCACGGTGCTGTGGACCGCCTTCACCGGCTTTGCCACGGTGGGCGCGGTCGCCTTCTTCGCGGCCTGGAGCGTGCTGTCCAACCTGTTCTGCACGCTGCTGATCGTCGTCATCGGCCCCTACCGGCTGGGCGACTACATCGAGCTGATCGACATCGCCGAGAAGACCGGCCCCAAGGGCCGGGTGGTGGACATCAACATGCTCTACACCACGCTTGAGGATGCCTCTCCGGAGCACCGCGAAGGCACGCTGCTGCAGATCCCGAACGCCTTGATCTTCCAGCGCGTGGTGCGCCGCTGGAAAGGCGGCATCCATGCCCGCATGCCCGACAACGCCCCGCCCACGGCCGCCGAAGAGGCTGCGGCGCAGCGGCTGGCCACAGGAAGCAAGCCGCAGTGATGCCGGCCAGGCGAAGATAGTAAAAGTTGGAACTCTGGGAGCGTTCGCGTGACATAGAGTCATCCAACGCAATTGCCAAACTCTATGCGCCAAACCTACGATGCCCTGCTGACATCCCTTGCGGAAGAGATCGGGCTCGATGCGCCATCCTTGCTCAGCACCGAGGAAATACTCATAGACAACCTGCCGATCAGCCTGCAGTTCGAAGGCAACGACGAGCACGGGGATGTGCTGCTGTGCAGCCTGCTCGGCACAGTGCCCGCCCAGCGCTGGGCCGAGGTGGCGCGCACGCTGCTCTGGGCCAACCACGGCGGCACCGGCACCCGCGGCGGCACCCTGGGCGTCGTCCCGGAAGACGACATGGTCACCATGACGATGCGCCGCCCCCTGCAGAGCCTCGATGCCGACAAGCTGGCGGCGCTGCTCGGATGGATGACCGACACCTGCCTGGCGTGGAGGGATTACGTCAGCGGAGAGAGCAGTGCCGAGCCGCCGGAGCTGTTCCAGATGCAGCTGGGCTCCTACGCGTGAACGCCATGAACGACATTTCAGCGCGCATTGCCGCGTCCCCGCTGCCGGTGCCTGTACGTGGCGCGGACAGCACGCAAACCCCGCCTGGCGCAGCCCTCGACAACGCGGCATGCCCGGGCACCGGCCTTCTGAGCGGCCGGCGGATCGCCGTCGGCGACGGCCTGAGCACACAGCGCCTGCGGGGCTCGGGCAACGCCATATTGGCCCAGGCATCGCCGCAGGTCAGGGCCATGCTGCAGGAGATGTCCGAGGGCCCGGCCGGCAACGGCGTTATTGGCCTGAAGCAGCGCCAGCTGGGCCTAGGCAGCGGCAAGGCTGTTGCCTGAGAGCCAGGCTGCCGGGGCCGGGATGGCGCCGCCAGCCCCCTGTCAGGGCAGCCGGTCCAGCGCATTGCGGTAGGCCGGCTGCAGCATCAGCTCGTCCCAGCTCTGCGGCAGCGTCTCGGGCAGCAGCGCCAGGCGGCGCGACTCGCTGTCCACGCTGGGCTGCCAGCGGCCTTGCTCGCGCGCGGACTGCATGCCCTCCAGCCATTCGTCCACGGCCGCTCCGCCATCCAGGCTCTGGTTGCACAGCAGCGCCATGTCGCAGCCCGCGTTCAGCGCCTCGATGGCGGCCTGGGTGAAGTCGAGGGTCTCGCCACCCAGGCGGCGCGCGGCTTCCATGCTCAGGTCGTCGCTGAAGATCGCGCCGTCGAAGCGCAGCCGCGCGCGCAGGATGTCCTGCAGCCACCTGGCGGAAAAGCCCGCGGGGCGCTTGTCGACCCTGGAATAGATCACGTGCGCGGGCATGACGCTGGTGAGCACCGAGGCCAGCCAGGGATAGGGCGCGGCATCGTCGGCGAGGATCGCCTGCAGGCCGCGCTGGTCCACGGGAATGTCGGTGTGCGAGTCGGCCTTGACGAAGCCATGCCCGGGAAAATGCTTGCCGCAATTGGCCATGCCGGCCTGCAGCAGGCCGTGCATCAGGCTCTTCGCCAGCGCCGCGACCACGCGCGCGTCCGCATGGAAGGCGCGGTCGCCGATCACGCCGCTTTCGCCCCAGTCGAGGTCCAGCACCGGCGTGAAGGAGAAATCGACGCCGCAGGCGCGCAGCTCGCTGCCCAGCACATAGCCGGCGGCCGTGGCCGCGTCCATGGCCCGCAGCGCGCCGCTGCCCTCGCGGCGCCTGGCGCCCTCCCCGTCATCCATCCACATGTCGCCAAAGGCACGCATCGGCGGCAGATGGGTGAAGCCGTCGGTGCGAAAGCGCTGCACGCGCCCGCCTTCATGGTCCACGCAGATCAGCAGGTCCTCGCGCACGGACTTGATATCTGCCGTCAGCGCCAGCAGCTGCGCGCGATTCTCCCAGTTGCGCGCAAACAGGATCATGCCGCCGACCAGCGGATGCGCCAGGCGAGCGCGGTCGGCAGGAGTGAGTGCCTTGCCCGCGATATCGATGATGAGGGGTGCGTGCTCGGTCATGTCCGGCCTGTCCTTTCGGGAAAAATCAATTCGCGGGCTTCTTCTCGACCACGCAGAAGCTCGCTGCATAGTCGCTCTCATCGGTCACGCTCAGGTGCACCTGCAGGCCGCGCTCCTCGAACCAGTCCTTGAGCGCGCCATGCAGCACGATGCTCGGCTGGCCGCTGGGCAGGTTCACGATCTCGCAGTGGCGCCAGGTCATGGGCATGCGCATGCCCAGGCCGATGGCCTTGCTGAACGACTCCTTGGCGGAAAAGCGCGTCGCGACGTAGCGCACGCCGCGGTCCGGCCAGCGCGCGCTGCGCGCACGCCAGGTGGCCAGCTCGCCCTCGGCGAGCACCTTTTCGGCAAAGCGATCGCCCAGTCGCTCCAGGCTGGAGCGGATGCGCCGCACGTCGCAGATATCGGTGCCAATGCCGTAGATCATGGCGTCAAGCCTTTCTCGCGCGCATTCCCGCGTCGATGCATTCCTGGTAGGCCCGCACCGCCCCGGCATAGCCGCGCTCGAGCGCATCGCCGATCAGTGCATGGCCGATGGAGACTTCCAGCAGGCCGGGCACCTCGGCCACAAAAGCCGCGAGATTGTCCAGGCTGAGGTCATGGCCGGCATTGACACCCAGCCCTGCGTCCAGCGCCGCCTGCGCCGCGGCGCGGTAGCGCTCGAGCTGCGCCGTCTGCTGCGGCGTGCCCCAGGCCGCGGCATAGGGCTCTGTATAGAGCTCGACGCGGTCCGCGCCGACGGCCTTGGCCGCCGCCATCTGCTCTGGCTCCGGGTCCATGAACAGGCTCACGCGCACGCCCAGGGCCCGGCATTCGGCGATCAGCGGCGCCAGGCGCTCGGCATCCTGCGGAAAGCTCCAGCCATGGTCGCTGGTGAACTGGCCCTCGCTGTCGGGCACGAAGGTCGCCTGCTGCGGGCGCTGGGCGCGCACGAATTCCATCAGGTTGTGGAAGGGATTGCCCTCGATGTTGTATTCCGCCTCCGGCCACTGCCGCAGCAGTTCGTGCAGCTCCCGCACGTCGCTGGCGCGGATGTGCCGCTCGTCGGGCCGCGGGTGCACCGTGATGCCCTGCGCGCCGGCTTCGAGGCACAGCTGCGCCGCGCGCGTCACGCTGGGAATGCCCAGATGGCGCGTGTTGCGCACCAGCGCGACCTTGTTGACATTGACCGACAGGGCAGTACGCGTCGACGGAGAAGTGGAGTGGGTCATAGGTTTTGCAGATCCATCATCAGCTGGCGGGTGCGCAGCAGCGGGTTGCCGCAATGGTATTGCAGCAGCGTGCGCAATTGGGATTTGAGCGCCAGCGCGACCGGCGCGGCGGCGCGCAGCGTGGCGGTGTAGGCCTGCGGCAGATGCTCCGCGGCCAGCGCCTGCTCGAGCGATCGCCACTGCGCGCCGCTGAGCGCCGCGCGCTCGCCGGCGGCAGCCTGGCGCAGGCCGCCCTCGGGCACCAGCACATAGCGGCCCCTGGGCGCCAGTGCCGACAGCGTCATGGTCTCCTCGGCCAGGCTCGGCAGCAGGCCCAGCGCGCGCAGCAGCACCAGCTCGAAGGCGCGCAGCACCGGCTCCAGGGCCTCGCCCTGGGTGCCGGCCAGCACGCGCACCACGCCGGCATAGACATCGAACAGCGCGGTGTAGGGATCGTCGCGCGCCAGCAGCCGCAGCAGCAGCTCGTTGAGGTAAAGCCCCGAGAGCAGCGCATCGCCCATGGGCATGACGTGGCCGCCGGCCCATTCCGCGCCCTTGAGCGTGTGGATCTCGGCGTTGCCCTCGGCGCCCAGCGTGTAGGTCACGCGCAGCGGCTGCAGCGGCAGCAGCACCGGGCGGAAATTCGAGGTCGGCTTCTTGGCGCCGCGCGCCGCCAGCGCCACGCGCCCGCGGTGGCGTGTGAACACCTCCAGGATCAGGCTGGATTCGCTCCAGTCATAGCGATGGAGCACGAAGGCAGGTTCCTCGGAGACGCGCTTGGCGGCCGCCATGTGCGGGCTATTCGTAGCCGAAGGAGCGCACGCGCGCCTCGTCGTCGGCCCAGCCGGAGCGCACCTTGACCCAGACTTCCAGGAACACCTTGCCGTCGAGCAGGCGCTCGAGCTCCTGGCGCGCCTCGGTGCTGATGCGCTTGAGGCGTTCGCCCTTCTCGCCGATCACCATCGCCTTGTGGCCCTCGCGCTCGACGACGATGGTCACCGCGGTGCGCACGAAGCGCTTGTGCTGCTTGCTCTTTTCCTCGCTGAACTTGTCCAGCACCACGGTGGAGGTGTAGGGCAGCTCGTCGCCGGTGAAGCGGAACAGCTTCTCGCGCACGGTTTCCGTGACCAGGAACTTCTCGCTGCGGTCGGTGAGCTCGTCCGGGCCGTAGAACCAGGGCTGCTCGGGCAGGTACTTCTCGCAGATGCCGAACAGGCGCTGGATGTCGTCGCGCTTCTTGGCCGACATCGGCACGAACTCGGCAAAGGGATGGCGCTCCTGCATGCTCTTGAGCCAGGGCGCGATGTCCGCGCGGCGGTGCACCTGGTCGAGCTTGTTGGCCACCAGCAGCGTCGGGATGCCGGGCTTGAACAGGCTCAGCACCTTGGCGTCGGCCAGCGTGAAGTTGCCGGCCTCGACGACGAACAGGATCAGGTCCACGTCGCTGATCGCGCCCATGACGGTCTTGTTCAGCGACTTGTTGAGCGCGGTCGAGTGCTGGGTCTGGAAGCCCGGCGTGTCGACGAACACGAACTGCGTGGCTTCGCGCGTGGCGATGCCGGTGATGCGGTGGCGCGTGGTCTGCGCCTTGCGCGAGGTGATGCTGATCTTCTGGCCGACCAGCGCGTTCATCAGCGTCGACTTGCCGACGTTGGGCTTGCCGACGATGGCGATCAGGCCGCAGCGCTGGCCTTCGGCATGCAGCGGCGCGCCGGCCGCGGCCAGCATCGCGCCGATGGGATCATGCGCGTCGGGCTGTTCCCCGTCCGCGTCGCCGGCTACGTCGTGGGTAGCGTCATTCATGGTTCTTTGCTTTCAATGTGTTCAACATGGCCTCGGCCGCGGCCTGCTCGCCCGCGCGGCGGGAGCCGCCCGTGCCGCGCTTGACCAGGTCCATCTCGGCGATGGCGCATTCGATCTCGAACTGCTGGCGGTGCGCCGCGCCGGTGGTCGCCACCACACGGTACTGCGGCAGCTTCATCTTGCGGCCCTGCAGCCATTCCTGGAGTGCGGTCTTCGCGTCCTTGGCCGCTGCCTCCATCTGCGGATTGATCTCGACCTTCTCGAACAGGTGGTGCACCACCACCTCGGCTGGCGCATAGCCCGCATCGAGGTACACCGCGCCGATCAGCGCTTCCACCGCGTCGGCAAGGATCGAGGGCCGCTGCTTGCCACCCGACTTGAATTCGCCCTCGCCCAGGCGCAGCACCTCGGGCAGCTGCAGGCGCAGCGCGATGCGGTGCAGCGTATCCTGCTTGACGAGGTTGGCGCGCACGCGCGACAGGTCGCCCTCGGGCTGCGCGCGCAGCCGCTCGTACAGCAGGCTGGAGATCGCCAGGCTGAGCACCGAGTCGCCGAGGAATTCCAGGCGTTCGTTGTGGTCTGCCGAAAAGCTGCGGTGCGTCAGCGCGCGCTGCAGCAGGGCAGGATCCTTGAATGTGTGCTGCAGGCGCTGCTGCAATGCGATGAGTCCGGGTTGCACCTAGGGAATCTGCTTCTCAAAACGGTAAACGAGATGGGCTGGCCCCGCGAGCGCTATCTCGCGGGAGTAGCTGAAGGCCACCTGCACCCGTTCGTTGTGCTTGGTCACCTCCAGGTCCGAGCCCTGGATGGATTTGATATTGTCGATCGTCGCGGCGCGGTCGAAGATGGCGCGCACCTCCGGCACCGTCTTGCCCTCGCGGGCGGCTTTGTCCGCCGCCTTGAGCACGGCCTGGTATTCCAGGAAGATGGGGACGGATTGTCCGCCGATGGCGACCACCGAGACAGCCACCACGGCCATGAACACCAGGCCCAGGAAGGACAGCCCACGCTGGCGCGTGCGGCGGGCGATGTTGTGCATTCTCATGTTCCGGTCTCCTCAGAGCTCCTCGTCAGGGGCCGCTGCGGCCCGGGCCAGTCGGTGCGCCGGTGGCCTCAATGGAAGCTGCCGATGCGTTTGAGATCGCCGAAGTTCATCCAGACAAAGAAGGCCTTGCCGACGATGTTCTCGTCGGGCACGAAGCCCCAGTAGCGGGAATCCAGCGAGTTGTCGCGATTGTCGCCCATCACGAAGTAATGCCCTTCGGGCACCTTGCAGCTCACGCCCTCGACACTGTAGCGGCAGTTCTCGCGGAACGGGAAGTCGCTCGCGCCCTGGATGAAGGCCGACGCATTGGCATTGTTGAGCAGCCGATGCGCCTTGCCGCCGAGCTTTTCCTCGAACTGCTGGAAATACTTCATCTCGTCCTTTTCAAAGAAGTCGGGAAGCTTGGCAGTCTCGACGGGCTGGCCATTGATGGTCAGGCGCTTGTTGAAGTAGCCGATCTCGTCGCCGGGCACGCCGACCACGCGCTTGATGTAGTCCAGCGTGGGCTGCGGCGGGAAGCGGAACACCATCACGTCGCCGCGCTCGGGGGTGGAGACCTCGATGACCTTCTTGTTGAGCACCGGCAGGCGCACGCCATAGGTGAACTTGTTGACCAGGATCAGGTCGCCGACCAGCAGCGTGGGGATCATCGAGCCCGAGGGAATCTTGAAGGGCTCGAACAGGAAGGAACGCAGCACGAAGACGATGGCGATCACCGGGAACAGGCCCGCCGTCCAGTCCAGCCACCAGGGCTGCATCAGCACGCGGCCCCGGGCCTCGGGGCTGACCTCGAGATCGACCTTGGCGATGCCCTTGCGGTCGAGCTCGGCGCGGCGCTCGACCATCGACTGCTCGAGCGCGGCCGCGGCGGCACGCCGGCGCGGCCAGAAATACAGGCGCTCGGCCACCCAGTACACGCCGGTCACCACGGTGGCCAGGAACAGCAGCAGCGAGAAGTTGCCCTGCAGGAAACCCAGATACCAGGCAGCGATGTAGCCCAAGAAGGCGCCCAGCACGGCCGCCGTGATCCATTGCATTGCTCGCATCAATCCTCCACTTGCAAAATCGCCAGAAAGGCTTCCTGCGGCACTTCGACGGCGCCGATCTGCTTCATGCGCTTCTTGCCGGCCTTTTGCTTTTCCAGCAGCTTGCGCTTGCGGCTGATGTCGCCGCCGTAGCACTTGGCCAGCACGTTCTTGCGCAGCGCCTTGACGGTCTCGCGGGCGATGATGTTGGCGCCGATCGCGGCCTGGATGGCAACGTCGAACATCTGGCGGCTGATGATTTCGCGCATCTTGGCGACCACGGCGCGGCCGCGGTAGGCGGACTGCGAGCGGTGCACGATGATCGACAGCGCATCGACCTTTTCGCCGTTGAGCAGGATGTCGACCTTGACCACGTCGGAGGCGCGGTACTCCTTGAACTCGTAGTCCATCGAGGCATAGCCGCGCGAGACGCTCTTGAGCTTGTCGAAGAAGTCCAGCACGATCTCGCCCAGCGGCATCTCGTAGGTCAGCATGACCTGGCGGCCGTGGTAGGCCATGTTGATCTGCACGCCGCGCTTCTGGTTGGCCAGCGTCATCACCGGGCCCACGTATTCCTGCGGCATGTAGAGGTGCACGGTGACGATGGGCTCGCGGATTTCCTGGAGCCGGCCCTGGTCGGGCATCTTGGACGGGTTCTCGACCATGATCACCTCGCCGTCGCCCTTGACCACCTCGTAGACCACGCTGGGCGCGGTGGTGATCAGGTCCTGGTCGAACTCACGCTCCAGGCGCTCCTGCACGATCTCCATGTGCAGCAGGCCCAGGAAGCCGCAGCGGAAGCCGAAGCCCAGCGCCTGCGAGACCTCGGCCTCGTACTGCAGCGAGGCGTCGTTGAGCTGCAGTTTCTCGAGCGCGTCGCGCAGCGAGTCGTACTCGCTGGCTTCGGTCGGATACAGGCCGGCGAACACCTGGGGCTGGATCTCCTTGAAGCCGGGCAGCGCCTGCTCGGCCGGGCCCAGGTTGTTGGGCAGCTTCTTTTCCAGCGTGATGGTGTCGCCGACCTTGGCGGCCTTGAGCTCCTTGATGCCGCAGATCACGTAGCCCACCTCGCCCGCGCGCAGCGCCTCGCGCGCCTCGTTGGCGGGCGTGAACACGCCCAGCGAGCCGGCTTCATAGACCGCCCCCGTGGCCATCAGCTTGATGCGCTCGTTCTTCCTGAGCTGGCCGTCGACCACGCGCACCAGCATGACGACGCCCACATAGGGGTCGAACCAGCTGTCGATGATCATCGCGCGCAGCGGCGCCTCGGGCTCGCCCTTGGGATGGGGGATCTTCGCCACGATGGCCTCGAGGATGTCGTCGACGCCCATGCCGCTCTTGGCCGAGCAGGGGATCGCATCCGTCGCGTCGATGCCGATCACGTCCTCGATCTCGGCCTTGGCGTTGTCGGGATCGGCATTGGGCAGATCCATCTTGTTGAGCACCGACACCACCTCGACGCCCAGGTCCAGCGCGGTGTAGCAGTTGGCCACGGTCTGGGCCTCGACGCCCTGCGAGGCATCGACCACCAGCAGTGCGCCTTCGCAGGCCGACAGCGAACGGCTGACTTCGTACGAGAAGTCGACGTGGCCCGGGGTGTCGATCAGGTTCAGGTTGTAGACCTGGCCGTCCCTGGCCTTGTACTGCAGCGCTGCCGTCTGTGCCTTGATGGTGATGCCGCGCTCTTTCTCGATGTCCATCGAGTCCAGCACCTGCGCTTCCATTTGGCGCTCGGCGAGACCACCGCAGCGTTGGATCAGTCGGTCCGCAAGGGTCGACTTGCCATGGTCGATATGCGCAATGATGGAGAAATTTCTGATGTGCTTCATCAACGAAAGGCGTCTGGTAAGAAAAAAACAGGGAGAGCGCGTGCAAGAAAAAAGGGCGCGTCGACTGGAGACGCGCCCTGAACCAACAATCTAGGGCAACTGCGATGGTTGGGGCTTCATTGTAGGCAAAAAGCCCATCTGCAGAAGCCGCCGCGCACCGCCCCCGAAGGGAATTGCCAGTTGGCGAAAGGGTCATGCGCGCGGGCCCTCTGGCACCGCGCCGCGCTCCACTGGCCAGGGTGGCGCATGCTTCCCGAAGGCGCATGCCGCCACCCTTTGCGGCCGCAACCGGCCATTCTACCCAATGCGCCGAATCCGGCGCCAGGCGGTGCATGCGCCGCTCCAGGGGATAGGCGCAGTCCCGCTTCAGCGCGACGGACGGATCAGCACATACTGCGCCCACTCGCCGCGGCGCACCAGCAGGTTGATCGGCTTGGCCTTGTCGGCCTTGGCCAGCGCGGCCTCGAAGCCCTTGAGGTTGGCGATCTCGGTGTTGGCCACGGCCAGCAGCACGTCGCCCTCGCGCAGGCCGGCACGCGCGGCCGCGCCCTCGGCCGAGACCACGCGCACGCCGCCCTTGATCTTCAGGTCCTTCTTCTGCGCTTCGCTCAACTCGGCAACGCCCAGGCCCAGCTGCTGGGCCGCGGCCGACGACGACTTGGGTGCCTTGTCATCGCCTGGCGCCGCAGCGGTCTGGGCCTTCTCATCGGGCTCGACCTCGGCAATGGTGATGCTCAGGTCGCGCTGGCTGCCGCGGCGGAACACCGTGATGGCGCTCTTGGTGCCGGGCTTGGTGTTGCCCACCATGCGCGGCAGGTCGCCGAACTTCTCGATCGGCTTGCCTTCGTAGCGCGTGATCACGTCGCCCGCCTCGATGCCCGCCTTCTCGGCCGGCGAGCCGGCCTCGACGGCGCTGACCAGCGCGCCCTGGGGCTTGCCCAGGCCGATGGATTCGGCGACGTCCTTGGTCACGGCGCCGATCTGCACGCCGATGCGCCCGCGCGTCACGCGGCCCGAGGTGCGCAGCTGGTCGCTGACGCGGATCGCCTCGTCCATGGGAATGGCAAAGGAAATGCCCATGAAGCCGCCCGAGCGCGAGTAGATCTGGCTGTTGATGCCCACCACCTCGCCGCGCAGGTTGATCAGCGGGCCGCCCGAGTTGCCGGGGTTGATGGCCACGTCGGTCTGGATGAAGGGAATGTATTCACCCGTGTCGCGCTGCTTGGCGCTGACGATGCCGGCGGTGACGCTGTTCTCCAGGCCGAAGGGCGAGCCGATGGCCATGACCCACTCGCCGACCTTGAGGCGGTTGACGTCGCCGACCTTGACGGCGGGCAGGCCGCGGGCCTCGATCTTCACCACGGCCACGTCGGTGCGCTTGTCCGAACCGATGATCTTGGCCTTGAACTCGCGCTTGTCGGTCAGCGTCACGATGACTTCGGAGGCACCCTCGACCACATGCGCGTTGGTCATGACGTAGCCATCCTGCGTCAGGATGAAGCCCGAGCCCACGCCGCGCGCCTGCTCCTCTTCGGGCTGCTGCGGCTGCTGGGGCCGCTGCGGGCGCTGCGGCAGGTTGGGAATGGGCACGCCGAAGCGCCGGAAGAACTCCAGCATCTCCTCGTCCATGCCGGCGGCGTTGTTGCGGCTGGCGACCTTTTCCGAGGTGCGGATGTTGACCACCGACGGCCCGACCTGTTCGACCAGGTCGGTGAAGTCCGGCAGGCCGCGCACGGCCGCCGCGGCGGCGGAGGGCAGCGCGGCCGGCGCCTGGGCCAGCGCCGAGGCGGGCAGAAGCGCGCCCGCCGACGCGGCTGCCATGACCGATGCCAGCACGGCCGAGCGTGCCGATCTCCAGGAGGTATGGGACATTCTCATCCTTTCACGATTCTCGAAGCAAACAAGCTTTGGAACGCGCCGCGCGGATTTGGTTCCCGGCAGGCGCGCCGACCACCCTGCCATCATGCACCCTGCCGGGGCACTCAATGGTGCACGGAAGCGTCGGAAAAACTCGCGTTGCGCAGGAAGTTCGCCGGCATCTGCAGTGCCGCGACGCTGCTGTACTGGCGGTGCGCGGCCAGCAGCTCGTCGAGGCGCGGGTCGCGCAGCATGATCGGCGCGCCCGGACCGGCCTGCATGGCCAGCATCTCGCCAGGCACCGACTGCTGGGGCGTGTCGTTCTGCACCAGCTGCATGCCGCTGTCGCTGCCCGTGCGCAGCGAGCTCCAGCCGAACGCGGCCACGGCCGCGAACGAGGCCACGCCGGCGGCCATCTTCCAGCGGAACACGGAAGCGTTGGCCGCGCGCTCGGGTGCGTGCGCCGCGGCAATGGGCCGCAGCTGCGCAGGCTGCAGCCGCGGCTCGCGCGCCAGCTCGGCGCGCACGCCCGACAGCACGTCGTGCTGCGCGTGGTGCGCCAGCTCCGGCGAGCGCAGCACATCGCCCACCAGCTGGTACAGCTGCCAGGCCTGGCGGCCTTCATCGCTGTCCGCGAACGCCAGCGCCGTGCCAATATCCCCGGCCGCCAGTTCCCCGTCGGCCAATGCCGACAGCTGTTCTCTTTGACTTTGGTTCAGATCTTGATTCATGTTGCCATCCACCGGCGCCGCAGCAGCGCCAACTACCCACGCTTACCAACGCTTGCCCGTCTGGTTCTCCAGCAGCGGCTTGACCCGCGCAGAAATCGCCTCGCGTGCACGAAAGATGCGCGAACGCACCGTGCCGATCGGACACTCCATGGCCGCGGCAATCTCCTCGTAGCTCAGGCCCTCGATCTCGCGCAGCGTCACCGCCTGGCGCAATTCCTCGGGCAGGGCCTGCATCGCGGCGTTCACCGCCTCGGCGATTTCCTGGGCCGCCAGCACCGTCTCCGGTGTCTCGTCCGTGGTTAGTTCTTGTCCAGCGGCAGAAGTTTCATGTTCGTCGCTCTGGTTGCGCAATGCCGAATCCGCCACCACCGGATTGCGCTTCATGTCGAGCAGCGCCTTCTTCGCGGTATTGACCGCGATCCGGTACAGCCAGGTATAGAACTGGGCCTCGCCGCGGAACTGGTGCAGCGCGCGGTAGGCGCGGATGAAGGTTTCCTGCGCGATGTCCTGCACCTGGTCGGTGTCGCGCACCATGCGCGCGATCAGGCGCTCGATGCGGCGCTGGTACTTGATCACCAGCAGCTCGAAGGCCCGCTGGTCCCCGGCATTGGTCCGCTCCACCAATTGGAGGTCGCTGTCGCTGGTGGAGGGAGGAGTCACGGAAGGCTTCATGGAATCGTTCAGGGCGCGCTGGGCGGCCTCCGGCGCTGTCAAGCGCTCTGGGCAGGCCGGGCGCGCCAATATACCGCACGCCGCAGATCCCCCCACAGCGCGGGCGCGCTCGCGGCCTCGAGCCATAGCCAGCGCGGGCGCCGCGCGGGCAGCGCCACGCGCAGCAGCAGGAAGCCCTGCCCGTCCCAGCAGACCTCAGGCACGGCGCGCAGCGGCACGGGCCGCGCGTCCTGGCCGGCGTGCAGCCACCAGGCGCTGCCGTCCCATTCCAGCGCGCCTTCGGGCCACTGGCGCCAGCCGCGCCAGGCGAACGCGCCCACCGCCAGCCACAGCGCAAGGCCCAGCGCCGGCGCCCAGGGCCGTGCGCCCGCGCCCTGCAGCGCCCACAGCGCCAGCGCCGCCGCGGCCAGCCCCGCCAGCGCCAGCAGCCCCCAGCCCAGCACGCGCGGCGGCCTGGCCAGCGCATAGGCCTGGCGCGCCGGCGCGCTGCGCGTCATGGCGCGGCCCCATGAAAAAAGCGCCGCCCCGGCAGCAGATGTGCGGGAGAGCGGCGCCTTGGCATGGTGCAGCGGCTGAAGGTGAATCAGATCCGCTTGAAGATCAGCGAGCCGTTGGTCCCGCCGAAACCGAAGTTGTTCTTCAGCGCCACGTCGATCTTCATGTCCCGCGCGGTATTCGCGCAGTAGTCGAGATCGCAGTCCGGATCCTGCGAGAAGATGTTGATGGTCGGCGGCACCTTCTGGTGGTGCAGCGCCAGCACCGTGAACACGCTCTCGATGCCGCCGGCGCCGCCCAGCAGGTGGCCGGTCATCGACTTGGTCGAGCTCACCACCATGTCTTTCGCATGGTCGCCGAGCGCGGCCTTGATGGCGCGCGTCTCGTTGAGGTCGCCCAGCGGCGTGGAAGTGCCATGGGCGTTGAGGTAGTCCACCTGGTCGGCGTTGACTCCTGCATTGCGCATGGCGTTGAGCATGGCGCGGCGTGGGCCGTCCATGTTGGGCGCGGTCATGTGGCCGGCGTCGGCACTCATGCCGTAGCCCGCCAGTTCGGCGTAGATCCTGGCGCCGCGGGCCTTGGCGTGCTCGTACTCCTCGAGCACCAGCATGCCGGCGCCCTCGCCCAGCACGAAGCCGTCACGGTCCTTGTCCCAGGGACGCGACGCCGTCTTCGGGTCGTCGTTGCGCGTCGAAAGCGCACGCATGGCGGCAAAGCCGCCCACGCCCAGGGGCGAGACCGTGGCTTCGGTGCCGCCGGCGATCACCACGTCGGCGTCGCCGTACTCGATCATGCGGCCGGCTTCGCCGATGCAGTGCAGCCCGGTGGTACAGGCCGTGACCACGGCGAGGTTCGGGCCCTTGAAGCCGAAGCGCATGGACACGTGGCCGGCCACCATGTTGATGATGGACGCGGGCACGAAGAACGGGGTGATGCGGCGCGGGCCGCGGTTGCCCAGTTCGATCTGTGTATTCTCGATCAGCGGCAGGCCGCCGATGCCGGAGCCCACCACGCAGCCGATGCGCGTGGCAAGGTCCTCGGACAGGGCTTCGCCCGTGGGCAGGCCCGCATCCTGCACCGCCTGCGCCGCGGCCGCAATGCCATAGTGGATGAAGCTGTCCATACCGCGCGCATCCTTTGCGCTGATATAGGACTCGACATCAAATCCTTTGACCTCACCCGCGATCTTGCAGGAGAAGTTCGAGGTGTCGAACTTCGTGATGAGGTCAATTCCGGACTGGCCGGCCAGGATATTGGCCCAGGCATCCGCCACCGTGTTACCTACGGGGCTGATGCAACCCAGGCCGGTCACGACAACGCGACGACGGCTCATGCGTAAAACTTTCTACTGAACGCGCAATGCGCGCAGGCCTTTAGGCCTTCTGGTGGGTGTTGGCGTAGTCGATGGCGTTCTGCACCGTCGTGATCTTCTCGGCGTCTTCGTCGGGAATCTCGATGCCGAACTCGTCTTCCAAAGCCATCACCAGTTCCACGGTGTCCAGCGAGTCGGCACCCAGATCAGCCACGAAGGCCTTTTCGCTGGTGACTTGAGACTCTTCCACGCCGAGTTGTTCGGCGATGATTTTTTTGACACGTGCTTCGATATCGCTCATGGTTTCCCTCTGGGGGTTGTGAATGAATCCGCGATTCTAGCTGCTTGGAGCAAAACCCCTGCACAGCTGCCGTTCGGACATACGGCGTTGACTCTTGACAATTACATGTACATGCCACCGTTGACATGCAATTCCTGCCCTGTCACGTAACCTGCACCCAAGGATGCGAGGTAGGCGACGGCGTGTGCGATGTCGGACGGCTGACCCAGTTGCCCCAGGGCAATCTGCGATTGCAGCGCCTGGCGCTGCTCCTGCGGCAGCTGTGCGGTCATGTCGGTTTCAATGAAACCGGGGGCCACGCAGTTGACGGTGATGTTTCGGCTGCCCAGCTCGCGCGCCAGCGCGCGCGTCATGCCGGCAACGCCGGCCTTGGCGGCCGCGTAGTTGGCCTGGCCCGGATTGCCGGAGGCGCCAACCACGCTGGTGATCGAGATGATACGGCCAAAGCGCTGCTTCATCATCGGACGGATGGCGGCGCGGCTGACGCGGAAGACCGCTTTGAGATTGGTGTCAATCACCGCGTCCCAGTCTTCGTCCTTCATGCGCATGGCCAGCTGGTCGCGCGTGATGCCCGCGTTGTTGACCAGCACGTGCAGGCCGCCCTGGGCCTTGACGATGCCGTCGATCAGCGCCTCGACGGCCGCGCCGTCGGTGACGTTGAGGTTGACGCCGCGGCAGCCGGGAAAGGCCGCCAGGGCCTCGCCGATGCGCTCGGCGCCGCTGTCGGAGGTGGCCGTGCCGACCACTTGGTAGCCGCGACCGGCCAGTTCCAGCGCGATGGCGGCGCCAATGCCGCGCGTGGCGCCGGTCACCAGGGCCACTTGGGGTTTGGAGTTTTCTGTCATGCGATCAGTTCTTTCACTTCGGCCAGTGTGGCCGGATCGTAGAGGGCTGCGCCCGTGAGTTCGGCGTCGATGCGCCGGGTCAGGCCCGTCAGCACCTTGCCCGGGCCGCATTCGACCAGGTGGGTGATGCCGCGGGCCTTCATGGCCTGCACGCACTCGACCCAGCGCACCGGCCCGAAGGCCTGGCGGTACAGAGCGTCGCGGATGGCATCGGCCTCGGCCTGCACCGCGACGTCGATGTTGTTGATGACCGGAATCGTCGGTGCCGCCAGCACGGTCTGCGCCAGCGCCGCGCGCAGCTTCTCGGCGGCGGGCTTCATCAGGCTGGAGTGGAACGGCGCCGACACCGGCAGCGGCAGCGCGCGCTTGGCGCCCGCGGCCTTGAGCGCCTCGCAGGCCTTTTCCACCGCCAGCTTGCTGCCGGCAATGACGGTCTGCGCGGGATCGTTGAAATTCACCGCTTCGACGGCTTCGGTGCCGCCCAGGCGGGCCGTGACTTCGGCGCAGCCTGCGGTCACCGCATCCGCACCCATGCCGAGGATGGCGGCCATCGCGCCGGCGCCCACGGGCACGGCTTCCTGCATGGCCTGCGCGCGCAAGCGCACCAGCGGCGCGGCCTGGGCCAGCGTCAACACGCCCGATGCCACCAGCGCCGAATACTCGCCCAGCGAATGGCCGGCCAGCGCCTCGGGCTGCGCGCCGCCTTCGGCGCACCAGACGCGCCATGCGGCCACGCCCGCGACCAGCATCGCCGGCTGGGTGTTGGTGGTCAGGGCCAGCGCTTCCTTCGGGCCTGCGTGGATCAGCTGGGCGACATCCTCGCCCAGCGCGTCGGAAGCTTCCTGCAGGGTCTGCACGACCACCGGATGGTCCTGCCAGGCGTCCAGCATACCCACGGACTGCGATCCCTGGCCAGGAAAGACAAATGCAAATTTCTTCATGCTCACGATCTTCTTTTAGTTTTGGAAAAAAGGCGGCCCCTTGGCCGCCGGCGGTTACAGCTTGAGCAGCACCGCGCCCCAGGTGAAGCCCCCGCCCACGCCTTCGAGCAGCAGGTTCTGGCCGGGCTTGATTTGGCCGCTGCGCACGCCATGGTCCAGCGCCAGCGGAATCGACGCCGCCGAGGTGTTGCCGTGCTGGTCGACGGTGACGATGACCTTCTCCATCGGCAGCCCGAGCTTCTTGGCGGTGCTCTGCATGATGCGGATGTTCGCCTGGTGGGGAATCAGCCAGTCGATGTCGGCATCGGTCATGCCGGCCTTGTCGAGCGTGGCGCGCGCGGCCTTCTCGAGCACGCCCACGGCCAGCTTGAACACCGCCTGGCCGTCCATCTTCAGCACCGGGTCGCCCAGCACCTTGCCGCCCGAGACGTTGCCGGGCACGCACAGGATGCCGCTGTGCTTGCCGTCGGCATGCAGGTCGCTGGCCAGGATGCCCGGCTGCTCCGAAGCCTCCAGCACCACGGCGCCCGCGCCATCGCCGAACAGCACGCAGGTCGTGCGGTCGTTGAAATCCAGGATGCGGCTGAAGACCTCGGCGCCGATGACCAACGCGCATTTGGCGCTGCCGGTCTGGACCAGGGCATCGGCCACCGTGAGCGCGTAGACGAAGCCGCTGCACACCGCCTGCACGTCAAATGCCGGGCAGCCGCTCGCGCCCAGCTTGTGCTGCAGGATCGCGGCGCTGGACGGGAAGACCATGTCGGGCGTGGAGGTGGCGACGATGATCAGGTCCACGTCGGCGGCCGTGCGGCCCGCGGCCTCGAGCGCGTTGCGCGCCGCTTCCAGCGCCAGGTCGCTGCTGGCGACATCGGGCGCGGCGAAATGCCGGGCGCGGATGCCGGTGCGCTCGACGATCCATTCGTCCGAAGTCTCGATGCCGCGCGTGGCCAGATCGGCCTGGATGTCCTGATTGGTCACACGCCGGGGCGGCAGGTAGCTTCCGGTGCCGGTGATGCGGGAATAGATTCTCATCTGTTTTTAAGCTCAAGACGCCGACACAGGGGCAGCCGGAGTGGCTGGCACGGCGTCCAGCAGGGGAGCGGCGCGGGCGATCCGGGACTGAACGCGGTCAAGCAAGTTATTGCAGGCCGCATCATACGCCCGGCTCAGCGCGTACTCGAAAGCAATCGCATCGGCCGATCCATGGCTCTTGAACACCAGGCCGCGCAGGCCCAGCAGCGCCGCGCCGTTGTAGCGGCGGTGGTCCATGCGCTTCATCAGCGCCGACAGCACGGGATAGGCCACTGCGGCCGCCAGCTTGGTCAGCAGGTTGCGCTTGAACTCCTGCTTGAGCCCGTTGCTGATCATCGAGGCCACGCCTTCGCTGGTCTTGAGCGCCACGTTGCCGACGAAGCCGTCGCACACCACGATGTCGACCGTTCCCTTGAAGATGTCGTTGCCTTCGACGTTGCCGAAGAAGTTCAGCTCACCGGCCTGCCCCGCCTGGCGCAGCAGCTCGCCGCTGCGCTTGATGACGTCGCTGCCCTTGATCGCCTCTTCGCCGATGTTGAGCAGGCCGACCGAAGCCTTCGAGCCTTCGTCCAGCACCGACACCAGGGCCGTGCCCATGAAGGCGAACTGCAGCAGGTGCTCGGCGGTGCAATCGACGTTGGCGCCCAGGTCCAGCACGGTGGTGGCCCGGCCCAGGCCGTTGGGCAGTTGCGCGGCGATGGCCGGGCGGTCGATGCCCTCGAGGGTCTTGAGCACGTAGCGCGCAATGGCCATCAGCGCGCCGGTGTTGCCGGCCGACACGGCAGCGGCGGCGGCACCTTTCTTGACCTGCTCCACGGCGACGCGCATGGAAGAGTCCTTCTTGCGCCGCAGCGCGACTTCAACCGGGTCGTCCATGCCGACGACTTCGGCCGCCGGCACCAGGGTCACACGTTCGTGCTGGAAGGATTGCAGGCTCTCGGGCCTGCCGACGAGCAGAAGATGCGCCTGGGGATGCTTGTCAAGAAACTGACGGCACGCCGCGAGCGTGACGCGGGGGCCGTGATCGCCCCCCATGCAGTCAACAGCCAGTGTGATCATGGGCGACCTGCGGACCTTCAGGAAGGTCTCAAAAGAAAAATGATGCGTTCAAAAACACAAAAGCCCGCGCTACTCAGTGTGTAGCCGCGGGCCCTGTGGGAGCGGTCGAAGATCAGGCTTCGGACTTGTTCTTCAGCACTTGGCGGCCGCGGTAGACGCCGCTGGGGCTGATGTGGTGGCGCAGGTGGGTTTCACCCGTGGTCGGCTCGACGGCGATGCCGGGCACGTTCAGGGCGTTGTGCGAACGGTGCATGCCGCGCTTGGAGGGGGATTTCTTGTTTTGCTGAACAGCCATGGTGGCTCCTGAGTCTTGAAGGGGTTGGTAAAAAACGCGATCAGCCCATTGAAGACACGAGGGGATTCGCGAGAAGCCTAAGAGTATAACGCAAACCCCGGGGAAAGGGTAATACCCACTCCTGCGCTGCAGGCGCAGGAGGTTCTGCGCTGCAGGCGCAGGAGGTTCGGCGCTGCAGGCGCAGGAGGGAAGTGGCGGCGACCCGGTTCAGGCGTCTGGCTTCGGCTTGGCGATGCGCAGGCTGGCCAGCGCCGCGAAGGGGTTGGGCTTCTCGCTCGTCGCCTGGTTGAAATCCTCGTCGCTCGAGGCCAGCGGCAGGCTTTCGGGGCAGACGTCGTGCATCGGCACCACGGGCAGCTCCATCAGCAGCTCGTCCTCGAGCAGCTCGAGCAGCGCGAAGTCCTTGCTCAATGCCAGCAGGTCCTCCTCACTTTCATCATCGAGCGCCTCGGCCGTGGCTTCATCGGCGACGAAGCGGAAAGACCGGTCCACATCCAGGGGGATGGAAGCCAGCGTGAGGCAGCGCTGGCAGACCATCGGCAGGTCCACCTCGGCCTGCAGGTGCAGCCAGGTCTGCGACAGCGCCCCGGGCTCGGTGCGCAGCTCGCCCTGGGCCGCCCAGCGGACCTGGACATCATCGTGCGGGCCCTGGGATTCGAGCACCAGGCGTTTGAATCGCGAAAGCGGATCCTGGCCCTCGAGGTGCGCCTGCGCCTGCGCAAACGCCTTGACATCGAGCCGGTCCGGGGAAAATTCCTTGGTCATGGCGGCCAGTGTAAGAGAATCGGCGCATGCTTGAATCCCCTGCCATTCCGAATCCTTTGCGCCCGCGCTCCCTGATCCTGGGCTCGACCTCGCGCTACCGGCGCGAACTGCTGTCGCGCCTGGGCCTTGCGTTCGAGACGGTGTCGCCCGAAGTCGACGAAACCCCGGCGCTGGGCGAGGCCCCGCGCGCGCTGGCGCGGCGCCTGGCCGAAGCCAAGGCGCGCGCCGTGGCCGCGCTGCACCCCGAAGCCATCGTGATCGGCTCCGACCAGGTTGCCGACCTCGCGGGCCAGCCGCTGGGCAAGCCCCTGACCCATGAGCGCGCGGTGCGCCAGCTGCAGGCCATGCGCGGCCAGACGGTGCTTTTCGAGACCGCCGTCAGCGTGGTCTGCCAGGCCAGCGGCTTTGCGCAGACCGCGCTGGCGACGGTGGAAGTGCAGTTCCGCGAGCTGACGGACGACGAGATCGAGCGCTACCTGCGCGCCGAGCAGCCCTACGACTGCGCGGGCAGCGCCAAAAGCGAGGGACTGGGCATCACGCTGCTCACGCAGATCGTCAATGACGACCCGACGGCACTGATCGGCCTGCCGCTGATCCGCACCGCCCAGCTGCTGCGCGCCGCCGGGCTGCAACTGCCATGAGCGCCGCCCCCTCCTCCCGCGGCACGCTGTACCTCGTGCCCGCGCCGCTGGACTTCGGCTGCGACAGCCAGTCCCCGCTGGGCGACGTGCTGCCCGAGGCCACGCTGCGCCGCGCCGCCGGCCTCACGCACTGGATCTGCGAGAACGCCAAGAGCACGCGCGGCTACCTGAACCGCATTGCCCCCCTCTTCCCGCTGGCCGCGCCGCTGCAGGCGCAGTCCATCGTCGAGCTGCCGCGCGAGGCGCACAAGAAAGGCGACCACGGGGACAGGGGCAGCGCGGTGTTCGATGCCAAGCTGCTCCTGGCGCCGGCCCTGCAGGGCCACGATATCGGCCTGGTCAGCGAAGCCGGCATGCCAGCCATTGCCGACCCGGGCAGCTCCATCGTGCGCGCCGCGCATGACCTGGGGCTGACGGTGGCGCCGCTGGTCGGCCCGGTCTCGCTGCTGCTGACGCTGGCCGCCAGCGGGCTCAACGGCCAGAATTTCGCGTTTGTCGGTTACCTGCCGCAGGACGGCGCGGCGCGCGGCCAGCGCATCCGCGAGCTCGAGGCGCTGGCGCTGCGCCAGGGCCAGACCCAGCTGTTCATCGAGACGCCCTACCGCAACCCGGCGCTGTGGCAGGCGCTGCTGCAGACGCTGCAGCCCAACAGCCGCCTGGCGCTGGCCGCGGGTCTGACGCTGGCCACGGCGCGCATCGAGAGCCGGCTGGTGCGCGAGTGGAAGCAACTGCCGGTGCCGGCGGACAACCGCACGCCGGTGGTGTTTGCACTGGGGAGGTGAGGGGTGCGGGGCTGGCTTCGTTTTTCTCGGCAAGCTGCCACCTTGCTATAGGGCAGGCCGTTCATGCTTCGACAGGCTCAGCACGAACGGGTTGAAGGCCGGCCGCGCTTAATTTAGCGCAGAGCAGACTGGGGGCGTAACCGTTCGCCCCGAGCCTGTCGAAGGGTGGACGGCCTGCCCTCGAAAAGAGCCATGAACCTCAACGCAACACCGGAAGCGCCGAGCGCAGCGTCTGCACCGCCCCGCCCCCGATCGCCGCGCCAAAGCGCTTGGCCAGCCGTTCCGCCACATTGTCGCGGCGCGTGTAGTCGATGACCTCCTCGACCTTGACGACCTCGCGCGCCACATAGTCGAGGTTGCCGAGCTTGTCGGCCAGGCCCATCTCGACGGCCTGCTGGCCGGTCCAGAACAGGCCGCTGAAGGTGTCGGCATCGATCTTCAGGCGCTCGCCGCGGCCGTTCTTCACGACGTTGATGAACTGCTGGTGGATCTGGTCCAGCATGTTCTGCGCATGCTGGCGCTGGGCTTCGGACTGCGGGCTGAAGGGATCCAGAAAGCCCTTGTTCTCGCCAGCGGTCATGAGGCGGCGCTCGACGCCGAGCTTTTCCATCGTGCCGGTGAAGCCGAAACCATCCATCAGCACGCCGATGCTGCCGACGATGCTGGCCTTGTCGACATAGATCGCGTCGGCCGCGGCGGCAATGTAGTAGGCCGCGGAGGCGCAGGTTTCCTCGACCACCGCATAGACCGGCTTGTCGTGCTTGGCCTTGAGGCGCAGGATCTCGTCATTGATGATGCCGGCCTGCACCGGGCTGCCGCCCGGGGAGTTGATCAGCAGCACCACGGCGCGCGAGCCCGAATCCTCGAAGGCGCTGCGCATGGCGGCGACGACGAACTCGGCGCTGGCTTCGGCGCCGGCGGCGATTTCGCCCTTGACGTCCACGACGGCGGTGTGCGGGCCGCTCACGGTGGTGGTCGCCACGTCGCGGCCGAACATCATCCAGCCCAGAAGCAGCAGCACCAGCAGCCAGGACATGCGGCCGAACAGGCGCCAGCGGCGCGCGGCGCGCTGCTCGCGGATGGTGGCCATGACCAGGTTCTCCAGCACCTCGCGCTCCCAGCCCGGGACCTGCGCCCGCGCGGCTGCGGCCGCGGGCGCGGGCGCGGCGCTGTCCGGCCGCTCCTCGGCCCACAGGTCGGGCGCCGCGGGAGGCAAGGGTTCGGAGCCGGGGGTTCCAGGAGGCAGAGGGGTGGTCATGTCATCACTCGACAGGTATCAGGTCATCGGAAGTATGCCAGCGCGCCGCAACCCCGGGCTTTGCGCAATGCCATTGCACCCGGAGCCGGGACCCTTTGGCGCTCAACCGTTGGCCTGCAGCCACTGGTGCAGGTCGGCCACGGTGTCCGCCACATGCAGCGGCAGCAGCTCGGCGAAGTTCAGCGACGGATGCGCGCCATAGGCCACGCCCACGCTGGCGCAGCCGGCATTGCGCGCCATCAGCAGGTCGTGCGTCGTGTCGCCGATCATCAGCACGCGCCCCGGCTCGACGCCGAATTCGGCCATCAGCTCCTGCAGCATCAGCGGATGCGGCTTGCCCGCGGTCTCATCGGCAGTGCGCGAGCCGTCGATCAGGCCCCTGAGCGGCACCCGCGCCAGCACCTCGTCCAGGCCGCGCCGGCTCTTGCCGGTGGCCACCGTGAGCAGATGGCCGCGCTCGCGCAGCGCCTCGAGCATCGGCACCACGCCCTCGAACAGGCTCAGGTCGTTCTGGTGCTGCAGGTAGTGGTAGCGGTAGCGGTTGCCCAGCTCGGGGTATTTCTCGGGCGGCACGTCGGGCGCGGCATGCGCCAGCGCCGGCATCAGCGCCATGCCGATCACATAGGAGGCGGCTTCGTGGGTCGGCACCTGGCCGCCCACGTCGCGCACCGCTTCCTGGATGCTCTTGGTAATGGCGGCCGTCGAGTCGTACAGCGTGCCGTCCCAGTCGAAGGCAATCAGGTCGAAGCGGCGGGAAGAAAGAGACATGCTAATTTCGTCGAAAGCAACAGGAAAAGGCCCGTTCAGGCCACGAAACCGGCAAGCTCCGCAGGCAGCTCCGCGCGCAGCTCCACGCGTTCGCCCGATGCCGGATGGTTGAACTGTAACCGCCAGGCATGCAGGAACATGCGCTTGAGGCCGTGCTTTTGCACGCGGCGGTTCAAATCGAAGTCGCCGTACTTGTCGTCGCCGACGATGCCATGGCCCTGCGAGGACAGGTGCACGCGGATCTGGTGCGTGCGCCCGGTCTTGATAGTGACCTCCAGCAGGCTCATCGCCGGCAGGCCCTGCAGCGGCCGCGCGGCGATCTGCGTGCGCACCCTGACCAGCGTCACCGAGCGCATGCCGTCGGGGTCGTCGGCCGTGGTCACGCGCACGCGGCGCTCGCCGTCGGGCAGCAGGTATTTGTGCAGCGGCGTGTCGATGACCTTCCTGTTGGCCGGCCAGCTGCCCTGCACCAGCGCCAGGTAGGTCTTGCCGGTCTCGCGCTCGCGGAACTGGTCCTGCAGCGCGGTCAGCGCCGAGCGCTTCTTCGCGACCAGCAGGATCCCCGAGGTTTCCCTGTCGAGCCGGTGCACGAGTTCGAGAAAGCGGGCTTCGGGACGCGCCTGGCGCAGCTGCTCGATCACGCCGAAGCTCACGCCGCTGCCGCCATGCACGGCCACGCCCGCGGGCTTGTCGATGGCCAGCAGGTGCTCGTCCTCGAGCAGCTGGGGGAATTCTCGCGCCGGCGCCGGGTGCGCTGCCTTTTCGGCGGCCTTGTCGGAGACCCGCACCGGCGGCAGGCGCACGCTGTCGCCCTCGGTCACGCGCGTGTCGGCGCTGGCGCGGCCCTTGTTGATGCGCACTTCGCCGCTGCGGATGATGCGGTAGACATGGGTTTTTGGCACCCCCTTGAGGTGGCGTATCAGGAAGTTATCCAGGCGCTGGCCGGCGGAATCGGCGTCGACGGCGATGAAGCGTGCCGCGGGAGATGTGGTGCCTTGGGCTCGGTCCACTGCCGGTTTGCCCTCTATAATGTGTTTCACCTGCGCGATACTAGTGTAAGTGGTTGATTTGCATGGAGTTTAGTCCACCAGCCATTTCCCGCTGCGCAGGCAGGTCGATGCCAGCCGGTGTCGCACACGCAAATTGCAGGCCGGATGCCTGTATTGCCTGCGCCACACCGGGCAATCTGACGAATTGAAACACTGATACGGAATCTCAAGTTGGCAGCCTCAAGCGGACCCGGCGTTCGCCCCTGCCAGCGGATCAAAGCGAGCATGTGGATTCTTTATGCATGGATGGTCTTGTTGGGACGGGGGTCTTCACCTCCGCACCGGCCCGTCCGCGCTCGGGTCCCGGCTTCTCCCGCGCTGGCGCTTTTCCCTCCCGGGATCCAGCGGCACGCGCATTCACTCGCTCCCATCCAAGCGCCCTTGCCCCCCTTGCTGACATAACCAATGACGCTCAGCATCCGCGGCATTCCCGGCCATTCCTTTTCGTTTCAAGACGTCAGTCCGGCATCATCGGCTCCGATAGAGCCCGTCTTTGATTGACAGTCACAGGCGAGCCGGTCAAGCAGCAAATGGCTGCCGACCGGCCCGCCTCCATAACGAACAAAGGAAACGCATCATGAAACGGATGCTCATCAACGCTACGCAGGCCGAAGAACGCCGCCTGGCCATCGTCGACGGCCAGAAGCTGCTGGATTACGAGATCGAGATCGAAGGCCGCGAGCAACGCAAGGGCAACATCTACAAGGCAGTGGTCACCCGGGTCGAGCCTTCGCTGGAAGCCTGCTTCGTCGACTACGGCGAAGACCGCCACGGCTTCCTGCCCTTCAAGGAAATCTCGCGCCAGTACTTCGCCGAGGGCGTGCCCCCCAGCCAGGCGCGCATCAACGACGTGATCCGCGAAGGCCAGGAAATGCTGGTCCAGGTCGAAAAGGAAGAGCGCGGCAACAAGGGCGCGGCCCTCACCACCTTCATCTCGCTGGCCGGCCGCTACGTCGTGCTGATGCCCAACAACCCGCGCGGCGGCGGCGTCTCGCGCCGCATCGAGGGCGAGGACCGGGCCGAGCTCAAGGAAGCGATGGACCAGCTCGAATACCCGAAGGGCATGAGCATCATCGCGCGCACCGCCGGCATCGGCCGCAGCGCCCCCGAACTGCAATGGGACCTGAACTACCTGCTCAAGCTCTGGAGCGCCATCGACGGCGCGGCCCGGGGTGGCAAGGGCGCCTTCCTGATCTACCAGGAATCGAGCCTGGTGATCCGTGCGATCCGCGACTACTTCAACAACGAGATCGGTGACATCCTCATCGACACCGACGACATCTACGAACAGGCGCAGCAGTTCATGGCGCACGTCATGCCCGAGCACGCCGCCCGGGTCAAGCGCTACCGCGACGACGCCCCGCTGTTCAGCCGCTTCCAGATCGAGCACCAGATCGAATCCGCCTATTCGCGCACCGTGACCCTGCCCTCGGGCGGCGCCGTGGTGATCGACCACACCGAGGCGCTGGTCTCGGTGGACGTGAACTCGGCGCGCGCCATCAAGGGCGGCGACATCGAGGAAACCGCCACGCGCACCAACCTCGAAGCCGCCGACGAAGTCGCGCGCCAGATGCGCCTGCGCGACCTGGGCGGGCTGATCGTCATCGACTTCATCGACATGGAAGAGTCGAAGAACCGCCGCGAGGTCGAGAACCGCCTGCGCGACGCGCTGCGCCAGGACCGCGCGCGCGTGCAGTTCGGCAGCATCAGCAAGTTCGGCCTGATGGAGATGAGCCGCCAGCGCCTCAAGCCCGCGCTGTCCGAAGGCGCGCACATCAACTGCCCGCGCTGCGGTGGCTCGGGCCACATCCGCGACACCGAGAGCTCGGCGCTGCAGATCCTGCGCATCATCCAGGAAGAGTCCATGAAGGACAACACCGCCGCCGTGCACTGCCAGGTGCCGGTGGAAGTGGCCTCGTTCCTGCTCAACGAGAAGCGCAACGAGATCGCCAAGATCGAACTCAAGCAGCGCGTGTCGGTGCTGATGGTGCCCAACAAGACGCTGGAGACGCCGCACTACAAGCTCGAGCGCCTCAAGCACGACGATCCGCGCCTGGAAAACCTCGATGCCAGCTACAAGCTGGCGGACGAGGTCGAGGCCAACACCGCCGTGACGCGCCGCTCGCAGGAGCCCACCAACAAGCAGACGCCGGTGATCAAGGGCGTGCTGCGCGATACGCCCGCTCCCGTGGCGGAACCACGTGCCGAAGCCGCGCCGGCCGCCACTGCGCGCACCGCTGCGCCGGGCGCCGGCACCGCTGCCCGTCCTGCACGCCCGGCCAATGCCGCGCCGCGCGCCCCGGTGCAGCGCGAGCAGGGCTTCTTTGCCTGGCTCAAGAACCTGTTCGGCTTCGGCACCCCGCCCGTGGCAGATACGCCGGTGGCGGCCACGCCCGAAGCGTCTGCCGCACGCGAAGCCCGTGAGGCCCGCCGCGAAGGCCGTCCGGGCGAAGGCCGCAACGGCGAGAGCCGCGGCCGCCGCGGCGAGCGCAACGGCCCGCGTGAAGGCGGCCGCGAAGCCAGCGAAGGCCGTGGCCGCCGCGGCGAACGCGCCGAAGGCCGCAATGGCCGTCCCGAAGGCGAGCGCAGCGGACGTCCGGAAGGCGAACGCAACGGCCGCAACCGCGGTGAACGTGGCGAGCGCGGCGAGCGCAACGAGCGCCGCGAGCAGGAAGCACGCCAGCCGCTGGAAGCCGCGGCGCATCTGGCACAGGTCGGCGCTGCCGAGAATGAAGTCTCCCTCGAGGCCGAAGGCCGCAGCGAGCGCGGCCCGCGCCGCGAACGCGGCGAGCGCGCCGAAGGCAACGGCCGCCGCGAACGTGGCGAGCGCGGTGAACGCGGCGAGCGCCGTGAACGCGCGCCCCGTTCCGTGGAAGCCCCCATTGCCGAAGGCCAGCCGCAGGACCGCCTGCCGCAGGATCGCCTGCCGCAGGACCGCCTGCCGCAAGACCTGAACGCGGCGGCGCAGGAGCCGCTGGCACAGGCCGAGGGCGAGGGCCAGCAGGCCCCCGCAGCCGGTGAAGGCGAACCCCGCCAGCGCCGTTCGCGCGACCGCTACGGCCGCGACCGCCGCGAGCGTGGCGAGCGCCCCGCGCGTGACGCTTCCGCGCAGCCGGCATTCGAAGCCAGCCAGCCGCCGGAACTGGACGCTCCCGTGTCCCTGCCCGAGCAGGCCGAAGTCGAGCCCGCACGCCGCAGCTACTTCAGCGCGCCCGCTGCAGGACCCGTGGCCGCAGCTCCGGCAGCACAGGCTCCCGTGGAGGCAGCAGCGCCAGTGGCTCCGGCTGCCGTGACGGAAGCTTCCGTGGTCGAGGATCGCGCGGTGCCGGCTTTCGTGGCGCAGGCCCCTGCCCCCGCTGCTGCGGTGCAAGAGCCTGTGGCCCCGGTGCTGGCGCCTGTGGCTGTTGCTCCTGTGGCGGCTCCTGCTCCCGCGGCGGCACCGGCTACCGCAGCGCCGGCTGCCGCAGCACCGGCTGCCGCAGCGCCGGCTGCCGCACCCACCGCATCCGGCCTGCCGCAGATCGCCAGCTTCACCCTGCCGCTCGATGCGCTGCAGGGCATTGCCCGCGAATCCGGCCTGGAATGGGTCAACTCGGATGCCGAGAAGATCGCTGCCGTGCAGGCCGCGATTGCAGCCGAGCCCAAGCCGGTGCACGTGCCGCGCGAGCGCCCTGCGCCCGTGGTGATCGACGAAGGTCCGCTGGTGCTGGTGGAGACCCGCCGTGACCTGCGCGAGATGACGCTGCCCTTCGAGCGGCAGTCCACCAACGCTTGAATGCGCTGACACCGGGGGCCTTCAGGGGCCCCTGGTTGTTTCTGGGCCTGTCTTTTCCTGTTCCGTTCTAGACCATGCTGCTTCTGCTGTCCCCCGCCAAATCCCTGGATTACGAATCGCCGCTGCCTGCCGGCCTGAAGCACACCCTGCCGCCTTTCGTGGCGCAATCGGCCGAGCTGATCGAGGTGCTGCGCCAGCAGACCCCGCAG
The DNA here is from genome assembly GCF_023634805.2 of Comamonas endophytica. Classification (NCBI taxonomy): domain Bacteria; kingdom Pseudomonadati; phylum Pseudomonadota; class Betaproteobacteria; order Burkholderiales; family Comamonadaceae; genus Comamonas; species Comamonas endophytica. Next base: position 1,002,849 of record NZ_CP106881.1, read on the forward strand.
TCGCTGGCCGCGCTGATGGGCCTGAGCGACAAGCTGGCCGCGCTGAATGTCGCGCGCTATGAAGCCTGGAGCCCCCGGTTCTCCGCGGAGAACGCGCGCCAGGCACTGTTTGCCTTCGACGGCGATGTCTACGAGGGCCTGGATGCCGGCACGCTGTCGGCAGACGACATTGCCTGGGCGCAGGAGCATCTGGCCATGCTCAGCGGCCTCTACGGCGTGCTGCGCCCGCTGGACCTGATGCAGCCCTACCGGCTGGAGATGGGCACGCGCCTGGAGAATGCCGCAGGCAGCAACCTCTATGCGTTCTGGGGCGCGCGCATTGCCGAGCATCTGAACCAGCGCCTGGAGGGCGAGGCCGAGCCGGTCGTGGTGAATCTGGCCTCGCAGGAGTATTTCAAGTCGGTGCAGCTGAAGCAGCTGCGCGCGCGCGTGGTCGAGTGCGTGTTCGAGGACTTCAAGGCCGGCAAGTACAAGATCATCAGCTTCCACGCCAAGCGCGCGCGCGGACTGATGGCGCGCCACGCCGTGCAGCAGCGCCTGACACGTCCCACCCAGTTGCAAGGGTTTGCCGCCGAGGGCTATGCTTTTGCCGAAGCCGCCTCGACGCCCGAACGCCTGGTCTTTCGCCGCAAGGCCGAATGACCGGCCCGGCCACTCCACCCGCCACAGCTCCTGCCTCCATGCCCTCCCGCTCCACCACGCAAGACCAAGCCGCCTCCCCGCAACTGCATGACTGGATCACCCAGCAGCGGCTGCTGGGCGTGCAGGACGGCCCGCTGCTCGCGGCCATGGTGGCCGCCGGCTGGAACGAAAGCGTGGCGCGCGAAGCCCTGGGCTCCGTAGCGGAAACCGCGATGGACGCCGTGACGGACGCCCCCGGCGAGGCCACGCGCGTGCAGGGTCTGCCCGAGCCGGAGCTCGCTGGCGAACCCGGCGCCATCGATGCCGGCGACCGTGAGGTGCGCGTGCTGATGAGCATGGACGCGCCGCGCGTGGTGCTGTTTGGCGAGATCCTTTCGGCGGATGAATGCGCGCAGCTGATCGATGCCGCGCGCCCGCGCCTGGCGCGCTCCCTGACGGTGGAAACCGCCTCGGGCGGCGAGGAGATCAACGCCGACCGCACCAGCGACGGCATGTTCTTCCAGCGCGGCGAACTGCCGCTGGTGCAGCGGCTCGAGGAGCGCATCGCGCGGCTGCTGAACTGGCCGCTGGAAAACGGCGAGGGCCTGCAGGTGCTGCGCTATGGCCCGGGCGCCGAGTACAAGCCGCACCACGATTATTTCGATCCCCACGAACCCGGCACCGCCAGCATCGTGCGCCGCGGCGGCCAGCGCGTGGGCACGCTGATCATCTATCTCAACGAGCCGGCGCAGGGCGGCGCCACCATCTTTCCCGAAGCCGGGCTGCAGGTGGTGCCGCAGCGCGGCCACGCGGTGTTCTTCAGCTACGCGCGCCCCGACCCGGCCACGCGCACCCTGCATGGCGGCATGCCCGTGATCCAGGGCGAGAAATGGATCGCCACCAAGTGGCTGCGCCAGGGCCGCTTCGACTGAAACCTCCTTTTCCCTCGCGGCCCCGCGCCGCGCCTCTCACGAGATTCCCGCATGAACACGCCTGAACATTCGCAGCTGGGCAAGACTTCCGCCTATACAGACCAGTACGACCCCAGCCTGCTGTTTCCGCTGCCGCGCGCCACCAAACGCGCCGAGCTCGGACTCACGGGCCAGACGCCCTTCTTCGGCGCCGATCTGTGGACCGCCTTCGAGCTGTCCTGGCTGAACCCGCGCGGCAAGCCGCAGGTGGCGCTCGCGCATGTGACGATTCCCTGCGAGACGCCGAACATCATCGAGAGCAAGTCCTTCAAGCTCTATCTCAACAGCTTCAACAACACGCGCCTTGCCGATGCCGGCGAAGTGCAGGCGCGGCTGCGCGCCGATCTGGGCGAGGCCGCCTGGCGCGGCAGCGAGCAGCGCGGCAGCGTCGGCGTGCAGCTGCTGCTGCCCGAGATGTTCGACCGCCAGCAGGTGCAGGAATTCGACGGCATCAGCCTCGACCGGCTGGACGTGGAATGCACGCACTGGCAGCCCGCGCCCGAGCTGCTGCGCGCCGACCACAGCGAGCCGGCCGTGACCGAGACGCTGACCAGCAACCTGCTCAAGAGCAATTGCCTGGTCACGGGCCAGCCCGACTGGGGCAGCGTGCAGATCCGCTACACCGGCGCGAAGATCGACGAGGAGCGCCTGCTGCAATACCTGGTGAGCTTTCGCAACCACAACGAATTCCACGAGCAGTGCGTGGAGCGCATCTTCATGGACATCTGGCAGCGCTGCGCGCCGCAGCGGCTGTCGGTGTATGCGCGCTATACGCGCCGCGGCGGGCTGGACATCAATCCGCTGCGCACCAGCCATCCGCAGGCGCTGCCGGCCAATATCCGCAACGCGCGGCAGTAGGGCCGGCGCCGGGGCACGGGTGCGGCGCCCCGCCTCAACCGAGCTTGAACACCGCCACCGAGCGCTGCAGCATCTGCGCGCGCTGGCCCAGCGAGACCGCCGACGCGGCCGACTCCTCGACCAGCGCCACGTTCTGCTGGGTCACCGCATCGAGCCGGGCCACGGCTTCGTTGACCTGCTCGATGCCCAGCGACTGCTCGCGCGTGGCGATGCTGATCTGGTGCACCAGGCCGCCCACGCGGTCCACGGCTGCCACCATGCCCTGGATGGTCTCGCCGGCCTGGGCCATGCGCGCGTTGCCGTCGCGGATACCGTCCACGGTGCTGTTGATCAGCACGCCGATTTCCTTGGCCGAGGCTGCGCTGCGCTGCGCCAGCGCGCGCACTTCGCCGGCCACGACCGCAAAGCCGCGCCCCTGTTCGCCGGCGCGCGCGGCTTCGACAGCGGCGTTCAGGGCCAGCAGATTGGTCTGGAAGGCAATGCTCTCGATGACGCCGATGATCTCTCGCATGCGCGTGGAGGAACTGCGGATGCGCTCCATCGACTCTCCGACCTCCTGGATGGCCGCGCCGCCATGGCTCGCGGCCTGGGTGCTGTGCTCGCTGGCGCCGGCCATGCGCTGGGCGGTATCGGCGGTCTGGCTGACGGTGCCCGAGAGCTGCTCCATCGAGGCTGCGGTCTGCTGCAGGTTGCCAGCCTGGATCTCGGTGCGCGCCGCCAGATCGATGCTGCCCTGGGCGATTTCCTGCGAGGTCCGCACAAAGCTGCGGGCATCGTGCAGCAGATCGCCGAGCACGGCGCGCAGATTGATCTGGATCTGCTGCATGCGGCGCAGCAGCGTCCCCGTCTCGCCGGGCGCACTGGCGTAGCGCGGGTCGGACGCGGTCATCAGATTGCAGCCCGCCAGGTCCGACGCCACGCGCTGCGCGGCGTCGAGGCCGGCGGCGCAGCGCGCGTGAAAGCGCCACAGCACCCAGCCCATGCCCAGCGCCAGCACGCCCACGCGCGTGCCCCAGGCTTGCGGGCCGGTCCACCCCAGCAGATCGGGCAGCAGCGCCAGCAACGCCACCAGCGCCAGCATGAGTGCCATGCGCGCCGTCAGCCCCAGGTCCTGCCAGCGGCTGTACAGACCGCGCCAGCCCAGATGGCGCAGTTCGCCGCCGCGCAGGCGCAGGGTCGGCCGGCCCGCAGCTTCCTCGGCGCGCAAGCGCGCATACAGGGCCTCGGCCTCTCGCACCGCAGCCGCATCGGGCTTGCTGCGCACCGACATGTAGCCGCGCGGCTTGCCGTTTTCCATGATCGGCGTGACATTGGCGCTGACCCAGTAATGATCGCCATTCTTGCGCCGGTTCTTGACCAGGCCGGTCCAGGGATAGCCATGGGCAATGGTGCGCCACATATCCTTGAAAGCCGCCTCGGGCATGTCGGGGTGGCGCACCAGGTTGTGCGGCTGCCCCATCAGTTCCTCGTAGGAGTAGCCGCTGACGCGCGCAAAGGCGGCATTGCAATGCGTGATCTCGCCCTTGGTGTTGGTGGTCGAGACCAGCAGTTCCTCCGCAGAAAAATCATGGTTGTTCTGGGTGACGGGCAAGTTGAGACGCATGCATTGGGTTCCTGGCTGGCAATTTCTGGGGCACGGTCATGCCGTGCAGGCCCACACACGGGCCAACCGGCGATCATCGCATGGCGCACCGGGCTTTGAAGGCTAGAAAAGCGGTGCCGTGAACGGGTCGGCACCGGCGCGTGCGCGCCGCGCCAGTGGCGCTGGCGAAGCCGCCTCCTCCCCCGCCTTCACCAGCGCCCCCACGCGCACGCCCAGCAGCCGCAGGCGCTGCGTCAACGGCACGCGCTTGAGGCACTGGCCGGCGGCGCGGCGGATGGAGGCGGCATCGGCGATGGGCAGCTCCAGCGTCATGTCGCGCGTGGCGATCCTGAAGTCGGCATAGCGCAGCTTGATGCCGATGGTGCGGCCCGAGTAGCCCTTGCGCTGCAGGTCGGCTGCCACCTGCTCGCACAGCGCCGTGAAGATGCGCGCGAGTTCCTCGCGGTCGCCCTGCGCATGCAGGTCGCGCTCGAAGGTGGTCTCGCGGCTCATGCTCACCGGCTCGCTCTCGGTGACGACGGGCCGGTCGTCGCGGCCCCAGGCGGCATCGTGCAGCCAGGCGCCATAGGCCTTGCCGAACTGCTGCACCAGCCAGCTGCGCGGGCGCGCCGCGAGATCGGCGATGGTCACGATGCCCAGCGCCCGCAGCTTCTCCTCGGACTTGGGGCCGATGCCGTTGATCTTGCGGCAGGCCAGCGGCCAGACCAGCTTCTCCAGGTCCTCGGCCTGCACGATGGAGATGCCATTGGGCTTGTTGAACTCGCTGGCCATCTTCGCCAGCAGCTTGTTGGGCGCCACGCCGATCGAGCAGGTGAGGCCCGTGGCCTCGGCGATCGCGCGCTGCATCAGCGTGGCCAGCGCGCGCCCGCCCTGGCGCTGGCCACCGGGCACATCGGTGAAATCGATGTAGACCTCGTCGACGCCGCGGTCCTCCATCAGCGGCGCCATCGACAGCACCACCTCCTTGAACAGCCGCGAAAAGCGCCGGTACTCGGCAAAATCGACGGGCAGCAAAATCGCCTGCGGACACAGCCGCGCGGCCTTCATCAGCCCCATGGCCGAGCCGATGCCGAACTGGCGCGCCGGGTAGGTGGCGGTGGTGATGACGCCGCGGCCGGTATAGTCCTTGAGCAGCGGGAATTCCTCGACGGGAATGGCCGACAGCGGCTGGCCGGCATGGCGCTGCAGCAGCGCGTCGTCGGGCCGGCGCCGGCTGCCGCCGATGACCAGCGGCAGGCCCTTGAGCTGCGGATAGCGCAGCAGCTCGACGGAGGCATAGAACGCGTCCATGTCGAGGTGGGCAATGCGGCGCGGCAGGGGCGTTTCGGCGCTTTCGGTCACCACCGGATTGTGCTTGCAGACGGACACGCGCGCCCGCGCGTGGTCAATACTCCAGCGTGACCAGGACCAATCCCAAGAGCATCAGCAGCATGCCGATCCTCTCCGGCCAGCTCAGCGGCTCGCGCAACACGCGGCGCGAGACCAGGTAGCTGAACACCACCTCGACCATGCCCAGCGTGCGCACGTGGGCCGCGCCCTGCAGCGCATAGGCGGTGAACCAGGCCATCGATGCCGCCGCGCCCATGCTGCCCGCCACCAGCGACACGCGCCAGGCGCGGAACACCGGCGCGATGCCGCCCGGATGCCGCCAGGCGATCCAGCCGCCCAGCACCAGCGACTGCAGCGTCTGCGCCAGCACCACGCCCCAGGCGCCGTTGATCCACGGCACCGGCTCGCCCAGCGCCAGCGCGCCGCCGCGAAAGCCGATCGCGGCAATCGCAAAGAAGGCGCCGCAGGCCAGGCCGTAGAGCGCCGAGCGGCTGAACCAGGCCGACAGCGACCAGCGCCTGTCGCGCGGCGGCAGCGACAGGATCAGCACCCCCAGCGTGGCGATCACCATGGCCGCCACGGCCAGCGCCGTCGGCAACTCGTGCAGGAACACGGTGCCAAACAGCGCCACCTGCAGCACCTCGGTCTTCGACAGCGTCACGGCGACGGCGAAGTTGCGCGCCTTCATGGCCAGCAGCAGCATGGCCGTGCCGCCCACCTGGAACAGCGCACCCAGTGCGATCCAGCCCAGGTAGGCAGGGCTGAAGTCGGGCAGCGTGCGCGGCGTGATCAGATACAGGAACCCGAGCCACAGGAGCGCAAAAGGCAGGCCGTAGAGAAAGCGCACCAGCGTCGCCGGCAGCGTGCCGATGGCCTGTGTCAGGGAGCGCTGCGCGGCGTTGCGCGCGGTCTGGGCCAGCGCCGCGAACAGCACCATCGGCACCCAGAGCCAGGACGAATCAAGGAGAAAGGAGGACATGCGAAAGGCCAGAAGACGGAGGAGGCTCCCCCTGCCCCGAGCATAGCGCCGGGCGCCCGTGCGCGGCTGCGCTTTTGGCGAGGCGCGCCGCAGCCATCAGCGATTGCGGCGGCGCGTCTTCAAGCCGCCGGGAACGGCAGCGGATAGGTGCCGGGCACCAGGATCGAGCGGTCCACATCGTCGATCTGCGTGCGGCCGCAGAAGGCCATGCTGATGTCCAGCTCGCGCTGGATGATCTGCAGCGCGCGTGTCACACCGGCCTGGCCGTAGGCGCCCAGGCCATAGAGGAAGCTGCGCCCGATCAGCGTGCCCTGCGCGCCCAGCGCGCGTGCCTTGAGCACGTCCTGGCCGCTGCGGATGCCGCCATCCATCCAGACCTCGATGTCCCTGCCCACGGACTCGACGATCGAGGGCAGCGCCGCGATCGTCGAGGGCGCGCCGTCGAGCTGGCGCCCGCCATGGTTGCTGACGATCAGCGCGTCGGCGCCGCTGTCCACCGCCAGGCGCGCGTCTTCGGCGTCCATGATGCCCTTGAGGATCAGCTTGCCGCCCCAGCGCTTCTTGATCCATTCGACATCGGCCCAGCTCAGCTGCGGATCGAACTGCTCGGCCGTCCACGCGCCCAGCGACGACAGGTCCGACACGCCCTTGGCATGCCCGACGATGTTGCCGAAGGTGCGCCGCTTCGTGCCCAGCATGCCCAGGCACCAGTGCGGCTTGGTGGCCAGGTTCAGCAGGTTGCGCAGCGTCGGGCGCGGCGGCGCCGACAGGCCGTTCTTGATGTCCTTGTGGCGCTGGCCGAGGATCTGCAGGTCGAGCGTGAGCTGCAGCGCCGTGCAGTTCGCGGCCCGCGCCCGGTCGATCAGGTTCTCGATGAAGGAGCGGTCGCGCATCACGTACAGCTGGAACCAGAACGGGTGGCGCTGCGTGGCCTCGGCGATGTCTTCCAGCGAGCAGATGCTCATCGTCGACAGCGTGAAGGGAATGCCGAATTCCTTGGCCGCGCGCGCGCCCAGGATCTCGCCGTCGGCATGCTGCATGCCCGTGAGCCCCGTCGGCGCGATGGCCACCGGCATGGCCACCTCCTCGCCCAGCATGGTGCTGCGCGTGCTGCGGCCGCTCAGGTCGACGGCCACGCGCTGGCGCAGCTGGATGCGCTGGAAGTCGCTCTCGTTGGCGCGGTAGGTGCATTCGGTGTACGAGCCGCAGTCCGCGTAGTCGTAGAACATGCGCGGCACGCGGCGCCTGGCCATGGTGCGCAGGTCTTCGATGCTGGTGATTTTGGAGAGATCGGATGCCACGGGGGTGCCTCTGTTTTTTGAATCCGGATCGTACTGCGTAGGCGCTGGGCTGGGGGCGTTGGGGGGCTGAAAGGATTTGGGGAGGGTTGAAATTTTGTACAGAGGGCTCAAGGGCGGGCGCGCTGGTTCACTGGAGGGGGGCCATTCACCCTTCGACAGGCTCAGGGCGAACGGAGGAAAACCGTTCGTCCTGAGCCTGTCGAAGGATGGACGGCCCTCCTCTAGAAAACACCGGGCCTACCCCACAAGCCCCTGTGCAGGCCCCGAAATCACCTCACCCTCGCCCCCCTGACCTCGAACGCCACGCTGTCCAACACCGCTCCCTCGGCATCCCGCAGCTCCATCCGATGCCTCCCCGGCCACGGCAGCCAGGACCAGTGCGCGCCGCGCGCCACTTCCTTGCCGTCGAGCCACCAGCGCAGCGCGCGCGCATCGCCCGAAGGCAGCTGGGCAGCGAATTGCAAACGCTGGCGCTCGGGTGGGATGTCGGGGTCAAGCGCGACGATGGTGCCGGGCGCGGGGCGCAGGATGCGGCCCGGCGCGGCCTGGGCCCCGCCCTGCTCGAGCGCGAACAGCGCCTGCTGCGTGCCCGGCAGGAACCATTCGCTGCGCGCCGCGGACAAGGGCTCGCCCGTCGCCGGGTCGGGCCCGTAGCGCACGGCGGCATGCACCAGTGCGGGCTGCCCCGCAAGGGCCGGTGGCGGCGCAGGCGCGCGGCTGGGCCTGGCGGCATGCAAATGCGCCATGACCTCGGCCCAGACCGGCGCCGCGCCGCTGCTGCCGCTGACGCCATGCATCGCCGCGCCGCCCGCATTGCCGACCCAGACGCCCACGGTGTAATGCCGGGACCAGCCCACCGCCCAGTTGTCGCGCATGTCCTTGCTGGTGCCGGTCTTCACGGCCGTCCAGAAGCGCGTCGCCAGCACGCTGTCGGTACCGAAGGTCGGCGCGCGCGCGTTGCCGTCGGACAGGATATCGCCGACGATGAATGCCGCGCGCGCATCGAGCGCGGGCTGGCACGCGGGCCTGGAACGCGCGGCTTCGGCCACGGGCCGCCAGCAGCCGCCGTTCGCCAGCGCGCGATAGGCATTGGTGAGCTGCAGCAGCGGCACCTCGGCGCTGCCCAGCGCCAGGCTGTAGCCGTAATAGCTGCCGCTCTCGCGCAGCGGCAGTCCCAGGGCGCGCAGCTGCGCGAAGAAGGCGTCGGGCGAGACCATCGCCAGCGTGCGCACCGCCGGCACGTTGAGCGAGGCCGCCAGCGCCGTGCGCACCGGCACCCAGCCCTTGAAGCGCCGGTCGTAGTTCTGCGGGATGTAGAGCCCGCCGGGCGTGGGAATGTGCGCCGGCGAATCCTCGATCAGCGAGGCCGCCGTGAGCCGCTTCTCGGCCAGCGCCTGGGCATAGAGAAAGGGCTTGAGCGTGGAGCCGGGCTGGCGCAGCGCCAGCACGCCATCGACCTCACCGGCCTGGCTCAGCGTACCCGAGGAGCCGACCCAGGCCAGCACCTCGCCGCTGGCGTTGTCCAGCACCAGCACCGCGCCGTCTTCCACATTGCGGCCCTGCAGTTCGCGCAGGTGCCGCTGCAGGCTGCGCACGGCATGGCGCTGCAGCGGGGCACTGAGCGTGCTGCGCACGGCACCCTTCGACAGGCTCAGGGTGAACGGCTTGGAATTATCCGTTCGTCCTGAGCTGGTCGAAGGATGGGCGGTCTCCGCCAGCACCCGGCGCGCGAAATGCGGCGCCACACCTTCGGCCGCAGGCCACTGCCGCTGCCGCAGGCTGCCTTCGACGAACAGCGCCAGCGCATCGCAGTCGATGGATTGCTGCTGCACCTGTTGCAGCAGCGCGCAGGCGCGCTCGGCCACGCGCTGCGGCGGGGCATTGGGCGCGCGCACCAGCACCGCCGCCACCGCGGCTTCGCGCGCGTCCAGGCCGTGCGCGGCCTTGCCGAACAGGGTGCGCGACAGTGCATCGATGCCCACCAGTTCGCCGCGAAAGGGCACCAGGTTCAGATAGGCCTCGAGGATCTGGTCCTTGCGCCAGCGCCGGTCCAGCACCTGCGCCGCCACGCTCTGGCCGAGCTTCTGCACCAGCGTGCGCCCGCCCGGGCCGCGCTGCCAGTCGCCATCGACCAGGCCCGCCAGCTGCATGCTGATGGTGCTGGCGCCGCGCGTGCGCTGGTGCCACAGCCGGCCCCAGGCCGCCGAGGACACCGCGGCCCAGTCCACGCCGCTGTGTTCATAGAAGCGCCGGTCTTCGCCGAGCACCAGCGCCGTGCGCAGCGCCGGGGAGATATCGGCCAGCGCCACCCACTGGCCGCGGCGCACGCTGGCATCGGTGCGCAGCCGCTGCAGCACCTCGCCCTCGCGCGACAGCAGCAGGGTTTCGGAGGGGCGGTGCGCGCTGCGCACCTCCTCGTAGCTGGGCAGTGCCCATGCGGCGGGAGCGGCCAGCGCCAGGCAGCACAGCGCCAGCGCGCGCGGCCACGGCTTTGCGCCCATGGCCGGCTCAGCCCAGCGTCAGCGCCACGGGCTGATGGTCCGATGCCTGGGTGCGCGCATCGACTTCCCAGGCGCGCACGCGCGGCTTCAGGCTGTCGCTCACCAGCATGAAGTCGCAGGCAATGGGCTCGGGGCCGTAGCGCCGGTCGAACAGCTTGAAGGTCGGGGGCTGGGGGTGGTCGGGATGCAGCAGATGCCAGCTGTCATGCCACTGGCCAGGCTTCAGCGCGCCCTCCTCGCCCGCGGCCCAGGGTGCGGTCAGCGCGGCGAATTCCGGCTCGTGCGGCTCGAAGTTGAAGTCGCCGCACAGCACCGCATGCGGGGTCTGCGACTTGCTCTGGTAGGGCGAGCCGTCGCGGCATTCCTCGGGCGGCGCATCGGCCACGCTGCAGGCCGCCAGATGCAGGCTGCGCAGCGCGCGCGCCTGCGCCATGCGCTGGGGCTTGGAGTAGAACTCGAGGTGGGTGGTCATGACGCGCACCGCGCCCAGGCGCGCATCCATCACCGTGACCACGCTGCACACGCGCGGCATGCTGCGCACGCCCGCGTCGGGCGGATAGGGCAGCGGGAAATGCTGCACCTGCAGCGCCGGCAGCCGCGTGGCGATCACATTGCCGAAGCGCTGGCGGCCGGCACTGGTGAATTCGTCGACCGCGGCGCCGAAGAACAGCTGCCAGCCCGGCAGGAGCTTTTGCAATTGCGCGAGCTGATCGCCCGGACTGCCCTCCAGGCCCGGGTAGTTCACGGCGATCTCCTGCAGGCACAGCACATCGGCATCGGCAAAACCGCGCGCGCGCTCGAGAATGCGCTGCGGGCTGACGTGGCCGTCGAGGCCGCAGCACCATTGGGTATTCCAGCTGAGGATTTTCATGGGAGCATTACAACCCAAGCGGCTGGTTGGTCCAAGCCAGTGAATGCCATTTGATGGATGTCGGTGTTTGGGATTGGGGGGCCGTCGAAGGATGGCTCCCTGCGCATATGTTTTGAGGATAGGCCGTCCATGGTTCGACATGGCTCACCACGAACGGTGAAATGCAAGCACAGCCCTATTCAACCATTCGTCCTGAGCTTGTCGAAGGATGAACGGCCAGTCCTCAAGTCTTAAGAGCAGGCGGACCCTGGTTCGACGGAATCACAAGAACGGGTTGATGCCAGCGCACCAGACAAACAGCAGTCTCGAGACATCCCCTACTTGATCCCCGCCCGCATGAAACTCTGCACGAACTGCCGCTGGAACAGCAGGAACGCCAGCAGCAGCGGCGCCGAGGTCATCAGCGTGGCGGCCGTGATGGTCGACCATTCCACGCCCTGCTCCACCGAGGAGAACACCTGCAGCCCCACGGTGAGCGGGCGCGACTCGACGCTGTTGGTGATGATCAGCGGCCAGAGGAAGTTGTTCCAGTGGAAGCTCACCGACACCAGCGCGAACGCGGTGTAGACCGGCCGCGCCAGCGGCACGTACACGCGCCACAGCGTCTGCAGGGCGCTGGCGCCCTCGACGCGCGCGGCTTCGTCGAGCTCGCGCGGGATGCCCATGAAGGTCTGGCGCAGCAGGAAGATGGCAAAGGCCGAGGCGAAGTACGGCAGGCCGATGGCCAGCAGGCTGTCGACCACGCCCAGCCTGGCCATGGTCTGGTAGTTCTCCACCAGCAGGATGTCGGGCATGATCATCAGCTGCACCAGCACCAGCGCGAACGCGACGTTCCTGCCGCGGAACTCGTAGCGCGCGAAGGCATAGGCCGCGAGCGTGCTCAGCACCAGCTGCGCCGCCAGGATCATCGCCACCAGCAGCGTGGTGTTGAGGAAGTAGCGCGCAAAGGGCGCGGCCTGCCAGGCCTGGCGGAAGTTCTCCAGCGTCCAGGGCGCAGCCAGGTCGAAGCGCGTGGAGAACTCGGCCGGGTGGAACGCCGTCCACACCGCGTACACCAGCGGCAGTATCCACAGCAGCGCCAGCAGCCAGGCTGCGGCGGTATCCAGCCACGACGCCGCGTAAAGCGCCGGGCCCTGGCGCGGCAGTTCTCTTGCGCTCATTTGTAGTGCACCCGCTTGTCCAAGACGAAAAACTGCAGCAGCGCGACGCTGGCCAGCACCACCACCAGCACCACGGTGATCGCCGCCGCATAGCCCGTGTCCCAGAACTTGAAGCCGACCTCGTAGAGGTGGTAGAGCAGCAGGCTGGTGGCGTTGTCGGGGCCGCCGCGCGTCAGGATGAAGACATGGTCGACCAGCCGGAAGGCATTGACCACGGCATTGACCAGCACGAACAGCGTGGTCGGCATCAAGAGCGGCCACTGCACGCGCCTGAAGTAGTACCAGCGCGAGGCGCCCTCGATGGCGGCAGCCTCCTTGAGGCTGGGGTTCAGCGTCTGCAGCGCCGCCAGATAGAAGATCATGAAGAAGCCAGCCTCCTTCCAGATCGCCACCAGCGTCACGCAGGCCAGCGCCGTCGAGGGATCGCCCAGCCAGTTGTGCGAGGGCAGCCCGAAGGCGCCCGTGATCTGCTCGAGCAGGCCGTATTGCGGCGTGTAGAAGAACAGCCAGATATTGGCCACTGCGATCATCGGCAGCACCGTCGGCGTGAAATACGCCATGCGCAGGAAGGCGCGGCCGGTCAGCCGCTCGTTGACCCACAGCGCCATCGCCAGCGCCAGACCGATCGACAGCGGAATCGTCGCGCCCGCAAACCACAGGTTGTTGCGCACCGCCTGCCAGAACACCGGGTCCTCGGCCATCACCTGGTAGTTCTCGAGCCCGACCCACTGGCCGGGCCGGCCGCCGCGTGGCGTCGAGAAGAAGCTGTCGACCAGCGTGGCCAGCGCCGGCCAGTGCGTGAACGACACCAGCAGCGCCAGGGCGGGCAGCAGCAGCAGCCACGCATGCAGCGCATGCTGGCTCACCGCTGCGCGGGGCGCGTTGTTCGTCGCCGCGGCCATCGCTTTACTGGTAGCTGCGCAGGATGCGGTCGGCTTCGCGCTGCGCGTCCTTGAGCGTCTGGGCCGGGGTCTTGCTGCCGTTGAGCGCGGCCTGCACGGCGTCGTTGAGCAGCTTGGTCACGCGCTGGTTGTCATGCGTGGAGAATTCGGCCACCGACACCGGCAGCTGGTCGCGCGCGACCAGCGCCTGCGGGAATTCCTGGCCGTATTTCTTCAGCGTGGGCGTCTCGTAGGCCGCGGGCGACACCGCCACATAGCCGGTGTCCATGCTCCACTGCGCCGCGCGCTCGGGTTGGGTCACCCACTTGATGAACTCGAACGCCGCCTGCTGCTGCGCGGGCGAGGACTTCTTGAAGATGTAGAAGTTGCCGCCGCCCGTGGGCGAGCCCTTGCGCACGTTGCCGGCGATCTGGCCGACGCCGAAATCGAACTTGGCATTGGCCTTGATATTGGTCAGATTGCCGGTGGTGGTGACGATGATCGCCGCCTTCTGCTCGATGAAATCCTTCGGGGTCGTGCCCCACTCGACCACGCCGCTGGGGTGCACGCCCTGGCGCGCGAGGTTGACCCAGAAGTCCAGCGCCTCGATGACCTTGGGGTGGTCCAGCGTGACCTTGGTGCCGGCCTCGTTGGCCAGCAGCACGCCGTTGGGAGTCGTCAGCGTTTGCAGCATCCAGTAGCCGAAGCCGGTCGAGGGGATCTGGATGCCGTATTGCGTGACCTTGCCGCTCGCGTCCTTGCGCGTGAGCTTCTGCGCCGCTTCGCGCAGTTCCGCCCAGTTCTGGGGCGCGCGGTTCGGATCGAGGCCGGCCTGCTTGAACAGGTCCTTGTTGTAGTACATCACCACCGTGGAGCGCTGGAAGGGCACGCCCCAGGTCTTGCCACCGGTCTGGCTGTTGGCCATGAACGCGGGATAGAAGCTCTTGAGCCAGGCCTGGTCTTCGGCAGTCTTGACGAACTGGTCGATGGGCGCAATGGCGTCTTCGTCGATCAGCGTGAACATGTCGGTCGACAGCAGCACCGAGGTCGCGGGCGGCTTGCCCGACTTGTGCGCCGTGAGCGCCTTGACGATGGTTTCCTGGTAGGTGCCGGCGTAGATCGGCGTGACCTTGATGTTCGGATGCGCCTTCATGAAATCGGCAGCGAAGCCGTCGATGGTCTTGGCAATGGCGCCGCCCACGGCCACCGGGTAGTAGAAGGGCACTTCCACCTGCGCCTGGGCCTGGGCCTGGGCGGAACCCAGCGTGCCCAGGGCCGCGGCCAGGGCCAGGGTCTGGATGAAGGTCTTGCGATGCATGGGAGCTCCTGAAAAGATCAGACAACGAGGCACTGCCGTTGCAATGCCCGAAAAAAAGAGTGCTGGGTCAGCCGCGCGTGGCCAGGCGCAGCCCGTCGCTGCCGAAGAAATGCGTGTCCGCGTCCTGCCAGGCCAGGCGCACCTGCGCGCCCGTGGGCACCTGCTGCGGGCCCGGCGCGCGCACCGTGAGCACTTCGCTGCCGATCTGGCAGCGCAGCACCAGATCGGCGCCCAGATATTCCTGGCCGACGACCCGGGCCTCGAAGCCGGGCTCGCTGTCCAGCACGATGCGGATGGCTTCGGGCCGCAGGCCCAGGCTGCGCACGCTGCCCGCGCCCACGCCGACATCGCTGCCGGCAATGCGGCCGTGCTCCAGCGCAATCAGGTTCATGGCCGGCGTGCCGATGAAGCGCGCCGCGAACTGGCTCGCGGGCCGCGCATACATTTCGCGCGGCGTCGCGCACTGCTCGACGCGCCCCTGGTGCAGCAGCACCACCTGGTCGGCCATGCTCATGGCCTCGGCCTGGTCATGGGTCACGTAGACCACCGTCAGGCCCAGGCGCTGCTGCAGCTCGCGCAGCTCGCTGCGCATTTCCTGGCGCAGCTGGGCATCGAGATTCGAAAGCGGCTCGTCCATCAGGCAGACCCTGGCCTGCGCCACGAGCGCGCGGCCCAGCGCCACGCGCTGCTGCTGGCCGCCCGAGAGCTGGCCCGGCCGCCGGTCGAGCAATGCGGTGAGCCCGAGCAGTTCGGCGGCTTCGGCAAGGCGTTTGGCGGCCTCGGCCGCGGGCACCTTGCGCACCGACAGGCCGAAGCCGATGTTCTGCGCCACCGTCAGATGCGGAAACAGCGCGTAGTTCTGGAACACCATGGCGATGCCGCGCTGCGCCGGCGGCAGGTGGCCGACCTCGCGGCCATCGATGCGCACGCTGCCGGCGCTCGCGGTCTCCAGCCCCGCAATGATGCGCAGCGTCGTCGACTTGCCACAGCCCGAGGGCCCGAGCAGCACGCAGAAAGTTGCCGGTTCGATGCGCAGGTGCAGCGCGCGCAGCGCCGCAGTTGCACCCCAGGACTTTGCGACACCGTCGAGTTCGATCAAGGACATGGCGCCAGTCTAGGCAAGCCACGTGACGAATGGATGTCAATTTTGCAGGTGCTTACCCTGAGGTTGCCAAGTCCTTGCCGCAGTTTGTGACTGCGGCAAGGACCGCGTGTGGCATGTCACTGCGCCGGCAGCACCTTCACCGGCGCATTCGGCGCCTCGCCAAACATCTCCGGCGCATACAGTGCCTCCACACGCGTAGGCGGCAGCGCGAATTCGCCCACATTGCTCACGCGCACGCGGTAGCGCACCTGCATCTCGCCGCGCGGCAGCCACTCGTAGTAGCCGCGCCAGGAGGAGAAGCTGCGCTCCTCGAAGGTGGGCGCCTCGCCTTCCCCGCCCTCGGAGCCGCCGTCCTGCTGTTGCGCGATTTCCGAATCCCGGCCCAGGCCGCTGCCGAGAATCGTCGCGCCTGCAGGGATGGGATCGGTCACCGCGACCCAGCCCATGTCGGCCGTCGCGTTGATGTCGAGGCGCACTTCCAGCACATCGCCGCGGCGGTAGCTGCCTGCGGGAAGCTGCGAGGGGGTGACGCGGGTGACGGTCTTGCGCACGGTGTAACCCGCGCTGAAAGGTTTTTTCAGGGGAATGGCGGCTATCGATTGCAGGGTCAGCCAGGGGGTGCCCGGGCCTTCGTGGGTCACGGTCAACTGGCCTGGGGTCCAGGGGAGGAACATCTGTTGTGTGCCTGGGCTCTGCCCTGAAACGCCCTTCGACAAGCTCAGGGCGAACGGGTTTTGGGCACTGGAAGTAGTAAAAGCACGATCTGACTCCGTTCGTCCTGAGCCCTGAGCCTGTCGAAGGGTCGAAGGATGGACGGCCCCCCGCTCAAGCCCAGCCCAATCCTTTGCCACTGCCTGTGCCCCCAACTTGGCCACCGTGATCCCCCCCACCGGCGCACTCTCCCTTTCCCGCGAAAACGCCTGCAGCGCCAGCACCCCCCAGAGATTGGCAGTGGTGGTGGTCCACGCCCCGCCACGCTGGCGCGCAATCAACCCCAACGCCAGCCGCGGCACATCGTCTTTCCATTCGGGCAGGGTGAGAGCGGTCATCAGCAAGCGCGCGGCGTTGCTGTCCCCGCCCTGCATTTGCCACCACCAGTGGTCGTCCTTCTCGGTGCTGAACACCACCTGGGTGCCCTGGAAGGACAGGCGGCTTTGCAGCAGCTGCTTGGCCTCCTGCAGCCGCGCCTCGCGCTGCGCCACCTGGGGCAGGCGCTGCAGTATCTGCAGCCAGTCGATCAGCGCATGGGTGGGCCACTGCTGCGGCGCGATGCGGATGCTCTCCAGCATGCGCGGCACGGCGCGGCCGTGGCGCGACAGCGCCTCGATGGCGGCGAGCTTGCGCACCTCGAGCGCCAGCGCCTGGTCGTTGCGCGGGTTGCCGGCGGAGCGCTCCAGGCGGCCCTCGACAAACGCGATCAGCGCGCTTTCCATCTGCGCGCGCAGGGCGTCGGGCAGCGCCAGGCGCGGATCGCGGCGCGCGGTTTCGTGGCTGGCGGCCAGCAGGTAGGCCGTCAGCGTGTCGCTGCCGCGGTGCTGCGCGCCACCCGTGGGCGGGAAGTACGACGCCAGGCCGTTCTCGTCGAGATAGCTGGGCATCTTGGCAATCACCTGCTGCCACTGCGCGGCGTCGCCCAGCGCCAGCGCGCGGCTGCTGATCTGCTCCAGGCAGGTGTAGGCATAGCGCAGCCACCAGTGGCGCACGCTGGGCAGGTCGTCGGCCAGGCGCGGCGCCAACGACAGCTGCAGGCCGCCGCGCCCGGGCAACGCGTCGGCGGGCGGCGCCACGGGCACCTGCCACTGGCCGTCGATCTGCACCAGCGTTGCCTGCTGCACCGTCAGCGGCACGGCCGCCTCGATGCGCTGGCGCAGGCGCAGCGCGTCGCGCGCGGGCGGCGCGCCGGGCGTCACATCCTCGGCGTCGATCTCCCAGTCCAGCGCCATCGCCAGGTCGCTGCTGCCCGCGGGCGCCGTGGGCACCGTCACCTCCCACGCCACCTCCTGCGATGCGCCCGCGGCCAGCGCGATGCGCTGCGGCTGCAGCGCCAGGGGCGCTGCGCGCGCCGCCACCTGCACCTGCATGGCGCGGCCGGTGGTGTTGCGCAGCGTGAGCTGGGCGCGGAAACGGTCGCCTTCGCGCACCAGCGGCGGCAGGCCGCTGAGGAGCTGCAGGTCCTGCGTGCTGCGGATGCGCGCGCGCCCGGTGCCGAACTGCTGCGCGCCCACATCGGCCACCGCGACGATCTCGAAGCTGGTCAGCAGATCGTTCAGCGGCACTTTCACCACGGCCTGCCCCTTGGCGTCGAGCACCACGGCCGGCTGCCACAGCAGCACGCTGTCGAAGAGCTCGCGCCGCGGGCTGCGCCCGCCGCCGCCGCCCGCAGGCACGGCCTTGCGGCCGTAGTGGCGCCGGCCGATGACTTCCATCTGCGCCGTTGCGGTCTGCACGCCCCAGGCGCGGCGCGGCAGCATGGCATCGAGCAGGTTCCAGCTGCCATTGGGCATGAGCTCGAGCAGCGCCTGGTCCACGGCCGCAACCGCCACCTCCGCGCCCGCCGCGGGCTGGCCATTGGGCAGCTTCGCCGTGATGGTGACCTGCGCCGTGCCGCGCACCGGATAGCTTTGCTGGTCGGCGCGCACCTGCACATCGAGGCGCTGCGCCGCGGCATCGACCTTGAGTTCGGCCATGCCGAGGCGGAACGCCGGCCGGCTCAGATCGACCAGCGCGGTGGGCGCCGCGTATTCCTTGCCTTCGTGCCAGAAGGCATTCCACCAGGCACGCGGCGATTGATAGCCCCAGGTGAAGAAGCTGTACCAGGGCACTTCGCGCAGCCGCCCGCGCAGCGCCAGCACGCTGACGTAGACATTGGGCCCCCAGCCCTCCTCGACGCGCAGCTCCACCGTCGGGTTCTGGCCTTCGAGCTGCACCACGCGCGTGCTCAGGATGCCCTCGCGCTCGACGCTCACCAGCGCCGTCGCATGCCGAAACGGCATGCGCACCTGCAGCCGCGCGGTCTCGCCGGGGGCGTAGCTGCGCTGCTCGGGCAGCAGCTCCATGCGGTCATGGTCCTCGCCGCCGAACCACAGCTCGCCCTGGCGCGTGACCCACACCGACGTGGCGGCCTGGGCTGCATGGCCCGCGCCGTCGGTGGCCGTGGCGATCAGCTCCACCTCGCCAGCCTGCGCGATCTTCGCCGTGCAGCGCAGCCGGCCCTGCGCATCGCTCTTGCCCGAGCAGACCGTGCCCAGATCCTTGAGCGTGGCCTGGTTGTCGTAGCTGTAGAAGCCGCCCACCAGGCGCTTGCGGGTGCTGGTGGTGATGCGCGCCACGGCCTGCACCTCGAGCGCCACGCCGGCCTGGGGCTTGCCATCGAGTCCCAGCGCCAGCGCCTGGAACTGCATCTCGCGCGCCGTCGAGACCCAGTTCTCGGCCTGGATGCCCGCCACCACCGCCGCCGGCCACAGCGTCTGCGTGCTGCGCAGCGTCTGCACCTCGCCGCTGGGGTCGGCATAGCTGGCCTCGATCAGCAGCTCGCGCGCCTGGCTGCCGCGCGGCAGGGGCTTGAGCTCGATGCGGCCCGCGCCCTGGCGGTCGAGCACCAGCGGCAGCGCATCGGCGATCACGCGCGTGTCCTGCGCCGCGCCGGCCTCTTCGTCATCGCTTTGCGTGCCCTCGGCGGCGGCGCGCGGCGGACTGAAATGGAAATCCTCATGGCCGGCGAACTCCAGGCTGCGGGAACGCACCAGCGCCGACACGCGCACCGGCAGGCCATCGGCCGGGCCGCCCGAGAGGTAGTTGAGCTGCACCTGCACCGGCAGCGTCTCGGCGCGCACCAGCGGTTTCTTGTCGGCGGGACCGATACTGCCCTCGAACACCGGCAGGCGGAATTCCTCGACACGGAAGGATCCGGTGGCCATTGGCTGGAACGAAGGCTGCTCCTGCGGATCGCGCAGTTCCACCTGGTACTCGCCCAGCTTGGCGCCCGCGGGCACCGCGAACCGGCTCTCGGCACTCAGGCCGCCGCTGGCGGTGTTGCGCCAGGCCAAAGGCTGGCGAAAGCTCTGGCCGCTGCCCACATGGGTGATGCGCAGCTCGGCCGGCCGGGGCTTCGGCAGCGCCAGGCCGCCCATGGTCTGCTGGCGCAGCAGATGCTTCATGGAAAGCGTCTCGCCGGCGCGCAGCAGCGTGCGGTCGAAGATGGTGTGCGCGCGCAGGTCGGCAACGGCGTCGCTGCTGGTCGGCACATTGAAGCGCCAGGGCTCGATGCCGCGCTGCCAGTCGCTCCAGGCAAACGCCAGCTCGGGGCCGGCCGCGGTCTGGGCGCGCGCGCTGACGAAATAGGCCGCGTTGCGGTACTGGCAGTTCTGCGGCTCGGGCGACAGGCCGCTGAACTGCGCCAGGCCCTGGGCATCGGTGGTGGCAGTTGCCAGCACCTCGCCCTTGCAGTTCGACACCTGCACCCTGGCGCCGGCCACGACCTGGCCCTTGTCCAGCGTCGTCACCCAGGCCGCGGAATTCTCGCGCCCGAGCTTGAAATGCACCGCCAGATTGGTCACCAGCGCCGAGCTGCGCACGTACATCCGGCGCTGCGCGCCATAGCGCTCATCGAGCAGCGCGGCGCCCAGCAGCGGCGAGGCGATCTCCACCACATGGAAGCCCGGCGCCAGCGGAATGCCGACCACCTCGAAGGGCCGGGGGTCGCCCGGCACGGCCGACGGCAGCGCCATGGCCTTGGCCTCGCGCCGGCCCGCCAGCAGCGACAGCATGCGCGTCTGCACGTAATCGCGGTTGTCCCGGTCGACCACCGGCGGCAGCGGCCCGCGCACATCGCGCCGCGCGCGCTCGCGCGTGATCTGGCTGGTGTCGTAGTCCTGGAGCTTTTGCAGCCAGGCAATGATCTCGGCATCGCTGCGCGGCTCGATCACGCTGACCTGGCCCGCGGGCTGCAGCTGCTGGCCGGCAAGCGCCGCCTCGACCTTGCGCACTGTCACCGGCAGCAGCGCCGGGCCCTCGGGGCCTTCGGCAAAGCGCTCGACGATGCCAAAAGGCGAGGCCGCGAACTTGACCAGCGGCGGCATGTCGGCCGTGGCCACCGTCAGCGGGAAGGCGTCGGCATTGCGCAGCGTGCGCCCGGCCGCGTCCTTGAAGCCCGAGGGCAGCTGCAGCTGGTAGCGGGTCAGCGTCGCCAGCCCTTCGAAGCGCACGCGCTCGACCAGCCCCTGCGGATCGGGGCGCGCGCCGGAATCCTCGTCATCGTCGACCACCGCTTTCAGCGCCGCGCCGCCACCCTGCAGCTGGATGCCTTCGGCCAGCGCGCGCGGCACGGGCGCATTGAAAGACAGCCGAACGGGACGGATCGGCAGACAGGCGGCCTGCGCGTTCTCGCGCTCGCAGCGCAGCTCCGCGGCAAAGGGTTCGCGCACCGTGAAGCCGAATTCCTGCGCGTTGCGGGTCGCTACGCCGGGCGTCGCTACGCCGGGCGTGGCAATGCCGGCGCCCAGCACCAGCCGCATCTTGGCGCCGGCCGTCAGCGTGCGGTTGCAGGCCAGCGTGGCGAACTGCTGCGGCGCGGCCGCGGCGTCCTGGGTCCAGTTCTGCATCTCCAGCAATTGCTTGCGCTCGCCGCCGTCGATCCAGCGCAGCGGAATGCGCTCGCCCACGCCTTCGAGCGCGCAGTAGCCATGGGCCAGCAGCGTCTCGCGCGCCACCGGGCCGTTGAAGCGCAGCACGAAGAACTGCGCCTCGTCGATGGCCTCGTAGGTGGAGGGCGCGATGGACAGCACCTGCGGCCCGCCGGTGCCGAACTGCCAGCGCGCGGTGCCCGTCAGCGCCTGGCCCGAGGGCGATTTGAAGCCCGCGTGCAACTGCGCCGTGCAACGCACGCCCGGCGGCAGCGCGCGCTTGAAATCAAACACCCATTCGCGCTCGCTGGTCCAGCGGCCCGTGCCGGCCGTGGCCTGCGCATCGCTGCACGCCAGCTGCAGCGGCGCCGCCGCCTTGGGGTCGCCAAAGCGCACGGCCGCGGCATCGAACTGCACGCGCACCTGGTGCACTTTTCCAACCTCGCCTTGCGGGCTGAACTGGTTCACGGCCAGCGCCAGTGCGTTGCCGGCGCACAGGGCCAATGCGGCGCTTGACCATTGCTTGAATCCCATGGATGTTCCCCTCTCGGTCCGGCTGGGCCGGAAATGGCGAGCGCTCTTGGTGGCGGTGCTAACGTTGTTCCGCTCAATACTCGTCAAAAAACCGTTCGTCCTGAGCCTGTCGAGGGATGGACGGCCCACTCTCTATCTTGAAAGCAGGCCGTCCATGGTTCGACATGGCTCACCACGAACGGTTTTTCGTGCTGCCTTTCAGGGCGCATCGATAGATGATGGAGGCGCTTGCGCGTTCCGCATAAAAAACCCTGCATAAGTGCAGGGTTTTATCTCACTGCGGCTGAAACCCGCTTCTGCGGATGATCCCGGTCCAGGCCCGCGTATACGCCCGCTCCCGCTGCGCCAGCTGCGCAGGCGCCATATGGCCCACGGTCAGCCCCAGCGCCGTCAGTTGCTCGCGCACCTCGGGAAGCTGCAGCACCCTGGAAATCGCCGCCGAGAAGCGCTCGATGAAGGCGGCAGGCGTGCCCCGGGGCGCATAGATGCCGTAATACGGCAGGTCCTCGTACCCCTTCACCCCCTGCTCCGCCAGCGTCGGAACCTCGGGCATCGCGGCCTGGCGCCGCTCGCCCAGCACCGCGATCACGCGGATCTTGCCCGCGCGGTGGTTCTCGATGAAATCCTGCACCGAGCCGATGCCCGCGGGGATCTGGTGGCCCAGCATGTCGGCGAGCATCGGAGCGCTGCCGCGGTAGGGTGCGGCCACGAGGTCGAGCTCGAAGCGCTCCGACAGCTGCTTGACCAGGAACTCCGGCGTCGAGGCCGGCGCGGGAATGCCCACGGCGCTCTTGCCGCCCTGCTGGCGCACCCACTGCACGTACTCGGCCAGATTGCGCGCCGGCGTCTGGCTCGAGACGGCCAGCGCGTTCACGAAGGTCGCGATGCCGGCCACCGGCACGAAATCCTGCTCCGGATCGAAACCGGGCTTGCGCACCACCTGCGGCAGGATGGAGATCGTGTGGTCGTGCGACAGGAACAGCGTATGGCCGTCGGCCGGCGCGCTCTTGAGCAGCTGCGCGGCGATCTGCCCGCCCGCGCCGGGGCGGTTGTCGACCAGCACCGTCAGGCCCAGCGCATCGCGCAACTTCTCCGCCAGCAGGCGCGCGATGGCGTCGGAGCCTCCGCCGGGCGGAAAACCCACCAGGATGCGTATCGGCTGGGGATCGGCCGCATGGATGGGCCCCCAGGCCGCCACGCTGGACAGCACGGCGGCATGGGACAGAAGACGGCGTCGCGTAAGGCGCATGTGTGGCACTCCAGTGGAAATCCGCCAGCGTCAGGCCAGGCGTGCCTGGTGGCGCGCCAGCTGCGCGCGCACCTGCGCCGGCGCCGTGCCGCCCAGGGTGTTGCGCGCATTGAGCGAGCCGCGCAGGCTGAGGCACTCGAACACGTCCTGCTCGATCTGCGGGTGGAAGCCCTGCAGCGTCGCCAGCGGCAGCTCCGACAGGTCCACGCCCTCGCTGATCGCGGCCTTGACGGCATGCGCCACGGTCTCGTGCGCATCGCGGAAAGGCAGGCCCTTCTTGACCAGGTAGTCGGCCAGATCGGTGGCGGTGGCATAGCCCCTGAGCGCGGCTTGCTCCATCGCCTCGGCATTGACGCTGATGCCGCCCTCCTTCCTGCCCGTGGCCGGGTTCAGCTGGCCGCCGACCATCTCGCTGAAGATGCGCAGGGTGTCCTTGAGCGTGTCGACGGTGTCGAACAGCGGCTCCTTGTCTTCCTGGTTGTCCTTGTTGTAGGCCAGCGGCTGGCCCTTCATCAGCGTGATCAGGCCCATCAGGTGGCCGACCACGCGGCCGGTCTTGCCGCGCGCCAGTTCCGGCACGTCGGGGTTCTTCTTCTGCGGCATGATCGAGGAGCCGGTCGTGAAGCGGTCGGCAATGCGGATGAAGCCGAAGTTCTGGCTCATCCACAGGATCAGCTCTTCCGAGAAGCGGCTGATGTGCACCATGCACAGCGCGGCGGCGGCGCTGAACTCGATGGCGAAGTCGCGGTCGCTCACGGCGTCCAGGCTGTTCTGGCACACGCCTTCCATGCCCAGCGTGCGCGCCACGCGCTCGCGGTCCAGCGGGTAGGTGGTGCCGGCGAGCGCTGCTGCGCCCAGCGGCAGCACGTTGACGCGGCGGCGCACGTCGGCCATGCGCTCGGCGTCGCGCTGGAACATCTCCACATAGGCCAGCAGGTGGTGGCCGAAGCTCACCGGCTGCGCCACCTGCAGGTGGGTGAAGCCCGGCAGGATCACCTCGACATGGCGCTCGGCGGTCTCCACCAGCGACTTCTGCAGCTCTGCGAGCAGGCCGCCGATGACGTCGATCTCGCCGCGCAGCCACAGGCGCACGTCGGTGGCGACCTGGTCGTTGCGGCTGCGGCCGGTGTGCAGCCGCTTGCCCGCGTCGCCGACGAGCTGCGTCAGGCGCGCCTCGATGTTCAGGTGCACGTCCTCCAGGTCGAGCTTCCACTCGAAGCCGCCGGACTCGATCTCCGAGGTGATCTGCGCCATGCCCCTCTGGATCGAGGCATGGTCATCGCCGGAGATGATGCCCTGCGCGGCCAGCATCTCGGCGTGCGCCAGGCTGCCCATGATGTCGGCCTGCCACAGGCGCTTGTCGAAGAACACGCTCGAGGTGTAGCGCTTGACCAGGTCGCTCATGGGCTCGGAAAACAGCGCCGACCAGGCCTGGGCCTTGGTGTCGAGCTGGTTGTGGGAAGGTTGCGAGGTGGAGCTGTTGGACATGGAAGGGCAATAATCAGAGGGTTCAAGGCAGCCGGAAAATCCGGCTGCCGCAATGCGAGACATGCAAATTTTATCGACCCCGCCCGCCTCCGTCGCCTCCGGCCCCGCACTAGCCCCCACGGCGGGTGCGGCGCAGCGCGTTCTGGTGTTCGATGCCTGCCATGTGGGCGTGGTGCTGCGCGCGGTCCTGTTCGTGCAGCTCGTGGTTGCCACGGCCGCGCTTTTCAGCGCCGCCACGCCGCTGGAATGGCTCGCGCGCATGGCGCTGTTCACCAGCGGCACCCTGCCCGGCACGCTGCTGTGGCTGGTGGTGGCCTGCGGTTTCAAGCGCCTGCTGCAGCGGCTGCCGAGGCAGGCGCAGTACGCGGCAGGCATGGGCCTGGGCGCGCTGTGCGGGCTCCATGCCTGCGCCATGCTCTGGCTGCTGGGCGACGGCTTGCGTGCGCCCTGGCTGGCCAGTGCCGCCGGCGGCATGCTGCTGGCGGCGCTGCTGGTGGCGGCGCTGCAGCTGCGCGCGCGCGCCCGGGCGCCGGCGGCCACCACCGCGCGGCTGGCCGAGCTGCAGTCGCGCATCCGCCCGCATTTCCTGTTCAACACGCTCAACAGCGCCATCGCGCTGGTGCGTGCCGAGCCGGCGCAGGCCGAGGCGCTGCTGGAAGACTTGAGCGACCTGTTCCGCGCGGCGCTGGCCGAGCCCCATGCCAGCACCACGCTGGACGAGGAAATCGCGCTGGCGCAGCGCTACCTGGCGATCGAGCAGGTGCGCTTCGGCGCGCGGCTGCGCGCGCATTGGCAGCTCGACCCGCAAGCCGGCGGCGCGCGGCTGCCGCCGCTGCTGCTGCAGCCGCTGGTGGAGAACGCCATCCGCCACGGCATCGAGCCCAGCGCCGAGGGCGGCACGCTGGTGCTCACGACCGCATTGCGCCACGGCCGCGCCGAGATCACCATCACCAACAGCCTGCCGCCCGGCCCCGCGCCGGCCACGCGCGGCCATGGCATCGCGCTGCGCAACGTGCGCGAGCGTTTGTCGCTGCTGCATGACCTGCAGGCCGAGTTCAGCGCCGGCAGCCACCAGGGCGGCTGGCGCGTGCGCATCCTCCTGCCGCTGGAGAAAAGCGCATGAACTCCCCGCTGCACATCCTGCTGGTCGATGACGAGGCGCTGGCGCGCAGCCGGCTGCGCACGCTGCTGGCCGATGCCGCGCGCGCCGACCCCGCGCTGCCGCCCATGGTCGTGGAAGAGGCCGCGGACGGCGCCCAGGCCTGGGCATCGCTGCAGGCAGCTTCCTTCGAACTGGTGCTGCTGGACATCCACATGCCCGGCCAGGGCGGGCTGTCGCTGGCCGCGCGCCTGCGGGAGCTGCCGCGCGCGCCGGCGCTGGTGTTCGTCACCGCCGACAGCCTGCATGCCGTCAATGCCTTCGAACTCGAAGCGCTGGACTACCTCACCAAGCCGGTGCGCCTGGGCCGGCTGCAAGTGGCGCTGGGCCGGCTGATGCGCCAGCGCGCCGCCCTGCCGCCGCCCAGCCCCGGCATGCTGCTGATCCAGGACCGCGGGCGCACCGAACGCGTGCCGCTGGAGGAAGTGCTGTACTTCAAGGCCGAGCTCAAATACCTGACGGTGCGCACCGCCACGCACAGCTACATCCTCGACAGCGCGCTGGGCGAGCTCGAAGCGCGCCACGGCGCGCAGTTCCTGCGCATCCACCGCAACGCGCTGGTCGCGCGCCACGCGCTGCGCGCGCTGCAAAAGCACCACGACCCCGAGGAGGGCGAAGGCTGGGCCGTGCGCCTGCAGGGCATCGAGGAGCCGCTGGCGGTATCGCGCCGCCAGCTCGCCAGCGTGCGCGCGGCGCTGCGCGAGGCCGCGGATTCAGTGTGAGTGGGCCAGGCCGCTGACCACCGTGACCAGCACCATGCCCGCCACCAGCCACGCGATCTGCGCCACCGTCTCGCGTGCCGTGAGGCGCCTTTGCAGCTGCGGGATCAGATCGGCCAGCGCCACATAGACGAAGCTGCTGGACGCCAGCACCAGGAAATACGGCAGCCAGTCCTGCAGCTGCCCGACCAGGAAATAGCCGGCAATGCCGCCCAGCGCCGTCACGGCGCCCGCCAGCGAGACCTTGATCAGCGCCACGCGCCGGTTGCTGCTGGCATTGCGCAGCACCACCAGGTCGCCGATGTGGTGCGGCACCTCGTGCGCCAGCACCGAGGCCGCCGCGATCAGGCCCAGGCGCATGTCGGCCAGGAAGGCCGAGGCGATCAGCACGCCGTCGCCAAAGCAATGCACGCTGTCGCCGGTGAGCACCGCCCAGCCGCCGCCCGAGGTCTTGCCATGGCCATGGTGGTCGTGGCCATGCGCGTGATCGTGCAGGTGCGCATGCGAATGGCTGGGATGGTTGTCGTGGCCGTGGCCATGCTCGTGGCCATGGTGCCAGAGCTCGGCCTTGTCGAGCAGGAAGAAGAAGACCACGCCGACCAGCAGCGTGAGGAACAGGTCATGCGCGCCGGCCTCGCTCTCGAAGGCTTCGGGCAGCAGGTGCATGAAGGCGGTGGCCAGCAGCGCGCCCGCCGCCAGGCTCAGCAGCCGCTGCGGCATCATGCCGCCGTTCTTCGATGACACGCCCACGCGCATGAGCAGCGCCGCCACCCACACGCTGCCGATGCCCGCGGCCAGGGTGGCCAGAATGATTGCTGCCAAGGTCATAGCTGTTTTTTCTTTTCGATGGCCCCAGGGGCCGAGCCGGGTGATTTTGGCAGAAGAGCGGGCGGTGCGTGGGCGGGAGCGGAAAACTGGAGTGCTGGCCGTTCATGGTTTGACGGGGCCGCCCAGGCAGGCTCAGAGCGAACGAATACGGAACCGTTCGTGGTGAGCCTGTCGAACCATGGACGGCCTGTCCTCAAAACTTGAGCACTGGCCGTGCACCCTTCGACGGGCTCAGGGCGAACGGATAAGTCAGCCGGCCAGATGAATCCGCGCCTGATAGCCCATCCAAACCCTCAATGCGCCTTGTCCCAGTTCGGCCCCACGCCAACCTCCGCCAACAACGGCACCTTCAGCTGCCCCACCCCCGCCATCAGCCGCGGAATCTCGCTGCGCAGCCATTCCACATCGCCCTCGGGCAGCTCGAACACCAGTTCATCGTGCACCTGCAGCACGACCTGCACCGTGGGACGGTGCGCGTCGAGCTCGGCCTGCACCGCGACCATGGCCATCTTGATCAGGTCGGCGGCCGTGCCCTGCATCGGCGCGTTGATCGCCTGGCGCTCGGCGGCCTTCTTGCGCGGGCCGTTGCCGCCGTTGATGTCGGGCAGGTACAGGCGCCGCCCCAGCACGGTCTCGACATAGCCATGGGCGCGCGCGAATTCCACGGTCTCGTCCATGTAGCGCTTGACGCCGGGATAGCGCTGGAAATAGCGGTCGATGTAGGCCGCCGCGGCCTTGCTCTCGATGCCCAGGTTCTTCGCCAAGCCGAAGCTGCTCATGCCGTAGATCAGGCCGAAGTTGATGACCTTGGCATAGCGGCGCTGCTCGCTGCTGACCTGCTCGACCTCCACGCCGAACACCTCGGCGGCCGTCGCCCGGTGCACGTCGGCGCCTTCCTGGAAGGCGCGCAGCAGCGATTCGTCGCCCGACAGGTGCGCCATGATGCGCAGCTCGACCTGCGAGTAGTCGGCGCTGGCAATGACATGGCCCGGCGGCGCGACGAAGGCCTCGCGCACGCGCCGGCCCTCGGGGGTGCGGATCGGAATGTTCTGCAGGTTGGGCTCGTTGCTCGACAGGCGGCCCGTCACCGCCACCGCCTGCGCGTAATGGGTGTGGACGCGGCCCGTGCGCGGCAGCGCCAGCTGCGCCAGCTTGTCGGTGTAGGTGCCCTTGAGCTTGGACAGGCTGCGGTGCTCGAGCAGCTTGGCCGGCAGCGGGTAGTCGGCGGCGAGCTTCTCCAGCACCTCCTCGTCGGTGCTGCGCGCGCCGGTCGCGGTCTTCTTCACCACCGGCATGCCCAGCTTGTCGAAGAAGATCTCGCCGAGCTGCTTGGGGCTCGACAGATTGAAGGGCTGGCCGGCGATCTCGAAGGCTTCGGCCTCGAGCTGCACGATGCGCTGGCCCAGCTCGTTGCTCTGCCTGGCGAGCGCGGCCGCGTCGATCAGCACGCCATTGCGCTCGATGCGGAACAGCGCCTCGCTGGTCTGCAGCTCCAGGTCATACACGGCGCGCAGCGCGGTTTCCTTCTCCAGCTGCGGCCAGAGCACGCGGTGCACATCGAGCGTCTGGTCCGAGTCCTCGCAGGAATAGGCCGCGGCCTTGTCCACCGGCACCTGCGCGAACGGGATCTGGCTCGCGCCCTTGCCGCACAGGTCCTCGTAGCTGGTGCCGGTGCGGTTGGTATGGCGCAGCGCCAGGCTCGCCAGCCCGTGCGGGCGGTGCACTTCCAGCACATAGCTCTGCAGCATGGTGTCGTGCATGTAGCCGCGCACGTCGATGCCGTGGTTGGCGAACACATGGCGGTCGTACTTGATGTGCTGGCCCAGCTTCGGGCGCTCGGGATTCTCCAGCCACGGCTTGAGGCGCGCCAGCACTTCCTCGAAGGGCAGCTGCTGCGGCACGTCCAGCCCCTCGTGGCGCAGCGGCACATAGGCCGCCGCGCCGGGCTCGACGCTGAAGCTGATGCCGACGATCTGCGCCTGCAGCTCGTCCAGCGAGGTGGTTTCGGTGTCGAGCGCGGTGAGCTCGGCCGCCTCGATCTTCGCCAGCCAGGCATCGAAGCTGTCCCAGGTCAGGATCACGTCGTAGTCGACGCTGCGCTGCTGCGCGGCCGCCGCTTCCTCGCTGGCCTCGGCCGATTCCTGCTGCTCGAACATGTCGCCCTGGTCAGCATGCCTGGAGGATTTGCCCTTGGCCTTGGGGGCGGCTTCGGCGGCAGCGGCTTCGGCCCGGTTCTCCAGCGCCATCGCCAGGCCGCGGAAACCATACTCGACATAGAAATCATGCAGCGCCCGGTCCTCGGGCGCGCGCCAGGCCAACGCGTCCAGCGCGGGCAGGCCCACGACATGCTCCACCAGATCGCAGTCGGTCTTGATGGTCACCAGCTTGCGCCCCGTGGGCAGCCAGTCGAGGCTGCCGCGCAGGTTCTGCCCGGCCACGCCCTTGATCTCGTCGGCGCGCGCCAGCAGCGCGTCGAGCGAGCCGTATTCGTTGAGCCACTTGGCGGCGGTCTTGGGGCCGACCTTGGGCACGCCGGGCACGTTGTCGACCGTGTCGCCGACCAGCGTCTGGTAGTCGATCATCAGCGACGGTGGCACGCCGAACTCGGCCGTCACGCCGGCCACGTCGCGCACCTTGCCGTTCATGGTGTCGATGATGGTGATGTTCTCGTCCACCAACTGGCTCAGGTCCTTGTCGCCGCTCGAGACCACCACGCGCACGCCCTGGCGCGAGGCCACCTGGGCCAGCGTGCCGATCACGTCGTCGGCCTCGACGCCGTCGATCGCCAGCACCGGCCAGCCGAGCATGCGCACCACGGCATGGATCGGCTCGATCTGCGCGCGCAGGTCGTCGGGCATGGGCGAGCGGTGCGCCTTGTATTCGGGATAGATCGCGTCGCGGAAGGTCGGACCGCTGGCATCGAAGATGCAGACCGCATAATCCGCCGGCACCTCGCGCTTGAGCGAGTGCAGCATGTTGATCATGCCGCGGATGGCGCCCGTGGCGGGGCTCGTCGGGTCGCCCGGACGCGCGCGCAGGTCCGGCATGGCGTGATAGGCGCGGTAGAGATAGCTGGAGCCATCGACCAGCACCAGTGTCTTGGAATTGCTCATGCATGGATTGTGCACGCCCCGCGGCCGGCTACCCATCGATTTCCCCAGGCCCTACAATCCCCCCATGCGCGCCGCCCCCCTCCTCCTCCTCCTCAGCCTGGCTGCCAGCCCGGTGCTGGCCCAGAATTCGCCTGCCGCTGCCCAAGCCCCTGATGCGGCCACAGCGACCGAAGCGTCCCGGACGCGCGCGGCGCCGCCCGACAGAACCAACCAGCGCGTCGAGCGTATCCGCGTCGAGGACGAAGGCAGCCGCGTCGACGAACTGCGCGTCGGCGGCCAGACGCGCAGCATCACCGTCACGCCCAAGGTCGGCGAGATGCCCGCCTACGAGGTCCAGCCCAGCGAAGGCGTGCGCAACCGCAGCCGCAGCGGCTCCGACACCACGGGCCCGCGGGTGTGGAACATCCGCCAGTTCTAAGCGCTTTCCCTTTTTCCTTCTTTGCCGCGCCGCCCCCGGGGCGCGCCTTTGCCATGGCCGTTTTCACCGAAGTCTCCGAAAAAGAGGCGCGCGACCTGCTGCGCCACCTGCCGCTGGGCACCTTCCAGAGCCTGCGCGGCATCCAGGGCGGCATCGAGAACACCAATTACTTCCTGACGACCGACCAGGGGGAATGGGTGCTGACGCTGTTCGAGCGCCTCACGGCGCAGCAGCTGCCCTTCTACCTGTACCTGATGAAGCATCTGGCACACGCCGGCATTCCCGTGCCCGACCCGCAGGCCAACCGCACGAGCGGCGACATCCTGCTGCGCGTGTGCGGCAAGCCCGCGGCCGTGGTCAACCGGCTGCGCGGCAGCAGCCAGCTGGCGCCCGCGCCGGTGCACTGCGCGGCCGTCGGCGAGATGCTCGCGCGCATGCATCTCGCGGGGCGCAACTTCGAGCGCCAGCAGCCCAATCTGCGCGGCCTGCCCTGGTGGAACGAAACCGCGCCGGTGGTGCTGCCCCATCTGGACGGCGGCCTGGTGGAGCTGCTGCAGTCGGAGCTGGCCTATCAGAACCACATCGCCGCTTCCTCGGCGTATGCGGCGCTGCCGCGCGGCCCGGTGCATGCCGACCTGTTCCGCGACAACGTCATGTTCGACGGCGAGCAGCTCACGGGCTTCTTCGACTTCTACTTCGCCGGCATCGACAGCTGGCTCTTCGATCTCGCGGTCTGCCTCAACGACTGGTGCATCGACCATGCGACAGGCGCGCACGACGCGCCGCGCGCCCAGGCCATGCTGGCCGCCTACCAGCGCGTGCGCCCGCTGACGGGCGCCGAGCGCCAGCTGCTCAACGCCCAGCTGCGCGCGGGCGCGCTGCGCTTCTGGATCTCGCGCCTGTGGGACTTCTACCTGCCGCGCGAGGCCGCCATGCTCACGCCGCATGACCCACGGCATTTCGAGCGGGTGCTGCGCCAGCGCATTGCGCATCCGATGCAGCTGGACTGACGGGGCGCCCTACGGGCGCAGGGCTGGACGCCGCCTGAGGGCTGCGCACAGCGCTGCGGCACCTGCAACCCGCCCTTACATCCAGCGGTCGAAAATGCCTGCGGTACAGTAGCGCCATTCGCGCCCGCACGCGCGCGTTACCGTTCCCCCATTTCACCGCTACATGAAACTCCAGATCGTCCCCGCCCGCACCGGCGTCCAGTGGGTCAAGCTCGGCGTCCAGACCTTCTGGCGCCAACCCATGGCGCTGGCGGCGCTGTTCTTCCTTGCCATGGCCAGCATGTCGCTGGTCACGCTGGTGCCCTTCATCGGCCCGGCGCTGGCGCTGGCGCTGCTGCCCTGCACCTCGCTGGCGATGATGGTGGCGGCCGCCGAGGCCACCCAGGGCCGCTTTCCCACGCCGACGCTGCTGCTCGTCGCGTTCCGCACCGGCAAGCAGCGCATGAACGCGATGCTGACGCTGGGCCTGCTCTATGCCGTGGGCTTCCTGGCGATCATGGGCCTGTCGGCACTGATCGATGGCGGCGCGTTCGCGCAGGTCTACCTGGGCGGCGAGCCGATGACGCGCGAGATTGCCGAGGATCCGCAGTTCCAGGCTGCCATGTGGTTCGCGATGGCGCTGTACATTCCCCTGTCGCTGCTGTTCTGGCACGCCCCGGGGCTGGTCCACTGGCATGGCATTCCGCCCGTCAAGGCGCTGTTCTTCAGCTTCGTCGCCTGCCTGCGCAACTGGGGCGCCTATCTGGTGTTCGGCCTGGCCTGGATGGGTTTTTTCCTGGGCTGCGGCCTGGTGCTGGCGCTGGTCACCGGCATCCTGATGAGCGTGATCGGAGCGATCGCGGGCGGCATCATGGTCGGCGCGGCGATGATGCTGGCGGCGATGTTCTTCACTTCGGTGGTGTTCACTTTCCGCGACAGTTTTTCGGCGCCGGATGGGCGGGAGCCGGAACTGAGCGAGGGCTGATGTTCGCTAGGCCAAGGCCGCAAAACCGTTCGCCCTGAGCCTGTCGAAGGGTGAAGGGCCTGCGCGAAAAATCCAGCAGGGCCTTCCAGAAGCGCACGGCCCTCAACTTGTGAACAGGCCGTTCATCCTTCGACGGGGCCGCCCAGGCAAGCTCAGGACGAACGGTGAGGACAGTCCACAGGTCGAAAAACAAGCGGCCATGAAAAAACGCCCCGAGGGGCGTTTTTTCATGGGCCATCGATCGCGGATCAAACCCCGATCGGCTTCCCATCCGCACGCTGGATCACCACCGTCGACGAGCGCGGGCGGACCTTGCCGGAGGCCACGGCCGTGGCGTCGGTCGTGTCGTACGCGGGCCAGTTCACCGGGTGCTGGATGTTCAGGAAGATGCTGGTGTTGTCGGGGCTGAAGGCCACGCCCGTGACTTCGGCTTCGTTCGGGCCGACGAAGAAGCGGCGCAGCTCGGCCTGGTTGCTGGCGTTGATGACCGGGCCCGTGCCGGTGCTCTCGCTCATCGGCTTGGGGATCACGGCCAGCATCTGGTCGTTGGTGGTCTTGGCCACGTTGTTGTTGCGGCCGCCGTCCAGGCCGTTGTCGGTCTGGATCCACATGATGCCGCGGCTGTCGAAGGACAGGCCGTCAGGGCTGGCCAGCTGGTTGACTGCCG
Organism: Comamonas endophytica; assembly: GCF_023634805.2. Taxonomy (NCBI): domain Bacteria; kingdom Pseudomonadati; phylum Pseudomonadota; class Betaproteobacteria; order Burkholderiales; family Comamonadaceae; genus Comamonas; species Comamonas endophytica. The sequence continues at coordinate 1,036,117 of NZ_CP106881.1, forward strand.
TGAGCGACGAGCGGTTGGTGTCGGCGCCGTCCAGGTCCGACGCACCGAAGACGAAGATGTCCCAGCGGAAGGCGTTCGAGCCGCTGGCATCGTGCCAGCGGATGATGTGGCCGTTGGCGTTGTTCTGGCGTGGGTTGGCGGCGTTGGTGCCGGTCGTGGCATTGCGGCTGGTGTTGTTGGTGAGCGTCAGGTAGACATCGCCGTTGGTGGGGTGCACTGCCGTCCACTCGGGGCGGTCCATCGGCGTGGCGCCGACGAAATCGGCCGCGCCGCGGGTGTTGATCAGGATCGCGTCCAGGCTGCCGAACTCGGCGCCCAGCGTCTTGCCGCCCTTGCCCACGGTGCCGGGCACCAGGGCCACCCATTCGCCGGTGCCGTCATCGTTGAAGCGCGCGACGGACAGCGTGCCCTTGTCGAGGTACTTGGCGCCGACGTTCAGGCGGTCGGTGCGGTTGGCGTCCTTCGGGTCCCACACGGCGTCCGAGACGAAGCGGTAGACATATTCGAAGCGCGAATCGTCGCCGCTGTAGAACGCCAGAGGCTGGCCGGCAACCGGGTTGCCGTAGGCCGCGCCTTCGTGGGCGAAACGGCCCATGGCGGTGCGCTTGGTGGCGATGCTGGTGTTGTCGTAGGGGTCGATCTCGACCAGGTAGCCGAAGCCGTTGACTTCGTTTTCCCAGCCCCTGCCGGGCGTGACGTTGAAGCGCGCGAACTCCCCGTTCACTTCGCTGACATCGCCGGCCGCGGTCTCCCACAGGTAGCGGCCCTTGGCGGTCGACACGCCGATGCGGCTCTGGTGGGCCGGGCGCACGCCGGTGTTGACGAAGCACGAAGCCCAGTTCTCCTCGGCCGTGATGTAGGTGCCCCAGGGGGTGGTGCCGTTGCCGCAGTTGTTGTTGGTGCCGCGCACCTGTGCGCCATTGGGCGAGAACGGGGTCTTGACCCAGTCCGTGCCGCCGACCGGGCCGGCCAGGCGCATGGGCGTGGCCGAGGTGAAGCGGCGGTTGTACCTGGAATCGAGCACGATGTCCCACTTCGCGCCGGTCTTGCGGATGTGCATGACGGCCACGCCATGGGCGTTGATTTCCTTGCGCACTTCCTCGACGGGACGCTTCTGGCCGGTGCCGGTGCCGGTCTGGCCGTTCGGGTGCAGCACCTTCTCGTCGATGTATTCGTGGTTCACCACCAGCAGGCCTTCGGTCGAGCTGCCATCGAGCGGGAAGAAGTGCATGCCGTCATGGTGCATGCCGGTGGAGTTCAACAGGTCGTTGGAGCTGTTGTTGCCATTGCGGTCCCAGGGCGCGGCATTGCTGTTGAGCGGCGTGCCCCAGGCGCCGAGCACCTGCGCGGTGTAGCCGGGAGGCACGACGCAGGCGTCGGTCATGGAGTTGGCCAGCGACTCGAAGCCCAGCTTGAGTTCTGGCGCGGGAGTGACCGGGGGCGTGACGGGAGGCGTCACGGGCTCGGTGGGCGCCACCGCATCGCCGTCGCCGCCGCCACAGGCTGTCAGGCTGAAACCGGCCATCAGCGCCATCGCGGCGCCCAGGCTGCCACGGGTCACGGCGCGGCGCGACAGGCTCTTGTCGAGGATTTCGCTGAAAGGCGTGTTGCCACTGTGGTTGCGGACGACCTTGTCGGAAATGGATTTGCTCACGGGGCGGCTCTCTTTGGTAGGTGTCGATGCTTCGACGGGTACCCGCACTCTAGGAAAGCAATATGACGCGCAGATGAAAGCGCGCCCGTCCATTTCAGGCCGTCATGCGCGCCGCCGCAGGGCCGCCAGATAGGCGCGGTCGTCGGCGCTGGAGAACAGCACCGCCAGCGCGATGCCGACGGCCGCGCCCAGCACCGTGTCCAGCACCCGCTCGACCGGCATGCTGCCGAGCAGCGCGCTCTGCGAGGCCAGCAGGGTCATCAGCAGCGCCATCGGCGTCACCGTGATCTGCCCCAGCGCATAGTTGAAGCCGATGATCACCTCGGTGAGGAACTGGAACGCCACGATCGCCAGCACGATGCCCCACAGCGGCGGGTGCTGCGCCAGGATCAGCCACACCAGGCAGGCGCCGAGCACGGTGCCGGCCATGCGCTGCAGCGCGCGGTTCATGGTCACATGCAGGTGGCCGCCCTGCATCACCGCCGTGGCCCCGATGGCCGCCCAGGCCGGGTGCGCGGCGCCCGCGGCCCACGCCAGCAGCGCCGCGACGGCCGCGCCCGCGGCGATGCGCGCGCCCGCGATCCACTGGTGCGATGGCGGCGGAATGCGCGTCGCCGGGAATCGCAGCTGACGCAGTTCCTTCGCGCGCAGCCCGTCGGTCAGCCAGCAGACCAGCCAGCCGATCAGTCCGCCGGCCGCGGTCGCTGCCAGGCGCACCGCCAGCTCCTGCCAACTGCCCACTGGATGCAGCGCAGCCCCGGCGGCAAACACGATGATCACCGCGCCCGGGCCGCCCAGGTCCCAGCGGCTCACCGCCACCGTGGACGCACCGGCCACCAGCGCCAGCACCAGCACCAGCCCCCATTCGCTCGCGCCCAGCAGCGAAGCCATCCCTGGCAGCAGCACCGCGAACAGCAGCAGCATGGCGCACACGGCAACGATGCGCCGGCGCCGCGCGAGCGGCGCGAAGCGCCCGAACAGCGCGGCCAGCGCGCCGAGCGCCGGAAAGCCCACGAGTTCAGGCCAGGGCGACATCAGCGTCGATACCAGTGCCACCAGCACCGCCAGGCTGGCCTGCAGCCCGGCGATCAGCGCGATGCGCAGCGACATCTGCGGCGCCAGCGCCAGGCTTTCGCGCAGCTGCCGGTGATGCAGCAGCTGCAGCGCGGCGCGGGTCTTGGAGGCCTGCGGCAGGCTCTGTTTTTCTTCTTCCATCAATCCACAATGGTGAGTTTTGCAATCGCCAGCGCCAGCCATTTGGTCCCATGGCGCGGGAAGTTGACCTGCGCGCGCGCATCGTCGCCCGTGCCCTCGATGGCCAGCACCTTGCCTTCGCCGAACTTGTTGTGGAACACCGCCGTGCCCGCGCTCAGCCCGTGGCCGGGTGCGGCCTTCTGGGGCGGCACCGGCGGGCTGGCAAAGGTCTCGGTTTTCCCGCCCCACCCGCCCTGGCCACGGCCGCCGCCGTAGCCAGCGCTGCCGTAGCCACCGCCTCCCTGCGGCATGAAAGTGCCAAAGCCCTGCTGCTTGGGCGTGATCCACTTGAGCGCGCTTTCCGGCAGCTCGTCGAAGAAGCGGCTCTTGATGTGAAAGCGCGTCTGGCCGTGCAGCATGCGCGTCTGCGAATGGCTCAGGTACAGGCGCTTCCTGGCGCGCGTGATGGCCACATACATCAGCCGGCGCTCCTCTTCGAGGCCGCCGCTGTCGTTCATCGCGTTCTCGTGCGGGAACAGGCCTTCCTCCATGCCGCCGATGAACACCGCGTCGAACTCCAGGCCCTTCGACGCATGCACCGTCATCAGCTGCACCGCGTCCTGGCCCGCCTGGGCCTGGTTGTCGCCGGCCTCGAGCGCGGCGTGGGTCAGGAAGGCGACCAGTGGCGACAGCGTCTCGCCGGTATCGATATCGACGATGCCCCCCTGCGGCTGCAGCACCGGCAGCACCTCGTCGAGCACCGGCAGGCTCGGGTCGAGCCCCTGGCTCACCGGGCTCTGGCGCAGCGCCTGGCCATGCTCGTCGAGCGGCAGCGCCACGGCGTCGCGCCCGAAGCCCTCCTGCGTGACGAAGCTCTCGCCCGCGTTCACCAGTTCCTGCAGGTTCTCGATGCGGTCCGCGCCTTCCTTCTCGTTGCGGTAGTGTTCGATCAGGCCGCTGGCGTCCAGCACCGCCTCGATGATCTGGCGCAGGTTCTTGCCCTGGGTCTGCTCGCGCAGCACCTCGATCTTGGCGACGAAGGCGCCCAGGTTGGCGCCGGCCTTGCCCGGCACGGCCGTCACGGCGTCGCTCAGCGAGCAGCCGCTGCTGCGCGCCGCGTCCTGCAGCAGCTCGATGGAGCGCGCGCCGATGCCGCGCGGCGGAAAGTTCACGGCGCGCATGAAGCTGGTGTCGTCATGCGGATTCTCGAGCAGGCGCAGGTAGGCCAGCGCATGCTTGATTTCGGCGCGCTCGAAAAAGCGCAAGCCGCCATACACGCGGTAGGGCACGGCGGCGTTGAACAGCGCGGTCTCGATGACCCGGCTCTGCGCGTTGCTGCGGTAGAGGATGGCGATCTCCTGGCGCTCGAAGCCGTCGTTCTTCACCAGCTGGCGGATCTCCTCGACGATCCACTGCGCCTCGGCCAGGTCGGTATGCGCCTCGTAGACGCGCACCGGCTCGCCCGGGCCCTGCGTGGTGCGCAGGTTCTTGCCCAGGCGGCGGCTGTTGTGGCTGATCAGCGCGTTGGCCGAATCCAGGATATTGCTGAAGCTGCGGTAGTTCTGCTCCAGCTTGATCTGGCGCTGCACGTCGAACTCGCGCACGAAATCCGCCATGTTGCCCACGCGCGCGCCGCGAAAGGCATAGATGCTCTGGTCGTCATCGCCCACCGCGATCACCGAGCCGTGCGCCTGCATGCGCCCCTCGACCTCATCGCCGGCAAGCTGCTTGAGCCAGGCGTACTGCAGCCGGTTGGTGTCCTGGAACTCGTCGACCAGGATGTGCTGGAAGCGCCGCTGGTAGTGCGCGCGCAGGTGCGGCTGGTCGCGCAGCAGCTCGTAGCTGCGCAGCATCAGCTCGCCGAAGTCGACCACGCCCTCGCGCTGACACTGCTCCTCGTAGAGCTGGTAGAACTCGACCTTGCGCCGGGTGTCGGGATCGCTCACCGCGACATCGCCCGGACGCTGGCCCTCCTCCTTGCAGCCGGCAATGAAATACTGCAGCTGCTTGGGCGGAAAGCGCTCCTCGTCCACGTTGTGCTGCTTGCACAGCCGCTTGACCGCCGACAGCTGGTCCTGCGTGTCGAGGATCTGGAACGACTGCGGCAGGCCCGCGGCCTGGTGGTGCGCGCGCAGCAGCCGGTTGCACAGGCCGTGGAAGGTGCCGATCCACATGCCGCGCACGTTGACCGGCAGCATGGCCGACAGCCGCGCGCTCATTTCCTTGGCGGCCTTGTTGGTGAAGGTCACGGCCAGGATGCCCGCGGGCGTAGCCTGCCCGGTCTGCAGCAGCCAGGCGATGCGCGTGGTCAGCACCCGGGTCTTGCCCGAGCCCGCGCCGGCCAGGATCAGCGCATGGCCCGCGGACAGCGTCACGGCCGCGAGCTGCTCCTCGTTGAGGTGGGCCAGCAGGGGGGAGTCGGGCGAAGCGCTGGGCTCGGCGCCGGAGAGCAGGTCGAGAGGAAACATGCCGCAATTGTAGAAACCCTGCCCTTGCCTGGCCGCATTGCCGTCAAAAAGCCTTGGGTGATCCCCACGCCGTCAACCTGTCCATCCTCGGGGGCATTCCTGCTTTGCACATCGAGCCGGTACAATCAGTCACCGGGCCCAAGTTTCTTGTGGTCCGGTTTTTTGTGCCTGCCCCGCAGGCCCGCGGTGGCCGCCCGAAGCGGCAGCGCCCGCGAACCGGTCACCAAGCCAAGCGCCCCATCGCCATGGAAATCGTTCCGCGGCGACCCTTTATGGAGCTTGGAATCTCATGCAAATCTTCGACTACGACAACATTCTCCTGCTGCCGCGCAAATGCTGCGTCGAAAGCCGTTCGGAGTGTGATGCCAGCGTGACGCTGGGCAGTCGGTCGTTCCGCATCCCGGCCGTCCCGGCCAACATGAAAACCGTCGTCGACGAGTCGATCTGCACCTGGCTGGCGCAAAACGGCTACTTCTACGTCATGCACCGCTTCGACCTGGACAACGTGCAGTTCGTCAAGGACATGCAGGCCAAGGGCTGCTTCGCCTCGATCTCGCTGGGCGTGAAGCAACCCGACTACGCCACCGTCGACCGCTTCGTCGCCGAAGGCCTGGTGCCCGAATACATCACCATCGACATCGCCCACGGCCATGCCGACAGCGTGAAGAACATGATCGCCTACCTGAAGGAAAAGCTGCCGCAGTCCTTCGTGATTGCCGGCAACGTCGGCACGCCCGAGGCCGTGATCGAGCTCGAGAGCTGGGGCGCCGACGCGACCAAGGTCGGCATCGGCCCGGGCAAGGTCTGCATCACCAAGCTCAAGACCGGCTTCGGCACCGGCGGCTGGCAGCTGTCGGCGCTCAAGTGGTGCGCGCGCGTCGCCACCAAGCCGATCATCGCCGACGGCGGCATCCGCAGCCATGGCGACATCGCCAAGAGCATCCGCTTCGGCGCCAGCATGGTCATGATCGGCTCGCTGTTCGCCGGCCACGAGGAATCGCCGGGCAACACCGTCGAGGTCGATGGCGAGCGCTTCAAGGAATACTACGGTTCCGCCTCGGACTTCAACAAGGGCGAGTACAAGCACGTCGAGGGCAAGCGCATCCTCGAGCCCGTCAAGGGCACGCTGGCCAGCACGCTGATCGAGATGGAGCAGGACATCCAGAGCTCGATCAGCTACGCCGGCGGCAACAAGCTGATGGACATCCGCAAGGTCAACTACGTGACCCTGGGCGGCGACAACGCGGGCGAACATCTGCTGATGTAAGCAATTGCTGTTGCAAGCTGGGTGACAGCTTGCACGCCCGATCGCGGTGATGATGGAGGCCCGGCGCATGGCATGCCCCGGGCCTTTTTCCATGCGGCGCCCCCGCACTCCATCAAGGACGTTTGCACCCATGTCCCCTCCCCCGTTGAAGATTGCCGTGCTGGGCATCGGCATGATGGGCCTGCCGGTGGCGCGCCGCCTGTGCCGCGCCGGGCACGAAGTCCATGTGTGGAACCGCACGCGCGCGCGCGCCGAGCCGCTGGCCGCAGAGGGCGCACGCGTGCACGAGGGCGCCGCGCAGGCCGTGGCCGGTGCCGACATCGCCATCAGCCTGCTGGAAAACGGCCAGGTGGTCGAGGACGTGCTGTTCTTCCAGGGCGTGGCCATGTCCCTGCCCGAGGGCGGCCTGTTCATCGACATGGCCTCGATCCAGCCGAGCGAGGCGCGCGACCATGCGGCGCGGCTGGGCGACCGCGGCATCGCCCATCTCGACGCACCGGTATCGGGCGGCACCGCGGGCGCCGAGGCCGGCACGCTGGCGATCATGGCGGGCGGCAAGGCCGCCGACTTCGAGCGCGCCGCGAAGGTCTTTGCCAGCCTGGGCCGCGCCACCCACGTGGGGCCGCATGGCGCGGGCCAGCTGGCCAAGCTCGCCAACCAGATGATCGTCGGCATCACCATCGGCGCCGTGGCCGAGGCGCTGCTGCTGGCGGCCAAGGGCGGTGCCGACATGGCCAAGGTGCGCGAGGCGATCGGCGGCGGCTTTGCCGACAGCCGCATCCTGCAGCTGCACGGCCAGCGCATGCTCGAGCGCGACTTCGCACCGGGCGGGCGCATGGCGGTGCAGCTCAAGGACATGCGCAATGCGCTGGCCACGGCCGAGGACATCGGCTTCGATGCGCCGATCACCGGCCTGTTCGAGCGGCTCTACGCCGACAGCATTGCCCATGGCCTGGGCGAGCTGGACCACAGCGGCCTGTTCGTCGAGCTCGCCAGCCGCAACGCAATGGCCTGACTTTGCTGCGGGCATCCAAAAAATAGTGCATAATCCAGGTCTCGCTTGCAAACGCAAGGGAAAAGTGGGTTCTTAGCTCAGCTGGTAGAGCAGCGGACTCTTAATCCGTAGGTCGAGTGTTCGAATCACTCAGGACCCACCACTTTTTCGGCGCAGCGACCGCAAGGTCGATGCTCAACGTTTTGGAAGTTCAAGGCTGCTTTCGCCTTGGTCCTTCAAGATGGGTTCTTAGCTCAGCTGGTAGAGCAGCGGACTCTTAATCCGTAGGTCGAGTGTTCGAATCACTCAGGACCCACCACTTTCAATTCAGTGGTTCAACAAAAGATTGGGTTCTTAGCTCAGCTGGTAGAGCAGCGGACTCTTAATCCGTAGGTCGAGTGTTCGAATCACTCAGGACCCACCAATACAAAAGCCCACTTCGCAGGAAGTGGGCTTTTTTCTTTTCGCGCGAGTCAAGCCGCAAACTCCAAAAATAACTATCTATGAATTTATATCGATAGGTGGAACCTATCAAAAGATTGGGTCACTCACCTTGCCTATAGGCTGCACAAAGAGGCAAGAAAACATGTTCCCTTCGAATTTGATCCTTTGCGCCCGCTGGTTCGGCACAGTCTTCCTGGTGGCCCCCTGGTTCTGCGCCGCTTTCATGCTGGCCGCCTGCGGCGGCGAAGGCGAAAGCGTGGCCGCGACACGCGGGACACCTGCAATGCCAGCGCCATCCGCGCCATCCGTGACACGCTACTCCTACAGCGCTTCGACGGTGGTGCCCAGCCTTTCTACGCCAAGCCCGCATCCCATGGCCGGGTTCGACAATCTCGGCGGCACCTGCTATGCGAACGCGGCACTGAAGTTCCTGATCCATTCGACCGAGCCTGAACGGCTGAGGAAGCATCTGATCGCGCAAGTCGCTGCCGGCGATGAGCCGCAGCGCGAAGCCGCGATGAAATTCGTCCAGCTGATCGAAAACATCCATTCCGAGACCGCGCCGACGCAGGAGGACCTGGCGGGCTTCTTTGCCAGCCTGCAGAAGCTGCCGTCCTTCTCTGCGCTCAACGCCCGAGGCGATCCAGAGTTCACGATCGTCGGCCGGGCGCAGGATGCCAACGATTTCCTGATCAAGCTGTCGGAGTCCTTCGCGTTGCACAAGCTTCACACGATGGCACTCAAGGATGACAACAATGCGTTCAAGACCGATGAGGAGTACTGGACGATCCTGCGGCCAGCCACTGCGCAAGACAGCCTGCAGGATATCCTCGACCGGACCGCGCCCGCCAGCTGGCAGGTCACGCCGGGCCAGGAACTGCGGCAACTGACCATCAGGATGGAAAACGACGTCGATGACGGACAGGGTCCGCGCATCCTCGGCAACAGGAATTTCCACTTCGACCAGGTCGTGCGCCTGAAGACCAACGACGGCAAGCAGACGACGGTTCTCACGCTCGAGCCGCGCGAGGTCATCGAGTTCATCGGCACGGACAATACCGGGCATTACATTGCCTATGCCAAGGACGAGCAGTGGATCCGGTACGACGATGGTCAGGTCACGGTCCTCGATCGGATGCCGGCCATTGAAAACGCCCGCATGATCAACTTCGCCATCGTGAAGATAGAAACCCAATCCTCAAGCTCCTCCTGAACGGCGCGTGCCGCGCAGGGTCCGGCGGATTTTCGTTTTGCACGGCACAATCGGCACGCGGCCTGCATGCGACACTCCCGGCGCCAGGCGCTCTCCCCCAGGCACGCCTCATGCACCCTCAAGCCCAACAACTCTGGCCCGGCCCGCGCTGGACGCTGTCCGTCCTTCTGGCCCTGCTGGGCATGCTCGGGCCATTTTCCATCGACACCTACCTGCCCGCGTTCTCCGGCATCGCCAAGGCGCTGGGGGCGACACCCGTGGAGATGCAGCAGACGCTGTCGGCCTACCTGTTCGGCTTCGCGTTCATGAACCTGTTCCATGGCGCGCTGGCCGACAGCTTCGGGCGGCGCCCGGTCGTGCTCTGGGGCCTGGCCGTGTTCACGCTGGCCTCGGCCGGCTGTGCGCTGTCGCAGAACATCGGCCAATTGGTATTCTTCCGCGCGCTGCAGGGCCTGTCCACGGGCGCGGGCATCGTGGTCTCGCGTGCCGTGATTCGCGACATGTACCCGCCCTCGGAAGCCCAGAAGGTCATGAGCCAGGTGACGCTGTTCTTCGGCGCCGCCCCCGCCATCGCGCCGATCGCCGGGGGCTGGCTGCTGGTGCTGGCCGGCTGGCACAGCATCTTCTGGTTCCTGACGCTGATCGGCGTGCTGCTGTGGAGCATCAACTACCGCTGGCTGCCCGAAACCCTGCATGCCGAGCTGCGCCAGCCCTTCAACACCCGGCACCTGATGCGCGGCTACTGGCAGCTGGTCTCGAGCCCGCGCTTCCTGCTGCTGGCGCTGGCCAGCGGCGTGCCCTTCAACGGCATGTTCCTCTACGTGCTGGCGGCGCCGGCGTTCCTCGGGGACCACCTGGGGCTGGGCCCGACGCAGTTCTTCTGGCTGTTCCTGCTGATCATCTCCGGCATCATGACCGGCGCCTGGCTCAGCGGGCGCCTCGCGGGCCGCATTCCACCGAAGCGCCAGATCCGCCACGGCTTCCTGATCATGCTGCTGGTGTCGGCGCTCAACGTCATCGCCACGCTGGTGCTGCCGCTGCATGCCGGCTGGGCGCTGGTGCCTATCGCGCTGTTCTCGCTGGGCTGGGCGCTGATGGTGCCGGTCGTGACACTGTTGGTGCTGGACCTCTACCCGGAGCGCCGCGGCATGGCCTCGTCGCTGCAGGCCTTCATCGGCTCGACGGCCAACGGCCTGGTCGCGGGGCTGCTGGCGCCACTGGTGATGCATTCGACCCTGGCGCTGGCCATCACCTCGATGGCGCTGATGCTGATCGGGCTGGGGGCCTGGGTCTATCTGCATGCGCGGTGGCCGGAGATCGGGAGGAAGAGCACGGGGTGAGGTCCGGGTTCTCGGCGGGGTGCCTTGCATTTGTGGCCAGGCCGCTCACCCTTCGACAGGCTCAGGGCAAACGGTTTTTCCGCTCGCCCTGAGCCTGTCGAAGGGTGTAAGGGCAACGTCCTCAAGATCACCGCAACGCTCACTCAACGACCCATAAAAAAACCGGCCCCAAGGCCGGTTTTTTCACATGCTCAGCGCCGCAGATCAGCGTGCCGGGCGTGCGGGACGCTTGCGTGCGTCGTGGGGCGTGAACGAAGGCTTGCCGCCTGCGCCGCCCGCGGGCTTGCCGGCGTAGGCCGGACGTGCGCCGTATTCACGCGGGGCACGGTCGCCGCCGCCGAAGCCGCCGCGTTCACCGCGGTTGTCGCCGCCGAAACCGCCACGCTCTGCGCGGTCGTTGCCGCCGAAACCGCCACGGTCGTTGCCGCGGTTTTCGCCAAAGGCCGGACGGCGCGGCGCGAAGCCGTCGTCACGGCGGGGAGCGCCGCCGAAGCCACGGTCGTCACGGGGTGCAGCGCCGCGCGGAGCAAAGGACGGGCCACGGTCGTTGAAGCCGCCGCGATCACCGCCGCCGAAACCACCACGGTCGCCGCCGCCGAAGCCACGGTCACCGCCGCCGAAGCCCATGCTGCGGCCGCGGTCGCGGTCGCCGCCGAAGCCACGGCCGCCGCCAAAGCCGCCACGGCCGCGCGAGGAGTAGTCACGGCCTTCGCCGCCACGGCCACGGCCGTCGGGACGGCCGCCCTGGGGAGCGCGCTGCGTGGGCTCGAGGCCCGGCACCACTTCCGCGCTGAACTGCTGGCGGGTGTACGACTCGATGTCGAAGATGCGGCGACGGTCGCGCATCTCGGCAAAAGTGACGGCCAGGCCGGTGCGGCCCGCGCGGCCGGTACGGCCGATGCGGTGGGTGTAGTCTTCGGCCTTCATCGGCAGGCCGTAGTTGAACACGTGGGTGATGGTGGGCACGTCGATGCCGCGTGCCGCCACATCGGTGGCCACCAGGATCTGCACTTGGCCGCCGCGCAGCGCCTGCAGGCGGCGGTTGCGCAGGCCCTGGCTCAGCGCGCCGTGCAGCGCCACGGCCGAGAAGCCTTCCTGCTGCAGGTCGGTGGCCAGGCCGTCGCATTCCACCTGCGTGGAGGCAAACACGATCGCCTGGTTGATCGTGGTGTCGCGCAGCCAGTGGTCCAGCAGCTTGCGCTTGTGCTGGGCGTTGTCGGCCCAGAACAGCACCTGCTTGATGCTGGCGTGCTTTTCCTGCGGCGAGTCGATGGTGATCTTCTTCACGCCGGCGCCGTTGTCGTGCATGACGCGCATGGCCAGCTGCTGGATGCGCGGCGCGAAGGTGGCGCTGAACATCATGGTCTGCTGGCGCTGCGAGGTCATCTGGTTGACTTCGGCGAGGTCGTCCGAGAAGCCCAGGTCGAGCATGCGGTCGGCTTCGTCCACCACCAGGAACTGCACCTTGTCGAGCTTGATCTGCATCGAGCGCTGCAGGTCCAGCAGGCGGCCGGGCGTGGCCACCACCAGGTTGGCGTTCTGCAGCTTGGCGATCTGCAGCTGGTAGGGAATGCCGCCGACCACGTTGGCGACGCGCAGGCCGCGGCAGTGCTTGACCAGCTCGATGGCGTCTTGCGCCACCTGCTGCGCCAGCTCGCGGGTCGGGCACAGGATCAGGGCGCCGGGCGTGGCGGCCTTGAAGTTGCGCGGGTTTGTGGGGTCCTTGCGCTTGTTGCGCTTGGGCGCGGGCTCGCCCTTGGCAGCGGCTTCGGCCACGGCACGCTCGAATTCGGCGCGCGCCTCGGCTTCGGCTTCGGCTTGCTGCTCCAGCAGCGTGTGCAGCACGGGCAGCAGGAAGGCAGCGGTCTTGCCCGAGCCGGTCTGGCTCGACACCATCAGGTCGACGAAGGGCGTCGCGTGCGTGCCCTTGTTCATGGCCAGCGGGATGGCCTTGGCCTGCACGGCGGTGGGCTGGGTGTAGCCCAGGTCGGCAACGGCCTGGATCAGCTCGGGCGCCAGGCCCAGCTGCACGAAGCCGTTGGGCGTTTGTTCGGGCGCTGCGTCCAGGGAATCGGTTTCGGCAATGACGGAGGCGGCGTCTGCAACGATGGCAGCGTCGTCGGCAGCATGGGCTGCATTCAGGATGGAATGGTCCAAAGAGGATTCTGCAGCGGCGGTGGCGCCCTGCTCAATGATGTTGTCGTTCATTTGTTTCTCACGGGGAAGCGCCACCGGACAGCTGTCTGCGGTGCTTCGTGACGGTTAAAAAACATCAACCGTCAAACGTGGCCGGCTCGGGAGCGAGGCGGCTGGGCATAAATTGCTTGTGCCGTGCGAGGAAGCACGGATCAAAAAGCGGGGCCCGGTGAGTGATGGGAGATGCGCAAATTACCCCGGTCGGGGCAAGAGCGCAATTATCACATGCATCCACCGATGCTGCAAGTTCGATAGCGCAATTGCCCTGAGAATGCAAAGGCCAAGCCTGCCGGGGGCAGGCCCGCTCCGCCGTCCGCCATCAGGCCGGCAGGGCTTCCACCGCCAGGAAGTGTGTGCGGTAGTGCATCAGCTCGTCGATGGACTCATGCACGTCGGCCAGCGCCGTGTGGCGCTGCGCCTTCTTGAACGAGGCGCAGACCGCAGGTTTCCAGCGGCGCGCCAGCTCCTTGAGGGTGCTGACATCGATATTGCGGTAGTGGAAGAAAGCCTCCAGCTTGGGCATGTAGTTGACCAGGAAGCGCCGGTCCTGCCCTATGCTGTTGCCGCACAGCGGCACCTTGCCCTTGGGCACGTACTGCGACAGGAAGGCGATCAGCGCCTGCTCGGCCTGCGCCTCGCTCACTTCGGATGCCTTGACGCGCTCGATCAGGCCGCTGCGGCCATGGGTGCCCTTGTTCCAGGCATCCATGCCACCCAGCAGCGCGTCGCTCTGGTGGATGGCGAAGACCGGGCCTTCGACGCGGATAGACAGGTCGGCATTGGTCACGACCACGGCGATCTCGAGCACGCGGTCGGTTTCGGGCTGCAGCCCGGTCATTTCACAGTCGAGCCAGACGAGATTCAGATCGGATTTCGCAAGCACGGGAGGGTTGGAGGATGGGGCATCGGACATGGCGCAAATTGTCGCCTACACTGCCCTCACATGCATCCCTCCGCCCCCTTTTCACCCTCGCTGCTGCTGACTCTGGGCTTTGCCGCGCTGCTGGCTTTGCAGCTGCTCGTGCGCCTGTGGCTCAACGCCCGCCAGGTGCGCCATGTCGCGCGCCACCGGGCCGCGGTGCCGGCGCCCTTCGCGCAGCGCATCACGCTGGCCGCGCACCAGAAAGCGGCCGACTACACCCTGGCCAAGGCGCGCACCGGGCTGCTGGACATGGCCGTCTCCACCGCGCTGCTGCTGGGCTGGACGCTGCTGGGCGGGCTGGACGCGCTGCACCAGGGGCTGCTGTCCTGGCTGGGCGCGGGCCTGCACCAGCAGCTGGCCCTGCTGGCCGGCTTTGCGCTGGTCTCCGGCCTGGCTGGCCTGCCGCTGTCGGTCTATCAGACCTTTGTCGTCGAGCAGCGCTTTGGCTTCAACAAGCTCACGCCCGGGCTGTGGCTGGCCGACCTGCTCAAGTCGACGCTGGTCGCGGCCGCCATCGGCCTGCCGCTGGCGGCACTGGTGCTGTGGCTGATGGCCTCGGCCGGCAGCCTGTGGTGGCTCTGGGCGTGGGCCGTGTGGGCCGGCTTCAACCTGCTGCTGATGTGGCTCTATCCCACGCTGATCGCGCCGCTGTTCAACCGCTTCGAGCCGCTGCGGGACGAAGGCCTGGGCGCGCGCGTGAGCGCCCTGATGCAGCGCTGCGGCTTTGCCGCCAAGGGCCTGTTCGTCATGGACGGCAGCCGCCGCTCGGCGCACGCCAACGCCTATTTCACGGGCTTCGGCTCGGCCAAGCGCGTGGTGTTCTACGACACCCTGCTCACGCAACTGTCGCCGGCCGAGGTCGAGGCCGTGCTGGCCCACGAGCTGGGCCACTTCAAGCACCGCCACATCGCCAAGCGGCTGGCCGGCCTGTTCGCGCTGAGCCTGGCGGCGCTGGCCTTGCTCGGCTGGCTGTCGCAGCAGCCCTGGTTCTATACCGGCCTGGGCGTGCTGCCGAGCTTGGAGCTGCTGCTGCCCGGCGCCCGCGGCCTGGCCGGCAACGAGGCGCTGGCACTGCTGCTGTTCATGCTGGCCGCGCCGGTGTTCGGCTTCTTCCTCGCGCCTTTGATGTCGCATTTCTCGCGCCGCGACGAATTCGAGGCCGACGCCTATGCCGCGGCGCAGGCGGACGGCGGCGCGCTGGCCTCGGCGCTGCTGACGCTCTACGAAGACAACGCCTCGACGCTCACGCCCGATCCGGCCTACGTCGCCTTTCATTATTCGCACCCACCGGCCATCGAACGCCTGGCGCGCCTGCCCGCGCCGGCGCCGGCCCCCAACGCACCATGACTTCCAAACCACTCAAGCAACAGGACTGGTCCGCACAGCCGCGCCGCGCGCTGACGGCCACGCAACTGGTCTCGCAGCTGGCCCAGGCCGAAGGCTGGCAGCTGCACGGCGACGGCCCCCACGTGGCCATCGAGAAGACCTTCTCCTTCGTGAACTATTACGAGACCATGGCCTTCGTCAACGCGGTGGCGCTGATCGCCCACCAGCAGGACCACCATCCGGAACTGCTGGTGCAGTACAACCGCTGCAGCGTGCGCCTGAACACCCATGACGTGGGCGGCGTCTCGGCCACGGACTTCGACTGCGCGCGCCGCATCGACGCCTTGCTCGCATGACCATGGACAGCTCCCGCCCCGAAGGCCTGGTCGTGGCCAGCCATGGCCGGCATTGCGTGGTCGAGTCGCCCGACGGCGCGCGCCGCATCTGCCACCCGCGCGGCAAGAAAAGCCAGGCGGTGGTCGGCGACCACGTGCGCTGGATCATGCCGGCCGCCGGCCAGGGCGACGAAGGCACGATCGAGAAGGTGCTGCCGCGGCGCAACCTGTTCTACCGCCAGGACGAGATCCGCACCAAGTCCTTTGCCGCCAACATCGACCAGGTGCTGATCCTGATCGCCGCCGACCCGGTGTTCTCCGAAAGCCAGCTGGCGCGCGCATTGATCGCCGCCGAGGCCGCGCAGATCACGCCGCTGATCGCGCTGAACAAGAGCGATCTGGTCGAGCCCTTCGCGCGCGCCTGGGAGCGGCTGCTGCCCTACCGCCACATGCGCCACGGCAACGAGAAGCCGCACTACGGCGTGCTGCCGCTGTCGCTGACCGAATCCAGCGAAACCGACCGCGCCGCGCTGCTGCAGCACCTGCAGGGCAAGGCCACGCTGGTGCTCGGGCCCTCGGGCTCGGGCAAGAGCACGCTGATCAACCTGCTGGTGCCGGGCGCGCGCGCACAGACCGGCGAGATCTCCCAGGCGCTGAACTCCGGCAAGCACACGACGACCAGCACCACCTGGTACTGGGTCGACGAGGAGCGCCAGACCGCGCTGCTCGATTCGCCGGGCTTCCAGGAATTCGGCCTGCACCATATCGGCCCGATGGACCTCGCGCGCTGCATGCCCGACATCGGCGCGCGCGCCGCCGACTGCAGGTTCTACAACTGCACCCACCTGCACGAACCCGGCTGCGCCGTGATGGCCGAGGTCGATGCCGAGGACAGCACGCACCGCATCAGCGCCAACCGCTACCGGATCTACCAGGACCTGTTCGAGGAACTGAGCGCCGAACGCCGCTACTGAATCCCGCGCAAGCCCGCATCAGCGCTCGCGCAGGGCTTCGGCGGCGCGGTTCAGCGGCTTGACCAGATACTCCCACACGGTGCGGCTGCCGGTGCGTATCTCGGCGGTCGCGACCATGCCCGGCAGGATCGGATGGCGCTTGCCGTCCCGGGTCTCCAGGTGCGCGTGCCGCGTCAGCACGTCCACCCGGTAGTAGTAGATGCGCCGGTCGACCTGGTCCTCCATGGTGTCGGGCGAGATCTGCTCGACCCTGGCGGGCAGCGAGCCATACACCGAGGAGTCGAAGGCGCTGATCTTCACCGTCGCTGCCTGGCCGGGATGGATGAAGGCGATGTCGCGCGGGCTGATGCGTGCCTCGATCAGCAATTGATCGTCGAGCGGCACGATCTCCATCAGCACCCCGCCCGGCGCCACCACGCCGCCAATGGTCGAGACGCGCACGTCCTTGACGATGCCGCGCGCCGGCGCGTGCAGCACCGTGCGGCGCAGCTGGTCGGCGCGGCCTTCGCGCACCTTCAGCAGTGGATCGAGATCGGCCATGGTCTTGGCGTAATCGGCCTTGAGCGCGACGTAGTACTCGCTTTGCGTCGCCGCCAGCTTGGTCGAGAATTCCGCGACCCGCTGCCGCAGGCGCAAGATCTCCACCTCGTTGGTCGCGCCGCTCTTGAGCAGTGGCAGCGCAAGCTGCAGCTCGTCCTCGGCCAGCCGCAGCTGCACGCGCAGGTTCGCCAGATTCTCGCGGAACGCGCGCTGGTTCGCCACGAACAGCTGGCGCTCGCGCCCGGTGATGTCCTGGTTGCCGGCAAGCTCCGCGGGAAAGGCGACCCGGGCCTGGTCGTCGATCTGTGCCCGCAGCCGCGCGGCCCGTCCCTGCAGCGACGCGATGCGCTCGAGCGTCTCCTCCATCGACGAGCGCGCCTGCACTGGATCCAGCGTGGCGAGCTTCTGCCCGGCCTCGACCACGGTGCCGGCGCGCACGTCGAGCTCGGCCAGGATTCCGCCCTCGAGGCTCTGCACGATCTGCGCGCGCGAGGCCGGCGTGACCCGGCCCTCGCCCACGGCGACCTCGTCCAGCGGGGCAAGGTAGGCCCAGATGGCGCATGCCGCGATGGACGCCACGATCAGCCACAGCATCGCCCGCTCTCCCAGGCCCGCGCGCGCCGGTACATGGATTGCGCTCATGGCTGAACCTCCTCGGTGGCGGGCGCCCTGGCTTTGGCATTCGGCGGCTTGCCGCGCAGCGCCTGCAGCACCTGCTCGCGCGGCCCGTCGCGCACGATGCGGCCGTTGTCCAGCACGATGATGCGGTCGACCAGCGACAGCAGCGGATAACGGTGCGTGGCAAGCACCAGCGTGCGGCGGCCCAGCCATTGCCGCAGGTGCCCGATGATGGCCAGTTCGGTGCCTTCGTCGAGCGACGCGGTGGCCTCGTCCAGCAGCAGCACCTGCGGCGCGCGCAGGAAGATGCGCGCCAGCATCAGCACCTGTTTCTGCCCGCCCGACAGGCCGATGCCGCCCTCGCGCAGCTTCAGGTCGAGGCCATGCGGCTGCTTCAGCAGCAGTTGGTCCGCGCAGGCCAGGCGCATGGCCGCCAGGATGGCTTCGTCGCTGGCCAGCGGATCGGCGATCAGCAGGTTCTCGCGCAGCGTGCCGTAGAACAGCCCCGATTCCTGCAGCAGCAGGCCGACGTCGCGCCGCACATCCGCCACGTCGATCAGCGGCATCGGCGTGTCGTCCAGGATGATGCGCCCCTGCGACGGCGTCGCCAGGCCCCCGAGAAGCCGCAGCAGCGTCGACTTGCCCGCGCCGACGGCCCCCAGGACAGCAACCCGCTCGCCCGGCTGGATGGACAGCTGCGGCAGCTGCAGCACGACGCGGTCCTGCGGATCGAAGCGGTAGGCGACGTTCTCGAAGCGGTACTGGCCCCTGAGCGCCGGCTTGTGGTACGCCTCCTTGGCGGGATCATGGTCGACGGGCAGCGCCAACAGCCCATCGAGCCCCTTCTTGCCCACCCTCGCGCTCTGGATGCGCGACAGCAGCGCCGGGATCTGGCCTAGCGGCGCGATCGTGCGGCTGGTCAGGATCGAGCAGGCCAGCACCGCGCCGAACGACAGGCTCGCATCGAGAATGCCGTAGACCCCGGCCACCAGCACGCCCACATAGGCCAGCTGCTGCACCGTCTGCGCGCCATGCACCAGCAGGCCGGCAATGTGGCGCTGCTGCAGGCCGATCTCGGCGTTCACCCGGTTGGTGCGCTCCCAAAGGCGGCGAAAGCGCGGCTCGGCCTGCAGCGCCTTGATGTCCTCGGCGCGGTAGATCGACTCCATCAGCACCGCATTGCGCAGCGCCGACTCCGCCTGCCCCTGGCGCGACAGCCGCGCCAGGGGCCACTGCGCCAGCAGGCCGGGCAACAGCAGCAGCGGAATCGCCGCCAGCGGCACCAGCACCAGCGGCCCGCCCAGCAGCCAGATGATGAACAGGAAGGCCCCGACAAACGGCATGTCGAGCAGCACGCCCAGGCTGGTCGACGTCAGCACTTCGCGCAGCTGTTCGAGGTCGCGCAGCTGCGCCACCAGCGTGCCCGGCGAACGCGGGCGCGCATCGTTGCGGATGTCGAGCGCGCGCGCGAAGAACATCGCGGAGAGCTGCTGGTCGGCGCGCTTGCCGAAGCGGTCGGCCAGCGAGGCGCGCAGCGTGCGCAGCATCAGCTCCAGGCACAGCGCCAGCGCCACGCCCGCGGCCAGCACCCACAGCGTGTGCGTCGAGCGCGCGGGCACGACCCGGTCCCAGACCTGCATGGCGAACAGCGAGGTGCCGATGGCCAGCAGATTGCCGAACAGCGAACCCGCGCCCAGATCGAACAGCAGCCGGCGCTGGCCCTTGAGCAGCCCGTACAGCCAGGAGTCGGCCGGGGCGGCCAGATAGGCATCGACGCGGTCGTCGCGCCGCGCGGCCCGCTCCTGCACGAGCAGCACGCGCGCCGCGCCGGCCAGCCCGGGGCCGTCGAGCGGCAGCACGCGCTCCACCGCCTTGCCGCCGGGAAAAAGCTGCACGCTGGCCTGCCCGGCCGAAACCGCGGTGACCACGCCGACCTGCGTGCCGTCGCACACCACCAGCGCGGGCAGCATCGACGGCGACAGCCGCGCCACCGGCATGTCGACGAACTGCGCTCCCAGGCCCGCGGCCGAGGCCATCTCGACGATGGCCGCGTCCAGGTCCTGCGGGGAGGCCCACGCCGCCACGCTGCCCAGTTGCTCCGGCGACACATCCAGCCCGAGCGCGCGCGCCGCGCACAGCAGCGGATCGACCCAGCGCATCAGCTCCTCGCGGCGGCCGCCCTGCGCCGGTGCGATGCGGATCTCGTCTTTCATCGCGGTGCCTCCTCATGTTCGCGCAGCAGCGTGACCAGCCGGCCCACCGCCGTGTAGGCCTTGATGCGCGCCAGCGTGCCGTCGGCCAGCGCATTGATGCCTTCCACCTCGGCGTCGTAGATGTCGCGCTCCGGGTTCACGACATCGGTCAACGTGCGCTTGTTCAGCATGTACTCCTGCCAGTACAGATCGCGCGAGGCGCGCGACAGCGCGACGACCTTGTCGTAGCCCTCGCGGCGTGCGGCCGCGCCCTGTGCCTCGATCTCGGCGGCGCTCAACGCGCTGCGCGTGACCAGGCGCTGGTTCTCCAGGCTCTCCTGGCTCGCGCGCAGCTCGGCCAGCGCCGCGTCGCGCTGGTGCTGCGCGAGGCCGCCAAACCCATAGCTGCCCGTCACCTGCAGGCCGACCCAGCGGTCGTTGGTCACATCGGCGCGCCCGAGCGACTGCGAGCGGTTGACGCCCACGCTGATCGAGGGATAGCGCTCGGCATCGGCCAGGCGCACGCGCGCATCCGCGGCCTCGACCGCCGCCGCCGCGGCCAGCACCGCGGGCGTGCGCTCGACGTCGCCACCCTCGCTGCCAAGATCGCGCACCACGCGCACCGTCGCCGCCAGGCGCTCGACGCTGTGCGGGCGCACGCCGATCAATTCGTTGACCCGGGCCGCCGCCACGTCCAGCCGCGTCTGGGCTTTCATCACCGCAGCCTGCGCGCGCAGCAGCGCCAGGTCGGCGACATTGGCATCCGAGGGCAGCGACAGGCCCGCGCGCACGCGTTCGTGGATCTTGGCGCGGGTCTGCTGCAGCGCATCGACCTGGCGCTGCGCCGCGGCAATGATCTCCTGGCCCGCGGCCAGCTCGATGAAACCGGCCGCCGTCTGGTACGCCACCCCCTCGACCGTATCATCCGCCTGGTGGGTCCTCTGGCTCAGCGTGGCGTCGGCGGCCGAGATCCGGCTGGCGGTGCGGCCGAAGTCATGGAGCAGCTGCGACACGCCCACCGAGGCGCGCGCGCCCGCGCGGTTGCCCTCGGCCCCGAAGCTGCCGCCATAGCCGGGCCGCAGCCCGTATTCGAGCTTCGGATACCAGGCGGCCTTGGCCACGCTGACCTGCGCCGCGCCCTGCGCGATCTCGGCATGGCTGCGCGCGATGTCGGGGTGGCGGGCGATCGCAAGGCCGATGGCATCGCGCAGCGACAGCTGCTCCAGCGCGATCGCGCGCGTCGCCGGCGCGCCCCCGGCCCAGGGCGGCGGGCCGGCCGCGGCATGGCCCGCCAGCGCAAGCGCCAGCCCCATGGCGGCGCGGGCCGTGCGCGCAGGGCGGGAACCGTCGAAGCCGAAGATGCGCGGCCAGCGCAGGGCTTCCTGCGTGAGACAAGAGCGTTGCATGCAGGCATCCCGCGTCAGACGACCAGCAGTGGCTGACTGGCAGTCAGTTTTTCCAGCTCGGTGGCATCCTGGACCGTGAAGCCCAGGAACTCCGGACTAAAAGCCATGCCTGCGGCATCGCCCTCGCCGCGCGCCGCGCTGTCGAAACCCGCAATCATGGCCTGATCTTCGCCCTGGGGAAGGGCGCCAGCCTCCGCGGGAGCGCCAGACAGCAGTTGCGACAGATCGATGTGGTTGCCATCTGCCGGGCGCGCAGCGAATGCAAGAACACTGCCGGCTTGCGGGTCGTCCATATGGCCTGCGGCATTGGCCTGCGCGGGCATCAAGCCGGCATCGGTGGATTCAGCTCCAGATTCCACGCCATTGCCGGGCGAGACGGGCTCCGCGGACGCAGGGAACAGCAACGGCTCGGTCATTTCCATCGAGGCCAGGGAAAAGCCGGTGGCAGCCTCTGGTGCCACTTCCTCGACCGTGTTCTCCCGACCGCCGCTGGCGTCGCCTTCGGTACCGGTGGTATCGGCAGTCATCTGGCGAGAGCTCTCGTCAAGAGACTCTTCAGGCATGAAGAACCAAGTACGGCTCTCCTCCGCGGTGGCGCCGCCAAACGCCGTCATGGGTCTGCCGGCTTCCGTAGTTCCCGAGAACAATGGCGTCATATCGTCCGCGCTGCCATCCATTGCTATGGAAAGGCCATTGTCGTCGCTGAAGGAGAAGCCTTGCGGGCCTGGCCCGAACGTTGGGGTGGGCACAACCGAGTCGCTGTAAACACTCGAGTTACCAGCGGCATCGGTGGCCGTAACAACAACGCCATCCTTGCTAGCGGCCGGCGGCTCAAACCTTATGGTCCATTTGCCCGATACATCGGCGACGATGGACCCGAGAAAGGGTTTTTCCCCAAGGCTGCTGTAGACCTTGACAACGGCTCCGGCATCAGAAGTGCCGGTCAGTAGCGTATATTCTGCCCCCCCTACCAAAGGGGGGCGCTGAAAAAAGAAAGCGCTGTCGATCTTCGGAACTGACGGCGCAATGGTATCGACCGTCAGCTCGAATATCCCGCTGTAACCGCTTGTGTTGCCCGTCGCATCGGTGGCCGTAGCGGTCAGCCTGTAGACGGCATCATGCAGCGTCGATCCGCGCAACCATTCACCGTCCGCATCCGTCTGCCAGTTGCCCTCGCCATCTGCTTCCACTACGCCCAGCACCTGACCGCCGTCATAGATCGTGATGATGCTACCGGCTGCCGCCTTGCCGCTGATCGCCGGCGTGCTGTCGTTGGTGTAGCCAGGCTTGGCTTCATCATTGCTGCTCACCTTGATGTCATACGGGAGCAGCATCGCCTGATTGGTGACTTGGGCGCCCGTGAGGTTGCTTGCTTCATTGCCGTGCACATCCATAATGGGGGAGCGCCCGTGACCCGCAGGAGGTCTGAGATAGTCCACCGTCACGGTGTCTCCATGGAGCACCGGGCTGGCCAGCGCCAGTTCCACGCGGTCGTCCTGGACGGTCATTTCGAACACCCACACCGGAGTGTCGTTGACATTAACTACGAAGCTGGCCACGGAATTGGAGTTAGCCAGCGCTTCGTCATAGGTCAGCACCAACCAGTAGCCATTGCTGCTGGTGACGGCCGAGACAAGAACCGGTCCGGTGGTGTCGGGCACCGTGTTGGTGACGGGAGTGGCGGCAAGGCTTGCGGCGTCGTTGCCCACCGCATCCTGGAGCGCTTCGCCATCGTCATCAACGCTGGGGTCGGTATAAGTCACGGACACGACTGCGCCATGGAGCACCGGGCTGGCCAGGCTCAGCACCACGCTGGCGTCCACCACGGTCACGTCGGTCACGTCCACCTGGTTGTCATCGACATGAACCACGAAGCTGTCCGCCAACGGCGCATTGGAGGCATCCAGCGCCTCGTCATAGGTCAGCACCAGCGTGGCGCCGTCGCTGCTGGTTTCGGCGGAGAGCAACTCCGGCGCGATGGTGTCGACCTTCAGCTCGAACCCATCGCTGGGTTCGCTCTTGTTGCCATACGCATCGATGGCCTCAACGAAAAAGACATGCACGCCGTCGCCCAACACCTTTGGCGTGAAGCTCCATTCACCCGTGACGCTATCGGCGACAACGTAGCCGAGATAGGTGCTGTCATCGAAGCTGACGACTTCATAGATCTTGATGATGGCGCCGCCTTCGGCAGTGCCCGTCAGCGTCGGCGTGCTGTCCCTGGTGTAGCCACCTAAGCCCATAGCAACCGGCGTGTCGCTCAAATCTTCCACCGCGTTGGTAATCAGCGGCTTTGGCGGCTCCTGTTGGTCGATCAACAGATCAAATTCGTAGGACCCACTTTCGTTGCCTGCCGCATCGGTGGCTATGGCAGTCAGTCGGTTGTTGCCATCGGGCAGCACGTAGTCGTTGAGCCATTTGCCGTACGAATCCTTCTGCCAGTTGCCATTCTCATCCGCTTGCACCTCGGCCAATCGAGTGGGGCCGTGGAAGATAGTGACAATACTGCCGGCCTCTGCCTTACCGCTGATGGTGAGCATCGCGCGCGGGAAGATATTGACGGTGGACGGCGACTCGCTTGTGCCCTCCGAATCGATGGCGATGGCGGTCAGCCCGTAATTGCCCTCGGGCAGCCCCGCCGCCTGGAGCCAGGTGGCGACTTCATCCGTTTCCCAGTAACCGTCTGGATCCGTTTCCACCTGGCCCAGCAGGTCGTCGCCATGAAGGATCGTGACGCTGCCGGCGAAATCTGCCTTACCGGAGACGTGCGGCATCGCCCTCCAGGATATTTGGATGTCCGACGGCACTGCGGGCGCTTCGGTGCCGACCGTCAGCTCAAATAGAGTGCTGGCAAGGCTTGGATTGCCTGCCGCATCTGTGGCCGTGACGGTGAAGCTGTGATTGCCATTGGGAAGCTCCGGGGTCGTGAAGCTCCATTGGCCATTGGTATCGACGTCAGCATTTCCGATAAAAGTTTCGCCGTGAAAGATGCTGATACGGGCGCCGGCTTCGGCGGTGCCGTTCAGCGTCGGCGTGGTGTCATCGGTACTGGCGCCATCGTGTAGCGAGCCTTGTGTAGCACCGACGTTATCCCAACCGCTCTCGATCAATGGCGCGTCCGGCGCAACGGTGTCGATCGTCAGCGTGAACGGCGTGGGCTGGCCGGTGTTGCCAGCGGCATCGGTGGCAGAAATTTCAAAGTGGTGTTCGCCATCGGCCAGATCCCCTGGCGTGAAGCTCCATGCACCATCCTCATTCGCCTCGAAGGTCTCCATGCGTCCCAGGTAAGAGATGGTGATGATGGCCGCGGGTTCTGCAGTGCCGGTTAGCTTCAGCGTCTTGAAGCGGGTGAGGCCACCTGAGGAAATCTCGAAGGGCATGCCATCTGAATCGATGGCAACGCTGGTGCTGATTACCGGCGCGTCAGGTACGGTGGTATCGTGGGCCTCCACCGTGGCGGGCGTGCTTTTGTTGCCTTTGGCATCGCTGGCGATGGCAGTCAGTATCTCGCCATTGGTGAATGACGAGTCCAGGTTCACGGACCAGTTGCCGTCAGGATCCACCGTTCCGGTGCCCACCTCTGTCCCATCGGGGACAAAGATCTTGATGGTGCTGCCGGCTTCTCCAGTACCGCTAACTTCCAAACCCGAGGAGGAGACCACAAGGCCCTCGGGCACGCTAGGAGCTGCGGTGTCGGGGGCCTCCACCGTGGCGGGCGTGCTTTTGTTGCCTTTGGCATCGCTGGCGATGGCGGTCAGTATCTCGCCGTTGGTGAATGACGAGTCCAGGTTCACGGACCAGTTGCCGTCAGGATCCACCGTCCCGGTGCCCACCTCTGTCCCATCGGGGACAAAGATCTTGATGGTGCTGCCGGCTTCTCCAGTACCGCTAACTTCCAAACCCGAGGAGGAGACCACAAGGCCCTCGGGCACGCTAGGAGCTGTGGTGTCGGGGGCCTCCACCGTGGCGGGCGTGCTTTTGTTGCCCTTGGCATCGCTGGCGATGGCGGTCAGTACCTCGCCATTGGTGAATGACGAGTCCAGGTTCACGGACCAGTTGCCGTCAGGTTCCACCGTTCCTGTGCCCACCTCTGTCCCATCGGGGCCAAGGATCGTGATGGTGCTGTCCGGTTCCGCACGACCGGAAATGATCGTCCTCGTTGTATCGGAGGAGTCCGAGCTCAAGTTCGTGGGCGCAGCAGGTGGGGTCAAGTCGGGAGCCGCGACAGTGCTTGACAGGCTTGCGTTGCCCGCCGCATCGGTGGCTACGACGTCCAGAGCCTCGCTATTGATGAGCGGCTGATACAGCGTCACGGACCAGGTGCCGTCAGCAAGCGTTGTCCCTGTGCCCACCTCATTGCCAGCGGCGTCCCGGATCGTGATGGTGCTGTCCGGTTCCGCACGACCGGAAATGATCGTCCTCGTTGTATCGGAGGAGCCAGAGCTCAAGTTCGAGGGCGCAGCAGGTGGGGTCAAGTCGGGAGCCGCGACAGTGCTTGGCGGGCTTTCGTTGCCCGCCGCATCGGTGGCTACGACGTCCAGAGCCTCGCTATTGATGAGCGGCTGATACAGCGTCACGGACCAGGTGCCGTCAGCAAGCGTTGTCCCTGTGCCCACCTGATTGCCAGCGGCGTCCCGGATCGTGATGGTGCTGTCCGGTTCCGCACGACCGGAAATGATCGTCCTCGTTGTATCGGAGGAGCCAGAGCTCAAGTTCGAGGGCGCAGCAGGTGGGGTCAAGTCGGGGGCTGCGACAGTGCTTGGCGGGCTTTCGTTGCCCGCCGCGTCGGTGGCTATGACGGTCAGTGTTTCGCCATTGTTGCGCGGATAGTCCAGCGTCACGGACCAAGTGCCGTCAGCACCCGTGGTGCCTGTACCCACCACCGTGCCATTTGCGTCCGTGATCGTGATGGCGCTGTTCGGTTCCGCACGTCCCTCAATGGTCGGCGTCTCCTCCCGCGAGGCCACCATCCCCGTGGGCGCTGCAGGCGCGCTGGTGTCGACCGGTTCAGTGGGTTCAGTGGGTTCAGTGGGTTCAGTGGGCTCGGTGGGCTCGGTGGGCTCGGTGGGCTCGGTGGGCTCTGTGGGCTCTGTGGGCTCTGTGGGCTCTGTGGGCTCAGTAGGCTCAGTAGGCTCCGTGGGCTCAGTAGGCTCCGTGGGCTCAGTAGGCTCCGTGGGCTCAGTAGGCTCCGTGGGCTCCGTGGGCTCAGTAGGCTCAGTAGGCTCAGTAGGCTCAGTAGGCTCCGTGGGTTCGGTGGGCTCCGTAGGCGCCGTGGGCTCTGTGGGCTCTGTGGGCTCTGTGGGCTCTGTGGGCTCTGTGGGCTCGGTGGGCTCGGTGGGCTCTGTGGGCTCGGTGGGCTCGGTGGGCTCCGTAGGCGCCGTGGGCTCAGTAGGCTCAGTGGGCTCAGTAGGCTCCGTGGGCTCCGTGGGCTCCGTGGGCTCCGTGGGCTCCGTGGGCTCGGTGGGCTCCGTAGGCGCCGTGGGCTCAGTGGGCTCAGTGGGCTCAGTGGGCTCAGTGGGCTCAGTGGGCTCAGTGGGCTCAGTGGGCTCAGTGGGCTCTGTGGGCTCTGTGGGCTCTGTGGGCTCAGTGGGCTCTGTGGGCTCAGTGGGCTCTGTGGGCTCTGTGGGCTCTGTGGGCTCTGTGGGCTCTGTGGGCTCTGTGGGCTCTGTGGACTCAGTAGGCTCCGTGGGCTCGGTGGGCTCGGTGGGCTCTGTGGGCTCTGTGGGCTCTGTGGGCTCGGTGGGCTCTGTGGGCTCTGTGGGCTCGGTGGGCTCAGTGGGCTCAGTGGGCTCAGTGGGCTCAGTGGGCTCAGTGGGCTCCGTGGGCTCCGTGGGCTCTGTGGGCTCCGTAGGCCCGTTGGTGTTGATCGTCAACTCGAATGCGGTACGCAGCGCGCTGGAGTTGCCCGCGGCATCGGATGCGGACACGCTCAGGCGGTGCGCGCCTTCGGCCAGCGCCTGGGGCGTGAAGCTCCATTGACCATCGATACCGGCGACAACGGTCCCAATAAGAGTGCTGCCGTCAAAGATCCTGATGACGGCTCCGGCCTCGGCGGTGCCGGTCAGCGTCGGCGTGCGGTCGTCGGTCGTACCCCCCTGAGCAATCGGACCTTGAATGGCGCCGAAGTCATCCAGCACGCCGGCAATCTGCGGCACTGGCGGCGCAGTGGTGTCCACCACCATGCTGAAGCCCGCCGGTTCGCTGGTATTGCCGGCGGCATCGGTATGCGTGACGGTAACCGCATGCACGCCCTCGGCCAGCCTTGCCACCGAATAGGACCATTGCCCCTTGGCGTCGGCGATTGCCGTGCCGACGAGCTGTCCATCCACAAACACGGACAGCCTGCCATTCGGTGTCACCCCCGACCCACGGATCTCCACGGCCTCCGCGCCCATGAGGATGTCGCCAGTCCCCGTTCGGTAGCCACCGATCGAATCGATCTGCGGCCGCGCCGGTGCCGGCCCGGGTCCAGGCGCTGGCTCCCCGCTGCCGGCATTGCCGCCGCCACCGGCGACCGCGCCAACGGCCACCGTACTCACGCCAGCGCCGAGAAGGCCCAGTAAAAAATCGTTGGATTGCTCATCGGCCAGCGGCTCCAGGGCAGCATCCAGCACGCCATCGCCGGTGGCTTGCGGATTCAGCCTGACCCACCAGCGCGCATTGCCCTCGACGACGATGAGCTGGTGAGTGTCCACGCCGCGCAGGAAGAAATCCGTGATCTGCAGGCTGCTGCCGTCCTTGAACTTGACGATCAGGTCGCTGCCGGAACGCAGGTATCCCGACAGCGCCTCACGCGGAACATCCAGCAGGAAATTCACGGAATCGACCGGCGAGGAAACGCTGCCGACGCCGTTCGCAATCGGAAAATTGCGGTGACCACTTGCATGGGACGGTAAAGCCACGGGCAGATCCTTTCAACAGCAAAGGCAACGCAACCATTGCGTCAGCCAAAGAGGATGAAGTCCTACAGCTTCAGTAACCGCATGCAGCTAGAAGTTCAACTGCGCCCAGCCCGAGGAAAACCCTTGGTTTCCCTCCGGTGCCTGGCTGCCGGAGGGTGCGCCGGCTGCATCCAACCGCAAGAAGGCCGGACCCGGACCGGGAGGAGCGGCCCAGTGCGAGCCGCTGTTGGATCCACCAGGATCCGTTCGGGGAATGCAGCGCCGAACGCCGGTATCGGACTGCAGCCTCAAGGGAGGCACTGAAGCCGGCCTGCTGCAATGTCCGCGCGCAGCACCTCGTTGCCACGAGCCTGCCAGATGGCCTGCCAGTGCAACGGCTGCTATCTCAGCCCAGCAGCCGCGCCAGCGTCAGCAGCGCCAGCAGCAGCAGCCACACCACCACCGAACGCCACACCAGCCCGACCACGCTGCGCAGGTGGCTCAGGTCGGCCAATCGGCCCGGCGTGGAGTCGCTGTCGTCGACCTCGGACTCGCCCTCGAAGCCCGACATCAGCGGCGCGTTCTCGCGCGCCTTGAGCGCTTCGCCGCCCAGGCGCACGTTGATCGCGCCGGCGGTGGCGGCCAGCAGCACGCCATCGTTGTCGTTGGGAAAGCGCTGTGCATGGAAACGCCAGCCGTCGATGGCCTCCTCGAAGCTGCCGACCACGGCAAAGCTCAACGCCGTGAGGCGCGCGGGCAGCCAGTCGATCCACATCCAGGCCTGGCGGGCGGCGCCCTGCAGGCGCTCGCTCACGGGCTGCGCGCCCATGTAGCCGCGGCTGGACCAATAGCGCGAGACGAATTCCGCGGCGCGGTACAGCACCGCGCCCATCGGGCCCAGGCCCAGCGCCGCCAGCACCGAATACCAGAACAGCACGCCGAACACATAGCGGTGCGCGGCCAGCACCGAATACTCGATCACATGGCGCACGACCTGGCTGCGCGGCACCTCGGTGGTGTCGACCTGCTGCCACAGCGCGAGCTCCTCGCGGGCGGTGTATTCATCCGCGGCATCCAGCGCATCGCGGATGCGCGTGAAGTGGTGGCTGAACTGGCGAAAGCCCAGCGTCACGTACAGCACCGCCACGTTCCAGACCAGCGCCAGCGGCCAGCCCACGAGCCACGTCAGGAACCAGTGCACGCCCAGCACGAACAGGGACGGCACCAGCACCGCCAGGCCCCAGGCCACCCAGCCATGGTAGGACTGGCCCGCATCGAAATTGCGGCGCACGGAAACGGTCCAGGCGCGCAATCCGGCATGGACGGAATTGCTGCGGGCCAGCGGGCGGGCCTGCTCGATCAGCAAGGCAAACAGGATGGCAAAGAAACTCATGCGGCCATCATACTTTGCCTGTCCCTGCGGGCCTATGGTCTCAGGCCTGCATGAAGCGGTAGAAATTGCGCAGCATGCCTGCGGTGGCGCCCCAGATATAGCGCTCGTGCGGGCCATCCTGGTAAGGCATCGACAGCCATTCGCGCCGCCCTTCGGGACGCTCCAGCGCATGGCGCTGGTGGTTCGCAGGGTCGAGCAGGAAGGCCAGCGGCACTTCGAACAGCTGCGCCACCTCATAGGGATTGGGCTGGTAGCGCGCCTCGGGCGGCACCAGGCCGACGACGGGCGTGACGACGAAGCCGGTGGTGGTCACATAGGGCGGCAGTGCCCCCAGCACCTCGACCAGCGCCGGCTCCAGCCCCACTTCTTCCTGCGCCTCGCGCAGCGCGGTGGCCGCCGCATCCACGTCCTCCGGGTCGCGCTTGCCGCCGGGAAAGGCCACCTGCCCCGAATGCGATGACAGATGCCGCGTGCGCTCGGTCAGCAGCACCATCGGCTGCTCGCGCTGCACGATGCCGATCAGCACCGCGGCCTCGGCCGGCGCGCGCGCGGACAACAGCAGCGGCTCGCGCTCGATCTCGGGCGACCACAGCGGCGGCGCGGCAAAGCGGTGGCGCAGCGCCTGCGCCGTCTGGGCGCTCGCCGGCACGGCTGGCAGGTGGCTGTCGACGCCCAGCGCCGGCACCGCACGGGGGTCGAAGCCCGGCGCCAAAGGAGGAGATACAGGTCTATCCATGCAAAAAGATGACGACAAAAGCAAAAAAGCCGCTACAGCGGACTGTAGCGGCTTTCCCGAAGCGCCTAGGCGTTTCAGGCGGCGGTAGCGGGCGCTTCTGCAGCTGCAGCGGGCGCGGCTGCCGTCTTGCGAGCGGGCAGCTTTTCCTTGATACGTGCCGACTTGCCGCTGCGCTCGCGCAGGTAGTACAGCTTGGCACGGCGCACGTCGCCGCGGCGCTTGACTTCGATGCCGGCGATCAGCGGGCTGTACGTCTGGAACGTACGCTCCACGCCTTCACCGCTGGAGATCTTGCGAACCGTGAAGCCGCTGTTGAGGCCGCGGTTGCGCTTGGCAATCACGACGCCTTCATAGGCCTGCACGCGCTTGCGCGCGCCTTCGACCACGTTCACGCTCACGATGACGGTGTCACCAGGAGCAAACGCGGGGATGGTCTTGTTCAAGCGGGCGATTTCTTCCTGCTCAAGAGTCTGGATCAGATTCATGGTTACATCCAACGATCTTGTCCGCGCCACAATTGGCAAGCACCGGGATTGGCACTGTATGGCTGCATTCATTACCTGTGAAGGCTCCTAAAATGCAGCGGCCGGCAGAGGATCGACAGCCCGCGATTATAGCCCGTCCGCCATTTTCCCTAAAACCGCTTCGTCCTTGCGGGTCAGACGGCCGGCCGCGCGCGCCTGCTCCAGCAACTCGGGCCGGTGGCGCGCGGTGATCTCCAGGCTCTGGTCGCGGCGCCAGCGCTCGATCTGTGCATGGTGGCCGGACAGCAGCACCGCCGGCACCTCCTGCCCCTGCCAGACCTCGGGGCGCGTGTAGTGCGGGCAGTCGAGCAGGCCGTCCAGGCTGGGGTTGAAGCTGTCGAGCTGGTGGCTGCCGGCATCGTTGAGCACGCCGGGTTGCAGCCGCGTCACGGCGTCCAGCAGCGCCAGCGCCGCGATCTCGCCGCCGGACAGCACGAAGTCGCCCAGGCTGATCTGCGCATCCACATGGGTGTCGATGAAGCGCTGGTCGATGCCCTCGTAGCGCCCGCACAGCAGGATGGCTCCGGGGCTTTGCGCCCAATGTTCCACGGCCGCATGGTCGAGCGTCTTGCCGATGGGCGAGAACAGCACCAGCGGCACCTGCTGCGCCGCGTCCTCGGCGCGCGCGGCGCGGATCGCATCCAGGCAGGCCTGCAGCGGCTCGACCAGCATGACCATGCCCGGGCCGCCGCCGAAGGGCCGGTCGTCGACGCGGCGGTAGTTGCCCTGGGCGTAGTCGCGCGGATTCCACAGCCGCACCTCGACCTGGCCCGAGGCATAGGCGCGGCGCGTGACGCCGCTGGCCAGGAAGGGCGCGAACATCTCGGGAAACAGGGTGATGATGTCAAAGCGCATGGCGCGGGCTCCGGCCATCAGTAATCCGTCTGCCAGTCCACCGTGATGCGGCGCTCGGAGAGTTCGACCTTGTCCACATAGGCCGACACGAAGGGGATCATGCGCTCGAGCGCCTTGCCCTCTTCCTCATAGGCAATGACCAGCACGGTCTGGGGGCCGGTGGACATCAGGTCCTTGACCTGTCCCAGCGCCACGCCCTCGCGGTTGACCACATCCAGGCCCAGCAGGTCCACCCAGTAATACTCGTCCTCGGCCGCCTGGGGGAATTCGGCGCGCGAGACGAAGATGCGCGCGCCCTTGAGCGACTCGGCGGCCGTGCGGTCGGCCACGGCCTCGGCCGTGGCGACGATCGAGCCCGAATGCTCGCGCGCCTGCTTGACCGGCATCAGCACGGTGCCGGCGAAGGTGCGCGCGCCGCGCTCCGAGGGCTGCAGGAACCAGCGTTTGGCCGTCAGCAGCACTTCGGCGTCGGCGCTGAAAGGCAGCACCTTGAACCAGCCCTTGACACCCCAGGCGTCCGCGATGCGGCCGACCTCCACGGCGTCGGCAGGCAGCTGGGCGGGTTCGAAAGCGGGAAGTGGGGCCATGGTTCGAGCAGGAAATGGAAACAAAAAAAAGCGGGCTCCGTCAGCATACGCCACGGAACCCGCCTTCAGGGAAGCGCTGGATTTAAGCAGCTGCCTTGGCGGCTTGCTTGACCAGACGGTCCACGGTGGAGGACGTCTGTGCGCCCACGCCCTTCCAGTACGTCAGACGGTCTTGCGCAATGCGCAGACCTTCTTCGCCGCCACGGGCGGTGGGGTTGTAGAAACCCAGGCGCTCGATGAAGGCGCCATCACGGCGGGTGCGCTTGTCGGCCACGACGATGTTGAAGAACGGGCGCGACTTGGAACCGCCGCGAGAGAGTCGAATGACGACCATGATTTATCCTTTGGGTGGTGTGCAGCTTATGCTGTACATGTTTTTTGCGGCGTTGAGACACGCGACATAGCCACCCGGCCAGCGACACGCTGCAAAGCACGCGATTATATCGACTTCTTAGATTTATGCCTACTATCCGCGCGAGCACCGACTCCGATATCCCTGCCGTCACCGCCATCTACCGCCACCATGTGCTGCACGGCACCGGCACCTTCGAGATCGAGCCACCCAGCGAAACCGACATGGCGGCGCGCCGCGCCGATGTCCTGGGCCGCGGCCTGCCCTATCTCGTCGCCGAGGACGAGGCGGGAGAAATCCTCGGCTTCACCTACGCCAACTGGTTCAAGCCGCGCCCGGCCTACCGCTTTTCCGCCGAGGACTCGGTGTATGTCGCCGACACCGCGCGCGGCCAGGGCGTGGGCCGGCTGCTGCTGGAGGCGCTGAGCGTACAGGCCGAGGCGGCCGGCGTGCGCAAGCTGCTGGCGGTGATCGGCGACTCTGGCAACGCGGGCTCGATTGGCGTGCACCGCGCCAGCGGCTTCACCGAGATCGGCGTGATGCGCTCGGTGGGCTGGAAATTCGGCCGCTGGCTGGACATCGTGCTGATGGAAAAGACCCTGGGCGCCGGCGACACCAGCCCCCCGCAACTCTCCTGATGTCCGCGCGCGCCATTCCTGCGAATAATGGCCGCATGAAAAGCAAGACCCTGGCCGCCTGGCTGGCCCTCCTCGGCGGGCCGCTGGGCCTGCACCGCTTCTACCTCCACGGCCTGGGCGACTGGCACGGCTGGCTGCTGCCGCTGCCCACGGCGCTGGGCCTGTACGGCCTGCAGCGCGTGCAGGCGCTGGGCCAGGACGACCAGCTCAGCTGGCTGCTGATACCGCTGCTGGGCTTCACCATCGCCGGCTGCGCGCTGCGCGCCATCCTCTACGGGCTGATGCCCGCCGATGCCTGGAATGCGCACTTCAATTCCGGCTCCGCCGATGGCGGCAGCGGCCGCACGCACTGGGGCACGGTGTTGGCCATCGTGCTGTCGCTGATGCTGGGGGCCACGGTGCTGATGGCGAGCCTGGCGTACAGCTTTCAGCACTATTTCGAGTATCAGATCGAGGAGGGGCGGAGGATTTCTCAGTAGAGTCGTGTTCAACACCCCCCCTTCGACAAGCTCAGGGCGAACGGGCTTGGGCTTGGGCTTGGGTTGTGAGGTTGCAAATGAGCTAGCAGGCCTCTACCTCCGTTCGTCCTGAGCCTGCCTGGGCGGCCCCGTCGAAGGATGGACGGCCTGAGCTCAAGTCATCTGCAGAGCATTCGGCATCGCCCCGTCGCATGCCGTTTCACAAAAAAAGCCGCTGGCCCAAACCAGCGGCTTTTTCGCATCGAAGCATCAATCCTCAATCAAACATCTGCAAGCTGACCCAGTAAGCAATGGACGCCACGAACGCACTTGCCGGAATCGTCAGCACCCAGGCCCAGACGATATTGCCGGCCACGCCCCAGCGCACGGCGCTGGCGCGCTGGGTGGAGCCCACGCCGACGATGGCGCCGGTGATGGTGTGCGTGGTCGAGACCGGCACGCCCAGCGCGGTGGCGATGAACAGCGTCAGCGCACCGCCGCTTTCGGCGCAGAAGCCGCCCACGGGCTTGAGCTTGGTGATCTTCTGGCCCATGGTCTTGACGATGCGCCAGCCGCCGAACATCGTTCCCAGGCCGATGGCCACATAGCAGGAAACGATGGTCCAGGTCGGCGGTGCGGCGTCGCTGACGCTGGTGTAGCCGGTGGCGATCAGCAGCAGCCAGATGATGCCGATGGTCTTTTGCGCGTCATTGCCGCCATGGCCCAGGCTGTAGGCGCCGGCCGAGACCAGCTGCAGCCGGCGGAACCACTTGTCCACCTTGCTGGGCCGCGCGCGGCGGAAGATCCAGGCCACGACCACCATCATCAGCGAGCCCAGCAGGTAGCCCAGCAGCGGCGAGACGAAGATGAAGGCCACGGTTTTCCAGATGCCACTGGCAATCAGCGCGCCGGCACCGGCCTTGGCAATGACCGCGCCCACGATGCCGCCGATCAGCGCATGCGAGGAGCTGCTGGGAATGCCGTAGTACCAGGTGATCAGGTTCCAGGCGATGGCGCCGACCAGCGCGCCGAAGACCACGTGGGTGTCGACGATGCCTGGCTGCACGATGCCCTTGCCGACCGTCGCGGCCACGCTCAGGTGGAACACGAAGATCGCGATGACATTGAAGAAGGCGGCAAACACCACGGCCTGCGCCGGCTTGAGCACGCCGGTCGAGACGACGGTGGCGATCGAGTTGGCCGCGTCATGAAAGCCGTTCATGAAATCGAACAGCAGGGCCAGCGCCACCAGCAGGACCACGACCCAGAGGGCGGCTTGTACGGTTTCCATTGCGTCGGGACTCCGGCCGGATCAGGAATTCTCGAGGACGATGCCCTCGATCTGGTTGGCCACGTCCTCGCACCTGTCGGTGATGGTCTCGAGCAGTTCGTAGATCGCCTTGAGCTTGAGGACTTCGCGCACATCGGGCTCTTCACGGAACAGCTTGCTCATGGCCGCGCGCATCACGCGGTCGGCGTCCGACTCGAGACGGTCGATTTCCTCGCAGGTCTTGAGCGCGGCTTCGGCCGTGCCGGTATCGGAGATGCGGTCGAGCAGCTTGACGGCATCGCGCACGCGCTCGCAGCACTTGACGCTTAGGTCGGTGAGGCGCGTGATCTCATCTGTCATATGACGCACGTCATACAGCGCCATGGTCTCGGCCGAATCCTGGATCAGGTCGGCGACGTCGTCCATGGTGTTGATCAGCGCGTGGATATGCTCGCGGTCCAGCGGCGTGATGAAGGTCTTGTGCAGCGCCTTGTTGACATCGTGCGTCACGCGGTCGGCGGCGCGCTCGGCGTTGTCCACGTCCTGGTTGAACTTCTCGCGCAGATGGGGATCGTTGTAATTTGCCACCAGCTGCGAGAACGCATGCGCCGCTTCGACGATGCGGTCGGCGTGGTGGTTGAACATTTCAAAAAAATTACCTTCGCGTGGCAGCAGCTTGGCAAATAGCATGGGTTTCCTTAACCAGGGTTCTGGAACACGCAGGCAAACAGGGTTGAAGGCCTGCCGCGTCAACCGGGCGAAGTGTACTCTCGCCTATGTAACCGCTTTGTAATCGGACGCATCCGTCACGAATCGAGTCACTTGCAGGCGCTGCCCGCCCGCCGGTGCGAGCTGCCAAAGCCAGGCCGGCTGCGGGGTGCAGCGCTGAGACGGAAAACCAGCAGGTGGAATTTTTTTGTGTGCAAATGCAGCGGAACTGCGCCAAACACCCTGGCGGCGGCCGGCTTCGCGACACCCACCTTCGGCGAATTCAAAAACCTGTCATATGCGCGCAACGCTGCGCAATGACCTATTTGCCGCCTGCCTCTTCGTCCCACTGGCGCAGCTGCGCCAGCTTCTCGCCGATCTTGCCCTCGAGGCCGCGCGGCACCGGGTTGTACCAGCGCGGCTCGGGCATGCCCTCGGGCAGATAGGTCTCGCCAGCGGCATAGGCATTGGGCTCGTCATGCGCATAGCGGTACTCGTGGCCGTAGCCCAGCTCCTTCATCAGCTTGGTCGGCGCATTGCGCAGGTGCACCGGCACCTCGCGGCTCTTGTCCTGCTTCACGAAGGCCCGCGCCTTGTTGTAGGCGTTGTAGCCGGCGTTGCTCTTGGCGGCAATGGCCAGGTAGATCACCGCCTGCCCCAGCGCCAGTTCGCCCTCGGGCGAACCCAGACGTTCATAGGTCAGCGCCGCGTCATTGGCGATCTGCATCGCGCGCGGGTCGGCCAGGCCGATGTCCTCCCAGGCCATGCGCACGATGCGCCGCGCCAGGTAACGGGCATCGGCGCCACCATCGAGCATGCGCGTGAGCCAGTACAGCGCGGCATCGGGGTGCGAGCCGCGCACCGACTTGTGCAGCGCCGAGATCTGGTCGTAGAAATTGTCGCCGCCCTTGTCGAAGCGCCGGCTGTTGAGCGTCAGCGCGTTCTGCAGGAAGTCGGCGGTGATGGCCGTCAGGCCCGAGGCGCGGGCAGCGGTGTTGGTCTGCTCGAGCAGGTTCAGGAAGCGCCGCGCGTCGCCGTCGGCATAGCCGATCAGCGTGTCGACGGCCAGCTCGTCGAACTGCAGATGGCCCAGCGCGATCTCCTGCGCCCGCTTGAGCAGCTGCCGCAGC
The DNA here is from genome assembly GCF_023634805.2 of Comamonas endophytica. Lineage (NCBI taxonomy): Bacteria > Pseudomonadati > Pseudomonadota > Betaproteobacteria > Burkholderiales > Comamonadaceae > Comamonas > Comamonas endophytica. The sequence goes on from NZ_CP106881.1 coordinate 1,072,732, forward strand.
TCCTCGTCGGTGAGCGACTTCAGCACATAGACCTGGGCGCGCGACAGCAGCGCCGAGTTCACCTCGAACGAGGGGTTCTCGGTGGTCGCGCCGATGAAGGTCACCAGGCCGCTTTCGGCATAGGGCAGCAGCGCATCCTGCTGGGACTTGTTGAAGCGGTGGATCTCGTCGACGAACAGGATGGTGTGCTTGCCCAGCGCCAGGTTCTGCTGCGCCAGCTCCATCGAGGCGCGGATGTCCTTGACCCCGGAGAACACGGCCGACAGCGCGATGAACTCGCACTTGAAGGCCGTGGCCGTGAGCCGCGCCAGCGTGGTCTTGCCGACGCCCGGCGGGCCCCAGAAGATCATCGAGTGCGGCTTGCCCGACTGGAAGGCCAGGCGCAGCGGCTTGCCCTCGCCCAGCAGATGCGACTGGCCCACCACCTCGTCCAGCGTGCGCGGCCGCAGGGCTTCCGCAAGGGGGGCGACAGGCTCCTGCGCGAAAAGATCAGGCATGGCTAGTCTCCTGGCGCGGGAGCCCTGGAACGCGCCGGTTCAAGGCGTCAATACATCGGCCCCCTTGGGCGCGACGAACCTGAAGGTTTCGGCGGGCAGGCTGGCGCTGGTCTGCACGTTGGTGAAGCGCATCAGCGAGCGCTGGCCGAAGCTGTCGATCATGTCGATGGCCGCGAGCTTCTCGCCGGCAAAGCCCACGCGCACGCTCTGCAGCTGGCCGTCCCTGGCCTTGGGCACGGCCAGCACCCATTCCAGGCCGTCCTGGTCGGGCGCGGCCTTGAGGTCGAAATCGGCGCGCAGCGCCTGCACGTTGGCGGCCGAGGCCAGGATCGCGGCCGGCGTGGCGTCCAGCACCTTGGCCTGGGCGCGCTGCGTGACCTGGTTCAGGTCGGCGTCGTACATCCACAGCGTCTTGCCATCGGCCACGATCAGCTGCTCGAAGGGCTTGCGGTAGTCGAACTTGAAACGGCCCGGGCGCTGGAAGGAGAATTCGCCGCTCGAGGTCTTGCTGCGCGCCGCCTGGCCATCCTTGGCCGGCGAGGTCACGGTCTGGGTGAACTCGGCGCGGCCGGCCTGGGCGCCCTGCATGAAGGCCTCGAGGCGTTGCAGCCCGTCGGCGCTGGCCAGGCCGGCGCCGGCCATGAGCACGATACCTGTCAAAAATCGCTTCATAAATTCTCCATCCAAAGGCGCGAGGGACTAGTCGTTGCGGGCCGGCACCAGCACTTCGCGCTGGCCGCTGGTGGTCAATGCACTCACCAGCCCGGCTTTCTCCATGTCTTCCAGCAGGCGCGCCGAGCGGTTGTAACCGATGCGCAGCTTGCGCTGCACGTACGAGATGCTGGCCTTGCGGTCCTTGAGGACCACTTCGACCGCCTGGTCGTACATGGGGTCCTTTTCGCCGCTTTCACCCCCCTCGCCACCACTTTCGCCATCGCCATCGACGACGCCGCCCTCGAGGACGCCCTCGATGTAGTCGGGCTCGCCCTGCTCCTTGAGGTAATCGACGACGCGGTGCACCTCCTCGTCGCTCACGAACGCGCCATGCACGCGGATCGGCAAGCCGGTGCCGCTGGCCATGTAGAGCATGTCGCCCATGCCCAGCAGCGCCTCGGCGCCCATCTGGTCGAGCACGGTGCGGCTGTCGATCTTGCTGCTGACCTGGAAGGCGATGCGCGTCGGGATGTTGGCCTTGATCAGGCCGGTGATCACGTCCACGCTGGGACGCTGGGTCGCCAGGATCAGGTGGATGCCGGCGGCGCGCGCCTTCTGCGCCAGGCGCGCGATCAGTTCCTCGATCTTCTTGCCGACCACCATCATCAGGTCGGCCAGCTCGTCGATGACGATCACGATGTGCGGCAGGCGGTCCAGCGGCTCGGGCGACTCGGGCGTGAGGCTGAAGGGGTTGTAGATGAAGCTTTCGCCGGCCTTGGCTTCGTCGATCTTCGCGTTGTAGCCCGCGAGGTTGCGCACGCCCAGCTTGCTCATCAGCTTGTAGCGGCGCTCCATCTCGGCCACGCACCAGGTCAGGCCGTTGGCCGCCTGCTTCATGTCGGTGACCACGGGGCACAGCAGGTGCGGAATGCCCTCGTAGACCGACATCTCCAGCATCTTCGGGTCGATCATCAGCAGGCGCACGTCGCGCGCCTCGGCCTTGTAGAGCAGCGACAGGATCATGGCGTTGATCCCCACCGACTTGCCCGAGCCGGTCGTGCCCGCGACCAGCACGTGCGGCATCTTGGCCAGGTCGGCGACGACCGGGTTGCCGACGATGTCCTTGCCCAGCCCCATGGTCAGCATGCTCTTGGCCTCGTGGTAGACCTTCGAGCCGAGCACCTCGGACAGGCGGATCGACTGGCGCTTGGCGTTGGGCAGCTCGAGCGCCATGTAGTTCTTGCCGGGGATGGTCTCCACCACGCGCACCGACACCAGCGACAGCGAGCGCGCGAGGTCCTTGCCCAGGCCCACCACCTGCGCGCCCTTGACGCCCGTGGCCGGCTCGATCTCGTAGCGCGTGATCACCGGGCCGGGCATGGCCGCCACCACGCGCACCTCGACGCCGAAGTCCTTGAGCTTCTTCTCGATCATGCGGCTGGTCATCTCCAGCGTGTCGGCCGAGACGGTCTCCTGGCGCTGCTGCGCGGCGTCCAGCAGCTCCACCTGCGGCAGCCTGGTGTCGGGCAGCTCGTGGAACACCGGCTTGTGCTTTTCCTTGGTCACGCGCTCGCTGGGCGCCACCGCGGACGCCACCAGAGGCTCCACGACCGGCTCGATGATCTTGATCGGCAGCGGATGGCTTTCGACGCTCTCGATGCGCTCTTCCTGCACGTCGACCTGGCGCGCGCGCGCGGCCTTGCGGCCCACGGCGACGTCCTTGGCCTTCTCGTGCCGGGCCCGGCCCACGCGCACCATCGAATAGATGCGCCCGCCCAGGCGCTCGGCGAGCTGTCCCCAGGAAAAGCCGAACACCAGCGCCGCGCCCAACACCAACAGGATGATGCCGGCCAGGCCCGAGCCGGTGAAGCCCAGCCACTGCATGGCGCCCAGGCCGAACACATAGCCGATCACCCCGCCCGCATGCCCGGGCAGCAGCGACTCGAAGCGGTACATGCGCGACCACTCGAGCGCGGTACTGGCCAGCACCAGCAGCGCCAGCCCGCCCCAGAAGCGCAGGCGCCGCTGCCACAGCGGCTCGGCCGGCGCCACGCCGCCGCGCGTCCAGCGCAGCAGCGAGGCAAACCAGTTGGCGCCGGCAGCCAGCACCAGCCACCAGACCGAGAAGCCAAAGCCGAAATAGCAGGTGTCCGCGAGCCAGGCACCGGATCGGCCGACCCAGTTGTGCACCCACTGGCCCTGCACGGCGCCCGAGGTCGACCAGGCGGCATCCTCCGGGGAGTAGCTCAGCAGCGACAGAAGCAGGAACACCAGTGCCAGCAGCCCCGCGATGAGGCTGACCTCGTGACCGAAGCGGGCCAGGCCGGTGCGGGGGGACGATTTCCCTGAGGGACCGTTCAGGGCATTCAATGAGTAAGTCATACGCAGGTGGAAGCTTACCCCACCGCCCGTAGGCGGATGGGAAACGCCGTGTCGGCCAAGGCAGACACTTGAAACAAGAAGTTCCAATTTCAAGCGATTCAATCACTTTTTACAATATCGGTGATTGACCGGGCGCGTGTACGCAAACCCGCCGCGCGGTGGATACTCCTCCATCCGTCCATTGATGAACCTCTGCCTGCGGCTGTCTGCGGGCTCTTCACGATTGCAACCATGTCCACTACGCAACACGCCAAAGTCCTGATCCTCGGCTCCGGCCCTGCCGGCTATTCCGCCGCCATCTACGCCGCCCGTGCCAACCTCAAGCCGCTGCTGGTGACCGGCCTGGCCCAGGGCGGCCAGCTGATGACCACCACCGAAGTCGACAACTGGCCGGCCGACGTGATGGGCGTGCAGGGCCCCGACCTGATGCAGCGCTTCCTGGAGCATGCCGAGCGCTTCAACACGCAGATCGTGTTCGACCACATCAACAAGGTCGACTTCAGCCAGCGCCCGTTCACGCTGACCGGCGACTCCGGCACCTACACCTGCGACGCGCTGATCATCGCCACCGGCGCCTCGGCCAAGTACCTGGGCCTGCCTTCCGAGCAGGCCTTCATGGGCCGCGGCGTCTCGGGTTGCGCGACCTGCGACGGCTTCTTCTACCGCGACCAGCCGGTCTGCGTGGTCGGCGGCGGCAACACCGCCGTCGAGGAGGCGCTGTACCTGTCCAACATCGCCAGCAAGGTCACGCTGGTGCACCGCCGCGACAAGTTCAAGGCCGAGCCGATCCTGGTCGACAAGCTGCACGAGAAGGTCAAGGCCGGCAAGATCGAGCTCAAGACCCATTTCACGCTGGACGAGGTGCTGGGCGACCAATCGGGCGTAACCGGCATCCGCCTGCGCAGCACCCAGGACGAACATACCGAGGACATCGCGCTGCAGGGCTGCTTCATCGCCATCGGGCACTCGCCCAACACCGATATCTTCCAGGGCCATCTGAAGCTGGAGAACGGCTACATCGTGACCCAGGGCGGCCTGCAGGGCTTCGCCACGCAGACCAGCGTGCCGGGCGTGTTCGCCGCAGGCGACGTGCAGGACCATGTCTACCGCCAGGCCATCACCAGCGCCGGCACCGGCTGCATGGCCGCCCTCGACGCCCAGCGCTTCCTGGAGCAGGAATAAGGTCTTTCACAAAGGCTTCTTTGGACAGCGTTGCCTATAATCTCAGGCTTTGCTGAATTTGCGTGCGTCCTTGGGGCGCTCCGGCTTTGGCGACGGGTTACCGCCACCCGGATTCTGGCGAGGTGAGGCCATGGGCACGGCCCGCGTTTGCGGGGTTTCGGTGCACATGGCTGTATAAGACTATCGGAGTGTCCTCATGGCACGCGTATGTGATGTAACGGGCAAGAAGCCCATGGTGGGAAACAACGTTTCCCACGCCAACAACAAGACCAAGCGCCGTTTCCTGCCCAACCTGCAGTACCGCCGTTTCTGGGTCGAGACCGAGAACCGCTGGGTGCGTCTGCGCGTCTCCAGCGCTGCTCTGCGCCTGATCGACAAGAACGGTATCGACGCCGTGCTCGCAGACCTGCGTGCCCGTGGCCAAGCCTAATTCCCTGAAGGAGAAACAACATGGCATCCAAAGGCGGACGCGACAAGATCAAGCTGGAATCCACTGCGGGTACCGGCCACTTCTACACCACCACCAAGAACAAGAAGACAATGCCTGAAAAGATGTTGATCATGAAGTTCGACCCCAAGGCTCGCAAGCATGTCGAGTACAAGGAAATGAAGCTCAAGTAAGCTTCCATAGGATCTGCGGCCCGCGCCGCGGACTTCCGCTTGAAAAGGACACCTCGGTGTCCTTTTTTCGTTCCTGCCTGCCGGTTGCTGACCGTGCCCTCTCGTGGCCCATCAGCCACATCCGCGCCTCTGGCTGGCTTGGGATGGGAACCAAGGCCCGATTGCCGCCGCAACCAAGTGAGCGCACACTGTCTTGGTGGCAGCCATGGCATGGGATGGTCCCGCTTGGCTATAGCCACCTGCGGAGCGCCCATGAAACGCTACATCACGCTGAAGTACGAATTTCAAAGACGCATCAGCAAAAGGGAACTCGACACCGGCGTGTATTCGCTGGTGCATGCCCGGCCTCTGCTGTCCGTCGAGAATCTGTCCGAGCGCGCAGTGAGCGAACTCAAGGCCGATCCCCAGATACAGATGGTGGTGCCGACCATGCCTCTGCGGCTGATTTCTCCCGTGGCCGGGGACTCGCTGTCGCTGACCGGCAACTGGGGCATCAGGGCGGTGCGCGCGGACAAGAGTCAGTATGACGGCAGTGGCGTCTGCGTGGCGGTGCTGGACACGGGCATCGATACCGACCACCCGGCATTTGCCGGCATGAAGCTGATAGAGGAGGACTTCAGCGACCATGGCAATGGCGACCGCAACGGCCATGGCACCCATTGCGCAGGCACCTTTTTCGGCCGCAACGATAACGGACGGCGCATAGGCATTGCGCGCGGCGTGGAACGCGCGCTGATAGGCAAGGTGCTGGGCGATGACGGCGTGGGCCAGTCCGAGATGATCTTCAAGGCGCTGGCCTGGGCCATGGAACAGCATGCCGACATCGTCTCGATGTCGCTGGGCTTCGATTTTCCCGGCATGATCACGCGCCTCACGGAAGAAGGCTGGCCGCTGACGCTGGCGACGTCGACGGCCTTGGAGGCCTATGGCAGCAATCTGCGCATGTTCGATGCGCTCATGGCGGTGTTCAAGGCGCAGGCGGCCTTTGGCGTCGCGCCGCTGGTGATTTCCGCGGCCGGCAACGAAAGCCGGCGCGACATCAGGTCCGACTACCGCGTTGCGGTGTCGCTGCCGGCCGGCGCCGAGGATGTGGTTTCCGTTGCCGCGGTCGGCCGCCACGATGGCAAGTTCAAGGTCGCCGAGTTCTCCAATGCCCAGGCCCTGCTGGCTGCGCCCGGCGTGGACATCACCTCGGCCTGGCCCGGCGGCGGGCTGCGCACCATCAGCGGCACCAGCATGGCCTGCCCGCATGTGTCGGGTGTGGCTGCGCTGTGGTGGCAGTTCCTGCGCGAGACGGACATCAAGCCCACCGCGCGCAACGTGGCGGCGCGGCTGATCTCGAATGCGCGCAAGAATGTGTTCGTGCCCCACACCGACGAAGCCGACGTGGGCCAGGGTCTGGTCACCGCTCCCTTGCCCTAGCGCTGCACGGCGCGCAGCGCCAGCGAGAACTCCTGCAGCATGCGGATGTTGCTGGCCTCGGCCTTGCGGCACCAGGCGCGCAGTTCGGCCGTGAGCTGCTCGCGCGTGTGCGAGGTGTTGAGCCACAGCTGGCGCAGCTCCTCGCGCATGGTCAGCATCTGGTCGAGCACCGGATGCGCGGCGCATACCTGCGCCAGCTCGGCCCGCGCGTGCTGCGGCAGCCGCTCCTGGTCGCGCACCAGCCAGCGGCGCACCTGCCGCAGCCGCGAGACCTCATCGCGATGGGCCTGGCGCGCCTTCAGGCCCTGGACCTCTGCCCTGCAGGCCGCGCGCAGGCCGCGCGCATAGCGCGCCATGGCTTCGTAGCGGTGGGTGATCAGCGCCTCGAGCGTGGCCTCGTCGGCCTCGGCGCGCGGCGCGCCCTCGCGCCAGCGCGGCGGTGTCTTGCGCACCCTGGCCCAGCCCAGGCGCTGCAGCAGCCGGATGTAGAGCCAGCCCACGTCGAATTCATGGCGGCGCACCGAGAACCGCGCCGCGGTGGGATAGGTGTGGTGGTTGTTGTGCAGCTCCTCGCCGCCGATCAGCAGGCCCCAGGGCAGGATATTGCGGCTGGCGTCCTGGACCTCGAAATTGCGGTAGCCCCAGTAATGGCCGACGCCATTGACCACGCCCGCGGCCCAGAACGGTATCCAGGCCATCTGCACGGCCCACAGCGCCAGGCCCGCGAAGCCGAACAGCAGCAGCTCCAGCACCAGCAGCAGCGCGATGCCCAGCCCAGGGTAACGGCTGTAGAGGCGGCGCTCGAGCCAGTCGTCGGGCGTGCCCTGGCCGTAGCTGCGCAGGGTCTGTGCACTGGCGGACTCCCTGCGGTACAGCTCGGCGCCCTGCCAAAGCACCTGGCGCAAACCGCGCTGCTGCGGGCTGTGCGGGTCTTCGGGTGACTCGCATTTGGCATGGTGCTTGCGATGCACGGCCACCCATTCGCGCGTGACCATGCCGGTGGTCAGCCACAGCCAGAAACGGAAGAAATGGGAAGGAACGGGCCCAAGCTCGAGCGCGCGGTGGCTCTGGCAGCGGTGCAGGAAGACCGTAACCGAGATGATGGTCAGATGGGTCGTGGCAAGTGCCAAAAGCACCAGCTGCCACCAGGTGAGCGGCCACAGTCCGTGGCCCAGCCATTCAAGCAGTGCGCGCCAGAACGCGCCATCGAAATTCCACATTGCCGGCCCCCGCGCCTAAAAGGCGGTGCTTCATTCTAGGGCCTCGCACTTGCACGATGGCTACCGATTACCCGCACTTACAGGTAATTGGTAACCACTGGCTTTACTTGCGCACCCAGACCGCGGCAAAGAAACCGTCGGTCTGGTGCAGGTGCGGCCAAAGGCGCAGGTAGCGCCCGCCCGAGGGGCCGCCGCTGCACAGGCCTGCGGCCGCCGCCACCTTGAGCTGCTCCAGCAGCTCGGCGGCTTCGAGCGGCACGAAGTCGGGATGCGCCGCGGCAAAGGCTTCTGCAATGGCTTCGTTTTCCTCGGGCAGGACCGAGCAGGTGGCGTAGACCAGGCGGCCGCCGGACTTCACCAGGCGCGCGGCGCTGTCCAGGATCGAGGTCTGCTTGACGGTCAGCTCGGCAATGGCCTGCTCCGACTGGCGCCACTTGAGGTCGGGGTTGCGCCGCAGCGTGCCCAGGCCCGAGCAGGGAGCATCGACCAGCACGCGGTCGATCTTGCCGGACAGGCGCTTGACGCGCTCGTCGCGCTCGTGCGCGATGGCCGCGGGATGCACGTTCGACAGCCCGCTGCGCGCCATGCGCGGCTTGAGCGCTTCGAGGCGGTGGCCCGACACGTCGAAGGCATACAGCCGGCCGGTGCTGCGCATGCCCGCGCCGATGGCCAGCGTCTTGCCGCCGGCGCCGGCACAGAAGTCAACGACCATCTCGCCGCGCTTGGCGTCCAGCAGCAGCGCCAGCAGCTGCGAGCCTTCGTCCTGCACTTCGATGGCGCCGCGCGTGAAGGCATCGAGCTTCGTCAGCGCCGGCTTGCCTTCGATGCGCAGGCCCCAGGGGGAAAAGGGCGTGGGCTGGGCCTGGATGCCGGCCTTGGCCAGCTCCTTTTGCACTTCGGCGCGCTTGTCCTTGAGGGCGTTGACGCGCAGGTCCAGCGGCGCGCCCTCTTCCATGCTCTGCGCGAGGGCCCAGAAATCCTCGCCCAGCTGCGCCTTGAGCGGCTCGACCAGCCAGGTCGGCAGGTTGTGGCGGTGCGGCTCCATCAGGTCTTCGGGTTTGACGGCATCGCATTGCTCGAGCCAGGCGATTTCCTGCGGGCTCAGCGCCGCCTTGAGGAAGTCGCGCGGGCCGTGGAAGCCCAGGATCGCCAGCCGGCGCTCGCGCGGGCCGCTGCCCGAGCGCGCCAGGCTTTCGAACAGCAGTTTCTTGCGCAGCACGGCAAATGCGGTTTCGGCCAGGGTGGCGCGTTCGCGCGGGCCCAGGTGGCGGTTGTCACGGAAATAGCGGGACACCACGGCATCGGCCGGGTGTTCAAATGTCAGGGTCAGCTTGACCAGTTCGGCGCAAGCATCGAGAAGGGCTTTGGGGTGCATGGGCGCAATTGTCCCATTTGCCGAGTGTCCCCGGCGTTCGCTGGTACTGTGCGCATTTCACCGCGATTGCCGACCATGAATGCTACCGATACCGACCTGCCCTCCATCCAAGCCACGCCCCCGGGGCTGTACCGCCACTACAAGGGCGGGCTCTACCAGGTGCTGGACATGGTGCGCCACAGCGAGACGCTCGAACCCATGACGCTGTACCGCGCGCTCTATGGCGCGCGCGGGCTGTGGGTGCGGCCCGCGGCGATGTTCGGGGAAGAAGTGGTGATCGCGGGGCAGCGCCAGCCGCGGTTCAGGCGGTTGGGGGATTACTCGGTCGAGGCGGAGAGGGAGGCGCGGGGTTGAATTGAATTTCGTGGGCCGAAAATCCGTTTGTTCTGCGCCAGAAGATGGGCAAGCTCTTTTTCCGCGGGCTGGCCGTCCATGGTTCGACAGGCTCACCACGAACGGTGGGGAAACGTTCGTCCTGAGCCTGTCGAAGGATGGACGGCGGACTCCAGGAAAGAGACCGCCCATCCCTTGATCCCTGGACAGGCGCAGGAGCAGCGTTTGAATCAGTTTTGCCTCTTCAACCAGTTCGCCACCGCCAGCGGATAGATCCGGTGCTCCTCCACCAGCACCCGCGCCGCCAGCGCCTTGGCCGTGTCATCGGGCAGCACCGGCACCACGGCCTGCTCGAGGATCGGGCCGATATCGAGCTCGGCCGTGACCTCGTGCACCGTGGCGCCGGCGAACTTGCAGCCCGCGTCGATGGCGCGCTGGTGCGTGTGCAGGCCGGTGAAGGCCGGCAGCAGCGAGGGGTGGATGTTGATCAGCCGCCCCGCATAATGGCCGACGAAGCCCGGTGTCAGAATGCGCATGAAGCCCGCCAGCAGCACCAGCGCCGGCTGGTACTGGTCGATCAGCTCGCTCAGCGCGGCGTCGAAAGCTTCGCGGCTGGCAAAGGCCTTGTGGTCGAGCACTTCGGTGGCGATGCCCTGCTGCCGGGCAAAGGCCAGGCCGCCGGCATCGGCCTTGTTGCTGACGACCGCGGCCACGCGCGCGTCCAGGGTCCGGGCCCAGTCCTGTTGCTGGGCGGCCTGCACGATGGCCGCCATGTTCGAGCCGCTGCCGGAGATCAGAATCACGATGTTTTTCATTGCCCTCGATTGTCTCATCCATGCCCTTTGACCCACGCTCCACCCCGCTCAATCCCGTTCAGGCCCGCGTGCTTGCCACGCTGATGGAAAAGGCCCGCACGGTGCCCGACAGCTATCCGCTGTCGCTCAACGCGCTGCTCAGCGGCTGCAACCAGAAAAGCAGCCGCGATCCGGTCATGGAGCTCAGCGAAAGCGATGCCCAGCAGGCGCTCGACGACCTGCTGCGCATGAGCCTGGTGACGCCGGTGAGCGGCAGCCGCACCCAGCGCTGGGAGCACAACTTCCCGCGCGGCGTGGGCGTGCCCGAGCAGTCGGCGGTGCTGCTGGCGCTGCTGCTGCTGCGCGGGCCGCAGACGGCGGCCGAGCTGCGGCTGAACGCCGAGCGCTGGCACCGCTTTGCCGATATCTCCTCGGTCGAGGCCTTTCTCGACGAGCTGCAGGAACGCAGCGAGGAAAAAGGCAGCCCGCTGGTCGTGCTGCTGCCGCGTGCGCCCGGTGCGCGCGAGCCGCGCTGGGCATCGCTGCTGTGCGGCCCCATCGATTTGTCCGCCCTGCCCTCTGCGCCAACGGCGCGCGCCGCGGCCGGCAGCGGCTCCGAGCCGCGCATCGCGGCGCTCGAAGCCCAGGTGCAGCAGTTGCAGGCGCAGCTCGACGCCCTGTACCGGCAGCTGGGCATCGAGCCCGAAGGAGCGCAGACAGGCGATTGAACGCGGCTGACGCCTTCAGTGTCCCGCTGCGGACAGCGCAAAAAAGCACGGGCGTGCTACAAATTCCAGATAACCGGAGACTGACGCATGGATCTCGCATTCACCCCCGAAGAGCAGGCCTTCCGCGAGGAAGTCCGCACCTGGATACGCACCCATCTTCCCGAGGACATCGCGCACAAGGTGCGCAACGCACTGCGGCTGTCGCGTGACGACCTGCAGCGCTGGGCCAAGATATTGGGCCGCCGCGGCTGGCTCGGCCATGGCTGGCCCTCGGCCTTTGGCGGCCCGGGCTGGAGCGCGGTGCAAAAGCACCTGTTCGAGGAGGAATGCGCGCTGGCCTGCGCGCCGCGCGTCGTGCCCTTCGGCCCGGTGATGGTCGCGCCGGTGATCATGGCCTTCGGCACGCCCGAGCAGCAGCAGCGCTTCCTGCCGGGCATCGCCAGCGGCGAGGTCTGGTGGAGCCAGGGCTACAGCGAGCCGGGCGCGGGTTCGGACCTGGCCTCGGTCAAGACCCGCGCCGAGCGCCAGGGCGACCACTACCTGGTCAACGGCCAGAAGACCTGGACCACGCTGGGCCAGTACGGCGAATGGATCTTCTGCCTGGTGCGCACCAGCACCGAGGGCAAGCCCCAGACCGGCATCTCCTTCCTGCTGATCGACATGAAGAGCCCGGGCGTGACGGTGCGCCCGATCAAGCTGCTCGACGGCGAATGCGAAGTCAACGAAGTGTTCTTCGACAACGTGAAGGTACCGGTGGAGAACCTGATCGGCGAGGAGAACAAGGGCTGGACCTATGCCAAGCACCTGCTGTCGCACGAGCGCACCAACATCGCCGACGTCAACCGCTCCAAGCGCGAGCTCGAGCGCCTCAAGCGCATCGCCAAGGCCGAGGGCGTCTGGGAGGACCAGCGCTTTCGCGACCAGATCGCGCTGCTCGAAGTCGATGTGGTCGCGCTGGAGATGATGGTGCTGCGCGTGCTCTCGGCCGAAACCTCGGGCAAGAACCCGCTGGACATCGCCGCCCTGCTGAAGATCAAGGGCAGCGAGATCCAGCAGCGCTACACCGAGCTGATGATGCTGGCCGCGGGCCCGTTCAGCCTGCCCTTCATCGAGGAGGCGATGGAGGCCGGCTGGCAGGGCGACCAGAGCGCGGGCGCGCTCGGCGGCTTCCCCGGCGGCGAGGTGACCAATGCGCCGCTGGCATCGACCTACTTCAACATGCGCAAGACCACCATCTATGGCGGCAGCAACGAAGTTCAACGAAACATCGTCGCCCAAACTGTGTTCGGCTGAGGAGGCACCATGGATTTCAACTTTTCCGAAGACCAGCAGCAATTGCGCGACGCGGTGCGCCGCTGGGTCGACAAGGGCTATTCCTTCGAACGTCGGCGCACCGAGGTGGCCGGGGGCGGCTTTTCACGCGCGACCTATGGCGAGCTGGCCGAGCTGGGCCTGACGGCGCTGGTCGTGCCCGAGGCGCATGGCGGCCTGGGCCAGGGGGCGGTCGAGGTGATGGTGGCGATGGAGGAGCTGGGCCGCGGCATCGTGCTGGCGCCGCTGGCGCAGGCCGTGGTCGCCAGCGCCGTGCTGTGCCAGTACGCGCCCGCCGCGGTGCAGGCGCTGTGGCAGCCGCGCATCGCCAGTGGCGATGCGCTGGTGGTTCTGGCGCACCAGGAGCGCAAGGCGCGCTACAGGCTCGATGAATGCAGCGCCAGGGCGGTGGCCGGCGGCAGCGGGCATCTGCTGACCGGGCTCAAGAGCCTGGTGCCGGCGGGCGACCAGGCCGATGCCTTTCTGGTGCCGGCGAAGCTCGACGACCAGATCGCGCTGTTCCTGGTCGAGCGCGCCGCGGCCGGCGTGCGCACGCGCGGCTATGTGACCCAGGACGGCAGCCGCGCCGCCGAGCTCGAGTGCACCGATTCCCCGGCGACGCTGCTGACGCACAACGGGCTCACGGCCTTGACGCTGGCCATGGACGTGGCCAACGCGGCGCTCTGCGCCGAAGCCGTGGGCGTCATGGAGCAGACGCTGGCCATCACCGTGGACTACATGAACCAGCGCAAGCAGTTCGGCGTGGCCATCGCCAGCTTCCAGGCGCTGCGCCACCGCGTGGCGGACATGAAGATGCAGCTCGAACTCGCGCGCTCGATGAGCTACTACGCCAGCCTGAAGATCACCGCCCCGGCCGCCGAACGCCACCTGGCCGTGGCGCGCGCGCGCGTGCAGCTGGGCCAGGCGATGCGCTTCATCGGCCAGCAGGCGGTGCAGCTGCACGGCGGCATCGGCGTGACCGACGAGTACATCGTCAGCCACTATTTCAAGCGCCTGACGCAGATGGAAATGACGTTCGGCGACAGCCTGCACCATCTTTGCGAGGTGTCGGCGGGGATGCAGGAGACGGCGGGGGTGTTTGCCTGAACTTTCAGGTCAGCTGGTAATTGACGGGCTGCAGCGGGGCCGGCACGTCCGGGTCGCCGAGCGACTCGAGCAGGCTGATCTCGATGCCGCGGCAGATGGTGTCGAGCGGCAGGTCGTTGCTCTCCAGGCCGAAAGGCTCCTCCAGCTCGTCTCCCAGCGCGTCCAGGCCAAAGAAGGTATAGGCAACGATGGCCACGACGAACGGCGTCATGAAACCGGTGATGTCGACCAGGCCGAAGGGCAGCAGGAAGCAGTACATGTACGCCGTGCGGTGCAGCAGCAGCGCATAGGAAAAGGGCATGGGCGTGTGACGGATGCGTTCGCACGAGGCCGCCACGGCCTGCATCCTGGTCAGCGTGGTGTCCATTGCCGCCGCCAGGCAGGGATCGATCTCGCCGCGGCGCACGCAGCCGCCCAGGTCCCGGCCCATGCTCAGCATCAACGCATCGGCGTGCCTGCCCGCAGGCTTGCCGCGCAGCGACTCCCACTCCTGCGGCGTGACCCAGCGCTGCACCTCGGGCCCGGACTGCCCACGCAGCTGCAGGCGCAGCGCATGCGCGTAGGCAATCGCACGGTGGACCATGCGCACGCGCACGTCGCTGACGCGCATGTCGCTGACGCGCTGAGAGGGATCGATGGGCTGGGGCAGCTGCAGCAGGCCCAGGCACTGGCGCGCCAGCGTGCGCGCCTGGATCACCAGTTCGCCCCAGAGCTTGCGCCCTTCCCAGTAGCGGGCGTAGGCGGTGTTGTTGCGAAAGCCCAGGAAGATCGCCAGCGGCAGGCCGATCAGCGTGAAGGGAATGGGCGTCAGCGTGATCTTCACGGAAAACAGGCTGCCGTGGGCCAGGGTCACCAGCACCGCCAGCAGCGTGTTGAAGGCGAGGGAAACGCGGATGCGCTGCAGCACCGAGCCCCGCAAGATAAGGAAAAGCCGGAAACCAGCCGGGCGCTCGCGGACGATCATTGCAGGGCAGTCAGTGGAAAGGTGGATATTGGAGCATGCATGCCGGTGGCTTTCAGACATTCCTGAGATTCACACAGGCAGGTAATGGACGCTTCGTCTGGGGATGCGCACTCCGCCCTCCCCGCTGCAGATGCGGCCCGTCGTGAAACGATGCTTTTGCCCAGGCGCAACGCTGGACAGAATGCAGCCCCATGAACGCCATAGATCCTGTCGCCAAATTCGACCACTCGCGCGCCGCGGAGTATGAGACGCAAAGCCGGATTGCGCTTGCCGGCTACGATGCCTGCCACGAGCTGGGCGCATGCCTGCTGTCCGCCCACCTGGGCTCCGCTGCCAAGACCATCCTGGTGGCTGGCGCCGGCGGCACCGGCCAGGAGATCCGCGCAATGGGCCGGCTCGAGCCGCATTGGCGCTTTGTCGCGGCCGACCCCTCGGCGGCGATGCTCGAGCAGGCAATGCAGCGCGTGCACAGCGAAAAGCTTTCGCACCGCGTGCAGGCGTTCGACCTTCCTGTCGAGGCCCTGCCCATGGCGCCGCGCTTCGACGCGGCAACTCTCATCGGGGTGCTGCACCATGTTCCCAGCGCAGATGCCAAGCATGGCCTTCTGCGCGCCCTTGCCGAGCGCCTGCAGCCAGGCGCGCCGCTGATCATCGCCGGCAATTGCCACGTCTATGAGTCGCAGCCCCTGTTTCTGCAAGCCTGGGCCCGGCGCTGGCGCATGGCCGGGGCCAGCGAAGCCGAGGTCGCGGCAAAGCTGGGGAAGATCCGTTCGGGTGCAGTGCCGCCAGGCTCCGAAGCCGAAGTCGAGGCCCTGCTGGCGCAGGCGGGGTTCGCCAGGCCGCTGCGCTTTTTCTCCAGCCTTTTCTGGAGCGCCTGGATCGCCTTCAAGGGCTGAGGGACTGCTGCACACCACAGGTTCGAGCCGGACTCGTCGATGGATGCCTTGAGTTGAGAAAGGTGTTTCCACCCGAGCATGGTGCCCGTCCATCCTTCGACAGGCTCAGGACGAACGGTTATGGAATGCCCTGCGCCAGGGTGCCCTGCGCCAGGGTGCCCTGCGCCAGGATGCCCTGCGCCAGGATGCCCTGCGCCAGGGTGCCCTGCGCAGTCTTAATACGAACAGGCTGTGGATCCGTTCGTCCTGAGCTTGTCGAAGGATGAGCGGCCGTACCGCGAGAAAAGTTCGAAGGCATCCGCAGACACCTCCGCCCGCTCAAGACAGACAGCCGTCCGGCGCGAGCTCCCGGTCCTGGAAGCTCGCGCATGTCGCTCTCAGTTCTCGATTTTCGCGAACTGCACGATCTTGCCGTACTTGGCAATCTCGGCGTTGATGTACCGGCCGGCGTCGATCTTGGGATCGGCCACCACGTTGCCGGTTTCTTCCATCTTCTTGCGGAACTCGGGCGAGGCCATGGTTTCGACCAGAGCCTTCTTGAGCTTGGCGGCGATGGGTGCGGGCAGGCCCTTGGGAGCCATCATCGCGAACCAGGAGTTGATGTCCACGTTCTTGAACTGGGGCAGCTCCGACAGCGCGGGGATGTCGGGCGTGATGGCCGAGCGCTTGGCTTCGGTGGTGCCCAGCGCGACGACCTTGCCGGCCTTGATCTGCGGCAGGCCCGAGGACAGTACGAACACGCCGTATTCGATGTTGTTGCCCACCAGGTCGGTGGTCAGCGGCGCCACGCCCTTGTAGGGGATGTGGGCCATGTCGAGCTTGCCCTGCTCCTTGATCAGCTCGCCTGCCAGGTGCAGTGCCGTGCCCACGCCGGAGCTGCCGTAGCTGAACTTGCCGGGGTTCTTGGCGGTCTGCTCGATGAATTCGGAGGCGTTCTTCACGCCGGCCTTCTGCGATGCCACCAGCACCATGGGCTGCGAGCCGACGATGCCGATGGGCGTGAAGTCGTCGATGGTGTACTTCACGGCCTTGTTGATCAGGCGCGCGATGGCGATCTCGTTGTTGGCGCCGACCATGATGGTGTAGCCGTCGGGAGTGGACTTGGCGACCTTCTGCGCGCCGATGGCGCCACCGGCGCCGCCGAGGTTTTCCACCACGACCGGCTGGCCCAGGCGTGCCGACAGGCCATCGGCCACCAGGCGGCCCACCAGGTCGGTGCTGCCGCCCGGAGGATAGCCCACGACCATGGTGATGGCCCGGTTGGGATAGTTGTTGTCGGCGGCAAAGGAAGGCAGGGCGACGGCTGCGGCCATCAGCAGGCCAGCGGCCACGGCGGTACGGCGGAGAATCTGGGTGGTTTGCATGGTAGATCCGGGGTCTTCAAGGGCGGGGTAGCGTAGGACTGCAACGCATTTGCGTGAAAGACATAAGCTGTTGCAATTTTTGCATATCAAGGTTTGGCAGACCAAGTGTCCGGGTTTATCCCAATCCGGACATTGGGAAATAAGGGGGAATAAGCCCGTTCATCCGTAGATCCCCAGCAAGCTCAAGATCAGGAAGAACGGGACGCAGCCCCAGGCTGCTCAGGCCGAAGGGGCTTTACCCGCGGACCATGGCCCGCTGCATCAGCTCCACGCCCGCCATGAAGTCATCGATCTCCATCGCTTCATGCGGATTGTGCGAGCCGTTCTCGTTGCGGATGAAGACCATCGCCGAGGGCACGCCGGCGTTGGCGAACACCGCCGCATCGTGGCCCGCGCCGCTGGCGATGCGCTCGAGCTTCCCGCCCGGTTCGGCGGCGGCTTCGAGGCGGTCGAGCCATCCGGCATCCATCGTCGCCGGCTCGGTGAACAGGCGCTCGTCGAATTCGAAGCGCACGCCGCGCGCGCGCTCGATGGCGGCGCACTCCTCGCGCATCAGGGTGTAGAAGCGCTCGAGCGTCTGCGTGTCCTGGCTGCGCACCTCGAAGCTGAACGCCACCTCGCCGGGAATCACCGACACCGCATGCGACTGCGTGGAGGTCGAGCAGATGCCGGTGGTCATCACCATGTCCATGCCCATCTGCAGCAGCACGCGCCAGTGCTCGTCCATGCGCGACAGCAGTTCCGCCACGGCCAGCAGCGCGTCCTTGCGCAGCCAGCGCGGCACCGCGCCCGAGTGCCCGGTCTCGCCGATGCAGCGGATCAGGTTGTGGCGCACGTTGCCGCGGATGCCGGTGACCAGCGCCACCGGCCAGCCGCGGTTGACCATGACCGGGCCCTGCTCGATATGCAGCTCGAGGTAGGCGGCGATGTCCGCGGTGTCGACCAGCGCCTCGCCGCGCTGGATGGCGCCCACGTCGGCGCCACAGCGCTCCATGGCCTGGCTCAATGTATCCACGCCATCGCGGCGCGGGCGCGCCAGCGTGCCCGCGGGCAGCTTGCCCAGCAGCGACAGCGAGCCCAGGTAGGCCTTGCCGTACCAGGCGCTTTCCTCGCCGCGCAGCGCCAGCACGCGCACTGGCGCCGATTCCTCGTGCCGCCCGCGCAGGCCCAGCAGGACCAGCATGCCGGCGACGATGCCCGCCAGGCCGTCGAAGTTGCCGCCCTGCGGCACCGAGTCGGCATGCGAGCCGATCACCAGATACGGTTGCTGGCGCTCGTCCTCGGGCAGGCTCAGCCACAGGTTGCCGGCGCGGTCGGTCTCGGAACGGAGGTCCAGCGTCCGGGCGCGCTGCGAAAGAATGCGCATGGCGGTGTTCTCGCCCTTGCCATAGCTCTCGCGCGTCACGCCCAGGCCGTCGCGCGTGGCCTCGCGGATCTCGGCCAGCAGCGACAGCGCCAGTTCGCGGGTATCGGCAGGGGTCAGGGTGGCGCAGGCAATCATGCTCCGGTCCCTCCGTTGCGGATGGACCAGGCCACGGGCGAGGCCGTGAAGTCGGCCAGCGTCGCCTGCTGCGCCGGGCTCAGCTGCCCGCTGGCCAGCAGGGCCTCGTGCAGATGCTTCCAGGTGGCCAGCGCATGCAGCGACAGCTGGTGCTCGTTCAGGGTGCGCGCTTCCTGCGCGTACAGCGCATAGTCCAGCAGCACCAGCACGTCCTCGATCACCGGGCCGGCGCGGCGCAGCGCCGCCACGGTGCCGGCCTTGGAGCGGCCGTCGGTGGTCACGTCGTCGACCAGCAGCACCTTGGCATTTTCCGGCAGGCGGCCTTCGAGCTGGGCCGTGATGTCCCAGCCCACGGGACGCTTGCGCAGGTACAGCATCGGCAGCTCCAGGCGCTCGGCCAGCCAGGCGCCAAAGGCGATGCCCGAGCTCTCGGTGCCGACGATGGCGTTGATGCCGCGCGCGGCGAGCAGCGGCTTCACACGGCGCGCGGCGATGTCCATGATCTCGCGGCGCAACGCGACATCCGACATCAGCAGCTGGGCGTCGATATAGACCGGGCTGGCCCAGCCCGAGGTGTAGATGAAGGGCTGGTGCGCGGCGATGCGCACCGCGCCCAGCGCCACCAGGGCCTGGGCAACGCGCGGCGCGTCGGAATCGGAAAGAAGCATGAACGTATCCGTGGGCAAAAGGGCATGGTAAGAATCCAGGCCGCGCACCGGAAGTGGCTAAAATTCCTCGAGCCGTTCCAAACCGCGATGGCTCAGGCCATTTCCTTCCCACTGGCGCCATGTCCGACTTCACCTCGCCGCGCAGCTTCCTGCGCCAGATCGACCTCGCCTCGCTGGACCTGTTCGTGCTGATCTGCGAATGGGGCAGCATCGCGCGCGCGGCCGAGCACGGCGGAATGGTGGCTTCGGCCGTGAGCAAGCGCATTGCCGAGCTGGAAGCGCTGGCGCGCACCCCGTTGCTGCTGCGCCACGCGCGCGGCGTGCGGCCAACCCCCGCGGGCGAGCTGCTGCTGGCGCATGCGCGCACCATCCTGCAGGGGGTGGAACACCTGCGCGACGACTTGAGCGAATACGCGCGCGGCGTGCGCGGGCTGGTGCGGCTGAGCGCCAATGCCTCCGCCGTCGAGCAGTTCCTGCCCGAGCACATCGCCGCGTTTGCCGGCCAGCATCCCGATATCCGCATCGACCTGCGCCAGGCCACCAGCCGCAACGTGGCGCGCGCGGTGCGCGACCATCTGGCCGACCTGGGGGTCTGCAGCCCTTCCGACGAGGCCGAGGGGCTGGAATCGCGGCCCTACCGGCGCGAGCGCATGGTGCTGATCATGCCGCGCGCCCATCCTCTGGCAAAGCACCGGGAACTGGCCTACGAGGAGGCGCTGGACTATGCGCAGATCGGGCTGCGCGACAGCTCCACGGTGCAGGAGATGCTCGACCGCCAGGCGCGCGCCGGCCGGCGCATGCTGCGCCAGCGCATCGAGGTCGACAGCCTGAGCGCGATGTGCCGCATGATCGAATGCGGGCTGGGCGTGGGCGTGATGCCCGAAGGCGCGTACCAGCGGCTGGGCGATGCGCGTGATCTGCATGCGGTGCCGCTGACCGATGCCTGGGCCGAGCGCAGCCTCAATCTGTACGCCACCCGCTTCGAAGACCTGCCGGCGCCGGCGCGGCACTTTGCCGCGGCCCTGGCGCCTCAATGAGAGCAGTCCCGCATCCTTGAGTTCCTTGGCAGATGCGCTATGAGGAATTCCATCTGGTCCGCCAGGATGCGCCGGTTGCGCAGGATGAAATCCTCCCAGAGGCTGGGCACGTAAGGTGCGTAGAGCAGCGGCATGCGCGCCTGCTCGGGCGTGCGCGCACCCTTGCGGTGGTTGCAGGGGCGGCAGGCCGTGACCACGTTCATCCAGTGGTCCTGGCCGCGCGCGGACTGCGGCAGGATGTGCTCGCGCGTGAGCTCATGGTCGGCAAAGCGCTGGCCGCAGTAGGCGCAGATGCAGCGGTCGCGCGCGAACAGCTTGCCGTTGGTGAGGCCGGGCTTGAGCGCATGCGGGTTGATGGCCGGCATGCCGCGCGTGCCGATGATGCTGTTGATCTCGATGACCGACTGCAGTCCGGTGCGCGCGTTGTGGCCGCCATGGAAGCGGGCGATGGCGCCGCCCGACTCCCAGCGCACGGCATCGGCGGCGTAATACAACACCGCCTGCTCGAGCGTGATCCAGGACTGGGGCAGTCCCTGCGCGGACAATTTCAGCACCTTCACAACCGGCCTCCTTTGCAACCCACATCGCCCAAGGAACATCGACCCGACCACGACCATCCGCCGCGTGGGCCGACCTGTCTCTGGCAATATACTCGCTTTCCCGCAAGAACCGGCAGGCGGCGCTGCAGGGACCAGCGCGCATCGCCCGCCAAACAAAGCATATTGATGAAGATCTTCCGCGGCTTCCAGCACGCCGGGCGCGAACCCGCCTGTGCCCTGACGATCGGCAATTTCGACGGGGTGCACCGCGGCCACCAGGCGATGCTGTCGCTGCTGGCCGGCGAGGCGCGCCAGCGCGGCGTCGCCACCTGCGTGCTGACCTTCGAGCCCCATCCGCGCGACTATTTCGCCCAGGCGCTGAACCAGCCGGGACTGGCGCCCGCGCGCATCTGCACGCTGCGCGACAAGCTCAGCGCGCTCGAGCGCTGCGGCGTCGACCAGGTAGTGGTGCTGCCCTTCAACGAGCGGCTGGCGCGCCAGTCGCCGCAGGCCTTCATCGACGAGGTGCTGGTCGCGGGCCTGGGCGCGCGCTATGTGCTGGTGGGCGACGACTTCCGCTTCGGCGCGCGGCGCGCGGGCGACTACGCGATGCTCGATGCCGCGGGGCAGCGCGCGGGCTTCGACGTGGCGCGCATGAACAGCTATGAAGTGCATGGCCTGCGCGTGTCGAGCTCGGCCGTGCGCGAGGCCCTGGCCGCGGGCCGCATGGACGAGGCCGCGCGCCTGCTGGGCCACCCCTACACCATCTCCGGCCATGTGCTGCACGGCCGCAAGCTCGGCCGCCAGCTGGCCGAGTCGCGCCCCGGCGCGAACGACGGCTTCCGCACGCTGAACCTGCGCTTCGCGCACTGGAAGCCCGCCGCCGGAGGCATCTTCGCGGTGCTGGTGCACGGGCTGTCGCAGCAGCCGCTGCAGGGCGTGGCCAACCTCGGCGTGCGCCCTTCGCTCGACCCGAACGACGTCAACGGCGGGCGTGTGCTGCTCGAGACGCATTGCCTCGATTGGCCCGGGCACCTGGGGGCCGAAGGGGCATACGGTAAAATCATCCGCGTGGAACTTCTGCACAAACTGCATGACGAGCTGAAGTACGACAGTCTGCAAGCCCTCACCGAGGGCATTGCCCGGGACTGCGATGAAGCGCGCGCGCTGTTTGCCACGCTGCCCGCGCCGATCTACACCGAGACCCGTCGCCAGACCACCCGCGACCGAATTTGACGCGCGCCCCGCGCTTCCAGGGGCCGGGCCCGTCGCCTGCGCTCCGCTCCCGCCCCGCTTTCCATGCCCGGGCTCATGTCCCGGGCAACGCTTCGCTTTGAAGGTTTCCATGTCCGATCAAGCCAAAAACACCCCCGCCGCGAGCAGCTACCGCAGCACGCTGAACATGCCCGACACCCCGTTCCCGATGCGCGGCGACCTGCCCAAGCGCGAAGCGGGCTGGGCCCAGGAATGGGACGACAAGGGCATCTACAAGAAGCTACGCGACGCGCGCTGCGGCGCGCCCAAGTTCATCCTGCACGACGGCCCGCCGTATGCCAACGGCCAGATCCACATCGGCCACGCGGTCAACAAGGTGCTCAAGGACATGATCGTCAAGAGCCGCCAGCTCGAGGGCTTCGACGCGCTGTACGTGCCGGGCTGGGACTGCCACGGCCTGCCGATCGAGAACGCCATCGAGAAGCTGCACGGGCGCAACCTGCCGCGCGACGAGATGCAGGCCAAGAGCCGCGCCTTCGCCACCGCGCAGATCGCCCAGCAGATGGCCGACTTCAAGCGCCTGGGCGTGCTCGGCGACTGGGACAATCCCTACAAGACCATGAACTTCGCCAACGAGGCCGCCGAGCTGCGCGCCCTGAAGCGCGTCATGGAGCGCGGCTATGTGTACCGCGGCCTCAAGCCCGTCTACTGGTGCTTCGACTGCGGCTCCTCGCTGGCCGAGTTCGAGATCGAATACGCCGACAAGAAGAGCCAGACGCTGGACGTGATGTTCCCCACGGCCGAGCCCGAGAAGCTGGCCGCGGCCTTTGGCCTGCCCCAGCTTTCCAAGCCCGCCGCGATCGTCATCTGGACCACCACCGCCTGGACCATCCCCGCGAACCAGGCGCTCAACGTCAACCCGGCGCTGGAATACAGCCTGGTCGACACCGAGCGCGGCCTGCTGATCGTCGCCAGCGCGCTGGTCGACAAATGCCTGGAGCGCTGGTCGCTGCAAGGCACGGTGATCGCCAAGGCGCTGGGCGAGAAGCTCGACCACCTGAACTTCCGCCACCCGCTGGCCGAGGTCGATGCCGGTTTCGACCGCCTGTCGCCGGTGTACCTGGCCGACTACGCCACCGCCGACGACGGCACGGGTATCGTGCACTCGGCACCCGCCTATGGCGTGGACGACTTCAACTCCTGCGTCGCCAACGGCATGGAGTACGACAGCATCCTCAACCCGGTGCAGGGCAACGGCGTGTACGCGCCCGAGCTGCCGCTGTTCGACGGCCAGCATATCTGGAAGGCGGCGCCGGTCATCATCGACACGCTGCGCGCAGCCGGCCGCCTGCTCGATACCCAGACCATCACCCACAGCTACCCGCACTGCTGGCGCCACAAGACGCCGGTGATCTACCGCGCCGCGGCCCAGTGGTTCGTGCGCATGGACGAGGGCGAAGGCGTGTTCACCAAGGACAAGGCGCCGGGCACGCTGCGCGAGACCGCGCTGGCGGCCATCGAGCAGACCGCGTTCTATCCCGAGAACGGCAAGGAGCGCCTGCGCGCGATGATCGCCGGGCGCCCCGACTGGTGCATCTCGCGCCAGCGCAGCTGGGGCGTGCCGCTGCCCTTCTTCCTGCATGTCGATTCGGGTGAACTGCACCCGCGCACCATGGAGATCATCGACCAGGCCGCGGCCATGATCGAGCAGGGCGGCATCGAGGCCTGGAGCCGCGTGAGCACCGAGGAGATCCTGGGCGCCGAGGAAGCCGCCCAGTACACCAAGAGCACCGACATCCTGGAGGTCTGGTTCGATTCCGGCTCGACCTTCTGGCATGTGATGCGCGGCACCCACCCCGACATGCACCATGACAGCGGCCCCGAAGCCGACCTGTACCTGGAAGGCCACGACCAGCACCGCGGCTGGTTCCACTCCTCGCTGCTGCTGTCGGCCGCGATCTTCGGCCGCGCGCCCTACCGCGGCCTGCTGACGCATGGCTTCACGGTGGACGGCCAGGGCAAGAAGATGAGCAAGTCGGTGGGCAACACCGTGGCGCCGCAGGACGTGTCGAGCAAGCTGGGCGCGGAGATCATCCGCCTGTGGGTGGCCTCGACCGATTACTCGGGCGACCTGGCCATCGACGACAAGATCCTGGCGCGCGTGGTCGATGCCTACCGCCGCATCCGCAACACGCTGCGCTTCCTGCTGGCCAACGTCAGCGATTTCGATCCGGCCGCCGACAGCGTGCCCTTCGAGCAGATGCTCGAGATCGACCGCTACGCGCTGGCGCGCGCGCACCAGCTGCAGGGCGAGATCCTCGGCCACTACCAGGTCTACGAGTTCCACCCGGTGGTCGCCAAGCTGCAGCTGTACTGCTCGGAGGACCTGGGCGGCTTCTACCTCGACGTGCTCAAGGACCGGCTCTACACCAGCGCCCCCAAGAGCCTGGCGCGGCGCTCGGCGCAGACCGCGCTGTGGCAGATCACCCATGCGATGCTGCGCTGGATGGCGCCCTTCCTGTCGTTCACCGCCGAGGAAGCCTGGAAGATCTTCGGCGACAGCGAGACCATCTTCCTGGAGAAGTTCATCGACCTGCCGGCGGGCGACGCGGGTCTGCTGGCCAAGTGGGCACGCATCCGCGAGATCCGCGACCTGGTCAACAAGGACATCGAGGCCGTGCGCGGCACGGGCCAGGTCGGCTCCTCGCTGCAGGCCGAGGTCACGCTGGCCGCTGCGCACGAGGACCTGGAGCTGCTGCAGAGCCTGGGCGACGACCTGAAGTTCGTATTCATCACCTCGGCCGCGCAGGCGGTGGCGGGCGAAGCGCTGCAGGCCGGCGTGGCGCCGAGCGCGCACGACAAGTGCGAGCGCTGCTGGCATTACCGCGAGGACGTGGGCGCCAACCCCGCGTATCCGACGCTGTGCGGCCGCTGCGACAGCAACCTGCATGGAGCCGGTGAAAACCGCGTGGCCGCATGATGGCGCCGGTCACCACCTCCGCAAGCCGCCCGGCCATCTGGCCGTGGCTGGTCTGGGCCCTGGCGCTGATCGCCGTGGACCAGCTGACCAAGGAATGGATCCTGGCGCATTACCAGCTGGGCGACTACACGCCTATCACGGGCTTCTTCAACATCGTGCGCGCGCACAACACCGGCGCGGCCTTCTCCTTCCTGGCCGATGCCGGCGGCTGGCAGCGCTGGCTGTTCACGGGCATCGGCGTGGTGGCGACGGTGGTCATCGTCTGGCAGCTGCACACCCACCGCGGCCAGAAGCTGCTGGGCCTGGCGCTGTCGAGCATCCTGGGCGGCGCGATCGGCAATGTGGTGGACCGTTTGCAGCACGGCTATGTCGTGGACTTCCTGGACTTCTACTGGGGCGCCTCGCACTTTCCGGCGTTCAATGTGGCGGACATGGCGATCAGCGTCGGGGCGGTGTTGTTGATCGTTGATGAACTGCGGCGGATGAGGAAGAAGAGCATTGCTTGATCGAGAGCCGGCCCCGGGCTAGAGGGCTGGCCGTCCATCCTTCGACAGGCTCAGGACGAACGGTAGTTGTCTCGTTCGCCCTGAGCCAGTCGAAGGATGGACGGCCAGTCTGATGAACAAGGCATGCCGTAAGCACTAGAGCGCAAACGAACGGTTGAAGAGCGTTGCGCCAGTTTCAGAACCCAGTCTCACCCGCATCACCAAGCCTCGCCGTAGGTCAAACGCGCCAAAACGCGCAAAAACGCGTCATTTCAACCATTCTTCTGGCGCGGGCGCGAGCATGACGCTATAGTGTCCGGCTCAGCCCATGAAACACTTACTCAACCTACTGGCCGCCGTCGCACTGCTCGTGTGGGGCACCCACATGGTTCGGACCGGGGTCTTGCGCGTCTTCGGTGCGAATCTGCGCAATCTGCTTGCCCGCAGCATGGGCAACCGCGTGTCCGCGATGATTTCGGGGATAGGCGTCACGGCGCTGGTGCAGTCGAGCACCGCGACCTCGCTGATGACCTCCTCCTTCGTCGGCCAGGGCCTGATCACCCTGCCCTCGGCGCTGGCCGTCATGCGCGGCGCCGATGTGGGCACGGCAATGATGTCGGTGCTTTTTGCCACCGACCTTTCCTGGCTGTCGCCATTGCTGATCTTCGTCGGAGTCGTGCTGTTCATCACGCGCCAGGACAGCACCCCGGGGCGCATCGGCCGGGTGCTGATCGGCCTGGGCGTGATGCTGCTGGCGCTGCGCCTGGTGGTCGAAGCCACCGAGCCGCTGGTGGAGTCCCCCGTCATCCGCACGCTGCTGGGCTCGATGACCAGCGATATCTTCCTCGAGCTGCTGATGGGCGCGGTGCTGGCCATCATGGCCTATTCCAGCCTGGCCATCGTGCTGCTGATCGCCGCCATGGCCAGCTCGGGCGCGGTGCCGCTCGAAGTGGCGCTGGGGCTGGTGCTGGGCGCGAACCTGGGCAGCGGCATGGTGGCGGTGCTCACCACGGCCAAGTCCAGCGTCGAGGTGCGCCAGGTGACCATCGGCAACATGCTGTTCAAGCTGATGGGCGTGGCGCTGGCGCTGCCCTGCATCGGACTGTGGATGGAGCATGTGCGGCCGGTCATCGGCGGCGGCGCGCGCAACGTGGTGCTGTTCCACCTGGCGTTCAATGTCTTCAACACGCTGTTCTTCATCGGCATGACGCACATGGTGGCCAAATGGGTGACCACGCTGCTGCCCAAGCCCGAGCCGGGCTCGGGCAACCCGCTGCGCCCGCGCCACCTCGATGCCTCGGCGCTGGCCACGCCCTCGCTGGCCATCTCCTGCGCCGCGCGCGAGGCGCTGCACCAGGCCGACGTGGTGGAAGCGATGCTGATCGGCATGCACAAGGTCGTGGTCAATGACGACCTCAAGCTCTCGACCGAGCTGCGCCACCTGGACGACACCGTCGACGAGCTGTACTCGGCCATCAAGTACTACATGACCAAGATCTCGCGCGCCGAACTCGACGAGAAGGAAGGCCAGCGCTGGACCGAAGTCATCAGCTTCACCATCAACATGGAGCAGATCGGCGACCTGATCGAGCGCGTGCTGCAGGACATCGAGACCAAGAAGATCAGGAAGGGCCGGCAATTTTCCGCGGCCGGCATGCAGGAGATCAACGACCTGCATGCGCGCCTGCTGGCCAATCTGCGCCTGGCGATGAGCGTGTTCCTCACCGGCAACGTGCGCGATGCGCAGAAGCTGCTGGAGGAGAAGGCGCGTTTCCGCGACCTGGAGCTCGCCTATTCGGCCTCGCACCTGGCGCGCCTTTCGGACAAGACGGTGCCCAGCATCGAGACCAGCTCGCTGCACATCGACCTGATCAGCGAACTCAAGCGCATCAACTCGCTGCTGTGCTCGGTGGCCTATCCGATCCTGGAATCGGCCGGGGCGCTGGCGCCGAGCCGGCTGCGGGAGACGCCGCTGCCGCAGCAGAAGTGACGAGGCCGGGTAGTGGCCCGGACAGTTCTCCTGCCTATAGACGCACCCTTCGATCCTTCGACAGGCTCAGGATCAGGGCGAACGGGGGGAGATGGGGCGCGCGGTTAGAAGTCCGCTCGTCCTGAGCCTGTCGAAGGATGACGGGCCACCCGCTCAAAAACCCCAGTAGGCTGCCCACACCAGCGCCGCCTCCGGCGTGAATTTCTCCTCGCCGGCCCAGGCCTGCACCTGCTCCGGCGGCAGCAGCGCAAAACCCTGCACTTCCCCATCCTGGTTGCCGGGCTCCACCCCGTCGGGCACCGTGGCCACAAACCAGTGGATGCGCTCGCGGATATAGCCGCAGCCATCACCCTCGTCGCTGGGCTGGTTCAATTCAAAAACGCCGCCGTGGCGCAGGTCGCGCAGTTGGGCCAGATGCAGCCCCGCTTCCTCCCAGGTCTCACGCTCTAGCGCGGTATCCAGGCTGTCCTGCGCCGATACCATGCCGCCCATCAGCGTATCCCAGCGGCTCGGGTACATCGCCTTGTCGGCCGCGCGCTGCTGCACCCAGAGCCGGCCGTCGGGCGCGACGCCCACCAGATGCACGGCCTCGGTGACGATGCCCAGCACGCGCACTGCGCCGCGCTCCACAGTGGCGACCTGCTCGCCTTCAGTGCTGCGCACCGCGATCTGCTCATCGCGCCAGGGCCCGCAGCGGCCGTCGGCGCGCAGCACCTGGGCCAGGCGGTTCAGCGCCAGGCTCGCATCTTCGCCTGCCTCGGCCTGCAGCCACCAGCTGATGGAATCATCCGCATCGCGCGACGCGAGATCGATGGCCATCGCGCGCAGGTTGTCCAGCCCCAGGTCCGGCAGCAGCCCGCGCTGCACCGAGCCCACGGCCCGGCCCGCGACATGCAGCGCCTCGCGCGGCAGCAGCGGCGGCTGGCTCGCGATCGCGCGTTCGCGTGCCACCCAGGCCGGCAGCGTGCTCATAGCGTCAGGATGGTCGAGCCCGTGGTCTTGCGCGCCTCGAGGTCGCGGTGGGCCTGCTGCACGTCGCGCAGCGCATAGCGCTGGTCGATGTGGATCTTGACGGCGCCGCTTTGCACCACGGCAAACAGGTCTTCGGCCATGGCCTGGCAGGACTCGCGTGTGGCGATGTGGTTATAGACCGTCTGGCGCGTGACGTAGAGCGAGCGCGCCGCCAGCAGCGAGGGCGCGAAGGCCGGCACCGGCCCCGAGGCGTTGCCGAAGCAGACCATCAGGCCGAAGGTGCGCAGGCACTTGAGCGAGCCTTCCCAGGTGTCCTTGCCCACCGAGTCGTAGACCACCTTCACGCCGGTGCCGCCGGTGATCTCGCGCACGCGTTCGGCGAAGTCCTCGCGGCGGTAGTTGATCGCGTGCGCCGCGCCGTTGTCCAGCGCCAGCTGGCATTTCTCGTCGCTGCCGGCGGTGCCGATCAACTGCAGGCCCAGGGCGCGCGCCCACTGGCAGGCAATCAGTCCGACCCCGCCCGCCGCCGCATGGAACAGCACGAAGTCGCCGGCTTGCAGGCCCTCGACGGGCCGGACCTTCTTGAGCAGATACTGCACCGTCAGGCCCTTGAGCATCATCGCCGCGCCGGTCTCGAAGGAGATGTCGTCCGGCAGGCGGCACACGCGGTCGGCGGGCATGACCCGCGCCTCGCAGTACGAACCCGGCGGGTTGCTGGTGTAGGCCGCGCGGTCGCCGACCCGCAGATGCTCCACGCCCGGGCCTACGGCCTCGATCACGCCCGCGCCCTCCATGCCCAGGCGCAGCGGCAGCTCCAGCGGATAGAGGCCGCTGCGCTGGTAGACATCGATGTAGTTGAGCCCCACCGCCTTGTGGCGGATGCGCACCTCGCCCGGGCCGGGCTCCCCCACCGCCACCTCGACCAGCGCCATTTGCTCGGGGCCGCCGGGTTGCGCGATCTGCACTGCCATGTTCATCGCTGTCTCCTTGAAAAACCACAGATCAGGCCCGGCCCCCGCCGGGCCGCCGACTCAGAAGCTGCCCGGATACAGGCCGCCGTCAGGCAGGATGTTCTGTCCCGTCATATAGCCCGCATGCTGGCTGCACAGGAAGGCGCAGATCGCGCCGAATTCCTGTGCGTTGCCGAAGCGGCGCGCGGGGATCTGCTTCATGCTGGCTTCGCTGATCTCGTCGATGCTCTTGCCGGTCTTGCTGGCCGCGGCCTGCATCGTGCCCTGCAGGCGGTCGGTGGCGAACTTGCCCGGCAGCAGGTTGTTGATGGTCACTCCCTTGCCGGCAATGGCGCTGCGCGCAGCGCCGGCGACGAAGCCGGTCAGGCCGCTGCGCGCGCCATTGGACAGGCCCAGGATGTCGATGGGGGCCTTCACGGCGCTGGAGGTGATGTTCACGATGCGGCCAAAGCCGCGCGCCGCCATGCCGTCCACCGTGGCCTTGATCAGCTCGATGGGCGTGAGCATGTTGGCGTCCACCGCCTTCATCCAGGCCTCGCGGTCCCAGTCGCGGAAGTCGCCGGGCGGCGGGCCGCCGGCGTTGGTCACGACAATGTCGAAGTCGGTGCCCGGGCCGCCGGCTGCGGCAAACACCGCGGCGCGGCCTTCGGGCGTGGTGATGTCGGCGGCGGCGGCAATGACCTTGCCTGCGCCCGGCAGTGCCGCCAGGCGCGCAGCAGCCTCGGCCAGTGCCTCGGGGTTGCGCGCGTTGATCACCAGGTTCACGCCCTCGCCTGCCAGCGCCTGCGCGCAGCCATAGCCCAGACCCTTGCTCGCGCCGCACACCAGCGCCCACTTGCCTGCAATACCCAAATCCATGAAATAAGTCTCCGTCTGCCGTTGCAAGACCGGGGCCTCAAGCGCGCCCCGGCACCCAAAAATCCATACAGGCTTTGAATATATCCGCGCCTCGCTGCCGGCGCCTGACCTACGTGCCGCGCAGGCGAAAAAAAACGGCACCCGAAGGTGCCGTTCTTGTTTTCGTGCCAGGGGCAGCGGGTCGTCAATCCTCGACGAACGCTTCCTCGCGGCGGTTCTTCACCGCAGGCAGCAGCACGATGACCAGCAGGATCACGGCCAAAGCCAGGAAGCTGGCGGAGATCGGACGCGTCACGAACACGCTCCAGTCGCCGCGCGACAGCAGCAGCGCACGGCGCAGGTTCTCTTCCATCATCGGGCCCAGGATGAAGCCCAGCAGCAGCGGTGCGGGTTCGGTGCCCAGCTTGTGGAACACGTAGCCAACGAAACCGAAGATACCCACCATCCACACGTCGAACTCGCTGTTCTTCGTGCCGTACACACCGATCGCGCAGAACAGCACGATGGCGGGGAACAGCCAGCGGTAGGGCACCGTCAGCAGCTTGATCCAGACGCCGATCAGCGGCAGGTTCAGGATGATCAGCATCAGGTTGCCGAGCCACATCGAGGCGATCAGGCCCCAGAACAGTTCCGGGTTGCTGGTCATGACCTGGGGACCAGGCTGGATGTTGTGGATCGTCATGGCACCCACCATCAGCGCCATCACGGCGTTCGGGGGGATACCCAGCGTCAGCAGGGGAATGAACGAGGTCTGCGAACCGGCGTTGTTGGCCGACTCGGGAGCGCACACGCCGCGGATGTTGCCCTGACCGAAAGGAACTTCGCCCGGCTTGAGCTTGGTCTTCTTCTCGATCGTGTAGGCAGCGAAGGCCGACAGCATCGCGCCGCCACCAGGCAGGATACCCAGCGAGGAACCCAGTGCCGTGCCGCGCAGCATGGCGGGGATCATGCGCTTGAAGTCTTCGCCGGTGGGCATCAGGCCCTTCACCTTGGCGGTGAACACTTCGCGCTCGTCTTCGGGCTTGGACAGGTTGGCGATGATTTCGCCGTAGCCGAACACACCCATGGCGATCACGACGAAGTCGATGCCGTCGGTCAGTTCGGGGATGTCGAAGCTATAGCGGGCCACGCCGGAGTTCACGTCGGTGCCGATCATGCCGAACAGCAGGCCCAGCACGATCATCGCGATGGCCTTGAGCAGCGAGCCCGAAGCCAGCACCACGGCGCCGATCAGGCCCAGGGTCATCAGCGAGAAGTACTCGGCAGGGCCGAACTTGAAGGCGACTTCCGTCAGCGGAGGCGCGAAGGCGGCCAGGATGATGGTGCCGACGCAGCCTGCGAAGAACGAACCGATGCCGGCAGCGGCCAGCGCGGGACCCGCACGGCCCTTGCGCGCCATCTGGTAGCCGTCGATCACGGTCACCACGGACGAGGATTCGCCCGGCAGGTTCACCAGAATCGCGGTGGTCGAGCCGCCATACTGCGCGCCGTAGTAGATACCGGCCAGCATGATCAGCGCCGCCACCGGAGGCAGGGCGTAGGTCGCGGGCAGCAGCATGGCGATGGTCGCCACGGGGCCGATGCCCGGCAGGATGCCGATCAGGGTACCCAACAGACAGCCGATGAAGCAGTAAATCAGGTTTTGGAAAGTGAAGGCAACGCCGAAGCCCATTGCCAAGTTGTCAAGAAGTTCCACGAACTATGCTCCCTTAACCGGTGATGAAGCTAGGCCACACGGGGAACTGCAGATTCAGCGCCCAGACGAAAGCCACATAGCTGCCCACTGCCAGAACCGTTGCCAGGATCAGCACTTCCTTCGGGTTGAAGGAGTGGCCGCCCAGGCTGGCGATGAACACCAGTGCGTAAATGGCAACGATCAGACCAAACTGGGGAATGCCGAAAGCCGGAACGCCGACCAGCAGGATGCCGAAGGCGAAGTTGGCGGCCAGAACGAAGAAGACCTGCTTCCAGGCCCACTTGCCGATCTTGTCGCCGTCGGCGGTTTCGACGATCAGGCCGGTGGCGGCAATGGCCAGGCCCAGGATCGACATCAGCACGCCCAGGATCAGCGGGAAGTACCCGGGACCCATGCGTGCGCCCGTGCCGACGTTGTAGTCCGTGGCGCCGATCGCGAAGGCGAGACCGACGGCCAAGAACATCAGACCGGCAAAAAAGTCTTTTTGACTCTTGATTTTCACAAAAATGTCTCCTAGACGGAAATCACGATGGGGCGATTGTGGGGCCGCTCAAGTTGTGTCCGAATGTGGATTCCACCTACAAACCACATTCGCCAAGACATGCTTGTGGTCATGCGAAATCGGGCTGCGGCCCGCATGCAGCCTGGGTTTGCGGATTTTCAAAGGAGCTTGCGGGCGAAGCACCCAAGGGTTTGTACCAGGGGGCGGTTCAGCCCAGCATCGGGGTGCTGCTGACCACTTCCGGCAGGGTCGTGAGCCCCTCCGCCACGCGCAGCGCGCCCGCCAGCCGCAGTGGGCGCATGCCATCGGCCACGGCCTGGCGGCGCAGCCCGTCGATGGAGGGCGCGGAATGGATCAGCGCCTTGAGCTCCTCGCCCACCGCCAGCAGCTCGTAGAGGCCGGTGCGGCCCTTGAAGCCGGTCATGCGGCATTCGGTGCAGCCCACGGGCTGGTAGGGTCGGTAGCCGCCGTTGAGCTTCCAGGGCTTGACGGCCTCGGCCAGCTGCTCGCGCGTGGCGGATTCGTCGGGCTGCTTGCACTGCGGGCACAGCGTGCGCACCAGCCGCTGCGCCAGCACCCCGAGCAGGGTGGCGTTGATCAGGTAGGGCGGCACGCCCAGCTCCATCAACCGGCTGATGGCACTGGGCGCGTCGTTGGTGTGCAGCGTGGAGAACACCAGGTGGCCGGTGAGCGCGGCCTGCACCGCCATCTCGGCCGTCGCCAGGTCGCGGATCTCGCCGACCATGAGGATGTCCGGGTCCTGGCGCATCAGCGCGCGCAGGCCTTCGGTGAAGCCGAAATCGAGCTGCGGCTGGACCTGGGTCTGGTTGAAGGCGGGCTCGATCATCTCGATCGGGTCCTCGACGGTGCTGACGTTGACTTCCTCGGTCGCCAGGCGCTTGAGCGTGGCATACAGCGTGGTGGTCTTGCCCGAGCCCGTGGGGCCCGTCACGAGGATGATGCCGTGCGGATGGCGCACCAGCGATTCCCAGCGCTGCGCGTCGTGCGGCGCGAAGCCCAGGGCCGCGAGGTCCTTGACGGCGTTGTCGGGGTCGAAGATGCGCATCACCATCTTCTCGCCAAAGGCCGTGGGCAGCGTCGACAAACGCATTTCCACCTCGACCCCGCGCGGGTTGCGCGTCTTGATGCGCCCGTCCTGCGGGCGGCGCTTTTCGACCACGTCCATGCGGCCCAGCAGCTTGACGCGCGCCACCATCGCGCTGAGCACGCCCATCGGCAGGTGGTAGACCGGGTGCAGCACGCCGTCGATGCGGAAACGGATCACGCCCTGCTCGCGCCGCGGCTCGAGGTGGATGTCGCTCGCGCGCTGGTCGAAGGCGTATTGCCACAGCCAGTCGACCACGCGCACCACGCCCTGGTCGTTGGCATCGAGCTGCTTGCTGGAGTTGCCCAGCTCGACCAGTTGCTCGAAGCTGGCGCTGCTGGCCGCGCCGCCGCTTTTCTG
The DNA here is from genome assembly GCF_023634805.2 of Comamonas endophytica. Lineage (NCBI taxonomy): Bacteria > Pseudomonadati > Pseudomonadota > Betaproteobacteria > Burkholderiales > Comamonadaceae > Comamonas > Comamonas endophytica. The sequence continues at coordinate 1,106,461 of NZ_CP106881.1, forward strand.
CGCGGCGCGCACCGACTTCGCCAGCGCGAAGAATTCCGCCGTCAGCCGCTTGATGTCCAAGGGGTTGGACATGACCCGGCGCACCTTGCGCCGCGCCTGGCGCTCGACCTCGGCGACCCAGTCGTCGATCAGCGGCTCGGAAGTGGCGACCACCACCTCGTCGGGCGTGACCTGCACCGGCAGCACGCGGTGGCGCTCGGCGTAGCTCGCGCTCATGGTCTCGGCAATGCGCCCGGCATCGACGCGCAGCGGGTCGATGCGCAGGTAGGCCAGGCCGCAGCGCTGCGCCACATACTGCGTCAGCGCCTCGACATCGAGCGGCTCGCTGCCATCGGCGCGGACCATCGCGACATGCGCCAGCCGCACCAGCGGATGCAGGCTGCTCTCGGCCTGCGAGCAGCGCACGATGGTGCGCTCGGCCTCCTCGGCCGTGATCACGCCATCGGCCTGCAGCCAGCGCACGATGGAGCGCCAGTGCAGCGGGCCGGATTCGGCTGTGCCGCCAGAGGATGGAGGCATAGGCACAGAGGAAGCAATGGTGGAAGACATGCAGCCAATGTAAACGCTGGCGCGGCCGCTCACCCTTCGATCCTTCGACAGGGCCGCCCAGGCAAGCTCAGGATCAGGGCGAACGGTAAACCTCCGTTCGTCCTGAGCTTGTCGAAGGATGAACGGCCCTACGACAAAATAAAAAACGCCGTGTCCTTCCGGGCACTGCGCTTCTCATTCACAAGCTGGTATCAGTCGAGCACCTTATCGCTTGACGATCGGCTTGAACGCGCGCGGCCACTTGCTCGCAGGCAGCCCCCAGCGCGCCTCGATCATCTGCGCGCGCTCGTCGAGCACCGCGCGCGCGGGGCGCGAGGGCGTGCGCTGCGCCAGCACCACGGTGTTGCCTTCGCGCGTCGGCTTGAAGGCCCACAGCGCCTGCTCGCCAAAGGCCTCGGCCATCTTCGCCAGGCTCTTTTCATAGCTGGAGGAGCGGCCGAACAGGTTCACCGTCATGCAGCCGTCCTCGGTCAGCAGCGCGCGGCAGTCGGCATAGAACTCCGCGCTGTCGAGCACGGGCGCCGCCGCTTCATGGTCGTAGAGATCGACGGCCAGCGCATCGACCTGGTCCTCCCAGCCCGGGCGGCGGATTTCCTCGGCCGCGTCGGCCAGCACCACCTGCAGGCGCGCGCCGTTGGGCGGCAGCTTGAACCAGCTGCGGCACACCGCGATCACCTGCGGATTGAGCTCGATGGCGGTGGTCTGCATGCGCAGCTTCTTGTGGCAGAACTTGGTGATCGCGCCCGCGCCCAGGCCCAGCTGCACGGCATAGCGCTTGGCGACGCTGGCCGGGTCGACGAACAGCAGCCAGGCCATCATGCGCTGCACGTATTCGAGCTCGAGCTCGAACGGCTCCTTGACGCGCATCGAGCCCTGGATCCAGGGCGTCCCCAGGTGCAGATGGCGCACGTCGCCATATTCCGAGACACTGACTTCGGGCAGCTCGATGCTGTCGGTTTGTTTGCTGTTCACGCGTTCACCAATCCAGCGGCGGCCAGGGCTTCATGCCAGGCCTGCCGTTTACGTTCAAAACTCCAGCCCACATTGGCGGGGCTGGTCGAAGGCAGCCTGAGCGCCTGCAGCGCCGCGCCGTTTGGCGGAGCGCCGCCCGGCGCAGCGCCAAGGGCCGCCAGTGCCGCCGGCGCATGGCGAAAGCTCTCGGCGCCGTTGTGCGCCAGCACGCGCAGCTGCGGGCAATGCACGCGCAGCGCCGCGAAATCGTTCACCTGCGGCTGGCGGATGGCCGCGTCCAGGCTGCCCTTGCGCTCGCAGCTGTCATAGACATCCCACAGGCCCAGCCCGCGTGCGAGCAGCCATTCGCAGCGCCCTGCATAGTCCTCGCGCCCGGGTTGGGGATGCTGCGGCCAAAAGGACTGCAGCAGCGGCCAGAACTGGTTCTGCGGATGCGCATAGTACTGCTGGCGCGCCAGCGAGGCCGCGCCCGGGAAGCTGCCCAGCACCAGCATCCTGGTGCCGGGGCCGACCACGGGCGCCAGGCCCTGCAGGCGCCCGGCTGGCTCCGCCGGGCCAGGCACGCGCACCGGCGTCTTTTGCGCAGCGGCGGCTTCAGGCACGGAAGAGCTCAAGGTCATGCCCTGCATTCTGTCCTGAAACCAGGCCGGCGCATGGCGATTTGGCGCATTGCGCTGTCAGCGCGCAGCGGTATCCCCGGCGGTCAAAACCGCCAGTCCGGGCAGCGCGGCGCAGGCGTTGGCCGTCGTGGCCTCGGCCAATTCCTCGGCTGAAATGCCGCGCAGCCCGGCCAGCACCTGCGCAATGCGCGGCAATTCGGCCGGGCTGTTGCGTCCCTGGGGCTGGCCCGCGGCGCGCTCCTCGGCGGTGGTGTAGACCCAGTGCGGCGGAATGTCCGGCGCGTCGGTCTCCATCACCAGCGAAGACAGCGGCAGCTCGGTCGCCAGCTGGCGTATCCGGTTGGCGCGCTCGAAGGTCACGGCGCCGCCGAATCCCAGCTTGAAGCCCATGTCGATGAACATCTGCGCCTGTTGCAGGCTGCCGTTGAAGGCATGGGCAATGCCGCCGCGCACCGGGGTCTTGCGCAGCTGCTGCAGCACCCGGTCGCTGGACTTGCGCACGTGCAGCAGCACCGGCAGGTCGAACTTGCGCGCCAGGGCGATCTGCGCGCGGTAGATCTCCAACTGCCGCTCCTCATCCAGTCCGGGCACGAAGTAATCCAGTCCGATCTCGCCGATCGCCACCAGCCGGGGGTCGCCCCGCCGCGCGGCCAGCTCCTGCGACAGCAACTCGATATCGTCCTCTGCGGCGCCGGGCGTGCACAGCGGATGGATGCCCAGCGCGTAGCTGTCATTGCCCGCATGCGCCAGCTCGCGCACCGTCCGCCAGTTGCTGCGCGCCACGGCCGGAATCACGACCTGGCCGACGCCCGCCGCGCGGCCCGCGGCACGCACCTCGCTGCGGTCGGGGTCGAACTCGGACGCATCGAGATGGCAGTGGGTGTCGATCCAGAAACTCATTGCCATCTCCTTGCGTTGCCGTCAGCCCAGCTGGCCCTGTACCAGGCGCACCACGCGGTCGCATTTCGCGGCCAGCGATTCATCGTGCGTGACCATGACGAAGGCCGTGCCCTTGTCGCGCGCCAATTGCAGCATCAGCGCGAAGACCGCATCGGCGGTGCTGCGGTCGAGATTGCCGGTGGGTTCGTCGGCCAGCACGCAAGCTGGCTCGGAGACCAGCGCGCGCGCAATGGCCACGCGCTGGCGCTCGCCGCCCGACAGTTCCGAGGGGCGGTGCTGCACGCGGCCCTGAAGGCCCACGGCAGCCAGCATCTGCTGCGCGCGCGCGCGGCATTCCTCCAGCGGCAGGCGGCGGATGCGCAGCGGCATGGCGACGTTGTCGAGCGCGCTGAACTCCGGCAGCAGATGGTGGAACTGGTAGATGAAGCCCAGGTGCTGGTTGCGCAGCTGGCCCTGGGCCTGCGGCGACAGCGCGTGCAGGGCCTGGCCCTTGAGCGTGACGCTGCCCTCGCTGGGCGTGTCGAGTCCGCCCAGCAGATGCAGGAGCGTGCTCTTGCCTGAACCCGAGGCGCCGACGATGGCCAGGGTCTCGCCCGCGGCCACTGCCAGGTCCACGCCGCGCAGCACCTGCACGTCGAGGCGGCCCTCGGTGAAGCGCTTGCTCAGCGCGCGTGCCTGCAGCACGATGGCTTGGGAATCATTCATAACGCAGCGCCTCCGCCGGGTTCACGCGGCTTGCACGCCAGCTGGGATAGATCGTCGCCACGAAGGACAGGATCAGGGAAATGACGGCGATCGGCGCGATGTCGGAGCTCTGCGGCTCGCTCGGCATCTTGCTGATCAGGTAGATGTCCTTGGGCAGGAAGCTGGCGTTGAAGGCCTGCTCGATGGCCGGCACGATGACGTCGATGTTCATCGCGATGCCCAGGCCCAGCGCCAGCCCGGCCAGCGTGCCGATCACGCCGACCATCGCGCCCTGGACCATGAACACCGCCATGATGCTGCGCGGGCTCGCGCCCAGCGTGCGCAGGATGGCGATGTCGGCGCGCTTGTCGGTCACGGTCATGACCAGCGTCGAAACCAGGTTGAAGGCGGCCACCGCGACGATCAGCGTCAGGATGATGAACATCATGCGCTTTTCCAGCTGCACGGCCGAGAACCAGGTCTTGTTCTGCTGCGTCCAGTCGCGGATCAGCAGCTGGTCGGTCAAGGTATCGGCCAGCTGGCGCGCCACCTGGGGCGCCTCGTGCAGGTCCTTGAGCTTCAGGCGCACGCCGGTCGGGCCTTCGAGGCGGAACAGCCGCTGCGCATCCTCGTGGTGCAGCATGACCAGCGCCGCGTCGTATTCGTAGTGGCCCGAATCGAAGGTGCCGGCCACCGTCATCTGCTTGAGCCGCGGCACCACGCCGGCGGGCGTGACCTGGCCGCCGGGCACGATCAGCGTCACGGCCTCGCCGATGCGCACGCCAAGGGAGCGCGCCAGCTCGATGCCCAGCACCACGCGGAACTCGCCCGGCACGAGCTGCTTGAGGGCTTCGGCATTGCCCTGCGCCAGGTCGGTGACCTCATGCTCGAGCGCCGGATCGATGCCGCGCACCAGCGTGCCCTTCATCTCCTCGCCGCGCGCCAAGAGCGCCTGCGAGAACACGAAGGGCGCCGCGCCCACCACGTTCGGGTTGCGCCGGGCCTCGGCCAGCGTGCGCTCCAGGCTGGGCAGCGCCGCGCCCTGGGGCGCGAAGATCTCGATGTGCGACACGACGCTGAGCATGCGGTCGCGCACTTCCTTCTGGAAGCCGTTCATCACGCTGAGCACGATGATCAGCGCGGCAACGCCCAGCGCGATGCCCAGCATGGAGACGCCGGAGATGAAGGAGATGAAACCATTGCGGCGCGTCGCGCGTCCCGCTCGGGTGTAACGCCAGCCCAGGGCCAGCTCATAGGGTATTTGCATGGTGGTTGCATTGTGGCATTGCCTGGGCATATCCCCGGGAAAGCACGGGGGACCGGCGTAGGCCCTGTCTGGGCAACCTCTGCGGGCGTCCCTTACCCGGGCGGCCCTCGCCGGGCGTCCCTTCCCCGGCACCGGAACGCCCGGTGCCCGACAATAGGGGCCATGCCCGCGACCGACTCCCTGCCTTCCCCTGCCCCCTTGACTCCAGCGCTTGCGCCCATCGTTGCCTTTGCCAATGGCGGGCCCGGCGCCGTGGCGCTGTGGCCGACGCTGCAGCTGCCGCATCTGCGCCAGCTGCTGCAGCACGCGGCGCTGGTCCACAGCGACCTGGGCGAGGACACCAGCTTCAGCACGCCGCACGAACGCGCCTGGGCGCGCCAGCTGCAATTGCCGCTGCAGGCCGGCGGCGTGCCCTGGGCCGCCTGGCAGCAGCAGGCCCACGATCCCGCGCCGCAGCGGCAGGCCTGGGCCTGGTTCTCGCCCTGCCACTGGCGCATCGGCGCCGACACCGTGCACATGGCCGATCCGGCGCAGCTGGGCCTGCAGGAAGAGGAATCGCGCGCGCTGCTGGAGATCCTCGCGCCCTGGTTTGCCGAGGACGGCATCGCGCTGCAGTATGAACGCCCCGACCGCTGGCTGGCCAGCGGCGCGCCGCTGGAGCACCTGGCGACCGCCGCGCTCGACCGCGTGGTCGGCCGCGACGTGCGTTCCTGGCTGCCCGACGCCCAGAGCGCGCGCACCGTCAACCGGCTGCACAGCGAGGTGCAGATGCTGCTCTACACCCACCCCTTCAACGACCGGCGCGCCGCGCGCGGCCTGCCGCCGGTCAATGCCTTCTGGCTGCATGGCGCGGGCCGGCTGCAGGCGCCGGTGCCCGTGCAGCCTCTGCCCCAGAACCCTGCGCTGACTGCGCTGCGCGAAGCCGCGCTGCAGGAGAACTGGCCGGCCTGGGGCGCGGCCTGGCAGCAGCTCGATGCCGGCCTGCTGCGCGAACTGCTCGAAGCGCATCAGCGCGGCGCCAGCGTGCAACTGACCCTGTGCGGCGAGCGCAACGCGCTGACCTGGCAGCCGCGCCAGCCCGGCTGGCGCCAGAAAATACAACAGGTCTTCAAGCCCGCAGGCTTGCCCGACCTTCCGAACCTGCTATGAAAATCACCAATCGCGAGATTCCCCCCGCCACGCTGGCGGCGCTGCGGCAGGCCGGCATCCACCCGCTGCTGGCCCAGCTCTATGCGGCGCGCGGCGTGCTCTCGGCCGACGAGCTCAACGACGGGCTGGGGCGCCTGCTGCCGCCCGCGGGCCTGCTCGGCATCGATGCCGCGGCACGGCTGCTGGCCGATGCCATCGCGCGCGACCTGCGCCTGTGCATCGTCGCCGACTACGACTGCGATGGCGCCACCGCCTGCGCCGTGGCGGTGCGCGGCCTGCGCCTGCTGGGCGCGCGCCATGTCGACTACCTCGTGCCCGACCGCGTGGTCGACGGCTACGGCCTCACGGCCTCGATCGCGCGCCGCGTCAAGGAGCGCGGCGCCGACATGCTGATCACCGTCGACAACGGCATCAGCAGCGTGGAAGGAGTGGCCGAGGCGCGCGCGCTGGGCATGCAGGTGCTGGTCACCGACCACCACCTGCCCGGTCCGGCGCTGCCCGAGGCCGATGCGCTGGTCAACCCGAACCAGCCTGACTGCAGCTTCGAGAGCAAGTCGATGGCCGGCGTGGGCGTGGTGTTCTACGTGCTGCTGGCGCTGCGCGCCGAGCTGCGCGCGCGCGGCGTGTTCGACCGCGAGAGCCAGCCCCGGCTCGAGCCGCTGCTGCCGCTGGTGGCGCTGGGCACGGTGGCCGACGTGGTCAAGCTCGACGCCAACAACCGCCGCCTGGTGGCACAGGGCCTCAAGCGCATCCGCGCCGGCCAGATGCAACCCGGCCTGGCGGCTCTGTTCGACGCCGCGGGGCGCAAGTCGCGCGTCGCCACCACCTTCGACTTCGGCTTCGCGCTGGGGCCGCGCATCAACGCGGCCGGCCGCCTGGCCGACATGACGCTGGGCATCGAATGCCTGCTGACCGAGGACCGCACGCGCGCCGCCGAGCTGGCGCGCACGCTGGACGCGATCAACCGCGAGCGCCGCGTGATCGAGGGCGGCATGCGCGAGCAGGCGCTGCTGATGGTCGAGAGCCTGTTCGACGAAAGCGAGGAGCCGCCACCGGCGGTGTGCGTGTTCGACCCCGACTTCCACGAGGGCGTGGTCGGCATCGTCGCCTCGCGCCTCAAGGACAAGCTGCACCGCCCGAGCTTCGTGTTCGCCGCCAGCGCCGCGCCCGGCCACGAGCACGAGCTCAAGGGCTCGGGCCGCTCCATTCCCGGCTTCCACCTGCGCGATGCGCTGGACCTGGTGGCCAAGCGCCATCCGGGCGTGCTGCTGCGCTTTGGCGGCCACGCGATGGCCGCAGGCTGCACCATTGCCGAGGAGCATCTGGAGGTCTTCGAGCAGGCGCTGGCCCAGGTCGCGCAGGAGTGGCTCGATGCCGCGACGCTCACGCGCCGCATCGAGACCGACGGCCCGCTGGCGCGCGAGTACTGCGATGCCGACCTGGTCGACCAGCTGCACCAGGAGGTCTGGGGCCAGGGCTTCGCCGCACCGACCTTCAGCGAGGAGGTCGACGTGCTGTCGCAGCGTCTGGTCGGCGAGAAGCACCTGTCGCTCAAGCTGCGCCACCGCGGCCAGCCCGTGGACGGCATCTGGTTCGGCCATACCGACCCGCTGCCCGAACGGGTGCTGATCGCGTTCCGGCTGGATGTGAATGAATGGCGCGGCGAGCGCAAAGTGCAATTCCTTCTGGAAGGCGCACAGACGGGCGCCTGAGCTCAGGCGGCAGGGGCATTGACGGCATTGGTCCCTTTCCCCGGACCACACCCTACAATGGTCCCGTGCCTACCTACCTCAACGCCGACCTGCACTGCCACTCCGTCATCTCGGATGGCACGCTGGCGCCCGAAGCGCTGGCCGCGCGGGCGCGTGCCAACGGCGTGGAGCTCTGGGCGCTGACCGACCATGACGAGATCGCGGGCCAGCAGCGCGCGGCGGCCGCGGCGCGCGCCGAGGGCCTGCCCTATCTCACGGGCGTCGAGATCTCGGTCACCTTCGCCAAGGAAACCGTGCATATCGTCGGCCTGGGCTTCGACGCCGACAATGCGGCGCTGGACGAGGGCCTGGCGCAGGTGCGCGGCGGCCGCATCCCGCGCGCCAGGGAGATGGCGCGCCAGCTGGAGATGGTCGGCATTCCCGGCGCCTACGAAGGCGCGCTGCGCTACGTCGGCAACCCGGCGCTGGTCTCGCGCACGCACTTCGCGCGCTTCCTGGTCGAGCAGAAGATCTGCCGCGACATGGGCGAGGTGTTTCGCCGCTACCTCACCGAGGGCAAGCCGGGCTATGCGCCGCACTATTGGGCCCGGCTGCAGGACGCGGTGCAGTGGATCAACGGGGCCGGCGGCGTGGCCGTCATCGCCCATCCCGCGCGCTACCGCTTCACGGCCAACGAGGAGTACGCGCTGTTTTCCGAATTCAAGGCCCATGGCGGCCAGGGCGTGGAAGTCGTCACCGGCAGCCATACCAGCGCCGAATACGTGACCTATGCGGCCATGGCCCAGGAGTTCGGCCTGGCCGCCTCGCGCGGCAGCGACTTCCACAGCCCGCAAGAATCGCGCACCGACCTCGGGGCACTGCCTCCGCTGCCGGGCGCACTGACCCCGGTCTGGGAACTGCTGGCCGAACGCATCCAACAGCCCTGACCTTCCCTTTCCCCCTGCCACGGAGCGCTTGCAAATGGCCCAGTACTTTGAAGCCCACCCCGAAAACCCCCAGCCCCGCCTGCTCAAGCAGGCCGCTACCCTGCTGCAAAAAGGCGGGGTGCTGGCCGTGCCCACGGATTCGAGCTATGCGCTGGTCTGCCATCTCGACGACCGAGACGCCGTGGAACGCATGCGCCGCATCCGCCAGATCGACGACAAGCACCACCTGACGCTGCTGTGCCGCGACCTGTCCGAGCTCGCCAGCTATGCCCTGGTGGACAACCGCCAGTACCGGCTGCTCAAGCTCGCCACGCCCGGCCCCTACACCTTCATCCTCGACGCCACCAAGGAAGTGCCGCGCCGCGTGAGCCACCCGCAGCGCAAGACCATCGGCCTGCGCGTGCCGGACCGCAAGGGCCTGCTGCTGCTGCTCGAGCTGCACGGCGCGCCGCTGCTGGCCACGACGCTGATCCCGGCCGGCGAGACCGAGCCGCTCAATGACCCGCAGCTCATCCGCGAGCGCTATGAGAAGCTGCTGGATGGCATCGTCGATGCCGGTGCCTGTCCGGATGAGCCGACCACGGTGCTGGATCTCACCACGATGGCCAATGGCGGCGACCCGACGGTGGTGCGGCAGGGGCGCGGGGAGTTGCAGCCGCTGGGGCTTTGAGGATCGCTACTGGCCCGGGGAGCGCTGTTTTCACCAAGGCCGAGGGCTTCCGTGGCGCCGGGCACTTGACACAGGCCCTGCCTATTCTTGAGGACAGGCCCTTCACCCTTCGACAGGCTCAGGGCGAACGGGGGATAGGTTAAACGGCAGGGGCTTGTTCAGGGAGTGGCCTAAAACCGTTCGTCCTGAGCCTGTCGAAGGATGGACGGCCTGTCCTCAAGTTGAGCCGCTCTTTCGCGCGCCTGCCGCGAGGAATGCTCACCCCTCGATCGCTAGTACCCCGCGATGCGCTCCCCTGCCCACCGTCACTGGCGCCTCCTCCTCCAGCTTGAACGCCCCCACCGCGCGCTGCAGCTCCTGCACGCGCTGCGACAGCGCCTGCGCCGCGTGGCCGGCCTGGCCCACCAGGTTGGCGTTCTCCTGGGTCGCGCCATCCATGTGCGCCACGGCCAGATTGACCTGGACGATGCCTTCGCTCTGCTCCTGCAGCGCATGCGAGATCTCGCCCAACAGCCCCGTGACCTGGCCCACCGAGCCGACGATCTCCTGCATGGTCTTGCCGGCCTCGCCCACCAGGGCGGCACCGCTTTGCACCTGGTCCACGCTGGCCGTGATCAGCGTCTTGACCTGCTTGGCGGCCTCGGCCGAGCGTCCGGCCAGGCTGCGCACCTCGCTGGCCACGACGGCAAAGCCGCGGCCCTGGTCGCCGGCACGCGCGGCCTCCACCGCGGCGTTGAGCGCGAGGATATTGGTCTGGAAGGCAATGCCTTCGATCACCTGGATGATGTCGACGATCTTGCGCGAGCTGCCGCTGATGGCCTGCATGGTGTCCACCACCTGCCCCACCACCACGCCGCCACGCTCGGCCGTGGCCGACGCCCCCACGGCCAGGCCGCTGGCCGAGCGCGCGCGGTCGGCGTTCTGGCGCACGGTGGCCGTGAGCTGCTCCATGCTGGCGGCGGTCTGGGTCAGCGCCGCCACCTGGTCGTCGGTGCGGCGCGACAGGTCGGCATTGCCGCCATCGATCTCGGAGGCCGACACATAGATGGCATTGCTCGATTGCTGGATGCGGCCGACCAGTTCGGTCAACGTGTTCTCCATGGTGCCCAGCGCGCCCAGCAGGCGGCCGAAATCGCCCTGCAGGTCGGAGCTGAACTCCTGGCTCAGGTCGCCGGCGGCAACGGTCTCGGCAATCAGGATCGCCTGCTGCAGCGGCCGCACGATGCCGCGCTGCAGGCTGGCCCAGGCCGCCAGCGCCAGCACGAACACCGCGGCTCCCAGGCCCAGCACCCACCAGCGCACCTGCTCCACAGCCGCCTGGGCGATGTCGGTGGCGCCTCCGGCCTCCAGGGCACGCTCGGCGCCGCCCAGCTTCCAGCCGGCGACCACCATCATCAGCGCCATCATTGCGCAAATGCCTCCAAAGGCGAGCACCAGCCTGGTGCCGATCTTCCAGCTGCCGAATCCCATGTCTGCCTTTCCCTGCGCCTGGCGCAACGACTTCTGTAATAGTGTTTGTGGCTCCGGCCCTGCCGGCACATCCTCTTGCATTTTGCAACAAACCGATCAATTTCCGATACCGGACATGCCCGCGGTCGGGACCGGGCGTCAACGGTCTGAGACAATCCACGCGTGGACTTCTCCGATCTCATCCAAACCGTTCTCATCTACGCCCTGCCCGTGCTGTTCGCCATCACGGTGCACGAGGCGGCCCATGGCTATGCCGCGCGCCATTTCGGCGACAACACGGCGCACATGCTGGGGCGCATCACGCTCAATCCCCTCAAGCATATCGACCCCATCGGCACGATCCTGATGCCGGTGATGCTGTATTTCGCCACCTCGGGCGCCTTCCTGTTCGGCTATGCAAAGCCCGTGCCGGTGCGTTTCGACCACTTGCGCAACCCCAAGCGCGACATGATCTGGGTCTCGCTGGCGGGGCCGGCGTCGAACTTCTTCCAGGCCATCTTCTGGGCCGTGCTGCTGGTGGTGCTCGTGGGCACCGGCGTGCAGGAGCGCTTCTTCGTCGAGATGGCGCGCGCCGGCATTCTGGTCAACTTGGTGATGTGGGCCTTCAACCTGTTTCCGCTGCCGCCGCTCGACGGCGGGCGCATCCTCGTCGGCCTGCTGCCCTGGCGCATCGGCCAGCAGGTGGCGCGCATCGAGCCCTTCGGCTTCTTCATCGTGCTGGCGCTGGTGCTGTTCGGCATCGTCGGCAGCCTGTGGCTGCGCCCCTTGATGAGCCTGGGCTACAGCGCCATCGACCTGCTGCTGACCCCGCTGCTGGCGCTGCTGCGCTGAGCGTTTTCCCGTTTTCGCGATCCATTGTTTCCCGCCATGTCCCAAACCCGATTTCTCACCGGCATCACACCGTCGGGCACCCCGCATCTCGGCAACTACGTCGGCGCCATCCGCCCGGCCGTGCAATCGAGCCAGCGCGCCGATGTGCAGAGCTTCTACTTCCTGGCCGACTACCACGCGCTGATCAAGTGCTCCGATCCGGCGCGCGTGCAGCGCTCGACGCTGGAGATCGCCGCCAGCTGGCTGGCCGCGGGCCTGGACCCGGAGAAGGTCATGCTCTACCGCCAGTCCGACGTGCCCGAGATCACCGAGCTGTGCTGGCTGCTGACCTGCGTCACGGGCAAGGGCGTGCTCAACCGCGCCCATGCCTACAAGGCTTCGGTCGACAAGAACGTGGCCGCCGGCAATGACGTCGATGCCGATGTCACCGCCGGGCTGTTCATGTATCCGGTGCTGATGGCCGCCGACATATTGATGTTCCAGGCGCACAAGGTGCCGGTGGGCCGCGACCAGGTCCAGCACCTGGAGATGGCGCGCGACATCGCCTCGAGCTTCAACCATCTCTACGGCGAGCTGCTGGTGCTGCCCGAAGTGGTCATCGACGACAACGTCGCCACGCTGCCCGGCCTCGACGGCCGCAAGATGAGCAAGAGCTACAACAACACCATCCCGCTGTTCACGCCGCGCGAGCAGCTGCGCAAGCTGATCAACGGCATCACCACCGACTCGCGCGCGCCCGGCGAGCCCAAGGAGACCGAAGGCTCGGCGCTGTTCCAGCTGTTCCAGGCTTTTGCCTCGAACCCGGAAACCGAAGCGCTGCGCGCGCGCTACGCCCAGGGCATTGCCTGGGGCGATGCCAAGCAGCTGGTGTTCGAGCGCCTGGACCAGGAAATCGCGCCCATGCGCGCACGCTACGACAGCCTGATGGCCGACCCGGCGCAGATCGAGCGCATCCTGCGCACCGGCGGCGAACGCGCACGCGCGCTGGCCACGCCGCTGATGCGCCAGCTGCGCGAAGCCGTCGGCCTGCGCAGCCTGGCACAGGCCCAGGCCCCGCAGGCCGCCAAGGCGCAGAAATCGGCGCTGCCGCAGTTCAAGCAGTACCGCGAAGCCGACGGCAAGTTCTATTTCAAGCTGCTGTCGGCCACGGGCCAGCTGCTGCTGCAGAGCACCGGTTTCGACGCGCCCAAGGAAGCGGGCCAGAGCATCGCGCGGCTGCAGCAGCAGGGCAGCGCGGCGCTGGCTGACCTGAGCGGGCGTCTGGCGCCCATCGAAGGGGTCGATGCGCAGGAAGTTGCGCAGGCTCTTGACCAACTGGTTGCGGCCAACGCATAAGACAAGGTGCCCTCCACGGAGGGCACCCGCACAGGCGGCAGATACGAAAAAGCCCCGGAATGTTTCCACTCCGGGGCTTGTCGTTTGGTGCGGCTGGCAGGAATCGAACCCACGACCCCTTGGTTCGTAGCCAAGTACTCTATCCAGCTGAGCTACAGCCGCTAAGCTTCGTATTCTAGCCGCACTTCCGGTAGCTCCAGGCAAAAAACCGGCTTTTTTTGCAATGCCGTGCCTGGGTCACCAGAAACCTGGCTCCTTGGCCCACTTCTGCATTCGCTGCTGCGAGGCATCGAGCAGCTGCGTGCGCTGCGCCGCAAGCCAGCCCAGCGCAAACCAGGCCTGGGGCTGCTGCTCCACCAGCCGCCTGAATACTTCCTCGGCCACCACCAGATCGTTGTATTCACCCAGCGCATCCTGTGCCGGCTTGAGATCGGCGAGATAGGCTTCGACCTTCTTGGCGCGAAACAGCGAGGCGGTGAATTCAATGCCGTAGCGCAGCCGCTTGAGGCGCCGGCGCGCGCGGTGGCGCTGCTCGTCGTCCAGGTCCGCATAGCCCTTGGCGTCCTTCGCCAGCTGGCGCTGCAGACGCTCGAGCCGCTTCGCCGCCAGCTTGCGCACCTGGCGCTCGGGCGCCGCATCCTGCTCTTGCTTTGGCGCGCCGTTGGCAAACGCCATCAACGCCAGCCAAATGCGCGTGCTGGCCGGCGAGCGCAGGGTGTCGGCGGGGTCGGCGGCGGCTTCCTCGCCCTCCGGCTCGGGCAGCTCGGCCAGCGGGGCGCCAGACGCGCGCAGCGCCGGCAGCAGCCCTGCCTCGAGCGCATCGCGGTCGCGCAGCGCGCCCATCTGCCCGAACAGCCGGGCCAGCGCCGGCGCCCATTCCGGATCGACATTAGCGGACCAGTCGCCATAGATGCGCAGCGCCGTGCGCAGGCGGCGCAGCGCCACGCGCGCCTGGTGCAGATGCTCGGGCGCGGCGTCGCCACCGGCCACCTCGGCCACGTTTGGCAGCAGATGGGCCAAGCAAGCCGCGACCATCTGGCGCAGCGCCGCATCGGGCGACTGCAGGTCTTTCAGCATCACCGGCCGCGCATGCACGGCCAGCACGCTGCGCGCGCCGCGCGCCAGCTGCTGGCCGCGCTCGGCCTTGCTGATGACATCGAGCCACAGCCCATGGCGCTCGACCCAGCCCGAGGCCAGCGCCACGAGTGCCTCGACGGAGCCCTCCTTGAGCTCGAATTCGATCTCGTGCACTTCGCGGCAGGCACTGCCGGCGCGGATCTCGCCCACGTCCAGCGCGACTTCGACCTGCACGCCAGGGGCGCTGATCAGGCGCAGGCTGCGCTGCACATCGGTGGCATAGACCACCTGCAGGCGATCGGCGCGGCTGCCCAGCACGGCTGCCAGCCGCTTGCCGGCCTCCGTATCGGCATGCAGCGCCACATCGAGCACCGGCTCTCCATCCCCGTCGGCACGCGGCACCTCATGCTCCAGGCGAGTCCAGCGGTTCTCGCCCGGGCACTTGAGCGTCTGCACCCAGGCATCGCCCTCCTGGCGCAGTCGCAGCGAGATATGCGCCGCGGCCAGGCGCCGGTCGGGCGTATCGAAATACTGCGCCTGCAGGCGCAGTGTTTCTGCGTGGAGCTTGCCCAGCGCCTGCTGCAGGGAGTGGCGCCGCGCGGCCGGCACCTGGAACTTCAGTTCGATCTCGTTCATGGAACCCTCCAATGCTGGGGAACATGCTGCCTTGACAGTCCCAGTCTTCGTGTTGTCTTGTGAATATAACGGCGGCTATGGGGCCGTGCGTGCCGTTTTAGCAGCATCGGATGACAGTCGGCACCTAGTCCTTCACGGCAGGCTTGCGCGGGAGCTCTCGCTGGGGCAGCTTTCTTTGCGGTGTCGTGGGCGCATTGGCCAGCATCGCCGCGCTGCGCGCCTGCGCCGCCTGGATCATGGGCGATATCAGCTGGGTCTCGGGCAGGTTGTGCCAGTACTTGCGCGGCATTTCCTTGCACATGGCCGCCACCTTGAGCCGCGCGGGGTTGAAGATATGCGCGTAATAGGTGAGCCACAGGCCCTCGCCGGCGTCCAACGCGGGCGCATCCTCGGCGCTGGCGCCCGGCCCCCAGCTCAGCACGCCGGGGCGGGCCTTGAAGGGTTTGAGCGCGAAGTCGGGCTCCACGCCCTGCGCCGCCAGCGCGGCGACGTCGGGCGCATCGGGCCACCAGCGCAGGCTGACGCGCGGCGTGAGGATGGCCCAGCGCATGTTGGCGAAGCGCTTGACGAAAAACGGCGCCGCGGCATGCACGATATGGTGCACCGGCTCGAACCAGGCGACATGCAGCGGCCCGGCGCCATCCACCGGGTCATCGGCCAGCGCCACGGGCCTGAAGCGCACGAAGGCATGGGTCTTGTGCACCTCGCGGCGCACGGCCTTGATCCAATGTTGCATCTGCACGTGGTCGGCATCGAGCAGGTCGTGGCGCAGCGCGGGTTCATGCTGCATGCGCCACAGCAGCCGGTAGAGCAGCGCAAAGCGGTCGGGGTCGCAGTGCAGCAGGCAATGCTCGGCTTGTTCCAGCCAGGCGCGCGGCACGGTCAATGGACGCTCGGGGGACGATGCCGGCGCAGCCAGCGCGGAAGGCCCGGGCGGCGGCGCAAAAAGATCGGGCGCCTCGCGTTGCCCATCCTCGGTATGCCAGACGACCTGTTCGGGCGGCACCTGCTGCGACCACAGCCAGCGCGCAACGCTGCGCCAATGCGCGAAGTCGGTGCCGTCGCCGGGCAGGATCAGGGTCTGCGCCGCCATCGCATCTAGAACAGGCTGGCCTGCACCGGCGGCGCCATCGGCTGGACCAGCTTGGCCGCCAGCAGCGGATCGTCAAGCCGCCGGCCCGGGCTCCAGCCCAGGCATTCGACGAAGGGCAGCACCTTCGACATGGGCACGCGCAGTCGCTCGATGTCGGCGCTGCGCAGCTGGCGAAAGCGGCGCACCGCCAGCAGCTTGTCGACGCTGCCCACGCCCAGGCCCGGCACGCGCAGCAGCATCTCGCGCGGCGCGGTGTTCAGGTCGACGGGGAAACGCTCGCGGTGCGCCAGCGCCCAGGCCAGCTTCGGGTCGTGCTCCAGCGACAGCATGCGCTTGCCCTGCGCGCCCGCGGGCACGATCTCGTGCGCCTCGAAGCCGTAGAAGCGCATCAGCCAGTCGGCCTGGTAGAGCCGGTGCTCGCGCACGAGTGGCGGGGCGATCAGCGGCAGCTCGGCCGTGGCATCGGGAATGGGGCTGAAAGCCGAGTAGTAGACGCGGCGCAGCCGATAGCCGGTGTAGAGCCTGGAGCTGGTGACGATGATGTCGCCATCGTCCGCGCCATCGGCGCCGACGATCATCTGCGTGCTCTGGCCGCCAGGCGCAAAGGCCTTGGGCGCCGTGGGCCGGGTGCGGCACGAGCGCGGCATGGAGACGACGGAAGTCTTGCTCGCCTCCTTGCGCTCGGCCTTGGAGGTCGCGATGTGATCGTGCAGCTGGCCCATCGCCTGGTGGATGGTGGCGCTGCTTTTCTCGGGCGCGAGCTGCGCCAGGCCCTGCACCGTGGGCAGCTCGATATTGATGCTAAGTCGGTCGGCATAGAGGCCAGCTTCGGCCAAAAGCTCAGGGTCGGCATCGGGAATGGTCTTGAGATGGATGTAGCCCTTGAAGCCGTGCGTAAGGCGCAGCGTGCGCGCCACGCCGACGAGCTGCTCCATCGTGTAGTTGCTGCTGCGGATGATGCCGCTCGACAGGAACAGGCCCTCGATGCAGTTGCGCCGGTAGAAGTCGAGCGTGAGGTCGACGACCTCCGCCACCGAGAAGCGCGCGCGCGGGATGTTCGAGCTGACGCGGTTGATGCAGTACTTGCAGTCGTAGATGCAGAAATTGGTCAGCAGGATCTTCAGCAGCGAGATGCAGCGCCCGTCCGGCGTGTAGCTGTGGCAGATGCCGCTGCCCTCGGTCGAGCCGATGCCGCCGCCCACGGCATTGCGCTTGGCGCTGCCGCTCGAGGAGCAGGAGGCGTCGTATTTGGCGGCATCGGCCAGAACGGCGAGTTTGGTTTGCAATTCCACTGTATGAATATACAGAAATAACAAACCATTACTTACGCCAAGGAAATAGCTGTTGCGTTCTCTGGCTCCCCTCCCGCTGGAGCTCGCACAACATACTGCAACAATCAGAAATATATAGAAGGGATTTCCATTATGGAAAACTTTTCCACAAAAATTCATGCTCCGGGGGTCCCTCTGCCTTGCTCCAGCAGCGTACAGGGCCGGGCACCTCAACAATCAACGGAGACAGAGCCATATGAGAAAGCTCAACAAGAAATTTGCCTATGCCGCCCTTGCCTCGGCCATGGCGGTGGGACTGGGCGCCTGCGGCGGCGGCAACGGCGATGGCGACAACGCCGCCCAGCCGCAGCCGCCAGCGGTCGTCGACCCGACGCCGCCCACGGGCGAGCAGCCGCAGCCGCCCGCGGTGGAGACACCGGAAGTCGTCGACAACAGCTTCGATGCCTATTACAACGTCTGCCGCGGCACGAACCCAAAGTGCTACAGCGACTGGGGCGCGTTTGCCTCCACGCCCAACCGCGTGCTGATCTACTCGCGCACCGCCGGCCCGCGCCACGCCAATCTGGGCACGCCCATGGCCGCCGGGCTGAATCCTCCCATGAACGCCGACAACGTCATGCAGGCCGGCCTCAAGCGCATGATGGAGGAAGCGGGCATCCAGGCCGACTGGACCGAGGACGTCACAGTGCTCAGCGGCCGCATCAACAACTACAAGACCGTCATCTTCGCCAGCTCCAACCGCGACACGCTGTGGAACGAGGCTGTGCCCACCAGCAATGATGCGGCGCGCACCTCCCTGCGCAACTACATGCGCCGCGGCGGCGGCTTCGTCGGCCTGCACAACGCCTTCGGCGCCGAATACAACTGGCCCTACTACGAAGGTCTGCTGGGCAACGCCAACTTCTACAACCACGGCCCGAACCGCGACGGCACGGTGCAGATCGTGGCGCAGGATCCATCCACCGAGGGCGTGTCGCTGAGCTTCCCGTTCAAGGACGAGTGGTACAACCTCGCGCCCTTCCCGACCAACGTGAAGTTCCTGGCCAAGGTCGATACCTCGACGCTGAACCCGCTGACGGCCGCGCCGCATCCAGGCCACAAGGACTTCCACCCCGTCGCCTGGTGCCAGTATTACGACGGCGGCCGTGCCTGGCTGAGCACGCTGGGCCATGCCGCAGACCACTTCACCGCGAACTCCGCTGCGCCGGGCGCCAAGGACTTCCAGAAGATGGTGGTCCAGGCCGTCAAGTCGACCATGGGGTTGACCGAGTTCTGCACCAGCACCCCGGCTGCGGCTCCCGCCGCAGGTGCCGCAGCAGGTACCTCCACGCGCTGAGCTCCAACAACACCTAGGGGATATCCGTGAAGACACGTTCCTACACGCTTTCTGCGATCGCAGCGGCCATCATCTGCCTGCCCGTGGTGCTGATCGGCTGCGGCGGCAGCGACAAACCCGCCACCGCGCCGGCACCGGCGCCCGCGCCCACTCCCGACCCGGCACCGGCACCGACGCCGGCCGCCGATCTCAGCGACTGCTGCACTCCGGGCGACAAGGACTTCCCCAAGGTGGGCGGCAACCTTGGCAACCAGAACTACAGCGGCCTGGCCGCGCTGGACAAGCGCAACATCGCCCAGCTCGGCGGCGCCTGGCTCAACCGCGTCGAAGGCGGCCTGAACACCGGCACCAACCAGAGCACCACGGTGGTGGTCGATGGCGTCATCTACCTGGAAACCGCGCTGGGCAACGTGGTCGCGGTCGACGGCAAGACCGGCGTCACCAAGTGGAAATGGGAGACCCCCTACGGCACGATCACCCGCCGCGGCGTGGGCGTGGCCAAGGAGCTGGGCCTGGTCTACACCGTGGCCCCGGGCAACCGGCTGGTGGCGCTGAAGATCGCCACCGGCGAGGTCGCCTGGATCAAGCAGTACCCCAGCGCCACCACCGATGCCAACTACCTGGGCGCGGTGCAGAAGGTGGCCATCGTCTATCACAACAAGCGCCTGTACATCGGCACCAACGACGGCAACCGCGGCGCGGCCTTCACCGCCGATGCCACCAACGGCGAAGTGCTGAACGTGTTCTGGGGCATTCCCAAGCCCGGCACGCGCGGCTCCGAGACCTGGGGCGGCGCCGCCGAGTCCGACCGCACGGGCGCCACGCCCTGGATCCACCCGGCGGTCGACCCCGAGCTCAAGATGGTCTACTGGACCTTCGGCAACGTGCGCGGCGGCTCCTCGCAGGACGGCTCCAAGCGCCCGGGCCTGAACCTGTTCGCCAATTCCATCGTCGCGCTCGACTCCGACACCGGCGAGTACAAGTGGCATTTCCAGTCCGTGCACCATGACATCTGGGACATGGACAACGTGATGTCGCCGGTGCTGGCCGACGTGATGATCGGCACGCAGCTGCGCAAGGTCGTGATCTACGGCAGCAAGACCGGCATGTACTACATCCTCGACCGCAAGGACGGCTCCGCGCCGCTGGGCATCGACGAGATCCCGGTCAAGCAGGACGCGCGCCAGGCGACCTGGCCGACACAGCCGATCCCGCGCCAGGGCGCCTGGACCGAGACCTGCGTGGTCGACCAGCAACTGGGCACGGCCGTTCCGGGCGACCCGAATCGCGCCATTCCCAACTACCAGAAGGGCTGCCTGTTCGATCCGCACTGGGACATTCCGATCCTGTCGGTGCCGGGCCACGGCGGCGGCGCCAACTGGAACCACCAGTCGTTCAGCCCCAAGACCAAGCTGGTCTACACCGGCTATGGCTATGTGGGCGCGGCGCACTCGCTGACCGAGGCCAGCAACGGCCTGCGCCCGCCGGGCACCTACCAGACCGGCGGCGTCGTCGCCGTCGATCCCAGCACCAACCTCGTGCGCTGGAAGAAGGCCATGCCCTACTCGCTGGCCCACGGCAACGGCATCCTCTCGACGGCCGGCAACCTGCTGTTCATCGGCCAGCCCGACGGCAACCTGATCGCCATGGACGCGGACAACGGCAACGAGGTCTGGCGCTTCCAGACCGGCGCCTCGATCAGCGCCAGCCCGGTGAGCTACGAGATCGACGGCGAGCAGTACATCGCGGTGTTCGCGGGCGGCACGTCCATCCCCTACAGCGATGCGCCGCGCGGCGACTATCTCTGGGCCTTCAAGGTCGGCGGCAAGGTGCCGGCGGTCGAGGCGCCCAAGCCGCCGCAGGTGCGCCGTCCGGTCTCCGGCACGGCGGTGGCCGGCGCCAGCCTGCCCACGCCCTACACCGTCTTCCTGGGACGCGTGCAGACCGCCACCAACGCGCCGGGCGCGGCGGAATCCACGGCCGTCAACGCCATGACGCCCACCTGGATGACGGTGCCGCTGAACACCACCGTGACCTTCACCAACCCGGCGGACAACAAGAACGCGCATTGCGCCACGCAGTTCTTCGAAGGCGTGTTCAACTTCAAGCTGGCGCCGGGCGAGTCGGCACAGCACAGGTTCACGCAGCCCGGCGAGTACTTCTACAACGACTGCCACAGCCCGCGCCCCACCGGCAAGATTGTCGTCAGCGCGCAATGACGCCACGGGCCGCAAGGCCCAGGTCGATGCATCCAAGCCTGCCATGCACAGCCATGGCAGGCTTTTTCATTCAGGGAGCGGGGCGGGCCGGCGACCTGTAGGAGCTCGCCCACCCCATTGCATGCCATGTCCCGACATCCAGGACGCGGATGTGAACGCACGCTCAGGGCATAACTTTTCCCCTTTTTGTATGTACGCCCTCCAGTCCCCCGATCTCCCGATTTCCGCCGTCGCTCCAGTGGACTGTCCCCGGAAGGGCACGGCTTTCTTCCCCCTCTACGACCGGCTGGCGAATCACATCCCCAGCGACCAGGAACGCGAGACCGCGGCCGAGTTCCTGCGCCAGGCGCTGCAGGACGTGGCGCAGCAGGAAGACGATCTGCCGGACGACCCGTCGGGCCTCACGGCCTGGATGGAAGCCAATGTCCAGAAGGTGCACGGCCAGTACCAGGCCTATCTGGAAGGGCGCAAGGCCGGCAGCCCGCGGCGCTATTTCCTCAACCGCGCCCATGCGCTGTATTTCCTGCGCAATGTCGCGCCCACCAAGCTGGTCGACGGCTCCTGGCTCTATGGCCTGTGCGCGCATGCCGGCAATTCGCGCCTGTCGGACCTGGTGACGACCTATGTCGAGGAGCTGGGCGACGGCCTGGACGACAAGAACCACGTCAAGCTCTACCGCGCGCTGCTGGAGACCTATGGGCTCGATCCCGTCGGCGAGCTGCCCGATGCGCTCTACCAGCAGGGGCTGGTGCAGCTGGCGCTGGGCTGGAACGCGCAGGAGTTCCTGCCCGAGATCGTGGGTTTCAACCTGGCCTACGAGCAGTTGCCCCTGCACCTGCTCATCACCTCCTACGAGCTCAACGAGCTGGGCATCGACCCCTACTACTTCGTGCTGCATGTCACCGTGGACAATGCCGACACCGGCCATGCCAAGCGCGCCTGCGTCGCTGCGCTCGACG
Source organism: Comamonas endophytica (assembly GCF_023634805.2). NCBI lineage: Bacteria > Pseudomonadati > Pseudomonadota > Betaproteobacteria > Burkholderiales > Comamonadaceae > Comamonas > Comamonas endophytica. The sequence goes on from NZ_CP106881.1 coordinate 1,128,158, forward strand.
CCGCGCCGCGCATCGACGACGATGGCGACTACTGGCGCCGGGTGCGCGCCGGCGCCAAGCTGGGCAACCTGGGCGTGAGCACGCTGGACGTGATCGACGGCTTCGACATCGAGAACGAGGTCATTGCCATCATGGCGCGCAAGGCCCCCTCGGGCAATGGCGCGCATTCCGACTTCTGCAAGGTGGCGGGGCGCAGCGTGAACGACTGGCTCTCGACCCCCGACGCGATGCCCGAGTTCCTCGCGGCGCTGGAGAAGTCGGGTTGGATCAAGCGCAACCAGCCGGCCAGCGAAAGCCGCTTCTGGCAGCTGCTGCAGGGCGAGCGCGCGGAGATGTTCGGCGTGTTCTCGCCCTACGAGCTGCAGGTGATCCATGACTGGATCCGCGGGCCGGACAGCGTCGATGGCGCCAAGTTCGACAAGGACGCCGCGCCCGGCAGCCAGACCCGGCAGAGGAGCTTCCGCGTGGAGCAGCGGCTCAAGGCCGCCCGCGGCGCGGCCCCCGACCGCAGCGCGGCCGGGCTCGATACCGATCTGGAGATCTTCGAGCAGCGCTATCCTTCGCTGGATCCGGCCGCCAAACGCGATCTGCTGGTGCAAGCCATGTCGCCGGCCCTGCACTGGACTCCGGTGGGCCTGAAGGCGACCCGGCTTTTTCTCGGCGCGCCCTGAATCTCGCCCGCGCGCCGCTCACGATGGCATCGGCGGCAGGCGGTGGATGCAGGCCTTGAGCGCCGCGAAGCATTCGGGATCGATGGCGGTGCCGACGGCCGCGTCCATGATTTCCAGCGTTTCCTCGACCGGCACCGCGCCGCGGTAAGGGCGGGCTGCGGTGATGGCATCGAAGATGTCGGCGCAGGTGATGATGCGCGTCTCGAGCGTGATGTCGCGCGCGTCCAGCCCGCGGGGATAGCCGGTGCCGTCCAGGCGCTCGTGGTGCGCGCCAGCAATGCGCGCGAGCTCGCCAAACGCGGCAATGCGCGATAGGATGGTTTCGGTATGGATAGCATGCTGCTGCACCGCAATCCATTCGTCACGGTCGAGCTTGCCGGGTTTGTCGAGGATGCTGTTGCTGACACCGAGCTTGCCGATGTCGTGCAGCAGCGCGCCCCGCCTGAGCCAGCGGCGCCGCTCCTCGTTGAAGCCCATGGTCTCGGCCATCAGGTCGACATAGAGCGCCACGCGCGCGCTGTGCCCGCTGGTGTAGGGGCTCTTGGAATCGACGACCTGCCCGAACGCCGCGGCGATGTCGTCCAGATAGTCTTCATCCAGCGGCACCGGCACCGAGGCAGGCTCGAGCGCCAGCACCGCGGCGCCGATGTCCTCGCGGGCCAGCCGTTCCCAGAACCCGGCGTCGGCCACCTCGATGAAAGCGTCGATCACGGCCGGGTCCAGCCACTGGCCGCGCCGGCGCTGCAGTTCCTGCATCACGGCTTCGCGCCCGCCGCTGGTATGGAACACATCGACCACCTGCGACAGCAGCGCGATGCGCGAATACAGCGGAATGTCCTGCCCGCCCAGGCCGTCGGGCCGGCCCTTGCCGTTGAAATGCTCGTCCAGATGGTAGATGCCCCGCGCCACCGACTCGGGAAAGCGCAGCAGCCGCGCGATCTCGGCGCCGCGCTGGCAGCGCGTCTGGATCAGCTCGTCGGCCAGCTGCGTGCCGTTGCGCAGGATGTTCATCACCGCGCGAAAGCGCTCGGCCAGCGGCGCGCGCAGGCCGGTATGCGACAGCACGAAGTTCAGCACCTGGGGCAGGCTGTCGCCCACCGTCTTGAAGTCGTGCTTGAACGCCAGGTCGTTGGTCAGGTAGAGCTCGCAGATGCGCGCGGCATTGCTGCTGCATCCCAGATCCTTGAGCAGCAGCGTGTAGTACAGGCCCCAGAGCTCCTCGTGCGCCAGGCCCAGGCGCTGCCCGACCTGCGTGCCGATCCAGCAGCAGCGGGTGCAGTGCCCCTGGGGCTGCCCCTCGGTGATATCGAGGGCGTGGCTTAGGGCGGAGATTAGCTCCGAAAGGCGCAGTCCATGCATGGCAGACGTGGGAGTGGGTTCAACTCGATGTACAACTTACATCGTGTCACAATCCGAGTCTGCGTCATTTCCAAAGACCGTACCTGGGCTCGGCCCTTCCTGCCCGCGACCTGCAGCAGCTGGGCCAAGCGACCCGGTGCCCTGGCCCGGCGGCACCCGCGCGGAGATGGCCGCGCGCTTTGGATGACGCCTGCCCGATGCAAAAAACCGCAAGTGCCCGGGGGCAGTTGCGGTTTTCTTGCGGGAGGCTGGCCCGAAGCGCTGGCTACGTTCGAGCCACCGTCTTTATTTGATGGACTTGCGCAGGCCGTCCGCATGCTCGCGGTGGGCCTTCAGGACCGGCAGGGTCTTCGTGGCAAAGGCCTTCACGTCGGCGTCGTCTGCGTTCTTGCTGGCCTTCTCGAACAGCGAGATGTCCTTCTTGTGGTCGTCGAGGCCGACTTCCTTGACGAACTCCTTGTCGAAGTTGCTTGCACGGCCGATCTTGTCCAGGCGGGCCTGCTTGTCGGTGGGCAGCGCCGTGGGCAGCGCCACGCCCTTGGTGCTCGCCAGGCTCTTGAGTTCCTCGTTGGCTGCAGTGTGGTCCTTGACCAGCATCGCGCCATAGGACTTCACGCCTTCCGCGCTGCCCTTTTGCTGCGCCAGCTGGCCGGCCGCGACTTCGTACATGCCGCCCGCGGCGGCCTTGGTCATGAAGTCCTGGTCCTTCTTGCTGACTTCAGCGTGTGCGCTGGCAATCATGGCAACGCTGAATGCGGCGGCGGCGAAATGGCTGAGTTTCATTGGAGGCTCCTTGTAAAAACCCCACGTTAAGCCCCTGCCGGCACGGTGTTCGTCAGCCGGCACCCCATTGCCCGATGGGAATGGACCTACGGGCCATCATGCCCCTAGGGCTTCTTGCCGCGCTGCAGTTGCTCCACCGCGGCCATAGTCTTGCCCACATGCTCCACGGGATCGGCCCCGACATGCGCGAACTTGATCCTGCCGTCCTGCCCGATCACATAGGAGATGCGGTCAGCGCGCTGCGGATTGGCCGCGGCCGCCGCGTCATAGGCCTGGATGGTGCGCGCCTGCGGGTCGGACGCCACGGCAAACTGGTCGCGGCAGGCTTCCTCGGAAAAACGCTGCAGGGTGTCGATGTCGTCATGCGACATGCCCACCACCTGCGCGCCCAGCGCCTTGAACCGCGGCGTGGCCTCGGCAAACGCGTGGGCTTCGAGGGTGCAGCCCTGGGTGAAGGCCTTGGGGAAGAAGTACAGCACCACCGGCCCTTTCTGCAGCGCCGCCTGCAGGTTGAACGCGAAGGGCTTGCCGGCCACCGCGGCCTGCGTGGTGAAGGTGGGCGCCGCGTCGCCGGGCTTGAGCACGGCATGGGCCGCCGTGGAGAACAGGGCCGCCAGCACCAGGGCTGCGGGGAATGCGGCACGAACGCCAAAGCCGGAACTGCGCATGGTTTACCTTTCCAATGGGATGTCCTGCATTGTCCCGCCTTCGCGCCGGCGCCAGGTCGGCGCAATGCACGGACAATGGGGCTTTTGCACTCATATTCGGGAGAACAGGCAATGGCATCCAGGAAAGTAGCGGTCATCACGGGCGCCGGCTCGGGCATCGGCAAGGCCGCGGCGCTGGCGCTGCTGGGCGGCGGCTTCGACGTGGTCCTGGCGGGGCGCCGGGCGCAGCTGCTGGAGCAGGTGAAGGAGGAAGCCGAAGCGCTGCATGGTGCCGGTGGCCGCGTGCTGTGCGTGCCCACCGATGTGGCCGACCCTGAAGCCGTTGCCGCGTTGTTTGCCCGCGCCGTCGAGCAGTTCGGCCGCGTCGATGTGCTGTTCAACAACGCCGGCCGCGGCAACCCGCCCGGCTCCTTCATCGACTGGACTGCGCAGCAGTGGCGCGAGGTGGTCGATGTCAACCTCAACGGCATGTTCTATTGCCTGCAGCAGGCCTTCAAGGTGATGCAGAGCCAAAGCCCGCAGGGCGGGCGCATCATCAACAACGGCTCGATCTCGGCGCATGCGCCGCGCCCGAATTCGATCGCCTACACCGCGACCAAGCATGCGGTGATGGGGCTGACCAAGACCGCGGCGCTCGATGGCCGACAGTACGACATCGCCGTGGGGCAGATCGACATCGGCAACGCGCTGACCGAGCTGGCCGAGCGCATGACGCAGGGCGTGCCCCAGGCCAATGGCGAGATCGCCGTCGAGCCGACCATGGATGTGGGCGTGGTGGGCCAGTCGGTGCTGTACATGGCCAATCTTCCGCTCGAGGCCAACGTGCTGTTCCACACCGTCATGGCCACCAAGATGCCTTTCGTCGGCCGGGGCTGAGGCCTGATCAGGCCAACGCTGCACGGGGTCGGTGGACCTATCCCGTGTGGCGGTATAGGGAATCCGCTGTAATGGAAGCTTGTGCAATGGGAACCATGCAATGACCACCAAGACCTCGCTGGACAAATCGAAGATCAAATTCCTGCTGCTGGAAGGCATCCACCCCAGCGCGCTGCAGCTGCTGCACAAGGCCGGCTACACCAACGTCGAGACCATCACGGGCGCGCTGCCCAATGACGAGCTGATGCGCAAGATCGCCGACGTGCACTTCGTCGGCATCCGCTCGCGCACCCAGCTGACCGAGGAAGTGTTCCAGGCGGCGCAGAAGCTCGTCGCCGTGGGGTGCTTTTGCATCGGCACCAACCAGGTCGACCTGAACGCCGCGCGCCAGCGCGGCATCGTGGTGTTCAACGCCCCCTACTCCAACACCCGCTCGGTGGCCGAGCTGGTGCTGGGCGAAGCCATCCTGCTGCTGCGCGGCATTCCCGCGAAGAACGCGGCGGCGCACCGCGGCGGCTGGCTCAAGACGGCCGAGAACTCCTACGAGATCCGTGGCAAGACGCTGGGCATCGTCGGCCACGGCTCGATCGGCAGCCAGCTGTCGGTGCTGGCCGAGGGCCTGGGCATGCAGGTGCAGTTCCACGACATCGTCACCAAGCTGCCGCTGGGCAACGCGCGCCAGGCGGCCTCGCTGCAGGAGCTGCTGGCGACCAGCGACATCGTCAGCCTGCACGTGCCCGAGCTGCCCTCGACGCAATGGATGATCGGCGCCGCCGAACTGGCGGCCATGAAGCCCGGAGCGATCCTGATCAACGCCTCGCGCGGCACGGTGGTGGAGATCGACGCGCTGGCCGATGCGCTCAGGTCGGGCCATCTGCTGGGCGCCGCGCTCGACGTGTTCCCCGTCGAGCCGCGCACCAACAAGGATGAATTCATCTCCCCGCTGCGCGGCCTGGACAACGTCATCCTGACCCCGCACATCGGCGGCTCGACCATGGAGGCGCAGGCCAACATCGGCCTCGAAGTCGCGGAGAAGCTGGTCAAATACAGCGACAACGGCACCTCGATCTCGGCCGTGAACTTCCCCGAGGTCGCGCTGCCGCCGCACCCCGGGCAAAAGCGCATCCTGCACGTGCACCACAACGTGCCTGGCGTGCTCTCGGCCATCAACCAGGTGTTCGCGCAGCACGGCATCAACATCGCCGGGCAGTACCTGCGCACCGACGAGAAGCTGGGCTATGTGGTGATGGACATCGGCGACACGCAGGAGCTGCCGATGGCGCAGCTGCTGGATATCGCGGGGACGATCCGCTGCCGCGTGCTGCTCTGAGCCTGAAGACAAAAAAGCCAACCCCAGGGGGTTGGCTTTTTCAACTGGTGGGCCTCCCGTGAGTCGAACACGGCACCAACGGATTATGAGTCCGCTGCTCTAACCAAGCATGAGCTAGAGGCCCGCAAACCTGAAGCCAGGGACTTGAGCTGCCCTGGCAAAACCCGCTCATTGTAGACGCTATCGGCGATGGCTCAGCGCATTGGTCACGAGCTTCGAGGTGATGTCGACAATCTGGATCATCCTGTCGTAGTGCATGCGCGTCGGGCCGATCACGCCCAGGGTGCCGACGACCTTGCCGTCGACCTCGTAGGGCGCGCTCACCACCGACAGCTCCTCGAAGGGCACCACATGGCTTTCGCCGCCGATGTAGATGCGCACGCCCTCGGCCTGGTTCGAGATGTCGAGCAGGCGCAGGATCTGCGTCTTTTGCTCGAAGAGGTCGAAGGCGCGGCGCAGATGGTCCATGTCGCTGGAGAAATCGCTCACGGCCAGGAGATTGCGCTCGCCGGCGATCACGACATCACCCTCCTCGCTGTGGCTTTCGGTGCCGACGTTGACGGCGGCCTGCATCAGCTGCGCGACCTCGCCGCGCAGCCGTTCGACCTCGCCCTTGAGGCGTTCGCGCACCTGTTCCATGGCCAGGCCGGCATAGTTGGCGTTGAGGAAGTTCGCCGCCTCGACCAGCTGCGCGGCGGTGTAGTCGACCTCGGTGAAGATCACGCGGTTCTGCACGTCGCCCTCGGGCGAGACGATGATGACCAGGAAGCGCTTTTCCGACAGGCGCACGAACTCGATCTGGCGGAACACCGAGCTGCGCTTGGGCACCATCACCACGCCGACGAACTGCGACAGGTTCGACAGCAGGTGCGCGGCGTTGGCGATGACCTTCTGCGGCTGCTCGGCCGGCAGCGCGGGCGCATGCAGGCCGTCGCGCTGCACTGTCAACATGGTGTCAACGAACAGACGGTAACCTTTGGCCGTGGGAATACGGCCCGCGGAGGTGTGCGGGCTGACGATCAGGCCGAGCTCCTCGAGGTCGGCCATCACGTTGCGTATGGTTGCAGGCGACAATTCAAGGCCCGAGGCACGCGAAAGCGTACGTGAACCTATTGGCTGGCCGTCGGCGATATATCGCTCGACCAGCGCTTTGAGTAACAACTTGGCACGGTCATCGAGCATGTAGTGATTTTAATGATGTAATTTCAAAATGACTTCTAAGTTCCGCCGCGTCGCGCTGATAGGGAAATACCAGTCGCCCGCCTCCAGCAGCGCCAGCCCCGACAGCGTCCGCCACGCCCTCCAGGATATCGCCAGCTTCGTGACCCGGCAGGGCTGCGAAGTCATCGTCGATGCGGATTCGGCCGCCAATGCCGGCATCGAGGGCTACCAATCGATGGATATCGACGGCCTGGGCACGCATTGCGACCTCGGGCTGGTCGTGGGCGGCGACGGCACCATGCTGGGCATCAGCCGCCATCTGGCGCGCTACGGCACGCCGCTGATCGGCATCAACCAGGGGCGCCTGGGCTTCGTCACGGACATTCCGCTGGGAGATTATCAGGCCCCCCTCACGCCCATGCTCCAGGGGGAATATGAGGAAGACCTGCGGCCCATGATCCGCGCGCGCGTCATGCGCGGCGAGCAGCTGGTGTTCGAGGCGCTGGCGATGAACGACGTCGTGGTCAACCGCGGCGGCACCTCGGGCATGGTCGAGCTGCGCGTCGAGGTCGGCGGGCATTTCGTCGCCAACCAGCGCGCCGACGGCCTGATCATCGCCACGCCCACGGGCTCGACGGCCTATGCGCTGTCGGTGGGCGGCCCGATGATGCACCCCTCGATTCCCGCCTGGGTCATGGCGCCGATCGCGCCGCACACCTTCTCCAACCGGCCCATCGTGCTGTCGGATGCGACCGAGGTCGCCATCGAGGTGGTGGGCGGGCGCGATGTCAGCGCCAATTTCGACATGCAGTCGCTGGCCTCGCTGCTGCATGGCGACCGCATCCTGGTGACCAAGGCGGAACATTCGGTGCGCTTCCTGCACCCCAAGGGCTGGAATTACTTTGCCACCCTGCGCAAGAAACTGGGCTGGAACGAGGGGATGAATTGATATGGCGCTCAAACGCATTGCACTGCGCGACTTTGTCATCGTCCAGGCGCTGGACCTGGATCTGCACGGCGGCTTCACCGCGCTGACCGGCGAGACCGGCGCCGGCAAGTCCATCCTGATCGACGCGGTGCAGCTGGCCCTGGGCGCGCGCGCCGATGCCGGCGTGGTGCGCGAAGGCGCGTCGCAGGCCGACATCTGCGCCGAATTCGAGTGCCCGGCGCGGCTCAAGCCCTGGCTCGAGGAAGGCGGTTTCGCGCTGGAGGACACGCTGCTGCTGCGCCGCGTGATCGACGCGCAGGGCCGCAGCCGCGCCTGGATCAACGGCGCGCCCGCCACCGCCACGCAGCTGCGCACCGTGGGCGAGCAGCTGCTCGACATCCACGGCCAGCATGCCTGGCAAAGCCTCACGCGGCCCGACGCGGCGCGCGAGCTGCTCGATGCCTACGCCGGCCTGCAGACCCAGCCGCTGCGCAAGCTCTGGAGCGAGTGGCGCGGCGCGCGCCAGGCGCTCGAACATGCGATTGCCGCGCAGGACAGCCTGCAGCGCGAACGCGAGCGGCTGCAGTGGCAGCTCGGCGAAGTCGAGAAGCTCGACCCGGGCGAGGACGAGTGGGAGGAGCTCAACGCCCAGCACACGCGGCTGTCGCATGCGCAGGCGCTGCTGGATACGGCGCAGAGCGCGCTGTTCGCCATCGAGGACGACGAGGCCGGCGGCCTGGCGGCGCTGACGCGCGCCCATGGCGAGCTGCAGTACCAGGAACATCTGGACGCGGAATTCAAGGAGATCGCCGAAGTGCTGGCCTCGGGCCTGGCGCAGATCGGCGATGCGCGCCATTCACTGCAGTCCTATCTGCGCCGCACCGAGCTCGATCCCGAACGCCTGGCCGAACTCGACACCCGCCTGTCGCTGTGGATGCAGCTTGCGCGCCGCTACAAGCGCCCGCCGGCCGAGCTGCCGCAGCTGTATGCGGGCTGGCAGGAGGAGCTGCGCCAGCTCGATGCGGTCGTGGATATCGAAGGGCTGCGCGCCCGGGCCGATGCCGCCCAGGCGCAGTACGAGCAGGCCGCGCGCGCCCTGTCGCAGCAGCGCGCCAAGGCCGTGCCGAAGCTCGCGCGCGCCATCACCCAGGCCATGCAGGGGCTGGGCATGGAGGGCGGGCGCTTCGAGGTCGCGCAGACCGTGGCCGAGGAACCGGGCCCGCACGGCATCGATGCGCTGGCCTTCCTGGTGGCCGGCCATCCGGGCGCGAGCCCCAAGCCCATCGGCAAGGTGGCCTCGGGCGGCGAGCTGTCGCGCATCTCGCTGGCCATTGCCGTGACGACCAGCGAACTGGGCGAAGCCTCGACGCTGATCTTCGACGAGGTGGATTCGGGCGTGGGCGGCGCGGTGGCCGAAACCGTGGGCCGGCTGATGCACAGGCTGGGCCAGGACCGGCAGGTGCTGGCCGTGACCCACCTGCCCCAGGTCGCGGCCTGCGCCGACCACCATCTGGTGGTGGCCAAGCGGCGCGACAAGCAGGCCACCACCAGCACCGTCATGGCGCTGGCCCAGGACACGCGTGTGGCCGAGGTGGCGCGCATGCTCGGCGGCGAGCGCCTGTCCGAAACCACCATGGCGCACGCGCGCGAAATGCTCCAGCAGGCCAGGGGTTGACGCATGGGACTCGAGATCGTGTTGGTCACCGGCATGTCCGGTTCCGGAAAATCCGTGGCGCTGCATGCGCTGGAAGATGCCGGCTACTACTGCGTCGACAACCTGCCGCCCGAGCTGCTGGCCTCGTTCGTGGAACTCGAGCACACGCACCACGGCAACCGCGTGGCCATTGCCATCGACGCGCGCAGCGCCACCGGCCTGCCCCGGCTGCCCGCGCAGCTGGCCGCGCTGCGCGAGCAGGGCGTGCTGGTGCAGTCGCTGTTTCTCGATGCCACCACCAGCACGCTGGCGCGGCGCTTTTCCGAGACCCGCAGGCGCCATCCGCTGTCGAGCGACGAACTGCAGCAGGGCCGCCGCGCGCTGATGCAGACCATCGGATGGGAGCGCGAGCTGCTGGCCGGCCTGCGCGAGCAGTCGGAGGTCATCGATACCAGCCACCTGCGGCCCTCGCAGCTGCAAAGCTACGTCAAGAGCCTGCTGACCTTGCCGCGCGGGCAAATGACGCTGGTGTTCCAGTCCTTCGGCTTCAAGCACGGCATTCCGGCGGACTGCGACTATCTGTTCGACGTGCGCATGCTGCCCAACCCCTACTACGACACCGATCTGCGCCCCTTTTCCGGCAAGGACGCGCAGGTGCAGGCCTTCCTGCGCCAGCAGCCCGAGGTGCTGGAGATGCAGCGGCAGATCGTGCAGTTCTTCGAGCACTGGCTGCCGCTGCTGGAGCAGAACCACCGCAGCTATGTGACGGTGTCCATCGGCTGCACGGGCGGACAGCACCGTTCGGTGTATCTGGTGGAGCAGCTGGCGGCGCACTTCGGCACGGATTGGCCTACGTTGACAAGGCACCGAGAGCTGGATGGACGCACGGCTGCGGCGGAGATCTGATTTTCGTTGAGCGCGCTTGCCACCCGTCCATGGTTCGACAGGCTCACCACGAACGGTTTTTCCGTTCGCCCTGGGCAGCTCCATCGAAGGATGGACGTCCTGTCCTCGGAGAAACCGCCTACCTTCCCCCGTCCAGCAACTTCCTCACCGGCGCCGGCAACCCCATCGCCTCCCACTGCGCCCGCGTATACCAATCATCTGCCGCGGGTTCAGCCGCCTCGACCCGCGCGATCACCGGGTGCAGATGCAGATCCCGATGGGTGAGCACATGCACGAACGCATCCTGGTGCTCGAGCTCCACTGCGCCCGGCCAGCGCGCCTGCACAGCGGCTTCCAGCGCCGCAGCGTCCTCGAACACCGCCGGAGCGTAGAGCCCCGCCCAGATGCCGGTGGACGGGCGCTTGCCCAGGCGGATGCGCCCTTCGCGGTCCTGCGCGATCAGCAGCCACCAGGCCTGGGAACTGCGCTTGAGCTTGCGCGTGCGCACCGGGTAGTCCTCGGGGTTGCCGGCGCGCGAGGCGCGGCACTGGCTCTGCAGCGGGCACAGCAGGCAGGCCGGCTTGCGCGGCAGGCACAGGCTCGCGCCCAGGTCCATCATGCCCTGGGTGTAGCGCGGCATCGCGTCCTGCAGATCGAGCTCCCGCGGATCGGGACACAGGTCGGTCGCCAGATCCCAGAGCTCCCGCTCGTTGCGCGCCACGGCGAGATCGCCATCGAAGGCCAGCACGCGCGTGAGCACGCGCCGCACGTTGGCATCGAGAATGGGCACGCGCTGCGAGAAGCAGAAGGCCGCGATGGCGCCCGCGGTCGAGCGGCCGATGCCGGGCAGCGTCGCCAGCTGCTCGGCGGTCTCGGGAAAGCGCCCGCCATGCAGCGCCATCACTGCCTGCGCGCATTTGTGCAGGTTGCGCGCGCGGCTGTAGTAGCCCAGGCCGCTCCACAGCGCCAGCACCGCGTCCTCGGGCGCGGCCGCGAGGCTGGCCACGTCGGGGAACTGCGCCAGGAAGCGCGGGTAGTAGCCCAGCACCGTCGCCACCTGGGTCTGCTGCAGCATGATCTCCGAAAGCCAGACCCGGTAGGGGTCGCGCGTCTGCTGCCAGGGCAGGTGGTTGCGGCCATGCGAGGCCTGCCACTGCACGACGGCAGCGGCGATGGAGGAATTCGTCAAGATCTGATTACCGGTAGGAAGGCCGCCAAATGGCGCCACGCAAAATTATCGCCGCCGCCTGCCTCAGGGCCGCTGGCAATGGCTGCAATAGAAGGTGCTGCGCTGCCCCTGGCGCAGCATGCGCAGCGGTGCCGCGCAGCGCGTGCAGGGCAGGCCTTCGCGGTCATAGACCTGGGCCTGCAGCTGGAAATGCCCGGGCATGCCATCGGCGTTGGAGAAATCCCTGAGCGTGGTGCCGCCCTGCGCCACCGCCCTGGCCAGCACCTCGCGGATGGCCTGGTGCAGCCGCTGCGCGCGCCGTGGCCCGATGCTGTTGGCCGGGGCCAGCGGCGAGATGCGCGCCAGGAACAGCACCTCGGAAGCGTAGATGTTGCCCACCCCCACCACCAGCTTGCCGCCCAGCAGCAGCTGCTTGATCGGCATGCGGCTGGCCTGCAGTCCGGCGTGGAACGCCTGCGCCGCGAATGCGTCTTCCAGCGGCTCCATGCCCAGGCCGCCCAGCAGCTTGCGCGCCACCGGGTCGCCCTCGCCCCCGGCAAAGACCACGGCGCCGAAGCGGCGTGGATCGTGCAGCCGCAGCGTGCCCAGCGTGGTCACCAGATCGAAATGGTCGTGCGTGCCCGGCGCAGCCAGGGTGTCGGTGGGCGCGAAGCGCAGGCTCCCCGACATGCCCAGATGCAGCAGCAGCAGGCCTTCGTTCAAATCAACCAGCAGGTATTTGCCGCGGCGGCGCACGCCCAGCACCTCGCGCCCCACGAGCGCCTCGGGCGCGATGCCCAGCGGCCAGCGCAGCGGCTTGCCCAGGCGCGCGTCCACGATGCGCGCGCCCGCGATCGAGGCGGCAAACGAGCGGCGCGTGACTTCAACTTCGGGTAATTCGGGCATGGCACTCCTGCGTGAATGGGCCTGGCGCGCGCCCGGCGGCAGCGCGGCGTGTCCTGCAGATGAGGCGCTTTTGCAGCAATGCAAGCAGCCTTCCGTCCGCTTGCGCAGCCACCCGGTTCGATTATTATGGTTCGATGGTTCAACCTCTACGCCCACGGGCCCTGGCGCTGGCCGCCACACTGGCGGCACTGGCCGCCGCTCCTGCAACTGCCTGGAGCCAGGCCGAGCCCCTGCCTGCCAGCGGCGGCACGCTGGCGCCGGCCGAGAACGACCCCGACGAGACCGCGGCGTTCAACGCCGGGCTGTTCTACGAAGTCCTGGTCGGAGAAATGGCGGCCGGCGTCGGCGACCCGGGCAGCGGCCAGCAGCTGATGCTCAACGCCGCGCGCCAGAGCCGCAACCCCCAGCTGTACCGCCGCGCCACCGAGATGGCGCTGCAGGCGCGCGCCGGCAACCAGGCGCTGCTGGCGGCCCAGGCCTGGCGCGAGGCCTTTCCCGAGTCGCGCAACGCCAACCGCTACGTATTGCAGATCCTGGTGGCGCTCAACCGCGTTGCCGACACCCTGCCCTACCTGCGCCAGGAAATCGACTCCACGCCCGCGCCAAGCAAGCCCGTGACCTTCCTGTCGATCACGCAGCTCTACAGCCGCGTCACCGACAAGGCGCTGGCGGCGCAGATCGTCGAGCAGGCGCTGCAGGGCCAGCTGGCCGACCCCGCCGCCGGCCCGTCGGCCTATGCCGCGATCGGCCACATGCAACTGGTTGCGGGCAACCCCGCCGCCGCGCTGCAGGCCGTCCAAAAGGCCGAAGCCCTGTCCCCGGGCAATGGCGCGGCCGCGCTGCTGGCGCTGGAGCTGCTGGAAAACGGCCAGCGCGAGGCCGAACCGCTGGTCGCGCGCTATGTGGAGCAGCAGCGCGGCGCCGACATGCGCATGGCCTATGCGCGCGTGCTGCTGGGCCAGGACCGGCTCGAGCCGGCCGAGACGCAGCTCCTGGCCATCACGCGCGAGACCCCCGATTACGCCGATGCCTGGTTCACTCTGGCGCGGCTGCAGGCGCAGACCCAGCGCTGGCCCGAGGCCGAGGCCTCGCTGCAGCGTTTCGACGCGCTGGTGCCGCAGCTGCCCAATGCCGGCAGCCAGCGCAGCGCGCGCACCGAGTCGGCGCTGCTGCATGCGCTGATCGCGCAGAAGCAGGGCCGCTTCGCCCCCGCGCTGGAGTGGCTGGGCCGCATCGAGAACGGCACCGAGCTGCTGAACGTGCAGGTGCGCCGCGCCTCGATCCTGGCCCAGCAGGGCCAGCTCGAGCAGGCGCGTGCGGCCATCCAGGCGGTGCCCGCCAGCACCCCGCAGCAGCAGCGCCTGCGCCAGCAGGCCGAGGTGCAGGTGGTGCGCGAGGCCGATCAGCCGGCGCTGGCCTACGCGCTGCAGTCGCAGCTGCAGCAGCAGTTCCCGCAGGACAACGAGATTGCCTACGACACCGCGATCCTGGCCGAGAAGGTCGGCCGCTTCGAGGAAATGGAAAGCCTGCTGCGCGCGATCATCGCGCGCGACCCGGGCTTCCACCACGCCTACAATGCGCTGGGCTTTTCCTTCGCCGAGCGCGGCGTGCGCCTGGACGAGGCGCGCGCGCTGATCACCAGGGCGCTGGAAGCCACGCCGAACGATCCCTTCATCATCGACAGCCTGGCCTGGACGGAATTCCGCAGCGGCAACACGGCCATGGCCCAGTCCCTGCTGGAGAAAGCCTATGCGCTGCGGCCCGACGCCGAGATCGCGGCGCACCTGGGCGAGGTGCTGTGGAGCACCGGCCAGCGGCGCCAGGCGCGCGAGGTCTGGCAGAAGGGCCTGCAGCTCAATGCCGACAACGATACGTTGCGCGAGACCCTGCAGCGCCTGGGCGTCAAGCCATGAGGGCGCCGACGCGCCGCCGCGCGCTGCTGCTGGCGGCCGCGACCCTGGGCCTGGCGGGCTGCGCCCAGCCGCGTCTGCGGCCGGAGCCAGGCGTCTCGGGCACTGCCGCGGGCTCCTGGAGCGGCAGGCTGGCGCTGCAGGTGCATGACGAGCAGGCCGAGGAGCAGTCCTTCAGTGCCTCCTTCGAGCTCCAGGGCACGCAGCGCGAAGGGCAGCTGGTGCTGCTGAGCCCCTTTGGCGCGGTGCTGGCCGAGCTGCAGTGGAGCCCCGCGGGCGCGCAGCTGCGCCAGGGCGGGCAGCTGCGCGAATCGCCTTCGCTTGGCGTCCTGGTGCAAGACACGCTGGGCACGGCGCTGCCGCTGGGCGCGCTGTTTGCTTGGCTGGCGGGCGAGCAGGCTGCGGTGCCGGGCTGGCAGGCCGATCTCACGCAACTGGCCGAAGGCCGCCTGCGCGCCGAGCGCACCGACCCGCTGCCGCGCGCCACGCTGCGCGTCGTGCTCGACCGCTGAATTCCTTTCCTCTCTCGTTCTTTTCCATGCGTTCGCTTCACGATGTGCCGGCCCCGGCCAAGCTCAATCTTTTCCTGCACATCACCGGGCGCCGCCCGGACGGCTATCACCTGATCGAATCGGTGTTCATGCTGATCGACTGGCAGGACCGGCTGCATTTCGAGCTGCGCGCAGGCGGCGCCGTCACGCGCGAAGACCTCGGCGGCATGCGCCTGCCCGACGACGACCTGATCGTGCGCGCCGCGCGCGCGCTGCAGGCGGCCACCGGCTGCAGCGCGGGCGCGCACATCGGCGTGGAGAAAAGCATTCCCGCGCAGGCCGGCATGGGCGGCGGCTCGTCCGACGCGGCCAGCACGCTGCTGGCGCTCAACCGGCTGTGGAACCTGCATCTGCCGCGCCCGGCGCTGGAGGCCATCGGCCTGAAGCTGGGCGCCGATGTGCCGTTCTTCCTGCGCGGGCGCAATGCCTGGGTGCAAGGGATAGGCGACATCATCACCCCGCTCGAGGGCGCGCAAAAGCTGCCGCCGCAACGCTTCGTGGTGGTCAAACCGGAAGCCGGACTGGACACGAAATCGATTTTTTCCGCCCCCGACCTCCAACGTGATTCCGAGCGTGCTACAATCGCGGTCTTCGCTGCAAAGCACTATGACTTTG
This sequence comes from Comamonas endophytica, assembly GCF_023634805.2. Classification (NCBI taxonomy): domain Bacteria; kingdom Pseudomonadati; phylum Pseudomonadota; class Betaproteobacteria; order Burkholderiales; family Comamonadaceae; genus Comamonas; species Comamonas endophytica. Next base: position 1,143,623 of record NZ_CP106881.1, read on the forward strand.
GTCAAAACAACTTGCAGCCGGTCGCAGAAAAACTGTGCCCCGATGTGAAAAAAGCCATCGATTGGCTCGAAGCACATGGATTGCACGGTAGAATGACCGGCTCGGGAAGTGCAGTGTTTGCACCGATGACGCAAACGGTCGAGATTGCAGGCGCGCCCAGCGGCTGGATCTCCAGGGTTTGCCATAATCTGGACGCTCATCCGCTTGCGGGGTGGGCCAAGGATTGAAAGTTACCGGTTGGTTGCATCAGCAATTGACCTGTGTAGGGGAGTCGCCAAGTTGGTTAAGGCACTGGATTTTGATTCCAGCATGCGAAGGTTCGAATCCTTCTTCCCCTGCCAAATGTCTTTTGCGTACAAGCAAACCCATAAACACTGGGACGCTCATGCACACCAATCATTCAGACTTCATGATTTTTAGCGGCAATGCCAATCGCGGCATGGCCGAAGAGATTGCCAGCCAGTTGGGCACCCAGCTCGGCGCCGCCGAAGTGGGCCGTTTCTCCGACGGTGAAGTCACTGTCGAGATCAAGCAGAACGTGCGCACGCGCGACGTTTTCGTCGTCCAGCCGACCTGCAGCCCCACCAATGAGAACCTGATGGAACTCCTGGTGATGGTCGATGCCCTCAAGCGCGCATCCGCCGAGCGCATCTGCGCCGTGATCCCGTACTTCGGCTATGCCCGCCAGGACCGCCGCCCGCGCTCCTCGCGCGTGCCGATCACGGCCAAGGTCGTGGCCAACATGCTGCAGGCCGTGGGCGTCGAGCGCGTGCTGACCATGGACCTGCACGCCGACCAGATCCAGGGCTTCTTCGACATTCCCGTCGACAACATCTACGCCTCGCCGGTGCTGCTGGGCGACCTGCGCCAGAAGAACTACGAAGACCTGATCGTGGTCTCGCCCGACGTCGGCGGCGTGGTGCGCGCGCGTGCGCTGGCCAAGCAGCTCGGCTGCGACCTGGCGATCATCGACAAGCGCCGCCCGAAGGCCAACGTCTCCGAAGTCATGCACGTCATCGGCGACATCGAAGGCCGCAACTGCGTGATCATGGATGACATGATTGACACCGCCGGCACGCTGGTCAAGGCGGCCGAAGTGCTCAAGCAGCGCGGCGCCAAGAAGGTCTATGCCTACTGCACGCACCCGATCTTCTCGGGTCCGGCCATCGAGCGCATCGCCGGCGGCGAGGCCCTCGACGAGGTCGTGGTCACCAACACCATTCCCCTGAGCGCCGAAGCCCAGGGTTGCAGCAAGATCCGCCAACTCTCCGTGGCTCCGCTGATCGCCGAAACGATCAAGCGCATTTCCTCGGGTGATTCGGTCCTCAGCTTGTTCTCGGAATAAGAGCTCGCTCAGCGAGATCCGCGGCTGCCCCGGCAGCCGCTGCAATGGCCTCCCTCGGGAGGTCTTGCGTGTTTCGGGGCATACCAAGGCGGTCCGGCATGTGCCGGCTGTCTTTTTTCAATCGAGTCCGGCTGGTCGCGGCCGACTCACACAGGAGCTAACTATGAAATTCGTCGCTACAGAGCGCGCCAAGCAAGGTACGGGTGCGAGCCGCCGTCTGCGTAATTCGGGCAACACCCCCGGTATCGTCTACGGTGGCGGTGCCGAACCCCTGGCCATCGAAACCAACCACAACGAACTGTGGCACGCCCTGAAGAAGGAAGCGTTCCACTCCAGCGTCCTGGAAATGGACATCGCCGGCCAGACCAGCAAGGTCGTGCTGCGTGACGTGCAATTCCACCCCTACAAGCAGCTCGTGCTGCACGTGGACTTCCAGCGCGTCGACGAGAAGACCAAGCTGCACCTGAACGTGCCCCTGCACTTCGAAGGCGCCGACAAGTCGCCCGCCGTGGCCCAGGACAAGTGCGTCGTGACCCCCCTGGTCACCGCCCTGCCCGTGATCTGCGTTCCTTCGGACCTGCCCGAGTTCATCACCGTGGACCTGAGCAACCTGCAAAAGGGTTCGTCGTTCACGCTGAAGAACGTGAAGCTGCCCAAGGGCGTCGAAGCCCACATCCGCGGCACGCAAAGCAACCCGGCCCTGGTCTCGATCGTGCCCCCGGCCGACGAGATCGCTGCTCCCGCCGAAGGCGCCGCACCCGCTGCTCCCGCCAAGAAGGGCAAGAAGTAATCACTTCCTGAGCGCAGCGCCTGGCCTTCGCGGGCCGGGCGCTGCCCCAAAGCCAACGGCCCACCGCTTCACGGCGTGTGGGCCGTTGGCTTTGGGGCAGCATCCATGGAGATAATTCACCGATGATCAAATTGTTTGTTGGCCTGGGCAACCCCGGCCCCGAGTACGAGGACACGCGCCACAACGCCGGTTTCTGGTGGATCGACGGCCTGGCGCGCGAACTCAAGGTCTCGCTGCAGCCCGAGCGCAGCTATTTCGGCCTGGCCGCGCGCGCCAGCGTCGACGGCCAGAACGTCTGGCTGCTCAAGCCGCAGACCTACATGAATCTTTCGGGCAAGTCCGTCGGGGCGCTGGCGCGCTTCTTCAAGATCCTGCCCGAGGAGGTGCTGGTGGTGCACGACGAACTGGACATGCTGCCCGGCCAGGCCAAGCTCAAGCGCGGGGGCGGCCACGCGGGCCACAACGGGCTGCGCGACATCCATGCGCAGCTGGGCACGCCCGACTACTGGCGCCTGCGCATCGGCATCGGCCACCCGGGCGACCGCGCCGAAGTGGCGAACTGGGTGCTGAAGAAACCCGCACCCGACCAGCGCACGCTGATCGAGGACTCCATCGCGCATTCGCTCAGGTCGTGGCGGCTGCTGCAGGCGGGGGAGATGGACAAGGCAACGCTGCAGATCCATACGACCAAGCCGCCGCGGCCCAAGCCGGCGAAGCCGGTAGTGGAGGGGTGAGCTGCCGGACGACCATGAGCCTGTCAAGCAGCATTTGTGCATTGGAGTGCAGGCCGTCCACCCTTCGACAGGCTCAGGGCGAACGGTAACTCCCAGGGTGCTCTAGCAATGAACTGGGCTCAGGGCGAACGGTGACTCCCAGGGTGCTCTAGCAATGAACTGGGCTCAGGGCGAACGGTGACTCCCAGGGTGCTCTAGTAATGAACTAGGCTCAGGGCGAACGGTGACTCCCAGGGTGCTCTAGTAATGAACTAGGCTCAGGGCGAACGGTAATGCCCGCACGCCCCTGTTCTGAGCCAAGCGCAGGGTGGCCGGAGGAAAGCGTTCGTGCTGAGCTTGTCGAAGCATGAACGGCCTGCCCTATAGAAGAGTCAATCTCCCTGCGCCTTCGCTGCCTCCAGCCGATTGAACTTCTGCAGCAAAGTCTCCCGCGTCTCCACGAACTCCGGATTCACCGGAATGCAAGCCACCGGGCAGATCTGCACGCATTGCGGCTCGTCGAAGTGGCCCACGCATTCGGTGCACTTCGAAGGCGCAATCTCGTAGATGAACTCTCCCATGTAGATCGCATCGTTCGGGCACTCGGGCTCGCAGACGTCGCAGTTGATGCACTCGTCGGTGATCATCAGCGCCATGGCGGACCCCTGTGCGCGCAGCGCGGCGCCCGGCAGAGCAACGTAAAAGAGGGCATGGCTTTCATATGCGGGCAATTATCCCGCCGCCGGCATAGTCCCGCAGCGCTGGCGGACATGGCCGCCAGGCTCGCAGGGGCGCATTTGCCGCTATGCTCTGCACCTCCGGCCCCGGCGCCTGGACCTGCCCCTTCCATGAGTGTCTTTCTCCTCAAACGCATCCTCACCCTGATCGCCACCCTGGCCGCCACCTCGGCCGTGGTGTTCATGGTGCTGGACGTGTTGCCGGGCAATGCCGCGCAGGTGCTGATGGGGCCGGACGCCGCGCCCGAGGCCGTGCAGGCCCTGGCCGAGCAGCTGGGCCTCGACCAGCCAGCCTGGCAGCGCTACGTGCAGTGGGTGCAGGGCCTCCTGGTGCTGGACCTGGGCAACAGCTATGCCTATGGCAGCCCGGTGCTGGACCTGGTGCTCGAGCGCCTCGCGCTCACCGTGCCGCTGGCGGTGCTGGCCATGCTGATCACCACGCTGCTGGCATTGCTGGCCGGCGTCTACGCCGCCTCGCGCCATGGCCGCTGGGGCGATATGGGCGTCATGGGCTTGGCCCAATTGGGCATTGCCATTCCCAACTTCTGGTTTGCCATCCTGCTGATCCTGCTGTTCTCGGTGAAGCTGCAGTGGTTCTCGGCCGGCGGCTTTCCCGGATGGACCGAGGAAGCCGGCGGCGGCTTCTGGCCCGGGCTCAAGGCGCTGCTGCTGCCGGCGATCTCGTTGGCGGTGGTGCAGGCCGCGATCCTGGCGCGCATCACGCGCTCGGCCGTGCTGGACGTCATGCGCGAGGATTTCGTGCGCACCGCGCGCGCCAAGGGCCTGTCTACGCGCGCCGTGCTCTGGGGACATGTGCTGCGCAATGCCATGGTGCCCGTCGTCACGGTGATGGGCCTGCAGTTCGCCAACCTGCTGGCGGGCACCATCGTCGTCGAGAATGTCTTCTACCTGCCGGGCCTTGGCCGGCTGATCTTCCAGTCCATCGCCAACCGCGACCTGATCGTGGTGCGCAACTGCGTGATGCTGCTGGCCGCCATGGTGGTACTGGTCAATTTCATCGTCGACCTGCTGTATGCGGCCATCGATCCGCGCCTGAAAGCCAGCGACCTATGAATACCTCCGCCTCCCTCGGCCACAGCGCGGCGCCCGGCGCCTGGCGGCGCGCGCTGCGCCAGCGCAGCCTGGTGCTGGGCGCGGCGCTGACGCTGGCGCTGGTGCTGGCGGCGGGCCTGTCGTTCGTGTGGACACCCTGGTCGCCTTACGAGATGGACCTGGCCATCAAGCTGCAGCCGCCTGGCGCCGCGCACTGGCTCGGCACCGATGCCTTCGGCCGCGACGTGGCCTCGCTGCTGCTGGTGGGCGCGCGCAACTCCATCCTGGTCGGCTTGATCGCCGTGGGCATCGGCCTGCTGCTGGGCACGGCGCTGGGGCTGCTGGCGGCGGCACGGCGCGGCTGGGTCGAGGAAGCGATCATGCGCCTGGCCGACTTCACCTTTGCCTTTCCCGCGATCCTGTCGGCCATCATGCTCACGGCGGTGTTCGGCGCGGGCATCGTCAACGCCATCATCGCCATCGGCATCTTCAACATCCCGACCTTCGCGCGCGTCACGCGCGCCTCGGCCAACACGGTCTGGTCGCGCGAATACATCCTCGCCGCGCGCGCCTGCGGCAGGAACCGCTGGTCCATCACCTGGGAACATGTGCTGCCCAACATCCTGCCGATGCTGATCGTGCAGGCCACGATCCAGTTCGCCATCGCCATCCTGGCCGAGGCCGCCCTGTCCTATCTCGGGCTGGGCACGCAGCCGCCGCAGCCCTCCTGGGGCCGCATGCTGAGCGAGGCCCAGACCCTGATGTTCGAGGCGCCGCTGCTGGCCATCTGGCCGGGCCTGGCGATCGCGCTGGCGGTGCTGGGCCTGAACCTGCTGGGCGACGGCCTGCGCGACCTGCTCGACCCGCGCCTGACCCGCGCGCGCTGAACCATGGCATTGCTCGAAGTCTCCCAACTGCAGCTCACGCTGGCCACGCCGCGCGGCCCGGCCGTGGCCGTGCGCGGCATGGATTTTTCGCTCGAGCGCGGCGCCACGCTGGGCATCATCGGCGAATCGGGCAGCGGCAAGTCGCTCACCGCCATGGCGCTGATGGGCCTGCTGCCGGAGCATGCGCAGCTCTCTGGCAGCATCCGCTTCGACGGCCGGGAGCTCATCGGCCTGCGCGAGTCCGAACGCAGCGCGCTGCGCGGCAACCGCATGGCGATGGTCTTCCAGGAGCCGATGACGGCGCTCAATCCGCTGCACCGCATCGGTCGTCAGGTGGCCGAGCCGCTGCGCCGCCACCGCGGGCTCGATGCCGCGGCCGCGCGGCGCCAGGCCGTGGCCCTGCTCGACCGCGTGGGCATTGCCGACGCCGCGCGCCGCGCCGACGCCTACCCGCACGAGTTCTCGGGCGGCCAGCGCCAGCGCATCACCATCGCCATGGCGCTGGCCTGCGAGCCCGATCTCCTGATTGCCGACGAGCCGACCACGGCGCTCGACGTGACCATCCAGCAGCAGATCCTCGACCTGATCAGCGACCTGGTCGACGAGCGCGGCATGGCGCTGCTGCTGATCTCGCACGACCTGGCCGTGGTGTCGCAGAACGTCGACCAGATGCTGGTCATGTATGGCGGCACTGTGGTCGAAAGCGGCCCGACCGAGGCCATCTTCGGTCACCTGGGCCATCCCTACACGCGCGCGCTCCTGGCGGCGCGGCCGCAGCTGGGCGCGGCGCAGCAACGCCTGCCGACCATTGCCGGCAGCGTGCCCGCGCTGGGCGAGATGCCGCCCGGCTGCCCGTTTGCCGGGCGCTGCGCGCACACCATCGACCCATGCACGCGCCAGCGCCCCCCCGCAGTCCGCGTCGATGGGGCGGCAGACCACTGGACCCGCTGCGTGCGGCCCGAAGTCGTGCAGACCCCCTCCGCCGTTTCCGCCCCGCCATGATCCCGTCCCCCTCCCCGGCGCTGCTGGAAGTCACCGACCTGGCGCGCAGCTACCGCCTGCCGCGCGAGCAGCTGTGGCGCGCGGCGCCGCGCATCGACGCGCTGCGCGGCGTGAGCCTGCGCGTGGAGCCCGGGCGCAGCCTGGGTGTCGTGGGCGAATCCGGCTCGGGCAAGTCCACGCTGGCGCGGCTGGTGATGGCGCTGGACCGGCCCGATGCGGGCCAGGTGAAGATACTCGGCCAGGACGTGCACCGGCTGGGGCCGCAGGCGCTGCGCGCGGCGCGGCGCGATTTCCAGATGGTGTTCCAGGACCCCTACGGCTCGCTCGATCCGCGCCAGCGCGTGGCGCGCATCGTCGGCGAGCCGCTGCAGGCGCTGGCCTTGGGCAGCCGGGCTGCGCTGCGCGAGCAGGCGGCGCAGGCGCTGGCCGAGGTCGGGCTGCACAGCGCCGATCTGGACAAATACCCGCATGAATTCTCCGGCGGCCAGCGCCAGCGCATCGCCATCGCGCGCGCACTGATCACGCGCCCGCGCCTGATCGTGGCCGACGAGCCGGTGAGCGCGCTCGACGTATCGGTGCAGGCCCAGGTGCTCAATCTGCTGCGCGACCTGCAGCAGCTCCATGGCCTGGGCTATCTGCTGATCAGCCATGACCTGGCCGTGGTGCAGCAGCTGTGCGACGAGGTGGTGGTGCTGTACCAGGGCCGGATCGTCGAGCGCGGCGCGCCCGCGCAGCTGTTCCACGCGCCGCAGCACCCCTATACCCGCGCGCTGGTCGCGGCCGTGCCGCAGATCGCGCCGGGGCGCTCGCGCGCCCGCCGCAGTCAACGCGTGGGGGCACAATAGTGTAAAAAGCGGGGTCGCGAGCCCCAAGCGGCTACCCCTGCCCCCCAGAACACTCCGACGGAGACACCCATGTTGAATCGCCGCCGCGTACTGGCCGCCAGCTCCCTGGCCAGCACCTCCCTGCTTGCGTCCTGGAGCGCCCTGGCCCAGGAAAAGAAGAACAGCATCGTGATCGCGCTCACGCTCGAGCCGCCAGGGCTCGATCCGACGGCCAATGCGGCCTCGTCGATTGCCGAGATCGTGCAGTACAACCTGTTCGAGACGCTGACCAAGATCAATTCCGACGGCAGCGTCTCGCCGCTGCTGGCCGAGAGCTGGGAAGTCGGCAGCGACCTCAAGACCTTCACCTTCAAACTGCGCAAGGGCGTGCGCTTTCACAACGGCGAGCCCTTCAATGCCGAAACGGTGAAGTTCTCCTTCGAGCGCGCGGCCGCCGAGAAAAGCACCAACAAGGACCGGCGCAACTTCACCGGCCTGCGCGTCCAGGTGGTCGACCCGTACACCGTGACCATCGTCAACGAGGATGTGGACCCCGACTTCCTGTTCGTGCTGGGCCAGGCCACCTCGATCATCGTCGAGCCCAAGAGCGCAGCCACGAACGCCACCCAGCCCGTGGGCACCGGCCCCTATCTGGTCGGCCGCTGGAGCAAGGGCGCGTCCGTCACCCTCAACGCCTGGAAGGACTTTCGCGCCGCGCGCGACATCCAGATCCAGCGCGCCACCTTCCGCTTCATTCCCGACCCCGCGGCCCAGGTCGCGGCGCTGATGGCCGGCGACGTGGACTGCTTCCCGCGCGTGTCGCCGCGCTCCATCGCGCAGTTCAAGTCCAACCCGCGCTTCGAGGTGCTGGTCAGCGGCTCGCGCGCCAAGACCATCATGGCGATGAACAACGCGCGCAAGCCTTTGAGCGACGTGCGCGTGCGCCGCGCCATCGCCGCCGCCATCGACCGCAAGGCGGTGATCGACGGCGCGGCCGAAGGCTATGGGGTGCCCATCGGCAGCTACTACGTGCCCACCGCCTTTGGCTATGTCGACACGACCGGCGTCAATCCCTACGACCTGGCCAAGGCCAAGGCGCTGCTGGCCGAGGCCGGCGTGAAGCTGCCCCTGACGCTGACCATGACGCTGCCGCCGGCGCCCTATGCGCGCCAGGGCGGCGAGGTCATCGCGGCGCAGCTCGCCAAGATCGGCATCCAGGTCAAGCTGCAGAACGTCGAATGGGCGCAGTGGCTCAGCGGCACCTACGGCAACAAGAACTACGACCTGACGATCATTTCGCACGTCGAGCCCTTCGACCTGGGCAACTTCGCCAAGCCCGACTACTACTGGGGCTACCAGTCGCAGGCGTTCAACACGCTGTACGACCAGATCAAGCGCGCCCCCCGCCCCGCCGACCGCGCCCGCCTGCTCGGCGATGCCCAGCGCCTGATCGCGCAGGAATCGGTGCATGCGTTCCTGTACCAGCCGCAGTGGGTCACGGTGGCGAAGAAAGGCCTGCGCGGGCTTTGGAAAGACATGCCCGTCTTTGTCAACGACCTGTCGTCGCTGTCCTGGGCTTGAGGCCGCTCAGCGCTGCAGCGAAGCCAGGCGCAGCGCAAGGCCGACAAACACCAGCGCGGTCAGCCGGTTGAGCCAGCGCTGGCCTTTGGCCGAGCGCTGCAGCAGCCGGCCGAACGCGCCGGAAAAGCAGGCCATCGCGCCGAACACCAGCAGCGCCGCCAGCATGAAGACACAGCCCAGCGCCATGATCTGCGGCGCCAGGCCGCCGCGCGCCGGGTCGGCGAACTGCGGCAGGAAGGCCAGGAAGAAGATCAGCACCTTCGGGTTGGTGAGATTCATGATCACGCCGCGCGCCACCATGCGGCGCAGCGCGCGCGCATCGAGGGCCGCGCTCTGCTGCGGTGCGGCAGGATCGGCCTGGGCCACCGGCGCGCGCCATGCCTGCCAGGCCAGCCAGGCGAGATAGGCCGCGCCGCAGTATTTGAGCACCGTGAATGCCATGGGCGAGGAAGCGAATACCGCGGCCAGGCCCAGCGCGACGGCGGCCGTGTGCGCTACCAGGCCGGCGCACAGGCCCAACACTACGGCCATGCCGGCGCGCGCTCCGTGTCGTGCCGATTGCAGCAGCACGAAGATGTTGTCGGGGCCAGGGCTCAGGGCGAGCAGAAGGGAGACGCCGAAGAAGGCGAGGAGGGATTCGGGGGTGGGCATGGGGACCTCTTCAACAAGACCGCGCCCCTCTTTGATCCTTTATTGACCAGCCAGAGAATCAAGGTCAGCAGCGGAACTTGAGGACAGGCCGCTCATCCTTCGACGCGGCCGGCGAGGCAGGCTCAGGACGAACGGAAAAAACGTTCGTGGTGAGCCTGTCGAACCATGGACGGCCTGACCTCAAGCCAAGGAGCGAGAACGAAAAATCACCCCCGGCTTCCAATCGACGCCGTCGCCATCAACTCCTCCAGCAACGCCAGCGACATCTTTCCCGACACCACATAGGGATTGAGCTCGATGGTCTCCGAGTACTTGAGCACGATCGCATGGTTGATGCGCGACAGGTTGACCTGGCCCATGGTCCAGCCGCCAAAGCGCCGCTCGGCGATTTCCTCGTAGTGCAGCAGTTCCACGTCCTGGTGGCGCGCATCGCGCTGGATGTGGCCGAAGAGCGCGCTGACCTGGGAGCGCCCGCCCTCGATGGCCTGCAGGAACACGCCCCCGCCGTAGCACAGCACCCCGGTGATGCCCGAGCCCGGATTGTGCTCGCGCGCCTGGGTCAGGATGGCTTCGATCGCGGCGGGCGAGGCATCCGCCGCACGGCTTGCATAGATCAGGCGCACCAGCATGGGTCAGTTCCTTCCGGGAATCAGCGAGAGAAATTCACGGCGCAGCGTGGGGTCCTTGAGGAACACGCCGCGCATGACCGAATTGAGCATCTTCGAGTCCATCTCGCGCACGCCGCGCCAGGACATGCAGAAGTGCGAGGCCTCCATGACGATGGCCAGGCCGTCGGGCTGGGTCTTTTCCATGATCAGGTCGGCCAGCTGCACCACCGCCTCTTCCTGGATCTGCGGGCGGCCCATGACCCAGTCGACCAGCCGCGCGTACTTCGACAGGCCGATGACGTTGGTGTGCTCGTTGGGCAGCACGCCGATCCAGATCTTGCCGATCACGGGGCAGAAATGGTGGCTGCAGGCGCTGCGCACGGTGATCGGGCCGACGATCATCAGCTCGTTGAGATGCTCGGCGTTGGGGAACTCGGTGATGGCCGGGGCCTGCGTGTAGCGGCCCTTGAACACCTCGTTGACATACATCTTGGCCACGCGCCGCGCGGTCGTGCGGGTGTTGTGGTCCTTGGCGGTGTCGATGACCAGGCTGTCGAGCACGCCCTGCATCTTGTGCTCGACCTCGTCCAGCAGCTTCTCCAGCTCGCCGGGCTCGATGAATTCGGCAATGTTGTCGTTGGCGTTGTAGCGCTTGCGCGCGGCAGCCAACCGCTCGCGGATTTTGACGGAAACGGGCGTGCCCTCGTCGGGGCTGGCTGTGTTCATTTCGGCAGCGGATTCTCTGAGCATCCGGGCATCCTACCAGCGATTGCGCCGCACTCCCCGGCAAGGGACTTGCGCGCGTGAGGCGTGAAATCCGCCGCGTTCAGAGCTTGAATTCGGCGATCAGCGGCAGGTGGTCCGACATGCGCCACCAGATCTTGCCCTTGGGCACATGCAGCCCGCAGGGCGTGAGCCCGCGCACATAGACATGGTCGAGCTGCGCCAGCGGCAGGCGCGAGGGATAGGTCAGCACGTCGACGCCCTCGTCGAATTCGTACAGCCCGAAACCGGCCAGCATGCGCTTGATCTGCCCGCCCCAGTCGTTGAAGTCGCCGGCCACGACCAGCGGCGCGCCCGGCGGCACCTCGCGCTCGATGAAGCGCTGCAGCTGCGCGATCTGGCGCATGCGGCTGCCACGGATCAGCCCCAGGTGCACGACGATCGCATGCACGCGCCGGCCTTCGATGTCGATCTCCACGTGCAGCAGGCCGCGCTGCTCGAAGCGGTGGTCGGACATGTCCTCGTGCTTGTGGCCGATGACCGGCCAGCGCGTGAGCAGCGCATTGCCGTGCTCGCCGTCGCGCGTGTAGGCATTGGTGGTGTAGACCGCCTCGTAGCCTTCGGGCGCCAGGTATTCGGCCTGCGACAGTTCGGGCCAGCGGTCGAAGTACAGCGCCTCGCGCCGGTTCATCTTGCGCACTTCCTGCAGGCAGACGATATCGGCGTCGAGCTGCTCGACGGCCAGGCCCAGGTTGTGGATTTCCAGCCGCCGCGCAGGCCCCAGGCCCTGCACACCCTTGTGGATGTTGTAGGTTGCCACGCGCAGGATGCCGGGATCGGATGGGTTGGAAACAGTCATGTACAGCGGTGAGAACGAGAAGAAGAAGCAGCCAGCCGGGGCAGAAGCAATATGGCTTCGGCATTCGATGCAGCCGCACAGCGGTCCGCCGCTTCCAGCCAAGGATGCCAAGCAAATGCGGTGTGCTCGCAAGGATTCAACCTCACGCCGGTGTAGGACGGCACCTCCAGGCCGAACACCCGCTCGGTGTTGTGCCAGACCCCGGGCGCATAGCGGTGCTGCCACTCGGGATAGATGGTGTAGACGTTCTCGAGCCGCCAGTCGCGCAGGCTGCAGCCCTCGGCATGGGCATCGATGCCGGTCTCCTCGCGCACCTCGCGCGCGGCCACCACTTCCCAGGGCTCGTGCTCGAAATCCTTGCTGCCCGTGACCGACTGCCAGAAGTCCGGCTGGCCGGCGCGCTGCAGCAAAAGCACCTGGCGCTGCGGCGTGTGGATCACCACCAGCACGGATTGGGGAATCTTGGGCATGGGCCATTGTGGCCCATGCCGATGCCCATAAAAAAACGGCACCTGCCTGACCCTGTGGATCAAGCGGGTGCCGCTTTGCTTGTCCGTTCGTCCTGAGCCTGCCGAAGGATGACGGGCTCAGACGAGACAATCACGCCTTCACCGCATCCGGGTTGCGCAGACGGATATGCAGCTCGCGCAGCTGCTTTTCATCCACCGGGCTCGGCGCCTGCGTCAGCAGGCACTGCGCGCGCTGCGTCTTGGGGAAGGCGATCACGTCGCGGATCGACTCGGCGCCGGTCATCAGCGTGACGATGCGGTCCAGGCCGAAGGCCAGGCCGCCATGCGGGGGCGCGCCGTACTGCAGCGCGTCGAGCAGGAAGCCGAACTTCAGCTGCGCGTCCTCGGGCGTGATCTTGAGCGCGTCGAACACCTTCTTCTGCACATCGGCGCGGTGGATACGCACCGAGCCGCCGCCCATCTCCCAGCCGTTGAGCACCATGTCGTAGGCCTTGGCAATGCACTTGCCCGGGTCGGTGACCATCAGGTCCTCGTGGCCGTCCTTGGGCGCGGTGAAGGGGTGGTGCACGGCGACCCAGCGGTCGTTTTCCTCGTCGTGCTCGAACATCGGGAAGTCGACCACCCACAGCGGTGCCCAGCGGTCTTCGAACAGGCCGCTGGCCTTGCCGAACTCGCTGTGGCCGACCTTGATGCGCAGCGCGCCGATCGCGTCGTTGACGATCTTTTCCTTGTCCGCGCCGAAGAAGATCAGGTCGCCGTCCTGCGCGCCGGTGCGCTTGACGATCTCGGCCAGCGCCGCGTCGTGCAGGTTCTTGACGATCGGCGACTGCAGGCCCTCGCGGCCCTTGGCCACTTCGTTGACCTTGATCCAGGCCAGGCCCTTGGCACCGTAGATCTTGACGAACTCGGTGTAGCCGTCGATCTCGCCGCGGCTGATCTGGGCGCCGCCGGGCACGCGCAGCGCCACGACGCGGCCGCCGGGCGTGGTGGCGGGGGCGGAGAACACCTTGAAGTCGACATCGGCCATCACGTCGGTCAGCTCGGTGAACTCGAGCTTAACGCGCAGGTCGGGCTTGTCCGAGCCGTAGAGGCGCGCCGCATCCTGGTAGCTCATGACCGGGAAGTCGCCCAGGTCCACGCCCAGCGCGGTCTGGAACACGCTCTTGATCATGCCCTGGAACATGTCGCGGATTTCCTGCTCATCCATGAACGATGTCTCGATATCGATCTGGGTGAATTCGGGCTGGCGGTCGGCGCGCAGGTCTTCGTCGCGGAAGCACTTGGTGATCTGGTAGTAGCGGTCGAAACCGGCGACCATCAGCAGCTGCTTGAACAGCTGGGGCGACTGCGGCAGCGCGAAGAACTGGCCGTCGTGCACGCGGCTGGGCACGAGGTAGTCGCGCGCGCCTTCGGGCGTGCTCTTGGTGAGCATCGGGGTCTCGATGTCGACGAAGCCGTTGGCGTCGAGGAACTTGCGCACCTCCATGCTGACCTTGTAGCGCAGCATCAGGTTCTTCTGCATGTACGGGCGGCGCAGGTCCAGCACGCGGTGCGTGAGGCGCACGGTTTCGGACAGGTTGTCGTCGTCGATCTGGAACGGCGGCGTCACGGAGGCGTTGAGCACGTTCAGCTCGTGGCACAGCACTTCGATCTGGCCGCTCTTGAGCTTGTCGTTGGTGGTGCCGGCGGGGCGCGCGCGCACCAGGCCCTTGATCTGCACGCAGAACTCGTTGCGTACGCCTTCGGCGGTGGCGAACATCTCGGGACGGTCCGGGTCGCAGACCACCTGCACGTAGCCTTCGCGGTCGCGCAGGTCGATGAAGATCACGCCACCGTGGTCGCGGCGGCGGTTCACCCAGCCCGACAGGGTGACGGTTTCGCCCAGCAGGGCTTCGGTCACGAGACCGCAATAGTGGGAGCGCATGGCCATGGCTAGTCTTCCTGCGCCCTCCTGGGGCGCGACAAGGTTTGTTATTTATTCGCGAGCGTGGTGTCGGGTGGCGTCACCACGCCCATCGAGACGATGTACTTGAGCGCGGCGTCCACGCTCATGTCGAGTTCAATGCAGTCGCTCTTGCGCACGATCACGAAGTAGCCCCCGGTCGGGTTGGGGGTCGTGGGCACGAACACGCTGAGGTATTCGTCGCGCAGATAGGCTGCGATCTCGCCGCTGGGCGAGCCGGTGACGAAAGCCACGGTCCATACGCCTTCGCGCGGCCACTGTACCAGCACGGCGGTGCGAAACGCATTGCCGCTCTCGGAGAACAGGGTGTCGGAAACCTGCTTAACGCTGGAGTAGATCGAGCGCACCACGGGGATGCGGCTCACCGCCGCATCGCCCCAGGCGACCAGCTTGCGGCCCGCGAGATTGCTGGCGGCAGCCCCCACGACCAGCAGGATGCCCAGCGTCAGCAGCACGCCGAAGCCGGGAATGTGCAGGCCCAGCAGCCGGTCGGGCTGCCAGGCTTCGGGCAGGATGGTCAGCGTCTGGTCCAGCGTGCCGATGATCCAGTTGAGCACCCAGACGGTGATCACTCCGGGAACGATCACCAGCAAGCCGGTGAAGAGCCATTTGCGCAAGGCAGCCATGGGCGGGACTCAGGCAGCCGCGCCAGCGCTGGCGGCAGGGGCGGCGGGAGCCGGTGCGGCAGGGGCTGCGGCAGCCGGCGTTGCGACCGTATCGGACGAGGCGCCCGCCACGGCCGGTGCCGCGGCCTTGCTGCCGTTCTTGAAATCGGTCGCATACCAGCCCGTGCCCTTGAGCTGGAAGCCCGGGGCCGTGAGCTGCTTCGAGAACGCCTGGGCATTGCAGGCCGGGCACTGCGTCAGCGCAGCATCGGACATTTTCTGCAGCACATCCTTGGCGTGACCACAGGAACCACACTTGTACGCGTAAATGGGCATAGCGCTTGAATCGAGGGAAAGTGCAAAACCTTCAATTATAGGCGCGCGTCCCGGTTCTGCGGCCGGCGGGGGTTGTGCGCCGCCCCCGCCAGGATTTTCAGGCCGCCGTCTGGGCGAAGTGGTGCCCCGCCGCGCGCTGGTCGGTGAACCATTGCGGCAACAGCGATCCGGCCCACATGCCGCCGGCCGCGGCCAGCAGGCCCGCGAGCTGCTGCGGGAACAGTTCGCTCCAGCCCGGCACGCAGATGAACAGCAACCAGACCCCCAGCCCCAGGAACACGGCAAGCAGTGCGCCCTGGGTCGTGGCGCGCTTCCAGTACAGGCCCGCGGCCAGCGGCACCAGCGCGCCGACCAGCGGCACCTGGTAGGCGCCCGAGACCATCTCGTAGATCGAGCTGCCCTGCATGGTGATCGAGTACGCCAGCACGCACAGCGTGAACACCAGCACCGACAGCCGCATGGCCTTGAGCGTGGCCGCGTCCGACAGGTTCGGGCACAGGTTGCGCAGGATGTTCTCCACGAAGGCCGTCGAAGGCGCGAGCAGCGTGGCCGAGGCCGTGGACATGATGGCCGACAGCAGCGCGCCGAAGAACGCGATCTGCAGCGCCAGCGGCATGCGCTCCATGACCAGCGTCGGCAGGAGCTTCTGCGGATCGTCGGCCAGCAGCGCGGCAGCGGTCTCCGGCATGATCAGCACCGCCGCCGTCACGACGAACATCGGCACGAACGCGAACAGGATGTAGAAGATGCCGCCGATGACCGGGCCGCGGCGCGCCACCGAGGCGTTCTTGGCGGACATGACGCGCTGGAACACGTCCTGCTGCGGAATCGAGCCCAGCATCATGGTGATGGCCGCGCCAATGAAGAACAGCCACTCGCGCGGGCTGGCGTTCTCGGGGAAGAAACGGAACTTGCCTTCGCTGGCGGCAAAGTCGATCACACGCCCGGCGCCACCGGCCAGGTCGGCCGCATACCAGGCGATCAGCAGCAGGCCGGCCACGATCACGATCATCTGCACGAAATCCGTGAGCGCCACCGACCACATGCCGCCATAGAGCGTGTAGACCAGCACGACCAGCGTGCCCACCAGCATGCCCACCGTGACCGACATCGCGCCCTGCGTGAGCAGATGGAACACCAGCCCCAGCGCCGTGATCTGCGCGCCGACCCAGCCCAGGTAGCTGCAGATGATGATCAGCGAGCACACGACCTCGATGGTGCGGCCGAAGCGCAGACGGTAGTAGTCGCCGATGGTCAGCAGGTTCTTCTGATAGAGCTTGTAGGCAAAGAACAGACCGACCAGCACCAGGCACATGCCCGCGCCAAACGGGTCCTCGACCACGCCGCCCAGGCCCTCCTTGACGAACTGCGCCGACACGCCCAGCACCGTCTCGGAACCGAACCAGGTGGCGAAGGTGGTGGCCACGACCACCGCCAGCGGCAGGCTGCGGCCGGCCAGCGCGTAGTCGGAAGTGTTCTTGACGCGCGTGGCCGCGTACAGGCCGATCCCGATGGACGCAAGCAAGTACAGGACGATGAATGTGATCAGCATGGCAGCTTTCCCCAACCCCGGGTATTGTCAAAACCGCTGCGGATTATCAAGGCAATAGGCGCCTTCCATGCCATCTGCGGCCATCTGTGGTGCAAATGATGCGCGCCTGTAAAAACCATGGGGGCTTGTGGCGGCGCCGGAGGAAAGAAAAGGCCCCTGGGGGCCTTTCTCAGTAGATACGGATGCGCGCTACGAACTGCATCACCAGCAATCCCAGCAGGAACCCCGCCCCGCCATAGATCAGCGCCTGCAGGAGGCCGTTGGTGCGCTGCTGGGCCTTGAGCAGCTCCTGCAGCAGCCGGGTCTGGTCGCCCTGGTCGTGGCGCAGCGAGCGGTACAGCAGGCGCGGCAGCTCGGGCAGCAGCTTGGCATAGGTCGGGGCCTCGTTCTTCAGCTCGCGCCACAGGCGCTGCGGCCCCATCTGGTCCAGCATCCACTTCTCGAGGAAGGGCTTGGCCGTGCTCCACAGGTCGAGGTCGGGGTCGAGCTGGCGGCCCAGGCCCTCGATGTTGAGCAGGGTCTTCTGCAGCAGCACCAGCTGCGGCTGGATCTCCACCTGGAAGCGCCGCGAGGTCTGGAACAGCCGCATCAGCACCATGCCCAGCGAGATTTCCTTGAGCGGACGGTCGAAATACGGCTCGCAGACCGCGCGGATGGCCGACTCCAGCTCCTCGACGCGGGTCGTGGGCGGCACCCAGCCGCTTTCGATGTGCAGCTGCGCCACGCGCTTGTAGTCGCGGCGGAAGAAGGCGGTGAAGTTCTGCGCCAGGTATTCCTTGTCGAACTCGGTCAGCGTGCCGACGATGCCGAAGTCGATGGAGATGTAGCGCCCGAAGGTCTCGGGCTCCAGGCTCACCTGGATGTTGCCCGGGTGCATGTCGCCATGGAAGAAGCCATCGCGGAACACCTGCGTGAAGAACAGCGTCACGCCGTCGCGCGCCAGCTGCGGAATGTCCACGCCGGCTTCGCGCAGCTGCTCGACCTGGCTGATCGGCACGCCCTTCATGCGTTCCATGACCATGACCTGGGGGTGGCAGAAGTCCCAGTGGATCTCGGGGATCAGCACCAGGTCCAGCCCGTCCATGTTGCGCCGCAGCTGCGCGGCGTTGGCGGCTTCGCGGATCAGGTCCAGCTCGTCATGCAGGTAATTGTCGAACTCGGCAATGACCTGGCGCGGCTTGAGGCGCTTGGCGTCGGACGACAGGCGCTCGACCCAGCGCGCCATCATGTGCATCAGCTGCAGGTCCTTGTCGATGACCGACAGCATGCCGGGGCGCAGCACCTTGACCGCCACCTCGTGCTCCACGCCCGCACGGTCGCGCAGCACCGCGAAATGCACCTGCGCGATCGAGGCGCTGGCCACCGGCTGGCGGTCGAAGCTCACGAAGATCTCGGCGATGGGCCGCTGGAACGAGCGTTCGATGGTCGCTACGGCGACCTCGGCCGGAAAGGGCGGCACGCGGTCCTGCAGCCGCGCCAGTTCCAGTGCCACGTCGGGCGGCAGCAGGTCGCTGCGCGTCGACAGGACCTGGCCGAACTTGACGAAGATCGGCCCCAGCTGCTCGAGCGCCTCGCGCAGGCGCTGGCCGCGCGGTGCATGGAAGCGCCGGCCCACCGTCAGCACCCGGCTCAGCAGGCGCAGCGATGGGTGCTTGAAGCCCGAGAGCACCAGTTCGTCGAGGCCGTAGCGAAACACCACCCAGAGGATGGTCAGCCCCCGCAGCATCCGGCTCATGGCAGGTTCCGGCCGCCGATATCCCCGGCACGCCCGGCGCCGCGGCCGCCACGCGCGCCCACGAACTGGCGCAGCGTCTGCGCCGCCTTGCGTGCAATTTGCGACACGGTGTGCGCCGGAGCGTCACCGATCACGCGCGCGAGGTCTTCCTCGATGTCCCACTGCACGTTGTCGACCAGCCAGTTGATGTCCGCGGCCAACTGCACATCGCCCTCGATGCGGATGGCCGGCTTGTCGCCGCGCAGCGCGGCCTGGGCCAGCGCCAGCGGCGAGGTGTCGGTGACTTCCAGCTGCAGGTCGGGCACGGCGCCTTCCTCGGCCAGATCCAGCAGGCCGGCGGGCGTGATCGCCAGCGCCATGGTGTACGAGCGCCACTGGACACGCGCGACACGGCCCTTCTGCCGCACCAGGCGCTCCATTGCCGCCTTTTCCTGCATCAGCACATGGTTGAGGAACAGCACCGTGCGCTGCTGCACTTCGTGCACCAGCCAGGACGGGAGTTGTGGGCCTGTCACAACGCGTTCCAGGAGGCCGTTCAGGAATGAAAAAGGGGACTGTGTTGCCATAGTCCCCGATTATTCCCTAGTTGGCGCGCCCGACAAAACCCTTGAGATGTCCTTGCCGGCGCGCTTGCGGAAATTACTGCAAAGCCTGCACGCCGGCCACCAGCCAGCCGCTGTTGCCATTCTTGGGCTTGGTCATATTCCACACTTCGCGGAAGGGGCTCGGGCTGGCCGAGGCTTCCTCGCGGATCATGCCGGAGAACTCGACGCTGGCCATGTAGCCGTCGCCCAGGTCCTCGATGCCCAGCAGCTGGGCCTCGATCATCAGCACGTCGGTCTGGTTGACGGCGCCGGGATGCTCGGCTTCGCGCTCCGCCAGCTGCGTGCGGATCTCCGACAGCATCTCGTCGGTCATCATGGCGCGCAGGCTGCCGATGTCAGCGCGGTCCCAGGCGGCCTGCAGCGTCACGAAATTGCGCTTGGCTGCCGTGAGGAAGCCTTCGGTGTCGAAGCCTTCGGGCACGCTCCAGTTCGCGGGCAGGGCGGAGCCGATCAGCGACCCGGCGGCAGCACCCGCAGCCGCCGACGGTGCAGCCGACTCGAAAGCCGTGGCCTGGTTTTCCCAGGGGCGGGCCGAGGCGTCGTTGCCGACCTTGTCCGGGCTGTACTGGCGCGCCAGGGGCACGTTGCCCGTGTCGCCCAAACCGCCGGCACCCGCGCCAGTGCCTGCGCCCTGGAAGGCGAAGGGGCTGCGTGCGGCGGGCGCATTGCCGGCCGCCTTGGCCTTGCGCGCGCGCATGACCATGCCCACGACCACCATGATGACCATGGCCAGCAGGCCGAACATCAGCATGTTGGCAAAGGCTTCGCCAAAGCCCAGCGCGTTGGCCAGCCAGGCCAGGCCCAGGCCTGCGGCCAGGCCGCCGAGCATCGCGCCCCAGGGACGCTTGGGCGCGGCGGCTGCCGGCGCCGCCGTGGCAGGCCGGGCCGCGGCCGCGCTGCTGGCGTTCTGCTGCGCGGGCGCACCCGGCGCCGCCGAATTGCGTTGCGTCACATTGCCCGATTGCTGTCCCATGGACTTGCCGCCGCCCATGCGCTTGGCGTCGGCATCCAGATGCACCACTGACAGCATCGCCACCAGCACTACCGACCAAAGCTTCATCATGTCATCTTCCTTCCATTGTTCGTTTCAGCGATGCCCTGCGGCATGTCTCCCGTCATCCTACTCAGCACTTGATACCCACATGCAGCGCCACGATGCCGCCGGTCATGTTGTGGTAGTCGACATGGCCGAAACCGCACTGCTTCATCAGCGCCTTGAGCTCGTCCTGGCTGGGGTGCATGCGGATCGACTCGGCCAGGTAGCGGTAGCTGGCGTCGTCGCCCGCCACCAGCTTGCCCAGCGTCGGCAGCACCTTGAACGAATACCAGTCATAGGCCTTGGTCAGCGGCTTGGCCACGCGCGAGAATTCCAGCACCAGCAGCCGGCCGCCGGGCTTGAGCACGCGGCACATCTCGCGCAGCGCCACGTCCTTGTGCGTCATGTTGCGCAGGCCGAAGGCCACGCTGACGACATCGAAATGCGCATCGGGAAAGGGCAATTGCTCGGCATCGCAGACCAGCGTGGGCAGCAGCACGCCCTTGTCGATCAGCCGGCTGCGGCCCACGCGCAGCATGGCTTCGTTGATGTCGGTGTGCACGACCTCGCCGCTGGCGCCGACCTTCCTGGAAAACGCCAGCGACAGGTCGCCGGTACCGCCGGCGATGTCCAGCACCTTGCTGCCTTCGCGCAGGTTGGCCACCATGACGGTGTAGGCCTTCCAGGCGCGGTGCAGGCCGCCGGACATCAGGTCGTTCATGACGTCGTACTTGGACGCGACCGAATCGAAGACGCCGCGCACATGGCGCGCCTTGTCCTGCTCGTCAACCGTCTCGAAACCGAAATGTGTGGTGCTCATATGCCATCAATGCTAGCAAGCATGCGCCGCGCGTCCAGCGGACAACCCCGTGGCGCCGCAGGGCTTGCCACGCCTGCATCAAAATGAAAAAACGTCTGCGGCGCTGGCTGTTGCTGCGGCCGAAGCTACTATTAATATAGCACCAGGGCTGGGTGATGGGAGGGTTGTGCGCAGGCCGGCTGGCATTGGGAAGGCGCTTTTGAGCTGGTGGACAGGCCCTTCATCCTTCGACAAGCTCAGGACGAACGGTAAAACCCGTTCGTGGTGAGCTTGTCGAACCATGGACGGCCCCGCCGACAAACCTCAGCGGGCCTGCCCGGAGCGACGCAGAAAAAGCGCCTCAGTGGCTCCCGCACCCATGCCCCGAAGACTTCGCAGGCATCGGCATATCGCGGTCCACCCCCGCCGCCTCCAGCCGCTGCAGGTATTGCGCCCACAGCTGCTCCTGCTGGCTGCCCAGCTCGTACAGATAGGCCCAGGTGAACAGCCCGCTCTCATGCCCGTCGCTGAAGATCGGCTTGATCGCGTAGTTGCCCACGGGCTCCACGGCGACGATCTCCACATTGCGCTTGCCGTACTGCAGCACTTCCTGCCCCGGGCCGTGGCCCTGGACCTCGGCCGAGGGCGAATAGACGCGCAGCAGCTCGAAGGGCAGGCGAAACTGCGCGCCGTCGGAGTAACCCACTTCCAGCACGCGCGAGGCGCCATGCACCGTGAGGGATTCGGGGGTCGGGATTCCGGGCTTCAAACCTGCCATGACTTCACCTTTTGTTCAATGTTCAGGACCAGGGCTGCAGCGTGGCCACAAGGTGCGCGTCGATCTCGGGCAAGCGTGCCACCAGCGCGGCTTCCTGCTCCGGCGAACGCTCGCGCTGCGCCGGTGCCCAGATGGCCGCGGGAAAATGGCTGTCCCAGTCGAAGCGCGCGATCACATGCCAGTGCAGGTGCGGCACCATGTTGCCCAGCGCCGCGAGATTGATCTTGGTGGGCGCGAGCTGCACGCGCAGCACGCGCTCCACCGCTGCCACCACCTGCATGCACAGCAGGCGGTCCTCCTCGGACAGGTCGGAGAACTCGGCAGAGTGCGCCGTCCAGACCACGCGGTAGAAGGCCGGAAAACCCGGCTCCTCGGCGCGAATGACGCGCAGCTTCGCACCCTGCCAGACCGGCGCCCCGCCCGGGGTGGTGCACAGCACGCAGCTGTCGTTGGTGTCGCTCATACCAGCACCCGTTCGATGCCGCCGGCGTTGGCGCGCTCGACGTATTCGGGCATCCAGTTCTCGCCCAGGATCTTGCGCGCCATCTCGACCACGATGTAGTCGGCTTCGAGCAGGCCGTTGCGCATGTCGTCGCCATAGCGGCTCAGGCCCTGCAGGCAGCTGGGGCAGCTGGTCAGGATCTTGACATTGTCCTGCGGCGCCAGCGCGCCCGCGGCCTTGAGCTGGGCCTCGCCCTTGCGCAGTTCCTCTTCCTTGCGGAAGCGGATCTGCGTCGAGATGTCGGGGCGCGTCACGCCCAGCGTGCCCGACTCGCCGCAGCAGCGCTCGCTCTTGAGCACCTGGTCGCCCATCAGGCCCTTGACGGTCTTCATCGGGTCCTGCTGCTTCATCGGCGTGTGGCAGGGGTCGTGGTAGAGGTAGCCGCCGGCCTGGCCCAGCGTGATGCCCTTTTCCAGCAGGAACTCGTGGATGTCGATGATCCGGCTGCCCGGGAAGATCTTGTCGAACTCGTAGCCCTGGAGCTGGTCGTAGCAGGTGCCGCAGCTCACCACCACGGTCTTGATGTCGAGGTAGTTGAGCGTGTTGGCCACGCGGTGGAACAGCACGCGGTTGTCGGTGATCATCTTGTCGGCCACGTCGCCCTGCCCGCTGCCGCGTTGCGGATAGCCGCAGCACAGGTAGCCCGGCGGCAGCACGGTCTGCACGCCCGCGTGCCAGAGCATGGCCTGGGTCGCCAGGCCCACCTGGCTGAACAGGCGCTCGGAGCCGCAGCCGGGGAAGTAGAACACCGCCTCGGTCTCGGCCTGGGTGGTCTTGGGGTTGCGGATGATCGGAACGTAATCCTTGTTCTCGATGTCCAGCAGCGCGCGCGCCGTCTTCTTCGGCAGCCCGCCCGGCAGCTTCTTGTTGATGAAGTGGATCACCTGCTCCTTGATCGGCGGCTTGCCCACCGTCGATGGCGGATGGTTCGTCTGCTTGCGGCCCACGGCCTTGAACGCGTCCACCGCCAGGCGCTGGGCCTTGAAGCCGACGCCGACCATCGCCTGGCGCATCACCTTGATGGTGTCCGGGTTGGTGGCGTTGAGGAAGGTCATCGTGAGCTTGTTGCCCGGATTGAAGCTCTTCTTGCCCATCTTGCGCAGCAGGTTGCGCATGTGCATGGTCACGTCGCCGAAGTCGATCTTGACCGGGCAGGGATTGAAGCACTTGTGGCAGACCGTGCAGTGGTCGGCCACGTCCTCGAATTCCTGCCAGTGCTTGATCGACACGCCGCGCCGGGTCTGCTCCTCGTAGAGGAAGGCCTCGACCAGCAGCGAGGTCGCGAGGATCTTGTTGCGCGGGCTGTACAGCAGGTTGGCGCGCGGCACGTGCGTGGCGCAGACCGGCTTGCACTTGCCGCAGCGCAGGCAGTCCTTGACCGAGTCGGCGATGGCGCCGATGTCCGACTGCTGCATGATCAGCGACTCGTGGCCCATCAGCCCGAAGCTCGGGGTGTAGGCATTGGTCAGGTCCGAATACATCAGCGATTCGCGTGCCGCACGGCCGTCGTGCTGCAGCTCGCCCACGCTCAAATGGGCATCGCGGATCAGCTTGCCCTTGTTGAAGCGCCCTTGCGGGTCGACGCGCTGCTTGTAGGCGGCAAAGGGCGCGAGCTCCTCGTCGGTGAGGAACTCGAGCTTGGTGATGCCGATGCCATGCTCGCCCGAGATCACGCCGTCGAGGCTGCGCGCCAGCACCATGATGCGCGCCACGGCCTCGTGCGCGGTCTGCAGCATCTCGTAGTTGTCGCTGTTGACCGGAATGTTGGTGTGCACGTTGCCGTCGCCGGCATGCATGTGCAGCGCCACCCAGACGCGGCCCTTGAGCACCTTCTGGTGGATGGCCTGCACCTCGTCGAGGATCGGCTTGAAGGCGCCGCCGGCGAAGATCTGCGCCAGCGGAGCGCGGATCTGCGTTTTCCAGCTGGCGCGCAGGGTGTGGTCCTGCAGCTGCGGGAACAGCATCTCGACCTCGGCCAGCCAGCCGGCCCACTGGGCACGCACGTTGGCGATCAGCTCCAGCGCCTGCTGCACGCGGTCCTCGAGCAGCTCGGCCGAGGGGATCTCGCCGGCGTCGTCCTGCTTGCCCAGCGGCAGGCTGCCGTGCGCGAAGAAGTCCTGCAGCGCCTCGCACAGCTGCAGCTTGTTGCGCAGGCTCAGCTCGATGTTGATGCGCTCGATGCCGTCGGTGTACTCGGCCATGCGCGGCAGCGGGATCACCACGTCCTCATTGATCTTGAAGGCGTTGGTGTGGCGCGAGATCGCGGCCGTGCGCTTGCGGTCGAGCCAGAATTTCTTGCGCGCCTCGGCGCTCACGGCCGTGAAGCCCTCGCCGTTGCGCGAGTTGGCGATGCGCACGACCTCGGCCGCCACGCGCGCCACGTCGTCGGCGTTGTCGCCGGCGATGTCGCCCAGCAGCACCATCTTCGGCAGATGGCCGTTGCCCTTCTTGCTCTTGGTCGCGTAGCCCACGGCCTTGAGGTAGCGGTCGTCCAGGTGCTCGAGGCCGGCCAGCAGCACGCCCGAGCGCTTCTGCTCGGCAAACATGAAGTCCTTGATCTCGACGATGCTCGGCACCGCGTCCTTGGCGTTGCCGAAGAACTCCATGCAGACGGTGCGCGTGTGCTCGGGCATGCGGTGCACGACCCAGCGCGCGCTGGTGATCAGGCCGTCGCAGCCTTCCTTCTGGATGCCCGGCAGGCCCGAGAGGAACTTGTCGGTGACGTCCTTGCCCAGGCCTTCCTTGCGGAAGCTCCGGCCCGGAATGCTCAGCGTCTCGGTGCGCACCGGCGTCTTGCCGTCGGCCTCGAAATAGCGCAGCTCGAAGGTGGCGACCTCGGCGTCGTGGATCTTGCCCATGTTGTGGTCGGTGCGCGTGACCTCGAGCCACTGCGCCTCGGGCGTGACCATGCGCCAGTTGACTAGGTTGTCGAGCGCCGTGCCCCAGAGCACGGCCTTCTTGCCGCCGGCGTTCATCGCCACGTTGCCGCCGATGCACGAGGCCTCGGCCGAGGTGGGATCCACCGCGAACACGAAGCCCGCGCGCTCGGCCGCATCGGCCACGCGCTGCGTGACCACGCCGGCCTCGGTCCAGATCGTGCCGACCTCACGGTCCTGGCCCGGGATGCGCAGCATCTCGACCTCAGTCATGGCCTCGAGCTTCTCGGTGTTGATCACCACGCTGCGCCAGGTCAGCGGAATCGCTCCGCCGGTGTAGCCAGTGCCGCCCCCGCGCGGGATGATGGTCAGTTCGAGGTCGATACAGCCCTTGACCAGCGCCGCCATCTCGGCTTCGGTATCAGGGGTCAGTACCACGAACGGGTATTCGACACGCCAGTCGGTGGCATCGGTGACATGGCTGACGCGCGACAGCCCGTCGAACTTGATGTTGTCCTTGGCCGTCAGGCGTCCCAGCGTGCGCTGCACGCGGCGGCGCAGTTCGGCGGCGGCCTCGAAGGTGGTGTTGAATTCGGCAATCGCGCCGCGCGCGGCCTCGACCAGTTGGCCCACCAACGCATCGCGCTCGGCGTCCAGGCCCGGTTCACGGCGCTTGTCGATCTCGGCCAGGCGGTGCTGCAGCGCATCGACCAGCGCCTTGCGCCGGCCGGGGTTGTCGAGCAGGTCGTCCTGCAGATAGGGGTTGCGCTGCACCACCCAGATATCGCCCAGCACCTCGTAGAGCATGCGTGCGGAGCGCCCCGTGCGGCGTTCCTCGCGCAGCTGGGTCAGCACATCCCACATGGACATGCCCAGCAGCCGGATCACGATCTCCCGGTCGGAAAACGAGGTGTAGTTATAGGGGATTTCTCGGAGACGGGCGGGTTCGGCAGCCTTGGCCATCAAGGCGGCCTGCGCAATCGGAAAATTCATGGGGTGGACCGTATTGGACGTTTTGCACGTCCTGAACCATGGGGATCGAGATTTTAAGCCGGTGACTGTTACTTGATGCATCTGCACTTGCGATGGCCCCAGCGCCACGGGCGTTTCTAGGCTGCATGCACCATGGCGGTGCCCCTTTTCGCGGGGGCCGCCCCGGTTCAGGGATTTCCCTTCTGGCCGGGCATAGGACAACTCAGGCACTTGTCCTAAAATGATCCTCCGCCCGCGTTACGCCTCTTTCATATTTCTGACACAAATCCCTGCTTAGCTTCGGCAGTTGCGGTTTTGCGCATGGAGAAGACAGGAGGCTGGTACGCACTTTCCACGACACAAATCTGTCACGAACGCTGCCTAGCATGTGCGGTTTGTCCTTTCGTCCGACTCCAGGAGTTTCCATGCATTTCAAATCATTGGCCATTGCCGCGGCCATCGCCGCCACTTGCGCCTCTGCCCAAGCCCAGACCGAGATCCAGTGGTGGCACTCGATGACGGCGGTGAACAACGAGTGGGTCAACGACCTGGCCAAGCAATTCAACGAAAGCCAGAAGGAATACAAGGTCGTGCCGACCTTCAAGGGCGTCTACGACGAGAGCATGACGGCCGCCATCGCCGCCTTCCGCTCGGGCAACGCACCCCACATCCTGCAGGTGTTCGAAGTCGGCACCGCCACCATGATGGCCTCCAAGGGCGCCACCGTGCCCGTGGGCAAGGTCATGTCTGACGCCGGCCTGAGCTTCGACCCCAAGGCCTACATCCCCGCCGTGGCCGGTTACTACACCGCCCCCAACGGCCAGATGCTGAGCTTCCCCTTCAACAGCTCGACCACCATCTTCTATTACAACAAGGACGCCTTCAAGAAGGCCGGCCTGAACCCCGACGTGGCTCCCAAGACCTGGCCCGAAGTGTTCGAAGCCGCCAAGAAGCTCAAGGCCAGCGGCCACAGCTGCCCGATGACCCTGGCCTGGCAGGGCTGGACCCAGCTCGAGAGCTTCTCGACCTGGCACAACGTCGAGTTCGCCACCAAGTCCAACGGCCTGGCCGGCATGGACGCGCGCCTGAAGATCAACTCGCCGCTGCACGTCAAGCACATCGACAACCTGGCCAAGGCCGCTGCCGCGGGCGAGTTCGTCTACAAGGGCCGCGCCTCCTCGGCACAGGCTTCGTTCACCTCGGGTGAATGCGCGATGATCCAGACCTCCTCGGGCTTCTACGGCGACGTGGCGAAGAACGCCAAGTTCAGCTACGCCCTGGCTCCCCTGCCCTACTACTCCGATGTCAAGGGCGCACCGCAGAACACCGTCATCGGCGGCGCTTCGCTGTGGGTCATGGCCGGCAAGAAGCCTGCCGAGTACAAGGGCGTGGCCGCTTTCTTCGACTTCCTGTCGCAGAGCAAGGTCCAGGCGGCCAGCCACCAGCGCACCGGCTACCTGCCGGTCACCATGGCAGCTTACGACCTGACCGAGAAGTCCGGCTTCTACCAGAAGAACCCCGGCACCGATGTGGCCGTGCAACAGATGATCCGCAAGGTCACCGACAACTCGCGCGGCATCCGCCTGGGCAACTACGTGCAGATCCGCACCATCGAGGACGAGGAACTCGAACAGGTCTGGAGCGGCAAGAAGTCGGCCAAGGACGCGCTGGACTCGATCGTCAAGCGCGGCGACGAACTGCTGGCACGTTTCGAGCGCGCCAACAAGAAGTAAGCAATTTTTACAAGCCTAAAGCCCTTTATTTGAGGGTCTAGGGCTTTTTCCACTGGCACAGGCGCTGCCAGCTAGGCACAATACGCGCATATTCGCTGGATTAAGCGTTTCGACTCGGTTCGTTTAGATTCGCTTTTTGCACCCATGGTGGCCAGCGCCTTCCAATCCTCCGAACTCCCTGCTGGGGGTTCGGCGGTTTTTTTTGTTTGTGAACCCCATGGAAAAACGCGTACTTTTCCGCTCGACATGGTTGCCCTGGGCGCTGCTGCTGCCCCAGCTGCTGATCATTAGCATCTTCTTCTTCTGGCCTGCCGCCCAGGCCGTGCTTCAGTCGTTCCAGGTCGAAGATGCCTTTGGCATGAGCACCGAATGGGTGGGCCTGGAGAACTTCGCCAATCTGCTGGACGATCCGACCTATCTCAACTCCTTCATGCGCACCGCCCTGTTCTCGGTGCTCGTGGCGGGCCTGGGGATCACGGTCTCGCTGATCCTGGCTATCTTCGCCGACCGCATCGTGCGCGCGGCCATGCTCTACAAGACCCTGCTGATCGTGCCCTACGCCGTGGCACCGGTCATCGCCGGCGTGCTGTGGATGTTCATGTTCTCCCCCTCGCTGGGCGTCGTGGCCCACTATCTGGGCGAGCTGGGCTACGACTGGAACCACATCATGAACGACAACCAGGCGATGGCGCTGGTCGTGCTGGCTTCGGTGTGGAAGCAGATCTCGTACAACTTCCTGTTCTTCCTGGCCGGCCTGCAGTCGATCCCCAAGTCGCTGATCGAGGCCGCGTCCATCGACGGTGCCGGTCCGTGGCGCCGCTTCTGGAACATCCAGCTGCCGCTGCTGTCGCCGACCACCTTCTTCCTGCTGGTGATCAACATCGTCTACGCGTTCTTCGACACCTTCGGCATCATCGACGCCGCGACGGCCGGCGGCCCGGGCCAGTCGACCTCGATCCTGGTCTACAAGGTGTATCAAGACGGCTTCAAGTCGCTGGACCTGGGCAGCTCCGCAGCGCAGTCGGTGATCCTGATGATCATCGTGGTGGCCCTGACGGTGGTGCAGTTCCGCTACGTCGAAAAGAAGGTGCAGTACTGATGCCCGCCCTCTTTGCCGCACCTCTTTTTGTGAATCTGGAGCCCTCCCATGGTTGACCGCCGTCCCTGGCTCACCGTCCTGTCCCACCTCGTGATGATCGTGGGCGTGATGATCGTGGCCTTCCCCCTGTACCTGGCCTTCGTGGCATCCACGCACACCGCGGATGCGATCGTCCAGTCCCCCATGCCGCTGCTGCCCGGCGCGCACCTCTGGGAAAACTACCAGGCCGCGCTGTTCGGCTCGGGCAAGCTGGGCTCCAACACCAACGTCGTGCACATGATGTGGGTCAGCTTCGTGACCGCCATCGTGATCACCGTGGGCAAGATCGCGATCTCGCTGCTGTCGGCGTTTGCCATCGTCTACTTCCGCTTCCCGTTCAAGATGCTGTGCTTCTGGGCGATCTTCCTGACGCTGATGCTGCCCGTCGAAGTGCGTATCCTGCCGACCTACAAGGTCGTGGCGGAACTCGGCATGCTCAACAGCTACGCCGGCCTGACGCTGCCGCTGATCGCCTCGGCCACCGCCACCTTCCTGTTCCGCCAGTTCTTCCTGACGGTGCCGGACGAGCTGGTCGAAGCCGCGCGCATCGACGGCGCGGGCCCGATGCGCTTCTTCAAGGACGTGCTGGTGCCGCTGTCCAAGACTTCGGTCGCGGCGCTGTTCGTGATCCAGTTCATCTATGGCTGGAACCAGTACCTGTGGCCGCTGCTGATGACCACCAGCGAAGACATGTACCCGGTGGTGATCGGCATCAAGCGCATGCTCGCCGGTGGCGAAGCCGCCGTGGACTGGAACATCGTGATGGCCACCGCCATCATCGCCATGCTGCCGCCCGCGGCCGTGGTGATGCTGATGCAGAAGTGGTTCGTGAAGGGCTTGGTCGATACCGAGAAGTAAGCCCTGCATCCGCACCTCTTGAATCCAACGATCTGAACGAATACTCCCATGGCATCCATTACCCTCAAGAACGTCGTCAAGCGCTACGGCACCGGCAAGACCGCAGTGCCCGTGATCCACGGCGTCAACGCCGACATCAAGGACGGCGAATTCATCGTCATCGTCGGCCCCTCGGGCTGCGGCAAGTCCACGCTGCTGCGCATGATCGCCGGCCTGGAAGAGATCTCCGGCGGCGACATCAGCATCGGCGACCGCGTGGTCAACCAGCTCGAGCCGGCGCAGCGCGACATCGCGATGGTGTTCCAGAACTACGCGCTGTACCCGCACATGACGAACTTCGAGAACATGGCCTATGGCCTGAAGATCGCCAAGGTACCGGCCGACGAGATCAAGCAGCGCGTCGACAAGGCCGCGAAGATCCTCGAGCTGGGCCACCTGCTCGACCGCAAGCCGCGCCAGCTCTCGGGCGGCCAGCGCCAGCGCGTGGCCATGGGCCGCGCCATCGTGCGCCAGCCCAAGGTCTTCCTGTTCGACGAGCCGCTGTCCAACCTCGACGCCAAGCTGCGCGCGCAGACCCGCATCGAGATCCAGAAGCTGCACAACGAACTCGGCATCACCAGCCTGTTCGTGACCCACGACCAGGTCGAGGCCATGACCCTGGCGCAGCGCATGATCGTGATGAACGGCGGCGTCATGGACCAGTTCGGCACGCCCGAAGAGGTCTACAACACCCCGGCCACGACCTTCGTCGCCAGCTTCATCGGCTCGCCGCCGATGAACCTGCTGAAGAACGCCCCCGGCGGCCGTGCCGGCCAGATCCTGGGCATCCGCCCCGAGCACATCGACATCGTCGCCAGCGGCGGCTGGGAGATGCAGGTCATCACCGTCGAGCTGCTGGGCGCCGAGCGCCTGGTCTACGGCACCGTCGGCGGCGAGATGGTCACCGTGCGCATCGAGGAAGCGCACAGCTTCCCCAAGGCCGGCGATACCATCCGCATTCAGCCCCGTGAAGAACGGCGCCTGCACTGGTTCAACGCCGAGACAGGAAAGCGCATCTAAGCGCTGCCCCGAAGAGAGCCCGAGTGGCTCTCTTTTCACATTCCCTTTTCGTTTTTGATGGATCCGCGATGACCGCCCCCTCGACTCCCTGGCCCTACCCCCGCTGGATCGCCCACCGCGGCGCCGGAAAGCTCGCCCCCGAGAACACCATGAGCGCCTTCCGCCTGGGCGCGGCGCATGGCTGGCGCATGTTCGAATGCGATGCCAAGCTCAGCCGCGATGGCGTGCCTTTCCTGCTGCATGACGCCACGCTGGAGCGCACCACCAACGGCCGCGGCACGGGCGGCGACCTGGGCCTGGCGGAGATCGCGCAACTGGACGCGGGCAGCTGGCACTCGCGCGCCTACGCGGGCGAGGCGCTGCCCACGCTCGAGGCCCTGGCGCGCTGGTGCCTGGCCAACCATTTCTTTCTGAATGTGGAGATCAAGCCCACGCCCGGCCAGGAAGCCGAGACCGGCCGCGTGGTTGCCGAACTGATGAACCGCATCTGGCCGCGCGATATCGTCCAGCCTTTCTTCACCTCCTTCAAGTCTGCGGCGCTGCAGGCCGCAAAGGAAGCCGCGCCGCATATTCCGCGCGGCCTGCTGGTCGACAAGCTGGCCGAGGGCGATGCCGACCTGCGCATCGCCCAGGAGCTGGACTGCGTGGCCATGGTCTTCAACCACGCGCTGTGGGATGCCGAACGCGTCGCGCAGGTGCATGGCCTGGGCATGCGCTGCCTCAGCTACACGGTCAATGACGAATGGGCGGTGCAGCGGCTGCTGGACCTGGGCACGGACGGCATCATCAGCGACCGCGTGGACCTGTTCAGCGCCGCGGCGTGAATGATCTGGTCGCCCTGCTCTCCAACACCGTTCGTGGTGAGCTTGTCGAACCATGAACGGCCATGCCTCCAGACTTGAGCGCAGGCCGTTCATCCTTCGACGGGGCCGCCCAGGCAAGCTCAGGACGAACGGATGGAACCGTGGTGAGCTTGGCAAATCGCCACCCCCTAAGGAAAACATGCGCACGGCCTCGGTGATCCTGTCGTTGCTGACCTTCCCGCTGCTGTGGCTGATGCTGCCCGCGCTGGTGTTTCCGCCCGCGGCCTTCGTGCTGGGCCTCAAGGGCTACCGGCGCGCCAGGGCGCGCGCGGGCTGGAACTGGCACCTGCCGCAGCAGCTGCTCAATGCCCTGCCGATGGTCCTGGCCCTGGTGGTCGGCGCGCTGGCCTGGTACATGATACTCACCGGCTACAAGGCCTGAGCGGGGCTCAGCGGCGCCAGCCGCCCGCAAGCACCCACTGGCAGGCGGCGCATGCCAGCACCAGCGCGGCATAGGTCGCCAGCTTGCCATCGCGCTCGAACCAGACCAGCCCGGCCAGCAGCACGCCGCAGCCCACGGCGAAATTGATGGCCACCTGCACCCACCAGCCCGTCAGATGTCCCGCTCCAGGAGAGACGAGGCGGCCCGCCGCGGCCAGTCCCAGTGCCAGCACCAAGGCGGGAGCGGCGAAGTTCAGCAGATGCGCAAGCGCGGCGCTAAAACCCATATCAATAATTCCAATCAAGGCTTATGCCGGCAGAGGATGCCAAGCTGGCGCATAAATTTTATAATGCAGGTCTATGGCAGTCTGGGCTCTAGGCATCAACCACCACACGGCTCCGCTTGATTTGCGGGGTCGTTTTGCGTTTGCGCTCGACCAGATCGCGCCGACGCTGCAGGGCCTGCGCCAGTCGCTGGCCGGCGGCGGCCGGCACCAGGGCGTGGAAACCGCGATCCTTTCGACCTGCAACCGCACCGAGATCTATTGCGCCGCCGACACCCCGGCGCTCGGCCATACGCTCGACTGGCTGGCGCGCAGCGGCGGCGTGAGCCCCGAGGTGCTGCGCTCGCACTCCTACCAGCTGGAAGAAGGTCTGGCCGCGCGCCATGCCTTCCGCGTCGCCAGCGGGCTCGACTCCATGGTGCTGGGCGAGGCGCAGATCCTCGGCCAGATGAAGAATGCGGTGCGCGCGGCCGAAACCGCGGGCGCCCTGGGCACCACGCTCAACCAGCTGTTCCAGCGCAGCTTTGCCGTGGCCAAGGAAGTGCGCAGCTCGACCGAGATCGGCGAGCACAGCATCAGCATGGCCGCCGCCGCAGTGCGCCTGGCCGGCCAGCTGTTCGAAGACCTGGGCAGGATCCGCATCCTGTTCGTCGGCGCGGGCGAAATGATCGAGCTGGCCGCCACGCACTTCGCGGCGAAGAATCCGCAGCACATCACCATCGCCAACCGCACCATCGAGCGCGGCGAGAAGCTCGCCGCGCGCTTCGGCGCCGAGGTCATGCGCCTGGCGGAGCTGCCCGACCACCTGCACGAATACGACGCGGTCATCAGCTGCACGGCCTCGAGCCTGCCGATCATCGGCCTGGGCGCGGTCGAGAGCGCGCTGAAGAAGCGCAAGCACCGCCCGATGTTCATGGTCGACCTGGCCGTGCCGCGCGACATCGAGCCCGAGGTCAAGGCGCTGCGCGACGTCTATCTCTACACCGTCGACGACCTCGCGCATGTGGTGCAGACCGCGCAGGCCCACCGCCAGGCCGCCGTGGCCCAGGCCGAGGCCATCATCGACAGCGGCGTGCAGAGCTTCCTGCACTGGATGGACCAGCGCAGCCCGCAGGGCGGCGTGGTGCCGCTGATCCAGCAGCTGCACGAGCAGACCGACGTGTGGCGCGCGGCCGAGATCGCGCGCGCACGCAAGCGCCTGGCCAAGGGCGAGGACGTCGACGCCGTGCTCGAGGCCCTGTCGCGGGGCCTCACGCAGAAGATGCTGCACGGCACCATGGCCGAGCTGCATTCGGGCGACCCCGAGCAGCGCGCCCAGACCGTGCAGACCGTCTCGCGCCTGTTCCTGCGCTCGCAGGGCCACAAGAACGCGCTCTAGCGACGCGGCTTGCCTGGCGCGCCTGCTGCGTGCCTTCCTCGCCTTCGCTTTCTCTCCAGCTATGCCCGCATAGCGCAACCGCTTCCCTCCCATGCAACCATTTCTGCGCAGCCAGCTGCAACGTTTCGCCCAGCGCCTCGAGGAGCTCGACTTCCTGCTGTCGCGCGAGGACATCATGGGCGACATGGCCCAGTACCGCAAGATCTCGCGCGAGCATGCCGAGGTGACGGCCGTCGCCGGGCGCTATGCGCGCTTCGTGCAGCGCGAAGCCGATCTGGCCGAGGCGCAGGCCATGCAGGACGACCCCGAGATGGCCGAGATGGCGCAGGAGGAAATCGCCAGCGCCACGGCCGAGCTGGCGCAGCTCGAGGACGAGCTGCAGCGGCTGCTGCTGCCCAAGGACCCCGACGACGAACGCGATGCCTACCTGGAAATCCGCGCCGGCACGGGCGGCGACGAGTCTGCGCTGTTTGCCGCGGACCTGGCGCGCATGTACACGCGCTACTGCGAAAGCGTGGGCTGGAAGGTCGAGGTCATGAGCGCCAGCGACAACGAGGTCGGCGGATACAAGGAAATCGTGCTGCATGTCTCGGGCGACCAGGTCTACGGCAAGCTGCGCTTCGAATCGGGCGGCCACCGCGTGCAGCGCGTGCCGGCCACCGAGACCCAGGGCCGCATCCACACCAGCGCCTGCACCGTCGCCGTCATGCCCGAGCCCGACGAGGCCCAGGCCGTCACGCTGAACCCGGCCGACCTGCGCATCGACACCTTCCGCGCCAGCGGCGCCGGCGGCCAGCACATCAACAAGACCGACTCCGCGGTGCGTGTGGTCCACCTGCCCACGGGCATCGTCGCCGAATGCCAGGACGGCCGCAGCCAGCACGCCAACAAGGCCAAGGCGCTGCAGGTGCTGCAGGCGCGCATCCAGGAAAAGGAGCGCAGCGAGCGCGCCGCCAAGGAAGCCGCCCAGCGCAAGGGACTGATCGGCAGCGGCGACCGCTCCGACCGCATCCGCACCTACAACTTCCCCCAGGGCCGGCTCACCGACCACCGCATCAACCTCACGCTCTACAAACTGCTGTATGTGATGGAAGGCGACCTGGGCGACGTCATCCAGGCGCTGCAGCATGCGCGCGAGGCGGAGCAGCTGGCAGAGCTGGAGGTCAACGCTTGAGCACGCTGCAGCAGGCCCTGCAGCAGGCGCGCGAAGCGGGCCTCGAGCGCATCGACGCGCAACTGCTGCTGCTGCATGCGCTGGGCCGGCCCGATGCCGGCCGCGCCTGGCTCTTGACGCACGACACCGACATGCTCCCACCCGCGCAGCAGCAGGCCTTTGACGCACTCTGCGCGCGCCGCCTCGCGGGCGAGCCCGTGGCCTATCTCACGGGGCGCAAGGAGTTCTACGGCCTGGCGCTGCAGGTCGATGCGCGCGTGCTCGACCCGCGCCCCGACACCGAGACGCTGGTCGACTGGGCGCTGGAAGTGCTGGCCGACCGGCCCGCACCGCGCATTGCCGATCTGGGCACGGGCAGCGGCGCCATCGCGCTGGCGCTGCAGCACCAGCGCCCCGATGCCGAGGTGTGGGCTGTGGATGCCAGCGCCGACGCGCTGGCCGTCGCCGAAGCCAACGCGCGGCAGCTGGGCCTGGCGGTACAGTTTGCCCAGGGCTCATGGCTGCAGGCCGTCGCGCCCGGACAGGTATTCGACGCGATCGTCACCAACCCCCCTTATATTGCAGCCGACGATCCCCATCTTCTCAGCCTGACGCATGAACCGCTGTCGGCGCTGGCCAGCGGCAGCGATGGCCTGGATGACATCCGTGCGATCATTGACCAGGCACCGGTACATCTCGCGCCCGGGGGCTGGCTGCTGATCGAGCATGGCTGGGACCAGGCGCCCGCGGTGCAGGAACTGCTGGCTCGCGCGGGCTTTGCGCAGGTGCAAAGCCGCAACGATCTGGCGGGCATTGCCCGTTGCACGGGCGGGTGCATGATGGAATCGCGCAGACAGTGAAATAATCCCGGGCGTATCCCGCCGCACGCGCGGCCGCCCTCTTTAGGAGCCAGACATGAGCAATACCCACCAACGCATCGACGAACTCGTCAAGAACAACGACATCCTGCTGTTCATGAAGGGCAACGCCAGTTTCCCCCAGTGCGGCTTTTCCGGCCGCGCGCTGCAGATCCTCAAGGCCTGCGGCGTGGACACCAAGACCATTGCCACCGTCAACGTCCTGGAAGACCAGGAGATCCGCCAGAGCATCAAGGAATACAGCCAGTGGCCGACCATTCCCCAGCTCTACGTCAAGGGCGAATTCATTGGCGGCTCCGACATCATGATGGAGATGTACGAATCCGGCGAGCTGCAGCAGCTCCTGGACAACAAGGCTTGAACCCGGCCCTGCCCCATCCAGCCGCCTTCGGGCGGTTTTTTGTTGTCCACGGCACGCATCGCCCTCCCGGCACCAGCCGCTTTTATGATGCAATGTCAGGCATGTTCCCTACGCGAGTCACCGACTGCCTATGAGCGTGTCCCAAAGCCTGCTGACCATTGCCGCGCTGATTGCCCTGAGCGCCTTTTTCTCGATGGCCGAGATCTCGTTGGCGGCCTCGCGGCGCCTGCGGCTCCGACAGCTGGCCGACGAGGGCGATGGCCGGGCCGAGCCGGTGATGCGCATGCAGGAGCAGCCGGGCAACTACTTCACGGTGGTGCAGATCGGGCAGAACGCCATTGCCATCCTCGGCGGTATCGTCGGCGAAGGCGCCTTCAGCCCCTATTTCACGCGCGCCTTCGAGCTCTGGTTCACGGCCAGCACGGCGGCGACGCTGGGCTTTCTGAGCTCGTTCTTCATCATCACCTCGCTGTTCATCGTATTTGCCGACCTGATCCCCAAGCGCCTGAGCATGGCCGAGTCCGAAGCCGTGGCGCTGCGCGTGGTCGGCCCCATGCAGGCCTGCATGACGCTGTTCAAGCCCATCGTCTGGCTCTACAGCCGCGGCACCGATGCCCTCTTCAGGCTGCTGAAGCTGCCGACCCAGCGCGACGAGCGCATCACCTCCGACGACATCCTGGCCATGACCGAAGCCAGCGCCCGCGCCGGCATGCTGGCGCAGCGCGAGCAGCAGATGATCGCCAACGTGTTCGGCCTCGACTCGCGCACCGTGGCCTCGGCCATGACGCAGCGCGACCGCATTGCCTATTTCCTGCGCGACGACCCCGACGAGGTGGTGCGCATGCGCATCGCGGAGGAACCCTTCTCCACCTACCCGGTCTGCGACGGCGACATCGACCATGTCATCGGCTATGTCGATGCCAAGGACCTATTCCAGCGCGCGCTGACCAACCAGCCGATCTCGCTGCGCGACGACACGCTGATCCACAAGGCGCTGATCGTTCCCGACCGCCTCACGCTGACCGAGGTGCTCGACCAGTTCCGCCAGGTGCACGAGGACTTCGCGATCATCGTCAACGAATACAGCCTGGTGGTCGGCGTGGTCACGCTCAACGACGTGATGAGCACGGTGATGGGCGACATGGTGGCCTTCGACGACGAGGAACAGATCGTGCGCCGCGATGCCAACTCCTGGCTCATCGACGGCGTGACGCCGGTGGAGGACGTGCTGCGCGCGCTCTCGCTCGATGCCCTGCCGCATGACGACGAATACGAGACCCTGGGCGGCTTCCTGATGGTCATGCTGCGGCGCGTGCCGCGGCGCACCGACAGCGTCAACTGGGGCGGCTACAAGTTCGAGGTGCTGGACGTGGACAGTTACCGCATCGACCAGGTGATGGTGTCACGGCTGGAGGCGGATGCGATAGGGGTGCAGAAGGCCGAGGGTTGAATTCCGGTTTTCGAAGCAAACAGTCTCTGGAACATGAGCTGGCTGCAGATCCATCGGGCGGGACGTCCATCCTTCGACAGGCTGCCCTGCGCCAGGCTCAGGACGAACGGCAAACTCCGTTCGCACTGAACCTGTCGAAGTGCGGGCTCAAACCCTGCTGGCCGGATCGAACACCCATTTGCGCTGCGCCGCGAACACCGCATCGGGATAGGGCGACCTGCCGCGGCTGCCGTTGTAGCGGCCCAGCGCCAGGAACATGTCGCCGCGTTCGCGGTCCAGGTAGTGGCGCAGGATCACGCAGCCGAAGCGCAGGTTGGTCTGCATGTGGAACAGGTTGCCGGGATCGCCATCGCCGATGACGCGCATCCAGAACGGCATGATCTGCATGTAGCCGCGCGCACCGACGCTGGAGATCGCGAACTTGCGGAAGGCGCTCTCCACCTCGATCAGCCCGAGCACCAGGCTCACGTCCAGTCCCGCGCGCCGCGCCTCGTACCAGACCGTCTGCAGGAATTCGCGGCGCACCGCGTCATCGGGCTTGCGCCGGTACAGCCGGTCGCTCATCGCCGCCAGCCAGCGCAGGTAGGACAGCCTGGCCTCGGTCGAGGCGAACATCAGCTCCGGCGGCCCGGCGCTGAGCACGGCGGCGCGCAGCGCCGTGCGCACCGAGTCGGCCAGCGGTTCCTCGAGCTGCCCGCCGGCATGGGCCGGCGCGCCCGGCAGCAGCAGCCAGGCGGGAGCGGCCGCCAGCAGGCCGCGCCGGCGCAACCCGGCGGCCATGGGCCGCAAGGGTGAAGCGGTGCGGCCCGGAGAGCCCATTACAGCCCCAGACGCGCCTTGAGGTGCTCGAGAATGCCGTCCTGCGCGACCTTGGTGGCCTCGGTGTCGCGGCGGTGCTGGTATTCGACCGTGCCTTCCTTGAGGCCACGGTCGGAGATCACCACGCGGTGCGGCACGCCGATCAGCTCCCAGTCGGCGAGCATCGCGCCCAGGCGCTCGTCGCGGTCGTCGAGGATGACGTCCACGCCCAGCCCGAGCAGCGCGTCGTACAACGCGCCGGCGCTGGCCTGCACGGCCTCGCTGCGCGCCATGCCGATGGGGCACAGCACCACCGTGAACGGTGCGATCGCGTCGGGCCAGATGATGCCGCGCTCGTCATGGTTCTGCTCGATGGCCGCGGCCGGCAGGCGCGTGATGCCGATGCCGTAGCAGCCCATCTCGAAGAACGCGGGCTTGCCGTTCTCGGCCAGGAAGGTGGCGTTCATCGCCCTGGAATACTTGTCGCCCAGGTAGAACACATGGCCGACCTCGATGCCGCGCTCGATCGCCAGCGGGCCCTTGCCGTCCGGCGAGGCATCGCCAGCCACCACATTGCGCAGGTCGGCAACGATTTCCGGTTCCGGCAGGTCGCGGCCCCAGTTCACGCCGATCATGTGGAAGCCTTCGACGTTGGCGCCGCAGATCCAGTCGCCCATGACGGCCACGTCACGGTCGACCACCAGTTTCACCGGCTGCAGCAGGTTGACCGGCCCCAGGTACCCGGGCTTGCAGCCGAAGTGGGACTCGATCTCGGCCTGCGTCGCGAAACGGAAGCCGGCGTCGAGGCCGGGCACCTTGGCGACCTTGATCTCGTTCATGTCGTGGTCGCCGCGCAGCAGCAGCAGCCAGACCTGGCTCCTGACCACGACGCCCTTGTCGTCGAGCGCATCGGTGGCCAGCACCAGCGACTTGACGGTGGTCGACAGCGGCACGCCCAGCAGCTCGGCCACGTCGGGGCAGGTGCTCTTGCCCGGCGTGGCAACCTGGCTCATGGCCAGCGTGGCCGCCGCGCGCGGGCCCGCGGGCGCCAGCGCCTCGGCCTTCTCGAGGTTGGCCGCGTAATCGCTGTCCGGGCAATAGACGATGGCGTCCTCACCGGTCGCGGCAATGACCTGGAATTCCTCGCTCAGATCGCCGCCGATCGCGCCGCTGTCGGCGCGCACGGCGCGGTAGCGCAGGCCGAAGCGATCGAAGATCTGCTGGTAGGCCTGGCGCATGGTCTGGTAGCTCAGCTGGGCCGCATCGCGGCTCTTGTCGAAACTGTAGGCGTCCTTCATGGTGAACTCGCGGCCCCGCATCAGGCCAAAACGCGGACGGCGCTCGTCGCGGAACTTGGTCTGGATCTGGTAGAGATTCTTGGGTAACTGCTTGTGGCTGCGAAGTTCCTGGCGCGCGATGTCGGTTACCACTTCCTCGCTGGTCGGCTGGATGACGAAGTCGCGGCCATGGCGGTCCTGGATGCGCAGCAGCTCGGCGCCCATCTTCTCGAAGCGGCCGGTTTCCTGCCACAGCTCGGCCGGCTGCACGACGGGCATCGTGACCTCGACGGCCCCGGCGCGGTTCATCTCCTCGCGCACGATGGCTTCGACCTTGCGGATGACGCGCAGGCCCATCGGCATGTAGTTGTAGACACCCGCGCCCAGCCGTTTGATCAGCCCGGCACGCATCATGAGCTTGTGGCTGACCACTTCGGCATCGGCCGGAGCTTCTTTGAAGGTGGAGATGAAGAATTGAGAGGCTTTCATGGGGCGAGAGTACAGCGGAAATCAGGCGGGCGCGCTTGCCGGGGGCATGGCACCATGCATAATGGACGCAATTCAAAAAATTGGGGTTCGATTATGCTTGACCGGGACGGATTTCGCCCGAACGTCGGCATCATCCTGCTCAACCACAAGAACCAGGTGTTCTGGGGTAAACGCATCCGCACCCACAGCTGGCAGTTCCCGCAAGGCGGCATAGACCGCGGGGAATCGCCTGAGCAGGCGATGTTTAGGGAATTGCACGAAGAGGTGGGTCTGAAGCCCGACCACGTCCGCGTGGTCGCCAGAACCCGGGACTGGTTGCGCTACGAGGTGCCGGACCGGTATATCCGACGCGATGCGCGCGGGCACTACCGCGGCCAAAAGCAGATCTGGTATTTGCTGCAGCTGCTGGGCCATGACTGGGACTTGAACCTCAGGGCCACCGACCATCCGGAATTCGACGCCTGGCGCTGGAACGACTACTGGGTGCCGCTGGAAGTGGTGGTGGAGTTCAAGCGCGGCGTCTATGAAATGGCGCTGACCGAGCTGGCGCGCTTCCTGCCGCGCCAGGAGCAGCGCAACCGCTACCTGCGCAGCGGCATGCGCAACCGGGACCCCGACGGCTCCGCCATGCCCGCAGCCTCGCTGCCTTCGCGCACCACGCTGGGCCTGCTGCATCCGGGGCTGGAGCTTCCGCCCGGCGCCAGCTTCGACCCCGATCCGCAGACCGATCTGACTGCAGCCAGCCAGCGCGCGGCGGGCGGCAACAAGCATCCCTGAAACCCGCGCCAAGCATGGCGCGTTCTTTCAGCCTGCGGTGACCACCATGTTATCGCGGTGGATCATCTCCGATTCGGCGGTGTAGCCCAATAGCCGCTCGAATTCCGAAGAGCTCTTGCGGCACAGCAGCCGCGCCTCGGCGCTGGCATAGTTGGCCAGGCCGCGCGCGATCTCCCGGCCCAGCGGGTCGCGCACGGCAATCACGTCGCCGCGCGAGAAGGTGCCATCCACGCCGGTCATGCCGATGGGCAGCAGGCTCTTGCCGTCCTCGCGCAGCCTGTCGGCCGCACCCTGGTCCACATGGACCGCGCCCTTGAGCTGCAGATGGTCGGCAATCCACTGCTTGCGCGCCTGCTTCTTCGCTGTCTGCGCCACCAGCAGGCTGCCGATGGCCTCGCCCGCCACCAGCCGCCCCAGCACGTTCGGCTCGCGGCCCCAGGCAATCACCGTGGAGGCGCCCGAACCCGCGGCGCGCTTGGCCGCCAGGATCTTGGTGATCATGCCGCCGCTGCCGATGCTCGAGCCCGCGCCGCCGGCCATGGCCTCGAGCGCCGGGTCGCCGGCCTGGGCTTCGTCGACGAAGCGCGCATCGGGGTTCTTGCGCGGGTCGGCGGTGTACAGCCCCTTCTGGTCGGTCAGGATGACCAGCGCGTCGGCATCGACCAGGTTCGCCACCAGCGCGCCCAGCGTGTCGTTGTCGCCGAACTTGATCTCGTCGTTGACGACGGTGTCGTTCTCGTTGATGACCGGCACCACGCCCAGATTGAGCAGCGTCAGCAGCGTGGTGCGCGCATTCAGGTAGCGCTCGCGGTCGGCCAGGTCGGCATGGGTCAGCAGCACCTGGGCGCTGCC
The DNA here is from genome assembly GCF_023634805.2 of Comamonas endophytica. Lineage (NCBI taxonomy): Bacteria > Pseudomonadati > Pseudomonadota > Betaproteobacteria > Burkholderiales > Comamonadaceae > Comamonas > Comamonas endophytica. Next base: position 1,185,354 of record NZ_CP106881.1, read on the forward strand.
CACGCCCTGCTCGCGCAGCTTGGTCTCGTACATCTGCGCCAGGCCCATCTGGCCCACGGCCGCCGCGGCCTGCAGCTCGTGCACCTGCTTGGGACGGGTCTTCCAGCCCAGGCGCTTCATGCCCTCGGCAATCGCCCCGCTGGAGACCATGACCACCTCGCGGCGCACGCCGCCTTCGCCGCGCACCAGGCCGGCCAGCTGCCGGCTCCACTGCGCGATGGCCTCTTCATCGAGGCCCCGGCCCTCGTTGGTCACGAGGCTGGAGCCGACCTTCACCACGATACGCCGCGCGTCGCGCAAAACACTGGAAGCCATGATTCGGATTGTTCTTGGGCGCCGGCCCCGTGGGCGCAGGCGCTGGTCAGTCGATGGCCCTTGGGCCGCCCCTCCCGGCAGGCTTTGCAGCCTGCCCGGCTCTCTCATCAAGCATCGTCGCCGGCAAAGCGCGGATCGCGCGGATCGATGTCCGCGGGCGCATCACCCACGAAGCGCTGGTCGACTTCGACCGGCGTGTTCTCGGCGCGCTGCTCGGCCTGCACATGCTGGAAGATGGTCTTGATCAGCGGCTCGCAGCCCTCGCGCGTCAGCGCCGAGATCTCGAACACCGGACCCTTCCACTTGAAGCGCTTGACGAAGTCCTTGACGCGCGCGGCGCGTTCTTCGGCCGGGACCATGTCCAGCTTGTTGAGCACCAGCCAGCGCGGCTTGTCGTGGAGCGCGGCGTCGTACTTCTTGAGCTCGCCGACGATCGCCTTGGCCTGCGCCACGGGGTCCACGGTCTCGTCGAACGGTGCCATGTCGACCACATGCAGCAGCAGGCGCGTGCGCTGCAGATGGCGCAGGAACAGATGGCCCAGGCCCGCGCCTTCCGACGCGCCCTCGATCAGGCCGGGAATGTCGGCAATGACGAAGCTCTGCTCCGGGCCGACGCGCACCACGCCCAGGTTCGGGTGCAGCGTGGTGAAGGGATAGTCGGCGATCTTCGGGCGCGCATTCGAGACCGCGGCGATCAGCGTCGATTTGCCCGCGTTGGGCATGCCCAGCAGGCCGACGTCGGCCAGCACCTTGAGCTCGAGCTTGAGGCTCTTGCGCTCGCCCGGCCAGCCCGGCGTCTTCTGGCGCGGCGCGCGGTTGATGGCGCTCTTGAAGCGCATGTTGCCGAAGCCGCCATCGCCGCCCTTGGCAATGGTCACGACCTCGCCCGGGGTCAGCAGCTCGTAGAGCACCTCGCCGGTCTCGGCGTCGGAGAAGATGGTGCCCACCGGCACGCGCAGGGTGATGTCGGCCCCTGCGGCGCCAAACATGTCCGAGCCCATGCCGTGCTCGCCGCGCTTGGCTTCGTGCCGGCGCGCATAGCGGAAATCGACCAGGGTGTTGAGATTGGAATCCGCCACCGCGAAGACATGGCCGCCGCGGCCGCCGTCTCCTCCATTGGGGCCGCCGAATTCCTTGTATTTCTCGTGCCGGAACGAGACGCAGCCATTGCCGCCGTCACCGGCAGCAATGTCAATATAAGCTTCATCGACGAACTTCATGGGGCATCCAGTTTACAAAATCAGTGTGCTTTCGCGCAGCGCACAAAAGCATAAGGCCCCGATGAACGGGGCACTAGAGGGGCCAAGCATACCCCTCAAACAGCGAAGCCCCGACAGGTCGGGGCTTCGCTGCGAGTCGAAGTGACAAACCTTAGGCAGGCGTCACATTGACCGTGTGCTTGGACAGTGCGCCCTTGGTGGAGAAGGACACGTGGCCCTCGACCAAGGCAAACAGCGTGTGGTCCTTGCCCACGCCGACGTTCTCGCCGGGGTGGAACTTGGTGCCGCGCTGGCGAACGATGATGGAGCCAGCCGTGATCAGTTCACCGCCGAAAGCCTTCACGCCGAGCATCTTGGGCTTGGAATCGCGCCCGTTTCGCGTAGAGCCGCCGCCTTTTTTCTGTGCCATGACCTAGCTCCTATTAAGCAACGATTGCCACGATCTGCAGTTCGGTGAACTGCTGACGGTGACCCTGACGCTTCTGATAGTGCTTGCGACGGCGCATCTTGAAGATGTGCACCTTGTCGTGCTTGCCGTGAGCAACCACGGTTGCCTTCACAGTTGCGCCGGACACCAGGGGTGTGCCAACCTTGAGTTCAGCGCCGTTGCCGACTGCCAGAACCTGGTCGATCACGATTTCCTGGCCTACGTCCGCAGCAATCTGTTCTACTTTGATGTTTTCGCCGGAAGCAACGCGATACTGCTTGCCGCCGGTTTTTATGACCGCGTACATGTATGACCTCTTGAATTGAGAGTTCTGCGAAACGGATTTCCGCAGAGCCGGCGATTGTACCATGGCATGGATTTGCTTGCATTGCGTTGTCCTGTGCAGACTTCAGGCCATGGCCGCAGCCAAGCCCCTCATTTCACGCCTACAGTTCCTATAATCCGAGGCTCACAGGGCGGCCACTATTTTGACAACAGCTATCACCCCCAACAATCCCCTTTCCCTGATCGCCGGCGACATGCGCGAGGTGGACAGCGTCATTGCCGACCGTCTGCACAGCAGCGTGCCGCTGATTTCCCAGATCTCCCAGTACATCATCGCCGCCGGCGGCAAGCGGCTGCGCCCGGCGCTGCTGCTGATGATCTGCAAGGCGCTGGGCTACGAGGGCAGCCAGCGCATCAATCTCGCGGCGGTGGTCGAGCTGATCCATACCGCGACGCTGCTGCACGACGACGTGGTCGATGAATCGACCATGCGCCGCGGCCGCGCCACGGCCAACGAGGCCTTCGGCAACCCGGCGAGCGTCCTGGTCGGGGACTTCCTGCACACCCGCTCCTTCCAGATGATGGTGGAAGCCGGCAGCATGCGCGTGCTGCAGATCCTCTCGGACGCCACCAACATCATTGCCGAGGGCGAGGTCCAGCAGCTGATGAACATGCACGATGCCTCGCTCGACGAGGCCGGCTACCTGCACGTGATCCGCTCCAAGACCGCCAAGCTGTTCGAGGCCAGCGCCCAGCTGGGGGCGGTGCTCGCGGGCAGCGCACCGCATGTCGAGGAGGCCTGCGCGATCTACGGCCAGGCGCTGGGCACGGCCTTCCAGATCATCGACGACGTGCTGGACTACACCGGCGACGCCGCGGAGATGGGCAAGAACCTGGGCGACGACCTGCGCGAAGGCAAATGCACGCTGCCGCTGATTGCCGCCATGCAGCGCGCCACGCCCGAGCAGGCGGCCATCGTGCGCGGGGCCATCGAGCAGGGTTCGACCGAGCAGCTGGCCACTGTCATCGCCATCGTGCAGGCCACGGGCGCACTGGACGTGGCCCGCGCCGCAGCGCATGCGGAGGCCGAACGTGCGATCGATGCACTAAAAATGCTGCCAGACAATTCACACACCGCAAATTTGCTACAATTGGCGGCTCAACTGCTCGACAGACGCACTTGAAGCCTTCCATGGGTTCAAGCGCCGTTTGCGGTGGATGAATCGGGGTGTAGCTTAGCCTGGTAGAGCGCTACGTTCGGGACGTAGAGGCCGGAGGTTCGAATCCTCTCACCCCGACCAGGATTTTCCTTTTGCACGATGGAGCCAGTCAGCGCGGCTGAGCCCAAGAACAGGCAAAAGGGTATGGGCGGCACGATGCAGTGCCCTGACGCCCAGGCGGCGCGGCATGCCCTTGGCTCCGCTCGATACGAAACTCCCAAGCCCAAGAATTTCCCTGAACGCCAGGGTTCGGTGTCAAGGCCTAGCCGTAACCGATCAGGATACCCCACCTTCAGCAGGGTTTACAGGCGATTGCCACGGCCTTGTCCGGCAAGCCTGGAGCCATTGTTGCGCCACCGCCCCCTGCCTGGGTCGCGAAGCGCGTTCGGCTGGCACGTTCCGCGCATAAATGCTGTTCTTTTCACTTCACACCCGTGTCAGGCGGAGCGCGTGCAGTACCATCCAGCAAGGCCACAGCAACAGCTCAGGAATGTACACGGCAGCGCAGGCGCTGCCATTGCATGCCCTTCCTTCTCCATGCGCGAAACCAAGCCCCGCGGCTGAATGTGTTGTGCATGGCGTGCTTGCGCGCACCAGCGAAGCAGCACGCATCGCTGTCCGCGCCACGCACAGGCTGTCCACCGCCGAATCCGGAACTCCCCCGTCGAACACGGCGGGCCTGGAGACTGCGGTGGCTGGATGGAAATCCGCCACCTCTATACGCAACTTGCAGGAAATGGGCATGAAGATGAACGAAGACAGTGGGTGGAGGCTTCCAGCGAGCGCCGCCATGGGGACCCGCCATGGCGCCGGTTGACCAGGAGCCGGCCGACAAGCCATCGGGATTTGGCCTTGTTCCGGTAGTCGGCATCGGGGCGTCCGCAGGCGGCCTCGAGGCGATCAGCCAGCTGTTCGAGGCGATGCCGCCCGACCTGGGCCTGGCATTCCTGATCGTCTCGCACATGGACCCGCGGCACGAGAGCCACCTGGCGGAAATCCTGGAAAAGCGCACGGCCGTGCCGATGTCGGCGGCACAGGAACAGGTGATCGAGCCCAACCATGCCTACGTGATCCCGCCCGATACCGTCATGACACTGGTGGGCAACCGGATCAGGCTGTCGCCGCGCTCGCACGCCGCCCACAAGCATTTGCCGGTGGACGCCCTGTTCGCGTCCATTGCGCAGCAACGCAATGGCAGGGCCATCGGCATCGTGCTGTCCGGTACCGGCAGCGACGGCTCCGAGGGCGTCAAGGCCATCAAGGAAGCCGCCGGCGTCACGCTGGCGCAGGATCCCGCCAGCGCAGCTTTCGACGGCATGCCGCAGTCCGCGATCCACACCGGCTGTATCGACCTGGTCGTGCGCCCCCGGGACATGGTGGCGGAGCTGGCCAAGATCGCCCTGCATCCCTATTTTGTCGATGCCCAGGACGCAGAAGATACGGCCGCCGCCGCGTCGCAAGCATCTCTCGACGGTATCTTTGCGTTGATCAATGAGGTCTATCAGGCCGATTTCACCCAGTACAAGCCCAGCACGGTGCAAAGGCGCCTGCAGCGGCGCATGGCACTGATCGGTGCGACCGAGGTGTCCTCCTATTTGCAGGTCCTTCAGGACAACCCGGTCGAGCTGGCCGCGCTGTATGACGATTTCCTGATCCGCGTGACCTCTTTCTTCCGGGAAGAGACGATCTACACGGCACTGAAGCAAACCGTGCTGCCAGCCTTGCTGAAGGACCGCGACCATTCCAATCCGCTGCGGATCTGGGTGCCCGCCTGCGCCACCGGGGAAGAAGTCTATTCGCTCGCGATCTGCCTGATGGAATTCCTGGGCGAGCGGGCACAAGGCATCACCATCCAGATTTTCGGCACCGATCTCAATGAGGCGGCCATCGAGCAGGCCCGGCACGGTGCCTACCCGGAAAGCATTGCCGAGCGGGTGTCCGCGACCCGGCTGCAGCGTTATTTCGTGCACGAGAACCGGCGCTACCGCATCGCCAAGCACATCCGCGAGCTGTGCGTCTTCGCGCGCCAGAACGTGACGCGCGATCCGCCCTTTTCCCGCATGGACCTGATCAGCTGCTGCAACCTGCTGATCTATCTCGACCCAGGGCTGCAGCGCAAGGTCCTGCGGCATTTCCACTATGCGCTCAAGCCCGACGGCTTCCTGATCCTGGGGCCGGCGGAGAACGCGGACGAGGAAACCCAATTCTTCAAGCGTTCGGAGAACAACCAGCGCATGGTCTATCGCCGGGCCTTGCCGGCGCGCGGCTCGATCGACGCCGTGATGCGGGCCGATCCCGCCAGGAAGCCCATGGCCGTCATCTCCACCGAGAGTTCCCAGCCCACCTTCGTGGACAATACCCAGGTTCAGCGCAAGGCCGACGGGCTGCTGCTCTCGCGCTTCGCCCCGGCCAGCATCCTGGTGGACGACCGGCTCAACATCGTGCAGTTCCGCGGCCAGACGAGTCCCTATCTCGAGCACGCCAGCGGCACCGCAAGCCTGAACCTGCACCGCGTTGCGCATCCGGGCATCCTGCTGCAGCTGATGCCCGTCATCAAGGAAGCGCAACAATCGGGCTTGACCGTTCTGAAGTCCGATCTGCGCATTGAAACCGCGTCCGGCCATCGCGAAGGCACGGTCGAAGTCATTCCGCTGCGCGAGCCGGCGACCAAGAGCAGCTTCTGCCTGATTCTTTTCGACGCCAACGGCCGCCCGCAGAAGGCCGAGGGCCGGCCCGAGATTCCGGAATCCGAAAAGGATGTGCGCATCCGTCAGCTGGAGGAGGAGCTGGGGAGCCTGCGCGACTACCTGCACGCCACCAACGAGGCGTATGAAGCCGCGCTGGAGGAGTCCCGCTCCGCCCAGGAGGAACTGCAATCGGCGAACGAGGAATTCCTGAGCGGCAACGAGGAACTCGTCACCGCGCGCGAGGAACTGCAGGCCAGCAACGAGGAATTGACGACCGCCAACGAAGAGATGATGAGCCGCAGCCGCGAATTGCAGGTGTTGAACACGGAGCTCCTGCAAACGCGCAAGGAAGCCGAGTTCAACGCCAGCTACGCCGAATCCGTGATCGATACCATGGCGCACCCGCTGCTGGTTCTGGACCAGTCATTGTGCATCCACCGCGCCAACAATGCGTTCTACGACATCTTCCTCACGAACCCGGGAATGACGCTGAACAGATGGTTTTTCGACCTGGGCGACGGGCAGTGGGACATTCCCGAGCTGCGGCTCGTGCTGGAGCAGGTCCTGACCGTCAACAAACCGGTCAACAGCTACCGCGTGAACCATGACTTCCCGGGCATCGGGCGCAAGTCCATGCTCGTGCATGCGCGCAAGGTGCCCGCCATGGGCCATCGGTCGGCGCGCCTGCTGCTGGCATTCGAGGACGCGACCGCGGCCGAGGACCGGCTCGAGATGTCGCTGGTCGACGACCATCGCAAGGACGAGTTCATCGCGGTCCTGGCGCACGAGCTGCGCAATCCGCTGGCGCCCATCCGCATGGCGGTCAAGGTGATGGAGATGAAATCACAGGACGAGGGGCTGCGCCGCCCCCTGGCCATGATCGACCGCCAGGTCACGACCATGACCCGGCTGATCAATGACCTCATGGACATCTCGCGGATCACCCGGGGCAAATTGTCCCTGCACCGCAGTCCGCTGTGCTTGGTCGAACTGCTGAAGAACGTGGCTGCCGCAGCGACGCCTTTCATGACGCAGCGCGGCCACCAGCTGATCACCGTATTGCCCGAAGGTCCGGTCACGGTGGAGGCCGACGGCACGCGCATGGACCAGGTGTTCGGCAACCTGCTGAACAACGCCGGCAAGTACACGGACCGGGGCGGCCATGTGGAATTGCGCATGGAAGTCATCGACGGCGAAGCGGTCGTGAGCGTCACGGACGATGGCTCGGGCATCGCGCCGGATATCCTGCCGCACATCTTCGATCTGTTCGTGCAGTCGGAGACCACGCGCGCCCGCGCGGAAGGCGGACTGGGCATCGGCTTGACCCTGGTCAAGCAGATCGTGGAATCCCATGGCGGCACTGTTGCGGTCGCCAGCGGCGGCATCGGTCGAGGCAGCCGCTTCACCGTCCGGCTTCCCTTGGTCCCGAAGGCCTTGCCGGACAAGGTGCCCGAGACGGCCCAGGCTCCGGCCGCGGCATTCACGGCGCGCCGGGTGCTGGTGGTGGACGACAACGTCGACGCCGCCAACGGCGTTGCCGAGCTGCTGCGGATGTCTGGACACGAAGTCGCGCTTGCCTATGAAGGCTATGCCGGCCTGGAAGTTGCGCGGACGTTCAAGCCTGATGTCGGACTGCTCGACATCGGCCTCCCGACGATGACCGGCTATGAGCTTGCCAGGCGGCTGCGGCAAGCCAAGCCAGAGGACCTGATTCTGATCGCGGTGACCGGCTATGGGCAGCCGAGCGATGTCAAGGCGGCGAAGGAGGCGGGGTTCGATATGCACTTCGTCAAGCCGCTCGACTTCGACGCGCTCGAAAGCCTGCTGGCGGCGCCCGGGAAAGCGGCAGGCCACCGCTCCTGAGCTCGAAGGCATCGGGATCCGCCATGCCATGCCGTGCTGCCTGCCAGGCGTTCAGGACAAAGCCCAGGTGCCCGGACGGCCTGGGCTTTTTTACGGGTGCTGCCCCGTCTTGTACTGGGTTGCGCCGTCGCCGCCCAGCAGCGCCGCCAGCGCATGCACCTCGCGGCGCAGCACCGGCAGGATGTCCTGCTGCCGCTCCAGCGTCATGCGGCTGGTGGTGGAGGCCACCGTCAGCGCCGCCACCGGAGCGCCGCCGGCGCCCGGCACCGGCAGGCCGATGGCCGTGACGCCGGCGACGGCATGCTCGCCGATGCAGGCATAGCCCTGCTTGCGCGCCGCCGCCACGGCTTCGCGCAGCTTGTTCACCTCCAGCTGCTGGAAGCTGCCGAGCCGGCTGCCGACGGCCGCCAGAATGCTGTCCACCTCGCGCGCCGGCAGCGCCATGAGGAAGGCCAGCCCCCCCGCATTCACCCCCAGTGGCTGGCGGCTGCCGACCGCCACCACCGGCGTCTGGATGGGGAAGTCGCCCTGCACCCGGCTGACGCACAGCGCATCGTTGGCGCGGCGGGTGAACACGAAGGCGGTGTCGCCGGTCGCCTGCGCCAGGCGCTGCAGCGCCGGCTGGCACAGCGCACCAAGGTCGTGAACGGGCGCGGCCAGCGCCCCCAATTCGGCGATCAACGCACCAAGCCGGTACCTGCGGGTGGCGGGGTCGCGCACCAGCAGTTCCTCCTCGACCATGGACTTGAGCACGCGGTGGGCCGTCGGCCGCTCGAGCCCGCTGAGCTCCGCGATCTCGGTGTAGCGCAGCCCGCTGCCCTGGTGGACCGCCACCAGCCGCAGCAGCGCGGCGATGCGGGCGACGCCCTGCGGGCTGGCGGAGACAGGGGGCAGGCTCGGAGAAGTATTCATTGAAAGTCCAAATAATGGATATTCGGTAAAAGTATCTGCGGGTTTCATACAGAAGCTCCTTCGGGCATCGAATTTGCAACGCCAGAAGGACCTGTCGCATATATCCAAATAGTGGACATTATCATGAACCCCAAAGACCGCATCGACTATTCCGCCATGATCGACCGCCCGCCACGCAAGGGCCCCGGGGGTGCCCGGGTGATCGTCTGGCCCATCGTCAACGTCGAGGACTGGAGCATCGAGCGGCCGATGCCGCGCCAAGTGCTTCCGGCCCCCACCGGTGTGGCGGTGCAGCCCGACATGGCGAACTGGGCCTGGCATGAGTACGGCATGCGCGTCGGCTTCTGGCGCCTGAAGGCGGCGCTGGACAAGCTGGGCATCGTGCCCACCCTGTCCATCAACGGCGCGGTCTGCCTGAACTACCCGCGCGTGGCCGAAGCCGCGCGCGACGCGGGCTGGGAGTTCATGGGCCATGGCTTCGAGCAGATGCCGGTGCACAAGGTCGAGGACCAGGCGGCCATGATCCGCCGCACGGTGGACACCATCCGCGACTTCACCGGCAAGGCGCCGGTGGGCTGGCTCGGCCCCGGGCTGACGCAGACCCTGGACAGCGTCGACCTGCTGCATGCCGCCGGCATCCGCTACATCGGCGACTGGGTGCTCGACGACCAGCCGGTGCCGCTGCGCACCCAAACCGGCGAGATGGTCGCCATGCCCTATTCGGTGGAGCTCAACGACATTCCCATGATGGCCGTGCAGCACCACCGCGCCGACGAGCTGCTGCGGCGCGTCACCGACACCTTCGACCGGCTTTACGAGGAAGGCGCGGACCAGGTCCGGGTGCTGGGCCTGGCGGTGCACCCCTTCCTCAGCGGCGTGCCGCACCGCATCAGGTATTTCGAGCAGGCCCTCGCGTACATGCATGGCCATGCCGACGTCGCCTTCATGACTGGCGAGCAGATCCTGGCCTGGCACGCGCAGACCGCACCGGGAGCCGCAGCATGAACGCCGCCACCGCACAGCACCGCAACATGAAGCTGCTCTCGCACCACGACCTCTCCGGCTGGGGCGGGCTGGGCGAAGGCGTGGCCCTGCAGCTCGCGCCGGACGGCCGGCGCATCCTGTGGATGGCGCACGAGAGCGCGCCCAAGAACTTCACCGGCGTGGACGTGAGCGACCCGCGCGCGCCGAAGATCGTCGTGCAGACCGAGCTGCCGCACGCGGCGGTGCGCTCCAACTCGCTCGAGATCTCGGGCCAGATGATGGCCGTCGCCTACCAGGTCAGCCGCCCCGGGCTGCAGCCGGCGGGCTTCGATCTGTTCGACATCTCGCGGCCCGAGTCGCCGCGGCTGATCTCGCACTTCGACGCCTCCGGCCCGCACTCGCGCGGCGCCCACACGCTGTGGTTCGTCGATGGCGAGACGGTGCACATGGCCTGCGGCGACCCGGAGCTGGTCCCGCGCAACCCCAAGGACGACCAGGTCTACCGCATCATCGACGTGCGCAATCCCTCGAAGCCCGAGGCGGTGGGACGCTGGCACTTCCCCGGCACCATGGAGGGCGACGCCGAGCCCCCGCCGCAGCGCCTGGCCGCGCCCTTCGATTCCGGCATCCGCGCGCACAACAGCAACGTCTATCCCGAGCGGCCCGACCGCTGCTACCTGGGCTATATCGACGGCGGCATCTTCGTGCTGGACATCTCCGACCGCTCGCGGCCCAAGGTCGTTTCGCGCTTCGTCAACTCGCCGCCCTTCAAGGGCTTCAGCCACACCGCGCTGCCGCTGTTCGAGCGCAACCTGCTGGTCTGCAGCGACGAATGCGTGATGGACAACGGCGGCGACTGGCCGAAGCTGGTGTGGATGGTCGACATGAGCGACGAGAAGAACCTGGTCAGCATCTCGACGCTGCCGGCGCCGCCCGTGGACGTGTTCGCCAAGCGAGGCGGGCGCTTCGGCGCGCACAACCTGCACGAGAACCCGCCGGTGCCAGGCGCGTGGAAGTCCGACCAGGTGATCGTCGGCACCTTCTTCAACGCCGGGGTGCGCGCCTACGACATCTCCGACCCGTTCGCACCGCAGGAGATCGCCAGTTTCGTGCCGGCCGCGCCCGCGGGCTCGCCGGTGGGCGCGACGCAGATCAACGACGTGTTCGTGGACGACCGCGGCATCGTCTTCGCGGTGGACCGCCATACCGGCGGCCTCTACTGCATCGAGATGAACATCTAGCCATGGCCGGCCCGCAATCCCTCGCGCTGCGCGATGCGCGCACGCCGGTCATCGTGGTGTCGGGTTTCCTCGGCGCCGGCAAGACCACGCTGCTGCGGCGCGTGCTGGCCGCGCCGGAGCTGGCCAACACGCTGCTGATCGTCAACGAGATCGGCGAGATCGGCATCGACCACCACCTGCTGGAGCGCTCCGACGACCGCACCATGCTGCTGGACAACGGCTGCGTCTGCTGCCAGCTGCGCGGCGACCTGCAGGAGATGCTGGTGGACATCGGCATGCGCCGGCGGCGCGGCGAGCTGCCCGGCTTCGACCGGGTGGTGGTGGAGACCAGCGGCCTGGCCGATCCCGGCCCGGTGGCGCAGACCCTGTATGGCGACGCGCCGCTGCTGCGCGACTACCGGCTGGGCCATGTGGTGACCCTGGTCGACCCCACCAACGCCGCGGGCCGCGCCGCCGCGCCCGGCATCGCCGCGCGCCAGGTGGCGGCGGCCGACCGGGTGGTGTTCTCCAAGGCCGACCGCGCCACGCCCGGGGAGCGCGAGGCGGCGCAGGACTGGGTGCGCGGCATCAATGCCTTCGCGCGCTGCCAGGAGGCCGCCTTCGGCGACATACCGGTGGCCGACCTGGCCGATGCCACGCCCTTCGAATGGCTGGCGACCGCGCCGGCCGACGGCGCCTACCTGGGCCGCCGGCTGGTGCCGCATCCCGCCGGGGTCGGCAGCTTCGCGCTGCGTTTCGACCTGCCGCTGCCGCGCGCGCTGCTGCGCGAGTTCCTGGAGCTGCTGGTGCGCCTGCGCGGCGCCGATCTGCTGCGCGTCAAGGGCATCGTGCGCTACGAGGACGCGCCCGGCCAGGCCTTCGTGGTGCAGGGCGTGGGCCACCAGTTCGACCGCGAGGTGCCGCTGGCCGCCGGCGCTGCCCTGCCCGAGGGCAGCAGCCTGGTGCTGATCGGCCGGCGCCTGGTGCGCGACGAGATCCAGGCGCTGTGGCAGGCGATGCGGGCGGTGGCGCTGGCGGCGCCGGCCGCGCCCTGAGCACCCGCTCCAACCGCCGCTTTCTGGTTTTTTCTTTCCACGGGAGTCAAAAATGCCTTTTCTTTCGCGCCGTCAGAACCTTTCGGCCCTGGCCGCATCCCTGCTGCTGGCCCTGGCCGGCCCGGCCCAGGCCCAGCCCGATGCCTATCCTTCCAAGCCGATCCGCATGGTGGTGGGCTTTCCCGGGGGCGGCATCACCGATGTGATCGCCCGCGCCGTCGCCATGCAGATGGGCCGCGAGCTGGGCCAGGCGGTGGTGGTGGACAACAAGCCCGGCGCCGGCACCACCATCGCCGCCGACGCGGTGGCCAAGTCCGCGCCGGACGGCTACACCCTGCTGCTGACCGACGTCACCACGCATGCCATCAACGCCAGCCTCTATCCCAAGCTGCCCTATGACACGGTGCGCAGCTTCACGCCCGTGGGCATGGTGGCGTCCACGCCGCTGATGCTGGTGGTGAACGCCAAGTCGCCGGCGAAGACCGTGCAGGAGCTGATCGCGCAGCAGAAGTCCAAGCCGGGCAACTTCGGCTCCTCCGGCAACGGCACCATCATCCACCTGGCCGGCGCCATGCTCAACAATGCCGGCGGCATCGAGCCGGTGCATGTGCCCTACCGCGGCAGCGCGCCCGCCACCAATGCCTTGCTGGCCGGCGAGATCGACTTCTTCTTCAGCAGCCTGCCGCCCGCGCTGGCCCAGGTGAAGGCCGGCACCCTGCGGGCCCTGGCGGTCACCACGCCGCAGCGCGTGGCCTCCGCCGCCGAGGTGCCGACCATGGTCGAAGCCGGCGTGCCCCGATTCGAGCTGGTGCTCTACAACGGCATCGTCGGCCCCGCCGGCCTGCCCGCGCCGGTGGTCAGGAAGCTCAACGACACCCTGGCCAAGGTGCTGGCCTCGCCGGAGATCAAGGCGACCTATCTGCAGCTGGGCGCGGAGGTGGTCACCACCGGCAACGCGGAACAGTTCAACCGCATCGTGCAGCGCGAGATGGCCCACTACGCGCCGCTGGTGAAGTCCACCGGCGCCAAGGTCGAATGAGATGAGCCAGCCTGTACCTTCCGCTCCCGCGGCGTCCGCAGCCGACATCGATGCCTATGTGCGCGCCGCCATGGCGCTGCAGGGCTACGACGCCACCCTGATCCCCCCGGCGCAGGTGGCCGAGCAATTCGCCCGCATCGCCGCCATGGCCGCTGCGCTGCGCCTGCAACCGCTGGCGCGGCAGGACGAGGCCGCCTACGTTTTCCGCCCATGAACGCCACCATCACCCCGACCGGACCCGCCTTTGCCAGCGCCGAGGCGCTGGCCGCCCAGGTGCGCAGCGGCGAGCGCAGCGCCACCTCCATCGCGTGCGAGACACTCGAGCGCATCGCCGCGCAGGACCCGCAGCTCAACTGCTTCACCGCCGTCACCGCCGAGCGGGCATTGGCCGAAGCGGCCGCGGTGGACGCCGCCTTTGCCCGGGGCGAGTCTTTGCCACCGCTGGCCGGCGTGCCCTATGCGGTGAAGAACCTCTACGATGTCGCGGGCCTGGCGACGCTGGCCGGCGGCCAGGTCAATGCCGCAGACCCTCCGGCCACGCAGGACGCGCTGCTGGTGCGCCGCTTGCGGCAGGCTGGTGGGGTACTGGTCGGCGCGCTCAACATGGACGAGCATGCCTATGGCTTCACCACCGAGAACAGCCATTACGGCAGCACCCGCAATCCACACGACCGCACGCGGGTGGCGGGCGGTTCTTCTGGAGGCTCGGCCGCCGCCGTGGCGGCGGGGCTGGTGCCGCTGACGCTGGGCTCGGACACCAACGGCTCGGTGCGCGTGCCGGCCAGCCTGTGCGGCGTGTTCGGCCTCAAGCCTACCTACGGCCGGCTGCCACGCAGCGGCACCTATCCCTTCGTCCACAGCCTGGATCACCTGGGGCTCTTCGCCGGCAGCACACGCGACCTGGCGCTGGCCTACGACCTGATGCAGGGCGGCGACCCCGCCGATGTCGCCTGCGCACAGCGGCCGGCGGAGCCGGTGTCGACGGCGCTGCAATGGCCGGCGGGCCTGCGCATAGGTATCCTCGGCGGCTGGTTCCACGCCCAGGCCGACGCCGCCGCCCGGCAGGCGCTGGACCTGGCCGCCGCGGCGCTGGGCGCGTCCGATGAGGTCGAGTTCCGCGGCGCAGAGACGGCCCGCACCGCCGCCTTCCTGATCACCGCGGCCGAGGGCGGCGCGCTGCACCGCGAACGGCTGCGCAGCCGTTATGCCGAGTACGAGCCGCACTCGCGCGACCGCCTGGTGGCCGGCAGCCTGATCCCGGTGGAATGGGTGGTGCAGGCGCAGCGGCTGCGCCGCCAGTGCCACCAGGAAGCCATGGCGCTGTTCTCGCGCTACGACCTGTTGCTGGCGCCGGCCACGCCTTTCGCCGCCACGCCCTTGGGCGCGGCCACGGTGGACCTGCATGGCCAGCAGGTTCCGCCGCGCGCCGGCCTGGGGCTGCTGACGCAGCCGCTGTCGTGCATCGGCCTGCCGGTATGCACCGCGCCGCTGTGGCCGGCGCTGGCCGGCGGCCTGCCGCTGGGCGTGCAGCTGATCGCCGCGCCCTGGCGCGAGGACCTGTGCCTAATGGGCTCGGCCGCACTGGAGGCCAGGGGGCTGGCCGGCACGCGCCTGCCGCAGGCCTGATCACCCGGGCTTCTTTGCGGACGGCGCCTGGGTTTCAGTGCGCCGCAGCCTCGGCCGTGCGCTGTGGCTCCGGCTCGCTCCACATCGCCAGCCCGCCTGCCAGGCTCCAGGCGGAGGCATGCCCCAGGCAGCGCAGCGCGCGCGCCGCCTGGGCGCTGCGGTTGCCGCTGCGGCAATAGAACACCACCGGCACCTGCGGCGCGAGCGCCAGCCATTCGGGCAATGCCGAGGCCAGGCCCGACAGGGGCGCCGCCTGCGCATCCTTGAGCAGCCCGGTCTGCGCCTGGACATCGCGCTCGTAGCCTTCGCGCACATCCACCCACAGCACCTGGCCCTGCCGGTGCAACTCCACCGCCGCTTCGCAGTCGATGGCCAGCGCGCGCTTTTCGGCGTCGCCGACCGGAAGCAATGCCTCCTTGCAGGCCGCGGCAAACACCCCCTGCGCCTCATGGCCCGGCAACGGCGAGGGCTGATCGCACGCCGTGGCCGGCGCCACGCTGCCCAGGCCGCGCGCGCGCAGGACCTCGCCGCAGCGCCGCAGCCGCGCGCAGGCCGCGGCAATGAATTCCGCGCTGTCGAGCGCGCCAAAGGACAGGCGCACCGCGGCCTCGGTCCGCCACTTTTCCAGTCCCATGGCCTGCAATACATAGCTGGGCTCGGCCTTGGCGGCGCTGCAGGCCGAGCCGGCGCTGACGCGCAGGCCGGCGGCATCGAAGAGATCGAGCAGCAGCTTGGAGCCGACGCCGCGCACCGCGAAGTTCAAGGTCGTTGGCAGGCATGGCGCCTCGCCGGCATTGAACACCAGCCCCGGGAAGGCCTCGCGCAATGCCTGCGTCAACTGCGCGCGGTGCGCGGCCAGCGCCACAGGTGTCTGAAAGACGTTGCCGGCTTCCATGGCACCGAGCACCGCGCCCAGCGCCGCGATGCCGGCGATGTTCTCCGTGCCGCCGCGCAAGCCCCCCTCCTGCCCGCCGCCCGTCAGCAGCGGCGTGAAGGGCGCGCCCGCACGCACGTAGAGCAGGCCGATGCCCTTGGGGGCGTGGAACTTGTGTCCGGAAAAGGGGGCGTAGTCGATGTCCCGCTCGGCCAGCTTCAAGGGCAGCTTGCCCAGCGCCTGGACCCCGTCGACCAGCCACAGCGCCGCACTGCCGCGCAGGATGTCGGCAATGCCATCGAGATCGCTGATGACGCCGGTCTCGTTGTTGGCGGCCATGGTGCAGACCAGCCCCGCTGCCGGTGCGTGCGCGCGCAGCCAGGCCAGGTCATGGCGGCCGTTGCGGTCCACGGGAATGGCCAGGATCGGCAGGTCCAATCCCAGCAGCCGGTTCCAGTGCTGCAGCGCCTGCGATACCGCCTTGTGCTCGGTGGCGCCATACAGCAGCGCCTCGGCCGCGGGCTCGCCGGCATCGCGGCGCCGGCGCAATTCGCACAGCGCCGACAGCACGCTGGTCTGGATGCCTTCGGTGGCGCCGCTGGTGAAGAACAGCTCGCCCGTGGGAGCATCGAGCACGCGCCGCGCGCTGGCCCGCACCTGGTCGAGCACAGCCCGCGCCTTGAGGCCGCTGCCATGGGTGCTGCTGGGATTGCCGAAACTGTCGGCCATGACGGCCAGCGCGGCCTGACGGGCCGGGGGAAAGACGGCCGTGGTGGCATTCGCATCGAGATAGATTTCCATGGAGGAATTTTCCAACGGGGCCAGCGTATTGCTCTTGCAGAATACTGCTTGGCTATGCCCTCCTGTGCAAAGCCATTCCACATCGATGCATGAATATGAAAATGGATTCCACCGACCGCCGTTTGCTCGAAAAGCTCCAGCAGGATGCCGATGTACCGGTTGCCGATCTGGCTGCCGAACTGGCCCTGTCGCAGACCTCCTGCTGGCGGCGCATCCAGCGCCTCAAGGAGGCGGGCGTCATCACGCGCAACGTGGCGCTGGTGGACCGCAACCATGCCAACGTCAGCGTCACGGTGTTCGTCGCGGTGCGCACCAGCACCCACAGCCAGGAATGGTTCGACCGCTTCCATGCCACCGTCGAGGCCATTTCCGAGGTGGTCGAGTTCTACCGCATGAGCGGCGACGTCGACTACCTGCTGCGCGTGGTGGTGCCCGACATCGCCGCCTACGACAAGGTCTACAAGCGCCTGATCGCCGGCACCCAGCTGCTGGACGTTTCCTCGAGCTTCGCGATGGAGGAGCTCAAATACACCACCGCGCTGCCGCTGGGCTATGTGCGCTGAACCGCCGGCACGGCTTCGGGCAGCGTATACATCGCGCGGCCCGCAACGCGCTCGAATTCCAGCGGATCGTGCGCGCTCAGGATGTCGATGGCGGCGCCAGCCTGCGCCTTGAGCGCGCGCAGCCGGCCCTGGTTGGCCAGGCGCGCCTTGCGGTCCTTTTCCATCATCGTCTGGTACATGCGCAGGCCCGGCGTGCACCAGGGATCCTCGAGGTCCATCTCGCGGTGGTGAAAATACGCATCGCCGGCCATCAGCATCCAGCCTTCGCCCGAGCGCACCGCGACGCCAGCATGGCCCAGCGTGTGGCCGGCCAGCGGCACCAGCAGCACGTCGTCCGTCAAGCCGCGCAGCGCACGCACGCACTGCAGGCCCTGCCAGGTGTCGCCCTGCGCTGCGTCATAGACCTGCCAGCGCGGGCGGCTCGCCCACTGCGCGGGCCGGTAGCGCTGGCGGTCGAGCCAGGTGTGCTGCGCCTCGGCCGCCTCGCGCTCGCTGCGCAGCAGATGCACCGCGGCCCGCGGGAAGTCGTCGAGGCCGCCCGCGTGGTCGAAGTCCAGATGGGTCAGCACGATATGCCGCACGTCCTCGCGGCGGAACCCCAGGCGCTCGATCTGGCGCGCGGCGGTCATCTCCTCGCGCAGATCGGGCGACATCAGCCAGAGGAAGAAGCTGCTCAGGCGGCGCTGCGGCTCGCGCACGTCGCCCAGGCCGTAGCCGGTATCGACCAGCGTCAGGCCCTCGGAGGTCTCCAGCAGCAGGCAATGGCAGCACAGCGTGCCGCGCTGGAAGACCGTGGGCGCACGCCCGTCCATCAGGCGCCCGCCCAGCGGGCAGGCGCAGATGCAGTTGAGATGGTGGATCCTGGGCATGCGCGCCTGTGCCTCAGAGCTTGCCCAGGCCGCGCGCGCCGTCGCGCACCAGCTCGGTTCCCGGGGCCCAGGCATAGGTCTCGGAAATCGCCTGCGATGGCGAGCCCGCCGCATTGACCGCATCGCGGTAGGCCAGCGAGGATTCGCCCTCCTCCTCGGTACCCACGAAGCGCGTGCCGTCCTTGCGCAGGTTGGTTTCCTCCTCGACCACGCGCCGCAGGTAGTCGCGGTGGCTGCGGAACTGGATGAAGTCCGGCAAGGCACCATTGCCCAGCACCTCGGCCGGATCGCGGCGCTCGATGTCCTTGAAGAGCCTGAGCGCGACCTGGAAATGGCCCAGTTCGTAGTCGAGGAAGCGCTCCCAGATGGCCTTCACGCGGGGATTGGTCTCCTGTGCCGCGCAGCCCGCATAGTTCCAGACCTCGCAGGCTTCGGAGATCAGCAGCTTTTCCAGCGGCGACTCGTGCGGATTGAGCATCGAGCCGTAATGCGTGATGTGCTGCGACTCGACCGAGGCGATCTCGGCATAGAGCTGGCGCGCAATCGGGTCGGCAAAGATCGGGCCGATATTCATGTAGTAGTCGTGAGTCTGGTATTCGCCGCCGGTGAGCGTGAGCGCGTGCAGCTTGGTGGCCAGCACCGCGTCGGGGCCATAGGGCTCGAGCAGGTCATGCTCGGGCGCACGGTGGTGGAACCAGGTGGCGCGCGCCGGCACGATGTCGGTGTAGCCCTGGGTGATGTTGTTGGCGTCCTTGCCCTCGAGGCGGTCGAGCAGCGCGCTGTAGCGGTAGAGATGGTCGAAATCCTCCAGCAGCGCATAGCGGTAGCCCTGGGACAGATAGGCATCGGGCTCGAGCTGCGCCACTGCGGCCGTGACCTCGATGGCGGTCTGCTCGTAGGCAATCGTGGTCTCGAGCGGCGAATGGTCCGCGCCCAGCAGCCAGTTGATGGTGGTGGCCTGGTGCTGCTCGACGCGCATCAGCTGGGCCAGTGCCACCCGTGCAGGTGCATTCATGCGCAACGCGACCTGCTTGGTGCGCAGCGAGTCGAGCTCGACACCATTCATCAGAATGATGCGCGTGCGCGTGAATGCATCGTCATCGAGTTTGCTGATGGGTTTTCCCACCATGTCTTTCCAGCTCATGCGCTGGCGGTCAAGCGCCACACCCCGGTCTTGAAAGAGATTGAGCGTCATTGGGTTTCTCCTGGAAGCAGTTGGGATCAGATGGCGGACGAATGCTCCTCGGCGGTCAGCAGCGCGGTGAGCCAGCTGCGGATCACCAGCACATGCTGCGCTTCCTCATGCTGCGCCTGCAGGAATTGGCCCGCCAGCTTGTGTTCGCCGGCCTTGTCGGTCAGCTGCACCAGCAGCTCCCAGCCGGCGTTGTCCGTCAGCTCGGCCGTCAGCATGGCGTTGAACGACTGCGCCAGCGTCGTGCGTGGATCGCTCACCACCTGGATCAGGCCCATCGAGGCCGTGCCGATCACATCGGCGCAGGGCGTCTGGGCAGTCGGGTCGCCACCAAGCTTCCGCATCGCGTCGCACAGCATGTGGAAATGCGCCAGTTCCTCGGCGCGGATGCGCGCCAGCGTCTGTTCCGGCAGCTCTTCGCGCAGGGTGATCAGGCGTGGATCCTCGCCCAGTTCCTTGCAGGCCTGTGCGATCGGCGGCAGGGCCACGCCGGCGGCGGCGGCGGCCTGGAACTTCACCATCAACGCATCGTAGAGGCGCACGCCGCCGCGCTCGAAGGCAATTCTTTCGCCGATCTTGTCCATCAGCAGTTCGGGGCGGTCACCGAGCAGCTGGGCGACGCCGGTCTTGAGGGTGCCACTCAGCGACGCCGGCTTGGGCACGGAACCGACGGCATCGGATTCCCGCAGGTACAGCAGGCGTTCGCGCGCGGCAGCGCTGGTATCGATCGGGGTCGGCGGGCTGTAGCGCTGCACAGCCTCGACCATCGCTTCGACGCCATCGGGGTTGACCGTGGCGCCGGTCTTGTTCATTCCGGTGGTGGTGGGTTCCATCATCTGCTCCTTGCATCGTGGGAGGATTTATCAGGTGACCGAAGCATCACCTTGCCCGTCGCTGGCTTTGTTGGGGCTGTGCTTGCTCACGCGGGCTTTTCTGCTGCGGGGCGCCACTCGGCCCAGGGGGTGGCGCCTTGGCACGTATAGGGTCGCTGTCAAAACAATGCGCTTTGCCGGGTCTCATGAACGACACTGACGTCTATGCCAGTCTGGTTGCAACTGGCCTATGGCTATACGCCCTGTCAACGCTGGTCGTTCTTGTGGCTTTGGCGGCCGGCTTCGGCATGCTGCTCGCTGGTGCCGCCGCGGGTGCCGCCGGAGCCGCCCTGGTTGCCACCAGAGCCGCCCTGGTTGCTGCCGGAGCCGCCTTGGTTACCGCCCGAGCCCTGCCCGCCATGGCTCTTGGAGCCGGCTTCCCGGGCTTCTTCGGAGGTGAACTCATGCGCGTTGCCGGAAGCATGGGCGGCACGTCCGCCCTCGGCTGCGATCTCGCGTTGCTTGTCGCTGTCCATGGACGCAAAGCCACGTTCCGACGATCCACCGGATTGGTTCTGGTTGCCGCCACCTTGCTGATTGCTATTGGCCATCTTTAGCTCCTGTTGAGTGAAGAATCCAGCATGCGCAACAGCACATGCGGAGGCCAGTATCTGCCCCTCCTCCTGGATATCTGGTGGTCCTTGGACTACATTGCCGTAGGACGGGAAAGATGGATGAGCAACTGCTCACTTTCCTCCAGGATCTTTCCAGACAAAGGTTTCAGATTGACACACCCCCCACGTTTGGTGAGCCAAGATTGCCAGGGTCAATCCGACGGCTCGCCCTGCGCCGCGTGGCGGCCGCGTACCGCCAGGGCGCCCAGCGCCAGACCGACGGCAAACAAGGCGTAGACGCCGGCTACGGACCTGTGCGACAGGTGGTGCTCGAAACCCGGCGTGAAGCGCTCTGGCGTGCACTTGAAATCCACCACGCAGGCAATGGCGCTTGTCACCGCGGCGCTCGCCAGTACGGCAGCGGGTTCATGGTGCAGCCGGTGGCGCTGCATGGCGGCGGCATGCAGCGCCGCCCACCATATCGAGGCGCCATGGTGGATTGCATACCCCAGCAGCGTATGGCGCCTCGTCACGGCCCGCTGGCGCAGGGCCGGCCGGCCCCAGCGCCAGTGGCTGACCGCATTGACCGGCGCGACAGCGCTGCGGAGCTCGCGGTGCCCGGCCCAGGCCAGGGCCAGCGTCGACAGCAGGCTGGCGCAACTGCCTGCGATCAGGGCTTCATACAGCAGCGCCTTGCGTGGCGAAGTGGAGGAATCGGGCATGGCGTCTTTCCCGTGACTGGATGGGCCCAGTATCGGCCGGGCAAGCCGACGCGATTGTAGGAATGGCTCCTACGCGTTGGACAGGGAGCGCGGCTTAACGTGCCAGCATGAAGGTCCTCGTGACGGGCGCCACCGGCGCCATTGGCAGCGCGCTGGTGCGCGCCCTGCGCGCCGCGCATTGCGAGGTGGTGGCGGCATCGCGCGCGCCTGCGGATCCCGCGGGCCTGCCAGTCGACCTGGCGGCCGTGCCGTCGCGCCAGTGGTGGGCGCAGCAGCTGCAGGGCGTGCAGGTCGTGGTCAATGCGGCCGGCATCATCCGCGAAAGCGCGGGTCAGTCCTTCGACGCGGTGCACACCCGGGGGCCGCAGGAGCTCTTCCACGGCTGCGTCGCTGCGGGCGTGCGGCATGTGATCCAGATTTCCGCGCTGGGCGCCGACGAAGGAGCAGCCAGCGCCTTCCACCGCAGCAAGAAAGCCGCCGACGACCTGCTGCGCGGCCTGCCGGTGGCCTCGACCATCGTGCAGCCCTCGCTGGTCTATGGACCCGGAGTTGCCAGCGCCGCGCTGTTCGACAGCCTGGCCACCCTGCCCTGGCTGATGCTGCCGCGCGGCGGTGCCTCGGCGGTACAGCCCGTGCGCCTGGAAGATGTGGTGCAAGGGCTGGTGAAGCTGGTCACGCAGCCGGCCGCGGGCCAGCGCACGCTGGCCTTCGTCGGCCCCGAGCCACTGACGCTGCGCGAGTACCTCGGCCAGTTGCGCGAGCGCCAGGGCATCTCCACCCGGCAGCGCATTTTCAGCCTGCCCGACGGCTTGGCGCTGTGGGGTGCGCGGCTGCTGGAATGGTGGCCGCGCACCCCCATGACCCGCGAGGCCGTGGGCATGCTGCTGCGCGGCAATGCCGCCAGTGCCACCGGCTTCGCGCAGCTGCTGGGACATGCGCCGCAGCCGCCGGGACGCGGCCAAGGCCCTGGCGAAGCGCGCGCGCACCGGCACGCGGCAATGCTCGCGCTCTGGCTTCCCCCGATGCGCCTGGCCGTGGCGCTGCTGTGGATCTGGACCGGCCTGGTGTCGCTGGGCCTGTACCCCGAGCACGCGAGCCTGGCGCTGCTGGCTGGCGTGGGGCTCACGGGCGTCCTGGCCTGGTGGTCGCTCTACGTGGCGGCCGTGCTGGACCTGGCGCTGGGCGTGGCGGTGTTCTTCACCCGCGGCCAGGCCAGGCGCTGGGTCTGGCTGGCACAACTCGCCACCATGCTCGGCTACACCGCCATCCTCAGCCTGCGGGCGCCCGAGTGGTGGCTGCATCCCTTCGGGCCGCTGTCCAAGAACCTGCCCTTTGCCCTGCTCATCGGCCTGCTCTGGGCCTTCGAGCCCCCCCTGCGCCACAACCGGCGCTGAAGTGCATCGCCATGGAATATTTCCTGCTCAAGTGGTTGCATATCCTGTCCTCCACCGTGCTGTTCGGCACCGGCATCGGATCGGCGTTCTATCTGCTGGTCACGGTGCTCGGCGGCGACATGCGGCTGATCGCCCACGTGGCGCGCTGGGTCGTGCGCGCCGACTGGATGTTCACCGCCACCACTGCCATCGCCCAGCCGCTGACCGGTTTCTGGCTGCTGCATCTGATGGGCATTCCGCTGGGTACCGGCTGGGTCGCCTGGTCGCTGGGACTGTATGCGGTGGCCATAGCCTGCTGGCTGCCCGTCGTGTGGCTGCAGATGCGGCTGCGCGACCTGGCCCAGCAGTGCGCCGAGCGCGGCGAGCCGGCCAACGCGCAGTTCCGCCGCCTGTTCGTGGCCTGGGTGGCGCTGGGCGTGCCGGCGCTTGCGGCCTTCCTGGCGATCTTCTGGCTGATGGTTGCCAAACCTTCGTTCTAGAGCGACAGGAATGCGGCTCCCGGCAACTTGGGGCCTATTTGCGCCGGTGCTATGCAGCCTGCCGCGAATGAGGGATGATAAGGCGACTATATTCGAGCTCTTCCATCCCTGCTGATCCATGCCTGCTGCCGATTCCGCCAACCCGCCTTCCTCCAGCACGGCGCTTCCCGGCCTGGGTCGCGCCCTGATTTCTGCCGGCACGATCACGGCCCAGGCAGCCGAGGAACTGCACCGGAAATCCCAGGCTTCGCGCACCAGCTTCATCTCCGAGCTCATCGGCTCCGGGACGGTCTCTCCCTCCCAGCTGGCGCATACCCTGTCCGCCGTGTTCGGCGCGCCGCTGATAGACCTGGACGCGGTCGATCCCGCGATGCTGCCACAGGGGCTGCTGGCACCCAAGCTCTGCCTGACCTACCGCGTGGTGGTGCTGAGCAAGCGCAACAACCGGCTGACGATCGCCGCTGCCGACCCCACCGACCAGGAAGCGGCGGAACGCATCAAGTTCACGTCGCAGATGGGGATCGACTGGATCATTGCCGAGTACGACAAGCTGGTGGCGCTGTGCGAGGCCACGCACAAGAGCGCCGCCGAGTCGCTGCAGTCGTACACCGCCTCCAGCGACTTCAACTTCGACGACATCAAGGCCGAGGAGCCCGACGAACCCGCCGACAATGCCGCGGCATCGGACGTCGAAGACGCGCCGGTCGTGAAATTCCTGCACAAGATGCTGCTCGATGCGTTCAACATGCGCGCCTCCGACCTGCATTTCGAGCCCTACGAGCACCAGTACCGGGTGCGCTTCCGCATCGACGGCGAGCTGCGCGAGATCGCCTCGCCGCCCATTGCCATCAAGGACAAGCTGGCCTCGCGCATCAAGGTCATCTCGCGCCTGGACATCTCCGAGAAGCGCGTGCCGCAGGATGGGCGCATGAAGCTCAAGGTCGGTCCCAACCGCACCATCGACTTCCGCGTGAGCACGCTGCCCACGCTGTTCGGCGAGAAGATCGTGATCCGTATCCTGGACCCCGAGAGCGCCAAGATGGGCATCGAGGCGCTGGGCTACGAGCCCGAGGAGAAGGAGCGGCTGCTGCACGCCATCAGCCGCCCCTACGGCATGATCCTGGTCACGGGCCCCACGGGCTCGGGCAAGACGGTGTCGCTCTACACCTGCCTGAACCTGCTGAACAAGCCGGGCGTCAACATCGCGACCGCCGAGGACCCCTCGGAAATCAACCTGCCCGGCGTCAACCAGGTCAACGTCAACGAAAAGGCCGGCCTGACCTTCGCCACCGCGCTCAAGGCCTTCCTGCGCCAGGATCCCGACATCATCATGGTCGGCGAAATCCGCGACCTGGAAACCGCCGATACCTCGATCAAGGCCGCCCAGACCGGCCACCTGGTGCTGTCCACCGTGCACACCAACGACGCGCCCAGCACGCTCACGCGCATGCGCAACATGGGCATCGCGCCCTTCAACATCGCCTCGAGCGTCATCCTGATCACCGCCCAGCGCCTGGCGCGGCGCCTGTGCCAGCAATGCAAGCAGCCGGCCGACGTGCCGCACCAGGCGCTGCTGGACGCCGGCTACGACGCCAACGACATCGACGGCAGCTGGGTGACCTACAAGGCCGTGGGCTGCAAGGCCTGCAACAGCGGCTACAAGGGCCGCGTCGGCATCTACCAGGTCATGCCGGTCTCCGAGGAAATCCAGCGCATCATCCTGCGCGACGGCAGCGCGCTCGAGATCGCGGCGCAGGCCAAGCTCGAGGGGGTGCGCTCGCTGCGCGAATCGGGCCTGTACAAGGCGCGGCTGGGACTGACTTCACTGGAAGAGGTGCTGGCGGTGACCAACGAATAAACGAGGGAGCGGCATGGCGACAGCAGGCATCCAGGATTTCGTCTTCGAGTGGGAAGGCAAGGACCGGCACGGCAAGATCGTGCGCGGCGAGACGCGCGCGGGCGGCGAGAACCAGGTGCAGGCCACGCTGCGGCGCCAGGGCATCTTTCCCACGCGCATCAAGAAGCGCCGCACCCGCTCGGGCAAGAAGATCAAGCCCAAGGACATCGCGCTGTTCACGCGCCAGCTGGCCACGATGATGAAGGCCGGCGTGCCGCTGCTGCAGTCCTTCGACATCGTCGCGCGCGGCAACACCAACGCCAGCGTGACCCGCCTGCTCAACGACATCCGCGCCGACGTCGAGGTGGGCACCTCGCTGAACGCGGCCTTCCGCAAGCATCCGATGTATTTCAACAGCCTCTACTGCAACCTGGTCGAGGCCGGGGAATCGGCCGGCATCCTGGAGACCCTGCTCGACCGGCTGGCGCTCTACATGGAAAAGACCGAGGCCATCAAGGGCAAGATCAAATCGGCCCTGATGTATCCGAGCGCGGTGATCGTCGTCACCTTCGTGGTCATCGCGGTGATCATGATCTTCGTGGTGCCGGCCTTCAAGGAGGTGTTCAGCTCCTTCGGCGCGGACCTGCCCGCGCCCACGCTGCTGGTCATGGCCATCAGCGACGTCTTCGTGCAGTGGTGGTGGCTGATCTTCGGCCTGATCGGCGGCGGCATCTACTTCTTCATGCAGGCCTGGCGGCGCAGCCCGAACATCCAGATGACCATGGACCGGCTCATGCTGCGCCTGCCGATCTTCGGCGTGCTGATACAGAAATCCAGCGTCGCGCGCTGGACGCGCACGCTCTCGACGATGTTTGCCGCGGGCGTGCCGCTGGTCGAGGCGCTGGATTCGGTGGGCGGCGCGGCGGGCAATGCCGTCTATGCCCAGGCCACCGAGAAGATCCAGCAGGAGGTCTCGACCGGCACCAGCCTCACGGCCGCCATGACCGCGACCAATGTGTTTCCCTCGATGGTGCTGCAGATGTGCGCCATCGGCGAGGAATCGGGCTCGATCGACCACATGCTGGGCAAGGCCGCCGATTTCTACGAGCAGGAGGTCGACGAGATGGTGGCCGGCCTGTCGAGCCTGATGGAGCCGATCATCATCGTCTTCCTTGGCACCATCATCGGCGGCATCGTGGTCGCCATGTACCTGCCGATCTTCCAGCTGGGCCAGGTGGTCTGATGCCGATGGGTTGGGAATTCGCCGCCCTGGGCGGCGTGCTGGGCCTGCTGATCGGCAGTTTCCTGAACGTGGTGATCCACCGCCTGCCGAAGATCATGGAGCGGCAATGGGCCGAGGAATGCCTGCAGCATGCGCAGGAGCAGGCACTGGCCGCGGGCCAGGCCCCGCCTCCCGCTGCGGCCGCGGAACCCTTCAGCCTGAGCACCCCGCGTTCGCGCTGCCCGCACTGCGGCCATGCGATCCGCTGGTATGAAAACATCCCGGTGCTGAGCTATCTGGCGCTGCGCGGGCAATGCGCGGCGTGCAAGGCGCGCATCAGCCCGCGCTATCCGCTGGTGGAGCTGGCCACGGCCGCGCTGTTCGCCTTCTGCCTGGGAAAGTGGGGTCTCACCGCCACCGGCCTGGCATGGTGCGGCTTCAGCGCCGCGCTGCTGGCGCTGGCGCTGATCGACTGGGACACCACGCTGCTGCCCGACGGCATCACGCTGCCGCTGCTATGGGCAGGACTGCTCGCGGCGGCACTGCGCTGGACGGAAGTGCCGCTGGCCGATGCGGTCTGGGGCGCGGCCGCGGGCTATCTGTCGCTGTGGCTGGTGTTCTGGGGCTTCAAGCTGGCGACCGGCAAGGACGGCATGGGCTATGGCGACTTCAAGCTGTTTGCCGCGCTGGGCGCCTGGTTCGGCTGGCAGGCGCTGGTGCCGATGATCCTTGCGGCCTCGGTGATCGGCGCGGTGGTCGGCATTGCCATGAAGCTGCGCAGCCAGCTGCGCGAGGGCGGCTACATTCCTTTCGGCCCGTTCCTGGCGGGCGCCGGCTTTGCGGCCCTCCTCTTCGGGCCGCAGCGCATGCTCGAGCGCTTCCTGGCGCTGCTGGGGCTGTGATGGAGCGCGGCGCCCCGACCTCCCGCTGGCGCACGCCGCGCCTGGGCGTCACGGGCGGCATCGGCAGCGGCAAGAGCACCTTTGCCGCGATGCTGGCGGCGCGCGGCGCCATCCATATCGATGCCGACCAGATCGCGCGCAGCGTCACGGCGGCCGGTGGCCTGGCCATGGCGCCCATCGCCGCGGCCTTTGGCGCCGAACTGATCGACGCAGATGGCGGCCTGCACCGCGAGCGCATGCGCGCGCTGGCCTTTGCCGACCCGACGGCGCGCGCGCGGCTCGAAGCCATCGTGCATCCGCTGGTGGGCCAGGCCACGGCCGGGCGCATTGCGCAGGCCGAGCAGGCGGGGGCGAAGCTGCTGGTTCTGGACATTCCGCTGCTGGTCGAATCGGGCCGCTGGAGCGGCCAGCTGGACCAGGTGCTGGTGGTCGATTGCCGCGAAGCCACGCAGATCGAACGCGTCATGCGGCGCAGCCAGCTGGCGCCCGAAGCCATCGAACGCATCCTCGCGGCCCAGGCCACGCGCCGGGCGCGGCGGGCAGCGGCCGATATCATTATTTACAATGACACGCAGGATCTGGAGCGTTTGCGCGCGCATGCGTTTCGGATCGGCGCGTTGTTCGGGCTATGATGGCCCATGGCTTGACCTGCAGCCGCACTGAGATGAACAGGCCCTGGGAGCCCTGCCAGCGTGATCCTCTACGAATACCCTTTCAATGAACGCCTGAGAACCTATCTCCGGCTGGAATGCCTGTTCCGCCGCCTGGGCGAGCTGATCGCACGCCCGGCGCCGACCGACCACCATTTCGCGCTGGTCACGATCTTCGAGATCATGGACGTCGCGGCGCGCGTGGACCTCAAGGCCGACGTGCTCAAGGACCTGGAGAAGCAGAAGGCGCTGCTCGACAGCTACCGCGGCAATCCGACCATTGCCAGCGAGCTGCTCGACCAGATCATCGACCGGCTTGACGCCTGCTTCGCGGCGCTCAATGCCCAGACCGGAAAGACCGGCCAGGTCCTGACCGAGAACGACTGGCTGATGGCCATCCGCAGCCGCGTCAGCATTCCCGGCGGCACCTGCGGCTTCGACCTGCCGGCCTACCATGCATGGCAGCATCTGGACGTCCACGTGCGCCAGCAGGCGCTGGAAGGCTGGACCAGTTCGCTGACCCCGCTGGCCGATGCGCTGTTCGTGCTGATGCAGATGCTGCGCGACACCGGCGTGCCCCAGCGCGTCGTGGCCGAGAACGGCCAGTTCCAGCAGAACCTGCCGACGGGACGGAGCTTCCAGCTGCTGCGCCTGCGCATCGATCCCGCGCTGAACCTGGTGCCGGAGATCAGCGGCAACCGGCTGCTGGTGTCGGTGCGGATGATGCGCGCGGATGCCAATGGCAAGCTGCAGCCCTGCCCCGAGAACGCGGCTTTCGAAATAACACTTTGCGCTTGAAGACGCGATGACAAATACCCCCGAAGCCCCCATCGTGCGCTGCCCCACCTGCAAGGGCCCGAGCGTGTTCGGCCCGCAGAACCGCTGGCGCCCGTTCTGCAGCGAGCGCTGCCGCCAGATCGACCTGGGCGCCTGGGCGAATGAGGAATTCCGTGTGCCCTCGCAGGTGCCACCCGAAGGTGCCCCGCACGGCGATCCCCGCGAACAGCAAGATTAAAGGCCAGGCGTGGCCTCGGGCAGATGCCGGGTGTAATGCTCGGCATCGAATGCCATCCCACGCTCCTGCGCCAGCCATTGCAGCACCGGCAACGAGCCCGGCAGCACCGGTTTGACATCGAGCGGCAGCTGCTGCCAGGCCATCGACTGGCCTTCGCGCATGTCGAACGTGCCCTGCCAGTCGCGCACCTTGCACCAGTGCAACCGCACCAGCGCATGCGGGTAGTCGTGCTCGGTGACCTTCCAGACCTCGGCCGCGCCGATGGTGATGCCCAGTTCCTCGATCAGCTCGCGGCGCAGCGCCTGCTCCACCGATTCGCCGTCTTCCAGCTTGCCGCCCGGGAACTCCCAGTAGCCCGCGCAGGGCTTGCCCTCGGGACGCGAGGTCAGCAGCAGCGCATCGTCGGCGCGGATCAGCACGCCGACCGCGACTTCGGTATGTTTGCGCAGGCTCACAGTTCGGCCTCTTCTGCAAGACCGCTGACATCGGCAATACCCGCGGCAGCCGCGGCATGGGACTCCCGTCCCGCGTAGTCGCGCGCGAACTGGTGCGCCACGCGCCCGCTGCGCGATCCGCGCTCGAGCGCCCAGACCAGGGCCTCGGCGCGCGCCGCGGCTATTGCCGCCTCATCCACGCCCAGCGCCGACAGCCATTGCGCCACCACCGCCAGATATTCCTCCTGGCTGAAGGGATAGAAGCTGACCCACAGGCCGAAGCGTTCCGACAGCGAGATCTTCTCCTCCACCACCTCGCCGGGATGGATCTCGCCATCGCCGCCGCGTTGCGCCGCGAGGTTGTCGCTCATGTACTCGGGCAGCAGATGGCGCCGGTTGCTGGTGGCATAGACCAGCACATTCGGGCTTGCGGCCGACACCGAGCCATCGAGGATCGATTTCATGGCCTTGTAGCCGGGCTCGCCCTCCTCGAAGCTCAGGTCATCGCAGTAGATGATGAACTTCTCGGGCCGGCCGGCCACCACGTCGACGATGTCGGGGAGGTCGGTCAGGTCCTGCTTGTCGACCTCGATCAGGCGCAGGCCCTGCGGCGCATATTCATGCAGGCAGGCGCGGATCAGCGAGGACTTGCCCGTGCCGCGCGCGCCCGTCAGCAGCACGTTGTTGGCCGTGCGCCCCTGCACGAACTGCTCGGTGTTGCGCGCGATCTTCTCCTTCTGGCCCTCGATGTTCTGCAGGTCCGACAGCGCCATCGCGCCGATGTGCCGCACCGGCTCGAGCAGCCCGCAGCCATTGGCGCGCTTGCGGTAGCGCCAGGCGATGGCCTCGCTCCAGTCCTGGGGCGACTGCAGCGGCTGGGGCAGCACGGCCTCGATGCGCTGCATCAGCTGTTCGGCACGCGCCACCAGGCGCTCGAGGGGGTTGGCTTGGGAATCCGTCATGGCAGGGCTTTTGTGTCTCGGGATGTTTTATCGCAAGCGCCAGCACGTTACCGTTCGTGGTGAGCCTGTCGAACCATGGACGTCCATCCTTCGACGGGGCCGCCAAGGCAAGCTCAGGACAAACGGAAACCTGCCCGGCATTGCTGGGCAGGATGGCGTCAGGAACGGTAATCCGCGTTGATGGTCACATATTCGTGGCTGAAATCGCAGGTCCACACCGTATCGACGGCATCGCCACGTCCCAGCAGCACGCGCACCGTGATTTCCTGCTGCTTCATGACGCGCTGGCCGTCTTCCTCGCGGTAGTCGGGGTTGCGGCCACCCTTGATCGCCACGTGCACGTCGTCGAGATAGAGGTCGATGCCGGTCTGGTCGAGATCGGCAATGCCCGCATAGCCGACAGCAGCCAGGATGCGGCCCAGGTTCGGGTCGCTGGCGAAGAACGCGGTCTTGACCAGCGGCGAATGCGCGATGGCATAGGCCACCTGGCGGCATTCCTCGCCGGTCTTTCCGCCTTCGACGCGCACGGTGATGAACTTGGTGGCACCCTCGCCGTCGCGCACGATGGCCTGGGCCAGCTTCTGCGCCACTTCCAGCAGCGCCGCCTGCAGGGCCTGGCCCTCGGCGCTGGTCAGCGAGGTGATCTGTGCGTGCTTGGCGCGGTTGGTCGCCACCAGCACGAAGGAATCGTTGGTCGAGGTGTCGCCGTCGATGGTCACGCGGTTGAACGAGCCCTCGGCCAGCTGGGTCACCAGCGGCTGCAGCAGCTCGGGCGCGATGTTCGCATCGGTAGCCAGGAAACCGAGCATGGTCGCCATGTTCGGGCGGATCATGCCCGCGCCCTTGCTGATGCCGGTGATCGAGACCGTGGCTTCGCCGATGCGCACCTGGCGGCTGAAGGCCTTGGGCAGGGTGTCGGTGGTCATGATGCCTTCGGCCGCGCGCGCCCAGTGCGCGGGCTGCGCGTCGGCCAGCGCCGCGGGCAGGCCGGCGACGATGCGATCCACGGGCAGCGGCTCCATGATCACGCCGGTGGAGAACGGCAGCACCTGGTGCGCGGACACGCCCAGCAGCTCGGCCAGCGCGGCGCTGGTGGCGCGCGCATTGGCCAGGCCCTGCGCACCGGTGCCGGCGTTGGCATTGCCGGTGTTGATGACCATGGCGCGCACCGCGCCGCCCCGGGCCAGGTGCTCGCGGCTGACCTGCACCGGCGCGGCGCAGAAGCGGTTCTGTGTGAACACGCCGGCCACGGCCGCGCCTTCATCGAGCAGGAACACCGTCAGGTCCTTGCGGTTGGCCTTGCGCACGCCGGCTTCGGCGACGCCAATACGGACACCGTCGATGGCAAGCAGTTCGGCGGCAACGGGAGCGGAGAGATTCACGGGCATGCGAATGTCTTTCGTGAAGAGGAAATCAAACGATTATGCGGAAGAACGCAGCGGTCAATGCAAAACACGGGCCGCAGCCCGTGCTTCGTATTGGTTCACAAATCGATCAAGCCAGTTTGCCGTGGCACTGCTTGAATTTCAGGCCGCTGCCGCAGGGGCAGGGGTCGTTGCGGCCCACGCGCGGCATCGGTGCGCCGGTGTCGCCGGCGGCGGCTTCCTCGGCGCGCACCGTGGTCTGGCTGCCGTCCTCGGCGGGCGAGGTGTAGGTGACGTTGGCGATATGCTCGGCGCGCTGGCCCAGCACTTCGGTGGCCTCGTCGATCTGGGCGCTGGACTGCACCTGCACCGTCATCAGCACGCGTGTGACTTCGCTCTTGACCTGGTCGATCAGCTGGCGGAACAGCTCGAAGGCCTCGCGCTTGTATTCCTGCTTGGGCTGCTTTTGCGCATAGCCGCGCAGATGGATGCCCTGGCGCAGGTAGTCGAGCGCCGCCAGGTGGTCGCGCCAGTTCGAGTCGAAGCTCTGCAGCAGCACCGCGCGCTGGAACTGGGTGAAGTTCTCGCGGCCGATCAGCTGCACCTTGGCGTCGAACGCCGCCTGCGCCGCCTGCAGCACCTTCTCGAGGATTTCCTCGTCGGTGATGGCTTCGGCCGCGCCGGCTTCCTGCGCCAGCGGCAGCTCCAGGCGCCATTCCTCGCGCAGCTGCTTTTCCAGCCCCGGCAGGTCCCACTGCTCTTCCATCGAGTCGGCGGGCACGTACTGACGCACCATGTCGGTGACGGTCTCTTCGCGCATGACGCCGATCAGTTCGTGCAGATCGACCGCGTCGAGGATCTCGTTGCGCTGCTGGTAGATGACCTTGCGCTGGTCGTTGGCGACGTCGTCGTATTCGAGCAGCTGCTTGCGCACGTCGAAGTTGCGCGCCTCGACCTTGCGCTGCGCCGATTCGATCGAGCGCGTGACGATGCCGGCCTCGATGGCTTCGCCATCGGGCATCTTCAGCCGCTCCATGATGGCCTTGACGCGGTCGCCGGCGAAGATGCGCAGCAGCTGGTCGTCGAGGCTCAGGTAGAAGCGCGAGGAGCCGGGGTCGCCCTGGCGGCCCGAGCGGCCGCGCAGCTGGTTGTCGATGCGGCGCGATTCATGGCGCTCGGTGGCGATGATGCGCAGGCCGCCCAGGGCCGACACCTTCTCGTGCTCGGCCTGCCACTGCGCACGCACTTCCTCCATGCGGCGTGCACGCTCCGCCTCGCCCAGCGAGCTGTCGGCTTCGACCGCGCTGAGCAGCTTCTCCAGGTTGCCGCCCAGCACGATGTCGGTGCCGCGGCCGGCCATGTTGGTGGCGATGGTGATCATGCCCACGCGGCCGGCCTGGGCGACGATGTCGGCCTCGCGCGCATGCTGCTTGGCATTGAGCACCTGGTGCGGCAGCTTGGCCTCGTTGAGCAGCTGGTCGATGATTTCCGAGTTCTCGATCGAGGTCGTGCCGACCAGCACCGGCTGGCCGCGCTCGTGGCATTCGCGGATGTCCTGGATCGCGGCCGCGTACTTCTCGGCCGTGGTCTTGTAGACGCGGTCGAGCTGGTCCTCGCGGCGGCTCTGGCGGTTCGGCGGGATGACCACGGTTTCCAGGCCGTAGATTTCCTGGAACTCGTAGGCTTCGGTATCGGCCGTGCCGGTCATGCCGCCAAGCTTGCTGTAGAGGCGGAAATAGTTCTGGAAGGTGATCGAGGCCAGCGTCTGGTTCTCGGCCTGGATCGTGACGCCTTCCTTGGCTTCGACGGCCTGGTGCAGGCCGTCGCTCCAGCGGCGGCCTGCCATCAGGCGGCCGGTGAATTCGTCGACGATGATGATCTCGCCGTTCTGCACCACGTAGTGCTGGTCGCGGTGGTACAGGTGGTTGGCACGCAGCGAGGCGTACAGGTGGTGCATCAGCGTGATGTTGGCCGGATCGTAGAGCGAGGCGCCCTCGGCGATCAGCTTGGCGTTGGCCAGCACGCGCTCGGCCGTCTCGTGGCCCTGCTCGGTCAGGAAGACCTGCTGGGTCTTCTCGTCCACCGTGAAGTCGCCCGGCGTGGTGACGCCCTCGCCGGTGCGCGGATCGGCTTCGCCGATCTGGCGCGTGAGCATCGGCACGATGGAATTCATCGCCAGGTACATGGCGGTGTTGTCGTCGGCCTGGCCGCTGATGATCAGCGGCGTGCGCGCCTCGTCGATCAGGATCGAGTCCACCTCGTCGACGATCGCGTAGTTGAGCTGGCGCTGCACGCGGTCGCCCGACTCGTAGACCATGTTGTCGCGCAGGTAGTCGAAGCCGTATTCGTTGTTCGTGCCATAGGTGATGTCGGCCTGGTAGGCGGCCTGCTTCTCCTCGCGCGGCATGTTCGGCAGGTTGATGCCCACCGTCAGGCCGAGGAAGTTGTACAGCCGGGCCATCCACTGCGCATCGCGGTTGGCGAGGTAGTCGTTGACGGTCACCACATGCACGCCGGCGCCGGCCAGCGCATTCAGGTAGACGGGCAGCGTGGCGGTGAGCGTCTTGCCCTCGCCAGTGCGCATTTCGGCCACCTTGCCGTAGTGCAGCGCCATGCCGCCGAGCATCTGCACGTCGAAGTGGCGCATCTTCATGACGCGCTTGGAGCCTTCGCGCACGACGGCAAAGGCTTCGGGCAGCAGATCGTCCAGGCTTTGGCCCTGGCTCACCCGCTCCTTGAATTCCTGGGTCTTGGCACGCAGCGCTTCGTCGCTGAGCTTCTCGAATTCGGGCTCCATCGCATTGATGCGAGCCACCGTCTTGCGGTATTGCTTGAGAAGCCGGTCATTGCGGCTGCCGAATAGTTTGGTGAGGAAGTTGGTAGCCATGCAAACAGATTCACCTTGCCTGCCCAAGGCATGCAAGGAAACCGGAGTCCCTAAGAAGAATGGATTTCAGATAAGGCCGCCCCATGGAATTTCTACAGCAAGAACCCATAATGCGGAAGACTGATTGAATCATTCTAACTGCCTCATCCCGTGCGGGGCATGCCTGGCCCTATGAACCGTCGCAACTACCCCATTTCACTGCAGCAAGCCGCCCAGTCCTCGCCCACGCTGGCCAAGCTGGTGGCCATGACGCAGGATTCCTCCGCTCGTCTCGAAGCCATCCAGCCGCTGATGCCGATCACCTTGCGCAAGGTGGTGCAGGCCGGCCCCATCGAGGGCAGCTGCTGGTGCCTGCTGGTCAGGAACAATGCCGCGGCGGCGAAGCTGCGCCAGCTGCTGCCGGCATTTGCGGCGCATTTGCGCGTGAAGGGGTGGGATGTGACCGAAATCAGGCTCAAGGTACAGGCTTGAGGGATTTCTTGAGAAGATGGTGCCGGTTGTCGGATTCGAACTGACGACCTACCGCTTACAAGGCGGGTGCTCTACCAACTGAGCTAAACCGGCGAAGCCCGAATTCTAGCGCATGGAAAACGGGCGCAAATCCGGACGCGGCATTTTATTTGCCGGCGAAAACCGGAGGCTGGCTCGCGAGCCAGCCCCCCATCTCACTTGACGCGCTTGAGCGCAGGCCGCGCGCCGCCCGACGGGGGCGTGCGCGGGGGCTGCGGCGCGGCGTCGCCGTCATCGGCCGGCACCAGCTGCACCACCGGTGCATCGGCTTCGCCCTGGGAGGGGACCGGGCTCAACGCGGCAGGCGCATCGCCCGCGGCATTGCGCTCCGACACCTCCGGCGACAGCGCAAAGGCCATGCCCTCGCCGGTTTCACGCGCGTAGATGGCGATGACCCGGCCCACGGGCACCATGATGTCGCGTGGCTGGCCGCCGAAGCGCGCCTTGAAGGCGATGAAATCGTTGCCCAGCTGCAGCCCGCCCGTGGCGTCATAGCTGGTGTTGAGCACGATCTCGCCGTCCTTGACGAACTCCTGCGGCACCTGGACCGAGTGGTCCACGCGCACCGCAAGATACGGTGTCAGCCCGTTGTCCGTGCACCACTCGTGCAGCGCGCGGATCATGTACGGGCGGGTGGAACTGGATTCCGATGCGGTCATGGACTGGCTCCCGGCTTACTTGCGCATCACCTTTTCCGAAGGCGTCAGCGCTTCGATGTAGGCGGGGCGCGAGAAGATGCGCTCGGCGTACTTGAGCAGGGGCGCGGCGTTCTTGCTCAGCTCGATGCCGTAGTAGTCCAGGCGCCACAGCAGCGGCGCGATGGCCACGTCGAGCATCGAGAAGTTCTCGCCCAGCATGTACTTGTTCTTGAGGAACACCGGCGCCAGCTGCGTCAGGCGGTCGCGGATGTGCGCGCGCGCCTTCTCGATGGCCTTCTCGTTGCCCTTGACGTTGCGCGCCTCGAGGATGTTGACGTGGACGAACAGTTCCTTCTCGAAGTTCAGCAGGAACAGGCGCACGCGCGCGCGGTCCACCGGGTCGCCGGGCATCAGCTGGGGATGGGGGAAGCGCTCGTCGATGTATTCGTTGATGATGTTCGACTCGTACAGGATCAGGTCGCGCTCGACCAGGATCGGCACCTGGCCGTAGGGATTCATCACATTGATGTCTTCGGGCTTGCTGTACAGGTCCACATCACGGATCTCGAAGTCCATGCCCTTTTCAAACAGCACAAAGCGGCAGCGGTGGGAGAAGGGGCAGGTTGTTCCCGAATAAAGCACCATCATGGTGAGAGCTCCTAAAAATCAAAAAGAGTGGGACGCCTGAAGCGCCCACTCTGTACCGATCCGGCGGGGGCACGCGGCAGGCGTGCGTCCCCGGACATGGACCGTGCGTTACTTGACGTCTTTCCAGAATGCAGCGTTCAAGCGCCAGGCAATCACGATGAAGACCCCGAGGAAGATGAGCACCCAGACGCCGACGCGAATACGGCTGTTCTGTGCGGGCTCGCCCATCCACTGGAGGTAATTCACCAAGTCGCCAACGGCCTGATCGTACTGCACCGCCGTCATTGCCCCCGGACTCAGCTGTTCCCAGCCCTTGAAAACCGGGGTTTTCTTGCCGTGCACCTCCTGCTCCTCGAACACCGCGCGGCGCACGCCCTGCATCTGCCACAGCGCATGCGGCATGCCGACGTTCGGGTAGGCCAGGTTGTTCCAGCCCGTGGGCTTGGTCTCGTCGCGGTAGAAGGTGCGCAGGAAGGTATAGAGGTAGTCGGCGCCCGAGCCGCCCGCGCCGGCGCGCGAGCGCGCGATCACCGTGAGGTCCGGCGGATTGCCGCCGAACCAGTCCTTGGCCTGGCGCGGATCGATCGCGGCCTTCATGGTCTCGCCGACCTTGTCGGTCGTGAACAGCAGGTTGTCCTTGATCTCCTGGTCGGTCAGGCCGATGTCCTTGAGCCGGTTGTAGCGCATGAACGACGCCGAATGGCAGCCCAGGCAGTAGTTGACGAACAGCTTGGCTCCGTTCTGCAGCGAAGCCTGGTCGTTGGTCTTGAGCGGCGCCTTGTCCCAGGCCATGCCGCCTTCGGCAGCCTGCGCACCGGCTGCGAACCCCAGGGCGGCCATCAGCGTGAGGATCAGTTTCTTCATTCTTGTTCTCCGTGCGGCTTGAAGGTCACGCGGTCGGGCACGGGCTTCGGCGTGCCCAGGCGGCTCCACCAGGGCATCAGGAGGAAGAAGCCGAAATAGAACAGCGTGCCGACCTGGGAGATGCGCTCGAACAGCGGCGAGGGCGGCTTCACGCCCAGGTAGCCCAGCACCATGAAGTCGATGACGAACACCGCGTAGACATACTTGTGCCATTGCGGACGGTAGCGGATCGACCTGACCGGGCTGTGGTCCAGCCAGGGCAGCGCGAACAGGATGATGACGGCGCCGCCCATCACGACCACGCCCCAGAACTTGGCGTCGATCGACAGCATCATGGCAATCGCCCCCAATGCCACGACCACCATCACGCCCTTCACGATCGAGGGCAGCCGCGACCTGAACACGCCGTAGCCCGCGCCCAGCGCCACGCAGGCGATCAGCACGTACATCATCTCGGTGGTGATGGCGCGCAGCATCGAATAGAAAGGCGTGAAATACCAGACGGGCGCGATGTGCGAGGGCGTCTTCAGCGGATCGGCCGGGATGAAGTTGTTGTACTCGAGGAAGTAGCCGCCGAACTCGGGCGCGAAGAACACCACGGCCGAGAACAGGAACAGGAACACGCAGACGCCCAGGATGTCGTGCACCGTGTAGTAGGGGTGGAAAGCCACGCCGTCGAGCGGGCGGCCCTGTTCGTCCCGGGGCGCGCCCGGGCCCTTGATCTCGATGCCGTCGGGATTGTTCGAGCCCACGTCGTGCAGCGCCAGCAGGTGCGCCACGACCAGGCCCAGCAGCACCAGCGGCACGGCGATCACGTGGAAGGCAAAGAAGCGGTTGAGCGTGGCATCGCCCACCACGTAATCGCCGCGGATCAGCAGCGCCAGGTCCGGCCCGATGAAGGGAATCGCGGCAAACAGGTTGACGATGACCTGCGCGCCCCAGTAGGACATCTGGCCCCAGGGCAGCAGGTAGCCCATGAAGGCCTCGGCCATCAGCGCCAGGAAGATCGCGCAGCCGAAGATCCAGACCAGCTCGCGCGGCTTGCGGTACGACCCGTAGATCAGGCCGCGGAACATGTGCAGGTAGACGACGATGAAGAAGGCCGAGGCGCCCGTCGAGTGGATGTAGCGGATCAGCCAGCCCCAGGGCACATCGCGCATGATGTACTCGACCGACTCGAAGGCCTTGGCGGCGTCGGGCTTGTAGTGCATGACCAGGAAGATGCCGGTGACGATCTGGATGACCAGCACCAGCAGCGCCAGCGAGCCGAAGATGTACCAGAAGTTGAAGTTCTTCGGAGCGTAGTACTCCGACATGTGGACGCGGTAGGCATCGAAGGCCGTGGGGAAGCGGTTCTCGAACCAGTTCGAGACCTTGGCGCCGGTCGCGGCGTTGGGGGAGATGTCCTTGAATTCGTGTGCCATGTCTGGTCCCTCAGGCCTTGTCTTCACCGATCAGGAGCTTGGTCTCCGACAGGTACATGTGGGGCGGCACTTCGAGGTTGTCCGGAGCCGGCTTGTTCTTGAAGACGCGGCCGGCCATGTCGAAGGTCGAGCCATGGCAGGGGCACAGGAAGCCGCCCTTCCAGTCGTCGGGCAACGAGGGCTGGGGGCCGGGCTGCAGCTTGTCGACCGGCGAACAGCCCAGATGGGTGCAGATGCCGACGGCGACCATGATCTCGGGCTTGATCGAGCGATGTTCGTTGCGCGCGTATTCGGGAGTCAGTTCCGAGGGCTTGCGCTCGGACTTCGGATCGGCCAGTTGCCCATCGAGGGAGGGCAGCTCGGCGACCTGCTCGGGCGAGCGCTTGATGATCCAGACCGGCTTGCCGCGCCACTCCACCGTGACCTTCTCGCCGGGCTGCAGCGCAGCGATGTCCACCTCCACCGCCGCGCCCGCCGCCTTGGCCTTTTCGGAGGGCTGGAAGGTGCTCACGAAAGGCACGGCCGTGGCCACGCCGCCCACCGCACCAGCGCAGGCCGACGTGATGATCCACGTGCGCTTGCTGGGATCGATTGGAGTATCACTCATGGGGATCCTCGAGGTAGATCGCTATTGTTCGGGAGTCAACGGCAAATTGTAGCGGGGCGAGTGGGGTTATTCCCACCGTGCTTACCCGCTGCCAATGGCATGGGCCAGGCGACGGTTCGTCACTTCGCAGTCCACCGGCCCGGAAGTCCTGGCACGCCCAATCATGCAGAAATTGCGCGAATCCGCATCAAGGGAAACCTGCTTGACTTGTGGCTGCCGGTGTCGTCATGGGCGGTTCAGGGCAGCAATTTCCATGCCGCCTGGCGTCCACTCAGCGTGCCAGCTGCCGCGCCATCCTCACGGCAGCAATCAGGCTGCTGGCATCGGCCAGCCCCTGCCCGGCAATGTCGAAGGCCGTGCCATGGTCGGGGCTGGTGCGCACCAGTGGCAGGCCCAGCGTCACATTGACGCCCTGCTCCACGCCGAGGTACTTCACAGGAATCAGCCCCTGGTCGTGGTACATCGCCAGCACCACGTCGAACTCGCCGGGGTGGCCCGGCGCATTGCGTGCGCGCATGAATACGGTGTCGGGAGCGAAAGGCCCGTGCACGTCCATGCCCTGCGCGCGCGCCGCGACAATGGCGGGCGCGATGTGCTCGATCTCCTCGCGCCCGAACAGCCCGCCCTCGCCCGCATGCGGATTGAGGCCGGCCACGGCAATGCGCGGCGCGCGCCCCAGCGTGCGGCCCAGCGCCTCGTGGGTGATGCGCAGCGTCTCGAGCACCTGCGGCGCGGTCACGGCCTCGAGCGCGGCGCGCAGCGCCATGTGGATGCTCACCAGCACCGTGCGCAGTTCGTCGTTGGCCAGCATCATGCGCACCGGCATATCGGCCAGCGCCACGCCCGCATGGGCCGCGGCCGCGGCCTGCAGCAGTTCGGTGTGGCCAGGAAAATCGATGCCGGCCAGCGACAGCGCCTCCTTGTGCAGCGGCGCCGTGACCAGCGCCGCGATCCGCCCCTGCAGCGCCGCCGTGGCCGCCCACTCGACGCAGCGCGCGGCGGCTTCGCCCGCTTCGCGCGAAATGGCACCCCAGGGCGCGGGCCCGGGCAGGCCCGGCAGCGCCAGCAGCGGCAGGCAGTGCTTGGGAACGGACCAGGCTTCGTCGGGGCCGTCGATCACCGCGATCGGCAGCGAGCTGTCCCCCGCGCGCTGCACCGCATCCGCCGCGCGTCGCATGGTCTGCAGCTCGCCCACGGCAAAGCAGCCGCGCAGCGCTTCAGGCGCATCGCGGAAGGCCTTGGCGATGGTTTCGGGGCCTATGCCGGCGCAATCGCCCTGGGTGATGGCGATGGCGCGGGCCGAGGATTCAGACGGGGACATTGATCAAGCCGGGTTATCTATCTCTACAAACACATGGTCGAGGCCATGCGCGGCCGCGACATGCGCCGCGACTGCGGGCGCGCCATAG
Organism: Comamonas endophytica; assembly: GCF_023634805.2. NCBI lineage: Bacteria > Pseudomonadati > Pseudomonadota > Betaproteobacteria > Burkholderiales > Comamonadaceae > Comamonas > Comamonas endophytica. The sequence goes on from NZ_CP106881.1 coordinate 1,225,900, forward strand.
CGTTCGGTCGCATGGTGGCCGGCCGCAATGAAAGCGACGCCGGTCTCGCGCGACAGGTGCGCCTGGGGCTCGGAAATCTCACCGGTGAGGAACAGGTCGGCGCCCGCGGCAATGGCCGACTCGAAGAAGCCCTGTGCACCGCCCGTGCACCAGGCCAGCTGGCGGATCGGCCGGCCGTCGCCCGGCAGGCAGGTGGTGTCGCGGCCCAGCGTCTGCTGCACCTGGGAAGCAATGGCGCTGGCATCCGCCCCGGCTGCGGCCGCTGGCAGCGCCCCCAGCCAGCCCAGTTCCTGCTCGCCAAAGCGCCCCTGCGCCTCCCAGCCCAGGCGCAGGCCGAGCTGCGCGTTGTTGCCCAGCTCGGGGTGGCCGTCGAGCGGCAGGTGGTAGGCAAAGAGATTGATGTCATGCGCCAGCAGCAGGCGCAGGCGCTCCTTCATCCAGCCCGTGACGCGCCCGTCATGGCCGCGCCAGAAAAGGCCATGGTGCACGAAGACGGCATCGGCCTGCAGGTCGATGGCAGCCTCGATCAGCGCGCGGCTGGCGGTGACGCCGCTGACCAGGCGCTTGATGCGCGCCTTGCCTTCGACCTGCAGGCCGTTGGGCCCGTAGTCCTTGAAGCGTTGGGGCTGCAGCAGATCGTCGAGGCTGCCCAGCAGGTCTTGTCGCGAGAGGGTCATGGCGCGATTGTCGCATCCATGCCCTCGCGACTCAGGCTTTTTCGCCGCCGCGCAGCTGCCAGCCCCTGGAGGCCAGCGGCCAGAACGCCAGCGCCACGCCCAGCACGCCCATGGCTGCGACATAGTGCGCCGGGAACAGCTGGTCGTACTGCTGACCGACACTGATCAGCACCGGCGTGAGCCCGCCGAACACCGCATAGGCCATGTTGTAGGAGAACGACAGACCCGAGAAGCGCACCGCCGGCGGGAACGCGCGCACGCCGACGATCGGCAGCAGCGAGATCGAGCCGACGAAGAAGCCCACCAGCCCGTAGGTCCAGACCAGAGAGGTCGCCGTGCCCGGCAGACCCAGGTAGAACAGGTAGGCAGTCACGGCCATGCCGCCCCAGCCGACGATCATCACCGCCTTCGTGCCGAAGCGGTCCGTGGCCCAGCCCGTGAACAGGCAGCCGATGGTCAGCATCAGCGTCGCGGCGACGTTGGCCTGCAGCGACAGCGCCGGTGCGATCTGGAACACCTTCTGCAGATAGGCCGGCGTGAACAGGATCACCACGACGATCGCCGTCGACAGCACCCAGGTCATCAGCGCCACCAGCACGATGGCGGGGCGGTGCTCGCGCAGGATGGTCTTGAGCGGCAGCTCGCGGCCGATCTTCTTGCGCGCGGCCAGCTCCTGAAAGATCGGCGTTTCCTCGAGGAAACGGCGCAGGTAGACCGACACCATGCCGAACACGCCGCCCAGGATGAACGGAATGCGCCAGGCGTAGGCATTGATCTCGCTGGTGCTGAACCAGCTGTTGATGCCCACGGCGATCAGCGAGCCCAGCAGGATGCCGCCGGTGATGCCGGCCGTGAGCGTGCCCACGGCCAGGCCGTAGTGCTTCTGCGGCACGTGCTCGGCCACGAAGACCCAGGCCCCGGGCATTTCACCGCCGATGGCCGCGCCCTGCAGCACGCGCATCGCCAGCAGCAGCAGCGGCGCGGCGATGCCGATGGCCTCGTAGGTCGGCAGCAGGCCGATCACCAGCGTCGGCAGCGACATCAGGAAGATCGACAGCGTGAACATCTTCTTGCGGCCCAGGATGTCGCCGTAGTGCGCAATGATGATGCCGCCCAGCGGCCGCGCGAGGTAGCCCGCGGCAAAGATGCCCAGGGTCTGCAGCTGGCGCAGCCATTCGGGCATCTGCTCGGGAAAGAACAGGCGGCCCAGCACGTTGGCAAAGAAGATATAGACGACGAAATCGTAGAACTCGAGCGTGCCGCCGAGGGCCGACAGCCCCAGGGTCTTGTAGTCCTTCTTCGTCAACGGTCGGGGCGGCGCACCGTCTGGCAGGGCCTTGCCGGTGGAGTAATCAATCGTGGTCATGGCATTCGCAGAAAATGGGTCAACAACAAGACAGCGCAGCTGCCGCGCACCGGATAGGTGCCCGGCAACCGGTTCTTCCAATGCCTGGATGAGGAAAGAATGGCTGGCGCCCCGCAGCGATGGAGCGGGACGCCAGTGAACGCAGCCTGGCGCAGTCGGCACGATTCTAGGGTTTCCCCTTAACCTGCATGCGCTACCCCGGTACTAGCGCGTCAGACCATGCCGCTTGTGTCGGTGCGGGCATGCAGCACAATGGGAGCTTGTTCGACCCTAGCTGATGGATTTCATGAAGCGCTCCTGGCTTTTGTTTTCCCAGGCCGTGACCGTGATGGTTGCCGCCTATTTCGTTGTCGCGACGCTGCAGCCGGACTGGCTGCGCGGCTACACGACCCGCTCCAGCGCCGGCGTGGCGCTGGTCGAGGCTCCGGCCCTGCCCGCGGGCACGACCGCGCCCGGCAGCTTCAGCGCTGCCGCGCGCAAGGCCGCGCCGGCGGTGGTGAGCATCAACACCAGCAAGGCCGTGCGCCACCCGCGCAGCAACGACCCCTGGTTCCAGTTCTTCTTTGGCGACCAGGGCCCGCAGGAGCAGACCGGCCTGGGCAGCGGCGTCATCATCAGCCCTGACGGCTACATCCTGACCAACAACCATGTGGTCGAAGGCGCGGACGACATCGAGGTCACGCTCACCGACAGCCGCCAGGCCAAGGCCAGCGTCATCGGCACCGATCCCGAAACCGATCTCGCCATCCTGAAGATCGCGCTCGACAAGCTGCCGGTGATCGTGCTGGGCAATTCCGACCAGTTGGCCGTCGGCGACCAGGTGCTGGCCATCGGCAACCCCTTTGGCGTGGGCCAGACCGTGACCAGCGGCATCGTCAGCGCGCTGGGCCGCAGCCAGCTGGGCATCAACACCTTCGAGAACTTCATCCAGACCGATGCCGCGATCAACCCCGGCAATTCGGGCGGCGCGCTGGTCGACGTGAACGGCAACCTGCTGGGCATCAACACCGCGATCTACTCGCGCTCCGGCGGCAGCATGGGCATCGGCTTTGCCATTCCGGTGTCGACCGCCAAGCTGGTGCTCGACAGCATCGTCAAGGAAGGCCACGTGACGCGCGGCTGGATCGGCGTCGAGCCCAACGAACTGTCGCCCGAGCTGGCCGAGACCTTCGGCGTCAAGCCCGGCGCGGGCGTGATCGTCACCGGCGTGCTGCAGGCCGGCCCCGCGGCCCAGGCCGGCATGCGCCCGGGCGACGTGATCCTGCAGGTGCAGGGCAAGGCGGTGCGCACCGTCTCCGAGCTGCTCACCACCGTCGCCGGCCTGACGCCCGGCACCGCCGCCGACTTCCAGCTGCGCCGCGGCGATGGCGAAGTCACGATCCAGGTCACACCGACTGCGCGCCCGAACCAGGTGCAGCGCGGCCAGCGCCGGTAAGCCAATTCACGGCAAAGAAAAAGCGGCCCGCGGGCCGCTTTTTCATGCGCTGTGCAGAAGCTACTTCTCCACCGGGGTCGATGGCTGCTCCTCGTCACTTTCAGGCGAGCGCGAAACCCGGCTGAACCAGCCCGCGCCCAGAATGCCGACCTCGTAGAGGATGCACATGGGAATGGCCAGCGCCAGCTGGGAAATCACATCCGGCGGCGTGACCACGGCGGCGATCACGAACGACAGCACGACGAAGTAGCCGCGGAACGACTTGAGCTTCTCGATCTCGACCAGATTGAAGCGCACCAGCAGCATCACCACGATCGGCACCTGGAAGGCCAGGCCGAAGGCCAGGTACAGCGACAGGATGGCTTCGACATAGGAGGCGATGTCCGGGGTCGCGGCCACGCTGTCGGGCGTGAATCCCTGGATGAAGGCAAACATCTTGTCGAGCACGAAGAACTGCACGAAGGCGATGCCGACATAGGCCAGCAGGCTGCCGAACAGGATCAGCGGCAGCGCGAAGCGCTTCTCGTGGCTGTAGAGGCCGGGCGACACGAAGGCCCACATCTGGTACATGATCCAGGGCAGCGTGGCCAGCACGCCGACCATGCCCAGCACCTTGATCGGCACGAAGAAGGGCGTGAACACGCCGACCGCGATCAGCTTGGCGTCGGGCGGCATGTGCGCCTTGATCGGGTGTGAGATGAAGTCGATCAGCCCGTTCGGGCCGGGCCACAACGCCAGGAGGGCCACCGCGAGCGCGATGCCGTAGATGCAATAGAGCAGGCGGTTGCGCAGCTCCAGCAGGTGCTGCACGAAGGGCTGCTCGGTGCCGGCCAGCTCGTCTTCTTTGGGAGGAATGTCTGCCATGGTGGAATCGGGCGCTCAGGCCCTGACACATTTCTGAAAGGCCAATGAAAAAGCGCGCAGCGCAATGCCTGCGCCGCGCCCGCCCCGGAACTGCCGCGCGGCAGCCGGCTCAGCGGAACTTCTGCGGACGAAAGCGCGCCACGCGCGCCGCACCCGATTGTGCCTTGTTGCGCACTCCCGTGCGCGCCTTGTACCACTGTGGCACGGCGGCGCGCTTGAGCCGCCAGTTCTTGCGCGGATGGGTGTAGGCCGGCACCACGCCGCGTCCCGGGTCCTCGTACGAAGACGTGTGGCTGCCCGAGGCGCTGTCCAGCGCTTCGCTGGTGCTGGCATTCCAGTCTCTTTCGAAGTCGGCGGCACTGGTATGGATGGTCTGCTCGACATCGCGCGCCGCCCCTTCCACCGTTTCCTTCATCTTCTTGAGCTCATCGAGCTCCATCGAGCGGTTGACCTCGGCTTTCACATCGGCGACATAGCGCTGGGCTTTGCCCAGCAAGGTCCCCACGGTACGCGCCACGCGCGGCAGCTTCTCTGGCCCGATGACAATCAATGCCACCGCGCCGATCAGCGCCATCTTGGACAGGCCAATATCGATCATGCAGGCAGTGCCTCAGCGCCTCAGCTCTTTTGCTTGGCTTCCACGTCGATCGTGGCCTTGTCGGCTGCGGTCTGGTTGGCAACCTGGCTGGGAGCCGGCACGCTGCCCGGCGCTGCCGTCGTGTCGCTGCCCCCGTCCTTGACGCCGTCCTTGAAGCCCTTCACCGCGCCGCCCAGGTCGGAGCCGAGGTTCTTGAGCTTCTTGGTGCCGAACACCATGACGACGATGAGCAGCACGATCAGCCAGTGCCAGATGGAAAACGAACCCATGGATATCTCCTAACGAATTGCGGACATTTTAGACGGCGCGCGTGAAGCAATGATGAATCGCCCTTTTGGCCACACAGCCGTCATCAACCTTTCAACCAGGGGCGCGGGCCACCCATGACATGCATGTGAAGGTGATGTATTTCCTGCCCGCCCTCGTTGCCGGTGTTGATCACCACGCGGAAGCCGCCTTCGGGATAGGGATTGCAGCCCTGCTCCTGGGCCAGCCGCGGCGCCAGCGTCAGCATGTGGCCGAGCACGCCCGCATCCCCGGGCTGGACCTGGGCCATCGACGCGATGTGCTTCTTGGGCAGCATCAGGAAGTGGATCGGGGCGCCCGGATGGATGTCGTGGAAGGCGAAGACCTGATCGTCCTCGTACACCTTGCGCGAGGGAATCTGGCCGGCGATGATCTTGCAGAAGAGGCAGTCGGGATCGTGCATTTCGATGGGAGCGTTTGTGATGGATGGGCGATCAGGGCCGCTCTGGCAGGCCGCTCGGGCAGGGCCGCCTAGGCCTCGACCGGCTGGCCCTTGTTCATCGCCACCATGCCGCGCACGATGCGATACAGGAACCAGATGGAGATGATGACCCAGGCGATCCAGCCGGGGAAGAAGAACAGCAGCCACAGCGGCGCGGTGACCAGGTACAGGACACCGGCCCAGACCACGCTGCGGATGCGCCAGGCGAAATGGCTGGCGTGCCAGGTGCCGGCGGCATCGCTGCGCTTGACCAGGTCGATGATCAATGCAATGACCAGCAGCACGATGCTGGGCTGGGCGGCGGGCACGACGGCGGCCACGGCAACCACCAGGTGCAGCACGTAGCTGAGCCAGCCCCAGGCCTTGAGGCCGTCGCTGTGCAAGGGGTCTGCGGCGCGGGCTTCGACGATGTCTTCACGCATGATGCTATTCCTCCTTCAATGGCGCGCTGCTAGGCTTTGCGCCGGGCTTTTTCCTCGAGGCCGCTGGTGCCCTCGCGGCGCTCGAGCTCGGCAACGACCTGCGCGGGATCGAGCCCGTAATGCGACAGGGCAATCATCGTATGAAACCACAGGTCGGCGATCTCGTACAGCAGCTTGCTCGGATCGCTGCCATGGTCCACATCCTTGGCTGCCATCACGACTTCGCAGGCTTCCTCGCCGATCTTCTTCAGGAAGGCATCCGGGCCCTTGTGCAGCAGCTTGGCGACATAGCTTTTCTCGGGGTCGCCGCCATTGGCGGCCTTGCGGCTTTCAATCACCGCGGCCAGCCGCGCCAGCGCGCCTTCGCTGGAAAGATTCTGGGGAGCAGTCATCGCAGAGTTCATCGGTAAATGCTTTCAGGGTCCTTGAGCACCGGCTCCACCGGGGTCCAGGCGCCGTCCTTGAGCACGCTGTAGAAGCAGCTGTGGCGGCCGGTATGGCAGGCAATGCCGGGCTCGTGGCCCAGCTGGGTGATCTTCAGCAGCACTACGTCGTTGTCGCAGTCCAGGCGCATCTCATGCACCTGCTGCACATGGCCCGATTCCTCGCCCTTGAACCACAGGCGGTTGCGGGAGCGGCTGAAATACACCGCGCGCCCCAGCTCGGCCGTCTTGGCCAGCGCCTCGCGGTTCATCCAGGCGAACATCAGCACGTCGCCCGAGGCGTGCTCCTGCGCAATGACGGGCACCAGGCCCTGCGCATCCCATTTCACTTGATCCAACCAGTTCATGCTTGCATTGTCGGTTATTTGCCGTTCAAAGACGGACAGGGATGCCTCTGTCGGCCATGCGCTGCTTGGCCTGGCCCACCGTGTACTCGCCATAGTGGAAGATGCTGGCCGCCAGCACCGCATCGGCGCCGCCCTGCTGCACGCCATCGGCCAGGTGGTCGAGGTTGCCCACGCCGCCCGAGGCGATGACCGGCACGCCGACCGCGTCGCTGACGGCACGCGTGAGTTCGAGGTCGAAGCCCGACTTGGTGCCATCGCGGTCCATGCTGGTCAGCAGGATCTCGCCCGCGCCGCGGCGTGCCATCTCGCTGGCCCATTGCACCGCGTCCAGGCCGGTGTTCTTGCGTCCGCCATGGCTGTAGACGTCCCAGCCCGGCCCCAGGGGCAGGCCATTGGCGCCGATGCGCTGCGCGTCCTCAAGCGTGCGGCGCTTGGCGTCGATGGCGACCACGATGCACTGCGCGCCGTACTTCTGCGAGGCGGCGTTGATCACATCGGGGTTGGCCAGCGCCGCCGAGTTGAAGCTGGTCTTGTCGGCGCCCGCGTTGAGCAGGCGGCGCACGTCCTCGACGGTGCGCACGCCGCCGCCCACGGTGAGCGGAATGAACACCTGGCTGGCCACGGCCTCGATGATGTGCAGGATCAGGTCACGCTCGTCGCTGGTGGCGGTGATGTCGAGGAAAGTGAGTTCGTCCGCGCCCTGGCCGTTGTAGCGGGCCGCGATCTCCACCGGATCGCCGGCGTCGCGCAGTTCGAGGAAATTGACGCCCTTGACGACGCGGCCGCCGGTGACGTCGAGGCAGGGAATGATGCGTTTGGCAAGCATGGCGCGGGAATCTCTGAAAAATGGAAAAGGTCTAGGCGCGGGCGATGCGGCGGGCTTCGCCATCCTGCCAGCGCCAGACATCGGCACACATGCGGTCGAGATCGAGCTCGGCGCGCCAGCCCAGCAGGCGTTCGGCCAGCGCCGGGTCGGCCCAGTACTGCGCCAGGTCGCCGGCGCGGCGCTCGACCACTTCATAGGGGATGGGGCGGCCGCTGGCGCGCGCGAAACCGGCGATCAGCTGCAGCACCGAGGCCGGGCGGCCCGAGCCCAGGTTCACCGTCAGCAGGCCGGGGTGCTGGCGCAGGTAGTTGAGCGCAGCGAGGTGCCCCTTGGCCAGGTCGGTGACGTGGATGTAGTCGCGCACGCCGGTGCCGTCCACTGTCGGGTAATCGTTGCCGAACACGCGCAACTGGTCGCGCAGGCCCGTCGCCACCTGGGCCACGAAGGGCATCAGGTTGTTGGGCACGTCCTGCGGGTCCTCGCCGATCAGGCCGCTTTCATGTGCGCCTACCGGGTTGAAGTAGCGCAGCCGCGCCAGGCGCCAGGCGCGCGGCTCGGAGGCGTCGAGGTCGGCCAGGATCTGCTCGATCATGAGCTTGGTCTGGCCATAGGGATTGCTCGGCGCCAGCGCGAAGTCCTCGGCGATCGGCATGACGGCCGATTCCGCATAGACCGTGGCCGAGGAGGAAAACACCAGCGTGCGCACGTCGGCCTGCTGCATGGCCTGCAGCAGCGCCAGCGTGCCGGCGACATTGTTGTCGTAGTAGGCCAGTGGCTTGGCGACCGATTCGCCCACGGCCTTGGAGGCGGCGAAATGGATCACCGCATCGATGGGGTACTTGGCGAAAAGCCGCGCCAGCAGCGCAGCGTCGCGCACGTCGCCTTCCTCGCACAGCGGCGCCTGGCCGGTGATGCGCTCCAGGCGCTCGAGCACGCTGCGCTGGCTGTTGCTGAAATTGTCCAGGATCACAAAGGCTTCGCCGGCCGCGGCCAGCTCCACACAGGTATGCGAGCCGATGAAGCCGGCTCCGCCTGTCACAAGAATCACGTCGTTTCCTTCGGGGTCTGCGCCATGCGCGGCAGATGCTGGAGCCGCTGCGCCGCCTGCCAACGGCCCTGCGGTGCCAGCACTACGGGCGCATCGATGGCCGCGGCTTCCACGCACAGCATATGCCGGTATCCATCGGCAGGCATGTCGGCCAAGCGCGCGCATAACGCCGGACCGGGGTTCCAGACCACGGTATCGGCCCAGGCCGGGTCCTGCGTGATGCGCAGCCGCGCGCCGCCAGCGGCGTGCAGCTCCATCGCCTGCGCGGGCCGCGGATAGACCCGGTCCAGCTCGGCGCCGAACGCCAGCGCGCCCTGCTGCTGCGGATGGGTGTCTTCGACCGCATCCCAATAGCGCAGCCCGTCAAAGCCCTGCAGCGTGGTCTCGGTGACCTCATCGACGCGCAGGTAGCTGTGCAGCGCGGCCGTGAAGGCCAGCGGCGCGTTGCCGGTGTTGTGCACCGCCAGCTCCACCGTCAGCGCACCGGGCTGCAGGAGCAACCGCAGCTCGGCGGCAAAGGCATGCGGCCAGACGGCGCGTGTGGCTTCGCTGTCATGCAGGCGCAGCGCGAGGCGCAGGCCATCACCATCCACAGATGCATCGTCCGCATCCGCCTGCCAGGCCAGCGTGCGCGCAAAGCCATGCTTGACCAGGGGGCCGCGCTGGTTGAACTGGGGAAAGCACAGCGGAATGCCGCCGCGTATCGGCGTGCTGCCGTCATGGGCCGCGCGCGGGCTCAGGAACAGCTGCTCCTTGCCGCCGGCGACCCAGGAAAGGACCTGTGCGCCCTGCAGCGCCACCAGCGCGCTGTCGCCATGGGGCAGCGCCAGCGCGATGGCGGGCAAACCCTGCCATTCGGCGGCTGTGGCCTTGAAGCCCGGCTCAAGCACCGGCGAGCTCATCTGCGCGGGCTTGAGCCGCTGCGAAGTCGAGATTGCCCGAATAGATCGCGCGGCCGCAGATCACGCCCTGCACGCCTTCGCTCTCCACGGCGCACAGCTGCTCGATATCGCTCATGCCGGCCAGGCCGCCCGAGGCGATGACCGGGATCGACAGCGACTGCGCCAGCTTCACCGTGGCATCGATGTTGATGCCCGAGAGCATGCCGTCGCGGCCGATGTCGGTGTAGATGATGGACTCCACGCCCCAGTCCTCGAAGCGCTTGCCCACGCTCAGCACGTCCTGGCCCGTGAGCTTGCTCCAGCCGTCGATGGCGACCTTGCCGTCCTTGGCGTCGAGGCCGACGATGATGTGGCCGGCAAAGGCCGTGCAGGCATCCTGCAGGAAGCCCGGATTCTTCACCGCCGCCGTGCCGATGATCACGTAGCGCATGCCGGCGTCGATGTAGCGCTCGATGGTGTCGAGGTCGCGGATGCCGCCGCCCAGCTGCACCGGGATCTCGCTGCCGACTTCCGCCAGGATCGACTTGATGGCGGCGTTGTTCTTGGGCGCGCCCGCGAACGCGCCGTTCAGGTCGACCAGATGCAGGCGGCGGGCGCCGGCGTCAAGCCACTTGCGGGCCATGGCTCCGGGGTCTTCGCCAAAGGTGGTCGATTGGTCCATGTCGCCCTGCTTGAGGCGAACGCAGTGGCCGTCCTTGAGGTCGATGGCGGGAATGAGCAGCATGATGATTGAGAGCAAAGGTGCCGGCGGCGCCGGCGGGGAACAGGAAATCAGGGATTCCAGTACAGGAAATTGCGGAACAGGGCCAGGCCCTGGTCGGCGCTTTTCTCCGGGTGGAACTGGGTGGCGAAAATATTATCGCGCGCGATGGCGGCGGCAAAGCGCCCGCCGAAATCGGTTTCGCCCGCGCAATGCGCCGCGTCCTGCGGCCGGGCGTAGAAGCTGTGCACGAAATAGAAGAAGCTGCCGTCCGGCACTCCTTGCCAGATCGGGTGCGGCTGGCCGCCCTGCAGGCATTGATGCACGCTGTTCCATCCCATCTGCGGCACCTTGAAGCGGCTGCCGTCGGCCTGGGTGCGGCCTTCGAGCTGGAACTTGCGCACGTCGCCGTGGATCAGGCCCAGGCCCGGCGTGTCGCCCTCCTCGCTGTGGTCCAGCAGCATCTGCATGCCAACGCACACGCCGAACAGCGGCTTGCTGCGCGCGGCTTCGAGCACCGGCTCGAGCAGGCCCGAGTCGCGCAGCTCGCGCATGCAGTCGGGGATGGCGCCCTGGCCGGGCAGCACCACGCGGTCCGCGGCGCGCACGACTTCGGGGTCGGCGGTCACCACGACCTGCCAGCCCGTGCCCTGCGCGGCGGCTTTCACCGCCTGCGAGACCGAGCGCAGATTGCCCATGCCGTAGTCGACCACGGCAACGGAGTTTTGTGGCATGTTCACAGCGAGCCCTTGGTGGAAGGAATGGTAGTGGCCGCGCGCGGATCGATCTCCAGCGCCGCACGCAGCGCGCGCGCAAAGGCCTTGAACACCGATTCGCACTGGTGGTGGGCATTGAAGCCCTTGAGGTTGTCGATGTGCAGCGTCATGCCGGCATGGTTGACGAAGCCCTGGAAGAACTCGTAGACCAGCTGCGTGTCGAGCTGGCCGATGCGCCCGGCCGTGAACTTCACGTCCATGTGCAGGCCCGGGCGGCCCGAGAAATCGATGACCACGCGCGACAGCGCCTCGTCGAGCGGCACGTAGGCGTGGCCATAGCGGCGCAGGCCCTTCTTGTCGCCGACGGCGCGCGCGAAGGCCTGGCCCAGCGTGATGCCGATGTCCTCCACCGTGTGGTGGCCGTCGATGTGCAGGTCGCCCTCGCACTGCACTTCCATGTCGATCAGGCCGTGGCGCGCGATCTGCTCGAGCATGTGGTCCAGAAAGCCGATGCCGCTGCTGAGCTGGTTCTGGCCCGTGCCGTCGAGATCGATGCGCACGCTGATGCGCGTTTCAGCCGTGTTGCGGGTGACTTCGGCCGTGCGCGGCGCGCCGGCGGTGGAGGGAATGAGGGCGGAGGAGGTCATATCGAAGCTTCCAGAGCGGCAAGCATAAGAGCATTGTCGGCCGTGCTGCCCACGGTCAGGCGCAAACATTGGGCCAGCAGCGGGTGCAGCGCCGCGACATTCTTCACCAGCACGCCGCGCGCCTTCATGGCCGCATGCGCGGCGGCGCTGTCGCTCACGCGGATCAGCACCATGTTGGCCTCGCTGTCCCACACCTTGAGCACGCCGGGCATGCGGCGCAGCGCGGCGACCAGCTCGCCGCGCGCGGCCACGAGCTCGGCGGCCTGAGCGGCAAACACCTCGGCATGCTCGAGCGCGAACAGCGCGGCCTCGCAGTTGAGCACGCTGACGTTGTAGGGCGGGCGCACCTTGTCGATTTCCTGCACCAGCGCGGACGGGCCTATCAGGTAGCCCAGGCGCACGCCGGCCAGGCCGAACTTGCTGAGCGTGCGCATCAGCAGCACATGCGCGTTGCGCTCGGGCTCGGCATGCATGCGCGCGATCCAGCTGCGGCTGGCAAAGGGCTGGTAGGCCTCGTCCATGACGACGATGCCGCCCTGCGCGCCGGCCGCGTCGATCACGCGCTGCACCACGGCTTCGTCCCAGAGCGTGGCGGTGGGGTTGTTCGGATAGGCCAGGTAGGTGATGGCCGGGCGGTGCTCGGCGATGGCCGCGAGCATCGCCGCCTCGTCCAGCGCGAAATCCGCGTCCAGCGAGACATTGACGAAGTCCAGGCCCTGCAGCTGCGCGCTCATCGGGTACATAACGAAGCCCGGCATCGGCGCCAGCAGCTTCGCGCGCCGGCCCTCGCCGGCCTGGGCGCAGGCCAGGGCCAGCAGCGAGATGAGTTCATCCGAGCCATTGCCCAGCACGATGGCCGAGCCCGCGGGTGCGCCCGCGTAGTCCATCAGCGCGCGCTTGAGGTCCTCGAGGCGCTCGCCCGGATAGCGGTTCAGCGCCAGCGCCCCGAGGCGTGCGCCCAGGGCGGCCTGCAGGTGCGCAGGCAGCTCGAAGGGATTTTCCATCGCGTCCATCTTCAGCATGCCGCCCGCGGGCTGCACCACATAGGCGTGCATGGCGCGCACGTCGGGGCGGATGCGCTGCAGCGCGCGCGAAAGATTCTCGGGTTCTGTCATGGAATTTCAGTCCTCTGCCCCGGCAGCGCCCAGGGGCTGTTGGCCGGGATGAATGATCTGCACGCCGCCGAACTGCGCGCCGTGCGGCAGCTGCAGCGACAGCAGGGTCTCGCAGCCGCTGTGCTGGGCCGCGGCCAGCGCCAGGCAGTCGCCCCAGGCCAGCTGGTGGCGCGCCTCGACGGCCCAGGCGGTCTCGAGCGTCGCGGCATCGATCTGCCACGGCGTCCAGGTGTTGTAGCGGCGGATGGCGGCGCGCGCGTCGCCCTGGGGCATGGGGCGCGGCTTCGCGTTGGTCACGGTTTCATAGAACTCGGCCAGCCCCTGCGAACTGACGCGCCCCAGGCGCTCGCGCCACAGGCGGTCGAGCCAGCCCAGCACCGCGGGCTGCGCCGGATCGGAGGCATCTTCGGCACAGACCAGTACCGAGGTATCGACGAATACCGGCTGGCGCAATGGGTTGGATCGGCTCATGCGCTCTCCCCGGCTCCGGTGCGTGACAGGCATACGCTGCGTGTGGCCGATGGCTGTTCGCCATCCGCCTGCCAGGTGCGTTCGTCGGTGCGCCATGCGAGGTAGGCGCGCTCGTAGGCATCCTCGCGGCGCTGCATCTCCGCCAGGAAATCGCCGACCATGCGCGACACGCTGGTGCCGCGCCGCGCGGCTTCGATACGGGCCCATTCGAGCACGTTGTCGTCCACGGTGATGGTCACGTTTTTCATGGGACGGATTTTACACGGGATTCGTGTGACACGAAGTTCGTGTGGCACGCATCCAGTGTCTCGAAGTACCAGTACTGCACCTGAAACGCCCTTCGACAAGCTCAGGGCGAACGGCATTTACCAAACTCAGGCGTAACTACAAACCGTTCGTCCTGAGCCCGTCGAAGGATGAACGGCCTGTGGTCAAGTCCAGGGCAAACAGGTAGTTCGGCTTAACCCTTCAGCCGCATCTCCGCCGCCCTTGCATGCCCCTGCAACCCTTCCCCATGCGCCAGCACCGAAGCAATGCGCCCCAGCGTCTGCGCCCCGGCCTCACTGACTTCAATCAGGCTCGAGCGCTTCTGGAAGTCATAGACGCCCAAAGGCGAGGAAAAGCGCGCCGTGCCGCTCGTCGGCAGCACATGGTTCGGGCCGGCGCAGTAGTCGCCCAGCGATTCGCTGGTGTAGGCGCCCAGGAAGATCGCGCCGGCATGGCGCAGCAGCGGCTCCCAGCGGTGCGGGTCCTGGCTCGAGACCTCCAGGTGCTCGGGCGCGATGCGGTTGCTGATCGCGCAGGCTTCTTCCATGTCGCGCGTCAGGATCAGCGCGCCGCGGTCGTTGAGGCTCTTCGCGATGATCTCCGCGCGCGGCATCTCGGGCAGCAGGCGATCGATGGCCTCCTGCACCGCATCGAGATAGGCGGCATCGGGGCACAGCAGAATGCTTTGCGCCAGCTCGTCGTGCTCGGCCTGGCTGAACAGGTCCATGGCCACCCAGTCGGCGGGCGTGCTGCCATCGGCCAGCACCAGGATTTCCGAGGGCCCGGCAATCATGTCGATGCCGACGGTGCCGAACACGCGCTTCTTGGCGCTGGCCACATAGGCATTGCCCGGGCCGGTGATCTTGTCGACCTTGGGTACGGTCTGCGTGCCGTAGGCCAGCGCCGCCACGGCCTGCGCCCCGCCGATGGTGAAGGCGCGGTGCACGCCGGCCACGTGCGCCGCGGCCAGCACCAGCGCGTTCTTCGCGCCCTGGGGCGTGGGCACGACCATGATGATCTCGCCGACGCCCGCGACATGCGCGGGGATGGCATTCATCAGCACGCTCGAGGGATAGGCGGCCTTGCCGCCGGGCACGTAGATGCCCACGCGGTCCAGCGGCGTCACTTTCTGGCCCAGCAGCGTGCCGTCCTCATCGCGGTAGCTCCAGCTCTCGCCACTGGCCTGCTTTTGCGCCCCGTGGTAGCGGCGCACGCGCGCAGCAGCCGCCTGCAGCGCGTCGCGCTGGATGCCGGGCAGGCCGTCGAATGCGGCCTTGAGCTCGGCGGCCGTGAGTTCCAGCGCCGGCATCCCGGTGGCGCTCAGGCCATCGAAGCGCTGCGTGTATTCCAGCACCGCGGCATCGCCGCGCTTTTGCACATCGGCCAGGATATCGGCCACGCGTTGCTCGATGGCCGCGTCGGTGTCGGCCGACCAGTGCAGCCGGGCCTGGAAGGCGGTTTCGAAATCGGCGCTGTCGGTGCGCAGGCGAAGGGGCTTGGCGTTCATCATTTCAGCTTCCATGGTTCAGGCCCGGGCCTGCGTGGCGCGCGCGAACACGTCGATCAGGCGGCGCATCGGCGCCTGCTTGAGCTTGAGCGCGGCCTGGTTGACGACCAGGTGCGAGCTGATGTCCATGATGCGCTCGACCTCGACCAGGTGGTTGGCCTTGAGCGTGTTGCCCGTCGACACCAGATCGACGATGGCATCGGCCAGCCCGGTCAGCGGCGCCAGCTCCATGCTGCCGTAGAGCTTGATCATGTCGACGTGGACGCCCTTGCTGGCGAAGAACTCGCGCGCGATGGCCGTGTACTTGGTCGCCACCTTCAGGCGCTTGCCCTGCTTCACGGCCTGTTCGTAGTCGAAGTCGGCGCGCACCGCCACGCTCACGCGGCATTCGGCGATGCGCAGGTCCAGCGGCTGGTACAGGCCTTCGGCGCCATGCTCGATCAGCGTGTCCTTGCCGGTCACGCCGAGATCCGCGCCGCCATACTGCACATAGGTCGGCACGTCGGTGGCGCGCACCAGCACCACGCGCAGGTCGGGCTGGTTGGTGGTCAGGATCAGCTTGCGCGATTTCTCCGGGTCTTCCAGCACCTCGATGCCGGCGGCGGCCAGCAGCGGCAGGGTCTCTTCAAAAATGCGGCCTTTGGACAGGGCAAGGGTAATCATCAGACTCTTTCAATATCGGCGCCGATCGCGCGCAGCTTGGCTTCCATGCAGTCGTAGCCGCGGTCGAGGTGATAGATGCGGTCGACCACGGTCTCGCCGCTGGCCACCAGCCCGGCAATGACCAGGCTGGCCGAGGCGCGCAGGTCGGTGGCCATCACCGTGGCGCCCGACAGGCGCTCGACGCCCTCGACGCGCGCCACCTTGCCGTCGATCTGGATCTTCGCGCCCAGGCGCACCAGTTCGTTGACATGCATGAAGCGGTTCTCGAAGATGGTTTCGGTCACCGACACCGCGCCTTGGGAAATGACGTTCAGCGCCATGAACTGGGCCTGCATGTCGGTCGGGAAACCCGGGTACTCGGTGGTGCGGAAGCTCTGCCCCTTGAGGCGGCCCGCGGACTTCACACGCACGCCGCCTTCGAGCGCCTCGATCTGCACGCCGGCGTCGCGCAGCTTGTCGAGCACGGCGCCCAGGTGGTCGGCGCGCGCGTGGCGCAACACCACGTCGCCGCCAGTGGCCGCCACGGCGCACAGGAAGGTGCCGGCCTCGATGCGGTCGGCCACCACCTGATGATCGCAGCCGTGCAGGCGCTCCACGCCCTGGATGGTGATGCGGCTGGTGCCGTGGCCCTGGATGCGCGCGCCCATCGCTATCAGCATCTCCGCCAGATCGACGATCTCGGGCTCCATGGCCGCGTTCTCCAGCACCGTCTCGCCCTCGGCCAGCGCCGCCGCCATCAGGAAGTTCTCGGTGCCGGTCACGGTGACCATGTCGGTGGTGATGCGCGCGCCTTGCAGGCGCGTGCGGCCCTCGGGCAGCCGGGCGATCATGTAGCCGTGCTCGACGACGATCTGCGCGCCCATCGCCTGCAGGCCCTTGATGTGCTGCTCGACGGGGCGCGAGCCGATGGCGCAGCCGCCGGGCAGCGATACCGTGGCCTTGCCGAAGCGCGCCAGCAGCGGGCCCAGCGCCAGCACCGAGGCGCGCATGGTCTTGACCAGCTCATAGGGGGCTTCGGGGTTGGACAGGCGGCCCGCGTCGATGCGCACCGAGCCGTCGGCCGCATGCTCGGCCTCGACGCCCATGTTGCGGATCAGCTTGAGCATCGTCGCCACGTCCTGCAGCCGCGGCACGTTGCGCAGCACCACCGGCTCGGCCGTGAGCAGCGCCGCGCACAGATCGGGCAGGGCGGCGTTCTTGGCGCCGGAAATCGCGACCTCGCCGTGCAGCGGATGACCGCCGCGAATCAAGAGTTTGTCCATGGCTCGTAGGCCCAGTAAAGGTTGAAACCGCCTGGAACGCAGGCGCGAAGAAAGACGGCGCCGCTCAGGCCTTGCGGGCCCATTCGGCCGGGCTGAAGGTTTTCATCGACAGGGCATGGACCTCGTCGGTCTGGATCTTGTTGCCCAGGGTGGCATACACCATGCGCTGGCGCTGCAGCGGGCGCTGGCCCTCGAATTGCGTGGAGACGATGGTCGCGAACCAGTGGCGGCCGTCCCCTTCGAGTTCCAGGTATTCGCAGGGCAGGCCCGCGCTGATGATGGCTTTGAGTTGGTCGGCAGTCATGTCGGGCTGGGCGCAGCGCCGCAGGCGCGGCCTGCGCCGGAAAAAGGGTTGCAAACAAAGGGTGCCATGCGGATCAGTGGCGGATCTTGTAGCCGGTGCGCAGCAGGTGCACGGCCAGCGCGCTCACGGCAAGCCAGGCGCCGCCGACGATCGCCAGGCTGGTCCAGGGCGAGACATCGCTCTGGCCGAAGAAGCCGTAGCGGAAGCCGTCGATCATGTAGAAGAACGGGTTCAGGTGGCTCACGGTCTGCCAGAACGGCGGCAGCGAACCGATGGAATAGAACACGCCCGACAGGAAGGTCATGGGCATGATCAGGAAGTTCTGGAACGCCGCCATCTGGTCGAACTTGTCGGCCCAGAGCCCGGCAATGACGCCCAGCGTGCCCAGCAGCGCCGCGCCCAGCAGCACGAAGGTCACGATCCACAGCGGCGCGGCAAACTCGGGCACGGCGAAGAACAGCGTGACGATGAACACGCCCAGGCCGACCAGCAGCCCGCGCAGCACCGAGGAGCCGACATAGGCCGCGAACCAGGCCCAGTGCGACAGCGGGGTGAGCAGGATGAACACCATCGAGCCCATGATCTTGCTCTGCACGATGCTCGAGGAGCTGTTGGCGAAGGCATTCTGCAGCACGCTCATCATCACCAGCCCGGGAATCAGGAACGCGGTGTAGCTGATGCGGTCATAGACCAGGACATGGTCCTCCAGCACATGGCCGAAGACCAGCAGGTAGAGCACCGAGGTCAGCACCGGCGCGGCCACGGTCTGGAAGCTCACCTTCCAGAAGCGCAGCACTTCCTTGTAGAACAGGGTCTGCCAGCCTCTCATGCGACGCTCCCGTGTGCAGTGCGGGCCTCGCCCATGATGTTGAGGAACACATCCTCCAGGTCGGCGCGGCGGATCTCCATGTCCTCGATGGCCACACCGGCCTCGCGCAGCGCCGACAGGTAGCCCTCGATGTCGCCGGCGTCATGCGCCGGGATCTGCACGATGCGCCCGGTCACGCGCGCCAGCACGCGCAGGTGCTCGGGCAGCGGGTGGTTGGTCTTGAACTGCAGCACGTTGGCCGAGGCCGACTTGAGCAGCTCGGACATGCTGGACAGCCGCACGATCTCGCCCTTCTTGAGCATGGCGACGCGGCTGCACAGCGCCTCGGCCTCTTCCAGGTAATGGGTGGTCAGCAGCACCGTGTGGCCCTGCTTGTTGAGCTTGGCGATGAAATGCCACAGCGTCTGGCGCAGCTCCACATCCACGCCGGCCGTGGGTTCGTCGAGCACGATGATCGGCGGCTTGTGCACCAGCGCCTGCGCCACCAGCACGCGGCGCTTCATGCCGCCCGAGAGCTGGCGCATGTTGGCGTCGGCCTTGTCGCTCAGCCCCAGGCTGTGCAGCAGCTCGTCGATCCAGGCATCGTTGTGGCGCACGCCGAAGTAGCCGGACTGGAAGCGCAGCGCCTCGCGCACGTTGAAGAACGGGTCGAAGACCAGCTCCTGCGGCACGATGCCCAGCTTGCGCCGCGCCTGGGCATAGTCGGCCTGGACGTCGCTGCCGTGCACCAGCACGCGGCCGCCATCGGCGCGCGCCAGGCCCGCCAGGATGCTGATCAGCGTGGTCTTGCCGGCGCCGTTGGGCCCGAGCAGGCCGAAGAACTCGCCCTCCTCGATGTCCAGGTTGACGTCATTGAGGGCCCGGAACACGCCCTTGGGCGTGCGGTAGGTCTTGGAGATGGATTGGAATGAGACAGCGGGCATGGGAGCTTGGCATTTTAAGCCCGGGCCCGCATTGTCCGCTGCGGGCACCCGCGAAAGCCGCGCACGGCGGCTGTTTCAATGCGCCGGCGTGCCGGCTTCAGGCTCGAGCAGTGCGCGCACGCCATACAGCGCGGCCAGGGACTGCAGCCCCGCGGGCAGCCCCGTCACCGCGAACGTCTTGCCCGCGGCCAGCGCCGCGCGCCGGCCGCCCAGCAGCACGGCCAGCGCCGAGGAATCGAAGCTTTGCAGCGCCGATGCATCGACATCGACGCGCGGCTGGTCCGCGGCGCCGATGCCGGCGTTCAGCGCCTGCGCGCAGGCCCGCGCCTGCGCATGGGTCAGCTCGGCAGGCAGTTGCAGGCGTGCAGCCTCCATGATGCCTTAGCCCTTGTTGCGCGAAGCCAGGGCCTGGATCAGGCCGTCGATGCCGCGCGCATTGACTTCCTGCGCGAACTGGCTGCGGTAGGTTTCCACCAGCCACACGCCCAGCACGTTCAGGTTGTAGATGCGCCAGGACCCATCCGCGCTCTGCTCGAGGCGGTAGTCGAGCTGGATCGGGTCGCCCTTGCCGCGCACTTCGGTGCGCACCAGCACGTCCTTGTCGCCGGCAGCGGCGCGCATCGGCTTCACGACCACGGTCTGGTCATTGACCTGGGCCACCGCGCCCGCGTAGGTGCGGATCAGCAGCGCCTTGAATTCGTCCTGCAGGCGCTGGCGCTGCTCGGGGGTCGCCTGGCGCCACTTCGGGCCCACGGCGGCGGCCGTCATGCGCTGGAAGTTCACGTGCGGCATGACCATCTTGTCGACCAGGGCGCCGATGCGCGAGACGTCGCCGGACTTCAGCGACGGGTCGTTGCGGATCGTCTCCAGCACCTCGGCCGAAACGCGCCTGACCAGGGCATCGGGCGTTTCCTGGGCGAACGCCGTGGTCGGCAAAGTGGCAGAAAGGGCCAGCCAGGCGGCAGCGGTGGCTGTCCAGGTACGTCGATTCATCATCTTGTTTTCCTTTTCCGAAGCGATGGTCATGGGACCTCGTCAGGTTCGATTGTGCTTGAGCGCACCTCCTGGAAGATGGCGCGCATGTCAAGGATTGCAAGCAGATGCAAGAAATTCACTCTTCGGGCGGCAGCATGCCGGCATCGGCATCGAAATCGGCGAAATCGTCGGCTTCCAGATCCCCGTTGCCCTGGGCCCGCTGGTCGCGGCGCTGCAGGTAGACGTCGCGCGTCAGGCTGTACTTGTCGAGCGCGACGGCATCGAGCATCTCGCCGGCCTGCAGCAGGCGCGCGCGCCGGTCCACCAGGCCCAGGACCGACAGGCTGTTGCGCGCAGCCACGTCATTGCTGTAGCTCAACGGATTGCCCTTGAAGTCCACCGGCAGGGCCGCGGTGTCGCGCACCGTCGAAGGGCCCAGCACCGGCAGCACCAGGTAGGGCCCGGTAGGCACGCCCCAGCGGCCCAGCGTCAGGCCGAAATCCTGTGGGCGGCGCTCGACACCCATCTCGCCGGCGATGTCC
Source organism: Comamonas endophytica (assembly GCF_023634805.2). Classification (NCBI taxonomy): domain Bacteria; kingdom Pseudomonadati; phylum Pseudomonadota; class Betaproteobacteria; order Burkholderiales; family Comamonadaceae; genus Comamonas; species Comamonas endophytica. The sequence continues at coordinate 1,246,497 of NZ_CP106881.1, forward strand.
AGCAGCCCGCCGATGCCCAGGAACGTGTTGACGCTGAAGCGCACGATGCTGTTGTAGGCGCCCTCGCCCCGGCCCTGGGCCAGGTTGTTGATGAACGACCAGGCATCGCCCAGGTTGGAAAAGAAGTTGCCCACGCCCTCGCGTGCCAGCGCCGGCGTGACGTCGCGGTACACCGTGGCCACGGGCTTGATCACCGCGTCGTCGAGCACGGTGTTGAAGCTGTAGATGCTGCGGTTGAAGGGCTCGAACGGGTCGGCGGGGTTGGGCGTGGACGCCGTGGCCGTGTCGCCCACGGCCTGCGGATCGGCCGTGGTGGCGCAGCCGGCCAAGGCCAGCGTCAGCACCAGTGCCACGGAAAGGGGGGCGCGGGATGTGCCTACGGGATTGCTTGAGTTCATTGTTTTTCCGGAGCGGGCGTGCTGGTGCCACCCTCTTCCGCCTTGTTGTAGAGGAACTGTCCGATGAGGTTTTCCAGCACCACGGCCGACTGGGTGGCGACGATGCGGTCGCCCGGCGCCAGCAGGGCTTCGTCGGCGCCGGCCTCGATGCCGATGTACTGGTCGCCCAGCAGTCCGGTGGTCAGGATCTTGAGCGAGCTGTCCTTGGGAAAGCGGTATTGCTCTTCGAGGTCCAGCTGGACGCTGGCCTGGAAGGTCTGGTCGTCGAAGGTGATCGACTGCACCCGGCCCACGACCACGCCGGCGCTGCGCACCGCGGACTTGGGCTTGAGGCCGCCGATGTTGTCGAAGCGCGCCGTCACCGAATAGGTCGGCTGGAAGCTCAGGCTCAGCAGGTTGGCCGACTGCAGCGCCAGGAACGCCAGCGCGGCCGCGCCCAGCAGTACGAACAAGCCCACCCACATGTCACTTTTAGATTGCTGCATGGTTTCTTCCTCTCACCCAATGGTGGAAGCATCAAATACTGAACATCGTCGCGGTGAGCAGGAAATCCAGCCCCAGGATGGCCAGCGAGGCCATCACCACGGTGCGCGTCGTCGCGCGGGAAACGCCTTCGGGCGTCGGTTTCGCCAGATAGCCCTGGAGCAGCGCGATGAAGGTGACGGCCACGCCGAACACCAGGCTCTTGATCACGCCGTTACCCACGTCGGCCCACCAGTCGACGCCCTGCTGCATCTGGCCCCAGAAGGCGCCGCCATCGACGCCGATCATCAGCACGCCGACCATCCAGCCGCCGATCACGCCGACGGCGCTGAACACCGCGGCCAGCAGCGGCAGCGCGATGACGCCGGCCCAGAAGCGCGGCGCCAGGATGCGGCGCACCGGGTCCACGGCCATCATCTCCATGGCGCTGAGCTGCTCGCCGGCCTTCATCAGGCCGATCTCCGCCGTCAGCGCCGTGCCCGCGCGCCCGGCGAACAGCAGCGCCGTCACGACCGGCCCGAGCTCGCGCACCAGCGACAGCGCCACCAGCAGGCCCAGCGCCTCGGAAGCGCCGTAGCGCTGCAGCGTGTAATAGCCCTGCAGCCCCAGCACGAAGCCGACGAACAGGCCCGACACGCCGATGATGGCCAGCGAATAATTGCCCAGGAAATGGATCTGGTCGCCCATCAGGCGCGGACGGCGCAGCGTGGCGCCCAGCAGGCAGGCCAGGCGCAGCAGCAGGCGCGCGGCATAGCCGATGGCGGCGCATTGTTCGCGCACGGCGCGGCCGATGCGCGCGGGATGCAGGCGGTTCATGGGCGCGCTCCCGGGCCGAAGTCCTGGGCCGCATCGACGCCTGGATAGTGGAAGGGCACCGGCCCCTTGGCGCGCGCATGCACGAACTGGTCGACCAGCGGATCGGCGCTGGCCATGACTTCGGCCGGCGTGCCCTGCGCCGCGACGCTGGCCGGGCCGAGGATAATCACGTGGTCGGCCACCTGGAAGGTTTCGGCCACGTCGTGCGAAACCAGCACCGTGGTCAGGCCCATGGCATCGTTGAGCTCGCGGATCAGCTGCGCGGCAGTGCCCAGCGCGATCGGGTCCAGGCCGGCAAAGGGCTCGTCGTACATGATCAGCTCCGGGTCGAGCGCGATCGCGCGCGCCAGCGCCACGCGCCGCGCCATGCCGCCGGAGATCTCGCTGGGCATCAGGGAGCGCGCGCCGCGCAGGCCCACGGCATGCAGCTTCATCAGCACGATGTCGCGCACCAGCTCCTCGGGCAGGTCGGTGTGCTCGCGCAGCGCGAAGGCCACGTTGTCGAACACGCTCATGTCGGTGAACAGCGCGCCGAACTGGAACAGCATGCCCATGCGCCGGCGCGCGGCATACAGCTGCGCCTGGTTCATGCGGCCCACGTCCTGGCCGTCGAACAGCACCTGGCCCTGCTGGGCGCGCTGCTGGCCGCCGATCAGGCGCAGCACCGTGGTCTTGCCGCCACCGGAAGCACCCATCAGCGCCGTGACCTTGCCGCGCGGAATCTGCAGGCTGAGGTCGCGCAGGATCACGCGCTCGCCGTAACCAAAGGTCACGTTGCGCAGTTCAACCAGGGGCGCGGAGGCTGTCATGGACCGGCAGTTCCTAGAGAGGATGGAGAAGGGATAGGAAAGAATACTAAACGATTACATACATTCATGTATGTTTGCTCACACAAACCCCCGTGCAGCGACCGGCATGAACGCGCGCGACGCACTGGCACCGAGGTCAAAGCATATTGTGCAGAAATGCTTGCGTGCGTGGGTGTTTTGGCTGCGCAAAGAATTGCGCGGCCGGCCCCGATTCAATCAATTCGCCACGGTCCATGAAGGCCACGCGGTTCGCCACTTCGCGCGCGAAGCCCATCTCATGGGTCACGACCAACATCGTCATGTGCTCCTGGGCCAGCTCGCGCATGGTGCGCAGCACCTCGCCGGTGAGCTCCGGATCGAGCGCCGAGGTGGGCTCGTCGAACAGCAGGATGTCGGGCTCCATGGCCAGCGCGCGCGCGATGGCCACGCGCTGCTTCTGTCCGCCCGACAGGCGCGCCGGGTAGCTGTCCCGCTTTTCCAGCAGGCCGACCTTGGCCAGCAGCGCCTCGGCCCGCGGCACGATCTGCGCGCGCGCCAGGCCCTTGACGACCATCGGCGCCTCGATCACGTTCTCCAGCACCGTGAGGTGCGGAAACAGGTTGAACGACTGGAACACCATGCCCATCTTGCGGCCGATGCGCCGGATCTGCGCTTCGGGCACGTAGCTGCAGACGCCCGCGGCATCGGTCGCGGCCAGGACTTCGCCCTCGATCTCCAGGTGGCCGCTGTCGATGGTCTCCAGGTGGTTGAGGCAGCGCAGGAAGGTGCTCTTGCCCGAGCCCGAAGGTCCGATCACCGCCACGACCTCGCCGCGCAGCAGGTCCAGCGAGACCTTGCGCAGCACCTGCTGGCCGCCAAAGGACTTGCAGATGTCGCGCGCGCTGATCATCACCTCGGCGCCTGGCGCCTGCACTTCAGGCGTCGTATTTGGCATAGCGTTTCTCCAGGTACTGGAAGCCCCAGGTCAGCACCAGGGTCATGACAAGATAGAAGCACGCCGCGACGATGAAGGGCGTGGTCGTGAAGTCGCGCTGCACGATGCCGCGCGCCGCGCGCAGCAGGTCATTGAGCGCGAGCACGTAGATCAGCGAGGTGTCCTTGACCAGCGTGATGGTCTCGTTGCTGATCGGCGGCAGGATGCGCGGCCAGATCTGCGGCAGCACGATGCGGCGCATGGTCTGGCCGTAGCTCAGGCCCAGCACCTTGGCGCCCTCGTACTGGCCGCGGTCGATCGACTGGATGCCGGCGCGGAAGATCTCCGCGAAATAGGCCGCGTAATTGAGCGAGAAGGCGACGACGGCCGCGGGAAAGTCGTCGAAGCGCACGCCGATCACCGGCACGAAGGGCAGCGCGAAGTAGATGAACAGCATCTGCAGCATCAGCGGCGTGCCGCGCATCAGCCAGATGTAGCCGCCCACCAGCCGCGCCAGCGCGCGAAAGCGCGACACCCGCGCCAGCGCCAGCGCGAGCCCGAGCGGCATCGCCAGCGCCAGCGTGATCACGAACAGCTTCAAGGTGACCAGCGCCCCCTGGGACAGGGGCCCCAGAAGGGAGATTACGTATTCCATGCAAAAGCCTTGTGGTCCAGAAAAGCAAAACACCGGCAGGCCTGTAAAGGCGCAGCCGGTGCCAGGGGCTGGAGCTTGCGCTTACTTGATGATGTCCTTGCCGAACCACTTGGTGGCGATCTCGGCGGCCTTGCCGTCCTTCTTCATCTCGGCCATGGACGCTTCCAGCCTGGCCAGCAGCTCTGTATCTTCCTTGCGCAGGCCCACGCCATATTCCTCGACGCCGAAGTTCTCCTCGAGCACGCGGTACTCCTCGGACTTCTTCGCCACATGGAAGCGTCCCACGACCTCATCGACCACCACGGCATCGAGGCGGCCGGCGGACAGATCCATCAGCGCGGTGATGTTGTCGCCGAAGGTCTTGAGCTGCTTGAAGCTCTTGGCCACGACTTCGTCCTTGTTGATCGCGTCCACCGCCGAGCTGCCGTCCTGCGCGCCCACGACCTTGCCGGCCAGATCAGCCTTGGTCTTGATGCCGCCGCTGGCCAGCACCACGATGATCTGGTGGTTTTCCATGTAGGGCGAGGAGAAGGCGATCTTCTCCTTGCGCTGCTCGGTGATGGTCAGGCCGTTCCACAGCATGTCGACGCGCTTGCCCGCCAGCTCGGCTTCCTTGGCGCTCCAGTCGATCGGCTTGAACTCCATGTCCAGGCCCATGCGCTTGCCGGCTTCGCGCGCCAGGTCGATGTCGAAACCGACCAGTTCGTTCTTCTCGTCGCGAAAACCCATGGGTGGGAAGTTGTCGTCCAGGCCCACCACGATCTTGGTCACGGCCGCGGCAGGCGCTGCAGCTCCGGTGGCAGCAGGCTGCGAAGGCTCGTTCTTGCCACAGGCGGCCAAGATGGCGCTCAGGGCCAGCATTGCGACGAGGGTACGTTTTTTCATGGTGGTTCAGATCTGGGAACGATGGCATGCCAGGCGGGGCATTTGCGGCGCCTGCTGGCTTGCGGGAAAGAGGGGTATTGTGGCGCAGTCCGGTTGGGAGTGCATGGGGGTGTGGCGAAAGCGCCCGTGGGTTGGATTGGTTTTACTCTTTTGTGTGTCTTGCACACGCTGCACTATTTGTTTACTCCATGCCGTTGCCACGGGCAGGAGCCGGGGATTCGTCCCGGCGGCCGACTCACTTTTCTTGCTCGCACAAGAAAAGTAAGCAAAAGAATCGGCGGGGGCGCCTAGCCCCAACTGTCTGCGACCCTCCGCTGCGCTGCGGGCGACCTGCCGTGCTCGGTCCGGGGCTGCACCGCAGAACTCGCTACGCGGCTTCGCCGCTGCGCTCGGACAACTGCGGTGAGTCAGATTACGAAGCCTCCGTGTCCTACGGCACTCCGGCCCAGCCCCGGCCCTGCGCGCGGCAGGCGCAGCCAGATGGGCGGGAACCGGGGTCCGGGGTCCGGGGTCCGAGAACCGAGAACCGAAAACCGAGAACCGGGAACCGGGAACCGGGAACCGGGAGCCGGGAGCCGGGAGCCGGATAGCTATTTGGACTTTCAGGACGAACCCCTTGCCACGGCGCGCCCATACCGTTCGTGGTGAGCTTGTCGAACCATGGACGGCCTGCTCTAAAAATAGAGAGCAGGCTGCCCATCCTTCGACGGGGTCGCCCAGGCAAGCTCAGGACGAACGGTTTTTAAAACCGCGAGGGCACATTAAAGCCAAGGGTACAGCTTTTACCCCTCAAAGAAGCTATCCCGCTCCCACCCCTTCTGGCTGCGCCTGACGCGCGCAGGGCCCGGGCTGGGCAGGTGTGCCGAAGGACACACCTGCTTGGTGAACTGACTCACCGCGGTTGTTCGAGCGGAGCGGCGTAGCCGCGCAGCGAGTTCCGCGGTGCAGCCCGGGACCGAGCACGACAGGTTGCCCGGAGCGTAGCGGAGGGACGCAGACAGCAGGGGCGCTTTCTTTTGCTTCGTTTTCTTGTGCGTACAAGAAAATGAAGTCGGCTGCCGGGCCGAGACCCGGCCCCCGCCCTCGGCAGAGGCATGCAGTAAGCAAATCACACAGCGTATACCGCACAAAAACCCAGCCAACGAAAAAGGCGCCACAGAGGCGCCTTCAATCAAGTCAAAAAGACTTAACGCGGCAGCGAACTCTTCCCCATCAGGAACGCATCCACCGCATGCGCCGCTTGGCGCCCTTCGCGGATGGCCCACACCACCAGCGACTGGCCGCGGCGCATGTCGCCCGCGGCAAACAGCTTGGGCACGTTGGTCGCGTAGCCCACGGCCGCGTCGGTCGTGGCCTTGGCGTTGCCGCGCTGGTCCTTGTCGACACCGAAGGACTCGAGAATCGAAGCCACCGGGCTCACGAAACCCATCGCCAGGAACACCAGGTCGGCCTTGAGCACCTGCTCCGAGCCCGGAACTTCGGTCATCTTGCCGTCCTTCCACTCGAGGCGCACGGTCTTCACGCCCGTGAGCTGGCCCTTCTCGCCGATGAATTCCTTGGTGGCGATGGCGAACTCGCGCTCGCAGCCTTCCTCGTGGCTCGAGGAGGTGCGCAGCTTGTAGGGCCAGTAGGGCCAGACCAGCGGCTTGTTCTCCTGCTCGGGCGGCATGGGCATCAGCTCGAACTGGGTCACGCTCACGGCGCCATGGCGGTTGGAGGTGCCCACGCAGTCGCTGCCGGTGTCGCCGCCGCCGATCACGATGACGGTCTTGCCGTCGGCGCGGATCTGGTTCTTGAGCTTGTCGCCGGCGTTGACCTTGTTCTGCTGGGGCAGGAACTCCATGGCGAAGTGCACGCCATTGAGCTCGCGGCCCGGCACCGGCAGGTCGCGCGACTGCTCGGCGCCGCCGGTCAGCAGCACGGCGTCGAACTCGGCCATCAGCTGCTCGGGAGAGACGGTTTCCTTGGCCCAGTTAGTGACCTTGGAATCCTTGCCCAGGCCTTCGGGGCCCGCCACCAGCACGCCGGTGCGGATGGTCACGCCTTCGGCTTCGAGCTGCTTGGCGCGCAGGTCGATGTGCGACTTCTCCATCTTGAAGTCGGGGATGCCGTAGCGCAGCAGGCCGCCGATGCGGTCGTTCTTCTCGAACAGCGTCACGGCGTGGCCGGCGCGCGCCAGCTGCTGGGCCGCGGCCATGCCGGCCGGGCCGGCGCCGATGATGGCCACCGTCTTGCCGGTCTTGACGGCCGCGGGCATGGGCTTGACCCAGCCCTCGGCCCAGGCGCGGTCGGCAATCGCGTGCTCGATGCTCTTGATGCCGATGGGCGCGGCATTGATGTTCACGACGCAGGCCGCCTCGCAGGGCGCGGGGCAGATGCGGCCGGTGAACTCGGGGAAGTTGTTGGTGCTGTGCAGCACGCGGATCGCGTTGGCCCAGTCGTCGCGGTACACCAGATCATTGAAATCCGGAATGATGTTGTTGACCGGGCAGCCGTTGTTGCAAAACGGCGTGCCGCAGTCCATGCAGCGCGCGCCCTGCACCCGCGCCTGCTCGGGCGTGAGGGCAATGACGAACTCCTTGTAGTTCTTCAGGCGCTCGGCAACGGGCTTGTAGCCCTCCTCGATGCGCTCGTACTCCAGAAAACCGGTGGCTTTTCCCATGATGAAACTGTCCTTGAATGATTGGCGAATGGCTTGGCTGGTCGGGCTCAGTTGGCCGCGATTGGCTCGGATTCAGTAGCTAGTTCTGCTTGCGCAGCAATGGCTTCCTTCGCTTTACGTTCATGGATTTCGGACAGGGCGCGCTGGTATTCCGACGGGAACACCTTGACGAACTTGGAACGCGCCGCGGCCCAGTTGTCCAGCAGATCGCGCGCCCGCTTCGAGCCGGTCCAGCGGCTGTGGGCCTCGACCAGCGCGCGCAGCTGCTGCTCGTCGCTCTCGCCGCGGTGCCAGATGCCGGGGTGCACGCTGCTGGCGAACTCGCTGTGCGGCAGCACCTTCTCGAGCGTCACCGAGGCGGTGTTGCAGCGCTGCGCGAACGTGCCGTCCTCGTCATAGACATAGGCCACGCCGCCGCTCATGCCGGCCGCGAAGTTGCGGCCGGTCTTGCCCAGCACCACCACGGTGCCGCCGGTCATGTATTCGCAGCCATGGTCGCCCGTGCCTTCGACGACGGCCGTGGCACCCGACAGGCGCACCGCGAAGCGTTCGCCGGCCACGCCGCTGAAGAAGGCTTCGCCGCTGGTGGCACCGAACATGACGGTGTTGCCGACGATGGTGTTCTCCGCGGAGGCGCCGCGGAAGGCGTGGCTCGGGCGCACGACCACGCGGCCGCCCGAAAGGCCCTTGCCGGTGTAGTCGTTGGAGTCGCCCGTCAGGTTCAGCGTGATGCCCTTGCACAGGAAGGCGCCGAACGACTGGCCGCCCGTGCCCTCGAAATGGATGCGGATGGTGTCATCCGGCAGGCCCTCGGGATGCGCGCGGGTCACGGCACCCGACAGCATCGCGCCGACCGAGCGGTTCACGTTGCGCACCACTTCCATCAGGCGCACGGGCTCGCGCTGCTCGATCGCCGGCTTGCAACGCTCGATCAGCTTGGTGTCCAGCGCCTTGATCAGCAGGTGGTCCTGGGTGTCCACGTGGTGGCGCGGCACGTCGGCGGGCACGATGGGCTGGGCGAACAGGCGGCTGAAGTCCAGGCCCTGGGCCTTCCAGTGCGCCAGGCCCTTGCGCATGTCGAGCAGGTCGGCGCGGCCGACCATGTCGTCGAACTTGCGGATGCCCAGCTGGGCCATGATCTGGCGCACTTCCTCGGCAACGAAGAAGAAGTAGTTCACCACATGCTCGGGCTTGCCGGAGAACTGCTTGCGCAGCACCGGGTCCTGCGTGGCCACGCCCACCGGGCAGGTGTTCAGGTGGCACTTGCGCATCATGATGCAGCCTTCGACCACCAGCGGCGCGGTGGCGAAGCCGAATTCGTCGGCGCCCAGCAGCGCGCCGATCACCACGTCGCGGCCGGTCTTCATCTGGCCGTCGGCCTGCACGCGGATGCGGCCGCGCAGGCGGTTGAGCACCAGCGTCTGCTGGGTTTCGGCCAGGCCGATCTCCCAGGGGCCGCCGGCATGCTTGATGGACGACAGCGGCGAGGCGCCGGTGCCGCCGTCATGGCCGGCAATGACCACATGGTCGCTCTTGCACTTCGCCACACCCGCGGCAATCGTGCCGACGCCGACTTCGGACACCAGCTTGACCGACACGTCGGCATGCGGCGCGACGTTCTTCAGGTCGTGGATCAGCTGCGCCAGATCCTCGATCGAGTAGATGTCGTGGTGCGGCGGGGGCGAGATCAGGCCCACGCCCGGCACCGAGTGGCGCATGCGGCCGATGTAGTCGGTGACCTTGCCGCCGGGCAGCTGGCCGCCCTCGCCGGGCTTGGCGCCCTGCGCCATCTTGATCTGGATCTGGTCCGAGGATGACAGGTACTCGGCGGTGACGCCGAAGCGGCCCGATGCGACCTGCTTGATCTTCGAGCGCAGCGAATCGCCGTCCTGCAGCTCGACGTCGACCTCGACCTGGTCGTGGCCGATGACCGAACCCAGGGTGTCGCCCTGCTTGATCGGGATGCCCTTGAGCTCGTTGCGGTAGCGCGTGGGGTCCTCGCCGCCTTCGCCGGTGTTGCTCTTGCCGCCGATGCGGTTCATGGCCACGGCCAGCGTGGCATGGGCTTCGGTCGAGATCGAGCCCAGCGACATGGCGCCGGTGGCGAAGCGCTTGACGATCTCCGATGCGGGTTCCACTTCCTCGAGCGGGATGGCCTGCGCCGGGTCGCCCTTGAACTCGAACAGGCCGCGCAGCGTCATGTGGCGCTGGCTCTGGTCGTTGACCAGCTGCGCGTATTCCTTGAAGGTGCTGAAGTTGTTCGAGCGCGTGGCGTGCTGCAGCTTGGCAATCACGTCGGGCGTCCACATGTGCTCCTCGCCCTGCGCGCGCCAGGCGTACTCGCCGCCGGCTTCGAGCATGGTTTCCAGCATCGGGTCGTCGCCGAACGCCGCCAGGTGGCTGCGGATGGTTTCCTCGGCGATCTCGAACACACCGATGCCCTCGATGCGGGTGGCGGTGCCGGTGAAGTACTTCTCGACGGTGTCGGTGTTCAGGCCGATGACCTCGAACAGCTGCGCGCCGCAGTAGCTCATGTAGGTGCTCACGCCCATCTTGGACATGATCTTCGCCAGGCCCTTGCCGATCGCCTTGACGTAGTTGTAGACAGCTTTCTCGCCCGACAGCTCGGCCGGCAGGTCGCGGCCCATGGCCAGCAGCGTTTCCATCGCCAGGTAGGGGTGGACGGCTTCGGCGCCATAGCCCGCGAGCACGGCGAAGTGGTGGATCTCGCGCGCCGTGCCGGTCTCGACGACCAGGCCGGCGGTGGTGCGCAGGCCTTCACGCACCAGGTGCTGGTGGATGGCCGACAGCGCCAGCAGCGCGGGAATCGCGACCTGGGTGGCCGACATGCCACGGTCGCTGATGATCAGGATGTTGGCTCCGCCGCGGATGGCATCGACGGCCTGCGCGCACAGCGAAGCCAGCTTGGCTTCGACGCCCTGCTTGCCCCAGGCCAGCGGGTAGGTGATGTCGATGGTCTCGCTCTTGAACTTGCCCTGCGTATGCTCGGCGATGTTGCGCAGCTTGTCCATGGCTTCGAAGTCCAGCACCGGCTGGTTGACTTCGAGGCGCATCGGCGGGTTGACCTGGTTGATGTCCAGCAGGTTCGGCTTCGGGCCGATGAAGGACACCAGCGACATCACGATGGCTTCGCGGATCGGGTCGATCGGCGGGTTCGTGACCTGCGCGAACATCTGGCGGAAGTAGTTGTACAGGGGCTTGTTGCGGTCCGAGAGCACGGCCAGCGGGCTGTCGTTGCCCATCGAGCCCACGCCCTCCTCGCCCTTGGCGGCCATGGGCGCGAGCAGGAACTTGATGTCTTCCTGCGTGAAGCCGAAGGCCTGCTGGCGCTCGAGCAGCGGCAGCGCGGCCACGGGCGGCTGCACCGGACCCTGGCTGCCGACGCTGTCGAGCTTGATGCGCAGGTTCTCGATCCACTGCTTGTAGGGCTTGGTGTTGACGATGTTCGCCTTGAGCTCTTCGTCCTCGATCAGGCGGCCCTGCTCCAGGTCGATCAGCAGCATCTTGCCGGGCTGCAGGCGCCACTTGCGGATGATCTTGCTGTCGGGCACGGGCAGCACGCCGACTTCGGAGCCCAGGATGACGAGGTCGTCGTCGGTGATGACGTAGCGCGAGGGGCGCAGGCCGTTGCGGTCCAGCGTGGCGCCGATCTGGCGGCCGTCGGTGAACACGATCGAGGCCGGGCCGTCCCAGGGCTCCATCATCGCGGCGTGGTATTCATAGAACGCGCGGCGGCGCTCGTCCATGGACTCGTGCTGTTCCCAGGGTTCGGGAATCATCATCATGACGGCCTGGCTGATCGGGTAGCCGGCCATGGTCAGCAGTTCCAGGCAGTTGTCGAAGGTGGCGGTATCGGACTGGTCCGCGAAGCTGATGGGATAGAGCTTCTTCAGGTCTTCTGCCAGCACCGGCGAGGCCATGACGCCTTCGCGCGCGCGCATCCAGTTGTAGTTGCCCTTGACGGTGTTGATCTCGCCGTTGTGCGCGACGTAGCGGTAGGGGTGGGCCAGCGGCCACTCGGGGAAGGTGTTGGTCGAGAAGCGCTGGTGCACCAGGCCGATGGCCGAGACGCAGCGCTCGTCCTGCAGGTCGTTGTAATACACGCCCACCTGGTCGGCCAGCAGCAGGCCCTTGTAGACCACGGTGCGGCTGCTCATGCTGGGAACGTAGTATTCCTTGCTGTGCTTTAGCTTCAGGCCCTGGATCGCGGCGGAGGCGGTCTTGCGGATCACATACAGCTTGCGCTCGAGCGCGTCCTGCACGATCACGTCGTTGCCGCGGCCGATGAACACCTGGCGCAGCACGGGCTCCTTGGCGCGCACGGTGGGCGACATCGGCATGTCGAGGTTCACCGGCACATCGCGCCAGCCTAGCAGCACCTGGCCTTCCGCCTTGATCGCGCGTTCCATCTCCTGCTCGCAGGCCAGGCGCGAAGCGTGTTCCTTGGGCAGGAAGATCATGCCCACGCCATACTCGCCCGCGGGCGGCAGCGCGACGCCCTGCAGCGCCATCTCTTCGCGGTAGAGCTGGTCCGGAATCTGGATCAGGATGCCTGCGCCGTCGCCCATCAGCTTGTCGGCGCCCACGGCGCCGCGGTGGTCGATGTTCTCGAGGATCTTCAGCGCACCCGTGACGATGTCGTGGCGTTTCACGCCCTTGATGTGGGCAACGAATCCCAGGCCGCACGCGTCGTGCTCATTGCTCTTGGAATACAGACCGTGTTCTTGGAGATGGGAGATCTCGGCAGCCGTCGTCATGGCGGAATCCTCAGTTATTTTCGCAGGGAACCGGAGATTACGGCAATGCATCAGCCTATGCAAGAAAATATAATTGGGGTCAGATTCAATTATTAACCAAGGAAATCGTTCGGAAATTAAATTGGGGACACATCAAATTCAAGAGCATTCAATGCACGAACGGCGCGGTGGCCAAGCCATTGCCGCTTTCCATTCAAGCAGAAGGGTTGGAAACCACCTTTGGAGGGCGCCCCGCACGTTGGCGCACCACCCGGCGCTGGGTGCGGTTTTGCAGTTCCGCGACGAACTGCGGCGAGCCCAGCGCCCAGCCGCGCAACGCCGCCTGCTCGATGCTCTCCAGCTGCTCGCTGGAAATGCCCGCCTCGACGGCTGCCTTGTACCCCGCCTCGCGCGCAAAGGGCGTGTTGCCCAGGGCCCAGAAGGACGCATGCGCATGGACCAAAGTCGTGTAGCGCAGACCGGCGTTGTGCGCGTAGCTGGACCAGGCATAGTCCGCCGGCTCACGCACCAGCCCGGCGCGCACCGGGCTCCAGTCCAGCGCCACCATGCTCGTCAGCAGATAGCCCGGGTCGATCACCGTGGCCCGGTAGCGCCCGTTCCACAGCGTGCCGCTGCGGCCGTGGCGGTTGTTGAAGTAGCGCACGTAGCTGCGCCCCACCGACTGCATGAACTGCGGCAGCGCGGTGTCGGTCTCGGGGGTCGCCAGCAGCTGGAATTCGCTGGGCAGCAGGACGTAGGCGTGGATATCGACGCCAAAGCGCCTTGCCATCTCGCGCAGCAGGTCCAGCATCTGCGTGCAATCGGCGGCATCGGCAAAGATCTCCGCGCCGTTGTTGCCGCGCTGGATGATGTGGTGCGGCAGGGAGGCGAGAGTCAGGCGGGGGAGACGGGCCATGGGGAGAGCTCCGGCGGTGATGGAGATGAACGCGCTGATCTTGAGATCCGGCCGTCCATCCTTCGACAAGCTCAGGACGAACGGATTCTAAACCTCGCTCATCTTCACCTAGTAGGCTCGGGGCTCAAGACGCAAAACCGTTCGCCCTGAGCCTGTCGAAGGGTGTCTCGAAACCAACTGCGCCCGTCCACCCCGTCGAAGGGTGAACGACCCAGCTTCCAATCAGTCCTGCTTGGCCGCCGGCAGCCTGAACCGCGTCTCGGCCAGCTTGTCCAACCCGAACTCCTGCAGCAACTGTTGCAGCCGCTCGGCCGCACTGCGCTTCTTGTTACCCGTGTAGCGCGCCACGATCAGCTCGTTCTTCATGCTGTGCTCCCAGCCCACCAGCTCGGTCACCGTGACCTGATAGCCCGAGGCCTCGAGGAACAGGCAGCGCAGCACGTTGGTGATCTGGCTGCCCATCTCGCGCGTATGGATCGGGTGGCGCCAGAGCTCGGCCAGCGGCGTGCGCGTGAGGCTCAGCGCCTTGGTCTCGCGCAGGCAGGCGGCGACCTCGGCCTGGCAGCACGGCACGATCACCATGGCGCGGGCCTTCTTCTCCAGACCGAAGGCAATCGCATCGTCGGTCGCCGTATCGCAGGCATGCAGCGCGGTCACGACATCGAAGCGCTCGGGCATGGATTCGACGCGCGTCGATTCGGCCACCGACATGTTGAGAAAGCGCATGCGCTCGAAACCCAGCTGCCCGGCCAGCGCCTGCGAAGCCTCGACCAGTGGCGCGCGGGTCTCGATGCCGTAGATCTCGCCGCGGCCCAGTGCCTTGAAGAACAGGTCGTAGAGGATGAAGCCCAGATAGGACTTGCCCGCGCCATGGTCCGCCAGCGTGACGGCATGCCCATCGGCGGACAGTTCCTTGAGCAGCGGCTCGATGAACTGATAGAGGTGGTAGACCTGCTTGAGCTTGCGGCGCGAGTCCTGGTTGATCTTTCCCTCGCGCGTGAGGATATGCAGCGCCTTGAGCAGCTCTATCGACTGGCCGGGCCGCAGCTCGAGCTGCTGCGCCGGGTCCTGCGGCGCCTTCTTCGCGCCCTGCTTGTCCGGCCGCGCCATTACTTGGCGTCCCTGGCCGCCTGGCCGGTGACCGGGCAGCGCGCGCCCACGCCCAGGTCCAGCCAGCCTTCGATGCCCAGCTTCTCCAGCGTCTGCATGTTGTGCTCGTAGATCGCCTCGGCCTCGGGGAAGGCCTCGACGGCCTTGTCGATGCTGTCCTCGCGCAGCAGGTGCAGGATCGGATAGGGCGAGCGGTTGGTGCAGTTGGTCACGTCGTCGACCTCCGTGCCCTCGAACTGGAACTGCGGATGGAACGACGCGACCTGCAGGATGCCGCCCAGGTCCATGGCCTCGACCAGCTCGTCGGCCAGCTCCAGGAAGTCGTTGAAATCGAGGAAGTCCTGCAGCGCGTGCGGCACGATCAGCAAGGTGGTGTCGCGCTTTTCCGGCGAGATCTCGGCCAGGTCCTCGAGCTCCTGCTGCAGTTGCTCGGCCACGCCGCGCGCATCGGTGGCCTCGCTGACCGCGTAGTGGATCTGCTGCTTGACATGCACCGCCTTGGCAAAGGGGCACAGGTTCAGCCCGATGACCGCCTTTTCCAGCCAGCGCTGCGTGTCTTCGATCACCAGCTCGGGGGGATAGGCCTGCAGGTTGGGCGCGGAGGAGAATTCGGTCATTGGAAAGCCTTGTCGTGCACGCACCCGCCCCGGCTGCGCGCACAGGTGGGCGGCGCGGCCAGGCGAAAGCGTTGGTGGGGGAGCAGGATTGTAGCGATCCCGGCGCGCCAGCGCTGCGCCATGGGCAATCGGCGCCGGGCTTCAAGCCAGCAGCTGGCGGCCCGTGAGGCGCGCATGCTCGCGTGCCGCATAGCGGTCGGTCATGCCGGCCACGAAGTCGCAGGCCACGCGCGCCAGCGCCGTGGCATCCGCCGCCTCCTGCGCGCGCTCGGCAAAGCGCGGCTTCATTTCCTGGGGCCGCTCTAGGTAGATCGCAAACAGCTCGCGCACCACGGTCTGCGCCAGCTCGGTGGTCTGCACCACCTGCGGGTGGCGGTACAGGTTCTGGAACAGGAAGCGCTTGAGCGCGGTGGACTCGGCGCGCATCTGGGCGCTGAAGCCCACCAGCGGGCCGGCCGTGCGCACCGCTTGCGCATCGGCGGGATCGACCTCGGCCAGACGCGTTTCGGTGGCCGCCACCACGTCATAGACCTGGTCGCTGAGCATGCGGCGGATGGTGTCGTAGAGCAGCCGGCGCGCCCCATGCGGCCGTGCCGCCAGGCCGGGGTGCTGGGCCAGCGTCAGCGCGTGGTAGCGCGCGAACAGCGGCACGGCCTGCAGTTGCTCCATGCTGATCAGGCCGGAGCGCACGCCGTCGTCGACATCGTGGGCGTTGTAGGCGATCTCGTCGGCCAGGTTGCACAGCTGGGCCTCGAGCGAAGGCTGCTCCCCGCGCAGGAAGCGCTGGGCGATGCCGCCGGGCTCGCGCTGCTCGATGCGCCTGGCGTTGGCCTGCGAGCAATGCTTGAGAATGCCCTCGCGTGTCTCGAAAGTCAGGTTCAGGCCGTCGAAGCCGGGGTAGCGCTCCTCCAGCCGGTCGACCACGCGCAGGCTCTGCAGGTTGTGCTCGAAGCCGCCCCAGTCACGCATGCATTCGTTGAGCGCGTCCTGGCCCGCGTGGCCGAAGGGCGTGTGGCCCAGGTCGTGCGCCAGGCAGATGGCCTCGACCAGATCCTCGTTCAGCCGCAGCGAGCGCGCGATCGAGCGGCCGAGCTGCGCGACCTCCAGCGAATGCGTGAGCCGCGTGCGGAACAGGTCGCCTTCATGGTTCAGGAACACCTGGGTCTTGTAGACCAGCCGGCGGAAGGCCGAAGAGTGCACGATGCGGTCGCGGTCGCGCTGGTGGTCGGAGCGCGTGGGTGCGGGTGCCTCGGCATGCAGGCGGCCGCGCGTGTCCGCAGGTTTGCTGGCCCAGCGGGCGAGGCTTGCATCCTTGGGCAAATTCATTTGCTTCATGACTATCGGCTCATCCTTGTACTTAGGCCAAGGTGTTCATTTCTAGCAGGCCGTTTACCCTTCGACAGGCTCAGGGCGAACGGTTTTTCCTCCGTTCGCCCTGAGCCTGTCGAAGGGCGTTTCAAGGCACGACATTTGAAAGCAGGAGCCTTAATGGCAGCAGGTATCGATGATCTCGCGCACCAGCGAATCCGGCGCCGAGCGCACCAGCGCCTTGCCCGGCCCATCGATCAGCACGAAGCGGATCTCGCCGCCCTCGGCCTTCTTGTCCACGCGCATGTGCTGCAGGTAGTGGCCGGCGTTGTCGCGGCTGGCAATGACCGCGCCGCGCGTGGGCAGGCCGGCGCGCGCGATCAGCGTCACCAGGCGCTGCACGAATTCCTCGTCCACCAGCCCCAGGCGGCGCGACAGGCGCGCGGCCATGACCATGCCCGCGGCCACGCCCTCGCCATGCAGCCACACGCCGTAGCCCATGCCGGCTTCCATCGCGTGGCCGAAGGTGTGGCCGAAGTTGAGCACGGCGCGCAGGCCGCCCTCGCGTTCGTCCTGGCTCACGACCCAGGCCTTGATCTCCACGCTGCGCTTGACGGCATGCGCCAGCGCGTCGCGGTCCCCGGCGAGCAGCGCATCGAGGTTGTCCTCGAGCCAGCCCATGAACTCCATGTCGGCGATCGGGCCGTACTTGATGACCTCGGCCAGGCCCGCCGCCAGCTCGCGCGCCGGCAGCGTGGCCAGCGTGTCGAGGTCGCAGACCACGAGCTGCGGCTGGTAGAACGCGCCGATCATGTTCTTGCCCAGCGGGTGGTTGATGGCGGTCTTGCCGCCCACCGAGGAGTCGACCTGCGACAGCAGGGTGGTCGGCACCTGCACGAAGGGCACGCCGCGCATGTAGCAGGCCGCGGCGAACCCGGTCATGTCGCCGACCACACCGCCGCCGAGCGCGAACAGCACCGTCTTGCGGTCGCAGCCCTGGCCCAGCAGGGTGTCGAAGATCTGGTTCAGCGTCTGCCAATCCTTGTGCGCCTCGCCGTCGGGCAGCGCCACGGTGTGGACCTGGGCGTAATGCGGCGCCAGCGCCGCCTGCAGCTGCGCGGCATAGAGCGGCGCCACGGTGGTGTTGGTCACGATCAGCGCGGCGCGCGCCTTGGGCAGGCCGGCGAAGACCGCGGGGTCGGACAGCAGGCCGCTGCCAATCACGATCGGGTAGGAGCGCTCGCCCAAATCGATATCCACCTGGTGCCGGCAAGCTGCCAATGCGCGCAGATCCATTGTGTTCCGTCCGTTCTCAAAAGCAGCGCGAGGCGCATGCACAGGGTCAAAGCCGGCGGCCTTTCCGCCCAAGCCTTCTATCGTAGCCGCAAGCGGGGCGCGGCGCGCAACATCTACCGCGGCGGCGTGGCCATCGCGCCGCCATGGGGCGCGGGCAGGTCGTATTCGCCCAGCTCGGCCTGCATCGCCAGCTTGCGCACCACCTGCGTCACCGACAGCCGCGCGGTCTTGATCGTGTAATGCGCGGTGGCCAGGTACAGCGCGTGGCGCTGCTGCATCAGCTCGCGCAGGCGCACCCCCGGGTCCTGGCCCTTGAGCAGCGGCCGCGTGCCGTCGTTGCGCAGGCGCCGCGCGATGTCCTCGGGCGCGGCCTGCAGGTAGAACACCGTCGTGCGCTCATGCAGGTGCTGGCGGTTGGCCTCGCGCAGCACCACACCGCCGCCGGTGGACAGCAGCAGCGGCTGCGGCGCGGCCGTGATCTCGTCGATGACCTGCTGCTCCACATCGCGGAACGCCGCCTCGCCATGCTCGGCGAAATAGGCCGCGATGGTGCAGCCCAGGCGCTGCTCCATCACCTGGTCGGAATCGACGAAGCCCATGCCCCAGAGCTGCGCCAGCTGCCTGCCAATGGTGGTTTTTCCGCTGCCTGGAAGGCCGATCAATGTATACATGGGATGGAAAAATCCGCCCGGAGGCGGATTTGTCAGTTGATGCCTGAAATTGCCGGCATGGAGCTTAGCGCATGTGCGGGCGATCAGGGCCGATGCGCCCGGCTTCAGGTGGCCGGCGTGCAGGCAGGGTAGGAAAGAGTTGCTGCATATTGCCGAATAAGGCTATCTGCGTTCAGGGTAAACAGCAGATTTGCCTGACCCGGAGCTGTAGCACCTGTCAGCGTGAAAGTCACGCTGGCGAAAGTGCGGCTGCCATTTCGGCTGTCCGGCGAGGGTGACCCATTCGACACGGCTGCACTCACTACACCACTGAAAGACTCCACCGAAATGGTTGTTCCGGCTGGAGCACCCATGCCAATCGCAGTGCCCAGATCACCCATCCAAACCGCCTTGCAGTTGGTGCGATCAAACGCCAAACCAGAAAAATCTGTTTTTGGTGTTGTAGAGCCTGCATCGAACAGGCTGGTGTTGTCCACACTGCTGGCATAAAGACGGATATTGCCGGAAAAAGCCTCGCCATCGCCTCTGTGGCCACTGACGAGTATGTTGATCAGGCCTGTCGGCGACCGAGGATTTTGCACGGTGTAATCGACAGAGCACTGCCCTTCGACGAGCGTGCAACCACCGCGTCCAGAGGTGCCGATGCCGCCGTAGTCTACGCCTGCGACCACAGCAAAGCCATCAGAAACCCGGTTGCCATTGGCATCCACCAACCGCACACTGATCGTGCTCGAGTCGCCTGAGAGATCATTGTTGAGCAGATATTGGGAAGCCGACAGATCAAGGGCTCCCACTGCGGGCAAGCCATTGGTCACTGTTACTAAACCGGAGGGCGTAGACAGTGGCTGTGATGCTCCAGGCACCTTAGCAGTGACTTCCACAGTCTGTGCAATTCTTTTTGACGACACAGTTGCCGAGACAAACCCATTGGCATCCGTATAGCCAGTTGCACTTGCCAGTGTCAATACATCGGCCGGTGCCGTGAATTCCACCCGCACGCTGGGAACGCCAACGTTCTGACTGTTCAACACTTGGAATTGCAGGATTGCGGTTTCAGTACGGCCAACTCCACCTGATCCAGCGATTACGATGGACCGATCGGCTGGAACGGCTGAAACAAATCCAATGCTGGTTGCCAGGGTCTGCGGGTCAATGACCTCTGTTACACCAGCAGAAACCGCAAAGTTACGAGATGCGGAATAGGCCGTGCCGCCCAATGTGGCTGTGGCGCTCACAGTGGTCGCTCCCAGCGAATCCAACGCCTTGGCATTGACCTCGATCATCGCCTGCCCGCTGGCATTGGTCAGTGCCGTGGCGGCGCTCGGCGTGAACTGCAGCAAACTGCCTCCCGCCTCGGCAAAGGTCACGACCTCATTGGCCGCCGGCGCGCCAGCCGCGGTCTTGAGCGTGGCCAGCAGCTTCACGGTATCGGAAGCCGCAAAGGAATTGCTCGCGATATCGGCGCCGGCGTTGCTCTGCAGCTGCAGCTGCATCACATAGCTGGCCGGCGTGACGGTGCCCCCGCCCGTGCCCGTTCCCGTGCTCCCGCCGCCCGTGCCGTTGCCGAACCCCGGCGTGCCGGCGCTGCCCCCTCCCCCGCCGCAGGCCGCCAGGGCTGCGCTCATCGCGAGCGCCATCAGATAGTTATGGAATTTCATGCTTGTCTCTGGATGGAAAAATCAGCGCGCGGCCCGGTCCTGCATCAGCATCTTCGGCGTGATGAAGACCAGCATCTCGCGCTTGGAGGTCTCGCGCGTGCGGCTCTTGAACAGGTTGCCGACCACCGGCACGTCGCCGAGCAGCGGCACCTTGGTTTCATTGTTGGTCTCTTCCATCTCGAAGATGCCGCCAATGACCACCGTGCCGCCGTTCTCGACCAGCACCTGGGTCTGGATGTGCTTGGTGTCGATGGCCACGCCCTGGGTCGTGGTCTCGCCACGGCTGTCCTTGTTGACGTCGAGGTCCAGGATGATGTTGCCTTCGGGCGTGATCTGCGGTGTGACCTCGAGCTTGAGCACCGCCTTCTTGAAGGCGATGGTGGTCGCGCCGTTGGGCGCGGTGACCGAGTACGGGTACTCCGTGCCCTGCTCGATCAGCGCCTTGGTCTGGTCGGCGGTGATCAGCCGCGGGCTGGAGACCACCTTGCCCTTGCCGTCGGCTTCCATGGCCGACAGCTCCAGCGTCAGGAAGCGGTTGGCGGCCGAGTTGAAGATCGACAGCGCGAAGCTGCCTGCGGAGCTCACCGAGGACAGCGAGGCCGGCAGGTTCACGAAGGTGCCCGAGGTGTCGACCGTGCCGCCCGCGCCGCCGGTGGCCGTGGCATTGCCGTAATTGGTGCCGATGCCCACGCGGTTGCCGCCGCCGAGCGAATAGCCGCCGTTGCCGCCGTTCTGCGCGCGCAGGTCGCCGCCGCCGAGCTTCACGCCCAGCGAGCGGCCGAAGGTGTCGCGGGCCTCGACGATGCGCGCCTCGATCAGCACCTGGCGCACGGGAATGTCCAGCGTCGCCAGCAGCGTCTTGACCTCTTCGAGCTTGGTGGCGGTATCGGTCACGAACAGCTGGTTGGTGCGCGGCTCGGCAATGGCCGATCCCCGCTCGGACAGGAAGCGCGTGGTCGAGCCGCTGCCGCCGCCGGAATTGCTCGCGATCTGCGCGATCATGTCGGTGGCCTTGGCGTAATTGAGCTGGAAGCCCTGCGTGCGCAGCGGCTCGAGCTTCTCGATGGCCAGCGCCGCTTCGTAGTCCTTCTTGGTGCGCGCGTCGATTTCGTCCTTGGGCGCGATCCACAGCACCGAGCCCGACTTGCGCATGCCCAGGCCCTTGGCGTCCATGATGATCTGCAGTGCCTGGTCCCAGGGCACGTCCTTCAGGCGCAGCGTGAGCGAACCCGTGACGGTGTCCGAGGTGACGATGTTGAAATTGGTGAAGTCGGCAATGACCTGCAGCAGCGAGCGCACCTCGATGCTCTGGAAATTCAGCGACAGCTTCTCGCCGGTGAAGCCCGGACCCTGGCTCAGCCGGGTCGGATCAACCTTCTTCTGGCGCACCTCGATGACGAACTGGTTGTCGCTCTGGTAGGCGCTGTGCTCCCAGTCGCCCGTGGGCTCGATGCGCATGCGCACGCGCCCGCCGGCCTCGGTGGTGGTGATGGTCTGCACCGGCGTGCCGAAATCGGTCACGTCCAGCCTGCGGCGCAGGCCCTCGGGCAGCGAGGAGCGCATGAAATCGGCGATCAGCACCTTGCCCTCCTGGCGCAGGTCCACCGACACCTGGTTGTTGCCCAGCCCGACCACGACGCGCCCGGCGCTGTCGGCGCCGCGGCGGAAATCGACGTCGCGGATCGGCTGCACGTCGCTGGCCACGCTGCGGCCGACGGACACCCGCGGCTCGGCCACGGCCTGCGCGGTCGCCGCCGAAGGCACCGGCGCCAGGATCACGAACAGGCTGTTGCCCTGCACATCGGTCTGGTAGGAGGTCGCGGCCTTGAGGTTCAGCACGACGCGCGAGCGCCCGCCGGCTTCCACCACGCTGACCGAGCGCAGGTTGCCCTGGTTGAGCTCGAACTGCGCCTGGCCGGAAGCGTTCTGCGTGTCCGGGAAGTCCAGCGCGATGCGCGCCGGCGACTGGATGGCAAAGCCCGCGGGCGGGGCCGCCAGCGGCTGCGACAGCTCGATGCGCAGCACCTCGCTGCCGTCCTGAAGGGAGCCCGTGACCGATTGGATCGCGCCCTGGGCAAAGGCGCCGGCCGACAGCAGCAGCGCTGCCGAAGCCGCGGCGTACCGGCACTGCGCCCATATGGCGCGATGGTGTTTCGTCATTTCTGTGTCTCCTGCAGCGTCAGCTCGGTATTGCGCTCTATCCACTCCCCCGTCACGTCCTGGATGATTTCACGCAGCTGGACCGAGTTTTCCGTGATGCGCAGCACTTTTCCGTAATTCTGGCCGAGGTAATTGCCGACCCGCACCTGGTAGAGCAACTGATCGACCTTGATCAGCGCCGTGGGCTGGCCCTGTTTCTGCAGGCTGCCCACCATGGCCATGGCATCGAGCGGCATGGCTTCGAGCGGCTCCTTGCGGCGGTTGAGTTCGGACTGGATGAGGCCGGTGTTGGCGCCCGCCTGCGCGGAGTCGCGGCGCAGCGCCTGCGTGAGCTTGCCCGGGTCGAAGGGATCGACGCCGCCATCCACGGTGTAGGTCTGGGGCTGGAATTGCTTGGGCTCAGCGATCGGCGTGACCCGGGGGCGGGCCTGCGCGCGCTGCTCGGCCATCCACTGCTGCAGTTCTTGCTGCCCGGTGTCGCCACAGGCGCCCAGCAGCACCGTGCACAGCCCCAGCGCCAGGATCAGTGGTCGTTGATGCATCATTTCTTTCCGGCGGCCGCGCGCTTTTGCGCCTCGATCTCTTCGCCATCGAGATAGCGGAAGGTGCGCGCGGTGGCATCCATGGCCAGCGTGCCGTTGCCGTCCTTGCCCACGGGCGCGATGGCGATGTTGTTGAGCGTCACGATGCGCGACAGGTGGGCGATGTCCGAGGCGAAGGCGCCGATGTCATGGTAGGCGCCCGTCACCTTGAGCGCGATCGGCAGCTCGGCATAGTAATCGCGCACCACCATCTGGCCCGGGCGGAACAGCTCGAACTGCAGGCTGCGCCCCAGCCCGGCCTGGTTGATGTCGGACAGCAGCGCCGCCATCTCGGCCTTGCTGGGCAGCTGCTTTTCCAGCTGGATCACATACTGCTGCACCTGCTCGCGCTGCTGCTTGAGCGCCTCCAGGCTCACGGCCTTGGCCAGCTTGCCCTGGAAGTCCTGGCGCAGCGCGACTTCCTGCGCCTGCTCGTTCTCCAGCTCGTCGCGGTAATCGCTGAGCAGCACGAACCACAGCAGCACGGCCACGCCGACGGCGATGGCCACGCACAGCAGCGTGCGCGGCACGATCGGCCACTGCGAGGGGTCGTTGGGATGCAGGTTGGTGAACTGGCGCCGCAGTTCGGCCTGCAGCTGGGCGAAATCGGGGCCGTTGCGCGGTTTCCTGAGCATCATGGCTTATCTCCCGCCCGCCGCCGGGGCCCCCGCCGGAGCCGGGGCACCGGCCGCGGCCTGCTGCAGCTCGCTCGTGCGCATCAGCCTGAAGCGCAGGTTGAAGGAGGCCACGCGCCGCTGGTCGCGCGGGGTCAGCGCCAGCGTGGTGGCGACGATCTCGGTGAGCTCGGGCTTGGAGAACCAGGGAGTGTTCTCGGCAAGGTTGCGCAGCATCTCCGAGACCCGCTCGTTGGACTGCGCCATGCCCTGCATGCTGATCATCTGGTCTTCCTGCTTCAGGCTGGTGACATAGACGCCGTCGGGCAGCTGGGCCACGAGCTCGTGCAGCAGATGCACCGGCAGGTTGCGGTCCGACTGCAGGTCCTCGACGGCCTTCTGGCGCGCGCGCAGGGCGGTGATCTCGCCCTCCAGCCCGGCGATCTCGCGGATCTGCTTTTCCAGCACCTGGATCTCGGCCTTCAGCACGCCGTTCTTTTCCTGCTGCGCGGCAATCAGGTTCTGCAGCAGCGAATAGATCAGCCCGGCAATAACCAGGCCGGCCATGAACGACAGCGCCATCGTCGTCTGGAACAGCTGCTTGCGGCGCCGGCGCGCGGCCTCGCGGTGGGGAAGTAGGTTGATCAGTATCACTGCAGGAACCTTCTCAGGGCCAGGCCGCAGGCGGTCAGGTACGAGGGTGCCTCGCGCACCATCTTCTTGAGCCGCACCTGGCTGCCGATCTGCATGCCGTCGAAGGGATTCACCAGGTTGCAGGCGAAGCCGGTGTGCTGGGTGACGGCCTCGACCAGCCCGGGCAGCGGCGCCGAGCCGCCGGCCAGCAGGATATGGTCGACCCGGTTGTAGGGCGTGCTGGTGAAGAAGAACTGCAGCGCCCGTGCCACCTCCTGCGTCATGCTCTCGACGAAGGGCTTGAGCACGACGGCGGGATAGTCCTCGGGCAGTTCGGCGGCGCGCTTCTTGGCTTCGGCTTCCTCCTGGGAAAAGCCGTACTGGCGCGCGATCAGCTGCGTCAGCTGGGCACCGCCGAAGGCCTGGTCGCGCTCGTACAGCACCTCCTCGTTGCGCAGCACCTGCATGCTGGTGGTGAGCGCGCCGACCTCGAACAGCGCGACCAGCGCGTCCTGGCCCTGACCGGGCAGCTTGTCGATCAGCCGCCGCGCGGCCAGGCGCGCGCAGTGGGATTCGATGTCGACGATGACCGGGATCAGCCCCGCCGCCTCGGCCAGGCCCTGGCGGTCCTGCACCTTCTCGCGGCGCGAGGCGGCGATCAGCACGTCCACGTCGCCGGGCGCGTTGGCCGTCGGGCCGATCACGCAGAAGTCCAGGCTCACTTCATCGAGCGAAAAGGGGATGTACTGGTTGGCCTCTGACTCGACCTGGACCTCGAGCTCCTGTTCACTCATCTCGCCAGGCAGGGAAATCCTCTTGGTGATGACGGCCGAGGACGGCAAGGCCATCGCCACGTTCTTGCTGCGCGTGCCGCTTTTCTTCACCAGGCGGCGCAGGGCCTCGGCCACCTCGTCGAATTTCTCGATGTTGCCGTCTGCAATCCAGCCCCGCTCCAATGGCTCGATGCAGCAGCGTTCGAGCACCAGCGTGCCGGAAGCTTCACGGCCGAGCTCCACCAACTTGATGCTCGAGGAACTGATGTCAATGCCCAGCAACGAAGCAGGCTGGCGACTGAAAAGGGAACCTACAGTGATCAACGCGCCCTCCAGAGCCTGTAAATAAATGCAACAAGGTCCCTCGTTTCTCTTTGATGCTATCAGCAAGACCTTGGGGAAACCAACTTCGTTGTAGCAACTGTATCCGCATTACGTGGCCTAAATAAGACGTTTGCCGGCGAAGGAATGCGGACTTCGCCGACACTTGGCGCACGCCGGCCCCGGCCCGGACATCCCTTCGCGTGGCATTCTTGGTCCCTGGAACGCCCGCCACGGGTGATTTTTATAATGCCGGTTCTTTCCCTCATGCATGCGCCATGCCGACTCCTGAAAAAACCGACAAATCCCCCTCGCCTCGCTCGGCATCGCCCCGCTCCACTGCACACTGGCTGACCAAGCTCCTGCTGGGACTGGTCGGCTTGGCGGTGGCCATTGCCGCGGGCGTGCTGCTGACGGTGGCGGTGGCGCTGGCCATGGCGTATCCCAATTTGCCGGATGTCTCGGAACTCGCGGACTACCGTCCCAAGCTGCCGCTGCGCGTGTATTCGGCCGAAGGCGCGCTGCTGGGCGAATTCGGCGAGGAACGCCGCACCCTGACCCCGATCCAGGAAATCCCCAAGGTGATGACGGATGCGGTGCTGGCCATCGAGGACACGCGCTTCTTCGAGCACGGCGGCGTCGACTACAAGGGCATCGCGCGCGCGGTGCTGGCCAACCTGGGCGCAGGCGGCAAGACCCAGGGTGCCTCCACGATCACCATGCAGGTCGCACGCAACGTGTATCTCTCGTCCGAGAAGACCTTCACGCGCAAGATCTACGAAGTGCTGCTGACCTTCAAGCTCGAGCACCTGCTGACCAAGAACCAGATCCTCGAGATCTACATGAACCAGATCTTCCTGGGCAACCGCTCCTATGGTTTCGCCGCCGCGTCCGAAGCCTATTACGGCAAGCCGCTCAAGGACATCTCCATTGCCGAGGCCGCGATGCTCGCCGGCCTGCCCAAGGCGCCATCGGCCTACAACCCGATCAGCAACCCCAAGCGCGCGCGCATCCGCCAGCTCTACATCATCGAGCGCATGGAGGAGAACGGCTTCATCACGGCCGCCCAAGCCGCGCAGGCGAAGCAGGAAGAACTCAAGCTCAACACCGGCAGCAACAACACCCGCGTGCACGCGGAATACGTGGCGGAAATGGCGCGCCAGCTGATCTATGCGCAGTACGGCGCCGAAGCCTATACGCGCGGCATCAACGTCTACACCACTCTCAATGCTGGCGAACAGGAAGCAGCCTATACCGCGCTGCGCAAGGGCATCATGGACTACGAGCGCCGCCAGCACTACCGCGGCCCGGAACGCTTCATCACCCTGCCCCAGGATCCGGAGGAACGCGAGAACGCCATCGACGACGTACTGGCCAACCACCCCGACAACGGCAACGTGATGTCCGCCGTGGTGCTCGATGCCTCGCCGCGCAAGATCGTCGCCACGCGCGCCGACGGCGAGAAGTTCGAGATCACCGGCGACGGCCTCAAGCCCGCCCAGTCCGGCCTGAGCGACAAGGCGCCGCCCAACACCCGGCTGCGCGCCGGCGCCGTGATCCGCGTGGTCAAGACGCCGAAGAACACCTGGGAGATCACCCAGCTGCCCGAGGTCGAGGGCGCGTTCGTGGCGCTCGATCCGCGCTCCGGCGCGATCCGCGCGCTGGTCGGCGGCTTCGATTTCGGCAAGAACAAGTTCAACCACGTGACGCAGGCCTGGCGCCAGCCGGGCTCGAGCTTCAAGCCCTTCATCTACTCGGCGGCGCTGGAAAAGGGTTTCGGCCCGGCGACGATGATCAACGACGCGCCGATCTTCTTCAGCGCCGGCACCACCGGCGGCCAGCCCTGGGAGCCGAAGAACTACGACTCGCGCTATGACGGCCCGATGAGCATGCGCACCGGCCTGAACAAGTCGAAGAACATGATCTCGATCCGCCTGCTGCAGGCCATCGGCCCGCAATACGGCCAGGAGTGGGTCACGCATTTCGGCTTCGAAGCCGACAAGCACCCGGCCTACCTGACGATGGCGCTGGGCGCAGGCTCGGTCACGCCGATGCAGATGGCCTCGGCCTATTCGGTGTTCGCCAATGGCGGGCGGCGCGTCAACCCCTGGCTGATCACACGCATCACCGACCACAAGAACCGCGTGCTGTCCGAGTTCCGGCCCACGCCGCTGGAGCAGCTGCCCGAGGCCATTCCGCCGCGCAACGCGTTCATCATGAACAGCATGCTGCAGGACGTGGCCCGTGTGGGCACCGCGGCGCGCGCCCAGGCCACGCTCAAGCGCCCCGACCTGTACGGCAAGACCGGCACCACCAACGACTCGGTCGATGCCTGGTTCGGCGGCTTCCAGCCGACGCTGGCCGCCGTCACCTGGATCGGCTACGACACGCCGCGCAACCTGGGCTCGCGCGAGACCGGCGGTGGCCTGAGCCTGCCGATCTGGATCGACTTCATGCAGCACGCGCTCAAGGGCGTGCCCGTGGCCGAGCTGCCCGTGCCGCCCGGCGTGGTCAACATCGGCGGCGAATGGTTCTACGAGGAATTCGCGCGCGCTCCCAGCCTGGGCATGTCCGATGGCGGCGGCTATGGCGGCGGCGGCGGTGGTTACGAGGCATCGACCGAAGACACTCCCCCGCCTCCCTCCGAGGAGCGCAGCCGAATCATGGACCTGTTCAGGAATTGATGGTGGCCGGCCAGGTGCGGCCGGCTAGGCGCGGCCGGCTAGGTGCGGCCGGCTAGGCGCGGCCGGCTAGGCGCGGCCGGCTAGGTGCGGCCGGCTAGGCGCGGCCGGCTAGGCGCGGCCGGCTAGGCGCCATGGAAAAAGCCCCTCGCAAGGGGCTTTTTCATTGGGCCGGCGCAGCTGGCTCAGGCGCTGAAGGTCAGCGGCAGGCCCGATTGCTCCGACGCATAGCGGCTCAGGCAGGCAAAGAATTCGCCTTCGCCCTTGGTATCGATCCAGCAGCCCTGCCCGGCGTCATAACGGAAATGGAAGCCGCCGGCCTTGGCCGCCAGCCATACTTCATGCAAAGGCTTTTGCAGATTGATGACAATCTGGCTGCGGTTCGGGAACGACAGCGTGACCATGCCACCCACGCGCTGGGCATCCAGGTCGGCATCGGTGTCGTCGTTGATGCGGTCGCAGCCCTGCTCCACCGCCAGCAGCAGCTTTTCAGCGCAATCCAGGAATTCAAGGTCGTTCATTACAATTTGCTTATGTTGAGAGCTTCCCAAATTCTAGTCAGGTCTTTTGCCCTTGCGCTGAGTGCGGCGTCACTCGTGGCCTGCGGCCAGCGCGGCCCGCTGTACCTGCCCACCGCGCCCGAGGCGGCGCAGCGCGCCACGCTGCCCCAGACGCTGACCCCGCAGCTCCTGAACGATGACGCGTCCCCGCCGGCGCCGCAGCTTCCTCCGCGCTGAGGCGCGGCGCCAGGCGAGGTACTAAGCGGCCCGGCGCTTGCGCAGCCAGCGCTGCAGGCGCCAGCCCAGCAGCAGCGCGATGACCGCGGCGTAGACCGCGACTTCGGCAAAGTCGTTCTTGCCCGCGCGCATCCAGAAGAAGTGCAGCAGCGCGAGCCCCGCCACGGCGTAGATGCTGCGATGCAGCCACTGCCAGCGGCGCCCGCCCAGCAGCCGCAGCATGCGCTGCGGTGAAGTGGCTGCCAGTGCCGTCAGCAGCACGAAGGCCAGCATGCCGACCAGGATGAAGGGCCGTTCCAGCGTGTCGCGCCAGATCTCGGCCAGGTCCATCCCCTGGTCGAACAGCGCATAGCACAGCAGGTGCGTGACGGCATAGAAATACACAAACAGCCCCAGCATGCGCCGAAAGCGCGCCAGCGCCGGCAGGCCCAGCAGCACGCGCGCCGGCGTCACCGCCAGCGCCACGCAGAGGAAGCGCAGCGTCCAGTCGCCGGTGGCGCGCAGCAGGGCCTCGGCCGGGTTGGCGCCCAGCGTGTCGAACACCGCGCCGTACAGCAGCTGCGCAAAGGGCAGCAGGCACAGTGCGAACACCAGCGGCTTGGCGGCCGGGTGCATGAAGGCGGCTTTCCAGCGCGGTGCCGCGGCGCGCATCTGCGGAGCGTTCAAAACTGCTGCTTCAGATCCATGCCGGCGTACATCTGCGCCACCTGCTCGCCATAGCCATTGAACAGCAGCGTAGGGCGCTTCTTGGCAAACAGCCCGCCCTCGCCGATGCGCCGCTCGGTGGCCTGGCTCCAGCGCGGATGCGGCACCTCGGGATTGACATTGGAATAGAAGCCGTACTCGTTGCGCGCGGCCTTGTTCCACGCCGTGCCCGGCTGCTTGTCGGTCAGGCGGATGGCGACGAGGCTCTTGGCGCTCTTGAACCCGTACTTCCAGGGCACGACCAGCCGTACCGGCGCGCCGTTCTGCGCGGGCAGCACTTCGCCATACATGCCGAAGGACAGCAGCGTCAGCGGGTGCATGGCCTCGTCGAGCCGCAGCGCCTCGGTATAGGGCCAGTCCAGCACCCGGCTGCGCAGGCCCGGCATCACCTTTGGATCGGCCAGCGTCACGAACTCCACGTACTTGGCACTGCCCAGCGGCTGCACCTCGCGCAGCAGCTGCGCCAGCGAATAGCCGACCCAGGGAATGACCATCGACCAGCCCTCGACGCAGCGCAGGCGGTAGATGCGTTCTTCCTGCGCACTGAGCTTGAGCAGCTCTTCCAGGCCAAAGGTCCTGGGCTTGGCCACCAGGCCCTCGACCTTGACGCTCCAGGGCGTGGTCTTGAGCGTGTGCGCGTTGCGCGCGGGGTCGGCCTTGTCGAGGCCGAACTCGTAGTAGTTGTTGTACTGCGTCGCATCCTTGTAGGCCGTGGGCGCCTCCATGGTGTTGGCCCCTGCCACCTGGCTGGGCGCACCCGGCAGCGCCGCCAGCTTGCCCGGGCGCTCCATGGCCGCGCGCGCATCGCGTGCCGCCCATCCCGCCAGCGTCGCCCCGGCCGCGCCTGCAGCCACGGTGCGCAGCCACTGGCGGCGCTCCTCGTAGACGGCCTGCGGCGTGATCTCGCTGGCCTGGGGGTGGACAAAGCCGTTGTCACCGGTACGTATCAGCATTGCAGCTCCTTGATATGGCCGCGCAGCGCTTGGCCCGACCTGTCAGATGCATTGTGCCGGTGGATGGTTCAACCTGCTTGGAAACAAAAACAGGCGCGTGTTGTAGGAAAAACTGCTCGTGGTGTGCTTGCCTTGGCAGCCTGGTCGAAGCATGGAAGGCTGGCCTCAACACTTGAGCGCAGGACCGTCATCCTTCGACAGGCTCAGGACGAACGGAAAGAATTCGGGGCAATGCCCCTGCAAAACCGTTCGTGTTGAGCCTGTCGAAAACCGTTCGTGGTGAGCCTGTCGAACCATGAAGGGCCTGTCCTCGAGAAATCGCCCTTCATCCTTCGCCAGGCTCAGGACAAACGGTTTTTGTCATGGCTGACACGCAGTGCCATCCCATCAGGATCACAGCTCGCCATAGCTGTGCAGCCCGCTGAGGAACATGTTCACCCCCAGGAACGCAAAGGTCGTCACCCCCAGCCCGGCCAGCGCCCACCAGGCGGAAATCGTCCCGCGCAGGCCCTTGACCAGGCGCATGTGCAGCCAGGCGGCGTAATTGAGCCAGACGATCAGCGCCCAGGTCTCCTTCGGGTCCCAGCTCCAGTAGCCGCCCCAGGCCTCGGCGGCCCAGAGCGCGCCGAGCACGGTGGCGATGGTGAAGAAGGCAAAGCCCACGGCAATCGACTTGTACATGACGTCGTCGAGGATCTCGAAGGACGGCAGGCGCGCGGCGATATGTTTGCGTGCCAGCAGGATGCCGGCCACGATCAGCGCCGAGATGCCGAAGTAGACCGTCCAGTAGCTGCTGCCGCCCTCTGCCGCGCCCTGGCGGAAGACGATGGGCTCGAAGCACAGCACGATGCCCAGCAGCCACAGCGGCGCGAGCTTCCACCAGCGGGTCTCGCCGGCCTGCTGCTTGATCAGATAGGCAAAGGCCACCATGGCCGCCAGCGCGAAGGTGCCGTAGCCGATGAAGTTGGCCGGCACATGCAGCTTCATCCACCAGCTCTTGAGCGCCGGCACCAGCGGCTGGATCTCGTGCGCCTCGCGCACCAGCGTGTACCACAGCAGGAATCCGACGGCCGCGCTCACCACCAGCATGACGAAGGCGCCCAGCGCGCGGGTGTCGTAGTTCTGCTCGTAATAGAGATAGAAGGCCGCCGTCATCCAGCAGAACATCACGAACACTTCATAGAGGTTGCTGACCGGGATGTGGCCGATGTCCGGGCCCAGCAGGTAGCTTTCGTACCAGCGCACCATGGTGCCGATCAGTGCCATCGCGATCGCCACCCAGGCGATGCGCGAGCCCAGCAGCGACAGGGCCTGGCCCTCGCCCTTCGAGAACATGCCGATCCAGTAGAAGATGGTGCTCATGAAGAACAGCATGCTCATCCAGAGAATGGCCGACTGGCTCGACAGGAAATATTTGAGCCAGAACACGCTGTCGGCCCGCTCAAGATTCCCTGCCCCATCGGCCTGGTATAGAAACAGCGCCAGCAGCGAGCAGCCCGCGACCGCCAGCAGCAGCGTGCGCAGCGGGCGCCAGAACCAGCCGAGCCAGATCAGCGACGGGATCGTGCCCACCAGGATGGCCTTCTCGTAGACATCCATGTAAGCCGCATAGCGCTGCAGCGCAAACAGCCCGCCCGCCAGCACGATCGCGGCAAACAGCCAGTCATACCCGTTGCGGCGCGAGAAATACCCCGAGTGCAGGGTGATGGTCTCGGAGGAATCGTTGGTGGCGGTATTCATTTGGCAGCAGCTCCAGGGCGGCGCGCGATCGGCTGGGCCCCAATGAGTTTTTCGGTCAGCACGGCAAAGTCCTTGTCGCCTTCCATGGTCTGGCGGTTGGTCGAAAGCGCCATGCGCGCATGGCTGCGGCCTTCGCTGGCCGGCGTCAGCCAGATCCACAGGCGCCGGTCGCGCACGTAGAGCATGGCAAAGATCCCGAGGATCAGGAACAGGCAGCCCAGATAGACTACGTTCTTGCCGGGGCCGCGCGTGACCTGGAAAACACTTGCCTGCACATGGGTGAAGTCGTCGAGCATGAAGGCCATGGGCGCGGGATAGAACTGCGCATCGCTGAGCGAGAACACCGTCTGCGTCATGAACGCCAGCGTCTGGGCATCGTTGGCCATGGGCGGCAGGCCGGCCTGCTCGCGCAGCGCCTGCGCCATCTCGAACAGCGCGCCGTTGAGGATGCGCACCAGCACCTCGCTGGCGCGCGTGCGCTCGGCTTCGGGCACGTTGAGTTCCATGAAGCGCGCGATGGCCTGCAGGCCGCCGATCCTCTCACCCGCATCGTCCGTCGTGCCGGCATAGATCTGCAGCGCACGCAGCGCCGACTGCATCAGCGGCTCGCGCAGGTCGGGGCGCGCGGCATCGACCGCCTGCGCCACATAGCGGCGCGCACCCTGCTCGCGCAGCGCCGGATCGGCCAGCGCCGCGCGCAGGCGCACGAAGGTGTCCATCGTGCCTTCCATGTCGGCCGGCACGCGCAGGTAGCGAAAGGCATCGGCCTGGTTCTCGCGCACGCCCAGCAGGAACACCGGGTTGCCGTCGCCGGTGTCCACGGGCAGCATGTAGTTCTGGTATTCGCGCGCCTGGCCCGAGGCATCGCGCAGCTTGTAGCCGATGCTCGGGCCGATGTTGCGCAGCTCCTTCTCGGTCGTGGTCTTGTGGCCCGCGCCCAGGCGCGCGTCGATAGCCGCCTTCAGGTCGACCTTGCGCACGTCGGTGGCCGAGCCGGCATCCGCCCCCCTGGAGGCGCCGAAGTTCTCGACGTTGATGGTGCGCAGCGCCGTGTATTCGAGCGTCAGCGTCTCCTGCGGGTCGCCCCGCCCGGCGCCGGCGCGCGTGAACTCGCTGGTGCCGCCGATCGTGCCCTCGACATTGAAGGGCGTGGCCGTGCCATCGAGCGGCACGGCGCGCATCTTCACCGAGGAACCACCGTCGTCGAAGCTCGACTGGTAGATCTCCACGCCCTTGTAGTGCGCCGGATGGTTGACCTCGATGCGCTCGGCGGTCTGCTCGCCGGTGTGCCTGTCGTGGATGATGACCTCGCTGGCAAACAGCTTGGGCATGCCGGTGGAGTAGTACTCGACGATGAATTTCTTCAGCTCGATGGCAAAGGGCAGCTCCTGCAGCAGCACGCCATCCGATTGGTTCAGGATGGCGGTGCTCGACTGCGTGCCCTCGGCGACCATGAGGTTGCCGCGGAAGGTCGGGTTGCGCTCGGACAGGCGGTGCTCGGCCGCGACGTCGGCCACGCGGCCGCCGCCGGTGTAGGGCGTCTTGTCGCCAAACAGCATCTGCGCGCGCACGATCAGGTCGCCGTCGAACAGCCCGCCCAGGCAGATCAGCACGATGGCGCTGTGCGCCGCGATGTAACCCAGCTTGTGCGCCGCGCCGGCCTTCGCCGCCACCATCCAGCCGCTGCCGCGCTGCTGCAGCCGCACTTTCCAGCCTCCCGTCGCCAGCAGCCTGCCCAGGCGCTGGGCGGCGTCCTGCGGGTTGCCGCGCACTTCGGCCTCGGCACGGTGGCGGAAGGCCTCCAGGCTTTTCTCGCGGATGTGCTCCTTGTAGCTGCGCAGGTCGGCCAGGTACTTGGGCGCATGGCGCGCCACGCACAGGCTGGTGCTGGCGACGAGAAAGGCCAGGATCAGCAGGAACCACCAGGCGCTGTAGACCGCGTTGAGCTTGAGCGCCAGGAACAGTTGGGCCCAGAACGGCCCGAACTGGTTCACGTAATTGACCGCGGGCTCGTGCTGCTTGAGCACCGTGCCGATCACCGAGGCAATGCAGATGACGGTGAGCAGCGCGATGGCGAAGCGCATGGACGACAGCAGCTCGACGCCCGCGCGCCAGGTGCGGGATCGATGGGAGGAAGGCGCGCGGCGCGAGGTATCTGGCATGGAAAATGGCGCGGAAGCAAAAAGGCGGGGCCATCACAGGATGGACCCGCCCGGATTGGGGTTGGTTGCCGGCGTTTGGTTCCCTGCGCCGCAGGCAACAACGAATCAGTGGATCAACGCAGGCCGGCGATGTAGTCAGCCACCGCCCTGATCTCGCGGTCGTTGAGCTTGGCCGCCACCTGGGTCATCGGCAGGCTGTTGCCACGCTTGCCGTCGCGGAACTCCATCAGCTGCTTGCTAGTGTAGTCGGCATGCTGGCCGGCCAGGCGCGGATACTGCACCGGCAGGCCGGCGCCGTTGGGGCTGTGGCAGCTGGCGCAGGCCGCGATGTTGCGGTCTTGCAGGCCGCCGCGGAAGATGCGCTCGCCCAGCACCACCAGTTCCTTGTCCTTGGCAAAGCCGCCCTTGGCCTTCTGCGTGGCGAGCCAGCCGGAGATGTTCCTCATATCCTGATCGGAGAGCATGGAGGCGAAGCCCTGCATCACCGGGTCCTTGCGCACGCCGCTCTTGAATTCCTTGAGCTGCTTGACCAGATACTCGGGATGCTGCTGCGCCAGGGAGGGATTAGCCACAATGGTTGAATTGCCATCTGCTCCGTGGCATGCTGCGCACACTGCGGAAAACCCTGCCCCACCTTTTGCCAAATCAAGCTTGGCATTCGCCTGCGGCGCCGCGGTTGTCTCGCCTGCCGCAAAGGCCGGGAGGGCGGGTGCTGCCAGGAAGGCAGCCATCAGCATAGAGGCAAGCAACTTCATATCGAGGGCCTGTTGTTAGGTGCACTGAACCGCACAATTCTACAATGAGGCTCCCAAGCATTGATACCCCCCATGACGAACTCCTCCCCCGCACCGGTTGCGGGCACGCCCTCTCCCGCCACCGATGGCAAGCTCGCCATGGGCTGGATGCACACCGCGCGTTTTCTCACGACGGCGGCGCAGCTGCACCATCTGCCCGCCATTGAAGTTCCCGAAATCGCTTTCGTCGGACGCTCGAACGCCGGCAAGTCCACCTGCATCAACACGCTGACGCAGCAGAAGCAGCTGGCTTTCGCCTCCAAGAAGCCCGGCCGCACCCAGCACATCAACCTGTTCTCGCTGGGCCGCCAGGGCATCACCGACGCGGTGCTGGCCGACCTGCCGGGCTATGGCTATGCCGCGGTGTCGCGCTCGGACAAGCTGCGCTGGCAGCAGGTCATGGTCAACTACCTGATCAGCCGCAGCAGCCTCTCCGGCATCGTGCTGCTGTGCGATCCGCGCCTGGGCCTGACCGAGCTCGATGAAGCGCTGCTCGAAGCCGTGCGCCCGCGCGTCGAGGAGGGCCTGAAGTTCCTGATCCTGCTCACGAAGGCCGACAAGCTCACGCGCGCCGAGCAGGCCAAGGCGCTGTCCATCGCGCGCCTGCAGGCCGGCGGCGGCGAGGCAATGCTGTTTTCCGCGCTCAAGAAACAGGGCGTGGACGATGTGGCTCGGCTACTATGGAGGTGGTCGCATCCCGCAGAGACTGCGGCGGCCACGCCCGCAGCGCTGCCCGCAGCCGACAGCGCTGGCGAAACCCAGGCCCACTAGCTTCCAGCACCGGTCCGCCAGGCGCTGACAGCTACCGAGAGGACGTAGCTTGATGATCCAGACCTGCGACCATGTCCTGCCCCACGGCATCACCCTGCGCTGCCGCACCGCGGGCATGCCCGGCCGGCCCGTGCTGATGTTGCTCCATGGATTTCCCGAAGGCGCGTTCATCTGGGACGCGCTGCTGGCGCATTTTTCCGCGCCCGAGAACGGTGGCTTCCGCTGCGTGGCGCCCGATCTGCGCGGTTATGGCGGCTCGAGCAGCCCGCTCGGGGTCGAGGCCTACCAGCCACGGCATCTGGTGCAGGACATCCGCGCGCTGATCGCGGCCGAGAGCCCGCGGGTGCCGCTGGCGGCGCTGGTGGCGCATGACTGGGGCGGCGCGGTGGCCTGGAGCGTGGCGGCCCAGCACCCGGACTGCATGGACCGGCTCATGATCCTCAACGCCCCCCACGCGGGGGCGTTTTTGCGCGAGCTGCGCGAACAGGCGGAGCAGCGCCAGGCCAGCGAATACATGCGTTTCCTGCGCCGCGCGGATGCGCCGCAGCTGCTGGCCGAGAACGACTGGCAACGCACTTTCCGTTTCTTCGCGCAGCCCGATGGCAGGTTGCCGGCCTGGCTCACTCCTGCGCTGCAGGATGAATACCGGGCCCATTGGTCCCGGGGACTGCAGGGGCCCTGCCACTACTACGGCGCCAGCCCCTTGTATCCGCCCGCACCGGGCGCGCCCGACCACCTGGCGCAGGTGCGGCTGCCCGAGGCCGCGCTGCATGTGGCGGTGCCGACGCTGGTGCTCTGGGGCATGAACGACCCGGCACTGCGCCCGGGCCTGCTCGAGGGCCTCGAGGACTGGGTGCCGCGGCTGCAGATCCAGCATCTGCGCAATACCTCGCACTGGGTGGTGCACGAGCGGCCGGCGCGGGTGATCGACGAGCTGGAGCGGTTTGTGCAGCGGCAGGTCAGTGATGAGGGGGTGGCGGTTTGATAAGCGAGGTTGGGCTGGTCGTGATGCGCTTTGGATAGCGTTCATGCTGGATCTTGAGCGCGGGCCCGTTACCCTTCGACAGGCTCAGGGCGAACGGCTCACATGTTCACGCTGAATCCTCAGCGGGGGGCCCGCTACCCTTCGACGGAGCTGCCCAGGCAAGCTCCGAGCGCGCGGACCAAAAAACTGTTCGTCCTGAGCCTGTCGAAGGATGAACGGCCGCCCTCTCAAATGCCCCGCCTCACCGATAAACCGACTCTTCCCCCTCCGGCCTGGTCTTGAACCTCTTGTGCACCCAGTAATACTGCTCCGGCATCGTATTGATCCAGTATTCCAGCTCGCGGTTCATGCGCGCCGTGTCGGCCACCGCGTCGGCCGTGGGGAAGTCCTTCCAGGCCGGGGTGATCTGCGCGACGTAACCCTCGGGCGTGAGCCGCGTGTACATGCCGATGACCTTGGCCCGGCCCAGGCGCGCGAAGCGCGACAGCGAGGGGATGGTGGCCGCCGGCACGCCGAAGAACGGCACGAACACCGAGTCGTTGCGGCCGAAGTCCATGTCGGGCAGCAGGTACAGCAGCCCGCCCTGGCGCAGGCTGGAGATGATCGGCTTGACGCCGTCGGCGCGGTTGAGCATGCGCACGTCGCCGAAGCGCTGGCGCCCGCCCATGAACCAGTCGTCGATGTCCGGGTTGGGGTGGGTCGAGAAGATCGAGGTGAAGGCGCGGGTGGTGTTGAGCGGCAGCGTCAGCCCGCCCGCGTCCATGCTGTAGAAGTGCGGCGCGAAAACGATGGTCGGCGTGTCGCCTTCGAGCTCATGCAGTGCGCCTTCGAGCTTCACGCGCGCGCGCACCACGGATTCGGGCGCCGACCAGAGCCAGCCCCGGTCCAGCCAGGTCTGGCAGAACACGACGAAGTTGCGCCGCGCCAGCGCCTTGCGCTGTGCAGCGGTCAGCTGCGGAAAGCACAGCTCGAGGTTGCGCAGCGCGATCCGGCGCCGCGGCACCGCCGCCACGAACAGCAGTTGCCCGAGCAGCCAGCCCAGCGCGCGCAGCCAGCGCAGCGGCAGGCGCCCGAGCAGGCCCATCAGCCAGACACCGAAGCGCGCGCTCATGGCGCCACCTGCGCGGCGGGTTGCTCGGCGCGCGGCTGCTTGTAGCGCGCATAGCCCCAGAGGTACTGCGAAGGGCTCTGGCGTATCACCTGCTCCATGGCCTGGTTGAGCTGCAGCACAGCGGTCTCCAACGAATCTGACAAAGGCAAGGGCAACTCCTCGAAATGCATCACATAGCCGCGCCCCCAGGAGCGGCGCTCGCAGCGGGCGACGATGACGATCGCGCCGGTCTGCTGCACCAGCCGCGCTGCCAGCGTCATGGTGTAGGCATCGCGGCCGAAGAAGGGCGACCACAGGCCCTGCCCTTCCGGCGGAACCTGGTCGGGCAGCAGGCCCACGGCCTCGCCGCGGCGCAGCGCCTTGATCATCTGGCGCACGCCCGACAGCGTGGTCGGAACGGCCTGGACGCCGGGGCGGTTGCGCACGGTCTCCATCACCCGGGCCAGCCACGCCTGGCGCGCGGGCCGGTACAGGATGGTGATCGGGCCGTACTTCGGTCCCCAGCGCTGCGCGGCCGCCTGCACCGAGAGCTCGAAGCAGCCCAGATGCGGCGTGAGGAACACGATGCCGCGTCCCTGGGCCCAGGCGCGCTCGACGCGCTCGGGCTCGATCATCTCGCAGTGCGGCAGCTCGGGACGCAGCCACAGGCGCGGCAGCTCGGCCACCAGGCGCCCGGCATGGCCCACGGCGGCGGCGATCTCGCCAAACCGGTAGCCGGCCTGGCGCGCATTGTCCAGGAAACGCTGGCGGTAGGTGCCCGACAGGGCAAAGACCAGCCACCCCATGGCGGCACCCAGACCATGCAAAAGCCCCAAAGGCAGCAGCGAGAACAAACGAAACAGGCTTGGCATTAAAATAGACGGGTCGCTGAGTTAAATGAGCAACTTGCAGGGCGACGTAAAACAATTCTGCTAAAGCGTTCGCCGGGCTCCGTCAGCTTGGGCAACGCCTCACAAGCTGAACACAGGAGTTTATTCAATGGCGAACGATTTTCTTTTCACTTCGGAATCTGTTTCTGAAGGGCACCCCGACAAGGTGGCCGACCAGATCTCCGATGCGATCCTGGATGCCATTTTCACCCAAGACCCCCATTCGCGTGTGGCGGCAGAGACGCTGACCAACACCGGCTTGGTGGTTCTCGCCGGCGAGATCACGACCGGCGCCAATGTCGACTACATCCAGGTGGCGCGCGACACCATCAAGCGCATCGGCTACGACAACACCGATTACGGCATCGACTACAAGGGCTGCGCGGTGCTCGTGGCCTATGACAAGCAGAGCCAGGACATCGCCCAGGGCGTGGACCACGCCAGCGACGACGAGCTCGACACCGGCGCTGGCGACCAGGGCCTGATGTTCGGCTACGCCTGCGACGAGACGCCCGAGCTGATGCCCGCGCCGATCTACTACGCGCACCGCCTGGTCGAGCGCCAGGCGCAGCTGCGCAAGGACGGCCGCCTGCCCTTCCTGCGCCCCGACGCCAAGAGCCAGGTGACGATGCGCTATGTGGACGGCAAGCCGCACAGCATCGACACCGTGGTGCTGTCCACCCAGCACAGCCCCGACCAGTCGGAGTCCGCCACCCGCATGAAGGCCAGCTTCACCGAGGCCATCATCGAGGAGATCATCAAGCCGGTGCTGCCCAACGCCTGGCTGAACGACACGCGCTTCCTGATCAACCCCACGGGCCGCTTTGTGGTGGGCGGCCCGCAGGGCGACTGCGGCCTGACCGGCCGCAAGATCATCGTCGACACCTACGGCGGCGCCTGCCCCCATGGCGGCGGCGCCTTCTCCGGCAAGGACCCGACCAAGGTCGACCGCTCGGCCGCGTATGCCGCGCGCTACGTCGCCAAGAACATCGTTGCCGCGGGCCTGGCACGCCAGTGCCAGATCCAGGTGGCCTATGCCATCGGCGTGGCGCGCCCGATGAACATCACCGTGTATACCGAAGGCACGGGCGTCATTCCCGACGAGCAGATCGCCAAGCTCGTGGCCGAGCATTTCGACCTGCGCCCCAAGGGCATCATCCAGATGCTCGACCTGCTGCGCCCGATCTACGGCAAGACCGCGGCCTACGGCCACTTCGGCCGCGAGGAGCCCGAGTTCACCTGGGAAAAGACCGACAAGGCAGCGCTGCTGCGCGACGCCGCCGGACTGCGCTGAACGCAGGGCGTGCAAGCGCCGCCGCTTCGACAAGGCCTGCCATGCGCAGGCTTTTTTCATGGGCGCGCAGGAAGGCTTGTCCTACGCCAGCAGCGCTGCCCGGCCCACATTCGTCCCCTGGCGCGAGCGATAACGTAGCACCTGCAACGCCGGCACTTTGACCGGCGGAAAACCTAGGAAAACACCATGCTCAAATACGCCATCATCTTTGCCGTCATCTCGCTGCTGGCCGGCGCCCTGGGCTTCACCGGCGTCGCCGCCGGTGCGGCCGGTATCGCCAAGGTACTGTTCATCGTGTTCCTGATCCTGGCCGTCATCTTCGTCGTGATGGCCGTCCTGGGCATCGGCGCCGCGCGCAAGGCCCTGAAGTAGTCATCCACCCTCCCGGCGCGTGACTGCGCCGGGAGGCCTGGAATCGCGACGCGGCGGCCGAGGGCAGGTCTACACTGGCCTTTTGCTGCTTGCGTCCGTTGCCCATGCCTTCATCCATCCAGCTTCTGGTCATCGACCCGCAGAACGATTTCTGCGATCTCCCTCCCGAGTACTGCCCTCCCGGAACGCACCCCAGCCTCGCGGTCACGGGAGCGCATGCGCAGATGCAGCGGCTGGCGCGCTGGCTGCGCCAGCAAGGTGCGCATATCGATGCCATCACCGTCACGCTGGACTCGCATCAGCGCTTCGACATCGGCCACCCGGGTTTCTGGATCGATGCCGATGGCGGCGAAGTGCTGCCCTTCACGAACATCACCGCCGCCCAGGTGCGCGCCGCGCGGTATCTGCCGCGCGAAGCCGGCTCCCTGCCCCGGGTCCTTGGCTATCTCGATGCGCTGGAACGCCTGGGCCGCTACACGCACATGGTCTGGCCCGTGCATTGCGAGCTCGGCAGCTGGGGCCATGGCATCCATGCCGACCTGCTTGCCGCCTGCGGCGCCTGGCAGCTCGAACGCCAGCGCGCCGTGCGCCATGTGCTCAAAGGGATGAACCCTTTCACCGAACATTACAGCGCGCTGAAGGCCGAGGTCGAAGACGCTGCCGATCCCTCCACTGCGCTCGATACCGCCCTGCTGGAGCAGCTGGCGCAGGCCGAACTGCTGGTCGTTGCCGGCGAGGCCAGCAGCCACTGTGTGCGCGCCAGCGTCGAGCACCTGGTGGAGCACCTGCCGGCCGGCCATGCCCGGCGCCTGGTGCTGCTGACCGACTGCATGGGGCCCGTTGCCGGTTTCGAATCCGCCGAACAGGCCTTCTTCGGCGACATGCTGGCCCGCGGCGTGCAATTCGCCACCAGCGGCGCCCTGAAGCTTGCCGACTGAACCGCCCATGCCACCCATCATCACCAGCCTGCTCGACACCGACCTCTACAAGTTCACGATGTGGCAGGCGATGCTGCATCGCCATCCGCAGACCCAGGCGCATTACGAATTCGTCTGCCGCAGCACGCCCGAATACCCGCTGGCCGAGCTGCTGCCCGAGGTCGAGGCCGAGCTCGATGCGCTGTGCCGGCTGTCCTTCGCCAGGGACGAGCTGGCCTATCTGTCCTCGCTGCGCTTCATCAAGAGCGACTTCATCGACTTCCTGCGCATCTTCCGCTTCCAGCGCGCCTTCATCGAGGCGCGCGCCGAGGGCGATAACTTGACGATCGTAGCGAACGGCCCGCAGGTGCATGTGATGGGCTTCGAGATCTATGTGCTGGCCATCGTCAACGAGCTGTATTTCCGCCGCTTCGATGCCCAGGCCGCGCTGCGCGAGGGGCGCGCGCGGCTGGAGCAGAAGGTCGGGCGGCTCAAGGCGCTGGCCGCGGGCACGCAGCGCCGCCACCCCTTCGAGATGTTCGACTTCGGCGTGCGCCGGCGCTTTTCCGGACCCTGGCAACGCGAGGTGGTGCAGCGCTTTGCCAGCGAGGCGCCGCAATGGTTCAAGGGCACCTCCAACGTGCTGCTGGCGCGCGACCTGCGGCTGGTGCCCATCGGCACCATGGCGCATGAATACCTGCAGAGCTACCAGGCGCTGGGCGTGCGGCTGCGCGACTTCCAGAACGCCGCGCTCGAGGACTGGGTGCAGGAATACCGCGGCGACCTGGGCATCGCGCTCACGGACACCGTCGGCATGAACGCCTTCCTCAAGGACTTCGACCTGTATTTCGCCAAGCTGTTCGACGGCCTGCGCCATGACTCGGGCGACCCCTTCGAATGGGGCGAGAAGGCCCTGGCGCACTACCGGCGGCTGCGTATCGACACGCACGGCAAGCGGCTGGTGTTTTCCGACGGCCTGAACCTCGACCGCGCGCTGCAGCTCTACGAGCGCTTTGCCGACCGCGTCCAGCTGGGCTTCGGCATCGGCACGCAGCTGACCAACGACATGGGCCTGACGCCGCTGAACATCGTCATGAAGCTGACCCATGCCAACGGCCAGCCCGTGGCCAAGATCTCGGACAGCCCGGGCAAGACCCTGTGCACCGATGAAACCTACCTGGCCTATCTGCGCCAGGTGTTCGACATCCCCGACCCCGGGCCGGTGTCCCACTGAACAAGGAGCTCCCATGCTGCGCATCACCCTGGCCCAACTCAACTACACCGTGGGCGACATCGAAGGCAACGTGCAGCGCATGCGCGACGCCGCGCGCCAGGCGCACGAGGACCGGGCCCATATCGTGGTCTTCAGCGAACTCTCGCTGTGCGGCTACTACCCCGGCGACCTGCTGGACGAGCCCTGGTTCATGGAGCGGGTGCAGGAGGGGCTGGAGCAGCTGCGCAGCGCCTCGGCCGAATATCCAGAGCTCCACTGGGTGGTGGGCGCGCCGACGCGGGCCAAGACCCCGGGCCGGCCGCTGCACAACAGCCTGCTGGTGCTGCAGGGCGGCAAGTTGCGCCTGCAGTACGACAAGCAGCTGCTGCCCAGCCACAACATCTTTGCCGAACGCCGGCATTTCGAGCCTGGTCCGGACGTCGCCAAGGTGCTGCGCATCGGCCACATGCAGGTCGGCTTCATGATCTGCGAAGACGGCTGGAATGACAGTGGCGACGACTACGCGATCAACCCGCTGCAGCGCATGGCCGATGCCTCGCCAGACCTGCTGATCAGCATCAACGCCAGCCCGAGCCACCTCGGCAAGCGCGAGCTGCGCCACGAGGTCTTCAGCGCGGTCGCCAGCCGCCATGGGCTGTCGCTGCTCTACGTCAACCAGGTCGGCGGCCACGACCAGATCATCTTCGATGGCGCCTCGTTTGCCAGCGAGCCCGAGCATGGCGTGGTGCTGGAGACGCCGCGCTTCGAGGAGTGCGTGACGACGCTGGTGTTCGAGGAAGGGCGCTTCGGCCGCGCCGATGGCCAGCCGCTGGGGCCCGTGCCCGCCGAGGGCCTGCCGACCATGGAGTTCTATCGCCAGCAGATCGTGCTGGGCCTGCGCGACTACGCGCGCCGCTGCGGCTTCACCCAGGCAGTGGTCGGCAGCTCGGGCGGTATCGACAGCGCGCTGACGCTGGCGCTGGCGGCCGAGGCGCTGGGCCCGGAGAATGTCGTCGGCATCACCATGCCCTCGGTCTTTTCCTCGGCGGGCTCGGTCGATGATTCGGTGGATCTGGCCAGGAACCTGGGCATCACGCTGCACCGGCACCCGATCGGCGAGATCGTGGACCGCTATGCCGAGGAATTCGAGCGCAGCTTCGGCCAGCCGCTGCAGGGCCTGCCGCTGGAGAACGTGCAGGCGCGCATCCGCGGCACGGCGCTGATGGAATATTCCAACGCCTTCGGCCACCTGCTGCTGACGACGGGCAACAAGTCGGAGGTCTCGGTAGGCTACTGCACGCTGTACGGCGACACCAACGGCGGCCTGGGCCTGCTGGGCGACCTGTACAAGACGGAGGTGTTCGCGCTGTCGCGCCACATCAATGCCACGGCGGGGCGCGAGCTGATCCCGCAGGCGGTCATCGACAAGCCGCCGTCGGCGGAGCTTGCGCCGGGGCAGAAGGATGAAGACAGCCTGCCGCCCTATGACGTGCTGGACGAGATCCTCAAGCTGCTGATCGAGGGCCCGCACCTGCACCGCGACGAGTACGCCAGGGTGCGCCAGTTCGTCGACCAGCTGCTGCAGCAGCCCGAAGGGCGGGCACTGGTGGAGAAGGTGCAGCGCATGATCCACCGCAGCGAATACAAGCGCCGCCAGTCGCCGCCGATCCTGCGCGTTCGGCCACGGGCTTTTGGCACGGGCCGCCAGATGCCCATTGCTGCTCGCTACCCTTGACGAGGGCGGGGATTTTTGGCCCAGAATGGCGGATTGCGCCGCGCATCCGCATTCAGAGAAAGCACCATGATCCCATCCGCTGATCCCTCCCCCCATACCGCCGTCCTGATCGGCCGCTTCCAGCCCTGGCACAACGGCCATATGGCGCTGCTGCAGGCAGCGCTGGCGCAGGCCCGGGAAGTGATCGTGGTGCTGGGCAGCGCGCACCAGGCGCGCAATCCCAAGAACCCCTTCACCTGGCAGGAACGCGCGGCCATGGTGCAGAGCGCACTGGCGCCGGCCGAGCGCGTGCGCGTGCACTGCATTCCGGTGCGCGACCATTACGACGAGGAGCGCTGGGTCGCGGCGGTGCGCCAGGGCGTGCAGGCGCTGGTGCCGGCGGGTGCGGCCGTCGCGCTGGTGGGCCATTTCAAGGACCACAGCAGCAGCTACCTGCAGCGCTTCCCCGGCTGGACGCTGCTGAGCCTGCCGCGGCTGGGTGCGTTCGACGGCACGCCGCTGCGCGAGAGCTACTGGAACTTCGACGATGCGCCCCGCAGCGAGGTGCTGGCCGCGCTGGCGCCGCAGGTACCCGCGCCGGTGCTGGATTTCCTGCAGTCCTGGATGGACACGCCGGACTACGACGCCATGCGGGAGGAAGCCGCGATGCTGCGCAGCTACCATGCCTCCTGGGCCAGCGCGCCCTACCCGCCGGTGCTGGTGACGGTCGATGCCGTCA
Organism: Comamonas endophytica; assembly: GCF_023634805.2. Lineage (NCBI taxonomy): Bacteria > Pseudomonadati > Pseudomonadota > Betaproteobacteria > Burkholderiales > Comamonadaceae > Comamonas > Comamonas endophytica. The sequence goes on from NZ_CP106881.1 coordinate 1,291,290, forward strand.
TGCTGTGCAACGGCCATCTGCTGCTGATCGAACGCGGCCATGCGCCGGGCAAGGGCCTGTGGGCGCTGCCCGGCGGCTTCGTGGAGCCGCGCGACACCCTGTGGCAAGCCTGCCTGCGCGAGCTGGAGGAGGAAACCGCCTGCGCCGTCGATGCCGCGATGCTTGCGGCCGCGCTGCAGGGCGTGCGGGTATTCGACCACCCCGACCGCAGCCTGCGCGGCCGCGCCATCACCCATGTGCATGTGTTCGACCTCGGCAACCGCGCGCAGCTGCCCGCCGTGCAGGGTGGCGATGACGCGGCGCTGGCGCGCTGGGTGCCACTGGCGCAGGTGCCGGCACTCGAGACGCGGTTCTTCGAGGACCATTTCCATGTGGTCCAGAGCTGTCTCGAAGGCTTTTGCGCCATTCGCCTGCCGGTCTGACCTTTCCTCCATCCGCAAGCCGCGGCGTCTTTGCCCGGCTGCCTGCCAGCGCCTTCCATGCCCGAACTGCTCATCCGCCCCGCCACCATCGAAGACACCAGCCAGATCCTGCGCTTCATCCGCGATCTGGCCCTATATGAAAAAGCCGAGCACGAGGTGCTGGCCACGCCGGAGCACATCCGGCGCACGCTGTTTTGTGCCGATCCCAAGGTGCATGGCCTGGTGTGCATGGACGGCGACCAGCCGCTGGGATTTGCCGTCTATTTCTTCAACTATTCCACCTGGCAGGGCCGGCATGGCCTGTACCTCGAAGATCTCTATGTCGCACCCGAGCAGCGCGGCCGTGGCGCGGGCAAGGCGCTGCTGGCGCACCTGGCGCGCATTGCCGTCGAAGCCGACTGCGGCCGTTTCGAATGGAGCGTGCTGGACTGGAATGCGCCCTCAATTGCCTTCTATGAAAGCCTGGGAGCGGTCCCTCAAGACGAGTGGGTACGCTACCGCCTGACGGGCGAAGCCCTGCACCGGCTTGCCCTGCAGGCGAAGTGAAGCACTGACTCCTGCAGGACTTTCAACCACCTGACACATGGCTTGCACTCGTTAACCAAAAACCGGCTGTGGTCGGCAAAGTCCTACATTCCAGGGTTTTCCAGGAGCGCACCATGCACTTGCGTTGATTGATTTCCAGTCAGCGATTCAACCTTTTGGAGATATGACTATGGTTCAGCAAACAAACCAGGGCAACAACCAAAACAACCAGAACAACAAGTCGCAGAAGCAGCAGGAGCAGCAAGGCGGCATGGGCCAGCAGCAAGGCGGCAAGAGCTCGTCCACCGGACAGCAACAGCAGTCCAACAACAACCAGGCCAACAACAACCAGAACAATCAGAACAACCGCCAGCAGCGTTGATTCTTGATCTGGACTGGGGACTGCGAAGTCCTCGACAAAAAGGGCCCTGCAGGGCCCTTTTTCCTATCTGGCAGCAGCGGCTGCCAGCACATTTCGCGCCTCAGGCGGGCTGCAGTGCCCCGTAAGCCTGGCGCAGCGCCTCGATCGAAGCCTGCTGGCTCTGCGCATACAGCGCGATCTCGTCGGCTACGGGCGCCTGCAGCGCTGCCTCGAACAGCTCCTGGGCGGCATTGGCCGCATAGCTCTTTTGTTCGGTGCCGCCCAGGTTGGACTGGAAGATGCCGGCCGCGCTCACCGGCAGGAAGTCTTCATAGACGATGGGGCGCGCCTCGACGATGCCCTGGCGCAAGAACGCCTCCAGGTCGAATGTGGCGCCGCTGCCCGCGGCCTGGTCGAATGCCGCCTGGTCGCGCACCGCATAGCGGAAGAACGCCAGCTGCTGCTCGCGCATGGCATCGAGATCGTCGGGAAACTCGGCAAACGCCGCCGCCAGCCGCGACCCGTAGTCGCCGGCCGTGCTGCCGGCGTTTTCCATCGAGCGCACCCGGGCCAGCAGGCGGTCGTAGAGCGCGCGTCCGGCGCTGGTCAATGCCGCGCCGCGCTGCTCGATCTCGCCAAAGCGCGCGGTGTGCGCGCCGGGCATGCCGTCGCCGGCAAACACGATGGCTTCTTCGAGCGCCTTGAAGCTGGTCTGGCGCAGCAGGATCGGGTGGCGCCGGCGTGGCGGGCCCTCGACCACGTCCTTGGCGGCCACGCCGCGGCGCGGCATCTCGGCCTGGGCCGCGTCGATGTCCAGCGTGCGCGGCGTCAGGTGGTTGATGTGCGGGCCCTTGAACGACACCACGTCGGCGACCAGCCGGTGCGCCGCGCTCAGCTGCTGGTGGGTGGCATGGTCCACGGTGGCTTCGCCATGCCAGCGGAAGGTCTGCGTGACCTCGCGCACGAATTCGGCGGCCTGTTGCGCATCGAGCCCGCCCGCGGCCTCGCACTGCTGCAGCAGCTCCAGCGCGCGCGGCGTGAAGATGCGCCGGCGCGCGAGGATTTCGGCGGCCTGGGCACGCAGCGCGGGATCGGCGATCAGCTCCAGGCGCAAGAGCGAGGTGAAGACGCGGAAGGGGTTGGTGCGCAGCGCTTCGTCGTCGATGGGGCGGAAGGCCGTGGAATGCACCGGCACGCCGGCTACAGACAGGTCGTAGTAGCCCACGGGGTGCATGCCCATGACGCGGAAGACGCGGCGCATGGTGGACAGTTCCTCGGCAGTGCCCAGGCGGATGGCGCCATGGCGCTCGAGGTCGATGCGCTCGAGCTCGCCTGCGGCCTGCAGCTCGCGCCGCATCTCGGGGTTCTGCTCGAGCGTGGCACGGTTGATGTCGGCCACCAGATCGAGCAGCGTGCCGTATTGCGGCACTTCCTGGCGGTACATGGCCGACATGGATTGGGAAAACAGATCGCGGATCTGGTCGGAGTGCATGAAGGAAGGCATGGGAATCAAAGGTTCACAGCGGGTCAGGCGCTCAGCACGCGGCCCGGGTTCAGGAGGTTGTGGGGATCGAGCGCACCCTTGATGGTGCGCATCAGCGCCAGCGCCGTCGGCGACTTGTGCTGCGGCAGCTTGTGCAGCTTGAGCTCGCCGATGCCATGCTCGGCCGAGATCGAGCCGCGGTACTTGCTCACGGTGTCATAGACGATGGCGCTGATGCGCTCCTCGTGCTGCGCGACGAAAGCCTTGGCATCGATGCCGGCCGGCGCCTGGATGTTGTAGTGCAGGTTGCCGTCGCCCAGATGGCCGAAGTTGACGAAGCGGATGCCCTCGAAGGCCGCGGCCAGCGCGGCGTCGGCCTCGCGCACGAACTCGGGGATCAGCGAGATCGGAATCGAGACGTCGTGCTTGACGTTGAAGCCCTCCTCGACCTGCGCCAGCGTGATGCTCTCGCGGATGTGCCAGAGGTCATGCGCCTGGCGCAGGTTCTCGGCGATGATCGCGTCGGCCACCAGGCCCTGCTCGAACGCCTGTTCGAGCATGCCCTCGAACAGGCCGCGCGCATGGGCCTCGGATTCGGCGTCCGACAGCTCGATCAGCACGCACCAGGCCGTTTCCTGCCACATCGGCACGCGCAGATGCGGGTAGTGCTTGTCTACCAATCCGAGCGCGAACTGGTTCATTACCTCGAAGCCCGTGAGGCTCGCGCCCAGGTGCTTGTGCGCCATGCCCAGCAGGCTGCAGGCGTCCTCGAGCGAAGGCACGGCGGCCCAGGCCGTGAGCATGGCCGCGGGCTTGGGGTACAGGCGCAGCGTGGCGGCGGTGATCACGCCCAGCGTGCCTTCGCTGCCCACGTAGAGGTCGCGCAGGTCGTAGCCGGTGTTGTCCTTGCGCAGGCCCGAGAGCCCGTCCCAGACCTCGCCCTGCGCCGTCACCACCTCCAGGCCCAGGCACAGGTCGCGCGCGTTGCCGTAGCGCACCACCTGGGTGCCGCCGGCATTGGTCGCGAGATTGCCGCCGATGGTGCAGCTGCCCTCGGCGCCCAGGCTCAGCGGGAACAGGAAACCGGCCTGGTCGGCGGTCTCCTGCAGTCTCTGCAGGATGAAACCCGCCTCGACGGTGATGGTCATGTTCTGCGGATCGATGGCGCGCACCGCCGCCATGCGGCGCAGGCTCAGCACCACCTGCGTGCCCGAGGCATCGGGCACCGAGCCCGCGACCAGGCCGGTGTTGCCGCCCTGGGGCACCAGGGACACGCGCGCTGCCGCGCAGGCCTGCACCACGCGTGCCACCTCCTCGGTCGAGCCCGGGCGCACCACGCACAGCGCCTTGCCCTGCGCGCGCCGGCGCCAGTCCTGCTCGTAGCCCTGCAGGTCATCGCCGGTCAGCACATTGCCGGCGCCGACGATGGCGGCCAGCGTGGCGACGATCTCGGAATCCAGGACGCTCATTGCTTCTCCAGTTTCGCGGCCTGCACGATGCCGGCCCAGTGCTTGAATTCGGTGCGCGTGTAATCGCGGAACGCCGCCGAGCCCATCTGGCGCGGCTCGCCGCCCAGCGCCGCGACGCGCGCCTTGAAGTCGGTGCTGCCGGCGACCTTGAGCAGGGCCGCCTCCACCTTCTGGACCACGGCGCGCGGCGTGCCCTTGGGCGCCAGCACGCCGTTCCAGGTGGCGGTGACGAACGTGGGGAAACCGCTTTCCTTCATGGTCGGCACGTTGGGCAGCAGCGGCAGGCGCTCGGCCGAGGTCACGGCCAGCGGCTTGAGCTTGTTGCCCTGGATGAAGGGCAGCGCCGGCGTGATGTTCTCGAAGATCAGGTCGATCTGCCCGCCGATCAGGTCGGTCAAAGCCGGCGCGCTGCCCTTGTAGGGCACATGCACCAGCTCGGCGCCGGTCGCACTCTTGAACAGCTCGCCCGACAGATGCACCGTCGAGCCCGTGCCCGGCGAGCCATAGCTCAGGCCGGTGCGGCGCTCCTTGGCATGGGCCACCAGCTCGGCCACCGACTTGACCGGGGTCTTGGCTTCGTTGACCACCAGCACGTTGGGAATGGAGGTGATCAGCGCGACGTATTCGAAGTCGTCGAGCGTCTTCTCGCTCTGGTTCTTGTAGAGGCTGGGATTGATGGCCTGCGTGCCGGCGGTGCCAAACAGCAGCGTGTAGCCGTCATTGGCGGAAGTTGCCACGCGGCTGGCGCCGATCGAGCCATTGGCGCCGGGAATGTTCTCCACCACCACCGGCTGGCCCAGGGATTCCGTGAGGCCCTGCGCCGCCAGGCGCGCCACCACATCGGTATTGCCGCCCGGGGCGAAGGGCACCACCAGCTTGATCGGGCGGCTGGGGAAGTTGTCGGCCATGGCCAGGGTGGGCAGCGCCAGCGCGGCGCCCAGCAGTGCGGCCGAGCGAAGGAAATGTTTGCGCGAAAGGATCTGGGGCACGGTGTCTCTCTCTCTAGTTGTACTGCAGCGGTCCATCATCGGCAGCCGCTGCATTGGCGTCAATCAATGCTTTGGAACCCAGGCATTCGCAAATGGAATGACCGCATACGCACTGGCCGCAGGCCTCTACGAGACTGAAGCTATAAACTTCCGGCACATGCATTCCCCGGCATCATGAATTCACGGAAATACCTCCCGCCCATGGGCCTGCTGGTGGCCTTCGAGGCCTGCGCCCGGCTGGGCAAGTTCACGGCCGCGGCGCAGGAGCTGAGCCTCACGCAGAGCGCCGTGAGCCGGCAGATCCGCGCGCTGGAGGAGATCGCCGGCGTGGCGCTGTTCGTGCGCGAGCGCCAGGCCGTGCGGCTGACGCCGGCCGGCGAGATCTATGCCGAGGAGATCCGCCATGCGCTGCGCGACATCTCGAACTCGACGCTGCGCATCAAGGCCAGCCCGGGCACGGGCACGCTGAAGCTGGCCATCCTGCCGACCATGGGAACGCGCTGGCTGGCGCCGCTGCTGCCGGATTTCGTGCGCCGGCATCCGGGCGTGACGCTCAATCTGGTGACCCGGCTGGAGCCCTTCGACATGGATGCCGAGGATGTGCATGCCGCCATCCACTACGGTGCGCCCGAGTGGCCGCGCGCGGAGCTGGACTTCCTGTTCGAGGAAACCATCTTTCCCGCCTGTTCCCAGGGGCTGAAGACGCATTTCGGATTTGCCAGTGCGCAGGACCTGCTGCAGGCGCCGCTGCTGCACCTGGCCTCGCGCCCGCAGGCCTGGGCCCAGTGGTTTGCCGCGCAGGGCATCGAGGGCGCGCTGGCCGGCGGCATCAGCATCGACCAGTTCGCCACCGTGACCCAGGCAGCCTCGGCCGGGCTCGGCGTGGCGCTGCTGCCAGAGTTCCTGTTCCGTGCCGAACTCGAGCGCGGCGAGCTGGTGTCGGCGCTCGACGTGCGCAGCCGCAGCCAGGGGCGCTATTACCTGGCCTGCGCGGCGTCGAAGGCGTGGTATCCGCCGCTGACGGCGTTCAGGGGGTGGATCAGGGAGCAGGCGGCGTTCAGCATTTCCTGAACAAGGACAGCTGCATCAATCGAGGGCATGCCCTTCATGGTTCGACAGGCTCACCACGAACGGTTTTCCCGGTTCGTCCTGAGCCTGTCGAAGGATGGACGGCCTGCCCTACAGTTCCCTATCCCGCCGCCCCCACCGCCAGCGTCCGCGCCATCGCCTTGCGCGCGCGCCTTTTGCGCTCCCAGATCACGATGCCGGTGATCGACAGCATCACCACGAACACGCCCATGATCGACATCATGATGCGCCCCGTCATGCCCAGGATGCGCCCCGAGTGCAGCGGCAGCTGCAGCTGCACGAACACATCGGCCGCCGTGCCGTGCCATGGCCGGTGCGTGCCCAGCACCTCGCCGTTGTCGGCGCTCACGTAGATGTTCGACATGCCCATGCCCATGGCGCCCATCTCGTCCGTGGGATCGAAGAACGAGATGTTGTAGAACGGGAAGTCGCCGCCATACCAGATGCCGCCCGGCGGGAACTCGAAGCCCAGGCGCTCGCCTTCGGCCCGCGCGATGTCGATGGCGGCCTCGAACGAGATCTTCGGCACGATGAAGCTGCCCATGGGCGCAGGCGTGATGGTTTCATACGGACCGGGCGTGGTCGTCGAGATCTTGCTCATCACCGGATAGAACACCTCGCGGTACAGGTTCAGCGAGAACGAGGTGAAAGACACCACGATGATGATCGCCCACACCCAGAGCCCGCCCGCGCGGTGCAGGTCGAAGTTCAGCCGGTAGCCGCCCGCGCGCCAACGCACGATCCAAGAAGGCTGCCACCTCTTCCACCAGCTGCGCTTTGGCGCACCCGACAGGGCCTGTGCACGGCCCTCGGCCAGGCGCCGCGGCAGCGTGAGATACAGCGCGACGAAGCTGTCGATCAGCCACATCAACGCGATGCCGCCCATCAGCCAGAAGCCCCAGCGGTCGCTGCCCCAGAAGGCTGGCATGTGCAGGCTTTCATGCAGGTGGCGCAACCAGGGCATCAGGTTGCGCTTGCTCAGCGCGATGCTCTTGGAATCGCGCTGGCCCGTGACCTGCGCAGTCACCGGGTCCACGAACACGTTGTTGTAGCCCAGCACATAGGGCTTGCCCGTGGCCGGGTCCTTCTTCGGCCGGACCAGGAAGGAGGCCGCATGCCCCTCTTCCAGCCCCAGCGTCATGTACGACACCTCGACGCGCGGGTCGCTGGCTTCGACCGCAGCGGCCAGCGCCAGCGGGTTCTGCAGCGGGCCCCGACCCGGGGTCTCCATGATGTCGGCATTGAGCCATTCGTCGATCTCGTGGTCCCACGAGATCACCGCGCCGGTCGCGCCGGCAACGATCAGGAACAGCGCCGCGGTCAGGCCCAGCCAGCGGTGGACCACGGTCCAGAACTCACGCATGCGCTGCTACCTCAGAAGTCGACGCTGGCGCCGATGACAAAGGTACGCGGCGCGGATTGCACCAGGTAGTTCGAACCCGGGTAGCCGCCGACCGAAGCCCAGTACTGCTTGTCGAACACATTGTCCACGCGGGCACGCAGCGTCAGCAGGCGGTCGTTGCCGATGTCCATCAGGTAGCGCACGCCCAGATCGGTGCGCGTCCAGTCCTTCACCTTCAGCGTATTGGCCGCGTTGGCATACTGGCTCGAGGTGTGGATCAGGCGCGCATTCAACGCCAGGCCCTGCACGCCGGGCACATCCCACTCGCCACCCAGCGTCAGCTGGCGGCGCGGCACGCCGATCGCGTCGTTGCCCTGGTTCACGCCACCGGCGGTGGTCTTGAGCTTGGCGTCGGTGAAGGTCACGCCGCCGAGCACGCGCAGGCCCTTGACGGGTTCGCCGAACACATTGAGCTCCAGGCCGCGGTAGCGTGTCGTGCCGTACGCGCCAAAGACCTGGTCCTGCACATAGCTGACCGGCTTGTCCATGGTGTAGAGCGCGGCGCTGGCCCCCAGGCCGCCCTGCTGCCACTTCACGCCGATTTCCTTCTGCTTGGCCTTGTAGGGCGAGAACACCTGGCCGGCATTGGCCACCGGCAGGCTGTTGGCCGTGGTCGGCGCGACCTCGCCCTTGATCAGGCCTTCGACATAGTTGGCATACAGCGACAGTGCCGGCGTGGCCTTGAACACCAGGCCGGCGACCGGCGTGGTCGCCGATTCCTTGTAGCTGCCGGTCTGCGCGCCGGTGGCGTTGCTGAAGCTGTTCTGCTCGATGGTCTGGTGGCGCAAGCCCAGCGTCAGCAGCACGCGATCGTCGTAGAACGCCAGGGTATCGGCCAGCGCATAGCTTTGCAGCCGGGTGTCGCCCGAGCGCAGCGGATTGGACAGGTCGCCGCTGCCCAGGTTGGTGCCCGGACGCGCAGAAGCCACCGGGTCGTAGATATTGATGGGGAAATTGCCGCCGGAGAACATGGCCCAGGCACCGCGTTCCTCATGCCGGAACCAGGAGGCGGAAGCCACCACCTGGTGCTTGACGGCGCCGGTGGCGAAACGCCCGCGCAGGCCGATCTCGCCGGTTTCCACATCGTCTTCCCGGTGGTTGTCGAAGCGGCCGGTGTTGGCGGTGCCGGAAGGGCTCACCATGGTCGGGTTGGCCAGCGAGTTCTGCTCCTTGCCGCGCTTGATGCCGCCCGCGGCCCAGGCCGTGACCTGGTCGTTGAGGTCCCACTCGGCGCGCGCGCTGCCAAACACGTCCTCGGCGTTGGAATAGGTCCAGGGCTGGGCGTAGTTGGTCTTGTTGTCCGGCACGTCGGGAATGAAGCCCGCTGCGGGCGTCACGTTGGGACGGCCGGCCTTGAGCTTGTCCTTCTGGTAGCCGACGTCGGCCGACAGGCGCACGTCGCGGCTGCGCCAGTCCAGGCCCACGCCCACGGCCGTCAGGCCGCGGCTTTCGCGATCGATGGCCGTGTCGCCAGTGCGCCGCACCGCGTTCAGGCGCACCCCGGTGCTGTTGTCCGGGCCAAAGCGGCGCGACAGGTCGACCGCTCCCGACAGCTGGCCGCCCGAACGCACGCCCACATCGACGCGGTTCAGCGCTTCGTTGCTGGCGCGCTTGGGCACCAGGTTGATCGAGCCGCCCAGGTTGCTGCCGCCCGGCGCCGCGCCGTTGAGGAAGGCGCTCGCGCCATGCAGCACCTCGACGCGCTCGAACAGCTCCGACGCCACATATTGGCGCGGCAGCAGGCCGTACAGGCCGTTGTAGGCGATGTCGTCCGAGTACATCGGCTGGCCGCGCAGGATGTAGATCTCCTGGAAATTGCCGAAACCGCGCGCCAGGCGCACGGAAGGATCATTGAGCAGCACCTCGCCGACGCTCTTGGCCTGCTGGTCCTGGATCAGCGCGTTGGTATAGCTGGTCAGATGGAATGGCGTGTCCATGTTGCTCTGCTGCCCGAGCAAGCCCACGCGCCCGCCGGTTGCCACCTGCCCGCCCGCGAAGGGCTTGGCCAGGCCTTCGGCCGATGCGTCGGCACTGGCCTCGACGGTCACCGTCTCCATCGTGGGAGCGGAGGCTGCGGTCTGTGCCTGCACGGCGGAAGCGGCCGCCCACAAGGCAATGGCGCCCACGGTGGGGCGCAGCACGAAGGATGTTTTCATGGAGAGGGAACTGAAAATGATTCGCATTATTTTAGTTTTGGATGCTGGCGCAGTTCGTGCCAATGGACCAAAGTGCACAAGGGGTTTGCGTGGCGCTTGACGCGGCCGAAACTTGTGCTGTAGGACAAAAACTACTTGATACAAAGATGCTTCCGCATGTAGTGCGACTTCAGCGTGCGTATCTTGTAGGCGGCTGGCGGTTTAAGGCGCCGGCCCCAGTGGAATTGCGACCAAAGCCGGGTCCTGCGGACTATATTGACCTCATGCAATCCGCGGCAGCGACATGGTTCGCCGGTTCCGCATGCAGCCCATGAACATGAACGATCCCCTTTGCGCCTCCACGTCCGCCTGTCCGGGCCATCGCCTGCCGTCCTGGCCCGTGCGCTGCCTGCTGCAGGCCTTTGCCGCGCTGTGCGTGGTGCTGGGGATGGTGGGCGCCGTGGTGCCGGGCATGCCGACCACCGTCTTCATCCTCATGGCGGCCTGGGCCGCGATGCGCAGCTCGCCGCGCTTCCATGCCTGGCTCTATGCGCATGCCACCTTCGGACCCATGCTGCGCAGCTGGGATGACGGCGGCCGCGTGAGCCGACGCGTCAAGTGGATGGCGACGCTGAGCATGTCGGCCAGCAGCGCGCTGATCGTCTATTTCGTCACCAAGCCCTGGGCTGCCGGCCTGGCGCTGTTGAGCATGGCCTGCGTGCTGGTCTGGCTGTGGCTGCGCCCCGAACCCGCAGCGTCTGCATGAGCCGCGGGCCCGTGACGCATTCAGGCCGAGCTTACCTCCGCTTGCGTCCTGCGCCTCCTATGATCCGCACATGACCTGGATCCACCGCTGCGCCCTTGCTCTTGCCTTCCTGTCCTGCCTGGCGCTGCCCACGGTCCAGGCCCAGCCCCTCGCGGGGACACCCCCCGCAAACGCTTCCTCCGCGGCTGCGGCCCTGCCTGGCGCCACCACGCCGGCGACCGAGACCGAGGAACCGCTGCCCGATGTCGAATCGCTGCGCCGCCAGTTCGACCGCCTGCCCGCCACCGCCGAGGGCGCCGACGCCGTGCGCGAGCTGCAGGCCAGCTTCGCCGCGCTGAGCGCCGACGCCAAGCGCATCATCGACGCGCGCACCGGCGAGCTCAACGCCCTGAATGCGCGGCTGGGTGAGCTGGGCGCGGCCCCGGCCCCCGGCACCAGCGAGGACGCCGACATCAAGCGCCAGCGCCAGACACTGATCCGCGACCGCAGCGCCATGGACGCGGACCTGCGGCTCGCGCGGCTGATCGTGGTGGACGCGCAGCAGCGCAGCGAGGCGCTGCGCACCCGCGAGCGCGACCTGTTCCAGGCGCAGTTGACCGACCGTGCCCCCTTCCCTCTGGGCGGCGCGTTCTGGCGCGAGCTGGCGCAGGCCTGGCCGGACGACCGCGCGCGCCTGGCGCCGCTGGCGGACGAGCTGCAGGCCGCCGGCGCAAGGCTGGCTGCTCCAGGAAACCGTGGCTCCGTGCTGCTGGCGCTGGTGCTGGCGCTGCTGGCCATCACCGTGGGCGACGTGCTGGCCGAACGCGGCCTGGCGCGCCTGGCGCAGCAGGTGCTGCCGGGCGGGCGGCTGCGGCGCTCGCTGCTGGTCATCGCCATCGTCGTGGTCAACATGACGGTGGTGGCGCTGGCGCTGCAGGGCTTCCTGCAGACGCTGCGCGCGCGCGCCGACTTCGGCCCGATGTCGGGCAAGCTGGTGGCACTGGTCGACGAGTCCGTGCTGTACATCGTCTACGTGACCAGCCTGGGCCGCGCGCTGCTGGCCAACGCCCGGCCGTCGTGGCGGCTGCCGGCGCTGTCCAATGAACTGGCGCTGCGGCTGCGCCTCTATCCCTGGCTGGTGGCGCTGGTCAGCGTGCTGGTGTGGATCCCCACGCAGGTCGCCGGCATCTCCGAGCTCAGCACCGCCGCGCTGCGTGCCTGCCAGGGCATCACCGCGATGGCGCTGGTGCTGATGATCGCGGCCACGCTGGTGCGCCTGCGCACGCCGCAGCCGCAGCCACAGCAGGAGCAGGACGACAAGGCAACGCCACCCGAGCCGCGCCCACTGTGGGTCGGGCTGGCGCTGGGCCTGGTCACGCTGGCGCTGGTGGGCGTGGTGCTGCTGGTGGGCGTCGGCTACATCAGCGTGGCCAGCCTGGTGGCCACGCAGCTGGCCTGGACCGGCCTGGTGGCCATCAGCTTCTACGTGCTGTTCAAGTTTGCCGACGACCTGTTCATGGCACTCGTGTCCTCGCGCGGCGAATTCGGCCAGCGCCTGCAAAAGAGCTTCCACTTCTCGTCCAGCACGCTCGACCAGGCGGCGGTGGTGCTGTCGGCGCTGGCGCGCGTGCTGCTGTTCCTGTACATGCTGATCGCGCTGGGTGCGCAGCTGGGCACGCGCCCGGACGAGGTGCTGCAGCAGACCGACCGCATCAGCGCCGGCCTCACGATCGGTGAATTCCAGATCAAGCCCGGGGCGATCTTCAGCGCGCTGGCGGTGCTGGTCGGCGGCTTCGTGGCGCTGCGCATTTTCCAGCGCTGGCTGCGCGAGCGCTACCTGCCCACCACCACGATGGAGCCGGGCATGCAGAGCTCGCTGTCCACGCTGCTCAACTACGTGGGCGTGGTGCTGGTGGTGGCGGCCGGGCTGTCGGCCATGGGCATCGGCATCAACCGCATCGCCTGGATCGCCAGCGCGCTGTCGGTGGGCATCGGCTTCGGCCTGCAGGCCATCGTGCAGAACTTCATCTCCGGATTGATCCTGCTGGCCGAGCGGCCGGTGAAGGTCGGCGACTGGGTGGTGCTGGGCACGACCGAGGGCGACATCAAGCGCATCAACGTGCGCGCCACCGAGATCCAGCAGGGCGACCGCTCCATCGTCATCGTGCCGAACTCCGAATTCATCACCAAGACGGTGCGCAACATGACGCTGACCAGCGCCGAGGGCCGCGTGCTGATCCGCCTGCCCATGCCGCTGTCGACCGATGCCAAGCGGGTGCGCGAGCTGATGCTGGCAGCATGCAGCGCGCACCCGGGCGTGCTGGAAACGCCGGCACCCTCGCTGAGCCTGGAGGGCATAGAGAACGGCAGCCTGATCTTCCAGGCCATCTGCTACGTTGCCAGCCCGCGCCTGGCCGGCGGCGTGCGCAGCGACCTGCTGTTCACGATCCTCGACGACTTCAAGAACGCCGGCCTGCCGCTGGCCGTGCCCACCATGATGATGGCCACCCCGCCGACGGCGCAGGGCTGAAGTCCCCGCGGCCGGCGGGGTGCCCGGCCGCTCCATCTGTCCACACTCCGCAACAGGCGCTTGCAGCAAAAACCCTTGAAACGGCAAAAATACGCCTTATGATTAGCACTCATTGGAGTAGAGTGCTAACAGCACCTGCCCCAGGCAATTCGAATGCCAAGCCACTTCGGCTTGGCAGTGTTGTTTCAACTGTTGATGTATTTGGAGATGTTATGCAACTTCGTCCTCTGCACGATCGCGTGATCGTCAAGCGCCTTGAAAACGAAACCAAGACCGCTTCCGGCATCTATATCCCCGACAACGCTGCCGAAAAGCCCGACCAGGGCGAGATCCTGGCCGTCGGCCCGGGCAAGAAGAACGACAAGGGCGAGCTGATCTCCCTGAACGTCAAGGTCGGCGACCGCGTTCTGTTCGGCAAGTACAGCGGCCAGACCGTCAAGGTCGATGGCGACGAACTGCTGGTGATGAAGGAAGACGACCTGTTCGCGGTCGTCGAGAAGTGAATCTTCTCCTTCCCAGCATTCCAGTTAACTGAATTCGGAGAATCAAAATGGCAGCTAAAGACGTAGTTTTCGGTGGCGAAGCACGCGCCCGCATGGTTGAAGGCGTGAACATCCTGGCCAATGCGGTCAAGGTGACCCTGGGCCCCAAGGGCCGCAACGTGGTGCTCGAGCGCTCGTTCGGCGCTCCCACCGTGACCAAGGACGGCGTGTCCGTGGCCAAGGAAGTCGAACTCAAGGACAAGCTGCAGAACATGGGCGCCCAGCTCGTGAAGGAAGTGGCTTCCAAGACCAACGACATCGCCGGTGACGGCACGACCACCGCGACCGTGCTGGCCCAGGCCATCGTGCGCGAAGGCTCGAAGTACGTTGCCGCCGGCCTGAACCCCATGGACCTGAAGCGCGGTATCGACAAGGCTGTGGCCGTGCTGGTCGAGCAGCTCAAGAGCCAGTCCAAGGCCACCACCACTTCCAAGGAAATCGCCCAGGTCGGTTCGATCTCGGCCAACTCCGACGAGTCCGTGGGCCAGATCATTGCCAACGCGATGGACAAGGTCGGCAAGGAAGGCGTCATCACCGTCGAAGAAGGCAAGAGCCTGGACAACGAACTCGAAGTCGTCGAAGGCATGCAGTTCGACCGCGGCTACCTGTCGCCCTACTTCATCAACAACCAGGAAAAGCAGTCCGCCATCCTGGACAACCCCTTCGTGCTGCTGTTCGACAAGAAGATCAGCAACATCCGTGACCTGCTGCCCACGCTGGAGCAAGTCGCCAAGGCCGGCCGCCCGCTGCTGATCATTGCCGAAGACGTCGAAGGCGAAGCCCTGGCGACGCTGGTGGTGAACACCATCCGCGGCATCCTGAAGGTCGTGGCCGTCAAGGCGCCTGGCTTCGGCGACCGCCGCAAGGCCATGCTGGAAGACATCGCCATCCTGACGGGCGGCAAGGTCATCGCCGAGGAAGTCGGCCTGACGCTGGACAAGGTCACGCTGGAAGACCTGGGCCAGGCCCAGCGCGTCGAGATCGGCAAGGAAAACACCATCATCATCGACGGTGCTGGCCAGGCTGCTGAAATCGAAGCCCGCGTGAAGCAGATCCGCATCCAGATCGAGGAAGCCACCTCCGACTACGACCGCGAAAAGCTGCAAGAGCGCGTGGCCAAGCTGGCCGGCGGCGTGGCCGTGATCAAGGTCGGCGCTGCCACCGAAGTCGAAATGAAGGAAAAGAAGGCCCGCGTGGAAGACGCACTGCACGCCACCCGTGCAGCTGTGGAAGAAGGCATCGTGGCCGGTGGTGGCGTGGCGCTGCTGCGCGCCAAGCAGGCCGTGGGCCAACTGACCGGCGACAACGCCGACCAGGACGCCGGCATCAAGCTGATCCTGAAGGCTGTCGAAGCGCCCCTGCGCGAGATCGTGTCCAACGCCGGTGGCGAACCCTCGGTCGTGGTCGATGCCGTGCTCAAGGGCCAAGGCAACTTCGGCTTCAACGCCGCCAACGACACCTACGGCGACATGATTGAAATGGGTATCCTGGATCCCACGAAGGTCACGCGCACGGCCCTGCAGAACGCGGCTTCCGTCGCAGCCCTGCTGCTGACGACCGAGTGCATGATCGCCGACGCTCCCAAGGCCGACGCAGCTCCCGACATGGGCGGCATGGGCGGTGGCATGGGCGGCATGGGTGGCATGGGCGGCATGGGCATGTAATTTGCCCCGCTGTCCGGCAGGCCTCAGGGCCTGCCAGCTCCAGCCAACAAAAAACCCGCAGTTCGAAAGACCTGCGGGTTTTTTACTGGCTGGCGAAAGCCGCCGTCAAGGCAGGTCGGCAGCAATCAGCCGCCGCATCAGCCCTGCGGTCGACGCATCCACATCCTTCCAGTCACCGCTCGCCTGGCGCTCGGCCAGGTCGCGCGCCAGGTGCTTGCCCAGCTCCACGCCCCACTGGTCGAAGCTGTTGATGCCCCAGACCGCGCCGGTGACGAACACCCGGTGCTCGTACAGCGCGATCAGCGCGCCCAGCGAGGCCGGATCGAGCTGCTTGAGCAGCAAGAAGGTGCTGGGGCGGTTGCCCGGGCAGAATTTCTCGCTGCATTCGTCGCGCCGCCCGGTCATCAGCGCCTGGGCCTGGGCCACGGCGTTGATCAGCAGGCTGTGCTGGTGCCCGCCCAGGTATTTGCTGCCGTTGCGCATGGCGATGAACTCGACGGGAATCACGTCCCGGCCCTGGTGCAGCATCTGGAAGAAGGCATGCTGGCCGTTGGTGCCGGGCTCGCCCCAGACCACGGCCGAAGTCGCCGATGTCAACGGGCGGCCGTTGGAATCGACCTGCTTGCCGTTGCTTTCCATCTCCAGCTGCTGCAGGTAGGCGGTGAGCCGCCGCAGGCCGTGGCTGTAGGGCGCGATGCAGCGGCTGCCATAGCCATGGAAATTGCGGTACCAGATGTCCAGCAGGCCCAGGCGCACCGGCAGGTTGCGCTCCATGGGCGCGGTGACGAAGTGCGCGTCCATCGCGTGCGCGCCGGCCAGCAGCGTGCGGAAATGCTGCGCGCCCACGGCAATGGCAATGGGCAGTCCGATGGCCGACCACAGCGAATAGCGCCCGCCGACCCAATCCCAGAAATCCAGCGTGCGCTCGACGCCGAACGCCGCCGCCGCTTCCACGTTGGTGGTCAGGGCCACGAAATGGTCGGCAATGGTGCACTCCGCGCCCTTGTCCAGCGAGCCGCCCTGCTCCAGGAACCAGCTGCGCGCCGAATGCGCATTGAGCATGGTCTCGGCCGTCGTGAACGACTTCGAGGCCACCAGGAACAATGTGCTCTCGGGGCGCACGCGCGACAGCACATGGCCCAGTTCGTGGCCGTCGACGTTCGAGACGAAATGGAAGCACTTGTCCGGCGTGCACCAGTCCGCGAGCGCATTGACCACGACCTCGGGCCCCAGATGCGAGCCGCCGATGCCGATGTTGACGATGTCGGTGATCTCCGGACGCGCACGTACCTGCTCGGCCAGCTCCAGCATCGTGTCAAGCGTGCTGTGGACCGCGTCCAGCGCGGCGCGCACCGTCGGCGTCATGGCGGTGAACACGGCATGCTCGCGCAGCAGGCCGCCGTCGCGCGGCATGCGCAGCAGCCAGTGCATCACGGCACGCTTTTCGGAGGTATTGATGGGTTCGCCGGCAAACATCTTGTCGCGCCGCCCGGTCACGTCGCATTCCTGCGCCAGCGCGGCCAGCAGTTCTTCCGTGCGGGGGGTGATGCTGTTCTTGGACAGGTCGGCAAACAGATGCGGCGCCTGCTGGCTCAGCGCGTCCAGGCGGCCCGGGTCGACGGCAAAGCTTTCGGCAATGTCGAAGTCCGCCATCTCCTCCCGGTAATGGCGCTCCAGCGTCCGCCAGGCTGCGGTTTCATGGCAAAGATCGCTCATCAGGCTACCGCCTGCTGCATCAGAGCCTCGAGTTTCAATGCATCGGCAACGAAGGCGCGGATGCCCTCGGCCAGCTTTTCCGTGGCCATGGCATCGGCATTGAGCGCGAAGCGAAAGCCCGCCTCATCGTAATGCAGCGCAGGCAGCTCCTGCGCCTGCGCGGCCTCGGGCGTCAGCGCGCGCTCGAGCAGCGCGTCGCTGGCCGCCAGCTGGGCCAGCAGCTCGGGAGCGATCGTCAGCAGATCGCAGCCCGCCAGCGCCGTGATCTGGCCCAGATTGCGAAAGCTCGCGCCCATGACTTCGGTGGCAATGCCGAAATGCTTGTAATGCGCATAGATCGCGCGCACCGAGCGCACGCCGGGGTCGTTGGCGCCGGCCATGGCCGCCTCGTCCCAGGAGGCGCCGGCCTGTTTCTTGTACCAGTCGTAGATGCGTCCCACGAAGGGCGAGACCAGCTGCACCCTGGCCTGGCCGCAGACCACCGCCTGGCACAGCGAGAACAGCAGCGTCAGGTTGGTATGGATGCCGCGCTGCTCGAGCCGGCGCGCGGCCTCGATGCCCTCCCAGGTCGAGGCGATCTTGATCAGCACCCGGTCCACATGCACGCCTTCGGCCTGGTACAGCTCGATGATGCGCTCGGCCCGGGCCACGGTGGCCTCGGTGTCGAACGACAGGCGCGCGTCGACCTCGGTGGAGACCCGCCCCGGCACCAGCGCGAGGATCTCGCAACCGAAGCGCACCAGCAGGCGGTCCATGATCTCGTCCAGCGGCCGGCCGCGGTACTGGGCCACGCTGGCCCTGAGCAGCGGGGCATATTCAGGCATCTGCACGGCCTTGAGGATCAATGACGGGTTGGTTGTCGCGTCTTGCGGCAAATACTGTGCAATCTGGCGAAAATCGCCGGTGTCCGCCACCACGGTGGTGAACTGTCGAAGCGCGTCAAGCTGACTCATGACCCATCCCATTCTTGAAAAGCACTCGCCCCGCGAAATGCTGGGGGCTTGTCATCTTACAAGCAGGCGTTGCCGCGCCCGCACTTGCGCTTGTAGGCCAAAGCAGTACATTGCCGCGCTCCGGGGCGCGGCTGGTGCGGCCGCGGCCGGCCACTGCGGTTACATTGACGCACCCGGCGTCCTGCACTTGCGCAGCCGGGTGCGCTGCGGCGCTCCTTGCCACCGCCCAGGATTTCCATGCTAGATCGCATCACCGCTTCCCTGCCCTCGCTGGCCCCGGCCGAACAGCGCGTGGCGCGCCTCGTTCTGGCCGACCCCCAGGCCTTCGCCCAGTTGCCCGTGCGGCTGCTGGCGGAACGCGCCCATGTCAGCAAGCCCACGGTGGTGCGCTTTTGCCGCAGCATGGGGTATGACGGGCTTGCCGACTTCAAGGTCAAACTGGCAAGCAATGCCAACGAGGGCGTGCCGTTCATCCACCGCAGCGTCGACAGCGACGACAAGACCGGCGATGTGCTGGTCAAGGTGGTCGACAACGCCGTTGCCGCATTCCTGGAGTACCGCAACGCCGCCCGCGTTCCGGATCTCGAACGCGCGGCGCTGGCGGTCATCGGCAGCTGGCAGCAGGGCCGGCGCATCGAGTTCTGGGGTGCGGGCAATTCAGGCATCGTCGCGCAGGATGCGCAGCACAAGTTCTTCCGCCTGGGCGTGACCAGCCTGGCCAGCAGCGACGGGCATATCCAGGTCATGAGCGCCACCCTGCTGGGCCCGGGCGACTGCGCGCTGATCATCTCGAATTCCGGCCGCACGCGCGATCTGATGGATGCTGCGGGCATCGCGCGCCAGCGCGGTGCCACCACCATCGCCATCACCGCCAGCGGCTCGCCGCTGGCGCATGCCTGCGACATCCTGCTGGCCGCCGACCATCCGGAAGGCTACGACCGCTACAGCCCCATGGTGTCGCGGCTGATGCACCTGCTGATCATCGATGTGCTGGCGACCTGCGTCGCGCTGCGCATCGGCGACCCGCTGCAGCCGGTCTTGCAGCAAATGAAGGACAGCCTGCACGCCAAGCGCTATACCTGAGTTCGGCAGGCGGCTTTCGCCCGGGCCGCTCCGTGTTCCTGAGAAGAAACAGGAGCGATTTCCCGCGCGAATCCCTATTTAGGTTACATCTGCTCAACCCCCTTACGGGGATTAGCAATTAAAACCGATGGCGCAGGCCCACGGTGACACCGGTGCGGTCACGCGCGCGGCTGACGGGGTCAAGGACAATTGCCGAGCCGCCCTTGATCTTGGTGTAATCCACGCCGAAATAGGCATCGGTGCGCTTGGAGAAGGCGTAATCGACCACACCGACCAGGAAGTGGGCCTTGCCGTTGTCGGCGCCCACGGGGCTGCCGGATTGCTTGGCATGGAAGTAATGCAGGCCGGCATTGATCTGCGGCGTGACCTGGTAGCCGAAACCGACCTTTGCCAGCTGGCGCTTGTCGGCCGCGCCGCGCGAGAAGCCGCCGTTGGTGTCGCCGCTCCAGAAGCTGGCGACGACCGCCCCATCGATGGGGCCGGGTGTGCCCTTGAGCTGGTTCTGGCCGTAGCCCAGGTTGAAATACAGCGCATTCAGGCGATAGGACCCTCCCAGGGTCCAGGCCTCGAGTTTCGCGCCCTGCGGCAGCTGGTAGTTCTGGTAACCCAGGCCGGCCGAGAAGCCATTTTGCGAGTAACGCAGATAACCGCCCGCCGTCCGGGCGTTGGTGGGATTGGGAACCACATCCTTCTCGCTGAACGAATATTGCAATGCGCCACGTACAGGGCCGAACTCGGCCGTGTATTTGAGCATATTGTTCGTGCGCGCACCCAGCGCCAGACCGATTTCCGGCTTGTACGCTTCCATATACGGCGAATAGGGGAAGGAGGAATAGGTCGAGGTCACCAGATCGAACAGGATGTTGTACTGGCGGCCCATGGTCAGGCGCCCCAGTCCGCCCTGCAGACCCAGCCAGGACTGCTGGAAATAATTGGTCGCAGCACTCGTGCCCGAATCGGCCAGGAAACGGTGTTCCAGATTGGCAATGGCCTTGAGACCGCCGCCCAGGTCTTCATTCACGTTGATGCCCCAGCGGCTTTGCGACATGCCGCCGCCGATCATTCTCGTCTGCGACGAATTTCCGCTTGTGCCTTCATTATTCGTGTGGCGCACTGCAGCATCGACAATGCCATACATCTGCACGCTGCTGTTTTCCTGGGCGAATGCTGCGCCGGCAGTGGCCGCAATAACAGCCAGTGCGAGGGCATTTTTCACAAATGATTTTTGCATGCTGCTGTCTCTCTCATGAATAAAGGTGTCTGGGAAAATCCATTTTAGGCAGCCACTTTTATTACGAAAAGATACTTGTGCAGCATCACAACACAGGTTTTCCCTGCCGGATTTTCCCTAGATAGTGCTATCCCGCAGCAGGAAAATACCCATAAAAAAAGCCAGTCCGAAGACTGGCTTTTTCGTTTTCTAAGAAAAGCTGAGCGGACTCAGCCTGTCATTAGAAGGAGTGGCGCACGCCGACTTGCACGCCGGTTTGCTTTTGGTTCACAGCACCGGTGGTGTTGATGCCCTTGGAAGCCAGACCCAGCGACGAGCCGTCCTTGTTCTTCAGGTAAGCAACGGTACCGTACACGGCAGTGCGCTTCGACAGGTTGTGCACGTAGCCCAGCGACAGCTGGTCGGCTTCGCCGCCAGTAGCCTTCTGGTCGTAGCGTGCGTATTGCAGCTTGACTTCGCCAGCGCCGCCGACGGGAGCAGCCACGCCCAGGGCGTAGTTGTTGTAACGGCGATCGCCGAAAGCGCCGCTGTCGTACGAGTACTCGGTACGCTGGGCGATACCGATGATCTTGGCCACGCCGAAGTTGTACGAAGCACCCAGGGTCACGTTGTCACGGTCGCCCAGGCCGCGAGCGGCGTGGTTGGTTTCCAGGCGGTCATACGACAGGGCCACGCTGATGGGGCCGTTGTCATAGGAGACGTTACCACCAGCGTAACGGCCGGCGTTGGACTCACCGTTCACTTCGTCGAAGCCGTAGCTGATGCCAGCCTTGAAGCCGCTGAAGTTGGGGGTGTAGTAGCTGATCAGGTTGTTGGCGCGGATGCCGTTTTCGTCGCCGGAAGCGGAGCCAGGGAAGCCAATGCCGTCCCAGTTGCGCCATGCGGAGAACTGGCCGATACCGGTTTGGCCGAACAGGTCATAGGAGCTGGTCTTGTTGTAGCCAGCAACTTGGTCACGACCCAGGCGCACTTCACCGAAGTTGCCTTCCAGGCCCACGGTCGAACGACGCTTGAAGTTCAGGCCGCCGGCATTGCCGTCGTCGCCGAACACTTCGCCTTCGAGCCAGAAACCAGCCTTCAGGCCACCGCCGAGGTCTTCCACGCCGCGGAAACCGATGCGGCTGGTTGCATTGCCGCTGGTGCCGAGGCCCCACTTGTTGCCGCCAGCGGGCGTAGCGTTGTTCACGTAGCCAACGCCGACGTCAACGATACCGAACAGGGTCACGGACGACTGGGCCATGGCGGCGCCGGAAGCAGCCAACACGGCCAGGGCAATCAGGGATTTTTTCATTGCGAATTACTCCAAGGTTTAACAGAGGGCGTCGGTGCGTAGAAAGCAGGGTCTCAACCCTGGTTCGCCGGTTACCCGCGCCAACCTCCTGGTGGGGAAGCTTTTGCTATTGCAACAGACCACCGCCCGATGCGCAAAGCAATTCACCCATAAGCTGCTGGAATCCAGGAATTCGTTGCTCGGTTGCAACAAAGCTTCAATGCGCGGCACAATCGTTCCCAAGGACTGGCAGCCGGTCCTCCTCATGCGGGGGGCCCCGCCCTGGACCCGCCCGCGCTTTGTCGCCTTGCAGCTTGATATCCATGGACAAGATCCTGACGGCAGCGGACGCTGCGCTCCGCACCCTGTTTGCCCGCCCCGCGGCGTCGCAGCCCTCGCCCGCGCAGGGGTTGCGCGAGGCCGAGCTGAGTGAAGCCGAGCAGCGCCTGTCGGGCGCGCTGATGCGCGTCAACCATGTGGGCGAGGTCTGTGCCCAGGCGCTGTACAGCGCCCAGGCCATGGTCACGCGCGACGCGCAACTGCGCGCGCACCTGCTGGACGCGGCGCGCGAGGAAACCGATCACCTGGCCTGGTCGCGCGCGCGCCTCGACGCGCTGGGCCAGCGGCCGAGCCTGCTCAACCCGCTGTGGTTTGCCGGGGCCTTTGCCATCGGGCTGGCCGCGGCGAAGATCAGCGACCGCGTGAGCCTGGGCTTCGTGGTGGAGACCGAGAACCAGGTCTCGGCGCACCTGGGCAGCCACCTCGACCGCCTGCCCGCGCAGGACCTGGCCACGCGTGCCGTGGTGCAGCGCATGAAGGAGGACGAGGAGCGCCATGCGGCCGAGGCGCTGGAGTCGGGCGCCACGCCGCTGCCCGCGCCGGTCCAGCAGCTGATGCGCGCGGCGGCCAAGGTGATGACGACTACGGCACATTACATTTAATCACCCGGAAACTGGCGCAACACATGTCGGAGGCAGCGCGGAAGGGCCGCCCCTGGGCAGGGCCCCACACCGAGGCTGCCGTCCCTAGCCGGGCGCCCCCCACCGAAGGATGAGAGAGGGAGCGGGGCCCGCCCAGGGCGTCAGCCGCTCAGGAGCGCTTCTTTCAAGCTTCCAGAATTTCGAAGCCGGTCGTGATCTCGGCAGTCTTGCCCAGCATGATGCTGGCCGAGCAGTATTTCTCGTGGCTCATGGCGATGGCGCGCTCCACGGCACTGGCGGGCACACCTTTGCCGGTCACGGTGAACTGCATGTGGATCTTGGTGAACACCTTGGGTTCGGTCTCGGCACGCTCCGAACTGAGCTTGACGCTGCAGCCGCGCACATCATGACGGCCGCGCTTGAGGATCAGCACCACGTCATAGGCGGTGCAACCGCCGGTGCCGGCCAGCAGTGCCTCCATCGGGCGCGGAGCCAGATTGCGGCCGCCGTTGTCGGGATTGCGCTCATCGGGAGCGCCATCCATCGCCAGCACATGGCCGCTGCTGGTCTCCGCGATGAATCCCATTCCCGAGCGGGTGCCGCTGGCCCCGGTCCAACTCACTGTGCATTCCATACTGTTTCCTCTGCTTTAACTGTTGCTAAATGGCATCGCCATCCCGGTAAACCCTGAATTTTGCTGCAACGCAGCATCATTTGCGCTACAATTGCACCAAGCGTTACCTGATGGATTGTATTTTTCAGGCGGACCGCAGGACACAAATCCTTGCATCGCACCCTTTGTCTCCTCCACCTCCTCTAATGGTGGATTCAGCCCCAGGCCTTACCGCCTGGGGCTTTTTTTTGGCCGCTTGGCGCCGCGGGTGGCTGCGCGCGCAGCATGCCCGCCAGCGACCGAGCGCCTATGATGGCGGCCCAGCCTTTCCGCGGGCATGCCTTTTTGCCGACCATGACACAACACCTCACCCCCGCCGACTACCTCACCCGCATCCTGACCGCGCGCGTCTACGACGTGGCGGTGGAGTCGGATCTGCAGCCCGCCAAGAACCTGAGCCGCCGGCTGCACAACAAGGTGCTGTTCAAGCGCGAGGACCAGCAGCCGGTGTTCAGCTTCAAGCTGCGCGGGGCCTACAACAAGATGGCGCACCTGGGCCAGGAGCAGCTGCAGCGCGGCGTGATCTGCGCCTCCGCCGGCAACCACGCCCAGGGCGTGGCCATGAGCGCGCGCAAGCTCGGCTGCCGCGCGGTGATCGTCATGCCGACCACCACGCCCCAGCTCAAGGTCGATGCCGTGCAGGCGCTCGGCGGCGAGGTGGTGCTGGCCGGCGAAAGCTATTCCGACGCCTACAAGCACTCGGTGCGGCTGCAGCAGGAGCAGGGACTGACCTTCGTGCACCCCTTCGACGACCCGGATGTGATTGCCGGCCAGGGCACGATTGCCATGGAGATGCTGAGCCAGCTGCAAAAGCTCGGCAGCCAGCGCCTGGATGCGGTGTTCGTGGCGATCGGCGGCGGCGGCCTGATCTCGGGCGTGGCCAATTACCTCAAGGCCGTGCGCCCGGACATCAAGGTGATCGGCGTGCAGATGCGCGACTCCGATGCGATGGCGCAGTCGGTGCAAAGCGGCGGGCGTGTCGAGCTCAGCGATGTCGGGCTGTTTTCCGACGGCACGGCGGTGAAGCTCGTGGGTGAGGAGACTTTCCGCATCGCGCGCGAGCTGGTCGACGAATACGTGGTGGTCGACACGGATGCGGTCTGCGCCGCCATCAAGGACGTGTTCGTCGACACCCGCGCCATCGTCGAGCCCTCGGGGGCGATGGCCGTGGCGGCCATCAAGCAGTATGTGGCCACGCACAAGACGCGCGGCGAGACCTATGCCGCGATCCTGTGCGGCGCCAACATGAATTTCGACCGGCTGCGCTTCGTGGCCGAGCGCGCCGAAGTCGGCGAGGAGCGCGAGGCGCTGCTGGCGGTGACGATTCCCGAGGAGCGCGGCAGCTTCAAGCGCTTCTGCGAGGTCGTGGGCCGGCTGCCCGGCGGCCAGCGCAACGTGACCGAGTTCAACTACCGCATCAGCCACCAGCAGCGCGCGCATGTGTTCGTCGGCCTGACCACAGCAGGCAGGGGCGAGTCGGAAAAGATCGCGAAGAACTTCCAGAAGCACGGCTTCGAGGCGCTGGACCTGACCTTCGACGAGATGGCCAAGGAGCACCTGCGCCACATGGTGGGCGGCCACTCGCCGCTGGCGCAGGAGGAGCGGCTGCTGCGCTTCGTGTTTCCCGAGCGCCCGGGGGCGCTGTTCAAGTTCCTGAGCATGATGGAGCCGACCTGGAACATCTCGCTGTTCCACTACCGCAACCAGGGCGCGGACTACGGCCGCATCCTGGTCGGCATGCAGGTGCCGGCAGATGACGCGCAGGCCTTCGATGCCTTCCTGGCCTCGGTGGGCTACCCCTGGGTCGAGGAAACCCACAATCCGGCCTACAGGCTTTTCCTGCAATAACCGGCGCGTGGCATGCAAGCCCTGCGCCATTTCCTGCTGGCCCTGCAGTTCTTCACGCGCATTCCGGTGACCGGGCGGCTTGCCGAATGGGTGGGCTTCAGCCCGGCCATGCTGCGCGCCAGCGCCGCGCATTTTCCGGGCATCGGCTGGATCGCGGGCGCGGCGGGCGCCGCGGCCTATGCGGCGGCGCATGCGGCGCTTGCCCCGAGCCTGTTTGCTCCGCTGGCCGCCGCCGTGCTGTGCTGCGTGGCCACGGCCTGGCTGACGGGCGCCTTCCATGAGGACGGGCTGGCCGACGTGGCCGACGGCCTGGGCGGCAGTGCCGACCGCGAACGCGCGCTGGACATCATGAAGGATTCGCGTCTGGGCGCCTATGGCGCGCTGGCGCTGGTGCTGGCACTGCTGGCGAAGGTCAGCCTGGTCGCGGTGCTGGGCAGCCACAGCCTGCTGGCCGGCGCAGCGGCCGTGGCGCTGGCGCATGTGGTCTCGCGCTTCTGGCCGCTGTGCCTGGTGCGCGCGCTGGCGCACGTGGGCGATACCGCGCGTTCCAAGAGCAAGCCGCTGGCGGACCGCATCAGCCTGCAGGCCCTGGGCGCCGCCGCCCTGTGGTGCCTGGCGCCGCTGGCGCTGTATGCATGGATTCAACCGGTGGCGGCTTTGGCCCTGGGCCTGCTGTGCAGTGCGCTCGCCGCGCTGTGGATGGCGCGCTGGTTCGCGCGGCGCCTGCAGGGCTTCACCGGCGACTGCCTGGGCGCGACCCAGCAGGTCTGCGAGATTGCCTTCTACCTGGGCGCGGCGGTTGCCGTGCTGCGCGGCGCGGCATGACGAGGCGCCTGTGGCTGGTGCGCCATGCCGCGCCGCTGGTGGCACCCGGCATCTGCTATGGGCGGCTGGACCTGGCCGCCGATGCGCAGGCCACACGGCAGGCGGCGCAGGCGCTGGCCGAGGCACTGCCGGCGCGCGCAGCCGTACGGCACTCGCCGCTGCGGCGCTGCGTGCAGCTGGCCGAAGCCCTGCAGGCGCTGCGCCCGGAGCTGCGCAGCCAGCCCGACGCGCGTCTGCAGGAAATGGATTTCGGCGCCTGGGAGGGCCAGCCCTGGGAGGCAGTGCCGCGCGCCGAGCTCGATGCCTGGGCCGGGGATCTGCATGGCTATGCACCGGGCGGCGGCGAGCCGCTGGCGGCGATGCTGGCGCGCATCGCCGGCGCACTTGACGCCTCTGGCGAAGGGGAAGAAGCCGATGTGGTGTGGATCACCCATGCCGGCGTGGCGCGCTGCGTGCACTGGCTGCGCGCGCATCCGCAAAAGACGGCTACTGCGGCGCAGTGGACCCAGGCTGCGCCGGCGCCGGGCCAATGGACCATCGCTCGATGGGAAGATCCAGCGTCACGGTAGTGTCACCTTGCAGCGACGGGCCCAGACGCGCCTGCTGCGCGCCGACCGATTGCAGCACCAGCCCTTCGTCCACCTGGGCACCGACGGGAAAGACCTTGGCCGGCTGGCCGTTGACGCCGATGACCGCCGCGCCGCGCCCACTGTAGCGCCCGGCCAACAGTCCCTGCAGGGTATAGCGGCTGGGTGCCGCCGGGGCCTGGGCCACCGGCAGCGCCGGACCCGCGCCCAGCACCTGGGCCAGCGCCTGCAGGTCCACCGAGACGGGTGCAGGCGCGGCAACCGCAGCGGCCGCAGCTCCCGCAGGGGTCGCCAGGCGCAGGGTCCAGAAGACCAGGCATGCGGCTGCCGCGGCCCACAGAACCAGCGTGCTTACCCGCACGCGCCAGATTTGAAGCGAATTTGTCACCATGACCCATTATCATGAACTCATATGACGTTACAGCAAATGAATTTCATTACAGTTCCGCGTCGCCTGCGCCAGGCCACGCAACGCGGTTTCACCCTGATCGAGCTGATGGTCGTGCTTGTCATCATCGGCGTGCTGGGCGCGCTGATCGTGCCCAACCTGCTGGATAGGGCCGACGATGCCCGCCGCACGGCCGCGCGTACGGACATCACCAACATCATGCAGGCGCTCAAGCTCTACCGCCTGGACAACCAGCGCTACCCCACGACCGAACAGGGCCTGCAATCGCTGGTGGCGCGTCCCACGTCCGGCCCGCAGCCGAACAACTGGAAGCCCTATATCGAGAAGCTGCCCAACGACCCCTGGGGCAACCCCTACCAGTATCTGAACCCTGGCATCAAGGGTGAGGTCGATGTCATGTCCCTGGGTGCCGACGGCCAGCCCGGCGGCGAAGGCAACAACGCCGACATTGGCAGCTGGCAGTAGGTGTGCGGGCGCCACGCGCCGTGGCTTGCCTGCCTTGCTAGACCGGATCCGGTGATGACACGCGCACGCGGTTTTTCCCTGTTGGAGTTGCTGGTGGTGATCAGCATCATGGCCCTGGCGACCGCCGGCGTGGCCCTGTCCCTGCGCGACACCGGCCAGACCCGGCTCGAGCGCGAGGCCCAGCGGCTCGCGGTGCTGCTCGAGGCCGGCCGGGCGCAGGCGCGCGCCAGCGGCACGCTGGTGCGCTGGCGTGCGCTGGGCCCGGGCTTTCGCTTCGAGGGCCTGCCCGTGGGCAGCACGCTGCCGACGCAGTGGCTCGACCCCGGCACGCGCGTCGCCGATGGCGCCGTGCTGGTTCTCGGGCCCGAGCCGCTGCTGGCGCCGCAGCGCACGCTGCTGACGCATGTCGACACTCCCGAACTGCGCCTGTCCGTAGCGACCGACGGGCTGCGGCCCTTTGCGCTCGAGGGCCGGCAATGAGACCCGCCCTCCCCCGCCGCGCCCGGGCGGCGCGCGGGTTCACGCTGATCGAGGTGCTGGTGGCGCTGGGCATCGTGGCCATCGCGCTGATGGCCGGCACCCAGGCCACTTCGGCGCTGACGCGCAATGCCCAGCGCCAGACCGACATGCTGCTCGGCCAGCTGTGCGCCGAGAATGCCCTGGTGCGCATGCGCCTGTCGCAGCAGATGCCCCCCGTCGGCGACAGCAGCGCGACCTGCGAGCAGGCCGGCAAGCTGTTCAACGTGACCATGATCGTGCGGCCCACGCCCAACCCGAGCTTTCGCCGCGCGGACGTGCAGGTCAGCGAAGGCGGCTATGCGGTCATGAGCATCACGTCGATCGTTGGACGTTATTGATATGCAGCCCCGCACGAGCCTCTTTCTGCCCAGGTCCGCCGGGTTCACATTGGTGGAGCTGCTGGTGGCCCTCGTCGCCATGGCGCTGATGGCGCTGATGGGCTGGCGCGGGCTGGACAGCATGATGCGCTCGCAGCAGTACACTCAGGCCCACAGCGATGCGCATGCGGTGCTGCAGACCGCGCTGGCGCAGTGGAGCGCCGATCTCGACGGACTGATGGCGCTGGAAAATACCCAGGCCATCGCCTGGGACGGGCTGGTGCTGCGCATGACGCGGCGCAACAACGCCGCGCCCGAGGCCGGCGCGCTGGTCGTTGCCTGGGCGCTGGGCACCAGCCAGGGCCGCAGCCAGTGGCTGCGCTGGCAGTCGCCGCCGGTGAGAACCCGCGCCGAATGGAGCCGCGCCTGGAACCAGGCGGCGCAATGGGCGCGCAACCCCAGCCAGGAGCAGCGCGGGGGCGAAACGGCGCTGTTTCCGCTGGGCAGCTGGTCCATCTATTTCTACCGGGACGGCGCCTGGAGCAATCCGCAGTCCAGCGGTGCCTCCAGCAGCGCCACCGCGGAAGCGGCCAATGCAGCGGCAACCGCGGCAACGGCGACTGCCGGTACCGCAGGCACCGGCACCGTCGCCGGAACCGCCGCCGGCGCCGCTGCCAGTGCCGCCGCCGGCACTGCCGCGCGCTCGGCCGAGGCCGAGATCCCCAACGGCGTGCGCATCGAACTCGATCTCGCCCCGGGCGCCGGCCTGTCGGGGCGCCTGACGCGCGACTGGGTCAACCCGCTGCGCCAGAACATCCGCTCATGATCGCGCTGCGCCCCCTTTCCCGTGCAGCGCGCCGCCCGGCGCGCGGCGCCGCGCTGCTCACGGCCATGCTGACCGTCACATTGGTCGCGACCTTTGCCGCGACCGCGCTGTGGCAGCAGTGGCGCGCGGTGGAGATCGAAACCGCCGAACGCGCGCGCAGCCAGGCCGGCTGGATCCTGCTGGGCGCGCTGGACTGGTCGCGTGTCGTGCTGCGCGAGGACGGGCGCACGGGCGGCGCCGACCATCTGGCCGAACCCTGGGCGGTGCCGCTGCAGGAAGCCAAGCTCTCGACCTTCCTGGCCGCGCAGGGCAATGTGAGTCAGGTCGACGACGCCTCGAGCGAGACCTCCAATGCCTTCCTGTCGGGCGAGATCGTCGACCTGCAGTCGCGCATGAACCTGCGCAACCTGCTGCAGAAGAATGAAACCATCGATCTGGCGTTCTCGCGCCTGTTCGAGCGCCTGGGCCTGCCGGCCTCGGCGTTGCAGCAGATTTCCATTGACCTGCGCATGGCCCAGAACGCCGGCAGCAACGACGACAGCACCGCGCCGCTGATGCCGCGCACGCTGGCCCAGCTGGGCTGGCTGGGCGTTTCGCCCGAGATCATCGCCCGGCTCGAACCGCACGTGACGATGCTGCCGATCGCCACGCCCATCAACCTCAATACCGCAACGCCGGAGGTGATCTGGGCCTGCGTCGAGGGCCTGGACTGGGCCAAGGCCAACCAGTTCGTCCAGGCGCGCGAGGCCAGCCCGGTGCGCACCGTGCCCGAGGCGCTGCAGCGCATGAACATGCCCACCAGCACCGGTACCGGCCTGCTGGCGATCTCCACGTCATACTTCGAGATCCGCGGCCGCCTGCGGCTGGGTGAAACGCTGGTCAGCGAACGCTCGCTGGTGCGGCGCCAGGGCATGAATGTCGTTACCCTGTGGCGCGAACGCGGCCATTGGACCTCCCCGAATCTGCCGCTGCCCGAACCGGCCGCAGCACGCAACTCTCCCCTATGAGCCTTCTGATCATCCAACTGCCGCTGGCGCCCGCGGGCCCGGAAGGGCAATACGCCTTTGCGCTGAGCCTCGACGGCCAGGCGATTGCGCGCCATGCGGCAGCGCTGGCCGCCGAGCTGCCGCCCGCGGGACGCGCGGTGGAGGTGGTGGCCGCCGTGCCGCCCCAGGCGCTGTCATGGCACCGCGTCACCCTGCCTGCGGGCATTGCCGTGGGCACGCGCAATGCCACCGCGCGGCTGCGCTCGGTGGTGGAAGGCCTGGTCGAGGAGCACCTGCTCGACGAACCGGAGGAGCTGCACTTCGCGCTGCAGCCGGGCGCGCGCGCCGGCCAGGAGGCCTGGGTCGCGGTGTGCGACCGTGCCTGGCTGCGCTCGCACCTGCAGGCGCTCGAGGGCGTGGACCGGCGCGTGGACCGCATCGTGCCCCAGGTGGCGCCCGCGGAAGAAGGGGCGGCACCGCAGCTGTGGGCCGTGGGCACGCCCGAGTCGGCGTGGCTGCTGGCGACCGGCACCGGCCCCGACCAGGGCGTGGCGTGCGTGCCGCTGGGCAGCGAGGGGCTGGCGCTGCTGGGCGTGCCGGACGACCTTCCCGTCGATGCGGCGCCCGCGGTCTCGGCGCTGGCCGAGCGCCTGCAGCGGCCGGTGCGTCTGGCAGCCACGGCCGAGCGCCTGCTCGAGGCCAGCCGCGGCCCCTGGGACCTGGCGCAGTTCGATCTGGCCGTGGGCGGGCGCAGCCATGCGCTGCGGCGCCTGGCCAACGCCGTGCAGTCTTTCGCGCGCGCGCCGCAGTGGCGCGCCGCGCGCTGGGCGCTGGGGGTGCTGGTGGTGGCGCAGGTGGCCGGGCTCAACGCCTGGGCCTGGAAGGAGCGCCAGGCGCTGGCGGCCAAGCAGGCGGCGGTGCGCGCCAGCCTGCTGCAGGCCTTTCCCAAGATCCCGCTGGTGGTCGATGCGCCGGCGCAGATGGAGCGTGAGGTCGCGCAGCTGCGCCAGCGCACCGGCAGCCTGTCGGCGCAATCGCTCGAACCGATGCTGTCGGCCGCCGGCCAGGCGCTGCCCAGGGGCATGCGGCCCCAGGCCATCGACTATCTCGACCAGGAACTGCGCCTGCGCGGCCTCAACCTCGATGCCGGCACGCAGCAGCAGCTGCAGTCGAAGCTGGCGGCGCAGGGCTACGCCGCGCGCGTCGACGCGCAGGGCGTGGTGCTGAATGCAAAGGAACAACCATGAATACGCCCCGCAAAGTGCGCCTCGATGCCTTGCGCGCGCGCTGGTCCGCCCTGGCGCCGCGCGAGCGCCAGGCGCTGGCGCTGGCCGCGGGCACCGTCGGCCTGGCCCTGCTGTGGTGGGTGCTGCTGGCGCCGGCCCTGCAGACGCTGCGCGCGGCGCCGGCCCAGCACGCGCTGCTGGACCAGCAGCTGCAGCGCATGCAGCGCCTGGAAGCCGAGGCCCTGCGCCTGCAGGCCGACCTGCCGCCGCCCGCCATCGAAAGTCCGAATGCGCTGCCCGCGCCGCGTCCCGACCTGCAGCGCGCCCTGCAGGAATCGGTCACTGCGCAGCTGGGCGCGGGCGCGCGGCTGGTGCTGCAGGGCGAACGCGCGCAACTCACGCTCAAGAGCGTGCCGGCGCCGGCGCTGGCCGCCTGGCTGGGCCAGGCGCGCCAGAACCTGCGCGTCGGCACGCTGGAGATGCGCCTCACGGCCGCTGCCGGGGTGGCCCCCGGCGCCAATGACCAGCAATGGGACGGCAGCCTGGTGCTGGGCCTGCCGCCCGCGGAAGCCGCGCCATGAAGGGCTTTCGCTTCTCCCGGCCCAGCCGCGCGGCGGCGCCCGCGGGCGCGCCGGTGCGCTGGGCCGTTGCCGGCGCGCTGCTCGGCGGCGCGCTGACGCTGGTGCTGTGCGCGCCCGCGCACTGGCTGGCCGTGGGGATCGAGCGCGCGACCGAAGGCCAGCTGCAATTGCGCGAGGCGCGCGGCACGGTCTGGACCGGCTCGGCACGCCTGGTGCTCAGCGGTGGCGCGGGAAGCCGCGATGCGCTGGGGCTGCCTTCGCGCGTGCAGTGGCAGCTGCGCCCGGCCTGGCGCGGCCTGCGCCTGCGGCTCGAGACCGGCTGCTGCACGCCGCAGCCGCTGCAGGCGCGCCTGCTGCTGCACTGGCAGGGCGTCGAGGCGCAGGTGCAAGACCAGCAGAGCCAGTGGCCCGCGGGGCTGCTGACGGGACTGGGCACGCCCTGGAACACGGCGCAGATCCAGGGCCAGCTCCAGTTGCGCACCCAGGGGCTGCGCCTGGAGTATGTGGCGGGCCGCTGGCGCAGCGAGGGCCAGGTGCAACTGGATGCGCTGGACCTCTCCACACGGCTGTCGACGCTGCGCCCCATGGGCAGCTACCGGCTTGTCTTCGACGGCGGCGATGCGCCGCGGCTCACGCTGAGCACGCTCGAAGGCCATCTGCGGCTCAGCGGCTCGGGCCAATGGGTCGGGCAGCGCCTGCGCTTCACCGGCGAGGCCACGGCCACGCCCGAGCGCGAGGCGGCGCTGACCAACTTTCTCAACATCATCGGGCGGCGCAGCGGCGCGCGCTCCATCATCACCCTGGGCTAATTCCATGACGTTCCTCTCTGCACGCGGCCTGCGCGTCGCCCTCCACACCCTTGCCGCCGCGGCCCTGCTGGCCTGTGGCGGCGTCTCGGCCCAGACCGCCGTGCGCAGCAACGAGCCGGTGACGCTGAACTTCGCCGGCGCCGAAATCGAAGCCGTGGCGCGCACCATGGCCACCATCACCGGGCGCAACGTCGTGGTCGATCCGCGCGTCAAGGGCACCATGACCCTGATCAGCGAGAAGCCGCTGGCGCCGGCGCAGGCCTTCCAGCAGTTCCTGGCGGCGCTGCGCCTGCAGGGCTTCACCGTGGTCGAGGCCGCGGGCCTGTACAAGGTGATTCCCGAGGCCGATGCCAAGCTGCAGACCGGCAGCGTGGCCGTGTCCCAGGGCGGTCGCGGCAGCGCTCCTGCCGGCGGCCAGATCGTGACGCAGATCTTCAAGCTCAACTTCGAGAACGCGGCCAATCTGGTGCCGGTGCTGCGGCCGCTGATCAGCCCGAACAACACCATCAACGTAAATCCCGGCAACAACTCGCTGGTCATCACCGATTACGCCGACAACGTGCAGCGCCTGTCGCGCATCGTCGCCGCGATGGACGTGTCGAACGCCACCGACGTCGAGGTCATCCCGCTGCAGCACGCGGTGGCCTCCGAGATGGCGGTGCTCGTGGGCCGGCTGATCGAGGGCGGCAGCGCGGGCGCGGCGCCCGGCGCCGTGGCCCAGGGCCAGAGCGACACCTCCTTCAAGACCACGCTGATGGCCGAGCCGCGCAGCAACGCGCTGGTGGTGCGCGCCGCCAACCCGGCGCGCCTGGCGCAGGTGCGCTCGCTGATCGCGCGCCTGGACCAGCCGGCCTATGCGACTTCGGCGGCCGCCAGCGGCAACATCCACGTGGTGTACCTGAAGAACGCCGATGCCACGACGCTGGCGACCACGCTGCGCGCGGCCATGGCCAGCGACCCGGGCGTGGGCACGGGCAATACCGGCATCGCGGCCTCCAGCGGCGGCGGCACCACCGCCACGCGCGCCTCGGCCACCACCAATACCGGCAGCACGCTGGGCAATTCCGGCGGCCTCTCGGGCAGCAGCAGCGGCGTGGGCGGCGGCCTGGGCAGCGACAGCGGCAGCGGCAACTTCGGCAGCACCAACCAGCCATCGACCGGCGGCCAGATCCAGGCCGATCCATCGACCAATTCGCTGATCATCAGCGCGCCGCCGCCGCTGTACCGCCAGCTGCGCGCGGTCATCGACCAGCTCGACGGGCGCCGCGCGCAGGTGCTGATCGAGAGCCTGATCGTCGAGGTCTCGGCCAACAAGCTGGCGCAGTTCGGCGTGCAGTGGCAATCGCTGCTGGGCAACGACGGCAGCACCCGCGCCGTGATCGGCAACAACTCGGCCATCAGCGGCGGCAATATCCTGGGCATCACCGCCGGCATCGCGGGCGCAGCCACGGCCCAGGCGCAAGCGCTGGGCAGCCTGGGCGCGGGGCTGAACATCGGCATCGCACCGCGCATCAACGGCCGCTACTACCTCGGCGCGCTGGCGAACTTCCTGCAAAACAGCGGCGACGCCAACGTGCTGTCGACCCCCAACCTGATGACGCTCGACAACGAGGAAGCCCGGATCATCATCGGCAACAACGTGCCCTTCGTGACCGGCTCGTATGCCAGCACCACCGGCACCGCGGGCGTGAGCCCGTTCACCACCGTCGAGCGCAAGGACGTGGGCCTGATGCTGCGCGTGCGCCCGCAGATCAACGAGAACGGCACGGTGAAGATGTCGGTCTACCAGGAGGTCTCGAAGATCGACGGCAACACGCTCAATGCCGTCAACGGCCCCACGACCAGCAAGCGCTCGATCGAATCCAACGTGCTGGTCGAGGATGGCAGCATCATCGTGCTCGGCGGCCTGCTCGAGGACAGCTATTCGCAGGGCGAGGACAAGGTGCCGCTGTTCGGCGATCTGCCGGGCGTGGGCAACCTGTTCCGCAGCGAGAAGCGCACGCGCAACAAGACCAATCTGATGGTGTTCCTGCGCCCGGTGGTGGTGCGCGACGCCGCCGCCGCCGATGCGCTGATGACGGACCGCTACGACGTCATCCGCGCGGCGCAGCAGGGCCTGCAGCCGCAGCCGAGCATCGTGCTCGACAACGTGACCGGGGCACCGGTGCTGCCGACGCTGCAGCCGGGCGGCCCGGCCCAGCCGCTGGCCACCGTGCCCTTCGCGCCCGAGGTGCCCAAACCCGCGCGCCCGCGCATCCAGCCGCTCACCGTGACCGACGAAGCCTACAGCGCCCCCTGAGCCCCGCCATGCGCTATCCCCTGCCCTACGCCTATGCCCGCAGCGCGCAGCTGCTGATCGAAGACGACGGCCAGCAGCCCGTGCTCTGGCACGGGCCCGCGCCCGACTTCCAGGCGCTGTCCGAAGTGCAGCGCAAGTTCGCCGTGCCGCATTGGCAGGTGATCGACGCCGCGCTGCTGGCGCAGCGCATCAGCGCCGCCTATGCCCAGGGCGAGTCGAATGCCGCGCGCATCGTCAGCGAGGTCGAGTCCGACGCCGACCTCTCGCGCATGATGCAGGAGCTGCCGGCCGTCGAGGACCTGCTGGAGACCGCCGACGACGCGCCCATCATCCGCATGCTCAACGCGCTGCTGACCCAGGCCGCGCGCGACGGCGCCAGCGACATCCACATCGAGCCCTACGAGCGCCATTCGAGCGTGCGCTTCCGCGTGGACGGCGACCTGCGCGAGGTCGTGCAGCCGAACCGCGCGCTGCACGCGGCGCTGATCTCGCGGCTGAAGATCATGGCCGACCTGGACATCTCGGAAAAGCGCCTGCCGCAGGACGGGCGCATCAGCCTGCGCCTGGGCACGCGCGCCATCGACGTGCGCGTCTCGACGCTGCCCAGCGCCCATGGCGAGCGCGCGGTGCTGCGCCTGCTCGACAAGAGCGGCTCGAAGCTGACGCTCGAGGCCGTGGGCATGCAGGGCGAGACGCTCGAGCGCATCGAATCGCTGATCCGCCAGCCGCACGGCATCATCCTGGTCACCGGGCCCACGGGCTCTGGCAAGACCACGACGCTGTACGCGGCGCTGCAGCGGCTCGATGCGACCAGCGGCAACATCATGACCGTCGAGGACCCGATCGAATACGAGCTGCCGGGCATCGGCCAGACGCAGGTCAACTCGAAAATCGACCTGACCTTTGCCAAGGCCCTGCGCGCCATCCTGCGCCAGGACCCGGACGTGATCATGATCGGCGAGATCCGCGACTTCGAGACCGCGCAGATCGCCATCCAGGCCTCGCTGACGGGCCACCTGGTGCTGGCCACGCTGCACACCAACGACGCGCCCAGCGCCGTCACGCGGCTGATCGACATGGGCGTCGAGCCCTTCCTGCTGAGCAGTTCGCTGCTGGGCGTGCTGGCGCAGCGGCTGGTGCGCAAGATCGACACGACGGAGCCCAGCGGCTACAAGGGCCGCACCGGCGTCTTCGAGCTGCTGGTGGTGGACGACGCGATCCGCAGCCAGATCCACGCCCAGGCCAGCGAGGCCGACATCCGCGCCGCGGCGCTGGCCAGCGGCATGACGCTGATGCGCGACGACGGCGAGCGGCTGGTGCGCTCGGGCATCACCACGCCCGAGGAGGTGTTGCGCGTGACGCGGGACTGAACGTCTGCATGAGCGCGGCAGGATTTCCTATCCTGCCGCGGGCTGCAGCCGGCTTTCGAGAACTGTCCTGGGCGCAAAAAATGGGGTCCATGACAGACGCCAGACGCTCACGTCCCGGCCGGCGCTCCCTGGCGACGCTGCTTCTTTTGCTGGCGCTGTCCCCCTGCGCGGCCAGCAGCGCCGGGCTGCATCAGCCCCCTCCCGCCTTCACCGGCCTCGAGGGCATTGCAGACAACGCGCGCACTGCCGCCGCACTGCTGGAGCAGGGCCTCAAACGCGGCGCCGCGCCGCTGCTGCGCGTGGGCGCCGAAGTGCTGGAGGAATCCCCGCGGCTGGTGGCGCTCAACTTCCAGGATGCGGCCAACTACGACTTCTACCTGGAGCGCACCGATGGCGTGGCCAACGCCGCCGGCCAGCTGCTTTGGGACCCGGTCTATGGCGGCTTGATCCAAGGCAATCCGAGAACTCCCGATGATGCTGCGCTGTGCTATGAGGCGGTGAACGGGTTCCGCTACACCGGGCGCGAGGAATATCTGCGCAGCCGGGGCAATCCTGCACGCATTGAAATTGCCTCGAGAAACAAGATCGCACCCCGGCTGCGACTGCTGCTGGGCATGACGCAGCCGCCCGAGCCTCTGGCCGCGCTGTTCGAGATCACGCTGGAAATCACGGACATCTCCCATCGGCCGATGGCGGATTTCGTTCGGGAGGTGCAGGCGCGCGAGCGCGAGCCCGATTCCCTGGTACATCAAAGCCTGTTCACGCTGGATCCGCAGGCACTGGGCGTGGCCACCTTCCCTGCGGGGTCGCGTTTCCATGTCCAGCTGCAGACCCACTTCGCCAAGGCGGGGGTGGAGCAAAGCGCCGCCGAGTTCCATGCTGCGCTGCGCTGCCCGCGCGGCAATGACCTGCCCAGGCCGGCCTCTGCGCTGGCCGCCTTTGGCAAGCCGCTGCGCATGAAGCAGTCGATCAATGGCACGGCCTGGGATGCCATGAAGGCGGTGCTCAATATTCCCTGAAGCGTGCGGGCGCGCGGAGCACGGGGCCGCAACTGAAGGGTCATGCGCCTGCAGCGACAATGGCTGCCATGATGGAAAACCTTCTCACCTGGAGCGCGCCCTACGGCGGCGCGGCGCTGCTGCTTTTGATGGTGCTGGCAATCGCCAGCTATGGGCTGCTGTTGCATTACAAGGCGCGGCTGACGGAAAGCCAGCTGCGCCGCAGCATCCGGCTGGCGGCGCTGGTGGCGCTGCCGCTGTCGTTCATCGCGATGGAGATGGGCAGCCAGAACTGGGGCATCGCGGTGCTGTCCTTTGTCTGGTGCATTGTCGTGGGCATCACCTGCAAGAACGAGATCACGCGAAGGATCGCAGGCAGCCGTTGAGCGGCTGCGTCCGGCCCTGATCCGAGGAATGTCGGCTTTGCCGGCCCATGCGGCCTCGATGAATAACTGACAGAATGGGCCGCATGCTGAAGAACCTCCAAGACATCCGCCTTTCCCTGCTCGATCTCGTCGCCGTGCGCGAAGGCGCCAGCGTCGGCCAGGCGCTGGACACCGCGCTGCGCACCGCGCAGAAGGCCGAGGAGCTGGGTTTCACCCGCTACTGGCTGGCCGAGCACCACAACATGCCGGGCATCGCCAGTTCGGCCACCGCCGTGCTGATCGGCCATATCGCGGGCGGCACCAAAAGCATCCGCGTGGGTTCGGGCGGCATCATGCTGCCCAACCATGCACCGCTGGTCGTGGCCGAAGCCTTCGGCACGCTGGCCGAACTCTATCCCGGCCGCATCGACCTGGGCCTGGGCCGCGCCCCCGGCACCGATGGGCCGACGATGCGCGCGCTGCGCCGCGACCGCGTGGAAACCGAACAGGACTTCCCGCGCGACGTGGCCGAGCTGCAGCAGCTGCTGGGCCCGGCCACGCCCGGCCAGCGCATCATCGCCATGCCGGGCGCGGGCACCAATGTGCCCATCTGGCTGCTGGGCTCGAGCCTGTTCTCGGCGCAGCTGGCCGCGCACATGGGCCTGCCCTATGCCTTTGCCTCGCACTTCGCGCCGCGCATGCTGCACCAGGCGCTGGACCTGTACCGCGAGCTCTTCCGCCCCTCGGCCACGCTGGCCAAGCCCTATGCGATCGTCGGCATCCCGGTCGTGGCCGCGCCCACCGACGAGGAAGCCGAGTTCCTGGCCAGCAGCACCTACCAGCGCATCCTGGGCATCCTGACCGGCCAGCGCACGCGGCTGCAGCCGCCGACCGAGAACTACGCGGCGCAGCTGTCGCCCTCGGAAAGCGCGGCGATCCACGACTTCCTGCGCATGGGCGTCGTGGGCAGCCGCGAGACCGTGCGCGAGCATTTCCAGGCCGTGGCGCAGTCCACCCAGGCCGATGAATTCATGCTGGTCAGCGATGTCTACGACCCGGAACTTCGTCTGCGTTCGCTGGAGATCGCCGCCCAGGCCATGGCCGGCTGAAGGCATGGCCCGGCACTGGGGTCCACGCGTATCGGGAATGTCATCGGCAACGGCTAACATTGCCGGATTCCTTCAGCGCGCCTTTTCCCATGCCAGCCTTTTCGTATGAAGCCATCGACGCCCAGGGCGCCTCCCGCAAGGGAACGCTCGAGGCCGATACGCCCAAATCCGCACGCAACCTGCTGCGTGCCCAGGCACTGGTGCCCATCGCCGTGCTGCCGCTGGGCTCGGGCGCCGCGCCTGGCACGGAAATGGGCTGGCAGGAGCGCTGGTTCACGCGGCCGGTATTCAATGCCGCCGCGCTCTCGGTCTGGACGCGCCAGCTCTCCGGGCTGGTGACCTCGGGCCTGCCGCTGGAGCGTGCGCTGAGCGCCCTGGCCGACGAAGCCGAGGACCAGCGCCAGCATCACCTGCTGGCAACCCTTCGCGCCGAAGTCAATGCCGGTTCGACCTTTTCGCGTGCGCTGCAGCAGCATCCGCGCGAGTTCTCCGAAATCTATTGCGCAGTGATTGGCGCGGGCGAATCGAGCGGCAGCCTGGGCCTGGTGCTCGCCAGCCTGGCCGACGACCTCGAGGCGCGCCAGGCGCTGCAGTCCAAGCTGATCGGCGCCTCGCTCTATCCGGCCATCGTCTCGCTGGTGGCCATCGTGATCGTGCTGTTCCTGGTGAGCTATGTCGTGCCGCAGGTGGCGGGCGTGTTCGTCGGCACCAAGCGCGCGCTGCCGATGCTCACCGTGGGGCTGCTGGCCATCAGCGATTTCGTGCGCCAGTACGGCTGGTTCATGCTGGGCGCGCTGGTGGCCGCGGCGCTGATCGTGCGCCATCTGCTGCGCATTCCGGCCACGCGCGAGCGCTTCGATGCGGCCTGGCTGCGGCTGCCGCTGATCGGGCGGCTGGCGCGCAGCTACAACGCCGCGCGCTTTGCCAGCACGCTGGCGATGCTCGCCGGCGCGGGCGTGCCGATCCTGCGCGCGCTGCAGGCCGCCGCCGAAACCCTGGGCAACCGCGCGTTGCGCGCGGACGCGCTGGACGCGCTGGTGCTGGTGCGCGAAGGCGCGCCGCTGGCCTCGGCCCTGGCCAAGAAACGCTTTCCCGGGCTGCTGGCGATGTTTGCGCGCCTGGGCGAGCAGACCGGGCAGCTGCCGGTCATGCTGCAGCGTGCGGCCAACCAGCTGTCCACCGAGGTGCAGCGCCGCGCCATGCATCTGGCGACGATCCTCGAGCCGCTGCTGATCGTGGTGATGGGGCTGGTGGTCATGCTGATCGTGCTGGCGGTGCTGATGCCGATCATCGAGCTGAACCAGTTCGTCAAGTAGGCATCCGGGCCATGGGTCCGCTATCGGCACGCATCGCACCTCGAAACATCTGCAACGAACCGCAAGCAGCGTGAATCGAGGTGATTGCGCATTGCGTGCCCATGGCCTGGCGAGCCGTGGCAATATGGCCCGTATGGCAAATATCTCTACCTCTTCATTGCTTTCGCAACGCATGGCCGGCTTGCTCGGCGGGTTGGTCCTGCTGACCGCCTGCGGCCTGAGCCT
Organism: Comamonas endophytica; assembly: GCF_023634805.2. Classification (NCBI taxonomy): domain Bacteria; kingdom Pseudomonadati; phylum Pseudomonadota; class Betaproteobacteria; order Burkholderiales; family Comamonadaceae; genus Comamonas; species Comamonas endophytica. Next base: position 1,331,572 of record NZ_CP106881.1, read on the forward strand.
GGCACAGCCCGGGGTGCCGGAGGAAGCCGCAGCGGCGGCCGACGCGGCCGCCCATGCGCCCCTGACCAAGGGCGAGATCAAGGCGCGGCGCGATTTCCAGATGCTGGATTTCAACAAGGACGGCAAGCTCAGCCGCGCCGAAGTCGCGCTGTTCCCGCGCCTGGCCGCGGCCTTCGATACCGCGGATACCGACAAGGATGGCTTCGTGTCGTTTGCGGAGGTGGAGGTGTTCGCGGTGCAGTACCGGGCGGAGCGGGCTGCGGCAAAGGCGGCTGAGCAGGAAGCGGCGGGGAAGAAGTAGGCGCGTTTGTACGGGGGCCCTTCATCCTTCGACAGGCTCAGGACGAACGGTTTCGTCAGGCTCAGGGCGATCGATTAAAACCGTTCGTGGTAAGCCTGTCGAACCATGAACGGCCCGGCCCTACGGAGAAGTTTATTCGCGCCTCAAAGCCCCTGCGTCCTCTTGATCTTCGGCTCCGAATAGGTCAACGGCTCCTCCTTCACCAGCAGTTTGTTGCGTTCGACCTCGTCGGCCTTGTTGACCTGTTCCGCCTGCTCGACCACCATTGCGCTGGCGCGCCACATCGACTGCAGATGCTCGATGAGCTGCTTGTGGATCGGCTCCTTGGGCGGCTCCTCCACTTCCTCGACCTGCTTTTTCTCCTCGACAACGGTCCAGTCGCGGTTGGACTGGTCGGTCACTTCGGGCTGGCCGGGCTCGCGCGGAATCGCGCCTTCGCCCAGGCGGTCCACGGATTCCACCGGGGTCACGGGGTTGACGGGACGCACCGGGACCGCGCCCGAGGCGCCGGTCGAGTACAAATCAGCGCCCTGAGGTCGCCAGGCAGACGATCGATCGATGGGGTTGATTGACATGGTGCATCCTTCGGTGGCTCAAAAATGGTGGCAAACGGCGATAACTTCCCGCCTTCGTAACCTTATCGGCAGCACCGGCAAAAAATAAAGCAATTTCTGCAGCAAAACTTGTATCCATTTGCAGAAATTTCACCGCCCCGGCGCAGCCCATGCCAGGCCTGGGACGGATGCTATAGAAATCGTTCCAGCAGGCGCTGCGAGGCGCGGTCCAGCGCGCCGGTGTCGGGCACCGCGAACTGCAGGCCGTCGCTGCCGGCAATGCGCAGCCGGGTGCGGCCGTGCAGCTTGCGGATGTCTTCCTCGGCCTTGAGTACCAGTTGGGTGGGCCCCCGATCGGTATCGACATCCCAGGTGCTGGGCGTGGAAAAGCCCGAGACGCTGCGGATCCTCAGGATGGTCGGCACGAATTCGCGCGCCGCCAGCTCCTGCTCGATCAGCGCCCGCACGGCCGGCTGCAGCTGGCCCATGTGCGCGATCCACAGCGCCTCCTTGCCGTCGCTGCGCATCAGCGACAGGCCCTCCTCGGGCGCCGCCATCGGGAAGGCGCGCACCGGCACCACGCCCACATGGCGCGTGCCGTCGGCCAGCGTCAGCACCAGGCAGCCATGGGCGTCGCGCTGCAGGTCCAGCGGGGTTTGAATGGATGTTTCACGCATGGCTCTGGTCCTTGATCACCGGGGTTTGCAGCACCAGGCCCGCGGCCTGCGCATCTTCTTCGGCGCGGCGCGCCTGGGCTTCGTACAGGCGCCAGTAGGCGCCGCGCTGCGCGATCAGCTCGTCGTGCGGGCCGACCTCGACGATCTCGCCGCGGTCCATGACCACCAGGCGGTCGGCCTTGCGCAGCGTCGACAGGCGGTGGGCGATGGCGATCGTGGTGCGGCCCTGCACCAGGTTGTCCAGCGCCTTCTGGATTTCCTTTTCGGTCTCGGTGTCCACGGCCGAGGTCGCTTCGTCGAGGATCAGGATGCGCGGGTCGATCAGCAGCGCGCGCGCGATGCTGATGCGCTGGCGCTCGCCGCCCGACAGGCTCTGGCCGCGCTCGCCGACCAGCGAGTCGTAGCCCTGGGGCAGGCGCAGGATGAATTCATGCGCGTGCGCGGCGCGCGCCGCGGCCACGATCTCGGCGCGCGTCGCGTCCGGTTTGCCATAGGCGATGTTCTCGGCAATGGTGCCGAAGAACAGGAAGGGTTCCTGCAGCACCAGGCCGATGTTGCGCCGGTAGTCGGAGACCGCGATGCGGCGCACGTCCACGCCGTCGAGCTGGATGGAGCCGCCCGAGACGTCGAAGAAGCGGCAGATCAGATTGACCAGCGTGCTCTTGCCCGAGCCGCTGTGGCCCACCAGGCCGATCATCTCGCCGGGCTGGATGTGCAGGTCCAGGTGCTTGATCACGCTGCGGCTGCCGTAGCGAAAGCCCACGTCCTGCATGGTGATCGCGCCCTGCACGCGCTCCATCTTCACCGGGTTGGCGGGCTGGGGCACGTTGCTCACGTGGTCCAGGATGTCGAAGATGCGCTTGGCGCCGGCCGCGGCCTTCTGCGTCACCGACACGATGCGGCTCATCGAGTCCAGCCGGGTGTAGAAGCGGCCGATGTAGGCAATGAAAGCCGTGAGCACGCCGACGGTGATCGAGCCGCCGGCCACGAGGTAGATGCCGAAGGCCCACACCACGAGCAGGCCGATCTCGGTCAGCAGCGTCACCGTGGGGGTGAACAGCGACCAGGTCCTGTTGACCTTGTCGTTGGCTTCGAGGTTGATCTGGTTGGCCTCCTCGAAACGCGCGGCCTCGCGCCGCTCCTGGGCGAAGGCCTTGACGACGCGGATGCCGGGAATGGTGTCGGCCAGCACGTTGGTGACTTCGGACCACACGCGGTCGATCTTCTCGAAGCCGGTGCGCAGGCGGTCGCGCACCAGGTGGATCATCCAGGCAATGAAGGGCAGCGGCACCAGCGTGACCAGCGCCAGCCAGGGATTGATCGAGAACAGGATGACCGAGGTCATGATGATCATCAGCACGTCGGTGGCGAAATCCAGCGCGTTGAGCGACAGAAACAGGTTGATGCGGTCGGTTTCGGCGCCGATGCGTGCCATCAGGTCGCCGGTGCGCTTGCTGCCGTAGTAGTCGACGGACAGCGTCAGCAGGTGGTTGTAGGTCGTGGTGCGCAGGTTGGCGCCGATGCGCTCGGAGACCTTGGCCAGCACGAAGGTGCGCGCCCAGCCCAGCGCCCAGGCCGCGAGCGCCGAGACCAGCAGCGCGCCCAGGTAGAAAGTCACTAGCCCCGGATCGATCTGCTCGCCGTTCTGGAACGGGATCAGGATCTTGTCCATCAGCGGAATGGTCAGATACGGTGCGACCAACTGCGCGCAGGTGGTGGCCAGCGTCAGTAGGAAGCCCAGCAGCAGTTGGCCCTGGTAGGGCTTGGCGAAGCGCCACAGGCGCAGCAGCACCCAGGTCGAGGTCTGGGGCGCCTGCTGGCGCGCGCAGGCCGGGCATTCGTCGGTGTCGGGCGGCAGCGTGGCGTGGCAGGCCGGGCAGTGCGCGGTCTCCTCGTCCTCCACCGCGCTATAGGCCTGCTGGCGCGCGATGCGCTCGCGCTGGCGGTCGAACTGCTGCTGCAGCAGCACCATGGCAGCCTGGTGGGTGAGCGTGATGTACCAGTGCGCCAGGCGCGCGTCGTGGTCGTGCAGCGCCAGATGCCCGACCCCGCCATGGTCCTGCAGGCGCAGGTTCTGATCGACGGCCAGCGGCCATTCGCACCACTGGTGGGACTGCGGATCGCAGGCCAGCAACCTTTTCTGCGTCAGGGCCAATAGGCCGTTGCCAAACTGCAGATCCGTGCTCAGGTCAACCGGGACGATGGCCAGGACGTTCTCATCAGAAGCGAGCTTCGCTCGCAGTTCGTCCCCCAGGGGGCCGGCAAAGACTGCCGAAGCGTCCACAGTATGGTGATGTTGCATGTTGAATTATTTTCCTCTGCCGCTGGCGGCTCCAAGACTCATACGGACCACCGTGGCGGCATGGTAAACGCGGCAACGCCCGATACTTGTTACCCATTGCTCAACGCGCGAGCCCGCGATCAGGCTGACAACCGTCACAATGCCTCTCATTTCCGGGCAGGATATGTCATCCTGCTGCCTCCCCTTTCTATCCGCTGAATGACATGGCGAAACTCAACGACATCCAACTCTTGCGCACCACCTTCCTGCGAGGCCCCAGTGTCTGGACCTATCGCCCCGTACTCGAGGTGTGGCTGGACCTGGGGGAGCTCGAAGACTTTCCATCCAACAAGATTCCCGGACTCAACGAACGCCTGACCAGTTGGCTGCCCGACCTGATCGAGCACACCTGCGGCGTGGGCGAGCGCGGCGGCTTCATCCAGCGGCTCGAGGGCGGCACCTGGATGGGCCATGTGCTCGAGCATGTGATCATCGAGCTGCTCAACCTCGCCGGCCTGCCCGCCGAGTTCGGCCAGACACGCGAGATCTCGCGGCGCGGCGTCTACCGCATGGTGTTCCGCTGCCCCGAGGAAGCGGTGGCGCGCGTGGCGCTGGAGAAGGGCCATCAGCTGCTGATGGCGGCGATCAACGACGAACCCTTCGATCTCAAGCCGGCGATCCATGCGATCAAGACGGCGATCAACGACCGCTATCTGGGCCCCTCGACCGGCTGCATCGTCGATGCCGCGGCCGAGCGCCGCATCCCGCACATCCGCCTGAACGATGGCAACCTGGTGCAGCTGGGCTACGGCGCGGCGCAGCGCCGCATCTGGACGGCCGAGTCCGACCAGACCAGCGCGATCGCCGAAGGCATCGCCCAGGACAAGGACTTCACCAAGCGCCTGCTGGCCGCCTGCGGCGTGCCCGTGCCCGAGGGCCAGATCGTGGCCAGCGCCGATGAGGCCTGGGAGGTCGCGCAGGAGATCGGCACGCCCGTCACGGTGAAGCCCTCGGACGGCAACCATGCGCGCGGCGTGACGCTGGAGCTGCATGACGAGGCCGACATCAAGGCCGCTTTTGCCCTGGCCGAGCCCGAAGGCTCGGACGTGATCGTCGAGAAGTTCATCGACGGCATCGAGCACCGCATCCTGGTCGTGGGCGGCAAGGTCGTTGCAGCCACCAAGGGCGAGACCGTGAGCGTCTACGGCAACGGCACGGCCACGCTGGGCGAACTGGTCGACGTGCTCAACCAGGACCCGCGCCGCGGCCCGGAGCAGGAATATCCGCTGGACTGGATCAACCTGCAGGCCGGCGCCGTGAAGCTCGAGCTCAAGCGCCAGAACGTCACCCCCGATTCCGTCATTCCCAAGGGCCAGGCGGTGCTGCTGCAGCGCAACGGCAACATGGCCATCGACTGCACCGACGACGTGCACCCGGACGTCGCCTACTACGCGGCGCTGGCGGCGAAGATCGTCGGGCTGGACATCGCCGGCATGGACATGATCCTCAAGGATGTGTCGCAGCCGATGCAGGGCCAGGGCGCGATCCTGGAGGTCAACGCCGGCCCGGGCCTGCTCATGCATCTGAAGCCCACCCATGGCGCGCCGCGCCCCGTGGGCATGGCCATTGCCGACCACCTGTTCCCGCGCACCGAGGAAGACAACGACGCCGGGCGCATTCCCGTCGTCGGCATCGTCGGCACGCGCGAGAACGCATTCATCGCGCGCCTGGTCGGCTGGCTGCTGCAGCTGTCGGGCAGGCGCACCGGCGTGGCCAGCAGCGAGGGCATGTTCCTCGCCAACCGCCAGACGCAGAAGACCGACACCGCGAACTGGGCCGGCGCGCACCGCCTGCTGACCAACCGCCTGGCCGAGGCCGCGGTGATCCAGACCACCTCGCGCTCGATCCTGGAGGAAGGCCTGGCCTATGACCGCTGCCTGATCGGCGTGGTCACCGACATGGACGGCTACGAGGCGCTGGCCGACCACGATGTGCACGAAGCCGGCCAGATGCGCCGCGTGATCCGCACGCAGATCGACGTGGTGCTCGCGCATGGCGCGGGCGTGCTCAATGCCGACCTGCCCGAGGTGGCCGAGCTGGCCGAGCTCTGCGACGGCGAGGTGATCCTCTATTCGCTGGACGCGGACAACGCCGTGGTGGCGGCGCACCGCCAGGACAATGACGGCCGGCGCGCGGTGCTGGTCAAGGGCAGCAACGTGGTGCTGGCCACCGGCGCGCAGGAGCGGGTGCTCGGCACGCTGGACGCGCTGGCGCTGCCCGGCGGCCGCCGCCCCGACACGCCGGCGCTGCTGGCCGCGATCGCCACCGCCTGGGCGCTGGACATCTCGCCCGACCTGATCGGTGCCGGCATCAAGACCTTCGAATACTCCACGACGACCGGCGCCCCGGCCTGAACCGGCCCGCCTTCTGAAAGAAGAACCGACTATGCACATCACCCGCATCCGCGCCCTGCGTGGCCCCAACCTCTGGACCCGCAGCACCGCCATCGAAGCCATCGTGCAGTGCGAAGACAACGAGCAGTGCTACACCGCGATTGCCGGCTTCGAGGAGAAGCTGCGCGCGCGCTTTCCCACCATCGCCCCGCTGCAGCCGCATGGCGCCGACCAGCGCCTGTCGCTGGCGCATGTGCTGGAAGTGGCGGCCCTGTCGCTGCAGGCCCAGGCCGGCTGCCCCGTGACCTTCAGCCGCACCCATGCCACGCTGGAAGACCGCACCTTCCAGGTGATCGTCGAGTACACCGAGGAAGCCGTGGGCCGGCTGGCCATGGAAAAGGGGCTGGAGCTGGTGCAGGCCGCGATGAACGACACCGCGTTCGACTCCGCGGCGGCGATCAATGCCCTGCGCGAACTCGATGAGGACGAACGCATCGGCCCCTCGACGGGCGCCATCGTCGATGCCGCCGTGGCGCGCGGCATTCCCTTCCGGCGCCTGACCACGGGCTCGCTGGTGCAGCTGGGCTGGGGCGCGAAGGCGCGCCGCATCCAGGCGGCCGAGCTCGACAGCACCAGCGCCGTGGCCGAATCCATCGCCCAGGACAAGGACCTGACCAAGCGCCTGCTGCACTCGGCCGGCGTGCCGGTGCCGCTGGGCCGCCCGGTCGAGTCGGTGGACGAAGCCTGGGAGGTCGCGCTGGAAGTCGGCCTGCCGGTCGTGGTCAAGCCGCAGGACGGCAACCAGGGCAAGGGCGTGACGGTCAACCTGACCGAGCGCAGCCAGCTCGCTTCGGCCTATGCCTCCGCCGCCAAGTACGGCACGGTGATGGTCGAGCGTTTCCTGCCCGGCCACGACTTCCGCCTGCTGGTCGTCGGCGACCAGCTGGTCGCGGCCGCGCGCCGCGAGCCGCCCCAGGTGCTGGGCGACGGCCAGCACACGGTGCGCGAGCTGGTCGACATCGTCAACCAGGACCCGCGCCGCGGCACGGGCCATGGCACGGCGCTGACCAAGATCCGCCTGGACGACATCGCGGTGGCGCACATCGCCGCCGAGGGGCTGACGCCCGAATCGGTGCCGGCCCAGGGCCAGCGCGTGGTGCTGCGCAACAACGCCAACCTCTCGACCGGCGGCAGCGCCACCGACGTCACGGATGACGTGCACCCCGAGATCGCGGCGCGTGCGGTCGAGGCGGCGCAGACCATCGGCCTGCACATCTGCGGCGTGGACGTGGTCTGCGAAACCATGCTGCGCCCGCTCGAGGAGCAGAACGGCGGCGTGGTCGAGGTCAATGCCGCGCCCGGCCTGCGCATGCACCTCGCGCCCTCCTTCGGCAAGCCGCGCAACGTCGGCGTGCCCATGGTCGACCAGTTGTTTGCCAATGGTCAAGACGGCCGCATCCCGGTCATTGCCGTCACCGGCACCAATGGCAAGACCACGACGGCGCGCATCATCGGCCACCTGTTCGCGGCGCATGGCCTGCGCGTGGGCATGACCAACACCGATGGCGTCTATGTCAACGGCCGCCAGATCGACAGCGGCGACTGCTCGGGCCCGCGCAGCGCGCGCAACGTGCTGGCGCACCCCGAGGTCGATGCCGCGGTGCTGGAATGCGCGCGCGGCGGCATCCTGCGCGAGGGCCTGGGCTTCGACCGCTGCCAGGTTGCCGTGGTGACGAATGTGGGCGAAGGCGACCACCTGGGCCTGAACTTCATCACCACCGTCGAGGACCTGGCAGTGCTCAAGCGCGTCATCGTGCAGAACGTCGCGCCCACGGGCTATGGCGTGCTCAACGCCATCGACCCGCATGTCTCGGCCATGGCCACCGTCTGCCCCGGCAAGATCATCTACTTCGCGGCCGACCGCCACCACCCGGTCATGGCCACGCACCGCGCGCAGGGCAACCGCGTGGTCTATGTCGATGGCGACTCGATCGTCGCGGCCGAGGGCTCGTGGCGCGAGACCATTCCGCTGCGCGACGTGCCGATCACGCGCGCCGGCACCATCGGTTTCCAAGTCGAGAACGTCATGGCCGCCACGGCCGCGGCCTGGGGCGCCAACCTGCCCTGGGAAACCATCCGCCGCGGCCTGTCCGGCTTCGTCAACGACAGCGACAACGCGCCCGGCCGCTTCAATGTCATGGACTACCGCGGCGCGACCATCATTGCCGACTACGGCCACAATCCGGATGCGATGCGTGCGCTGGTGCAGGCCGTCGAGGGCATGCCGGCGAAGAAGCGCAGCGTGGTGATCAGCGGCGCTGGCGACCGGCGCGACCAGGACATCAGCGAGCAGACCAGGATCCTGGGCCAGGCCTTCGACGATGTCATCCTCTACCAGGACGCCTGCCAGCGCGGCCGCGCCGACGGCGAGGTGCTGCAGCTGCTGCAGCAGGGCCTGGCCGGCGCCACCCGCACCAGCTATGTCGCGGAGATCCAGGGCGAGTTCGTGGCCATCGACCACGCGCTGGAGCGCCTGCAGCCCGGCGACCTGTGCCTGGTGCTGATCGACCAGGTCGAGCTGGCGCTGGCGCATCTGCAGCAGCGCGTGGACGCCGCAGCGGCGGAAACCGCTGCCTGAGCGGACGGCCATGGCGCGCCCTCTTCTTTCGAAGGCCCTGCTGCTGCTGGCATTCGCCGGCTGCGGCGCGGCCCGGGCCGAGACCATCGGCTCGGTCGACACCGTGTTCAAGCTCATCGGCCCGGACCACAAGATCGTGGTCGATGCCTATGACGACCCCAAGGTGCGCGGCGTGACCTGCTATGTCTCGCGCGCACGCACCGGCGGCATCAAGGGCGGCCTGGGCCTGGCCGAGGACCGCGCCGAGGCCTCGATCAGCTGCCACCAGACCGGCGCCATCGCCATTGCCGAGCCGCTGCAACAGCAGGAGGAGGTGTTCAGCGAGCGCTCCTCGCTGCTGTTCAAGCGCCTGCGCGTGGTGCGCATGCTCGACACGAAGCGCAACACGCTGGTCTACATGACCTACACCGACCGCGTGATCGAGGGCTCGCCGCAAAACAGCGTCACGGCCGTGCCGGTGCCTGCGGCAACGCCGATTCCGGTGCGCAAGTAGCCTCGCCGCCTACAGCGCGGACGCGGCATGGGGCCTAGCATGGGGTCATTGCTTTCACCAGGAAAAGAACCATGCCCCTGCCCCGCGAAACCCAGGATCCACCAGCAGAAGACCGCGCCGGCTCGACCATCCAGTCGCCGCGCACCGTCAACACCACCGACCGCGAAAAAGACGACACCGCGGTGGAAACGCCCAAGCTGCCCCACGAGCGCGACGAATCGGTCGACATGACCCATGGCGAGCCCGATGCGCAGATGCGCCAGGCGCATGATGATGTGGTGAGCGGGCAGAAGGATACGGATGCGCGCAACCATGAGGCGCGGAGGCTGGATCCTAAGAACAATCCTCGGGCGGCTTGATACGACCCGTTGCCCTTTGGACAAGCCTCAGTCGAACTGGAGTACAGGCCCTTCATCCTTCGACAAGCTCAGGACGAACGGATGTAAAACCGTTCGTGGTGAGCCTGTCGAACCATGGACGGCCCGTCCTCAAAATGGACCGTAGGCCCTTCATCCTTCGACAAGCTCAGGACGAACGGATGTAAACCGTTCGTGGTGAGCCTGTCGAACCATGGACGGCCCGTCCTCAAAATTGGACCGTAGGCCCTTCATCCTTCGACAAGCTCAGGACGAACGGTGTTATCCGCAAGGGCTCGTTACAGAGATGGCCCAACAACCTCTAAGCCCTAAAGAAGCTATCCCGCTCCCGGGCCCCGCCCATCTGTCTGCGCGGGGGCGCCGAGCCCTGCCGCGCGCAGGGCTCGGGCTGGCCGGAGTGCCAAAGGGCACGGAGGCTTCGTAAACTGACTCACCGCGGTTGTCCGAGCGGAGCGGCGGGGGCGCCTAGCCGTAGTCGCATAGCGAGTTCCGCGGTGCAGCCCGGGACCGAGCACGGCAGATTGCCCGGAGCGCAGCGGAGGGTCGCAGACAGCTGGGGCTGGGCGCCCCCGCCGATTCTTTTGCTTACTTTTCTTGTGCGGGCAAGAAAAGTAAGTCGGCCGCCGGGCCGAAACCCGGCTCCTGCCCGTGGCAACGGCATGCTGTAAGCAAATCACGCCGCGCATGCACAAGGTCTCGCAGAGGAAAACCAGCCCAATCTTGTGCGAGCAAGAAAAGTGAGTCGGCTGCTGGGCCGAAACCCGGCCTCTGAAAGAAAAGCCTCGACTGTCACTGCATCAGCCCACTGCAAAGCCTAAGCGATCAGCACAAGTCCCGGCGGCAAACTCTCCCCAAAACTCCTGCGCTGCTCCACCGCATCGAGCTCCACCACCTCAGCAACCATCGCCTGCCAGTTGGCCGGCGCCCGCACCTGCTGCAACCGCGCCAAAACCGGCGCCCGCTGCGCATCGCTCAGATCCCGCGCCCGGTCTCCCGTCATGCGCGCCATCTGCACCGCGGCGAACATGGCGCTGTCGTTGTGCCGCCAGTCCTGCGCCAGCACGGCCTCGAGAAAGGGATCGAGCTGCTCCGGCGGAATGATCTGGTGCGCCCCCGCCGGCCCCAGCGGCACGCGCGAACACAGCCGCCCCAGCGCCCACCAGGTCTGCGGCGGCTCCCCGGGCTTGCGCAGCCGGTCGAGCATCCACTGCCCCATCTCCAGCCGATAGGCCCAGGGCACGTTCTCCATCACCGCGAACAGCCGCACCATGTCGTCATAGCTGCCCAGCGCCGAGCCCTTGCCCTGCGCGCGCTGCCCCGCCTGCTGCATGTGGCCGGCGACGTCTTCGAGCAACTGCATCTGCTGCGCCTCGCAGAGGCCCGCGGCCGCGCGGCGCCAGAAGATCCACCATTCGGACCAGTTGCCGCTGTCCTGGGTGTAGGCGAGGCCCTGGCCATGCAAGGCCCAGACCTGCGCGATGCGCCATTCGTCCAGTTCCGCGCCCACTCCCGGGCGCAGGCAATAGCCCGCGAGATTGAGCCAGCTGCGTTCATGCTCGGGCGTGCGCCGGCGCCGGCGCGCGCGCCAGCAGGGCGTCGAACAAGGTGCGCAGCAGCGCCAGGTCCCAGCCCTCGCGCGGGCCGAGCATCTTCTCCAGCGCGGCGCGCAGCTGGCGCACCTCCTTGGCGGCCACGCTCTGGTCGTGGCTGCCGAAAATGCGCTCGATCTGCGCGATGGCGCGGGCCGTGGCATCTGCGCGCGAAGGGGCACTGCCCTCGGGCGCGACTTCTGCGCGCAGCGCGAATTCCAGCGGCCAGCGCTGGTCCGGGTCCTGCGTGGATACGCACTGCACCTGCAGCGTGCCGACCTCGGTCATCGTCGCCTGCAGCTGCACCTCGACCTGGGCGCGCTCGCGCCCCGGCGGCGCGGGCAGCACCGCGCTCAACGGCGGCAGGTGCACCACATCTTCTCCCGCGAGATCGCGGACCGCGCCGGCAGGCACATTGCCCAGCGCCGTCGATGCCAGCAGATGGAAACGCACCGCCTGGCCCAGCCGCAGCGCGAAGCGCTGGCCTTCGAGGCGCACCGCCACGCCCTCCTCGCTGCCCTGCGGCAGCAGGCAGATCGCGCGCAGGCCCTCGCCCTCGTCGAGCCGCAGGAAATAGCTGCGCGCCGAGCCGCCGCCAATGCGCACGGCGCCTGCGGCGGGCTGCATGCGCGCCAAGCCATGGGCCACGGCGCCACGCGCCACCGCCCAGTCGGGATGTGGATTGACCAGCACCCGCACCGGCGCGCCGCGCCAATGCGCCAGTTGCTCGACCACGCGCTCGGCGATGGCCGTGCCGTGGAACACGCCGCCATTGAACAGCACGCTGTCGGGCACGCCTTCGGCGCCCAGCAGGTCCGCATGCGCCTGCAGGAAAGCGGCGAGATGGCGCGTGATGGCCGCATCGGCGGGATAGGGCAGGCCCCAGGAAAGCAGTCCCCCCTGGCGCTGGCGCGGGCGTGCATCGCGGGGCTGCAGCGGAAAGAAGCCTTCCAGCAGCTGTTCGCGCACCGCATCGCGCCGCAGCTGCGCCGAACGCGCCCCGCCCATCAGCTGCGCGCCGCTGCCCAGCAGCGTGACGTTGACGGCTTCGGGCGCGTCGGGCGCCAGCAGCTGCTCCTTGGCCGCGCGGCAGCGCTGCACCAGCTGCGCGAAGCGCGTGGCCGACAACCGGGGCTGGGGCGCCGCCAGTTCGGCCTCGAGCCCATGGGCCAGCGCCAGGTCCATGTTGTCGCCGCCGAGCATCAGGTGCGCGCCCACGCCGCGGCGCGCCAGCTCGGGCAGGCCGCCGGTCTGCGTGACCTGCACCAGGCTCAGGTCGGTCGTGCCGCCGCCGATGTCGACCACCAGCAGCCATTCGCTGCCCTGCAGCGCCTGGCCGACCTGCGCCGACTGCAGCATCAGCCAGTCGTGCAGCGCGGCCTGCGGCTCCTCCAGCAGGCGCAGCGGCGGCAGGCCGGCGAGCTGCGCGGCTTGCAGCGTCAGCGCGCGTGCGCCTTCGTCGAACGATGCGGGCACCGTCAGCACCAGCGCCTGCTGCGCCAGCGGCGCATCGGGAAACTGCGCATCCCAGGCCGCGCGCAGATGTGCCAGATAGCTGGCGCTGGCCTGCAGCGGCGAAATCTTCTGCACCCCCTCGGGGGCGCCCCAGGGCAGGATCGGCGCGCTGCGGTCCACGCCGGCATGCGACAGCCAGCTCTTGGCGCTGCTGACCAGCCGTCCCGGCACCTGCGCGCCCAGCTCCTGCGCATAGCGACCGAGCAGCGCCGGCGCCGCTTCACTGGAAAACAGCGGCGGCCAGGGCTGATGCAGGGTATCCGGCGCCAGCTCGCCTTCGCCCGCCTGGTAGCGCAGCGAGGGCAGCAGCGGCTGCGCGGCGATCTCCGCGGCCGAGATGCGCTGGGGGATGGGCAGCAGCGCCACGGGCGCGCTGCCATCGGCCGGCGCATAGGCCAGCAGCGTATGGCTGGTGCCCAGGTCGATGCCGACGATGTATTGCGCCATGGCGGGCTGGCGCTCAGACCGCGGCAGCTTCGGAGCGGACGTCGAATTCGACCTTCCAGCGTTCGTCGCTGCCCAGCGGCACGGCATGCAATTCCAGCGTGCCGATATCCGTCACGCTCGCATGCAGCTGCACCGCCACGACTTCACCAGGCGCGCGCCCCTGGGCCGGCAGGTGGATCTCGATTTCCTGCAGCTCGACCAGCTCCTCGGGGCCCCAGAACTCCAGCAGGGTCCCCACCTGGTCGTTGCGGCGCGTCGAGGAGCCAAAGAAGCGCAGCCGCACCGGCTCGCCCACGACCAGCCCGAATTCCTGCGCGTCGAGCGTGACCTCGGTGCCCTCCTCCATGCCGAAGGGCGCCAGGCACAGCGCCGACAGCGGCGGCTCCATGCCCGGGATGGCCGGCATGTTGGACTCCACGCCCACGTAGTACGACTGCGCCGCGCCGCCGCGGATGCGCACGCCGCGGCCCTGGCGCACATAGCCGAAATAGGCCGCGCCGCGCGCCACTGCGAGGTCGAGGTCGGCACCGTCCAGCAGCCGCGCGGGCGCGGCGCCCTCGGCGGCCAGCCAGCCGTTCAGCACCGACAGCAGACGCTCGGCAATCAGGCCCGACTTGAGCACGCCGCCGTTGAACAGCACCGCCGAGGGATGCAGGAAACTTGCGCCCGCGGGCTGCGTGCCCTGCAGGCCCTCGATGGCTTCGGTGGCGCCGGCCTGGCGCGAGAGAAACGCCGCGAGGTGGCGCGTGACGGCCGCGTCCTGCGCGTAGGGCAGGCCCAGCTGGGTCAGCGCGGCGCGCGCGCGGGTCAAGGGCTTGTCGCTCACCGCCACCTGCGGGAAGAAGCCGTCGATCAGGATCTGCATGAGCTCGGCGCGCGTGACTTCGGTGCGTATGGACCCGCCGATCAGCTTCGAGCCACGGCTGGGCACGACCACCGGCACGCTGCCCAGCGAGGCGTCGCTCAGCAGCGCCTCCTTGGCCGCGCGGCAGGCATGGGACAGCGCGCGCGTCTGCCAGGCATCGAGCTGGCGGCCCTCGGCGGCGAGCTTGCGCGCCACGCCGTAGGCCAGCGCCAGGTCCATGTTGTCGCCGCCCAGCAGGATGTGCTCGCCGACGGCCACGCGCTGCAGGCTCAGCTCGCCGGCGTTTTCCAGCACCGCCATCAGCGACAGGTCGGTGGTGCCGCCGCCGACGTCGACCACCAGGATCACATCGCCCGACTTCACCTGCTTGCGCCAGCCGCCGGCGCTGCCCTGGATCCAGCTATAGAGCGCTGCCTGGGGTTCTTCCAGCAGCGTCAGGTTCTGGAAGCCCGCGGCGCGCGCGGCCTCGGCCGTGAGTTCACGCGCCGCGGGGTCAAAGGACGCGGGGATCGTCACCGTGACGTCCTGCGCATCGAAGGGCGCCTCGGGGTGCGCCTGCTCCCAGGCCCAGCGCAGGTGCGACAGATAGCGGATCGAGGCGGTGAGCGGCGAGACGCGGTGCACCTCCTCGGGTGCATCGGCCGGCAGCAGCGGCGCGCGCCGGTCCACGCCGGGGTGGCACAGCCAGCTCTTGGCGCTGCTCACCAGGCGGATCGGCGTGGCCGCGCCGCGCGTGCGCGCCAGCTCGCCGACGGCGAAGTCCTGCTGCGCGCCCCAGGGCAGCGCCAGGTCGCCGGGCGCGAGTTCGCTTTCGTGCGGCAGATAGAGAAAGGAGGGCAGCAGCGGCTTGGCCTCGACGGCGGCCGGGCCGGTCAGCTGCGGAATGTCGAGCACGCCCTGCGCCACGCGGTCGCCATCGCTGGCCTCGTGGTCGACCCAGGACAGCGCGCAGTGCGTCGTGCCCAGGTCGATGCCGATGCTGTAGCGCGCGCCGCTCACAGTTCCACCTCGGCCTGGGCGATCACGCTGGCGGCCTTGGCATCGGTGAGCTGGGGCAGGCGCGTGGCGCTGACGCGCCAGCCGCGGTGGCCCAGCGTGCCGGTGAAGGGCGCCTGGCCCACGACGTTGCCGGTGAGGCGCACGGCCGTGGCGTCGAAGCCCGCGGGCAGCGTCACGCGGCTGCCTTCCATTTCGCTGCGCACCGGCTCGAGCGTGAAATGCTCGGCCAGCACCTTGCGGCAGCCGGCATGCACCACGCGCGTGGCGGCGCCGATGTCGGCGTCGCTGTAGCCGGTGGTGTCTTCCTGCACGAAGTCGACGAAGCGCGCTTCGCGCTGCAGCAGGCCCAGCAGCTGCAGCGCGCTGGTTTCGGAAGGGGCCACGGGTGCGGCAGGTGCGGCGGGTGCGGCAGGTGCGGCGGGTGCAGGCGCGGCAGCGGCGCCCGGCGCGGCGGCGCCCGGCGCGGCGGCGCCCGGCGTAACGGCATCGGCCGCGAAGGACTCGCCGCTGCGCAGCCGCGCGACATTGCCGGCGAAACGCGCATCGCCCAGGATCGCGAAGAAGCTGCTCACGGCAAGCGCAATGCGGGACAGGAAGGAGGGAGGAGTGGAGTTCATGTTCAGTCTGCCATCGTCAACGCGGGCGGCGCACAGGCCGCCAAGGCGGCCCTCTTTGCAGGCGCCTGGCCGCAGGAGCACGCGGCCCCCGGGCCGCGGCATGAAAAGGGACGGTCATGTTAACGAATCCCTGCGCACGGCAGCGCGGCTGCGCCACGTGGCGGGGCGGTGTATAGGTTTTTCGCCGCCGTGCGGGCGCTGCGGCCTGGGTCCGGGTCCAGGGGAATTGCCGCTTTCAATTTCCCAGCTGAACGAAGTACACTTTGAAACATTGGAAACATTTAAATTCTTCTTTTGCACGCCCCGGAATAGCTCAGCGTGATTTCGTTGCACGCACCATCGCGGCGGTAGGAGAAGGCATCGGCCAGCTGACGCACGAAATGCAATCCCAAGCCCCCGATCTTCCTTTCCTCCAGGCCGGCTTCCAGGTCTGGCGCCGGCATGTCCGTGGGGTCGAATGCGGGGCCGTGGTCGCGCACGACGCAGGCCAGCGTGCACGGCGGCACGAATTCCACCTGCACCGAGACCGGTCCACCCGCGCCGCCATAGGCATGGAGCGCCACATTGCTCAGCCACTCGTCGAGCATCAGCTGGATTTTGGCCACCAGGTCCGCCGGCAGTCCGCCCTCCCGGGCCCATGCCTCGAGCCGCTCGAAGAAAGCCGGCAGCTCCTGGACCGAGCCATGCAAATCACACCGCAGGGGAACTGGTTTGTTCATGAGCAGCTCGAGAGTCAAGGGCCATGGAGCAGCGTGAGCGGCACGCCGGCGTTACATCCTGTTGCGAGTATTGTGACATGAGCTCTCACGCGCGCCACTCCCCTGCAAGGGCCTGGGTCGCGCCCTTGGTCGAAGCCGGCGGTCTGTGGCTGCTGATCATGCTGATGGGTACCGCGCTGATCGTCGGGGTGCTGGACCAATGGCGCCAGCAGGAGTTGCAGGACATCGAACGCGCGAAGCTCGAACTCACGCTGCGCGAGGTGCATGACAAACTCGAAGCCGACCTGGCGCTGGGCATGGAGCTGCAACACGATTCGCGCATCGAGGAGCTGCTGCAGCGCCAGCGGGAGAAAGACCCGCAGATCTACACCCTGGAGGTGTTGGCCCCGGACGGCCGCACGCTCTTCAGCACCGATCGCGCCAGCGTGGGCGAGCCCTTGCCACCGGACGCGCTGGCAGCGGCACGCCAGGGCGCGGCACAGCGCCGTCCCTGGCATGCGCAGATCGGCGCCCTGCACATGATGGGCCTCGGCCTGCACAACGCGTTTGGCGAGACCGCGGGCCATGTGGGCATCAGCTACGCATCGCATACGGCAGGCTATGCCGCCGGCAGCCTGGTCACCGTGCAGGTGCAGCTCGCTTTGCTGGCGGTGGCGCTGGGCGGCTTGGCTGTGGTCTGGCTGGCAACATGGCCACAGCGCCGGCTGCTGCATGCCCAGTCGCAGGGCCAGCTCGCCCAGGTCCATGCGCGGATCGGGGCCACGTGCGCGCGGCTGGACGAGGGCGCGGCGCGGCTCGATGCCGTGGAGCATATCGAATGATCCGCATCGGCCTGCTCAAGATACGGCGGGAATGGACCGCGACGGCGCTCGGCTGCGCCGCCGTCGTGCTGCTGGCGCTGGTCGCGGCGTTCCTGGTGCAGGTGCACGGCAGCCAGACACAGGCGCTGCGCGCGCAGGCGGCGCAGACCCGCGCACAGCTGATGGCCCAGTCCATAGCGCAGCGCCTGGCCGATGCGGCGAATGCAGGCATTCCCCTGCAGCAACTGGTGGGGATGCCGCAGTTCCTTGCGCACTGGCAGGCGCTGCATCCCGATATCGCATGGATCGCGGTCGACGATGCCCGGGGGCACGTGCTCTGGCACGGTCCCGCCGGCGATTCCCTCCCGCAGCATGAGGCCGGCACCGGCAACGCCGAGGTCGCACCCGCTGGCACGGTGGAGGCACGCGTGCGCCTGCAGCTGCACGACGCCGGCGCGCGAGACCCGGGCCGGATGCTGGGCCAGCTCGCGCCGGCGGTATTGCTGCTGAGCGTGCTGGCCTGGCTTGGCGCGCACTTCGCCTGCGCCCAGGGCCCGTGGCTGCGCAACCATGGAGTGCGGCTGATGGCGCGCTGGGCCATGCGCGGCGACTACCGCCGGTTGCTGTACCTGCCGCAGCGCAAGCCCTTCGACCTGCGCGTGCAGGAGCTCGCGCAAGCCATGCGCCAGGTCCATGAGCGCATGGCGCGCATGCGGCTGCTGACGGGCTCGCTGCGGCGTACCGAGCCCCAGCGGCTGCGGCGCGACTACCTCGACCAGGTGCTGCAGCAGGCCGAAGGCCGCGACCGCTTTGCCGGCACCGATCCGGACAGCGTGCGGCTGGTGGCCGTGCAGTCGCAGTCGCTGTGGATGGCGCTGCTACTGTGCCTCGGCGCCGTCGGCCCCCTGGCCCATG
This sequence comes from Comamonas endophytica, assembly GCF_023634805.2. Classification (NCBI taxonomy): domain Bacteria; kingdom Pseudomonadati; phylum Pseudomonadota; class Betaproteobacteria; order Burkholderiales; family Comamonadaceae; genus Comamonas; species Comamonas endophytica. Next base: position 1,349,752 of record NZ_CP106881.1, read on the forward strand.
GGCTGCGCCTGGTGCACGCAGACCAGCCGGGCCTCTGGCAGCAGGCGCTGCCGGCCGCCTGCCTGGGGGTGCTGCTGCTGGCGGCGGCCGCGGGCTGGCGGCTGGGCGCGCGGCTGCCTATCGCGATGCTCAGTGTGCTGATCCTGAGCCTGGCGGCGCTGGCGTTGCCGCTGTTGGCGCTGCTGCTGCTCGGCAGCAGCCTGCACCCGGCGGTGCTCGCGGCCTGGAACGGCGGCTTCGCGGGTGCTGCGCTGGCGGCCTGCACGCGCGTCCAGACCCATCCGGACGTGTATCCGGGGTTCGCCCATGCCCAGCCGCGCCGGCCCGGTGCCGCCTTGCTGGCCTGGTGGGGCGCGGTGTTGTCGCTCGGGCCCGGGCTGGGCTACTACACGCTGGCCACCTTGCCTCCTGCCTGGGCGCCGCTGGCACTGCTGCTGCCCATGGCCTCCGGGTTGTGGTCTGCGCTGCGCTGGGACGTGGCGCACAGCCCATGGCGCGTGCGCATGGCGGCGGCGGCCATGGCATTCCAGGCCCGCCGCGCGCATTGCGGCGCAATGCTGGGCATCGCCGCCGGCCTGGTGGCCGGTCCGATGATCCTGTCCTTGGCGGCATCCGGCAGCGCGACGCTGTCGCAGTGCTGCGCAGTGGGCATCGGCCTGGCGCTGGGCTGGTCCGCCGGGCCGCGCCTGGGCAGGCGGGACTGGGGGGCCACGGCACAGGGCGCCATCGCGCTTGGCGCCATCGCGCTGCAGCTGCTGGTGCTGGCCGCGCCGGCTTTCCCCGCTGCCTGGCACCTGCCCTGGCTGCCGTGGCTTTCGGGGCTGGTCTTCCTGTTGCTGGGCCTGCTGCTGGCGCAGGGGCTGGCGCAAGCCACCGAGGCGCTGCAGGAAACGGTCAGCCAGCGGCTGCTGCTGGGCTGCGCGCTGGGGGCCGGCCTCAGCGCCATGGCCGGCGCGGCAGGGCTGCTGGACGGGTTGCCGCTTCTGGCCGTGGTGCTTGCGCGGCCGCTGCCAGCAGCGCGCGCGAAAGGCTCCGATGTCTCTTAGATGGCGCATCTTCTGCGCGGCGGCGCTGGCGGCGCTGTGCCTGGGCCTGATGGCCGCGGCGCTGGTCTGGCAGGCGCAGGCGCATGCCGGGCGGCAGCAGGCGCAGATGCTGCTGCAGGCCCAGGCCCATGCCTGGCAACAGCTGCAGATGCAGCAGATGCAGCAGCTGCAGCGCCTTGCGGCACAGCTGGCCGACAGCCATGCGCGGACTCCGGAGCCGCCGCTGCAGCTGCGGATGCTGGCAATGGCCAGGGAACATGCGGGGCTGCGCATCGATCTGCTGGACGAGGACGCAAGCCTGCTGGCCACGACCGCGGACGGTGCCGATGCCGAGCCGCTGCTCGATGCACAGGCCCTGCAGCGCTGGCGCCAGCATCCGCAGCCGATGGCGGGCCTGTACCAGGCCACGGCACGCGGCTACCACTGGCTCCAGCCGCAGCGCATCGGCGCACAGGTACTGGTGCTGGGCCAGGATGCGAGCGCAGCCCTGCCGCTGATGGCCCAGCGCCTGGACGGGGAGTTCTTCCTGCTCAACCTGCGCGGCAAGCCCGTGGCCGGCAGCGTGGGCGGCGATGCATTGTGGCCCCAGGCCGCGCTGCCGGCGCGCGCCGCGCACGTGCTCACGCTGCCCGCTGGCGATCCACGCCTGGCCGGCCAGCCCGCGCTGCAGCTCGTCAGCCAGCCGCTGGCCGGCGCACGTGGCAGCGTGGTGGGCAGCCTGGTCTGGAAACGCGCGGCCGGCGAGGAGCCGCAGCGCCAGCGCGAGTTCCTGCGCGGCGCGGCGGCGCAACTGGCGGCCGTGCTGGCACTTGCCCTGGGAGGCCTGTGGATGTTCCTGCGGCATGCGCTCGACCCGCTGGCGCACAACGTGCAGGTGCTGCAGTCGCTGGCCGCGGGGCGGACCGAGGTGGCGCCGCACCCGGGCGAAGAGGACGCCGAGGACGAATCGGGCAAGATGGCGCGCGCCGCCCTGCAGCTGCGCGCCGAACTGCTGAGCCTGGAGACCCTGCGCCAGGAGCGCCTGCGCGCGCGCCACCAGCAGGAGCGGCTGATCCGCGAGCAGCTGCGCAGCCTGGCGGAGAGCCTCGACCCCGGCTCGCGCGAGGAAATCCTGCAGGCCCTGTCCGCGCCCGCCGCCGCCAAGGCCGACGAAGCGCCGAACGTGCTGGCCGAGCTGGCGAGCATCCTGGGGCGGATGTCGGCCCTGGTCAGCACCCAGCAGGGCCGGCTGCTCAAGCTGCTGCGCGAAGTGCAGGCCTCGGTGCACACCCAGACGATGCTGGCCAGCCTGCAGCAGGAGCTGGAAATCGCACGCGAGATGCAGCTGTCGATCCTTCCGCGACGGACGCCGGACCGGCCCGAGGTGGAGGTCGCCCCGGCGATGATCCCCGCCAAGGAGGTCGGCGGCGATTTCTACGATTATTTCGCGCTGGATGAAGACCACCTGGCCCTGGTCATTGCCGATGTGTCGGGCAAGGGTGTGCCCGCGGCGTTCTTCATGGCCATCTCGCGCACCCTGCTCAAGAGCAGCGGCCTGTTCCTGCGCAAGCCGGGCACGACCATTGCCGCGCTCAATGACCAGCTGTGCCTGGAGAACGACCAGATGATGTTCGTCACCGTGTTCTATGCGGTGCTGCAGCTGTCCACGGGCCGGCTGACCTATGTGAACGCCGGCCACAACCCGCCGATCCTGCTGCGCCAGGGCAGCGCCCAATACTTTCCCAAGGGCCGCAACATGGGCCTGGCCGTGCTGGAGGGCCAGCAATACCACGAGGGCACGCTGCAGCTGATGCCGGGCGACTGCCTGCTGCTCTATACCGACGGCGTCACCGAAGCCACCGATGCGCAGGGCGCGCTGCTGGGCGAGGCGCGGCTGCTGGAGGTGGCGCAGTCCTTCAGCGCGCAGTCGAACCGCAGCGGGCCCGCGCGCCAGCTCACCGCGCTTGTCGTCGAGGAGGTGCGGCGCTTCGAAGCCGGCGCGGCCCAGGCCGACGACATCACCGTCATGGCGCTGGCCTACCGGGGCAATGCGCCATGAGCCGCAGGCGCCCCTCCTCCACTGGGCGGGAAGCCCCCGCGCTGGCGACGCTTCTGCCCGGCGCGCAGATGCGCACACTGGGGCCGCAGGATTTCGCTGCCTGGCGGCAGCTGCGCAACGAAGTGATCTCGGGGCTCGCGCACCCCGACATGTATATGCGCGAGGACGATGAAGCCGCATTCTTCGCGCAGCACCTGCCGCCCCGCGGCCACTGCCTCGGCGTGTGGCTCGGAGACGAACTCGCGGCTTACGCGATGCTGGACCTGCCCGAGGCCGGCGCGCCCGGCCACCTGGGCGCGGCCATCGGCCTGGCGCCGCGCGAACAGGCCGGCGTGGCCCATCTGGCCAGCTGCATGGTGCGCGCACCCTGGCGCGGAAACCAGTTGCAGGCCCTGCTGCTGCAGCTGCGCTATGCCATGGCGCAGGCCTGCCACCGGCCGCGCTGCCTGGCCATGGTGTCGCTGCACAACGCGGCCAGCCGGCACAACCTGCTGGCCCAGGGCATGTGGATCGAATGGACCGGCACGATCGACGGGCTGCGCCGCCATGTGCTGCAGATCGACCTGCGCGGCGCGCCACGCTGGGACCTGTCGCAGACCCGGCTGATTGCCGGCGACGACTTCGCGCAGCTGTGCGCCGCGGCCGCCGAAGGCTATGCCGGCGTGGAAGAGGTGTGCGGCGGCGCGCGGCCGGTGCTGCGCTATGCGCGCCGCCTGCCCGCCTGCGGCAGTCCAAGCGCCGGGGATGGCGCGGAAGACGCCCCATGAACAGCGCCGCACGCCGGATCGGGCGCGAAGCCCTGCTGTTTTCCACGCTCTGCGCTACCGTGCTGTTCGGCCTGTCGCTGGTGCTGATCAGCTGGCATGTGCAGCAGTTGCTGACCGACCTGACGCAGCAGCGCGTGCTGCGCCTGAGCCAGCAGGTCAGCCTGGAAGCCGACCGCGGCCTGCGCTTTGGCGTGGGGTTGCCGGAGCAGACCGCGTGGCTTGCGCGGCTTCAGCAACTGGACCGGCAGGAGCCGCAGCTGCTCGGGCTGCAGCTGCAGGCCATGGACGGCACACTCATTGCCCAGGCCGGAGATGCGCAGCACGCGGGCGCCGTGCGCAGCGCCTGGCACCGCCAGCTGGCAGAAGCTGCGCTCACGCAGCCGCTGGTGAAACAAGACAGCAACCGGCTGCACATCGGCCGCACTTTGGCCGACGCCAGTGGACAGGCCAGCGCTCAGCTCTGGATCAGCATCGACCTGCGCTCCACGCAGGCTCAGGCCCGGGCCGCGGGGCTGCGCATCCTGGGCCAGTTGGCGCCGCTTTTGCTGCTGGCGCTGGCACTGGCCTGGGCTGCGCTCTGGCGCCTGGGCCTGCAATGGCAGGGCGCGGGGCACAAACGCACCACCACGGCGCTGGTGCTGTCGGCCACGCTGGTCTGCGCCGCCACGCCGCTGGCCATGGTATGGAGTGCGAGCGACATGGCGCGCCCATTGGTGGCGCGGCAGATTGCGGCGAACGCCGACGCGATGGCGCGCACGCTGGGCCAGCAGATCGCACGCGCGCATGCGCTGGGCATTCCCCTGGTGCAACTGCAGGGCGTGCGCGCGCTGTTCGATGATGCGCTGCAGCGCGCGCCTGAACTGGGCTTTGTGGCGTTGCGCGGCGCCGCGGGCGAGGAGTTGCACGCCACCCGCCAACGCGGTTTGGCAAGCGACGCGGATGCGCGGGCCGCGCAGGAGCAGCGCCTGTTTCCCGCGACGCCGCAGGGCGCACAGCTGGTGGTCGGCTACCCGACCGATTACGTCGATCGTCAGACGGACGGCATGCTGCTCGATCTGGCGCTGGCACTGGTGGTATCCGCGGTGCTGCTGCTGGAATGCGCGCGTGGGCGCTGGCAGCGCTCCACCCTGGCCGCGCTGGTCGCGCAGCGCCTGGCGCGGCGTGCGGCACGCGCGGCCGTGCGCGCATCCCTGTTCCGGCGGCGCGGCGCGGCGGCGCCCGGCGCAGCGGCGCCCGGCGCAGCGGCGCCCGGCGCAGCGGCATTCGCTCCCGCCGCGCCGGATCCGGCCACCACTGCGCAGCTGACACGGCTACGGCTGGTCATTTTCCTGATAGCGATGTCCGAGGAGCTGCTGCGCCCCTTTTTAACGGTGTTTGCCATCGACATGCCGTCGCCGGATCCGCAACCGAGCCCGACGCTGGTGGCGAATCTGGCAGTTGCCGCCTTCATGGCCACGCTGGCGCTGGCACAGCCGGCCGGCCCGGCGCTGGCGCAGCGCATCGACCTGCGCCGGGGACTGGTGCTGTCGGCGCTGGCCGGCAGCCTGGCGCTGGCGGCCACGGGCGCGGCGCAGTCGGCGCAGGCGCTGGTGCTTCTGCGCGCCTTCGCGGGCATGGCCTATGGCCTGGCGCTGATCCTGGCGCAGACCGCCATGCTGCGCACCACACCGCCGGCCCAGCGCGCACGCGGCATGACGCAGATCGTGGGCGCGATCGTGGCCGCAGGCATCGTCGGGCCGCCGTTTGGCGGCATGGTCGCCGCGCAGGCCGGTGCGCCCGCCGGATGCGCGGCCTGCGCGCTGTGCCTGCTGCTGGCGGCGTTCTTCAGCCAGCGCCTGGCGCCCGTGCCGCACACGGCCGGCGCGGACCAGGCCACGGGCGGCTGGCGCGGCTATGCGGCCGTGCTGCGCAACCCGCGCGCGCTGGCCGTGATCCTGGGCGCAGGGCTGCCCGCGCGCCTGGTGGCGGTGATGCTGCTGGCCGTGGTCGTGCCGCTGCAGATGAACGCGCTGGAGCAGCCCGCGGCCGTCACCGGGCGCGCGCTGCTGCTGTACTTCCTGGTGTTCGCCATCAGCGCGCCATGGATTGCGCAATGGTCCGATGCCAGCGGCCGGCGCACGCCCTTTCTGATCGCCGGCGGCCTGGTCGGCGCGCTGGCCTGCTGGGCGCTGCCCGGACTGGGCGGCGTGCCGGGCATGGCCATCGGCTGCGCGCTGCTCGGGCTCGGGCAGGCGCTGCAGTCCTCGCCGCAGCTGGCGCTGGTCACGGAACTCTTCGAGCCACAACCAGGCCGGCCGCAGCACGCCAGCCCCGAACAGGCGCTGGCCGCCTTCCGCCTGCTCGAGCGGCTGGGCAGCATTGCGGCGCCATTTGCCACCGCCTGGGCGGTCGCTGCGCTGGGCTACGCCGGGGCCCTGTGGGCCATCGGTCTGTTGCTGGCCCTTGCCACGCTGGCCATGCTGGCCGCGCTGCGCCCTGCTGCGGACGCCGTTTCCTTCAACCCCCTGCCTGGATCGCCATGAAGACCCACATCCTGCTTCGCTGCCTGCTGCGGCCGGCATTGCTCCTGGGGCTTGCCCTGGGCTGCGCGGCCTCGGCCATCGCCCAGTCCCCTGCGCCGGTGGCGGCCCCGCCCTTCACCATCGCCATGGTGCTGCCGCGCGCGCCGCAAAGCACCGAAGCCGGCTTTCGCAGCTACCTGGAGCGCGAGGGCGTTGCGGCGCGCTACGCCGAGGTGCGCTTCAGCGGCAACCCGTCCGATGCGCCCGCGCTGCGCCAGCAGGTCGCGGCGCTCAAGCCCGATCTGGTCTATGCCTGGGGCACGCCCACGGCGCTGGCGCTGGCCGGCCGCCATGACCAGAGCAATGCCGACAACCCGCTGCGCAGCACCCCGATCGTGTTCACCGAGGTCACGGACCCGGTCAATGCGGGCCTGATCAAGAACCTGGCGCATCCCGAGCGCAACATCACCGGCGTGAGCCATGTGGCGCCGCTCGACGTGCAGTTCAACGCCATCCAGGCCTACCGGCCATTCCGCCGCATCGGCTACCTGCACAACCCGGCCGAGCCGAACTCGCTGGGCATCCTGCGCGGACTGCAGGCGCATGCGCAGCGCCAGGGCCTGCAGGTGATCGAAGCCAGCCTCGGGCTGGATGCCCACCAGGAACCCGATCCGGCGCAGATCGCGCCGCTGGTGGCCGACATCGCGGCGCGCGGCGCCGACCTGCTCTACGTCGGCCCGATCACCTTCCTGGCCTTCACCCACCGCGATGCCGTCACGCAGGCCGCACGCCAGCACCGGCTGCCCACGTTCTGCGCGACGGAAAGCATCGTGCGGCGCTCGGGCTGCCTGTTCGGGCTGTTTTCCAACGACACCAATGTCGGCCGCTTCGCGGGCGCGATGGCGCACCGGATCCTGGTCGAAAGGAAACCGGTCAGTGCCGTTGCGGCATCGACGCTGCAACGCTTTTCGCTGCTGGTGAACCTGCCCGTGGCACAGGCACTGGAGCTGTATCCGCCGATGCTGCTGCTGAACGTGGCGGAGGTGATTCCCGTGGCGCCGGTGGCGCGCACGCGCTGAGCGCCGCCAACGCCTGCGGCCCGGGCCTCATGCCGCCTTCTGGATCACGCCTTTCAAGGTGTCGGCAAGCTCCTTGGTGATGGTGCTCTGGATCTGCGTCAGGATGCTCCACTGCTGGATCTCGTGCTGCATCTTCAGCATCTGGGCCGTGGTCGGGTTCTCGTCCATTGCATCCAGGGTGGTTTTCAGCGCGGTTTCGCGCGCAGTGGTGACCGCCCCCAGCTTGGTATTGATGGCGTCGAAAGTAATGGCAGCCATGGAAGTTCCTCTTTCAAAGGTCGGGAAATGAAAAACCGCTGCCGGTGACGGGCGGCGGAAGGGTACGGCCGGGCGCAGGCGCCGGCCAATTCTCAATGACATCCAGTGCGGCCTGGCAGGCATCGACCAGCCCTGCCAGTTCACGGTAGCGCTCCGGCAAGACCCCCGCGGAAATGCCCTCGCGCGCGCGCTGTGCCAGCGCCTGCAGCTGGGCCTGGGTCTGTTCGCGCAGCGCCCCGGCGTCCGGTCCGCGCAGCCCCTCCTCGAGGGGACTCAGCGCATCGGGAAACGAAGATGGCAAGGGGGCGGGCAACAACAGTTTCATCGTGCGACTTCCAGACGTTTGGGGCCATTCCATACGATATGGTCTGGCGCCACGGCCACCAGTTGCCAGCCGGAACGCGTGCCACCGGGCTGGAGCTTCTCGCCATCGGCCAGCACCACATAAGGCGCCGGGCCACCGACCACACTGCGGATGCTGAAAGGCAATCCGCTGGCGCCGGCACCGACCCTCGCGGGTGCCGTGTCCTGCTGCAGCCAGCGGGTCTGCAGCACGAAGGGCACTCCGGCCAGAGGCGACTGCGGCGCGGCCAGCAGGCGTTCGAGCAGCGGGCGCTGCGCGGCGTTGACATCGACCTGCACCAGCAACTGCTCGCCATCCCATTCCACCTCGGTGACGCCCAGCCCCTGCGCCTGCAGCCAGCGGCGCACTGCGGGCGCCTGCATCGAGGCCACGCGCAGGCCGTCCACAATCTCGATGCCCTGGGGCGCGCGTTCGCGCAGCTGCGCCAGGATCGCCTGGTGCTGCGCGGGCGTGGCCACCAGGCCCGTGGCCTGCACCTTGCCGGAGCCGGCCGGCGTGAACTGCAGATGTGCTCCATGCGCCGACGCGGCATCCTGCAGGACATCGAGCATCTCGGACGCCGTGTGCACCGCCAGGCGCGGCAATGGCCGCAGGCCCGAGAGCCCTTGCGCCAGGCGATCGAACTGCTCCACGCCGTCCACCCAGCCACTCACGGTGACACCGCCTTCGGCATTGGGCGTGACCTCCATGCGCAGCGCCGGGTCCACCAGTGCGATGGCCAGGCTGGCCTGCTTCACCGCGTCGTCGCGGGCTTGTGGCGACAGCGCCGCCTTTGCCGGTTTCTCGTTCAGCGATTCGGCGAGGGCGGGCGGGGGCAGCCGCCCCCACAGCATCCAGCTGCCCGCGAGCAGGGCCAGCGCCAGTGCGGCACCGGTTGCAAGCTGGCCGCGGCGCGAGGGGCGCGGCGCGGCGGGGGACCGCATCCGCACCTCCTGCACCTCCTGCACCTCCTGCACGTCATGCACTTCCTGCACTTCCTGCGCGCCGGGCATTTCCTGCACCTCCTGCCCCGTCCCGGCCGGCGGCTGCGCCGGGTCCGTGGGCAGCGGCGGCACGAATGCCTGCCACGGCACATGCGGCGCGCAAACCGTCACGCCGACCTGCCCCAGCAATGCCGTGGCGCCAAAGGCGTGGACGGGCGCCGCCGTTGCATCGGCATCCGCCAGCGTCCAGCCGCCGGGCTGCAGATGCAGCCGCACCGGCGCCTCCAGGCCACAGTCGCCGATCAGTACGTCGCAATCCCCGGCACTGCCGATGCGCAGCGGCTCGCCCGCCTCGACGGGCAGCGAGGCCCCCTGGTGGCAGCCGGAAAGGACACGCAGCTCCAGGTCCGGAAGGTCCGCACCGGCTGCCGGCGGCGTCATCGCCGCCCTGTCTTGTGCATGGGCGTTCGTCATGCTTTCGCCCGGGCGCGCGCGGCGCCATCGATGATGCGGAGAAAACGCACATTTTCCCGGCGAGAAACGCCCGGTTCCATGCCCGCCCGATACAATCCATCAGCACCGCCTATCCAGTCAGCCTCATTAATTTGACAAAGGTATTGCCCATGCATATCGAGCAGGAACGTCGCGACGACATCCTCATTCTTCGCCCGCGTGGGCGCCTGGACAGCAGCAGTTCGCCCGAGTTCGAGCGCCTGCTGGTCGAGCAGCTCGATGCCGGCATCCAGCGCCTGGCGCTGGATTTCTCCGGCCTGGACTACATCAGTTCGGCCGGACTGCGCGTGGTCTTGCTGGCGGGCAAGAAGCTGCGCGCGAGCAAAGGGCGCATGGTGCTGGCGGCCATGCAGCCGATGGTGCACGAAGTCTTCGACATGAGCGGGTTCCTGACCCTGTTTGCCGTGGCCGACACGCTGGACGAGGGCCTGGCCCGGGTCTGACGCGCAGGCGGGGACGCGCGCGCGGTCCCGCCCTCTTCTGCGCCATCGCGGTGTGGCGGAGGTTCTCACAGGTCCACCCTCGCCAGCGGCTGGATGTTCACTTCCTGCGTGAGCTCCTGGTAGGAGAGCACCGGCAGCTCGTACAGATCCTGCTCGATCATCTTGCGCAGATAGCGGCGGATGTCCATGGACGTCAGCAGCACCGGCCGATGCTGGCTCGCGCCCACATTGCCCACGGCCTTCTTGATGTTGTCCACCAGCTTCTTGCCGGTGGCCGGATCCAGCGCCAGGTAGCTGCCCGCCGAGGTCTGCCGGATGGCAGCGCGCACGGTGTCCTCCACGTTCGGCGCCAGCAGGTAGGCGGGCAGCACGTTGTGGCTGGTGGAGTACTTGTTGCTGATATGGCGCTTGAGGGTCGAGCGCACATACTCGGTCAGCAGCACCGAATCCTTTTCCTTCTGGCCCCACTCGATCAGCGACTCGAGGATCGCCCGCAGGTTGCGCACCGAAATATCCTCCGACACCAGCCGCTGCAGGATTTCGGCGATCTTCTGGATCGGCAGCACGCGCGTGGCTTCCTTGACCAGGTCGGGAAAACGCCCTTCCATGGCGCTGAGCAGAAAACGCGTCTCCTGGATGCCGACGAAATCGGCCGAGTACTTCTTGAGCACATAGGCCAGGTGGTAGGTCAGTACCTGGCTGGTATCCATGAAGCTGATCCCGGCCTGGCTGAGCGTGTCGCGCAGGCTGTCCTCGGTCCACAGGGTGGGGATGTGCGGCAGGAAATTGCGATCGCTCTCGTAATGGACCTGCAGCGCATCGAGATTGGCCGTGGTTTCGCGCAGCAGCAGGAAGCCCGGGCGCAGGCGCCCCTGCGAGATCGGCACTTCCGACAGCAGGATGTTGTAGCTTTCGGCCGGCAGGTTCGGGTTGAAACGCAGCTGGATGCCGGGGAAGGGCACGCCCAGATCCACATACAGCGCGCGCCGGATCTTGATCAGCTCGTCGTTGAGCACGTCGGCATCGAAGCTGGCCTCCAGCCCGGAGGCCACGTCCATCAGCAGCGGCACCGTGGGCGCGAATTCATCGCTGCCGTCGTTCTTCGGCTTGGGCCGCTTGTCGCCCGCGGGCTGCATGGCCGGCACCTCCGTGACCTCGCCGGTCTTGGCATCGACCACGCGGCGGGTGCTGCGCATGATGGTGAACCCGATGCCGCCGATGACCAGCGCCAGCACCAGGAACACGGACAGCGGCATGCCCGGGATCATGCCCATGCCCAGCGCCACGGCCGCGGCGATCAGCAGCGCGCGCGGCTGGGCCAGCACCTGCGCGCCGATGTCCTTGCCGACGTTGGACGGGCCGTCGCCGGTCTGCACGCGCGTGACGATCATGCCGGCGCAGATCGCGATGAACAGCGCCGGGATCTGCGCGATCAGCCCGTCGCCGATGGTCAGGATCGAGTAGGTCCTGGCCGCATCGGCCGCGCTCATGCCGCGCTGCATGGTGCCGATCACGATGCCGCCCAGCAGGTTCACGGCGACGATGATCAGGCCGGCAATGGCATCGCCCTTGACGAACTTCATGGCGCCATCCATGGCGCCGTAGAGCTGGCTTTCCTTCTCTACGATGCCGCGGCGGCGCTTGGCCTCCTCCATGTCGATGGTGCCGGCGCGCATGTCGCCGTCGATGGACATCTGCTTGCCCGGCATGGCATCGAGCGAGAAACGCGCCGCCACCTCGGCCACGCGCTCGGCGCCCTTGGTGATGACGACGAACTGCACGATGGTCAGGATCAGGAACACCACCAGGCCCACCACCAGATTGCCGCCGACCACGAAGTTGCCGAAGGTGTTGATGATGTGGCCCGCATCGCCCTGCAGCAGGATCAGCCGCGTCGTGGCGATCGAGATGCCCAGCCGGAACAGCGTGGTCACCAGCAGCACCGAGGGAAAGGAGGAAAAGGCCAGCGGCGAGGGCAGGTACATGGCGACCATCAGCAAGATGGCCGAGAGCGTCATGTTGATGCCGATCAGCGTGTCGACCAGCCAGGTCGGCAGCGGCAGGATCATCATGAAGATGACCGCCACCAGGAAGAAAGCCAGGATCAGGTCGTTGCGGCTGGTGGCCAGCTGGACCACGCGCTGCAAGCGGGAAAAGGCAACGGACTGCGACATGGGCGGGGCGTTCTATGAATCAGGCGGGCAGCCCGGGCCAGGTGGACGAGGGTGGCGTGGCACGGGGCTCCATGGCCACATGGGCGCGCATGGCGCTGGCGGCTTCCGCCTGCCGGTCCAGCATCTGCAGGGCCTGGGCCCGGACCAGATGGAATTCGGCCCCCATGGCGCCCAGCATGGCCAGGCGTTCGAGGGTCTGCAGCGCCTTCTCGGGCTTTCCCGAGCGCACCAGCGCCAGCGCCCATGTCAGCAGCACGCGCGCATCGTCGGGTGCCAGCAGGTTGCGTGCCGACAGCAGCACGGCGGCCTTGTCGGGCAGCCCGTGCTCGAGGTAGATGTAGGCCAGCACGTCCATGAATTCCAGGGCCTGCGCGGGTGTCGCGGTGGCATGCGCTGCCTGGGGTTCATCGGAGGACGCGCTGGCCGGGTTGTCGCCTGCCACCATCAGCCCTGGTAGAGCGTGCTGCGGTACATCTGCCCGAGATCGCGGTCGGCGGCGTCTTCATCGAGCAGGCGCGCGGCCCGGTTCAGTACCGGGAACTCCTGCGAAGCCTCGGCCTCGCCCGGCTTGCGCGGGTCGCGGCGCCGGGCTGCGGCCTGGCGCTGCAGCGCCGCCTGGCGCAGCAGCTCGCGCGCGGCCCCCAGGGCCGCGCGGAAATTTCCGGGCAGCAGCAGATCGCGGTTTGCCAGCGGCGGACGCAGGGCGGCGTCCAGGCGGCTGTCCATCGAGGGCTTTTGCAGCAGCGCCTCCAGATGCGAGCGCACCCCGGCCTCGGACAGCGGCGCATTCGTCGATGCCGGCAGGGAAAAGGCCTGGGTGGTCGACGCGTGCGAGATGCTCTCGATGCCCTGAGAGAAAAACCCCGGTTGGTCGCGGCGGATATCTAGCATGAACGGGTCCTAAACATGAAACTTCCGGTACCGGCCAGGAGGCGAAAGCACTCCTTGCGTAGGTGAGTAACCAGGCATGGACGCGCGTTCCATGCAGCCGCGCAATGGCGCCTCAGAGGGCTTTGCGCACAAAGGCCAGCCAGCCCTGCAGGTGCATGCCGATGCGATGCACCTCGCGGGCGTCGAGGTGGCGCAGCGGCAGGCGCGAGGCCACCACCAGCCAGTCCCCTTGCGCCGTCGTGCGCAGGCCGACCTGTATCCGCTCGTTGACGGAATCGGTCTGTGCGGCCCTTTGCATGGCTTTGAAAGTCAGCGCGGCGGCGCCATAGGGCACGGGCTCGGCATAGTGCACCACGGCCTCCTCGCCATGCGCCGAAACGCCCAGCAGGGCATCCGACTCCAGCCGCAGCTGCACTTCTCCGCTGGCGCCGGGCGCCAATCCCGCCAGACCGATGTCCTGGCCGAATTCGGCCAATACCTGTTCCATGTGGCCCATATCAAGCTACCTCGCCGTCGATTGCTGCATCCAGCGCATCCTGCGCAGCGTCCAGCACCAGCTGGCGCTGCTCAGGGTCGACAAAAACCTGCACCGGCATCTCGCGCATCAGTCCCCTGACGGTCGTCAGGAATTGGATCTGGGCCTCGGGCACCTGCGCCGCGCCGCAGTTTTCGCTCAGGTCCGTGAAGCGCTGGCCCGAAATCCAGGCTTCGGCGCTGATGTCGACCAGGCTGCGCATCAGCATGGCGGGCGACACGGATGAGGCAGTGCCGTACCTGTGCGCGAGCCGGTCCTGCAGCTTGCTGCAGCCATCCAGGACCGTGGCCGTCACCTCCAGGCGATACAGGTCCTGCAGCAGGTGCTGCAGCCGCACCGGATCGCGCGAGGGATGGGCCGCCGCCAGATCCTGGCCCAGGGCCTGGGTCAGCTGCCGCAGGCCCTGGGCGTAATCCTGGTCGCCAAAGCGCTCCAGCGCCAGCTTGAGGGTTGCCGCCAGCGAGGACTCGCCCAGCACCACGTCGCGGTAGGTCTCCTGGAACTGGGCGATTTCCTCGCGGCTTGCGCCGGCCTCGGCGGCGGTGCGCACGGAATTGATGTCGGCGCGGATGGCCGGGCCGTGGGCCATCTCCAGGTCTTGCAGCGATTCGCGCAGGGCCTCCAGCACGTCGCCGGCCACGCCTTCGCGCATCCCCTGCTGCAGGGCGTATTGCAGGGCCATGAACTGGCCGGTGGGCTCGTCGGACGCCCGGCGCGCATGCTGCGCCGGGTCGCCCTGCCCGGACAGCATGCGCTCGGCCAGATGCACCAGCTGCTCCGGGTCCTCGAAGGCCTGGGCCGCATCCAGGTACTCCATGATGGCCTCGGCCCCCATGATCTCCAGGGGCCGGCCGGCTTCCTTCCTGCGCTCGGAGGAATGCTTGCTCTCCGCCTTCTCGGCATGGTGCATGCTGATCTCTTCGGCCGCGTCGGACAGCATGGTGTCGACGCCATCCACCTGGATCCGCTGCCCGGAAAACTGCCCGACGGACGATTGGCTCCCCTGTCCGGCACGGCTTTGCACTCCGGTGCCATCGACGGAAGCGGTATTGAACGGTTCTATTCGGGACATGGTGGGTTCGAGGTGGAGCGGCACGCGCAGGGGCGCGCCTGTGTCTGTAACTCCACGGCCGCGCTGGTTCCAACCTAGCAGCGCCCGGACTACAAAATTTCTGGGAACTGGCTGACCTGCCCGGTTACTCACCAGTACCTGAACTACGAAGCTTCGATGCCGGCATCGAAGGCAACGACATGCGCAAAGACACTCCTGAAGCCATCCTGCTCCAGGCCCAGGAACTCATCGAGCGGGTGCAACGCGACCTGGCGGACGGCGACGCCTTCTTTCGCGCGTCTGGCCTGGACCGGCAGGAATTCCATGATTACCTGCAGCACCAGTTGACGCCCCACGAGAAGGAACAAGCGCGCAAGGCGTTGCGGCAGCAGATGGCGGACATCGAGCAGGAGCTGCGCGAGGAAGCCACGCGCCGCTCCTTTGCCGAGGCTCCGCTGCGCGGCGTGCGGCGCCCGCGCCTCATGGTCTGAGCAGCGAGACCTCTGGAAACGCGGTGCCTGGCAGCCTGCGTCCCTTTCCGCGCTACGGCTGCAAGCATCCGGTGGCGCCAACCCATGACATGGATTCCTTCCCCCCGGGCAATCCATACAAGGAATATTCATGAGCACCACCGCTGTAAATGCCATCCCTGAAGGACTGACGAGCGCGGAAATCAGAACCGTGGGTATCGAAACTTCTCTTCTGGCCGTGCAGGCCAACCGGGCCAGCCTCCTGGAAGACCTGCTGAAGGACCAGATGGAGACCTTGCAGAAGAAAAACGAGCAGATCGCCAAACTCAATACCCTCATGGCCAGCTTGAACGGCATTCTCACGAAATACACCCAGAATGCCAATCCACTCGATGGCATTCCTAATGGAATGTCAGAAGACGAGATAAAACAATTCAACGAAGCCCTCGCACCCACAGAGATGACAACTGAGAAACTGCTCGGATTTACCTCCGTCGAAAAATCGAACAAAAGTGCTCTCGACAAAGCCGTCACATCCATCAAGAGCAGCATTGACAACCTGAGCAATACGCAGCAAATGGACATGCTGCGCATACAAAGCATTTCCAACAAACGCAATGAAGCCTTTGAAATGATGACCACCTTCATCAAGAAATTCAGCGACATGCTCAGCGCCATCATCAGAAACATGGCATAGGAATCACTGGGCCATGACGCTGCATGGCTTCACGGCGCAGATCCAGGGCATTTCCAACAGGAGAAGAATATGACGGCAAGCACGGCGGACGTTTCGGAAACCGAGCAGCTTTCGGAAAGAATCGTCGAGTTCCTGAGCGCGGGCGGCACGCTGGGGGAACTGCACGGACATGGTGAGGCCCATCTGGAATCACTGTACGCCCTGGGCCACCATCTGTATTCGAATACCCGGTACCACGACGCCAAGTTGATTTTCGGCTATCTGGTGATACAGAACCACCGCGAGCCGCGCTACACGAATGCCTACGCATCCAGCCTGAAGATGACCGGGGACGCAAAGGAGGCGATCAAGTACTACTCGATCTCCTCGATGCTGGACATGGACGATCCCTTTCCCACCTTCTACACCGCGGAATGCCTGCTGACCTTGAATTTCATCACGGAAGCCAAGGAAGCCCTGGGCTTCGTGCTGCAGCGGTGCGATGCGCCGCAATATTCCGAACTCAAGGCCCGGGCCGAAGCAATGCTGGGGCTTTTGGATACATCACCCACTGCCGCCCCAAAAAGCGAATAGGAGAGATTCATGGACTCGATCAACCCGGGACGCCAAAGCCAACCGATTTATCCAGTTGAGTCCTCGACTCCTGGCGCGCAAAAAGAAGCCCTGGCCAAGGCAATAAAAGATATTTTTGGCTTCGCGGCGGCCGCTACGGAAAAAAGCAGTTCCGTGAAGGATCATAACGATGCCCCCGTAATTTCGGAATCCAAGGCCATCATCAATCTGGCAGTGGACAGCGTTTCCGCGTTCATCACCATGATAGACAGTGACCTGCAGAAGAATCGTCAGGCCACGATGGAGCAGGAAATCACCAGGCTCACCGCGAAGTTGAAAAAATTGACGGACGAGCGGCTCACCGCCCTCGAGAAGAACCGCGCCGAGCAGGTCAGGGTGAACGCGGAAAACGCGAAGAGAAAATCAAGTGGGGGAGGTTTCTTTGGCTGGCTGAAGAAAATCTTCAAGGCAGTGGTTGCGGTTTTCGTGACGGTCGCGGCGGTCGCGGCCACGGTAGCCACAGGTGGAGCGGCCGCACCCTTGCTTGCGTTGTCGGTGCTTTCGCTGGCATCGACCGCTCTCGACATCGCCAGTGACATCGACAAGGCAAGAGGCGGCAAGGGCTTCGACCATATCACGCAGTGGATGGACCCCGGCAGCTTAATGGGCAAGGGCATGGGCGCGCTGGCCAAGAAGCTGGGCGCCAGCGACGCACAGGCAGCCATTGTCTCCACCACCTTCGCCATCGCGACAACGGTTGCCATCGCGGTCGCCACGGCGGTCGTCACGGCCGGCATATCGACTTCGTCGATCCTGAAGGTCGTAGGGCAGGCGGCAGCCATCGGAACAGCGCTTACAGGCATTGTCGATGGCGCAATGACCATTGCAGATGGCCTCAAAGACAGGGAAATCGCAGCAATCGAACGCGATATCGCTTCAGTCCAGGCCCAACTGAAAAGGGTCATTGCCAACTATATGAAAGCCAGTCAATCGCGGGATGAAGTGATGGAAGACTTGAAGAATTTCCTGGAAGGAGCGAAGAAGATTCCGGAAATAGCATCCCAGATAGTCCAAGCCCGCGGCGCATCCGACTCGCAGATCATCGGCAACATGGCCCCACAAACCGCCTGAGCTTGAAACAAGGAAAACACCATGACCGTTTCTTCGACTCAAAACGCTGCACAACATGCAAGGCATGACTTGGTTGGATCGTCGGAAAACCAGGCTGCGAATCGTGCAGATTCCAATGTTCTAGCCGAGCAAGCTTCCGTAAACACCCTCGCCCCTCAGGACATACTGGAACATTACAACTTTTCCTCTCTTCGTGAAAGTTTTGAATACTTCTCCTTGACCGAACCGGAAAAAGAAATCCAAGACAAGCTCCAAGACAAAATAAAAAACACCTTGGACAAGATCGAATCCATGGATGCCAAGACGGTATTGATGGACATGGAAGACATCATGGGCCTGATGCTCCAGTTCGCCCAGGAGATGCGAAAGAATGGGCGGGAGGTGCGTGCAGCGAATATGCAGGCCAGCGTCGACATGCTCAATGCCGCGGCCGATGAGATCAAGAAGGCCGGCGAGGCGAACTACAAAGCCGCGATGATCACGTCCGCATTGAAAATCCTCAGCGGCGTCATTCAAATCGGAGCATCCGCCGCTGCATTCACCCAATCCATGAAATCCGCCAAGGCAATGGCTGCCAAGGATGAAGCCGGCGCTGCCGAGTTCAAAGGAAAGGCAGACTTCATCAACGGCCTGGCGCAAAGCATCACCACCATGGCCGACGGAATAGGCGGCATGGTGACTGCGGGTCTCAAAATGGATGCAGCGGAAGCCGATTCCATGAGGGCCAAATTCGAGGCCTGGTCCAAACAGAAAGATGCCAAATCCAGCGAAGGTGGCGAAGACTTTGCCCACGCGGCCGATTTTATAAAGGCCGTATTCGATGCAATGAACAGCACATATCAAGCAAACCATGCAATCAATCACGACATGATTCAAAACTTTTAATTGATCTCCGAATATATGCCAGACACCTCAAATGCAGATATCGTCAAAAAATTCATTGCCGATCTCGAGGCCCTGCCCTCGCGCGCGCGGCTGGATGATGACGACACGGAAATCATCTATGCAGAGGCCTATCAGCTGGTGCAACAGGGCAATTTTGAAAAAGCCGTCAGTCTTTTTTCCATGATTTCCATTTACCGGCCGACCACTATCAAATACTTGGCCGGGCTGGCAATCTGCGAGAAGAAGCTAGGGCGCCCTGAATCCGCGGCCGGCATCTATGCCTTCATGGCCCTGATCGAAACCGAGCAGCCACTGCATCACCTGTGCATTGCCGAATGCCTGCTGCAACAGGGAAAGAAACAGGAAGCGCGCGAAAGCCTGGCGCTGGTCGTGCAATTTTGCGAGGCGAACAGCGGCCACGAGAAGACCCTGGCGCGCGCCCGGGCCATCGACGCGCTGCTGGCGCATGCCAATGCTGCCTGATGCCAGCGATATCCGCCTGCTGACCCAGGTCGGCTTCCTGGCCGCCGGCCGGGGCGACGTGCCGCGGGCGCTGCGCATCTTCAATGCCCTGGCATTGCTGCGGCCCGGCCAGGCGTTCAGCTTCGTGGGGCTGGCCTGCGCGCTGATGAATGCGGCGCGTGCGCCGGAAGCGGTGCAGAAGCTGCAGGCGGCCTGCCTGCCGCCCGGCCCCGAGTCGGACCTGGTGCAGGCCTTCCAGGGCCTGGCGCTGCAGCTGGCCGGGCGTGCGGGGGAAAGCACCTACCTGCTGCGCCAGATCGTGCTGCGCGCCGGCAATGACACCCCTTCCGAAGGTGCGCGGCTTGCCGCCAGCCTGCTGGGCGAAGACCTGGGCGCCGCAGCGCTGCCCGCGTCCGCACGGCCTCCGTCTTCTTGATTCAGGAATTGCCATGGAAATCACCGCCCTTCTTGCCGCTGCGCGCCCCGAGCCTCTGATGGGCGCGGGGGTGGCGCCGCCGCCGGATACCGCTGCGACGCAGCGCTTCGCGGCCCTGATGCAGGCGCCTGCCGCTGGCGATGTCGCCGCGGCCCCGCCTGCCCTGGCCCCGGCGTCCGTCGCTCCGGCGGCTCCGGACTCCCACAGCGTCGGAGACCGCATTCTCCAGGGCATGCAGGGCGTGTCCACCGAGATGCGCTCCGCCTGGACCAAGGTCTCCGACATGCTGAGCCCGGGCCACCCGATGCTCAGCATGCAGGAGATGCTCGGCCTGCAGCTGCACCTGACGCAGGCTTCGATGCAGTTCGAGCTGGTGGGCAAGGGCATCAGCCGTTCCACGCAGAATTTCGACCAACTGGTGCGCGTGCAATGAACTTCCGCTTTTCTCCCCGGTGGCTGCGCCGCGGGTTGCAGCTGGCGCTCCTGGGAAGCTGCCTGGTGCTGGCCGCCTGCGTCGGCCGTGTGGAACTGATGGGCGCGATTGCCGAGGAAGAGGCCAACGAAGTGGTGGCGGCGCTGATCAAGGCGCAGATTCCCACCGACAAGGTCGCGGGCAAGGATGGCATGGTCGGCGTGCGCGTGGCCGCCAGCGACGTGGGCCGCGCGCTGGAAGTGCTGCGCGCCAACGGGCTGCCGCGCGAGCGCTTTGCCGGCATGGGCCAGGTCTTCAAGAAGGAAGGGCTGATCTCCTCGCCGCTCGAGGAGCGCGCGCGCTATGTCTACGCGCTGTCGCAGGAGCTGTCGAACACCCTGTCCAAGATCGACGGCGTGCTGGCCGCGCGCGTGCATGTGGTGCTGCCCGAGCGCGGCACGGCCGGGGAAACCGGCGTCGTCTCCACGGCTGCGGTCTTCATCAAGCACCAGGACGGCTACAACCTGGAAATCATCCAGCCGCAGATCCGCCGCCTGGTCACCAACAGCATCCCCAGCCTGAGCGCCGACCGGGTGTCGGTGGTGTTCGTGGCCTCGCAGGCGCGCGCCGGCGCCGTGCCCGCCGAGCCGGCGCAATCGGTCTGGGGCTTCGAGGTGCCGCAAGGCGCGGCCGCTGGCCTGTCCTGGCTGATCTGGTCGCTGGCCACCGTGGCGGCGCTGGCGCTGGCGGCGCTGGGTTATGGTGCCTGGCACTTCCGCGCGATGCTGCGACCCGCGCTGGCATCGTTGACCACGAGGGCCCCGTGAACACCGCGCACCCCGCCCTCTGGTCGCAGCCGCTGCAGCGCTTCAACCTGCTGCCCAGCCTTGGCCTGCATGCCAGCCGTGCGCAGCATTGGCTGCCCGGCCATGCCGACGCGGCCGCCTGGCTGGCACAGCCGGCAAGCCACAGGCAATGGCACCGGCGCTGGTCGCAACTGCTGCTCGAGCGCCTGCAAGCCGACGCCGAGCCGGTGCGCGACCTGGCGCATCCCGCGCTGCCGCTGGCGCTGGCCAGCCCGGCGCTGCTGCACGCCACGGGGCGCCATGCCGGATCGCTGCTGCTGGGCAAGGACCTGCGCCGGCGCATTGCGCGCGCCTCGGTGCACGAGGCCGAGCAGGCCATTGGCGCCGCGGCGCTGCGCTGGGTCTGTGCCCAGGGCGCCGCCTTGCATCCGGGGCTGAATGACCCGCAGCCCTGGCTGGGCCGGGGACTGGCCCAAGGCGCCGACGCGCTGGGCGCGGGCGTGCTGGCCCAGTGCTGGCATGACGCACCCGCGCCCCTGCGCCGGCGTGCCGACTGGAAGCTGCCCATGGACGCCGAAACTCCCGCCTCCCGCGAGGCCAGCGGCATGACACCCATCCAGGCACGCCACATGTGCCTGCAGATCCTGCTTTTCCTGGAGCCCGAATGGCTTTCCTCGTTTCCCGCGACCCACTGACGCCGCAGCGCAAGCTGCAGGCACGCATCGCGCCGGGCACCCGCGTGCTGCGCGCCGCGGACGTCGACGCCTGGACCCAGGCCGAAGGCCTGGTCGCTGCCGCCCGTGCCCAGGCCGAGGCAATCGTCGGCGCGGCCCAGGCAGCCCATGACGAGGAATGCCGGCGCGGCTACGCCGAAGGCCTGGCCGAAGCCCAGATGGTCCAGGCCGAGAAGATGATGGAAACCGCGAGCCGCACCATCGAATATTTCTCCCAGGTGGAGACCGACATGGTGGCGCTGGTCATGGGCGCGGTGCGCAAGATCATGGAGGACTACGATGATGCCGACCGGGTGGTGACCGTCGTCAGGAATGCGCTGGCGGTGGTGCGCAACCAGAAACAGATGACGCTGCGCCTGCATCCGCAGCAGGTAGAAACGGTGCGCTCGCGCATCAATTACCTGCTGTCCGCCTTTCCCGGCGTGGGTTATCTGGACATCGTCGCCGATGCCCGCCTGGGGCTGCATGCCTGCGTCGTGGAAAGCGAGATCGGCCTGGTCGAGGCGAGCATCGAAGGCCAGCTCGCGGCGCTGGAAAGAGCCTTCCAGAAAGTGCTGGGCAGCCGCATATGAACCCCTCCGGCCCGCCCGGCGCGCGCGCGTTGCGCCAGTTCGACTACATCACCGAGATGATGCAGCTGGCGCTGGACGACGCGCCCATGCTGCAGATCAAGGGCCGCGTGACCCAGGTGATCGGCACCATCATCAAGGCCGTGGTGCCGACGGTGAAGGTCGGCGAGGTCTGCCTGCTGCGCAACCCGGGCGAGGATTTCGAGATGAAGGCCGAGGTCGTGGGCTTCGCGCGCGACGCGGCCCTGCTCACGCCCATCGGCGACATGTACGGCATCTCCGCCGCCACCGAGGTGATTCCCACGGGCCGCGCGCACCTGGTGCCGGTGGGCTTCGGCCTGCTGGGCCGCGTGCTCGACGGCCTGGGCCGGCCGCTGGACGTGGCCGAGCGCGGCCCGCTGGAGGCGAGCAAGTTCTACCCCGTGTTTGCCGAGGCCCCCGATCCGCTCGGGCGCCGCATCATCAGCCAGCCGCTGGAGCTTGGCGTGCGCGCGCTCGACTCCGTGCTGACCTGCGGCGAAGGCCAGCGCATGGGTATTTTCGCGGCCGCCGGCGGCGGCAAGTCGACGCTGATGGGCATGCTGGTCAAGGGCGCCGACGTGGATGTGACCGTCGTGGCGCTGATCGGCGAGCGCGGCCGCGAGGTGCGCGAGTTCCTGGAGCACGAGCTGGGCGAGGAAGGCCGCAGGAAAAGCGTCATCGTCTGCGCCACCAGCGACAAGTCGTCGATGGAACGCGCCAAGGCGGCCTACGTGGCCACGGCCATCGCCGAGTATTTCCGCGACCAGGGCAAGAAGGTGCTGTTCCTGATGGATTCGGTGACCCGCTTCGCGCGCGCCCAGCGCGAAATCGGCCTGGCTGCGGGCGAGCCGCCGACGCGCCGCGGCTACCCGCCCTCGGTGTTCGCCACGCTGCCCAAGCTGATGGAGCGCGTGGGCATGAACGACAAGGGCTCGATCACCGCGCTCTACACGGTGCTGGTCGAGGGCGACGACATGACCGAGCCGATCGCCGACGAAACCCGCTCGATCCTGGACGGCCACATCGTGCTGTCGCGCAAGCTGGCTTCGTCCAACCACTATCCGGCCATCGACGTGCTGGCTTCGACCTCGCGCGTGATGAACGCCGTGGTCACGCCGGAGCACAGGCACATGGCCGGCCGCCTGCGCGAGCTCATGGCCAAGTACGAGGAGGTCGATCTGCTGGTCAAGATCGGCGAGTACAAGCGCGGCGGCGATCCGGCCACCGACGAGGCCATCGACAAGATCGAGGCCATCCGCCGCTTCCTGAGGCAGCGCACCGATGAAAACTCCAGCCTGCCGCAAACGCTGGCGGCGCTGGAACAACTGACAGGCCGTGCGCGATGAACATGCTCGACAGTCTGCTGGCGATCAAGCGCTTCAGGCAGGGGCAGGCGGAAACCGCCATGCGCCAGCAGCGCCAGGCCCTGGAGCAAGCCCGGCAGGAACGCGTTGCCGCCGAGGAACTGCTGACCCGGCTGCTGGCCGACGGCGTGCTGGCCGAACAGCGGCTCTACGCCGGCCTGTACACCCGGCTGGTGCACCTGGGCGACATCGAAGACGTGCGCCTGGCCGTGGCCGCGCTGCGCCAGGGCGAACAACGCCAGCAGGATGCACGGGACCGGGCACAGCGCGGACAGGAAGAAGCGCAACAGTATTTCGACCAGGCGCGCGCACGGCACCAGGAAGCGGCGCGGCAGACCTCCAAGTACATCGAACTGTCCAGCAGCTTCTCGGCCACCCGGGCGCTGGCGTCCGAGCGCCGCGAAGACCTCGAGATGGAAGAGGCGGCCAGCGTGCGCCGCGAACGCGAGAACTGGGGCGCAAGCGATGGAGACAACCCATGAGCTCCGCGCAGTCCCTCCATCCGCACCGTCTTGCCCTGGCTGCCCGCCCCGAGAGCACCTATGCCCTGTGAACGCCCTCTTTCCCTGGACCGCGCCACGCCCTCCGGCATGGCGCCCGATACGCCCTGCGGCGCCACCAGCCATGCTGCGCCCGCTCCAGCGGCCGCGGCTCAGGTCAAATCCTGGCGCGAGGCCCGTGCCCGGCAGCGCGATCCCGGCGAAGCGCCCGAAGCGGAGACCCTTGCCATGACCGGTCCGTTCGACCTGTTTCAAAACACGTCCGCATCCCCCACCCCGAAGCCGGCAGAAGGTCAAGCCCAGGCCATTGGCGCTGCTGCACTGCAGCCGCAACCCGGCCTGTCTCCGGGGGCCCAGGTCCAGGATGGCCTGCCCCAGGATGGCCTGCCCCAGGATGGCCTGCTCCAGGATGGCCTGTCCCAGGATGGCCTGTCCCAGGATCGCCTGCCCCAGGATCGCCTGTCCCAGGATCGCCTGTCCCAGGATCGCCTGCCCCAGGATCGCCTGGCCGAGGATGGCCGGCCCCAGCCCCGGCCTGGCCTGGCCCAGGGCACGCTGCCCCACCTGGCCCCGCTCCAGGGTGCGCTGCCCGGGACTGGACAGCCCCAAGACATGCCGGCCGAGGGCATGCCGGTCGAGGGCGTACCGGCCGAGGGCGTGCTGCCTCGAATGGCCCCGCCTCCAATGGGCACGCCTCAGATTGCATTGTCCCAGGGCGGCCTGCCCCAGGACGGCCTGCCTGGTGATGGCCTGCCCCAGGGAGGGCCGTCTCTGAACAGCCTGGCTCAGGGCGCTCTGCCGCAGGATCTGCTTCATGGCGGCCTGCCTCAAGGCAGCCCGTCCGAAACGGCGCAGGCCGAGCTGGCTGCCAAGGCCCTACCCAAGCCCTGGGAAATGCTTTCCTCGGCGCCAATGGCCGGCACCCCGCCGCAGGGCATGGATCGCTCCCAGGAAACGGCGCAGCCTGGCAATGCCGGGGCGCCCGCGGAACCGGCGCCCGCCGATTCCTCCGAAAGCAGCGCCCTGGTCAAGCCCTTCGATCTGTTCCACTCCCTGCCGCTCGCCCGCCCGGCGGAAACAGCGGACCCGACGGCGGTATCGGCTGCGCTGGAAAGCACCCTGATGCAGATGGCAACGCGTCTGCTGGTCAGTGACGGCAGCGACGGCCAGCGCCGGGTGCAGATCGAAATCGCGGAGGAACAGCTGCCCGGCGTGGTCGTGGATGTGTTCGAGGACGAGGGGCGTGTGGTCACCCGCTTCACCTGCAGCGATGAAGCCTCGCGCGAACGCCTGTGCTCGGGCGCGCCCTGGCTGGCGGACAGCCTGGTGGAGCGCCTGCAGCGCGACAGCCGCGTGCAGGTGCAGACCAACGATCCCGGGGATCCCCGCCTGCTGCAGATCGATGCCAACTGCTGATTTCCCTCTTTCCCCCATTCCCGATGTCAAGCTCCCTCTCCGCCCCGTTCCTGTCGGCATTGCCGCAGCTGTCGCGCAACGAGGCGCAGGCAAGAACGACCATTGCCCAGCGCGCCAGGGAGATGCCCGTGCGCTGTGGTGGAACGCAGTGGCTGGCCAGCCTGCGTCCCGTCATCCAGTCCCCCTGGCCAGCGGTGGCCGGCGACACCGTTGCCGACATCGAATGGGCGGGCGCGCAGCTGCAACTGCAGCTGCCCGAAGCGGCCGCCGATCAAATGCTGTCGGCCTTGCTGGAGGGCGCAGCGCTGGCGCAGCTGCCCGGGGAAATGCAGGCCGCGGCGCTGAGCGCGGCCCTGAGCGAGCTGATGGACCGCCTGGAGCAGCTGGGCCGCGGCACGCCGCAGATACGCGGCATCGTGCGCGAACCGATGGCCGCCGCGCTGCCCCATGCGTTTGCCCTGCGGCTCGATGCCGTGAACGGCACGCAATCCATCGCCGGGCTGCTGCGCACCGACAGCCTGGGCTTGCTGCTGATCGCCGGACTGGCCTCGGCCCTGCCGCCGCATGCGGGCCCATTGGCGAATGACTCCCTGCCCCTGACGCTGCGCCTGGACATCGGCTACGCCACCGTCTCGGTGCAGGAGCTGCAGCAGCTGGGCCTGGGCGATGTGCTGCCGATGGAGCGCAGCCTGGTGTCGGCCGAGCGGGTGCTGTGGCTGCAGGCGCCTGGCGCCGGCGGCCTGCACGTGCACCTTCCCGCCATGCCCGCCGAAACCGCCGCCACTGAAGTGTTTCCAGACGATGCGCAGTCCCTGGAGCCCGCGCGGGAAGCGCGCGCCGCAGCCCCCTTTCTCACCGTCGTACAGCCCTGGACCCCCGCCATGCCCACTCCTGAGAATCCCCCGGCCGACGCTGCCGGTTTCGATGCCATCCCGGTGCGCCTGTCCTTCGACCTCGGCGAGATCTCCCTGGCACTTGCCGAAGTGCGCGCGCTCCAGCCCGGCCAGGCCATACGCCTGGAGCACCCGGTGGCCAGCGCCGTGCGCATCCGCGCCAACGGCGCGCTGATCGGCGAGGGCGAGCTGGTCGAGATCGATGGGCAGCTGGGCGTGTCCATCAGCCGGCTGTTTGCCCCGAAGCCCGCGCCATGAACACCTTCGACCCGATCACCCTTGCGGTTCTGCTGGCGCTGATGGCGCTGATGCCGGTCCTGGTCGTCGTGAGCACCTCGTTCCTCAAGATCGCCGTGGTCATGTCGCTGCTGCGCAATGCGCTGGGGGTGCAGCAGATGCCCCCGAACCTGGCCCTGTACGGCATGGCGCTGATCCTGTCCGTGTATGTCATGGCGCCCGTGGGCATGCACATGTTCGACCGTCTCACGGCCCAGCCCGACACGCTCAAGAGCGTTCCCGCGCTGATCAGCGGCGTGCGCGACGGCGCTGAACCGCTGCGCGAATTCATGCTCGGGAACAGCCGGGTCGAGCAGCGTGATTTCTTCGTGCGCACCGCCCGGCGCCTGTGGGGGCCGCTGCTGTCGGAAGGCATGACGGAGCGGGATTTCATCGTGCTGATGCCGGCCTTCGTGGTGTCGGAGCTGACGGCCGCCTTCCAGATCGGTTTTCTCATCTATCTGCCGTTCGTGGTGATCGACCTGATCGTCTCCAACATCCTGCTGGCCATGGGGATGATGATGGTCTCGCCCGTCACGATCTCGCTGCCGCTCAAGCTGTTCCTGTTCGTGATGGTCGACGGCTGGTCGCGCCTGATCCAGGGACTGGTGCTTACCTACGTCTGAACCGCACCCGAGGACCCGCCATGCAATCCGTCGATGTCGTCTCGTACTTCACCCAGGCGCTGTATCTGGTGCTCTGGCTCTCGCTGCCGCCGATCGTCGTCGGCTCCATTGTCGGCACGCTGTTCTCGCTGCTCCAGGCGCTGACGCAGATCCAGGAGCAGACCCTGTCGTTCGGCATCAAGCTGATCGCCGTGTCCGTGACCATCCTGCTGACCGCGCGCTGGGTCGGCGGGGAAATGTTCAATTTCACCGTGCAGATCTTCGACGCCATGCCTGCGCTCGGGCGCTGAGCGCCCAGGCGCGGCCAAGGAACCCAATGGATTTTCCGGTTACTTACGAGCAGGCCCAGTCGTACGTCAAGACGCTGGCTCTCACCCAGCCGCGCATCCTCGCCATGTTCCTCGTCCTGCCGCTGTTCAACACCCAGCTCATTCCCGGAATGCTGCGTTTTGCCGTGGCCGGTGCCCTGGGCCTGGTGCTGGTGCCGGCACTGTATCCCGCGGTGATGCCGGTCGAGATCAAGCCGATGGCGCTGGTGCTGCTCATGCTCAAGGAGGCGTTCCTCGGCTTCGTGATCGGCTACCTGGCAGCCATTCCCTTCTGGATCTTCGAGGCCGTGGGCTTCCTGGTCGACAACCAGCGCGGCGCCAGCATTGCCTCCACGCTCAACCCGCTCACCGGCAATGATTCCTCACCGCTGGGCATCCTGTTCAACCAGGCCTTCATCGTCTTTTTCCTGATCAGCGGCGGCTTCGCACTGCTGCTGGGAACGCTCTATGACAGCTTCACGCTGTGGAGCGTGTTGCAGTGGACACCCGAGCTGCGCGCCGAGTCGGTGCCCCTGCTGCTGGGACAGCTCGACCGGCTGGTACGCATGGCGCTGCTCCTGTCCGCTCCTGCCCTGGTGGCCATGTTCCTGGCCGAGTTCGGCCTGGCCCTGGTGAGCCGCTTCGCCCCCCAGCTGCAGGTGTTCTTCATGGCCATGCCGATCAAGAGCGCCCTGGCCATGCTGGTGCTGATGCTGTATGCCCCCTTCCTGTTCGACTACGGCGCCGACGAGGTGCTGGACGTGGGCCGGATCCTTCCCTGGCTGCGCGACCAGTGGGGGCCTGGCGGCTGAACGCCGGCAACGTCCATGAGCGAGAAAACCGAGCAACCCACGGCCAAGCGCCTGCGCGATTCGCGCAAGAAGGGCGATGTCTCCTACAGCAAGGACTTCACCCAGACGCTGCTGATCCTGGCCATCTTCGGCTACCTGCTGGGCAACAGCGGCCACATCGTCGAACGCCTGGGCCAGATGATCCTGATGCCCAGTGCCCTGCTGCGCCTGAACTTCGAGGAGGCGGCCAACACCCTGCTCATCGAACTGCTGAGCGCCGCCGCCTGGCTGGTGCTGCCCTTCGTCGGCATCGTGCTGGGCATAGGCATCCTGGCGGATGCCTTGCAGGTCGGCGTCCTGTTCGCTTTCGACAAGATCAAGCCCTCGGGCAAGAAGCTCAACGTGCTGGAGAACGCCAAGAACGTGGTGTCGAAGAAGAACCTGGTGGAGTTCCTCAAGTCCTGCATCAAGATCGGCTTCCTGTCCACCCTGCTGACCCTCCTGATCCGCGACGCCCTGCCGATATTGACCAGCATCCCGGACGCCGGGCTTGCGGGCCTGGGCCAGATCATGGCCAGCCTGCTCAAGACCATGCTGGTGCACATCGGCCTGGCCTATTCCGCCATCGCGCTGGCCGACTTCGTCTGGCAGCGCCTGAACTACCGCAAGGGTCTGATGATGTCCAAAGACGAAATCAAGCAGGAATACAAGCAGATGGAGGGCGACCCTCACATCAAGCACCAGCGCAAGCAGCTGCACCAGGAGATGCAGCACGAAAGCGCGGTGCAAAGCGCGCGCGAAGCCACCGTGGTGGTGACCAACCCGACCCACCTGGCGGTGGCGCTGCGCTATGACGAGGAGGAAACGCCGCTGCCGATGATCCTCGCCAAGGGCGAAGGGGCGCTGGCCCAGCGGATGATGCAAGCCGCGCGCGAAGCCGGTGTTCCGGTGATGCAGAACATCCCGCTGGCACGCGCATTGACCGCGCAGGGAGAGGCTGGTCAATACATTCCCACCGAACTGATCGAGCCGGTGGCCGAAATCCTTCGGCTGCTGCAGCAGCTCGACCAGCAACCGCCGACCTGAAGGTCCACGCCCATGCAGCCCATGCACATTTCCACGCAGGCCACGGCCTCCCTGCTCGGCCGCTATGCAGCGCACCACGGCATTCCAATGGCGCCGGGCGCCTCCACCTTGCAGCTCGTCATCGACCGCCGCTATCAGCTGCGGCTGCAGGCGCTTGCCGGCGAGGGCGTCATGGTCAGTGCCTACCTCAAGCCCCTGCCCGAGGCCGGCCGGGCGCGCGACGATCTGCTGCTGGCCTTCGCCCGGATGGCCTGCGGCACCATGAAAGAGCAGCCCACGACCTGCAGCGTGGACGCACGCGAGCGGGCCGTATGGCTGCAGTTGCCCGCCCGTGCCCAGAGCCTGCAAGACATCGACGATGCCGTGGGCACCTTCGTCAATTCACTTGCCTTTTGGTCCAAAGCCAGCGCCACCCTTTGAATGCGGCCCTTGCCGGCGCTTTCCTTCCATGAACCTGCTCCCGCTTCCGCCCGCTTTCCGGCGCTCCCTCCACGCTGCGCGCACCGCTGCCGGCAAGGCCCGCCGGGCGCTGCTGGCACTGGCCTGCGCCAGCTGCTTCAGCGCCTGCTGGACCGTTGCCCAGGCCGCTCCCCCGCCATGGACCGAGGC
Source organism: Comamonas endophytica (assembly GCF_023634805.2). NCBI lineage: Bacteria > Pseudomonadati > Pseudomonadota > Betaproteobacteria > Burkholderiales > Comamonadaceae > Comamonas > Comamonas endophytica. The sequence goes on from NZ_CP106881.1 coordinate 1,379,379, forward strand.
GCCCTACAGCTACTACGCCGACAACACCCCGCTGCCCCAGGTGCTGCGCGACTTCGCCAGCAGCTTCAGCCTGTCGCTGGAGCTCTCGCCCCAGGTCGCGGGCAAGGTGCAGGGCAGGTTCAACAGCGCCAGCCCGACCGAGTTCATCGACCGGCTGGCCAGCGTCTACGGGCTCACCTGGTTCACCCATGCCGGGACGCTCTACGTGGGCCGCACCACCGAAGCCGCCACGCGCAGCATCAGCGCGGGCGGCGGCAGCATCGCCACCGTGCGCCAGGCGCTGCTCAGCCTGGGCGTGCTGGACGCGCGCTTCGGCTGGGGCGAGCTGCCCGAGCAAGGCATGGCGCTGGTATCGGGCCCCGCGCCCTATGTGGCACTGATCGAGCGCACCATGGCCCAGCTGCCGCAGATGGCGGGCGGCCAGCAGGTCGCGGTGTTCCGCCTCAAGCATGCATCGGTCGACGACCGAACCATCCTCTACCGCGACCGCCAGATCACCACCCCGGGCCTGGCCCAGGTGCTGCGCAACCTGATCGGCGGCCAGTCGGGCAGCTCGGGCGTGAACAATGCGCTGGCCGCCGCATTGGCCCCCGGCCAGGGCCTGCCCGGCCTGGCGGGCATGGCCGGCGCCGCCAACGTCGCGGGACTGAATTTCGACCCCGGCAGCTCCGGCCTGCCCACCGGCCCCTTTGCCTCGGCCAACGGCACGGCGAACGCCACCGGCGCGCAGACCGGCGCCGGCGCCGACCCGAAGGTGGCCGCCGCGGCCATGGGAATGCGGCGTGCCACCCCCTCGATCCAGGCCGACTCGCGGCTCAACGCCATCATCGTGCAAGACACGGCCGAGCGCATGCCGCTCTACCGCAGCCTGATCGAGCAGCTCGATATTCCTTCGCCGCTGATCGAGATCGAGGCCATGATCGTCGACATCAACTCCTCGCGCCTGGACGAGCTGGGCATCGCCTGGAACGCGCGCCGCGGCGGCATCGTGGCCGGCTTCGGCTCGATGACCAGCAGCGGCGACGGCAACGACCTGGTGCTGGGGTCGGTGGCGCGCGGTGCCACGGTCGATCCGACCAGTCTGGTGGTGAGCTCCGGCAACTTCCTGATCAACCGCATCCGGGCGCTCGAAGGCACGGGCGAGGCGCGCATCCAGTCGCGTCCCTCGATCCTGACCATCGACAACATCGGCGCGCTGCTCGACCTCTCCGAAACCTTCTATGTGCGCACCATCGGCGAGCGCGTGGCCACCGTCACGCCGATCACCGCCGGCACCACGCTGCGCGTCACGCCGCACTATGTGCAGCGCACCGGCGGGCCGGTGATCCAGCTGGATGTCGACATCGAGGATGGCCAGATCCAGGAAACCCGCACCGACACCCTGCCCCGGGTGCGCCGCAGCGTGGTCAGCACCCAGGCCATCGTCGGCGAGGGCCAGACGCTGCTGATAGGGGGCTACAAGAGCACGCAATCGACGCGCGACGTCAACAAGGTGCCAGGCCTAGGTTCCTTGCCCGTCATTGGCCTGCTGTTCTCCAATCGGGTCGAGAACCAGCAGTCCAGCGAGCGCCTGTTCATGATCAAGCCCCGGCTGGTGAGCCTGCCCGTGGGTGTCGCGACAGACCTGCAGGCGCTGCGCGAGCCAGCGTCGGCCCTCGTGCCTGCGCCGCTCGAGGCCCGGCCGCCCGCGACCATCGTGGAGCCAGCGCCCTGAAAGCTGCCAGGGTGCCCTGCGGGGGACGCCCCGGGGCTTCACGATACGGTGTCAGAAATCGAGTTCGATGCCGCGTGCCAGCAACTTGACGCGCAGGGCGGCGCGTGCGCGCGAGAGCCGGCTGCGCACCGTGCCCACGGGGATGGTCAGCAACGCCGCGGCCGACTCATAGGACATCTCGTCCACGGCCACCATCAGCAGGATCGAGCGCATGCTTTCGGGCAGGTCTTCCAGCGCCGCCTGCAGGTGCCGCATGCGCTGGGTCTGCTCGAACCTCTCGTCCGGTGCCAGCGCATCGGCGGGCATGTCGGACAGCGCCGATTCATCGGTGAATTCGTGGCGCCGCTGCGGAGCGCGGGACAGGTGGTTGCGCACCAGGTTCATGGCAATGCCGTACAGCCAGGTCGACAGTTCGGATTGCCCCTTGAAGGAACTGTAGGAACGCACGGCTTCCAGGAATGCCTGCTGGGCCAGGTCCTGGGCATCGCCTGCATTGCCGATGTTCTTGATGATGAAACGCTGCAGGCGTGCGCCATGGGCCTGCACGAGAGACTGGAAGAGCGCGTCACGCTGGGCCAACGACTGTTCGTCCATCGCTGGCATGGGTTCGCTGTCGGCATACGCTTCGAGACTCTGGGAACTGCCTTCCCACGATTGCCCTATGGATTCATCATTCATATCGGACACCACCCGCGGCTGAATTAAGCAAAATGGGCTTACCCACGTAACCAATTCTTACATGCTGCGTTGGGTTTGTATACCTTGGCATTAATCCAACGTTGCACGACCACAGCAGCGGTTTTGCCAGCTGGCCCAAAGTGTCGCCTGCACGGGTTTTCAGAGGGGAAACCAGTACTCCAATGGAGTGAACCAATGGATTGCCGGCTATATATCCATGATGCTCAAAGAGTGCTTTTGCACCGCATCCGGTGTGCCAGCCCGGCCTGAAACCAAGCGCTTGAATCGGGTATTTGTAACAAATACCGCAGCAATCAGATGCGTTTCAGCGCGTGGGCAGGTCGCGTTCCAGCAGCTCGGCCTGCAACCACTGGCGTGCGGTTTCAGGCGCCACCGGCATCTGCTTGAGGCGTGCTGCCGCGGCAAAGCGCTGCTGCATGCGCGCATCGATGGCCGCCCGCTGGGGCGCGCTCACGTCCTCTGGCGCCAGGCCTGCGGCATGGCAGGCGTCGACGAACTCCGCCGTGTGGATCGCGGCGCTGAATTGCATCTGCGTCATGAAATCCACCCCCTGCAGGGCCTGTTCGCTGGCCTCGGCCATGGCAATGGCCTGCAGCACCAGGCGCGACTGCAGCGGCTTGCCGGGCCGTGGTTCGAGCGCCAGCTCGCGCACCACCGCCTCCTGGATGCCGCGCGGAAACGACCGCCCCAGGACCTCGATGAACACCGCGGTGCTGTCCACCTCGGCCTCCGAGCCCATGTGCCTGGTGCCGGCATCGGCTGCCGTGCCGGCGGCTGTCACTTTCCATTCGGAAACGTCCCAGCCTACTTGCAATGCCTCTGCGGTGCATGCAAGATCACGGAAAGATTGAAGCGACAGCTGGGCCGCATCCACAGGGATGGCGAGGACGGTAGTAGTCACGGCGATGGAGACCTTCTCGTAAAGGAGCTTCTAGTTTTTAGTAACGATTCGCCGGCTCGTGGTTCCAGCGCAGACAGCCAATGTGCAAAGGGCGTGTGCGCATCCTACCGCCTGCGCCGCATGAGGGGAAAAATATAGTCCTGAATCTGGTATGAATTCAACCAGTCCTGTCGCTGTGACGCGACCCCATGCCCGCAGCAATGGCGCATCCTCATGAGGTCGGCAATAATCCGCAGCGGAGGTGTTATTGGTGACCATTTCTCTCGCAACCGGTCTGGACTTTGAAGACATGTTCGACCTTGCCCCTGTATCCCTGTGGATGGAGGATTACAGCGGGCTCAAGCAACTGTTCGACCGGTGGCGTGCCGACGGTGTCACGGATCTTCTGGCCCATCTGCGCGAAGATCCGGAACGGCTTCGGCGCTGCAGCCAGTCCTACAAGGTGCTGCGCGTCAATCAATACACTCTCGACCTGTTCAAGGCGGCGGACCAGCAGACGCTGCAAAGCCGGCTGCACGAGGTGTTCCGCGGCGACATGCTCGACAGCATCCTGGTGGAACTGCTCGCGCTGTGGGACGGGCAGCAGGGCTTTGAAACCCGCTCGGTGAACTACGCGCTCGACGGCCGCCGGCTGGATGTCCAGGTGCGCGCCCGCGTCCTGCCGGGCTATGAGGACAACTGGAGCCGGGTGCTGGTTTCGCTCGAGGATGTGACCGCCGAGGTGCAAAGCACGGAAAAGCTCAAGCGCAGCGAGCAGTATGCGCGCGATCTCTTCGAGCATTCGCCGGTCTCTCTGTGGGTCGAGGATTTCAGCGAGGTCAAGCGCCTGCTCGACGAGGTGCGCGCGCGCGGCATCAGCGACTTCCGCACCTTCCTCAAGGTGCACCCGGAGTTCGTCACGCGCTGCATGAAGGAGATCCGCGTGATCGACGTCAACCGGCAGACGCTGGAGATGTTTGGCGCTCCGAGCAAGCCCGAGCTGCTGCAGAACCTGTCGCGCGTCTTTCGCGGGGAGATGTACGACTCCTTCGCCGAGCAGCTGATGGACCTCTGGGACGGCAGGCTGGTGCAGCAACGCGAGGTGGTCAACTATTCGCTCAACGGCGACATCCTGCACATCCATCTGGAATTCTCGATCAACGTCCACGCGCAGAACTGGGAACTGGTGCTGCTGTCGCTGGTCGACATCACGGCGCGCAAGAAAGCCGAGGCCTACCTCGAGTACCTGGGCAAGCACGATGTGCTGACCCAGCTGCGCAACCGCGCATTCTACATGGAGGAGCTCAACCGCCTGTCGCGCAAGGGCCCCTGGCCGCTGGCCGTCATCGCGATCGACATGAACGGCCTCAAGGCCGTGAACGACGAGCATGGCCATGCCGCCGGCGATGCGATGCTGCGCCGCCTGGGCGAGGTGTTGGCCAAGGCGGTCGACGACCCGGCCTGCGTGGCGCGCATCGGCGGCGACGAGTTCATGGTGTTGCTGCCGGCCACGGATGAGCGCGGTGCGCAGGCCATGCAGGAGCGCATCCTGTCGCTGCTCGAGCTGAACAACCAGTTCTATCCGGGCCATACCATCCATCTGGCCATGGGCCATGCCGTGGGGCAGGAAGGCGCATCGATGGAAGGCATCGTGCACCGTGCCGACCAGGCGATGTATGCCGACAAGCTGCGCTTCTACGAGGCCGACGAGCGCGATCGGCGCGCGGCGGCGGCTGCCCCGCTGGCTGTGGCGCCTGTCAGCGTGGCCTGACGCGGGCACGGCGCCCAGACCTGCCCGGTCCATGCGCCGCCCTGCCTAGAGTGGGACCGCAACCTCAGAAAAGGAGTACGGAATGTCCACAGACAAGCAGGAACCCGGCACGGGCAAGGTCGAGAACGACCACAACCGCCAGGGCAACCAGGCGCCCACGCAGAAGAACGAGGGCCAGCGCACCCCCGAAAGCCGCCACGACCGCGAATCGCAGGTCGGCAGCAGCAACCAGAACCAGTCGCGCCAGAACACCGGCGGCGGCGGCCGCGACGGCCGCGGCGCAGGCTGATGGCCTGAACGCGAGAAATGCGCCCTGAGGCGCATTCCTTTGCCGGCAAGCAGGGCGCCTCGGGGCGCCCTGCGCCTTTCAGCGCGCGTCCTTGCGCTCGCTCGGGCCGTTGCTGTCCGAAAGCACTTCCGAAGGCGGCTTCAGATCGCCGCTGTCGCCGCCTTCGGCCTCCCAGGTGCCGCCGTCGCGCGCCGTGTTGCCGCGTGGATGGCCCATGTCGGTGCCGTCGTCGAAATTGAGCGGACCGTCCTGCGGCAGGTCGTCGAAACGATGGGCCGACACCTCGTCCAGCGTGTCGGCGACGTCGGTTTCCGCGCTCAGGTAGTCGTTGATGTCCTTGCCTTCGGGCAGGTCGGCATTGGCATCCTCGCTGCGGTCGAGGTGCGGCTTGCCGGCTTCTTCGGGGGTGATGGGTGTACGCATGTCTATCTCCGGTTGCGGCATGGCCCACATGGCCAGCCCATGCGCCAAGCCTGACCGCGCAGCCACTTGCCCGGGGTCGGTGCAGCACCATCCATCGGGTAGGAGGCGCGCCTACTTTTCCTTGAACATCTCCACGCGCCTGGCCTGCAAGCTGTAGCCGCTCGCGCCAAGCTCGGATTTTGTGCGCGCGCGCCCCAGCTTGCCGCTGACCCAGACCGCGCTCATGGTCTTGAAACCCTTCGCCGGCGGGTCCGATTTCACATGGATGATCTGGTTGGCCGGCGGCGGCGGCGTGTGGATGCAGGCACCGAAGTACGGCACCAGCAGGAATTCGCGCAGCGCCTTCTCGTTGCCTTCGAGCGGCACGATGAAGCCCGGGATCCTCACCGCCCGGCCATCGAGCGAGGCCACCGTGGGCGCCTCGTCCCAGACCTTGCGCATGCGCTCGTACAGCGCCTGCACGCGGGGGTCCGAATCCGGCAGCTCGGTGAGCTTCTGCAGGTCCTCGAAGGACTTCGTCGGGTCCCATCCGGGCGGCACCAGCGCCTCCCAGCCGATCTCGGCAAAGGGCGCGGCCTGCAGCGCGGGCGCCGCACCCAGGCAGGAGGCGGCCAGCGCCTGCAGCAGGCGCCGCCGCGGCATGTCGGGGGATAGGGAAGAAAACATCGTCAGATCCTTGGAGACAGCCCGTCGGCCAGCGACAGGCGGTAGGCGCGCCAGCCCGGCAGCAGGCTCGCGAGCCAGCCCGCGAGCAGCAACCCTGCCAGCAGCAGCCACTGCATGGAGGTCACCTGGCGCAGATCCAGCGTCAGGCCGAAGTGCGCCTGCAGCCAGGGGTTGAAGGCCAGCACGCAGATCACCAGCGCCAGGAGGCCCAGCGCCATGCCGGCCAGCGTCAGCAGGATGCCCTCGAGGGCCAGCAGCGCCAGCACCTGCCAGGGGCTTGCGCCCACGGTGCGCAGCACGGCAAGCTCGCGCCGGCGCTCGTTCAGCCCCGCCAGGATCACCGACATCAGGCCCGCCATGCTGACCAATGCCACCAGCCCCGACATCAGCAGCAGCGCCTGCTCGCCCGCGCCCACCACGTCCCAGAGCTCGTCGAGCGCCACGCCGGGCAGCACCGACATCAGCGGCTCGGCGCCGAAATTGTTCACCTGGCGCTGCACCGAGAACACCGCGGCGCGGTTGTGCAGGCCCACCAGCGCCGCGGTCACGCTGCGCGGCTGCAGCTGCAGCGCGCGCGCCTCTTCGGCACTGATGCTTTTGCCCGGCAGCGGCGCGCCCGCCATCCAGTCCACGTGCAGGGCCTCCATGGCCTCGAGGCTGATATGCGCGGTGCGGTCCACGGGCGTGCCGGTGCGCGCCAGGATGCCGCTGATGGTGAAGGGCTTGTCGTCGTGGCCCGCGCCCAGGCTGATCTCGCCCGTGCCGTGCGCCAGCGCGATGCGCTGCCCGATGCGGTAGCCGAGCCGGTCCGCGAGCTCGGCGCCGATCACCACCTCGTAGAGATCGCGAAAGCGCTGGCCTTCGCGCAGTTGCAGCGGCTGCTGCTCGCCATAGCGGAAATGCGCGAAATAGGCCGGCGTGGTGCCCAGCACCGGAAAACCGCGGTGCGAGTCGCCCAGCGACAGCGGCACCACCCACGCCACGCCGCGCAGCTGCTCCAGCGCCTCGACGCTGCTCCAGCGGATGTTGTTGGTGGCCGCGCCCACATGGAACACGGAATACAGCAGCAGCTGCACGGAGCCGGTGCGCGCGCCGACGATCAGGTCGGTGCCCGACACGGCCGAGCTGAAGCTGCTGCGCAGATCGGTGCGCACGCGCTCCACGCCCAGCAGCATGAAGGTCGACAGCGCAATCGAGAACACCGTCAGCGCCAGCGTGAAGCGCCGGTTCCAGGCACTGCGCCAGGCCAGGCCCAGCAGGAAGGCCCGGCTCATGCCCCCTCCCCGGCGCCGCGCGCCGCGCGGTTGATTCCCGGCAGCGACACCTGGCGCGCGAAGCGCTGCGCGCTGCGCCGGTCATGGCTCACGAACACCAGCGCGCTGCCGGCCGAAGCGCAGGCCGACAGCAGCAGGTCCAGAAAGACATCGCGCCGGTCCTCGTCGAGCGCCGAGGTCGGCTCGTCGGCAATCACCAGGTCCGGCTGGCCCACCAGCGCGCGCGCCGCGGCCACGCGCTGCTGCTGGCCCACCGACAGCGCGTGCGCGGGCCGGCTCCAGGCCGCGGCATCGAGCCCCATGCCGGCCAGCCAGCGCTGCGCTTCGGCCTGCGGCGAGCCGGCAAGGCGCTGCGCGGCCTCGCGCCGCCGGGCGGAGAAACGGCAGGGCAGCAGCACGTTCTCCAACGCGCTGAGATAGGGCAGCAGGTTGAACTGCTGGAAGATGTAGCCCACATGGTCGACGCGGTGCCGGTCGCGCGCGCTCGGCCGCAGCACTTTCCATTCGATGCCATCGAGCGCCACGCGCCCGGCCTGCGGCAGCAGCACCCCGGCCAGCAGCGACAGCAGCGTGCTCTTGCCGCAGCCGCTCGGTCCATGCAGGAAAACGCTTTCGCCGGCCTCGACCTCGAGCGCGGCGATGTCCAGACAATCCTGCGTACTACCCGGCCAGGCGAAGCGCAGGTCCTCGAGCTGCAGAAGGCTGCCCGCCATCGTGCCGCTCAACGCCCCGCCAGGTCCAGCCGCGCGGCGCGGGGCCCCAGGGTGCGCCTGAACTGCTTTTGCGGCGCGGCGACCTGGACATCGATGCTGCGCAGCCGTGGGTAGGCCTCGAACAGCGGCTTCGCGTCGATGAAGCGCGCTTGCGCGGCCCTGGTGCAGGTGAAGACGATGTCCACCGCGATATCGGCATGCTCGGCTTTCCCGTCATGGTCATGGCCATGGCCGTGGGCGCCGCGCAGCCCCAGGACGGCGGAATCGAGCTCGACTTTCTGCAGCCTGCAGCCGGCCGCCGCGTCGGGCTGGAACAGGCCATCGGCAGCCTTGAGGCGTGCCACCATGTCCGCCACCCGCTTGCGCTCGGCGTCGTTGCGCGGCGCACGCTCGAAGCCCAGGAAGCCATCGAGTGGCCCCTCGAGCGCCAGCGTGACGGTCTGCGCGTCGATGGCCACAGCCAGGTCCATGTGGCCATGGGTGTGGGCATGCGGATGGGCGGCGGCCGGCAGCGCTGTGGCCAGGACGCCGGCCGCCAGGGCCAGGGCGCGCACCGTGGCAAGACCGGGAATCAGGGAGGGTGGGAACATCGGCAACTCCGGGAGCACAGGACAGGCCCGGCGCGGCGGCTGGCCTGCGCCCGGACCGGGAGCCGCTGTTATAGCACCACTGTGCCGGGCTCCCCGCAGCCTCACTCCACCGTCACCGACTTCGCCAGGTTGCGCGGCTTGTCGACATCGGTGCCGCGCGCGCAGGCGGTGTGATAGGCCAGCAGCTGCAGCGGCACCACGTGCAGGATCGGGCTCAGCGCGCCGTAGTTCTCGGGCATGCGGATCACATGCAGGCCCTCGGCGCTCTCGATCTGCGTGTCGGCATCGGCCAGCACGTACAGCACGCCGCCGCGCGCGCGCACTTCCTGCATGTTGCTCTTGAGCTTTTCCAGCAGCTCGTCGTTCGGCGCCACCGTCACCACCGGCATGGCGCTGGTCACCAGCGCCAGCGGGCCGTGCTTGAGCTCGCCCGCGGGGTAGGCCTCCGCGTGGATGTAGCTGATCTCCTTGAGCTTGAGCGCGCCTTCCAGCGCGATCGGGTAGTGGATGCCGCGGCCCAGGAACAGCGCGTTCTCGCGCTGCGCGAACTCCTCGGCCCAGCTGATCAGCTGGGGCTCGAGCGCCAGCACCGCCTGCAGCGCCACAGGCAGGTGGCGCATGGCCTTGAGGCAGCGCGCCTCCATTTCCTCGCTCAGGCGGCCCTTGGCCTGCGTCAGCGCCAGCGTCAGCAGGAACAGTCCGGCCAGTTGGGTGGTGAAGGCCTTGGTCGAAGCCACGCCGATCTCCACGCCGGCGCGCGTGATGTAGGCCAGCTCGCACTCGCGCACCATGGCGCTGGTGGCGACATTGCAGATGGTCAGCGTGTGCCGCATGCCCAGGCTCTGCGCGTGGCGCAGCGCCGCCAGCGTGTCGGCGGTCTCGCCGGACTGGCTGATGGTGACGACCAGCGTACGCGGGTTGGGCACGCTGGTGCGGTAGCGGTATTCGCTGGCCACTTCCACCTGGCAGGGAATGCCGGCGATGCCCTCGAGCCAGTACTTGGCCGCGCAGCCGCTGTAGTAGCTGGTGCCGCAGGCCAGGATCAGCACGTTGTCGATTTCCTGGAACACGCGCCAGGCGGCGGCGCCGGTCTTGCCATGCACTGGCGCGCCGTCGAACAGCTCGGGCACGATGCCCAGCACGCCCTCGATGGTGTCGGCAATGGCGCGTGGCTGCTCGAAGATTTCCTTTTGCATGTAGTGGCGGTAGGGGCCGAGCTCGGCCGCGCCGCTGTGCGCATGCACGGTGCGCACCGGGCGCTGCGCGGCATCCAGCGCCTGGCCGGCTCTGTCGAGCAGCCAGTAGCGGCCGCGCTGCAGGTCGACCATGTCGCCTTCCTCCAGATAGACGATCTGGTCGGTCACGCCGGCCAGCGCCATCGCATCGCTGGCCACGAAATGCTCGCCGTCCTCTCCGATGCCCAGGATCAGGGGCGAGCCCGCGCGCGCGCTGACCAGCCGCCCGGGTTCGTCCTTGTGCATGACGGCCAGCGCATAGGCCCCATGCAGCTGCGCCACCGCGGCACGGAAAGCCTCGAACAGGTCGCCGCCGTAGAGGCTGTCGACCAGATGGGCAATGACCTCGGTGTCGGTCTGGCTCACGAACACATAGCCCTTGGCCTGCAGCGCGCGGCGCAGTGCCTCGTAGTTCTCGATGATGCCGTTGTGCACCAGCGCCACGCGGGCCGGCTGCCCGGGCTGGGTCTCGCCCGGACCGTAGCTGAAATGCGGATGGGCGTTGCGCACGGCCGGCTCGCCGTGGGTGGCCCAGCGGGTGTGGGCAATGCCGGTGAAGCCCTGCAGGCCTTCGATCTGCACCTGCTCCAGCAGCTCGGCCACGCGCGCCGTGCTGCGCGCGCGGTCCAGCCCGGTGCTGCGCGTGCCCGAAGCATCGAGCCGGTGCACGGCCACGCCGCAGGAGTCATAGCCGCGGTACTCCAGCCGCTGCAGCCCCTGCACCAGCACGGGAACGATATTGCGATGGGAAACGGCGCCGACGATGCCACACATGGGATGCTCCTGATGAAAGACAGGCGATGCTATGCTTTCAGCCTGGAAATAACTGATCGTTATATTTGCTTATATGAAATTTTATTTCTTATGTGTCAAATAAAGAAATCCAGTTCCATATTTGCAATCCATATGAAATAAATGCTTGACGATATCGACCTTCAACTTCTGGATCTGTTGCAGCACGACGCCAGTCTGAGTAATCAGGCGCTGGCCGAGCGCGTGAATGTCTCGCCGCCCACCTGCCTGCGCCGCGTGCGGCGGCTGCATGAGGAAGGCATCATCGAGCGCCAGGTCGCCTTCCTGCAGCCCGAACGTCTGGCGGCACTGGTCGGGCACGGTCTCACGGCCTGGGTGGAAGTCACGCTGGACCGCCAGGACGCCCAGGCGCTCGACCGCTTCGAGGCGCGCGCCGTGGCCGAAGAGGCGGTGCAGCAATGCTGGCGCGTCTCACCCGGCCCCGACTTCATGCTGGCCACCCACACGCGCGACATGCCCGAGTACCTGGCGCTGACCCAGCGGCTGTTCACGCAGGACAGCAATGTGCGCAACGTGCGCGCCTTCTTTGCCACCAAGCGCGCCAAGTTCGCGACCCGGGTCCCGCTGGCGCGCCCGCGCTAGGCCGGCGCGGGCGCGGGCCAGCGCAGCTCGACCCGGCAGCCCTGCCCGGGTGCGCTGTGCAGCGCGATGTCGGCGCCCTGCTGGTGCGCCGCGGTCTGCGCCAGCGCCAGGCCCACGCCCACGCCGTCGAATTCGCTTTCGCGGTGCAGGCGCTGGAACAGCCCGAAAGCCTGATGGGCGCGCGTGCCGTCGCAGCCCACGCCGTTGTCCTCGACCTGCCAGCGCAGCCCGCCGCCGGGCAGGGCCTCGGCCTCCAGGCGGATGCGCGGCAATGGCCGGCCGCGCGAGAACTTGAAGGCGTTGTCCAGCAGCGCCGCCAGCAGCGGGCGCAGCAGCTGCGGATCGGCCTGCAGCGGCACGGGCGATGCCGGCAACTGCCACTGCGCCTGCGCCGCCGCGGGTTCGGCGGCCATCAGTGCCGCCCACGCCTGGCCGGCCAGCTGCGCCAGGTCCACGGACTGCAGCTGCGGCCTGGCGCGCTGCATCCGCGCCAGCTCCAGCACGCCGTCCAGCATGCAGCCCATGCGCCGCGCGCCCTGCTCCATCACACCGAGGAACTGCTCGGCATCCTGTGCATCCGGCCCCTGCAGGCCCGCCGCATGCAGGGTCTCGCGCAGCAGCGGCGCATAGGAAGTGATGTGGCGCAGCGGCGCGCGCAGGTCATGCGAGAGCGCGCGTGTCCAGTCCTCCTGGCTGGCACGCAGCGCCGCCAGTTCCTGCTCGCGCCGGGCCAGCAGCGCCAGCGCCTGCGGCAGGTCTCGGGGAGGCGGCAGGCCGCCGGCAGGGTCGGGCATCATGGCTTGGGCAGCTTGGCCGGGCGTTTCCAGTGGCCGATGTTGGACTGGCGGCCGCGCGCCACGCCCAGCGCGCCCGCGGGCACGTCCTTGGCAATGGTCGAGCCGCCGCCGACGGTGGCGCCCGCGCCCACCGTGACCGGCGCCACCAGCACGCAGTTGCTGCCGATGTGCGCATCGGCCTCGATGACCGTGCGGTGCTTGTTGGCGCCGTCGTAATTGGCGGTGATGCTGCCGGCGCCGTAGTTCACCCGCTCGCCCACCGTGGCATCGCCCAGGTAGGCCAGGTGGTTGGCCTTGGCGCCATCCGCCAGGGTGCTGTTCTTGACCTCGACGAAATTGCCGATATGCACCTCGCGCCCGAGCTGCGCGCCGGGCCGCAGCCGCGCAAACGGCCCGATCAGCGCGCCTGCGCCCACCGACACGCCCAGCCTGTCGCCGTCGATATGGGTATAGGGGTGGATCACCGCGCCCGCGCCGATCGACGCGTTGGCAATGCAGCAGTGCGCGCCTATCGATGCGCCTTCGCCGATGGCCACCGCTCCGGTGAAGATGCAGCCGGCATCGATCTCCACGTCCTGCCCGCATTCGAGCGCGGCGCGCGCGCCGCTGCGCGCATCGTCGCGCAGGTCGAAGCGCGCGGGATCGGCCAGCCGCACGCCCTGCTCCATCAGCCGCTGCGCCTGGCGCAGCTGGTGCGCGCGCTCGAGCTGCGCCAGCTGCAGCGGGCTGTTGACACCCGCCACCTGCAGCGCGTCGTCGATGCAATGCGCCACCACGGGCACGCCATCGGCCACCGCCATGGCCACGATATCGGTCAGGTAGTACTCGCCCTGGGCGTTGTCGTTCGTCAGGCGCGCCAGCCAGCCGGCAAGCCGCCGCGCGGGCACGGCCATGATGCCGCTGTAGATCTCGCCGATGCGCCGCTGCGCTTCGCTCGCATCCTTGTGCTCGACGATGGCCTGCACCGCGCCCTCGGGCGTGCGCACGATGCGGCCATAGCCCGTGGGATCGGGCAGCGCCACGGTCAACAGCGCCAGCCGCTCGCTGCCCGCGGCAGCGACCAGCGCCCGCAGCGTCGCGGCTTCGGTCAGCGGCACATCGCCCGACAGCACCACGGCCACGCCATCGTCGGGCAGCAGCGGCACCGCCTGCTGCACCGCATGGCCCGTGCCCAGCTGCGGCTCCTGGCGCGCGAATTTCAGCGCAAAAGCTGCGGGGGAGGCCTGCGCCGCGGAGGTGATCGCATCCTCCACCTGCTGCGCGCCATGGCCGGTCACGACCACCGCGCTGCGCGCGCCCAGATGCGCGGCCTGGTCCAGCACATGCTGCAGCAGCGGCCGCCCCGCCAGGCGCTGCAGTACCTTGGGAAGGCGGCTTTTCATGCGCGTGCCCTTGCCCGCGGCCATGATGATGAGATCCACTGCTGCTGTCATTTGATTGCCTGTCATGATCGAAGACTGTGCCTCGCGGCACAGGAAGTGGCTGGAATTATCGCGCCCCCATCCGGCCCTGCCTGTCGCCCGCAGCGCCAGGCCACGGCAAGCAGGGATCTTTTACATTTCAGGCCTGCGCATCACCCTGGTGTCCGCGACGCCGTATTCCCGCCCTGGAGCTGCCCATGCCCTCATCGCCTCCCCCTTCGCCCGGCCCCACGGCGCTGCGCACGCGCGCCGTGGCGGCGGGCCATCTGCGCGCCTTCGTGGCCGCGGCCGAGCACCTGAACTTCCGCGCCGCGGCCGATGCGCTGGCGCTCACGCCCTCGGCCGTGAGCCGGCAGATCCAGGCGCTGGAGGACGAGGTCGGCGTGCCGCTGTTCCTGCGCCACACGCGCGCCGTCGAGCTCACGGGCGCGGGCGTGCAGCTGCTGCGCGCCGTGGCGCCCGGCCTCGAGCGCATCGACGCCGCCGTGCGCCAGCTGCGCCGGGCGGCCGGGCGCAAGAGCGTGGCCATCACCACCTGGGCCAGCTTTGCCGCGATGTGGCTGATTCCCCGGCTCGAGGCCTTCCAGCGCGAGTTCCCCGACATCGACATCCGCATCGATACCTCGGACACGGTGATGGACATGGAGACCACCGACGTGGACCTGGCGCTGCGCTACAGCGGCACGCCCGAGAGTGCCTCCGCCGAGCATCTGTTCGGCGAGCAGCTGGCGGTGGTCGCCAGCCCCTGGCTGCTGCGCAGCCAGCCGGCCATCCGCACGCCCGCCGACGCCGCGCGCTTCACGCTGATCGAGACCGGCGATGCCCAGCGCCTGCCGCAGCTGGCCTGGCTGGGGTGGCAGCGCTGGTTCCACGCCCATGGCTGCGAGCCGCTGCAGCCGCCGCGCTGGCTGTATTTCAATTACGCCCACCAGATCGTGCAGGCCGCGCTGGCCGGCCAGGGCCTGGCCATTGCGCGCCTGCCGCTGGTGGCCGACGCGCTGGCCAGCGGCGATCTGGTCGAGGTGCTGCCCGCGCACCGGCTCGACTCGCCGCTGGCCTATTGGCTTTTGCCCGGGCCGCGCAGCGCGGCGCGGCCGGAGGTGCAGGCCTTCTGCAACTGGCTCAGAGAACAGGCCGCGCTGACACGCGCGGCCATGGGCCCGCCCTGAATTCAGCCCAGGGTCACCCGGGCGAATTTGCGCTTGCCGACCTGCAGCACATAGGTTCCCGCATCCAGCTTGAGCCCGCGGTCGCTGATCACCGCGCCATCGATGCGCACGCCGCCGCCATCGATCAGGCGGTTGGCCTCGCTGCTCGACGGCGCCAGGTTCGCCTGCTTGAGCAGCGCGCCAATGCCCAGCGGCGCGCCGGACAGCTGCACCTCGGGGATCTCGTCGGGCACGCCCCCCTTGCTGCGGTTGATGAAGTCCTGCTCGGCGGCATCGGCCGCGGCGGCCGAATGGAAGCGCGCGGTGATTTCCTTGGCCAGCATGACCTTGGCATCCTTGGGATTGCGCCCGCCTTCGACCTCGGCCTTGAGCGCGGCGATCTGCGCCAGGCTCTTGAACGACAGCAGCGTGTACCAGTCCCACATCAGCGTGTCGGAGATGGACAGCACCTTGGCGAACATGGTGTTGGCGTCTTCGGTGATGCCGATGTAGTTGTTCTTCGACTTGGACATCTTCTCGACGCCGTCGAGCCCCACCAGCAGCGGCATGGTGAGCACGCACTGCGGCTCCTGGCCGTATTCCTGCTGCAGGTGGCGGCCCATCAGCAGGTTGAACTTCTGGTCGGTGCCGCCGAGCTCGAGATCGGCCTTGAGCGCCACCGAGTCATAGCCCTGCAGCAGCGGGTAGAGGAATTCATGCAGCGAGATCGACTGGCCGCCATGGAAGCGCTTGTGGAAATCGTCGCGCTCCATCATGCGCGCCACGGTGTATTTGGCCGACAGCTCGATCATGCCGCGCGCGCCCAGCTTGTCGCACCATTCGCTGTTGTAGCGCACCTCGGTGCGCGCCGGGTCGAGCACCATCGCCGCCTGGCGGTAGTAGGTCTCGGCGTTGACCTTGATCTGCTCGGCGGTAAGCGGCGGGCGCGTGGAGTTGCGCCCCGACGGGTCGCCAATCAGCGTCGTGAAATCACCGATGAGAAAAATCACCTGGTGGCCGAGGTCCTGCAGCTGGCGCATCTTGTTCAGCACGACCGTGTGACCGATATGAATATCCGGTGCTGTAGGATCGAGACCGAGCTTGACGCGAAGCGGCACTCCGGTGGCTTCGGAACGCGCCAGCTTGCGCGTCCATTCGTCCTTTGGAAGCAGCTCTTCGACACCGCGCAACGTGGTTTCAAGCGCTTGTCCTACACGCTCAGTGATTGGATATGTTGTAACAACAGGTTGATTCATAAGGGTTTTTTTCGATCCCGGGGAAGTCGACCCCGCTATAATTCGTGGCTTATCGCTGTGGCGAATTCTAGTAGGGTCCCAAAACGGCATCTGCCGAATGACTTGCACCCCCTGGAGCGCGCGTCCTGCCACACCTCTTCTCGCCCGACTTGTTTGCTTAGACGCGCACCGACACAGGAACTCCATTTTGAAATCTGGTCTGATCATTGCTGGCAACACCGTGCTGGCCCATGTTCGCAACACTCTGCAACGTCATCCCAAGCGCGTTACCGGCGTGCTGGCAGCCTTGTTGCTCACGGGCGGTGGCGGAGCATTTGCCGTCGCGTCACTGGGTCCCGACCCGTCCGATCTTCCGGTGCGCACGCTGACCCAGCAGGTCGCCTCGCTGGCCGATGACACCCCCCTGGTCGAGCTGAACGAACTGCAGGACTTCGCCCTCTACCGCTCCGACCTGTCGCGCGCCAACGACAGCGCCGAATCGCTGCTGCAGCGCCTGGGCATGGCCGACCCCGAAGCTTCCGCCTATCTGCGCAGCAACGAACTGGTGCGCCAGAACCTGCTGGCACGCGGCGGCCGCCTGATTTCCGCCGAAGCCACGAACGACCACCAGCTGACGCGCCTGACGGCACGCTGGGCACCCGACGACGAAAGCACCAAGTTCCAGCGCCTCGTGGTCGAGCGCCAGGGCAAGGGCTTCGTGACGCGCCTTGAAACCGGTGATCTGGTGGCCAACCAGCGTCTGGCCGGCGGTGTCATCCAGAGCTCGCTGTTTGCCGCGACCGACGCCTCCAACATTCCCGATGCCGTGGCTTCGCAATTGGCCGAAGTGTTCAACGGCAAGATCGATTTCCGCCGCTCGCTGCGCAAGAACGACCGCTTCGCGCTGGTCTATGAAACGCTCGAAGCCGATGGCGAACCCCTGCGCAGCGGCCGCCTGCTGAGCGCCGAGTTCAACAACAACGGCACGACGCACCAGGCCATGTGGTTCCAGCAACCCGGCACCAAGGGCGCGTACTTCGCCCTCGACGGCTCAAGCCTCGAGCGCTCCTACCTTTCGGCTCCGCTGGCCTTCTCGCGCGTGAGCAGCGGCTTTGCCATGCGTTTCCACCCGGTGCACAAGACCTGGCGCGCGCACAACGGCACCGACTTCGCGGCCCCCACGGGCACCGCGGTACGCACCGTGGCCGACGGCGTGGTGGAATTCGCCGGTGTGCAGAACGGTTACGGCAACGTGGTCTTCGTCAAGCATCCCGACAACAACGTCACGGTCTACGCCCACCTGAGCCGCATCGACGTGCGCAAGGGTGCCAGCGTCGCCCAGGGCAGCAATATCGGCGCCGTCGGCTCCACCGGCTGGGCCACCGGTCCGCACCTGCACTTCGAAGTGCGCGTCAACGGCAAGGCCCAGGACCCGATGACCGTCATTGGCCAGGCCCAGGCCGCGCGTCCGATCTCTGCCGCCGTGCGTGCGAGCTTCGACCGCCAGGCCGCGCAGATGCGCCTGGCCCTGGAATCGGCCCAGCAGACGCTGGCCAGCGCCGAGTAAATCGTCGCTTCCCGCCTTTGAAAAAGCCGCCGCCCAGCGGCTTTTTTTGCGTCTGGCGGATTGCTGCACCACTACCATTGCGTCCATGACCGTTTCAACCTCCACCCCGGATCTGTACATAGGCCTGATGTCGGGCACCTCGCTCGATGGCATTGATGGGGTGCTGGTTGATTTCCAAGGCCGCATGAAGGTATTGCAGCATGCGAGCACACGCTTCGCTGTCGGACTACGCGCCGAGCTGCTGGAGCTCAACACCCCAGGCGAAAACGAGCTGCACCGCGCGGCGCTGGCGGCCAATGCGCTGGCTGAAAGCTATGCCGAAGTGGTGCAGCTGCTGCTGCGGCAGGCCGGGCTGCGCGCCTCCAGCGTGCGCGCCATCGGTGCCCATGGCCAGACGGTGCGCCATCGGCCGCAGATGTTCGATGGCACCGGCTATACGCTGCAGCTGAACAACCCGGCCCTGCTGGCCGAGCGCTGCGGCATCAGCGTCGTCGCCGACTTCCGCAGCCGCGACGTGGCCGCCGGCGGCCAGGGCGCGCCGCTGGTACCGGCCTTCCATCAGAGCGTGTTCGGCCGCCCCGGGCAGGCGCTGCTGGTGCTCAATATCGGCGGCATCTCCAATCTCAGCGTGCTGCCCGCCGATGGCGAGGTTGGCGGCTTCGATTGCGGCCCGGGCAATGCGCTGATGGATGCCTGGTGCCAGCGCCATACCGGCCAGCCCTATGACGACAACGGCGCCTGGGCGGCCAGCGGCAGCGTGCTGCCGGCACTGCTCGAACAGCTGCTGGCCGAACCCTTCCTGCAGCAGCCCCCGCCCAAGAGCACGGGGCGCGATCTCTTCAGCCTGGGCTGGCTGCAACAGCAGCTCGCCGCGCTGCCGCCCGGCACCCGCGCCGAGGATGTGCAGGCGACGCTGACCGAATTCACCGCGCGCGCCTGCGCCGATGCCGCGCGGCGCTGGGGGCGCGACGCGCAGCAGCTGCTGGTGTGCGGCGGCGGCGCGCTGAATGGGCATCTGATGGCGCGCATCGGCGCGCTGCTGCCGGAGGTGCATGTACAGTCCACCACCGCCAGCGGCCTGCCGCCGCTGCAGGTCGAGGCCGCCGCCTTTGCCTGGCTCGCGCGCCAGACGCTGCGGGGCCTGCCCGGCAACCTCGCGCGCGTGACCGGCGCGCATGGGCCACGCGTGCTGGGCGCAATCTACCCGGCGTAGGTCTCAACTCCCCCGCTCGAGCCTGGAAAAGATAGTCGCCGAAAAAAGCGTCAGCAGGCCCATGCAGGCAAAGGTCGCCTGGAAGGCATGCAGCACGGCTTCGGGCCGGGCCTGGCCCCACAGGGCATGGAAGCCCGCCAGCACCGCGCCCGCGATGGCCACGCCCAGCCCCATGGCCAGCATCTGCACCATCGACAGCAGGCTGGTGCCGCTGCTGGCGTGGTGCGCCTCCAGGTCCTTGAGCGTGACGGTGTTCATGGCAGTGAACTGCATGGAATTGGTGGCGCCGAAGATCAGCAGCTGCAGGATCCTGAGCCACTGCGGCTGCTCCGGCGTGACCAGGGCGAAGCTGGCGATCATCAGCGACAGCAGCAGCGTATTGCCCACCAGCGTGCGCCGGTAGCCCCAGCGCCCGATCAGCGCCGAAGCCACGCGCTTGACGGTCATGCTGGCCAGCACCGTGGGCAACATCATCATGCCGGCCTCCATCGGCGAATAGCCCAGGCACACCTGCAGCACCAGCGGAATCAGGAACGGAATGCACGAGCCGCCCAGGCGCGAGAACAGGTTGCCCAGCAGCCCGATGCGCAGGCTGCGCACGGCAAACAGCGCCGGCGCGAACAGCGGGTCGGGCCGGCGGCGCGCATGCCGCCAATAGACCAGCAGGCTGCCCGCGCCCGCGCCCAGCAGCGCCATCGCTCCCGCCACGCCCAGCAGCGCCAGGCCCTCGAGCGCCATCGACACCGCGACCATGGCAAAAGCCAGCAGTGCATAGCCGACGGCATCGAAGCGCCGGCTGGGAATGGGCTCGGCATCGCGCATGTAGCGCAGCGTGGCGGCAAGCCCCACCAGCCCCACCGGCACATTGACCAGGAAGATCCAGTGCCAGGAGGCATATTCGACCATCCAGCCGCCCAGCGTCGGGCCGATCAGCGGGCCCAGCAGACCGGGCAGCGTGACGAAGCTCATGGCCTTGAGGAACTGGTCGCGTGGAAAGGCGCGCAGCACCGCCAGGCGCCCGACGGGCAGCAGCAGCGCGCCGCCGCAGCCCTGGACGATGCGCGCCAGCACCAGCTGGTTCAGGCTTGCGGCAATCGCGCACAGCAGCGAACCGAGCACGAACAGCGCAATCGCCGTCAGATACACGCGGCGCGTGCCGAAGCGGTCGGCCACCCACCCCGAGGCCGGGATGACCAGGGCCATGGTCAGCGAGTACGCCACGATCACCGACTGCATGCGCAGCGGGCTTTCGCCCAGCGCCTGCGCCATTGCGGGCAGGGCGGTGTTGACGATGGTGGCATCCAGCGTCTGCATGAAAAAGCCCAGCGCCACCAGCCACAGCAGCACAGAATTCGAGCGAACGAAGGTCATGGAGAGATATCAGCGCTGCGCGCGGACGTAAAAAAACCGCCTGGAACAGGCGGTTGGGAGGAAATACTGCGGGTTCAAGCCGAGAAGCTGGAGCCACAGCCGCAGGTCGTGGTCGCATTCGGATTCTTGATCACGAACTGCGCACCCTGCAGGTCTTCCTTGTAGTCGATCTCGGCGCCGACCAGGTACTGGTAGCTCATGGCGTCGATCAGCAGCGACACGCCATTCTTGGTCATGGTGGTGTCGTCTTCGTTGGTGATTTCATCGAAGGTGAAACCATATTGGAAGCCCGAGCAGCCGCCGCCCTGCACGAACACGCGCAGCTTCAGCTCCGGGTTGCCTTCTTCGGCGATCAGGTCCGCCACCTTGGCCGCAGCGCTGTCGGTGAAGATGATGGGAGAAGGCATTTCGCTCTGGATGTTTTCTGCAACGGCGCTCATGTGGGTACTCCGGTATTCAAGGTTTGAGGGGAATGGTACTGCAGATCGCTCGGGAATTCCGACCGCCTCCGGCTTGACGGCGAAGCGAGTGGGGCCATTCACCGGCGTTCCTGCGAAAAGCAAAAAGCCACCCGAAGGTGGCTTTCCGTAGGCCCGCCAGAGAATTCCGGCAGGCTGCAGTGCTTTGGGCTTAACGCTTGGAGAACTGCTTGGCGCGGCGAGCGGAGCGCAGGCCGACCTTCTTGCGTTCGACTTCACGGGCATCGCGCGTCACGAAGCCGGCTTGGCTCAGGACGGACTTCAGGCCTGCGTCATAGTCGATCAGGGCACGGGTGATGCCGTGGCGGGTGGCACCGGCCTGGCCGGATTCACCGCCGCCGTGCACGTTCACCTGCACGTCGAAAGCTTCGAGGTTTTCCGTGAGTGCCAGCGGTTGCTTAGCAATCATGATGGAGGTTTCGCGGCCGAAGTACTGCTGAATGTCTTTGCCATTCACAGTGATCTTGCCGGAACCCTTCTTCAGAAACACGCGGGCGACGCTGGACTTGCGACGGCCGGTGCCATTGTTCCAATCACCAATCATCTCAAGGCTCCTTAGATTTCCAGCGCTTTGGGCTGCTGTGCGGTGTGGGGATGCTCGGCACCGCCATACACCTTGAGTTTCTTGATCATGGCGTAACCCAGGGGGCCCTTGGGCAGCATGCCCTTGACGGCCTTTTCCAGGGCGCGACCGGGGTGCTTCGACTGCATGTCACGGAAGTTCGTGGCAGTGATGCCGCCGGGGAAACCGGAATGACGGTAGTACACCTTGTCCAGGGACTTGGTGCCGGTCACTTTGAGCTGGGCTGCGTTGATGACGACGATGAAGTCGCCGGTGTCAACGTGAGGCGTGTAAATGGCTTTGTGTTTGCCGCGCAGACGGAGGGCAACTTCGCTGGCTACCCGGCCGAGCACCTTGTCGGTGGCGTCAATCACAAACCACTCGTGTTGCACCTCAGCGGGTTTTGCGCTGAATGTAGACATGAGATTGCTCTTTTCAATAAGAGGGTTTGACGGTTCTTTTCCACGGTCGGCGCTTCTCTGAAGGAAGCCTCTTAGGTGGCGATGCATGAAGCCGGCGCACGGTTGCGTGGCCGCATACACTCCGCCGCGGAACCTAAAAATCGCTGCGAAGCCCACCATTATACGAAATGCGGCAACCCCTGTGCTGCATGCCCTTTGCCGGCATGTGAAAATACCTGCCCGATTCCAAAGACCCGCTGCTTGCCACCTGGCTGTGGCTGGCTACCATTGCCCCATGTTCAGTTACCGCCACGCCTTCCATGCGGGCAACCACGCCGATGTGCTCAAGCACACGGTGCTGATTGCCACCTTGCAATACCTCACGCAGAAAGACGCGGCGCTGACCGTTCTGGACACGCATGCCGGCGCCGGCCTGTACCGCCTGGACGGCGACTACGCCAGCAAGAGCGGCGAGGCCAGCGAGGGCGTGCTCAAGCTGGCCCAGGCGCCGGTTGCCGAGCTGGCGCCGATCCTTCAGGACTACCTGGCCATGGTGCGCTCCTTCAACCAGGGCAGCGGTATCCGCAACTATCCGGGCTCGCCCTTCATCAGCCAGGCGCTGCTGCGCTCGCACGACAAGCTCAAGCTGTTCGAGCTGCATCCCACCGACATGCGCTCGCTGGCCGGCAACGTGGCCCAGCTCGAAGCCGGCCGCCAGCTGGCCGTGCTGCATGAAGATGGCTTCGAGGGCGTGAAGAAATTCCTGCCGCCGGTCTCGCGCCGCGCGCTGCTGCTGTGCGACCCGAGCTACGAGCTGAAGACCGACTATGGTCGCGTGCTGGACATGGTGGCCGACAGCCTCAAGCGCTTCCCCACGGGCTGCTATGCGGTCTGGTACCCGATCATCCCGCGCCCCGAGGCCCACGACCTGCCGCGCCGCCTCAAGACCATGGCCGTCAAGGCCGGCAAGAGCTGGCTGCATGCCACGCTCACCGTGAAGAGCAACAAGACTTCCGAGCGCGGCGGCCTGCCCGCCAGCGGCATGTTCCTCGTCAGCCCGCCCTTCCAGCTCAAGGAACAGCTCAAGCCGGCGATGCCGCAGCTGGTCAAGCTGCTGGGGCAGGATGGGAATGCGACGTTCACATTGGAATCCGGCGGTTGAACGCAGGTCCCGTGCCGTTCGTCCTGAGCTTGCCTGGGCGGCCCCGTCGAAGGATCGAACCATGGACGGCCTGTCTTCAAGACCTGAGCATAGGCCTTTCATCCTTCGATCCTTCGACAAGCTCAGGCTCAGGACGAACGGTTATTACGCCGTTCGTGGTGAGCCTGCCTGGGCGGCCCCGTCGAACCATGGATGGCCTGCCCTACAAATCACCTTTAGCGCCTGTTGCGCGCCTGCTTCTTCACCGGCGCCTTCTTGCGCGCCACGGCGTTCGCCTTCTCGGCCGGGGCCTTCAGCTTGCGCCCGGCATAGCTGCGGCCGCCCTCCTCCAGCATCTCCGGGCATTCGTCCTCGTCTTCCTCCAGCTGCCATAGCTCGACCGGCTTGATGCCCAGGCCGACCATGCCCAGCGCCTCGGCCGCGCCCTGGCTCAGGTCGATCACCCGGTTATGGGAAAACGGCCCGCGGTCGTTGATGCGCACCACCACGACCTTGCCGGTGACGGCGCTGCGCACGCACACGCGCGTGCCGAAGGCCAGCGTGCGGTGCGCGGCCGTGAGCTCCTGGCTGTCGAAGCGCTCCCCGCTGGCGGTGCGCCGGCCGTGGAAACGCTCGCCATACCAGGAGGCCAGCCCCTGCTGGTCGCTTTCGCGCGGCGGCGACAGTTCATAGGGGGAAGCCGGGGGCGCGGGCTCGCCCACGGGCGGAATCACCACCGCGGGCCGCGGCGGCGTGCGCGGCATGCGCGGCTTGGGCGGATCGAGCTCCACCAGGGGATCCAGCGGCTGCAGCGGCGGCAGCGGCACGGACGGCTTGGCCGGCTCGGGGCAGGGCTGGGTCGAGATATCGCCCTCGCCGCCGCCGACGGGCAGGCGGCAGGCCGGCAGGTCTTCGGGCGTCTGGGCCACGGGCAGGGGCGCGCAGGCCGCGAGCCACAACGACAGACTGATCAAGCCGCACCGGCGGATCCACCGCGCGCTGCGGCTGTTGCTTTCATCCATTGGTCTTCCTGGAATTGCGGACCGGCCCGGCCAGTCCGCAATGCTTACAAGCCCAGGCGCTCGCTGATGGCCAGCACGGCAGCGCTCTGGTTCATGGTGTAGAAGTGCAGGCTCGGCGCCCCTTGGGAGCGCAGGCGTTCGCACAGTTCGGTCACGACATCGAGGCCGAAGGCCTTGATCGATGCGGTGTCATCGCCATAACCCTGCAGCTGCAGCCGGATCCAGCGCGGGATCTCCGCACCGCAGGCATCCGAAAAGCGCAGCAACTGCGTGGAATTCGTGATCGGCATGATGCCAGGGACCACGGGAATGTCCAACCCCAGCGCGCGCACGCTGTCGACGAAGCGGAAATAGGCGTCGGCGTTGTAGAAGTACTGGGTGATGGACGAATCGGCGCCGGCCTGGACCTTGGCCGCAAAAGCCTGCAGGTCGGCCTGGGGCGAGCGCGCCTGGGGGTGCATCTCGGGATAGGCGGCCACCTCGATATGGAAGGCGTCGCCGAATTCCGCGCGGATGAAGGCCACCAGATCGCTGGCGTACTGGAACTCGCCGCCCAGGCCGTAGCCGCTGGGCAGGTCGCCGCGCAGCGCCACCAGGCGCGAAATGCCCATGGACTGCAGCTCGCGCAGTTCGGTGCGCACGCTTTCGCGCGTCGCGCCCACGCAGGAGAAATGCGAGGCCGCGCTCATGCCCTCCTGCTGGATCTCCTGCACCAGGCTGAAGGTGCCCGACTGGGTCGAGCCGCCCGCGCCATAGGTCACCGAGCAGAACTCGGGCGGGCGCACCCGCAGCTGCTGGCGCACGGCGCGCAGCTTTTCCACGCCTTCGGGCGTCTTGGGCGGAAAGAATTCATAGCTGACGGGGAAAGCGTTGGCCTGGATCATGCGCTCCTCCGCGCGTGCACAAAGAATTCACGGTTGCCGTCGCCGCCGGTGATCGGGCTGTCGATCCAGCCGCACACCTGCAGGCCCAGCTCGGCCAGGCATTCGCGGATGCGCTTTTCCACCACCGCGTACGAGGCCGGGTCGCGCACCAGGCCGCCCTTGCCGATATGCTCGGGCTGGAGCTCGAACTGCGGCTTGACCAGCATCAGCAGGTCGCCTCCGGGCGCCAGAAAGGGCACCACGGCCGGCAGCACCAGCGTCTGCGAGATGAAGGACAGGTCGCCAACGATCAGGTCGAACTGCTGGGAATCATCGGGCGCGCCCTCGAACGCGCCCGCGTCGAGCAGCGTGTCCAGATCCAGCGTGCGCGCATTGACGCGCTCCAGGCAGACGATCCTCTCGTGGCCGCGCAGCGCCAGGTTCAGCTGGTCATGGCCCACGTCCACGCCCACGACGCGCGCGGCGCCATGCTGCAGCAGGCAGTCGGTGAAGCCGCCCGTGGATTGCCCCACGTCGAGGCACCACTTGCCCTGGGCCGACACCTTGAATGCCGCCAGCGCGCCTTCGAGCTTGAGCCCGCCGCGCGACACATAGCGCGCCTCGGCCACGTCCAGCAGCCGCAGCTCGGCGTCCGCGGCGAGGTCTTCGCTGTTCTTCTTGATGGCCTGCCACTGGCCCGTGGCCGCGGTGTGCCATTCGACGCCCGAGGCAATCAGGCGCTGGGCCTGCGCGCGCGAAGCGGCGAGTCCCTGGTCTACAAGCAATTGATCGGCTCGCATGGAATCTGTCTAAAAAAGGAATCGCTACCGTCGGCACGTGGGCCGATGGCAAAGGGCCCTCAGGCGGCAACTCCAGCCGATCGAAGATTCCGTTCGTCCTGAGCCTGTCGAAGGATGAAGGGCCTGTGCTCAAGTTTCGAGGACAGGCCGTCCATGGTTCGGCAGGCTCACCACGAACGGTTCGGCTGTCTGGCATTGCCTCGGGGGCGGAAATATCTGGAAGCCATGCCGTCACGCGGCATGGCCCGACCGCCATCAATAGCGGTAGGTGTCGGGCTTGTAGGGACCCTGCTTCGACACGCCGATATAGGCCGCCTGGGTATCCGTCAGCTCGGTCAGCATCGCGCCGACCTTCTTCAGGTGCAGGCGTGCGACCTTCTCGTCGAGGTGCTTGGGCAGCACGTAGACCTTGCCGACTTCGTAGGCGTCCTGCTTGGTGAACAGCTCGATCTGGGCGATCGTCTGGTTGGCGAACGAGGCGCTCATCACGAAGCTCGGGTGGCCCGTGGCGCAGCCCAGGTTCACCAGGCGGCCCTTGGCCAGCAGGATGATCTTCTTGCCGTCGGGGAAGGTGATGTGGTCCACCTGGGGCTTGATCTCCTCCCACTCGTACTGCTCGATCGAAGCCACGTCGATCTCGTTGTCGAAATGGCCGATGTTGCAGACGATGGACTCGTCCTTCATGGCGAGCATGTGCTCATGGCGGATGATGTCGCGGTTGCCGGTGGTGGTCACGAAGATGTCGGCCTTGTCCGCCGCCCATTCCATGGTCACGACCTTGTAGCCTTCCATCGCCGCCTGCAGCGCGTTGATCGGGTCGATTTCCGTGACCCAGACCTGGGCGCTGAGCGCGCGCAGCGCCTGGGCGCAGCCCTTGCCCACGTCGCCGTAGCCAGCGACCACGGCGACCTTGCCGGCGATCATCACGTCGGTGGCGCGCTTGATGCCGTCGACCAGCGATTCGCGGCAGCCGTAGAGGTTGTCGAACTTGCTCTTGGTGACCGAGTCGTTGACGTTGATGGCGCGGAACAGCAGCGTGCCCTTGGCCGACATCTCGTTGAGGCGGTGCACGCCGGTGGTGGTTTCCTCGGTCACGCCGATGATCTGCGCCGACTTGCGCGTGTACCAGCTGCCGTCTTCGGCCAGCTTGGCCTTGATCGCGGCAAACAGGATGGTTTCCTCCTCGCTGCCGGGGTTGGCCAGCACCGACAGATCCTTCTCGGCCTTCTGGCCCAGGTGCATCAGCATGGTGGCATCGCCGCCATCGTCGAGGATCATGTTCGGGCCTTCGCCTTCGCTGCCCTTGGGGCCGAATTCGAAGATGCGGTGGGTGTAGTCCCAGTAGTCGGCCAGGGTCTCGCCCTTGATGGCGAACACCGGGGTGCCGGTGGCGGCAATGGCCGCGGCGGCATGGTCCTGGGTCGAGAAGATGTTGCACGAGGCCCAGCGCACCTGCGCGCCCAGCGCCTGCAGCGTCTCGATCAGCACGGCCGTCTGGATGGTCATGTGCAGCGAGCCGGTGATGCGCGCGCCCTTGAGCGGCTGGGCCGCGGCGAATTCCTCGCGGATGGCCATCAGGCCGGGCATCTCGGTCTCGGCGATCTTGATTTCCTTGCGGCCCCAGGGCGCGAGGGAAATGTCGGCAATGACCGAATCGGCGGGGGTCAGGGGAACAGCTGCGTTCATGGTTTTCTCCGTTACGGATGGCAAAACCACGCTCTGGGGGAAGGCACTCACCGCACAGACAACGTGGGTGAGCGTCGTTGCGAACGCCGGGCCGAAGGCCTCAGCGGGTTCCGAGCCTCACGCACTGCCTGGCACCTGTGGAAGGTGCGGGGTGCGCTGCAACGCTCCTCGGAAAACGGCTATTGTACTTAAAAGCCTCAGCGCTTGCTCCTTCATCCGTTCGCCCTGAGCTGGTCGAAGGGTGAACGTCCTCCATCCAGTCACACAGCGGGCCTCCCCTGCCGCGCCAGCCCCCGCACCCGCACCCCCAATAGAAACACCCCCGCCAACAACACCAGCATGCTCGCCACCAGTCCCGCCCAGCCCGTGTGCTGCATGAACCACCCCCCACCCGCCCCCAGCAGGCTGGATCCCAGGTAATAGCCCAGCAGGTACAGCGACGACGCATGCCCCTTGGACTGGGTCGCGAGCCGCCCCACCCAGCCACTGGCCACCGAGTGCGCCGTGAAGAAGCCCATGGTCATCAGCATGATGCCCGCGACGATGGAGGCCAGCGCGGCGCCCAGCGTCAGCAGCAGGCCCAGCGCCATGAACGCCACGCCGCCCAGCAGCACCGGCGCGCGCCCGAAGCGGTCGGCCAGCGCGCCTGCGACCGGCGATGCCACCACGCCGAACAGATAGGCATAGAACACATGGCTGACCTGCAGCGGGCTCAGCGCGTAGGGCTCGCCCGCCAGCAGGAAACCCAGGTAGTTGTAGATGCTGACGAACACGCCCATCAGCCCGAAGGCGATCAGGAACAGGCACAGCAGTCCCGGCTGCGCGAGGTGCGCGCCCCAGGCGCGCAGGTGGTAGGCCGCGCCCAGGCCGGTCTTGCGCTGGAAGTTGCGCGAGGGCGGCAGCAGCAGGTAAAAGCCGATGGCGGCCAGCAGGTTGACCAGGCTCAGCGCGGCCAGCGCCCAGTGCCAGTCGATGTATTCGGTCATCGCCCCCATCGCCACGCGTCCGAGCATGCCGCCGAGCGCCGAGCCGCCGACATACAGGCCCATGGCAAAGCCCAGCCCCGCCGGTTCGATCTCCTCGGACAGATAGGCCATGGCCACGGCCGGCACCCCGCCCAGCAGCAGGCCCTCGAGCGCGCGCGCCGCCAGCAGCGCCTCCCAACCCGGCGCCAGGCTGGCCGCGAGATTGCACAGCGCGGCCAGCAGCATCGACACGAACATCAGGCCGCGCCGCCCCAGCCCTTCGGACAGCGCACCGGCCAGCACGATCGCCACCGCCAGGCAGCCCGTGGTCAGCGACAGCGACAGCGCGCTGGCCGCGGGCGTCACGCCGAAATGCGCGACGAATGCCGGCAGCAGCGGCTGCACGCAGTACAGCAGCGAGAAGGTCGCGAATCCCGCGAGGAACAGGGCCAGGCTGATGCGGCGGTAGGCCGGCGATCCGCGCACGACCCAGGAAGGCTGCGGCACGGCGCCGCTGGAAGGGGAAGACATGGCCAAAGCGGTGAGAGGACGAAGCCCCGATTGTGCGGTGCAACACAAGAGCGCGGGCGCAGGTTGATTATTCCTGCCGCACCCATTGCAGCGCCGCGCCGCTAAAATCACCGGTTTCCCGGGCCCGTCGGCCGGCGCTGCACAGCGCCCGGCACGCGCGCGCCCGTCCGCCTTCCTGCCGCGCGCCTCACCGCAAGCGGCCACGCACCCGTACAAACAGTGTCCTACGCTTCAGAAACCCGGCGGCGCCGCACGTTCGCCATCATTTCCCACCCGGACGCGGGCAAGACCACGCTGACCGAAAAGCTGCTGCTGTTCTCGGGCGCGATCCAGATCGCCGGCGCCGTCAAGGGCCGCAAGGCCAGCCGCCACGCGACCTCGGACTGGATGGAAATCGAGAAGCAGCGCGGCATCTCGGTGGCCTCGTCGGTCATGCAGATGTCCTACCGCGACCATGTGGTCAACCTGCTCGACACGCCGGGCCACAAGGACTTCTCCGAGGACACCTACCGCGTGCTCACCGCCGTGGACTCGGCGCTGATGGTGATCGACGCGGCGAACGGCGTCGAGGCCCAGACGCGCCGCCTGATCGAGGTCTGCCGCCAGCGCGACACGCCGATCATCACCTTCGTCAACAAGATGGACCGCGAGGTGCGCGATCCGCTCGACATCATGGACGAGGTCGAGCGCGAGCTGGGCATGCCCTGCTGCCCGATGACCTGGCCCGTGGGCCAGGGCAAGAGCTTCGGCGGCATCATCAACCTGCGCACCCGCACCATGACGGTGTTCGAGTCGGGCAGCGAGCGCCGCCCGCAGGACTTCGAGACCATCCCGTTGTCCGACGCCGACAAGCTGCGCGCGCGTTTCGGCGACACCTTCGACACCGCTATGGAAAGCATGGAGCTGGCGGTGGGCGCCTCGCCCGAATGGGACCACGAGGCCTTCCTGGCGGGCAAGCTCACGCCGGTGTTCTTCGGCTCGGGCGTGAACAACTTCGGCGTGATGGAAGTGCTCGACGCGCTGGTCGACATGTCGCCGCCGCCGGGCCCGCGCACCAGCACGCTGGTGGTGAACAAGCAGCCGGTGGTGAAGACCATCGAGCCCGAGGACAAAGGTTTCTCCGGCGTGGTCTTCAAGGTCCAGGCGAACATGGACGCCAACCACCGCGACCGCATTGCCTTCGTGCGCGTGGCCTCGGGCCGCTACACCCCGGGCATGAAGCTGCGCGTGCAGCGCACCGGCAAGGACATGCGCCCGACCTCGGTCGTGACCTTCATGAGCCAGCGCCGAGAAGCCGTCGAGGAGGCCTACGCCGGCGACATCATCGGCTTCACCATCCACGGCGGCGTGCAGCTGGGCGACACCATCACCGATGGCGCGGCGCTGCAGTTCACCGGCCTGCCCTTCTTTGCCCCGGAAATGTTCATGACCGTGGTGCTGAAGAACCCGCTGCGCACCAAGCAGCTGCAGCAGGGCCTGGCCCAGCTCGGCGAGGAAGGCGCGATCCAGGTGTTCAAGCCCGATGCCGGCGGCAACATGCTGCTGGGCGCCATCGGCCAGCTGCAGTTCGAGGTCGTGCAGCACCGCCTGAAGGCCGAGTACGACGCCGACATCCGCCTTGAAGGCTGCCAGTACACGGGCGCGCGCTGGATCACGGCCGACAGCCCGGCCGAGCTGCGCGAGTTCGAGAATGCCTATGTGCTGCGCATGGCGCACGACGCGGCGGGCACCCTGGCCTTCCTGTGCACTTCGCCCTATGACGTGCGCCTGGCGCAGGAGCGCTTCCCGAAGATCCACTTCCACCCGCTGCGCGAGCACGCGGGGCTGTCGCTGAGCAATAGCTGACCGGCTTGCGTTCGGGCCGGAGTCCTGAGCCCTGAACCTGTCGAAGGGCTTCGACAGGCCCAGCCCGAACGGTGTCCCCACCATCGAACCAAATTGACAATGTCCCTGGAAAACTTGCTGCCCCTCGGGCAGTGGCCCCGTCCTGCCGCGGGCCAGCTGCTCGGTGTGCTCACCGACATCGACGACACCCTGACCACCGACGGCCACGTGCCCGAGCATGTGGTCGCCTCCATTGCCGCGCTGCGCGACGCCGGCCTCAAGGTCGTGCCGATCACCGGCCGGCCCGTGGGCTGGAGCGAGCCCTTTGCGAGCGTTTGGCCCGTCGACGCGATCGTCGCCGAGAACGGCGCCGTGGCGCTGCGCCGCAATGCGGCCGGCGGCCTCGACAAGCTCTACCAGCAGGATGCGGCCACGCGCGCCGCCAACTATGCGCGCATGCAGCAGGTGCTCGAGCAGATCGAGGCCAGCGTGCCCGGCGCGCGGCGCGCCACCGACTCGGCCGGCCGCGAATGCGACATTGCCGTGGACCACAGCGAGTTCACGCAGATGCCCCAGGCACAGATCGACCAGTGCGTGGCGATCATGCGTGCGGCCGGCATGAATGCCACCGTGAGCTCGATCCACATCAACGGCTGGTTCGGCGCGCACAACAAGTGGCAGGGCGCGCAATGGATCGTGCGCACGCTGTTCGACCGCGACCTGGCGGCCGAGCTCGACCGCTGGGTCTACATCGGCGACTCGACCAACGACCAGCTGATGTTCGAGCGCTTCGGCCACAGCTTCGGCGTGGCCAATATCGCGCGCTTCGTGCCGCAGCTCACGCACCTGCCGCGCTATGTCACGCCCAGCGAGCGCGGCGACGGCTTTGTCGAGCTGTCGCGCGCGATCCTGGGCGAAACGGTGGTCTGAAGGCGGCCGCGCGCGCATTCGGCGATGACGCACATCGCCAATCGCGCGCGCCGCCAGGGCGAATGTCGGCAATGTCCGACAACGCCCATGCAATGGGCTCTTCCTCCAGGGCAACAGCACCTAAAATGCGCCAGCGTTTTCCCCTCTCATACCTCACCCAAAAGAGACAATTGCCATGCGCCTGATTCGCCGCTCCTTCGTTGCCACCTGCGTTGCCGCTGCTGCCGCTGCCGCCGCAATGCCTGCCCTGTCCCAGTCCAAGGAAGTGAAGATCGGCTACGCGCTGGCAATCAACTCGCATTACGGCGCGGCTGCCCAGGCCTGGGCCGACTCCGTGGAAAAGAGCACCAGCGGCGCCTTCAAGTTCAAGCAGTTCCCCGCCTCCGCGCTGGGCGGCGAGCGCGAGCTGATCGAGGGCCTGCAGCTGGGCACCGTCGAGGCGGTGATCGTCTCCACGGGTGCGCTGAGCAACTTCGTGCCCGACGTCGGCGTGGTCGACATCCCCTTCCTGTTCCGCGACACCGCCCATGCGCGCGCGGTGCTGGACGGCGCCTTCGGCCAGGAGCTGCTGGGCAAGTTCCACAAGCGCGGCCTGATCGCGCTGGCCTGGGGCGAGCAGGGCTTTCGCCACCTCACCAACAACAAGCACGCGGTGCAGAACGTGGCCGACCTCAAGGGCCTGAAGATCCGCGTGACGGAAAACCCGGTGCACATCACCGCCTTCCGCACGCTGGGCGCCTCGCCCACGCCCATGTCCTGGCCCGAAGTGATCGGCGCGCTGCAGCAGGGCACCATCGACGGCCAGGAAAATCCGATTTCCGTGCTGTCCTCAGCCAAGCTGTGGCAGGTGCAAAAGCACCTGACGCTGAGTGCGCATGTCTACGCCCCGGTGGCGCTGATCGTCTCGCCTGGCTTCTGGTCCAGCCTGAACGCCACGCAGAAGGCCGCCTTCACCGAAGGTGCCAAGAGCGGCGCGCTGGCCTCGCGCGCGTTTGTCGACGCGGTCGAGAAGAAGGGCGTCGAGGAAGCCAAGTCGCATGGCATGCAAGTGGTCGAGAAGGTCGATCAGGCTGCCTTCCGCAAGGCGCTCGAGCCCGCGTACAAGCAATACGCCACCAAGTTCGGCCAGAAGACGCTCGACACCATTTCCGCTACCAAGTGATTTGCCGCGCGGCCTTTAGGCCGCGCACCGCATGCGCCGGGCCGGCCCCGGCGCGCGCCGTGACTCCTTTTCAGAAAGCGACTGTGCCCGCGCCCTCCCCGGCGCCCTGCCGCAGCCGACATGCCTATGCTTGAACGAATCGAACGCGCTCTGGTCGCCTGCAACCGCTGGCTGCTCATCGTGCTGCTGCTGGCCATGGCCTGCATCGTCTTTGCCAACGTGGTGCTGCGCTACACCACCGGCGACTCCATCGTCTGGGCCGAGGAAGTCGCGCGCCACATGATGATCTGGGTCACCTTCCTGGGCG
The DNA here is from genome assembly GCF_023634805.2 of Comamonas endophytica. NCBI lineage: Bacteria > Pseudomonadati > Pseudomonadota > Betaproteobacteria > Burkholderiales > Comamonadaceae > Comamonas > Comamonas endophytica. Next base: position 1,412,453 of record NZ_CP106881.1, read on the forward strand.
CCGGCCTGGTGCTGCGCTTCGGCGGCCATGTCGCGATCGACAACCTGCACCGCGCCGTGAGCACGCGCACCGCGCGCTTCCTGCGCGCCGTCGTCGTGCTGGGCATTGCCGGCTTCTGCGTCTTCATGACCTATTTCTCGGTGCTCTACGCCTGGGCCACGCGCTTCCAGACCACGGCCGCCACCGACATCCCGATCTCCTATATCTATCTGGCGATGCCCGTGGGCTTCGTGCTGATGCTGGTGCACCTCATGTTCGTGGCGCGCAACTACATCACGGCTGGCAGCTACGCCCAGTCCGAAGAGATGAATGCGGACGCCGCAGCGTCCATCTGAGCCAAAGGTCCACCATGGGTATCACCCTCTTCATCGCCATCGTCGTCCTGCTCGTGCTGGGCTTTCCGGTGGCCTTCGCGCTCGCCATCTCGGCGGCGCTCGCCGTGCTCGTCGGCGGCCGCTACCCGCAGCTGGTGGTGTTCAAGGAAATGTTCACCGGCATCGACAGCTTCCCGCTGATGGCGGTGCCCTTCTTCATCCTGTCGGCCGAGCTGATGTCGGGCGGCGCGCTCACCCATGTGCTGCTGCGCTTCGCGGCGCAGTTCGTCGGCCACCTGCGCGGCGGCCTGGGCTATGCCAACGTGCTGTCGCTGACGCTGTTCTCGGGCATCTCCGGCTCGGCGCTGGCCGACGCCGCGGGTCCGGGCTCGATGATGGTCAAGATGATGGACAAGGCCGGCTACGCGCGCCCCTATGCCGCGGCGCTCACCGCCAGCACCGCCATCGTCGGGCCGATCATTCCGCCCTCGGTGAGCATGATCATCTATGCGATGCAGGACGAGAACGTCTCGGTCGGCGGCCTGTTCATGGCCGGCTTCATTCCCGGCATCCTGATCGCGCTGGCCATGGCCGGCGTCAACTGGTGGGTCTGCAGGAAGCGCAACTACCTCACGAGCGCACCCCGCCCGACGGCGCGCGAGATGTGGGTCACGAGCTTCAAGGCCATTCCGGCGCTGATGCTGATCGTGCTGATCGTCGTCGGCATCCGCTTCGGCATCTTCACCCCGACCGAGGCCTCGGTGGTCGCGGTGTTCTATGCGCTGGTCTGCGGCAAGTGGATCTACCGCACGCTCGAGTGGAAGGCTATTCCCGGCATCACCGCGCGCTCGGCCATGCTCACCGCCTCGGTGCTGCTGGTCATGGCGACCTCGGCGGCCTTTGCCTGGGTGCTCACGGTGGAAGGCATTCCGCAGTATCTGTCGGAGCTGATCGTGAGCTGGGAGCTGTCGCCCACCATGTTCCTGATCGCGGTCAACATCCTGCTGCTGGTGTTCGGCATCTTCATGGAACCGCTGCCCGGCGTCATGATCCTGGTGCCGATCCTGGCACCCATCGCCTTCAGCCTGGGCATCGATCCGACCCACTTCGCGATGGTGGTGATCGTCAACCTGACGCTGGGCATGATCACGCCGCCGGTCGGCGGCCTGCTGTTCGTGACCGCGGTGGCAACCCGCGTGTCGATCACCGACCTGACGCGCGAGATGCCGCTGTTCCTGATTGCGCATCTGGTGGTCCTGATCCTGCTGACCTTCATTCCCGAGCTGTCGACCTGGCTGCCGCATTCGCTGGGATTCCAGTAGACCGCTCGCCTCTCATGTCATACAAGGCCCCGCATGTCGGGGCCTTTTTTATTGCGCGCGGCATTGCCGCATCTTCAGTTTCCAGCATGCGCCACTGAAGCTACTTCCATCTCTGCCATATGGATTTGGAGACTTTGAATATCAGTTTCACAATGCCATCAGGGCACAGCAATGCGGCCCAGGCCTGACCGGCGGGGAGAGCTCCATCGAGTTGTCCTGCAAAGTCATCGCCCCTTCCAGCGCATGAAGGGGCGCATCAGCGGTTGCTTCCTGCAGCCGGAACAACAAGCGCATGCTCCGCGCGCCTCGGAGAGCCAGGAACCTGGCAGGCGCCCTGCTCCCACTACGGGGCGAAGTTGCATCCATCTTTGCGCCTTGCCACTGCCCCACCCTTGCATATGCACAGATGCATTGCGTTGGCACTTCTTCACGCAGGGAGATGAACATGACACAACTTTGGAAAATTGGAGTGCCGGCCCTGTTGCTGACAGCCATGGTTGCAGGCTGTGGCGGTAGCAGCAGCGACGGACCTGGAGGCGGCACTGCCGGGGGCATCCCGACATCGTTCTCTTTCAAGGAGGCTTTTGAAAAGCTCGAGGCTTCGGGGCAATTGCCGGTTCTTGACCGCAGCGACAGCATTACCGGCATCGACGCCAACGCCAATGGCGTGCGCGATGACATGGATCGATACATCGATAGCAAACCGGATACTCAGCCGCAGAAAAACAGCCTCAAGTCTCTTCACCGCGCATTCAACAGAGCGATGACCGTCGACACTAAGGATCGCAACGCGCTCCGTGACGTGGCCAATAGCATCAACCTTTCCGTGATCTGTATTCATCAGACCTACCCTTCGGAAAAGGCATCACCCGCGGGGCGCGAAATAGAGAAGCTGACCGTAAACACCCGGGGACGCTATGACGCGTATATGAAATTCAACTCTGCCATGAATGGCACGGTAATGAGCGACGTAAAGGGGGTGAAATGTGACTAACCCCACTTGCGCGCAGCTGCGCGCCACTTGTCTGACTGCTGTCTTGCTGCTGACCGGGGCGCTGCCAGTCTATGCTGCCGAAAGCAATCTCTGCAATACCCGCGGCTACACGGTAGGCTTCTTCAACGGTGTCTGGAACACCCCGTACATGGCATACGATGCACGCGTGTTTTTGAAGAATTTGCTAGGCATCGAGTACACCGGCGAGTCCGTTGAATACGAAAACTTCTACAACACCACCGGCGAAGAAAATGGCGCCACCATGGCTCAGGACATTGCCGAGACATTCATTCAACGTGCCGATGAGATCGACTCCAGCGGAGAACTGGCGCGGCGCTTTGAATATCTTTGGGACGCAGCCAGCGACCCGCGCAGGCCCTTGTGGGCACGGCTGGTCGATGTGCTGAAGGTGCCCATTGCAATGGCGGAAACCATCTACACCGCCATTTCCACCAAGCTGGTTGCAGGCTTCGCCAGGATGCTGAGCAATCCGCCCACGGAGATGGACTATGCCGAGCACCGCCTGCTCGTCGACAAGCTGACCACCGAAGGCCAGAAGATATTGCTGGTCGCGCATTCGCAGGGCAATCTGTTCATGAACCCAGCCTACGATTACGCCAAGACCAAATTGACGACCGACAGCGTCGCGACCGTGCATATCGCACCGGCATCGATGACCGTGCGCGGCCCGCACCTGCTGGCCGATATCGACCTGGTGATCAATGGCTTGCGCGCCTTTGGCTGGAGCGCCGTGCCGGGAATCAATCTGGCGCTGCCGTCCTCGGGCATTGACAAGAGCGGCCATACCTTGGATGGAACCTATCTGGATGACAGTCGCCCGGGCCGCATGCATGTGCGGCAGATGGCCGATCAGGGCCTAGCCTCGCTGGTGACGCCGCCGGCCTCGGGCAACCGCGGTTTCTTCACCACCATGCTGACCTGGGATGGCGTTGGCGATGTCGATCTGCACACCACCGAACCTGAAGGGACATATGTCAACTACGCGAACAGGACCGGACAGGTCGGCGCGCTGGACGTCGACAACACTGTCGCCAACGGTCCCGAGCATTACTACGCCTCGTGCAACCTGGACCAACTGAAGGAGGGCACATACCGCTTCGGCATCAATAACTACCGCAATGCCACCGGCAGAAAGGCCACCATGCAGGTCACGCTTGCACAGGGCGGCCAACCCGTAACCCGGGTGGTGGACGTTGGCCCGGAACGTGGGCCTATGGGCAACAGCAGCCCTATCGAGGTGATGGCCGTGAATGTCACCAAGGACGCCAATGGCAAGTTCGTTGCCACTGCGCAGTAAGCCAAGCGCGGCAGAGACTTGGGAATATTGAATGCCAGTTTCACGATGACATCGGCGCACAGCAGTGCGGCCCAGACCTGACCGGCGAGGAGAACTCCAGCAAGTTGTCCTGCAAAGTCATCGCCTCTTCCAGCGCATGAAGGGGCGCATCAACGGTTGCGTCTAGCAACTGAATAACAAGCGCACACTCCGCGCGCCTCGGAGATCCAGACAACTGGCAGGCGCAGAGCTCCCAGCTACGGGGCGAGGACGCATCCATTTTTGCGCATGCAACTTCCCCACCCTTGCATATGTACATATGTATTGCCTGGCACTTTTTCACGCAAGGAGATGGACATGACACAACTTTGGAAACATGGAGTGCCGATCCTGCTGTTGACGGCCATGGTCGTGGGCTGTGGCGGCAACAGCAGCGACGGCCCTGGAGGCGGCACTGCCGGGGGTATGCCGACGCCGTACTCATTCAGAGAGGCTTTTGCCAAGCTCGAGGCTTCGGGGCAATTGCCGGTGCTTGACCGCAGCGACAGCATTGCTGGCCCGGATGTCAACGCCAATGGGGTGCGCGATGACATCGAGCGTCATATCGACAGCAAACCTGATAGTCAGGCGCAGAAAAACAGCCTCAAGGCCCTCAGCCGCGCGTTGACCCAGGCTATGACCGTCGACACCAAGGACAAGAACGCGCTGCGCGATGTGACCAACAGCATCAACATTTCGACAGGCTGTATCTGGAAGACCTATCGCACGGGTGCAGTCGCCTCCCCCTTGGGAGACGAGATCGAAAAGCTGACCGTGAATACCCGGCGCCGCTACGACGCCTACATGAAATACAACTCCGCGATGAATGGCGCGGTGATCAGTGCACCAAAGGGGTTGAACTGTGATTAAACGCATCTGCGCACCGATGTGCGTCACTTACCTGTCGGCTGCTCTGCTTCTGGCCGTGACATTGCCTGTCCAGGCGGCCGAAAGCAGCCTCTGTGAAGCCCGTGGCTATACCGTGGGCTTCTTCAACGGTGTCTGGAACACAACGCGCCAGGCAATCAATAGGCGAAATTTTCTGGAGGAAATGCTGGGGAGCGAATACGACGGCGAACCTATCGAATACGAAAACTTCTACAACACCACCGGCGAAGAAAATGGCGCCACCATGGCCCAGGATATCGCCGAGGTGTTCATTCAGCGCGCCGACGAGATCGACTCCAGCGGCGAACTGGCGCGGCGCTTTGAATACCTGTGGGACGCAGCAAGCGATCCGCGCCGGCCCTTGTGGGCACGGCTGGTCGATGTGCTGAAGGTGCCCATTGCAATGGCGGAAACCATCTACACCGCCATTTCCACCAAGCTGGTTGCAGGCTTCGCCAGGATGCTGAGCAATCCGCCCACGGAGATGGACTATGCCGAGCACCGCCTGCTCGTCGACAAGCTGACCACCGAAGGCCAGAAGATATTGCTGGTCGCGCATTCGCAGGGCAATCTGTTCATGAACCCAGCCTACGATTACGCCAAGACCAAATTGACGACCGACAGCGTCGCGACCGTGCATATCGCACCGGCATCGATGACCGTGCGCGGCCCGCACCTGCTGGCCGATATCGACCTGGTGATCAATGGCTTGCGCGCCTTTGGCTGGAGCGCCGTGCCGGGAATCAATCTGGCGCTGCCGTCCTCGGGCATTGACAAGAGCGGCCATACCTTGGATGGAACCTATCTGGATGACAGTCGCCCGGGCCGCATGCATGTGCGGCAGATGGCCGATCAGGGCCTGGCCTCGCTGGTGACGCCGCCGGCCTCGGGCAACCGCGGTTTCTTCACCACCATGCTGACCTGGGATGGCGTTGGCGATGTCGATCTGCACACCACCGAACCTGAAGGGACATATGTCAACTACGCGAACAGGACCGGAGAGGTCGGCGCATTGGACGTCGACAACACTGTCGCCAACGGTCCCGAGCATTACTACGCCTCGTGCAACCCAGCCCAACTGAAGGAGGGCATATACCGCTTCGGCATCAATAACTACCGCAATGCCACCGGCAGAAAGGCCACCATGCAGGTCACGCTTGCACAGGGCGGCCAACCCGTGACCCGGGTGGTGGACGTTGGCCCGGAACGTGGGCCCATGGGCAACAGCAGCCCTATCGAGGTGATGGCCGTGAATCTCGTCAAGGATGCCAACGGCAAGTTGGTGACCACGGTGCAGTGAAGCGGTTCCTGCTGCAGCTGCAAGTAAAAAAGGCCGACCTGCAACGGGCCGGCCCTTTGCAGACGATGCCTAATCCACCCGCAGATCCGCATCGCAGCCCACGCCTGCCGCGATCCAGCGCCGCGCCATGCGCAGCCAGACCTTTGCGCGCCATCGCTGCCAGCGCCCGGGCGCCACGCCCGAGGCCTTGGCATCTTCCAGCACGCCGCAGCGGTAATGCCCGCCCTGATCGTCCCAACGCAACGCGCTGCAGGCACCCGTGCGCCGGCGCGAGACCAGCATGCCCATCGGGCAGGGCTCGGCCAGGCAGCACAGGCCGCAGCCATTGCAGGGCGCGCCCAGCGGCGGCTTGGCCGGCGCCCGGGGGTGCCACAGCACGGCGTATTCCCGCATCACTGCCTTGCCAGTACGGGAGCGATGGCGTTGCCGGTATGCGTTCCCTGCTCGACCAGCGTCTCGGGCGTGCCCGCGGCCACGATGCGGCCGCCGCCGTTGCCGCCCTCGGGGCCCAGGTCGATGACCCAGTCAGCCTCGGCGATGACATCGAGATCGTGCTCGATGACCACCACCGAATGCCCGGCATCGACCAGGCGGTGCAGCACCTCGATAAGCTTCTGCACGTCCGACATGTGCAGGCCCACCGTGGGCTCGTCCAGCACATACAGCGTGTGCGGCGCCTTGTTGCCGCGGCGTGCGATGTCATCGCGCACCTTGGTCAGCTCGGTCACCAGCTTGATGCGCTGCGCCTCGCCGCCGCTGAGCGTGGGCGAGGGCTGGCCCAGCGTCAGATAGCCCAGGCCCACGTCCTTGAGCAGCTGCAGCGGGTGGCCGATGGCCGGCATGCTGGCGAAGAAATCGACCGCCTCGTCGACCTCCATCTGCAGCACGTCGCCGATGCTCTTGCCGCGCCAGGTCACGGCCAGCGTTTCGGGGTTGAAACGCGCGCCGTGGCAGGTGTCGCAGGGCACCTTGACGTCGGGCAGGAAGCTCATCTCGATGGTGCGCAGGCCCTGGCCCTCGCAGGTCGGGCAGCGGCCCTCGCCGGTGTTGAACGAGAAGCGCCCCGGACCATAGCCGCGCGCGCGCGCCTCGAGCGTGTCGGCAAACAGCTTGCGGATCGTGTCCCAGAAACCGATGTAGGTCGCGGGGCAGGAGCGTGGCGTCTTGCCGATCGGGGTCTGGTCGACTTCGAGCACCCGGTCGATGCTCTCGAAGCCGCGCAGGCCCGCGCAGCCGACCAGCGGCGGCGCCTTGCCCGCATCCATCGCTTCACGCCCGGCCAGGGTGCTGCGCTGGCCGACCCAGGCCGCAACATTGGTCCACAGCACGTCGCGCGCCAGCGTCGACTTGCCCGAGCCGCTGACCCCGGTGATCGCCACCAGGCGCTTGAGCGGCACATGCGCATCGACGCGCTGCAGGTTGTGCAGGTCGGCGCCCAGCACCGTGAGCCAGCGCTGCGGTCCGCTGCCGCCGCGCACCACGGGCTGCGTCAGCGCCGCATTGGCAGCGGCGCTGTCGGCCTGCAGGGCGGCAGCCGCATCGGCAGCGATCTGCTTCTTGGTGCGCTTCTTTGGCGCTTCGGTCACTTCTGCCACCGCCGCCTGCGCCACCGGCGGCCAGACCACGGGACGGCGCGGCTGGAACGGATGGCGCATCGCATGCAGCAGGTAGCGGCCCGTGACCGAGTCCTCGGCCTGCATAACGTCCTCGGGGCTGCCCTGGGCGACCAGCCGGCCGCCGCGCTTGCCGGCGCTCGGGCCGATGTCGATCACATGGTCGGCGCGGCGGATGGTGTCCTCGTCGTGCTCGACCACGACCAGCGTGTTGCCCTTGTCGCCGAGCTTGTGCAGCGCGTTGAGCAGGATCTGGTTGTCGCGCGCATGCAGGCCGATGGTCGGCTCGTCGAGCACGTAGCACACGCCCTGCAGGTTGCTGCCGAGCTGCGCCGCCAGCCGGATGCGCTGGGCCTCGCCGCCGCTGAGTGTCGGTGCGCCACGGTCCAGCGTCAGATAGCCCAGCCCGACCTCCTCGAGGAATTCGAGCCGGCCCTGGATCTCGGGCAGCAGGTCGCGCGCAATGCCGGCCTCGCGGCCGCTCAAAGAGAGCGCCTGGGCCCAGACGCGCACATCGGTGACCGAGAGCCGCGCGATGTCGGTGATGCCCACGTCGTGGAAGCGCACGGCGCGCGCAGTGGCATTGAGCCGCGTGCCCGAGCAGCAGGGACAGGTGACCTCGGCCAGGTCCTCGACCTCCTGGCCCTCGAACTTGACCTCGCGGCCGCGGTTGTCCTCGGCCAGCAGGGTGTCGTCATAGACCTGGCGCTGCTCCTTGCTCAATTGCACGCCCGTACCCACGCACTCGGGGCACCAGCCGTGCTTGCTGTTGTACGAGAACAGCCGCGGATCGAGCTCGGCGTAGCTGGCCGCGCAGACCGGGCAGGCGCGCTGGGTCGAAAAGGCCTGCAGCTTGCCCAGGCCGGCCGTGCTCCGGCCGCCGGCCATGGCCGCGCCCAGGTCGTCGATGCCGCTGAGCACATGCACCACGCCCTTGCCCAGCTCCAGCGCCTGCGCCAGATGCAGCCGCAGCTCGGCTTCGTTCTGCGGCGTGACCTCGACGCTGGCCACCGGCAGGTCGATGCTGTGCTCCTTGAAGCGGTCGAGCCGCGGGAAACCCGTGGTCGGCAGGAACTCGCCATCGACGCGCAGATGGGTATAGCCGCGCGGCCGCGCCCAGTCGGCCAGCTCGGTATAGACGCCCTTGCGGTTCACCACCAGCGGCGAAAGCAGGCCGATGTGCTGCCCGCGGAACTGCGTCATCAGCTGCGCGGCAATGCTGTCAGGGGTCTGCGGCTGCACGGCCGCGCCATCGTGGATGCAGTGCTGCACGCCCAGCTTCACGTAGAGCAGGCGCAGGAAGTGCCAGACCTCGGTGGTCGTGCCCACGGTGGACTTGCGCCCGCCGCGCGACAGCCGCTGCTCGATGGCCACGGTGGGCGGAATGCCGTAGACCGCGTCCACCTCGGGCCGGCCTGCGGGCTGGACGATGGAACGCGCATAGGCGTTGAGCGATTCGAGGTAGCGGCGCTGGCCCTCGTTGAACAGGATGTCGAAGGCCAGCGTCGACTTGCCCGAGCCGCTGACGCCGGTGACCACATTGAACTTGCCGCGTGGAATCTCGACCGACAGCTGCTTGAGATTGTGCTCGCGCGCGTTGACGATCTCGATCACGTCCTTGTCGGACGCCAGCGGCGCCTTGCGATCGCCCCGCGGGTAGAGCATGGGCGCCACCTCGGTGACCAGCTGGCCGCCCACGCCCATCGCCAGGTCGTATTCGCGCAGCGCCTGCGCGGTGTGCGAGCTCGGATGCTGGCGCACGTCCTCGGGCGTGCCCTGGGCGACGATCAGCCCGCCGCCCTCGCCGCCTTCGGGACCCAGGTCGATGAGCCAGTCGCTGGCACGGATCACATCGAGGTTGTGCTCGATGACGATCAGCGAATGCCCGGCTTCCAGCAGCTTGCGCAGCGCGCGCATCAGCTTGGCGATGTCGTCGAAATGCAGGCCCGTCGTGGGCTCGTCGAACAGGAACAGCGTGCCCTTGCGCGCCACGGCCTGGCGCGACTTCGACGCGGTCTTCGCCGCCTCGGCCAGGAAGCCTGCAAGTTTGAGGCGCTGGGCCTCGCCGCCGCTGAGCGTGGGCACGGGCTGGCCCAGCTTCACGTATTCCAACCCGACCTCGACGATGGGCTGCAGCGCGCGCAGCACCTCGCGGTCCTGTGCAAAGAGCGTCGCGGCCTCGCTCACCGTGAGCTCGAGCACGTCGGCCACGCTCAGGCGGCGCGGCTGCAGCTCGCCCACGGCATGGCGCTCGATATGCACCTCGAGGATTTCCGGGCGGTAGCGCTGGCCGTCGCAATCCGGGCAGCGCAGGTAGACGTCGGACAGGAACTGCATCTCGACATGCTCGAAGCCCGAGCCGCCGCAGGTCGGGCAGCGCCCGTCGCCACTGTTGAAGCTGAACTTGGAGGCGGTATAGCCGCGCTGGCGCGCCAGCGGCGCGACCGCGAACAGCTCGCGGATGCTGTCCCAGGCGCCCACATAGCTGGCCGGGTTCGAGCGCGCGGTCTTGCCGATCGGCGACTGGTCGACGAACACCACGTCGCTCAGGTGGTCCGCACCCATCAGGCGCTCGAAGGCGCCCGCGGCATCGGTGGGCTTGCCGAAGTGGCGCAGCAGCGCCGGCGCCAGCACGTCCTGGATCAGCGTGGACTTGCCCGAGCCGCTGACGCCGGTGACGGTGACCAGGCGCTGCAGCGGGAAGTCGATGTCCAGATGGCGCAGGTTGTGTTCGCGCGCGCCCTCGAGGATCAGCCGCGGCGTGGATTCCGTGACCATGCGCTTGAAGCCGAAACCCACCTGCTTGCGCCCGCCCAGGTAGGCGCCGGTGAGCGTGTCGGCCTGGCGCAGCGCATCGGGCGTGCCGTCGAACACGATCTGGCCGCCGCGCGCGCCCGGGCCGGGGCCCATGTCGATCATGCGGTCGGCGGCAAACATGACGGCCGGGTCGTGCTCGACCACGACCAGCGTGTTGCCCGCGTCGCGCAGGCGCTGCATGGCTTCGGTGATGCGCTGCATATCGCGCGGGTGCAGGCCGATGCTGGGCTCGTCCAGCACGAACAGCGTGTTGACCAGCGAGGTGCCCAGCGCCGTGGTCAGGTTGATGCGCTGCACCTCGCCCCCGCTGAGCGTGCGGCTTTGCCGGTCCAGCGTCAGATAGCCGATGCCCACGTCGACCAGGTACTTGAGCCGGGTGTGGATCTCCTCATGCAGCATCTTCAGCGCCTGGGCCTCGCCGTCCGAGGCCTGGGGCTGGTCGCTGGGCGTGAGCGTGGCGAAGAACTCCTGCAGCCGGTGGATGGACAGGCGCATCAGGTCGTGCAGGCACAGCCCGGGCAGTGCCTCGAGCTGCTCGCGGCTCCAGGACACGCCCGCGGGCATGAAGCGCTGCGCCGGCGGCAGCACGGCATCGGCACCTTCCTTGCTGCCAAGGCGCCACAGCAGGCTCTCGGTCTTGAGGCGCGCGCCGCGGCAGGTCGGGCATTCGGTGTAGCTGCGGTACTTCGACAAGAGCACGCGGATGTGCATCTTGTAGGCCTTGCTTTCCAGGTACTCGAAGAAGCGCTTGATGCCGTACCACGTCTGGTTCCACTTGCCGTTCCAGTTCGGCGAGCCGTCGAGTACCCAGGCCTGCTGCTCGGGGCTCATCTTGGCCCAGGCGGTGTCGCGCGGAATGCCCTCGGCCTCGGCATGGCGCATCAGGTCGTCCTGGATCTCCTTCCATGCCGGCGTCTGGACGGCCTTGACGGCGCCGGTGCGCAGCGTGAGCTTTTCGTTGGGAATCACCAGCCCCCAGTCCACGCCGATCACGCGCCCGAAACCACGGCAGGCCTCGCAGGCGCCAACCGCGGAGTTGAACGAGAACAGCGAGGGCATGGGCGCGGTATAGGACAGGCCGCTTTCCGGGCAGTGCAGGCCCAGCGAGAAACGCCACAGCGCGGGCTCGCCCTCCTCGGGCAGGCTGTAGACGGTCATGTGGCCGGTGCCGCGCTTGAGCGCCACCTCGATGGCTTCGATCACGCGCGCGCGCTCGGTGCGGCTGAAGCGAAAGCGGTCGGCAATGACGTCCAGCATCTTGACGCGCGTGGGTGCGGCTGCGGCCTTCTTGCCCTTGCCCTTGGCGGCCTCGGGCGCCGCCAGCTCCACTTCGCGCTCGGCCTGGACCTTGGTGAAGCCGCTGGCGGACAACCACTGCTCCACCTCCTCGGCCGTGGTGCTGGCCGGCAGCTCGACGGCAAAGGTGATCGCCAGCCGCGGGTCGCCCGCGGCGGCGCTGCGCTGCGCCAGCTCCTCGTAGATCGACTCGGGCGTGTCGTGCCGCACGGGCAGCGCCGTGACCTGGTCGTGCAAATGGGCCGCACGCGCATAGAGCAGCTTGAGGTGGTCGTTGAGCTCGGTCATCGTGCCGACCGTGGAGCGCGAGTTGCGCACCGGATTGGTCTGGTCGATGGCGATGGCCGGCGGCACGCCTTCGATGCGGTCCACGGCCGGTTTGTCCATGCGGTCGAGGAACTGGCGCGCATAGGCGCTGAAGGTCTCGACATAGCGCCGCTGGCCCTCGGCATACAGCGTGTCGAAAACCAGGCTCGACTTGCCCGACCCGCTCGGACCCGTGACCACCGTCAGCTCGCCGGTGCGAATATCGAGGTCGACGTTCTGGAGATTGTGCTGGCGCGCGCCGCGGATGCGGATCAGTCCCTGGGGCATACAGGCAGTCTTTCTGAATGATGGCGGACCATTCTAGGACTGGACCTCAGGGGCACGCTGTCGGACAAAACATTGCCTGGCAATTACTGTGTATTTATTCAGTGAAACCTTTTGCTTGCCAGCCCAGCCCATAAAAAAACCTCCCCGCACCAGGCACGGGAAGGTCAAGATTGGCCGCAGCCCAGGCTCCATGCCTAGAAGTTATGCCGCACCCCCACCGCCACCGAGCGGAAGTCGGCCCCCGGCGTTCCACCCAGGTAGTTGATGTTCGCGCCGTGGTCGATCCTGGTGAAGTAACCATAGAGCTTGGTGCGCTTGCTCAGGTTGTGGTTGTAGCCCAGCGTCCACTGGTTGGCGGCCGTCCCTCCCAGCTTGCTGCCGCCGAGCTTGACCTTGTCGGCGCGGCCGAAGTTGGCGTGGAACTCGGACGCACCCACGGAGTACATCGCCGCCAGCCGCACGGCATGGCGCTTGGCGTCGGCCGTGCCGTTATTGGCATTGCCGACCGTCGCGTACTGGTAATAGGCACCCAGCTTGAAGCCGCCCAATGCGTAGGACGCGCGCAGTGCAGCCTGCTGGGCTTCACCGGCATAAGTACCGAAGATGCCGGTTGCGCCTTTGTTGCGGCTGTAACCCAGGCTCAAGCCGACAGGACCGGCGCCATAGACCAGCGCCAGGTCATAGGCATTGTGCGCACCCGGCTCCTTTTCGGCCAGCGAGACCGCGCCTTCGGCATTGAACGCCCCCAAGGCCGGCAGACGGTAGGCGATCTTGTTGATGTCGCGCATCACATAGGTGTAGAGCACGTCGGCCGACGAACCGGTGTCGTGGTTGTGCAGGCTGGTCGTTTCCAGCGTGGTGTTGTACGACTCCGCAGTGAAATTGCCCAGGCGCAGCAGGCCAAAGTCGCCGCCCAGGTTCAATTCGCTTTGGCGGCGGAAGAACACGGGGTCGGACACGCCGGTGTCGGAGGAAAACCCGCTTTCGATCTGGAAGCCAGCCTTGAGGCCGCCGCCGAGATCTTCCGAGCCACGCAGACCGAAACGCGAGGAGTTGTTGAACATGCCGGTGAGCTTGGTGCTTCCGTTCTTTTGCTGTTCAAGCGTCGTATTGACGCGGCCGTAAAGAGAAACGCTGCTCTGCGCCAGTGCCGCTGACGTACCGGCAATGGCCACGGCGGCAAGCAATGCAAGTTGGATCTGCTTCATGGAGGCTCCCTGGAGTTTTGGTTTCAGGCGAAGCCAATAGAAAACCGCAGTGGACACTCACTTCGCCATGAAAAAATTCTAGGATGCCGATTTGCAGGGAAAAAGCTCCAGGATCCGTGGCATTGGCGCACTTCGAGGCATTTCAGCAACAGCCTGAAGGCTGTGCAGTGCCTCCACTTCGCGTGCATCCCGGGTTTCACGCACGAACGGCGCGCCGATGATCGCCCTCAGCGTCGGCCCGAAGCCGAGGCAGAAAAGCCTTCTGCACGCATGAAAAAACCTTCCGCACCACGGCACGGAAGATTCAGGGCTGGCCTGCGCCCGCCATCACGCGTCAGAAGTTATGCCGCACCCCCACCGCCACCGAGCGGAAGTCCTCGCCCGCTGCGCCGCCCAGGTAGTTGATGTTCGCGCCGTTGTCGATCTTGGTGAAGTAGCCATAGACCTTGGTGCGCTTGCTCAGGTTGTAGTTGTAGCCCAGGGTCCACTGGTTGGCCGCCGTGCCCGGCAGCTTGCTGCCGCCGAGCTTGATCTTGTCGGCGCGGCCGAAGTTGGCATGGAATTCGGATGCTCCCAGGGTATACATCGCCGCCAGACGCAGGGCATGGCGCTTGGCTTCGGCGGTGCCGCCATTCACACGGTCCAGCGTTGCGTACTGGTAATACGCGCCCAGGTTGACGTCGCCCAGTGCATAGGAAGCGCGCAGTGCGATCTGGTCGGCTTCGCCCGCATAGGCGCCAAACACGCCAGCCGCGCCCTTGTTGCGGGTATAGCCCAGGCCCATACCCAGGGGGCCGGCGCCGTAGTTCAGCGCCAGGTCAAATGCATTGCGCGCGCCCGGCTCCTTCTCGCTCAGCGAGACCGCGCCTTCGGCGGTGAAGGCGCCCAATGCCGGCAGGCGGTAGGAGAGCTTGTTGATGTCGCGCATCACATACGCATACAGCGCGTCGGCCGACGAGCCGGTGTCGTGGTTGTGCATGCTGATGGCGTCGGCCGTGGCGTAGTACGACTCGGAGGTGAAGTTGCCCAGGCGCAGCAGGCCGAAACCGCCGCCGAGGTTCACTTCGCTCTGGCGCCGGAAGTAGACTGGCTCGGAAACGCCGGTGTCGGAGGCAAAGCCGCTTTCCAGCTGGAAGCCGGCCTTGAGGCCACCGCCGAGGTCTTCGGAGCCGCGCAGGCCCCAGCGCGAAGCGTTGTTGAACAGGCCGGTGAGCTTGGTGCCGCCGTTCTTCTGCTGTTCGACCGTGGTGTTGATGCGGCCGTAAATGGTGACACTGCTCTGTGCCGTGGCTGCCGAGGTGCCGGCAATGGCCAGAACGGCCAGCAAGCTGCGTTGGATATGGTTCATGGGGGACTCCTGGAATTGTGGTTTTGCGGCGGAGCAGTCAGGACCGAACTGCTTTGGAAGCGCTCACTCCGGCTGCGGCAAAATTCTAGGTCGCCCCCCTGGGGACAAAAAGCTTCAGGCCTGTGACGCCTTCCACTTTATGCATCCGCGCAACGCTTTCGGCCCCTGCATCCTGCAAGGCGCAGGGGCCGCGTGCAGTCTTTCTCAGTCACCCGCGTAGATATCGACGTCCTTGGTTTCCCGCACGAACAGCGTGCCGATGATGGCCGTCATCGCCGCGATGATGATCGGATACCAGAGGCCGCTGTACATGTTGCCGGTCTGCGCCACGATGGCAAAGGACATGGTGGGCAGCAGGCCGCCGAACCAGCCATTGCCGATGTGGTAGGGCAGGCTCATCGAGGTGTAGCGGATGCGCGTCGGGAACAGCTCGACCAGCATGGCGGCGATGGGGCCATAGACCATGGTCACCAGCAGCACCAGGTAGGTCAGGATGACGACCATCATCACCTTGTTCATCTTGGCCGGGTCGGCCTTGGCCGGGTAGCCGTCCTGGCGCAGCACATCGGTCACGGCCTTCCTGAACGCGCCGTCCTTGGACTTGGCCTCCTCCGCGCTCAGGCCGCGGGACGAGAAGCTCGGGATTTCGTCGTCGCCGATCCTGATCACCGCCGGAGTGCCCGCAGGCGCATCCACCGCGTCATAGCTGACCGAGGCCGAGGCCAGCACCTGCTTGGCCACATCGCACGAACTCGTGAACTTGGCCGTGCCCGTCGGGTTGAACTGGAACGAGCATTCGGCCGGATCGGCCACGATCACCACCTTGCTGCGCGCCTGGGCCGCGGCCAGGTCGGGATTCGCCGCTGCGGTCAGCGCCTTGAACACCGGGAAATAGGTCAGCACCGCCAGAATGCAGCCGAGCATGATGATCGGCTTGCGGCCGACCTTGTCCGACAGCGTGCCGAACACCACGAAAAAGGGTGTGGCGATCAGCAGCGCGGCGGCGATCATCAGGTTGGCCGTGACCGCATCCACCTTGAGCTGCTGCGTCAGGAAGAACAGCGAATAGAACTGCCCCGTGTACCAGACCACCGCCTGGCCGGCCGTCAGGCCGACCAGCGCCAGCAGCACGATCCTCAGGTTCTTCCACTGGCCGAAGGACTCGGCCAGCGGCGCCTTCGAGGTCTTGCCCTCGGCCTTCATCTTCTGGAAGGCCGGCGACTCGGACAGCGTCATGCGGATCCACACCGACACCCCGAGCAGCAGGATCGACACCAGGAAAGGAATGCGCCAGCCCCAGTCCGCGAAGGCGGCCTCGCCCACCGAGGTGCGCACGCCCAGGATCACCAACAGCGACATGAACAGCCCCAGCGTGGCCGTGGTCTGGATCCACGAGGTGTAGGCCCCGCGCCGGCCATGCGGCGCATGCTCGGCCACATAGGTCGCGGCGCCGCCATATTCGCCGCCCAGTGCCAGCCCCTGGAGCATGCGCAGGATGATCAGGATCACCGGCGCGGCCACGCCGATCGAGGCATAGGTCGGCAGGATGCCGACGATGAAGGTCGACAGGCCCATGATCAGGATCGTCACCAGGAAGGTGTACTTGCGCCCGATCATGTCTCCCAGCCGGCCGAACACCAGCGCGCCAAAGGGCCGCACGATGAAGCCCGCGGCAAACGCCAGCAGCGCGAAGATGAAAGCCGAGCCCTCGTCGAGCCCGCTGAAGAACTGCTTGGCGATGATGGCCGCGAGCGAGCCATAGAGGTAGAAGTCATACCACTCGAAAACCGTGCCGAGGGATGACGCAAAGATCACTTTGCGCTCTTCGGGTGTCATGGGGCGCGGTGCGACGCCCTTGACACCCACGCCGGATGAAGCGTTGATGGCCATGCTGTTGTCTCCTGTTGGTTATAAGTGCCGCTCGCAGCGGTCACCCCCATTCTTGGAGACACCACTGACCGCTCTCTGACACCAAACCAACAGGAGCTTGCGCCGGACTTACGCCGCGCTGACATTCTCGGGTCGAACCCTTGGATCCCTTTTCGGGATGTGAAAAGGGCTGTATCAGGCTTTCAAACCGGAGGGCGTCTGCGGCAAGGACTCCCAATGCGCGGCATCGAACCATGGCTCCTGTGCCAGATAGGAGCGCAGCATCGGCAGGCCGTCGAGCCCCCAGAAAATCTTGCCATCGACCTCCCAGGCCGGCACACCAAACACGCCCGCGTTGGCTGCAGCTTCCGTATTCGTGCGCAAAAAGTCCTTGGCACGCTGCGTGGCCTGGTCGTCGCTGCGCAGCTGGCCCTGCAACTGCTGCATCAGCTCCTGCAGGCGCTGCGCATCGAGCGCCGACTGCCCGCCCTGCCACACATGGCGCAGCAGCGTGCCGGCCACGAAACGGTTGATGCTGCCGTCGTCGCTGCACTGCAGCGCCAGGCGCAGCAGCGGCAAAGGGTTGAACGGATGCTCGGCCGGCATGTCCAGCGGCACGCCCAGCGAGGCGCCGAGCCAGTGCACATGGCGGTAGGTCCATTCGCGCTTGGCCTCGATTCCCGCGGGCCCGGGGTTCGCGTTGCGTTGCAGCAGCGCGCCCAGCAGCACCGGGCGGTATTGCACCGTGTAGCTCAAGCCCTCCAGCACCTCGGGCATGCGCTCGAAGGCCAGCCAGGCGTAGGGGGAGACGAAGTCTATGTGGAAGGTGATGTGTTTCATGCTTCGGTGCTTTTTTGGAGGACAGGCCGTCCATGCTTCGACAAGCTCAGCACGAACGGATTTTTATTCATGCATCAACAGGTACACTGCGCCGAGCCAAGCATGAACGTTTTACCGTTCGCCCTGAGCTTGTCGAAGGGTGGGCGTCCAGACCTCTAGTCAGAAGCATGAACCCGATCCGGCGCCGGATGCTCCACACCCGCCCTAACGAGCAGCCGCCCCCAGATCTCCCGCCGCTGCACCGCATCCGCCTTGCCCCACGCGCGCAGCTCCTCCAGCGTGCGAAAGCACCCCTGGCAATGGCTGCGGTCGGCCGTCATGCGGCAGATGCTGATGCAGGGCGAGGAGACCACGCCGTCGAAATCCTCGGCAAAGCCGCCCTCGGCCAGCACCAGCGCGGCGCGCCTTGCCAGCGCCGCGGGGATATCCACGGGCGTGCCTGCCACGGTCGTGCCCACGGCGGGGACGCTCTCAGACGGCGGCACAGACATTTGCCTCCCGTTTGGCCAGCAGCGCCTTGGCGACGCGCGACTGCGTGGGACGGCCCAGGAAGTCGCTGATGTACTGGCCGGCATCGATCAGCGCATCGAGCTCGATGCCGGTGTCGATTCCCATGCCCTGCAGCATGTAGACCACGTCCTCGGTGGCGACGTTGCCGGTCGCGCCCTTGGCATAGGGGCAGCCGCCCAGGCCCGCGACCGAGGTGTCGAACTGCCACACGCCCAGCTCCAGCGAAGCCAGCGTGTTGGCCAGCGCCTGGCCGTAGGTGTCATGGAAATGGCCCGAAACATCGTCCAGCTCGAAATGCGCCAGCGTGGCTTCGAGCGCGCGCTGCACCTTGAGCGGCGTGCCCACGCCGATGGTGTCGGCCACGCCCACATGCTGCACGCCGATGCCCTTCATCAGGCCCGCGAGGTAGCCCACGCGCGAGGGATCGATCTCGCCCTCGTAGGGGCAGCCCACGGTGCACGACATCGCGCCGCGTACGTGGATGCCGGCCGCGCGCGCGGCCTCGACCACGGGGGCGAAGCGCTCGATGCTCTCGGCAATCGAGCAATTGATGTTGCGCTGGCTGAAAGCCTCGCTGGCCGCGCCGAAGACCACGATCTCGTCGGGCCGGCTGGCCACGGCGGCCTCGAAACCGCGCAGGTTCGGGGTCAGCACCGAGTAGCGCACGCCGGGCTGGCGCGCGATGCCGGCCATGACTTCGGCGTTGTCGGCCATCTGCGGCACCCACTTCGGGCTCACGAAGCTCGTGACCTCGATCTCGCGCAGGCCCGCCGCCTGCAGCCGGTGCACCAGCTCGATCTTCACGGCCGCGGGCACGGTCTGCTTTTCATTCTGCAGCCCGTCGCGCGGGCCTACATCCACCAGTTTGACGCGGGAGGGATAGCTCATGGTTTTCATTCCATTGGGTAATTTCATTGGGCGATCAATAACCGCGCGTGCCTTTGACCACACCGGTCAGGGATTCGCCGCGCTCCAGCGCCGCGATCTTGCCCGTGATCTGTGCCAGGCTCTCCTCGCGCAGCGTGCGCGCCGAGACATGCGGCGTGAGCGTGATGCGCGGGTCGCGGCGGAATGCATGGTCCGCGGGCAACGGCTCGGTGCGGAAGACATCGAGCGTCGCGCCCGCGAGGTGGCCGCTCGCGAGCAGCGCCAGCAGGTCCTCATCGACCAGATGCGCGCCGCGCGCGACGTTGACCACATACGCGCCGGGCTGCAGCCGCGACAGCGTATCCACATTCAGGATATCGCGTGTGTCCGGGGTCAGCGGCAGCAGGTTGACCAGCACCCGGCTGGCGCGCAGGAAGCCATCGAGCCCCTCGGTGCCATGCCAGGTGGTGATACCGTCCAGCTCGCGCGGCGAACGGCTCCAGCCATTGACCGGAAACTCGAAATGCGCCAGCGCCCGCGACACGCGCTGGCCCAGCACGCCCAGGCCCATCACGCCCACCGCGAAGTCCCGGCGCACGCGCGGCTTGCGCAGCTTCCATTCGCCGCGCGCCATCGCGCTTTCATAGGCGGGGAGTTCGCGGAAATGCCGCACCACGGCCTGGCACACATATTCCGCCATCTGCACCGCCATGCCTGCATCCTCGATGCGCACCAGCGGCAGATCCGCCGGCAGCTTCAGCCGCAGCAGCCCGTCCACTCCCGCGCCGAGGTTGAACATCGCCTTGAGCCCGGCCTGCTCGTCCACGAACTGCTGGGGCGGCGCCCACACCAGCGCATAGTCGGCTTGGGGCGCGCCCGGCCGCCACACCGACACATCGGCGGCGGGAAAGGCCGCGCGCAGCCCTTCGATCCAGGGTTCGGGGCGGGTATCGGCGTAGCAGAAGGTGATTTTCATGGCCGCCAAGCGTAACGCGGCTGGGCAACCACGCCCGCCAAAAGCCCCGGGTTTTTGCGGTACTGCACGTGACTCAAGCGCGCGCCAGGCGCAGCAGCTCGGCGCCATCGCCGATCTGGTCGCCGGGCTGGTACAGCAGCTCCTCCACCACGCCGGCATGCGGCGCGGCAATGGTGTGTTCCATCTTCATGGCCTCCATCACCGCCAGCGGCTGGCCTGCCTCCACGCTGTCGCCGGCCTTGACGGCAAAAGACACCAGCTTGCCGGGCATGGGCGCGGTGAGTCGGCCCCCTTCGGCATGCGCCTCGCCCGCATGCGCCAGCCGGTCGACCAGGGTCAGCACCTGCGCGCCGCGCGGCGTGAACACATGGAATTGGTCGCCCAGCCGGTAGACCTGGGCGCGCGTGCGCCGGCCCGCGTATTCGAGATCGAGCACGCCGTCCTTGGCATGGAACACCAGGGCTTTGTCCACCTCGGGCAAGTCCTCCTGCGCGGCCAGCGCCAGCGCCAGCGCGCCGCCGGGCAGGTAATGCAGTTTTGCCTCCACGGCCGCACCTTCGATCTCCCATGACCAGGGGCGCTCGCTGCGGCCATGCGACTGCCAGCCGTCAACCCGGCTGAAGGGGTCTGCGCCCTGTACGGCCTGCTCCTGCAGCAGCGCGCTGGCGGTGGTCGCGGCCACGGCCAGCGGCACGCCCAACGGGTCCTGGTGGAACAGCACCGCCTTCTCGCGCTCGATCAGCGCGGTGTCCAGCTGCGCCAGGGCAAAGGAAGGCGAGTGCAGCACATGGCGCAGGAACTGCACGTTCGTCGCCAGCCCGGCGACATGCGTCTGCGCCAGCGCCGCATCGAGGCGCGCCAGCGCCTGCGCGCGGTTGTCCCCGCGCACGATCAGCTTGGCGATCATCGAGTCGTAGAAGGGGCTGATCGCGTCGCCCTCGCGCACGCCGTCGTCGATGCGCACGTCGGCCACGGCGAAACTGCTGGCGGCCGGCTTGCGATAGACCTGCAGCGTGCCGGTGGCGGGCAGGAACTGGTTGTCGGGGTTCTCGGCGCAGATGCGCGCCTCGATCGCATGGCCGATGATGCGCAGCTCGTCCTGGCGCTTGGGCAGCGGCTCGCCGCTGGCCACGCGCAGCTGCCATTCGACCAGGTCCTCGCCGGTGATGGCTTCCGTGACCGGATGCTCGACCTGCAGCCGGGTGTTCATCTCCATGAAGAAGAAGTCCATTGCCCCGCCGCCCCGCTGCTCGACGATGAACTCCACCGTGCCCGCGCCCACGTAGTCGACGGCGCGCGCCGCGGCCACCGCGGCCGCGCCCATCCGGCTGCGCAGTTCCTCGGTCATACCAGGCGCGGGCGCCTCCTCCAGCACCTTCTGGTGGCGCCGCTGCACCGAGCAGTCGCGCTCGAACAGGTAGACGTAGTTGCCCAGCGTGTCGCCGAACACCTGGATCTCGATGTGCCGCGGGCGCTGCACGTATTTCTCGATCAGCACCGCGTCGTCGCCGAAGCTGTTGATCGCCTCGCGCTGGCAGCTGGCGAGCGCCGCGGCGAAGTCCTCGCTGCGGTCGACTGCGCGCATGCCCTTGCCGCCGCCGCCGGCGCTGGCCTTGATCAGTACCGGGTAGCCGATGCGGTCGGCCTCGGCCTGCAGGCGCGCGGGGTCCTGGTCGGCGCCGTGGTAGCCCGGCACCAGCGGCACGCCGGCCTTCTCCATCAGCTGCTTCGATCCGGCCTTCAGGCCCATCGACTCGATGGCCGAGGGCGGCGGGCCGATGAACACCAGCCCGGCATCGGCACAGGCCTGGGCGAATTCCTCGTTCTCGCTGAGAAAGCCATAGCCCGGGTGCACCGCCTCGGCGCCCGTGGCGCGCGCCGCCTCCAGGATGCGCTCCCAGCGCAGGTAGCTGTCCTTGGGCGCACTGCCGCCGATGTGCACCGCCTCGTCGCAGGCCGCGACATGCGGCGCACGCGCATCGGCATCGGAATACACGGCCACCGTGCGCACGCCCATGCGCCGCGCCGTGGCGGCCACGCGGCAGGCGATTTCGCCGCGGTTGGCAATCAAGATCTTGCTGAACATTGCTGTCTCCCTCAATTCATTGGATGCGGCGCTCACGCGAGCCACGACGGCTTGCGCTTGGACAGGAAGGCCTGCACGCCCTCCTTGCCCTCGGCGCTGGCGCGGATGGTGGCAATGCTCTCGACGGTGGCCGCCACCAGGCCCGGCTCGATATCGCGCCCCGCGACATCGATCACCAGCTGCTTGCAGGCGCGCACCGCGGCCGGGCCCGAGCGCAGCAGCGGCTCGAGTATGGCCTGCACCTTCTCATCGAGCGCTTCGGCGCTGGCCACTTCATGCACCAGGCCGATGCGATGCGCCTCGGCGGCATCGAAGCGCTCGCCGGTGAGGAAATAGCGGTGTGCGGCGCGCGCGCCCATGGAGCGGATCACATAGGGGCTGATGGTCGCGGGAATCAGGCCGATCTTGACCTCGCTCAGGCAGAAGCCGGCGCTATCCGCCGCCACCGCCATGTCGCAGGCCGCGACCAGGCCCATGCCGCCGGCATAGACATCGCCCTGCACGCGCGCCAGCGTCGGCTTGGGACATTCGTAAATGACGCGCAGCATCTCGGCAAGCTTGCCGGCATCGTCGCGGTTCTCGTCGCGCGTGTAGTCGGCCATCCGGCGCATCCAGTTGAGATCGGCGCCGGCGCAAAACGCCGGGCCCTCGGCCGCCAGCACCACGGCCAGCACGTCGGCGCGTTCGCCCACCGTGAGGAAGGCCTGGGTGATATCGGCAATCGCGACGTCGCTGAAGGCGTTGCGGATCTCGGGCCGGGCCAGCGTGATGCGGGCCACGCCGGAGTCATAGGCAATGTGAAGCGTAGGCATGCGGGACTCCTTTACATGCGGAACACGCCAAAGCGCGTGTCTTCGATGGGTGCGTTGCGCGCGGCCGAGAGGCCCAGCGCCAGCACGCGGCGCGTGTCGGCCGGGTCGATCACGCCATCGTCCCACAGGCGTGCCGTCGCGTAGTAGGGGTGCCCCTGGTCTTCATACTGCTGGCGGATCGGCGCCTTGAAGGCCTCCTCCTCCTGGGCGCTCCACTGCCCGCCGCGGCCCTCGATGCCGTCGCGCTTGACGGTGGCCAGCACGCTCGCCGCCTGCTCGCCGCCCATGACCGAGATGCGCGCGTTGGGCCACATCCACAGGAAACGCGGCGAGAACGCGCGCCCGCACATGCCGTAGTTGCCCGCGCCGAAGCTGCCGCCGATGATGATGGTGAACTTGGGCACGGCCGCGGTGGACACCGCCGTCACCAGCTTTGCGCCATGGCGCGCGATGCCTTCGTTCTCGTACTTGCGCCCGACCATGAAGCCGGTGATGTTCTGCAGGAACACCAGCGGGATCTTGCGCTGGCAGCACAGCTCGATGAAATGCGCGCCTTTGACCGCCGACTCGCTGAACAGGATGCCGTTGTTGGCGATGATGCCCACCTGCATGCCCTCGATGCGCGCGAAGCCGCAGACCAGGGTGCTGCCGAAGCGCGCCTTGAATTCGTCGAACGCGCTGTCATCGACGATGCGCGCGATGATCTCGCGCACGTCGAAGGGCTTGCGCGTGTCGACCGGGATCACGCCATACAGCTCCTCGGCGGCAAAGCGCGGTGCCACGGGTGTGGCATCGGCGGCATTCGTCTGCTTGCTGCGGTTGAGGTGCGAGACCGCGGTGCGCGCCAGCGCCAGCGCATGCAGGTCGTTCTGCGCCAGATGGTCGGCCACGCCCGACAGCCGGGTGTGCACGTCGCCGCCGCCCAGGTCCTCGGCGCTGACCACCTCGCCGGTCGCGGCCTTCACCAGCGGCGGGCCGCCCAGGAAGATCGTGCCCTGCTCCTTGACGATGATCGACTCGTCGCTCATCGCCGGCACATAGGCGCCGCCCGCCGTGCACGAGCCCATGACCACGGCGATCTGCGCGATGCCCTGGGCGCTGAGATTGGCCTGGTTGTAGAAGATGCGGCCGAAGTGCTCGCGGTCGGGAAACACCTCGTCCTGGTTGGGCAGGTTGGCGCCGCCGGAATCCACCAGATAGATGCAGGGCAGGCGGTTCTGCGCCGCGATCTCCTGGGCACGCAGATGCTTCTTCACCGTCATCGGGTAGTAGGTGCCGCCCTTCACCGTCGCGTCGTTGCACACGATCATGCAATCCACGCCGCTGACCCGGCCGACCCCGGCAATCAGCCCCGCGCCCGGCGCCGCGTTGTCGTACATGTTGAGCGCGGCCAGCGGCGCCAGCTCGAGGAAGGGCGTGCCCGGATCGAGCAACTGCTGCACGCGGTCGCGCGGCAGCAGCTTGCCGCGCGCCAGGTGCTTGGCACGCGGGGCCTCGCCGCCGCCCTCGAGCACCTTGTCGACCTGGCGCCGCAGGTCCTGCACCACGGCCTGCATAGCGGCCGCGTTGGCCTGGAAATCCGCCGAGCGGGGGTTGATTCGAGATTCGAGAATGCCCATGTCTTGCCTTTGTTGCTTGTTGCCGCTGTTTGTGTCTCTTAGTGTCTGCCTTGCCCTAGCGGAAACCGGGGTTTCTATGACCACCCGACGGTCTGCGCCGCCGTCCCCTGGGGACAATGCCCCAATGCACACTGTTGAAACCGTCCTGCTGGTACTGATGCTTGGCGCCCTGACCGGCATCGCCGCCCGGTATGTACGCGCCATTCCGCTGCCCCTGATCCAGATCGCGCTGGGCGCACTGATTGCCTGGCCGCAAAAGGGCCTGCACATCGCCTTCGATCCCGAGCTGTTCCTGCTGCTTTTCATTCCGCCGCTGCTGTTTTCCGACGGCGCGCGCATCCCGAAGCGCGAGTTCTTCGCGCTCTACAAGCCGATCCTGAAGCTGGCGCTGGTATTGGTGCTGTTCACGGTACTCGGCCTGGGCTATCTGATCCACTGGATGATTCCCGCAATGCCGCTGACGGTGGCCTTTGCGCTGGCCGCCGTGATCTCGCCCACCGATGCCGTGGCCGTCTCGGCCATCACGCGCAACCTGGGCATGCCCGAGAAGACCATGCACGTGCTGGAAGGCGAATCGCTGCTCAACGATGCCTCCGGCCTGGTGGCGCTCAAATTCGCGGTGGCCGCGACGCTGACCGGCATGTTCTCCTGGGGCGAGGTCGCCAAGGACTTCACCTGGATGGCCGTCGGCGGCCTGGGCGTGGGCGCGGCGCTGGGCTGGGGCTTCAGCTATGCGCGCAGCGCCATCACGCGCCGCCTGGGCGATGTCGCCGCCACGCAGATGGTGCTGCTGCTCCTGCTGCTGCCCTTTGCGGCCTACATCGTCGGCGAGCAGATCGGCGTGTCGGGCATCCTGGCGGCCGTGGCCGCGGGGGTCGCCACCAATTTCGCCGACCTGGACCGCGGCGACTTCATCACCGAGCGCATGCAGAGCAACGCCACCTGGTCGATGGTCGAGGCCGCCTTCAACGGCGCGATCTTCCTGCTGCTGGGGCTGCAGCTGCCATCGATCATCGGCAGCACGCTGCTTGCGGCCGGCCACGAATGGTGGGTACTGGTCGGCTATGTGATCGCGATCTCGACCGCGCTGCTGCTGATGCGCTGGGGCTGGGTGACGCTGGGCGTGCAGCGCAGCTTCCGCCAGGCACACCGCCTGGGCAAGATGGCCGAGAAGCCCTCGCGCCTGCTGATCCTGGCCACCACCGTGGCCGGCATCCGCGGCGCCGTGACGCTGGCCGGCGCGCTGTCCGTGCCGCTGCTGCTGCCAAGCGGCGAGGCCTTTCCCGCGCGCGACCTGTTGATCTTCCTGGCCACGGGCACCATCCTGTTCACGCTGGTGCTGGCCAGCATCGCGCTGCCCTGGATCCTGCGCCACATGCCGCCCGCGCCCGAGCCCGAAACCGTGCGCGAGGAACGCCTGGCGCGCATTGCCGCGAGCCAGGCGGCGCTGTCGAGCATGGTGCTGACCGAAGAACAGTGCGAACTGCACGACGCCGACTGGCTGGCCCAGCGCCAGGAGGTGGTGGGCCGGCTGACGCAGGAATACCGCAACCGGCTGAACCTGCTGGACGACAGCAGCACCGCGGCCCTGTCGGTCGAGGCGCAGAACGAATCGCCCGAACTGGTGCTGCAGCGCAAGCTGCGCTATGTGATGGAACTGGAACTGCGCATCCACTGCCTGCAGCGGGAGCGCGAGGTCGTGTATGCCGAACGCCAGGCGCACCGCATCAATGACCAGACGCTGCGCAACATGGTCAGCGAGCTCGATCTGGCCGAGGTCGCGCTGCGCAAGCGCCTGGCCGTCGCGCGGCGCGCAGCCGGGCTGCCGCTGGCCGACGGCGAGTCGGTTTCCGGGCATTCCGCGCATTGAGCGGCGTGCGGGGGCAGGCGGTGTGCGGGGCATGACCATCAGCATACGGGTGCGCCCTGCGCCAATCAGGCCACAAAGGTTGCAATAATTGCCAGCACCATGTCCACTCCCGCTCTGGTACGCGCATCTCAGCCACTGGCAACGCATGCCGCAGGGGGCCATCCGGCACTGACGCCAATGGCCTTCGTGCAGGCCATCGTGCAGGCCTACGCGCAGCGTGGGCTGTCAGCCGAAGCAGCGTTGCAAAAGGCACAAATCGCGCCAGAGCGCGTGGCGCTTGCCGAAGCGCGCATCACTGCCATGCAGATGGAAGTGCTGTCGGACGCCGCCATGCGCGAGCTCGACGACGAGGCGCTGGGCTGGTTCGGCCGGCGCCTGCCCTGGGGCAGCTACGGCATGCTGGCGCGCGCCTCGATCAGCAGCGCCTCGCTGGGCCTGGCGCTGGCGCGCTGGTGCCGGCATCACGGCCTGCTGGCCGACGACATCGCGCTGGAGTTGCAGACCCACGGCGATACCGCCGAGCTGGCGATCAGCGAACAGCGACCCTTGGGCGCCATGCGCGAGTTCTGCCTGGTGTCGGTACTGCGCAATATCCACGGCCTGGCCAGCTGGCTGATCGATGCGCGCCTGCCGCTGCTGGAAGCCGGCTTTCCGTTCGCGCCTCCGGCGCACGCCGATGCCTACACGGTGCTGTTTCCCGTGGCCGCGCCCACGGGTGTGCGCTTTGGTGCCGACCGCGCGCACCTGCGTTTCGACGCCCGCTTTCTCGCGCTGCCATTGGCGCGTGACGAAGCCGCGCTGCAACAGATGCTGCAGCGCGCGCTGCCGCTCACCGTGCGCCCTTACCGCCGCGACCGGCCGCTGGCGCAGCGCGTGCGCCGGCTGCTGGTGGCCGATGCGCAATCGCTGCACACGGCCGCCACGCTGGCCGAGCAACTGCACCTCTCGGCGCGCAGCCTGCACCGCCAGCTCAAGGACGAAGGCAGCTCGCTGCAGGCGCTCAAGGACCAGGTGCGGCGCGAGCGCGCGCTGGCGCTGCTGCAGCGCACGCAGCAGCCTATCAAGCGCGTGGCGCTGGCCTGCGGCTTTGCCAGCGAGAAAAGCTTCATGCGCGCGTTCCGCCAATGGACCGGCGACACGCCGGCGCAATACCGCCGGCGCAGCAACGCGCTGCCGGAATGAGCCTCAGGCCCCCAGCAAGGCGGGCAGCTCCGCCATCGAGCGCATGACCCGCGCCACGCCCGCATCCAGCAGCATCTGCGGCGTGGCATGCAGCACCGGATCAGGGCAGTAGCCCCACACCGTGGCTCCAGCCGCCAGGCCTGCCTCGATGCCCGGCACCGAATCCTCGATCACCAGGCAGCGCTCGGGCGCCACGCCCAGCGCCGCGGCCGCCGCCAGGTATACGTCGGGAAAGGGCTTGGAGCGCGGCGTCTCGTGGCCGCTGAACACCTTGCCTTCGAAATACGGCGCCATGCCGACCTGGGTCAGCTGCATCTCCACCTTGAAGCGGTCCGCGCCCGAAGCCACCGCAATGCGCCCCTGCAGCAGCCGGTGCGCGGCCTGCACCGCATCGAGCGCCCCGTCGATGGCCAGCAGCTGCGCGCGCAGCTGTTCGTTGCGGCGCGCATAGAACGCCGCCATCCACTCGTCGGTCAACGGTTTTCCGGTCGCCGCCTTGATGCGCGCCGCCTCGCTGCGCACCGTGCGGCCGATGAAGACGCGCATGCACTCCTCGGCCGAGATCGGCCAGCCCGATTCATTGAGCATGCCGCACAGCACCGTATTGGTAATGGCCTCGCTGTCGACGAGCACGCCGTCGCAGTCAAACAGGATCGCTTCGAATTGCATTGTTCGTGCCGGCTTGGGCCGGCGTTCTCCGTGGATTCAAAAACACTTCGCTTGAGGGCAGGCCGTTCATGGTTCGACGGGGCCGCCCAGGCAGGTTCACCACGAGCGGTTTGTACCGTTCCCCCTGAGCCTGGCGCAAAACCGTCCGCCCTGACCCTGTCGCAAAACCGTTCGCCCTGAGCCTGGCGCAAAACCGTTCGCCCTGAGCCTGTCGCAAAACCGTTCGCCCTGCCTGGCGCAAAACCGTTCGCCCTGAGCCTGTCGAAGGGTGGACGGCCTGCCCTACAGGAACCGGCTTGCTGTCACCCCTGCGCACTTAAAACTGATCCCCATCGACATAGAACCACCGTCCCTCCTCCCGCACAAACCGGCTGCGCTCATGCAACCGCACGGCCCGCCCCGCCACCCGGTAACGCGCCACGAACTCGACCTCAGCCCGGTCCTCGCGCGTCACCTGGAAGTCCTTCACGCTCAACCCCAGCCAACGCACCCCCGGCTCGAAATCCAAGGTTGCCGGACGCTGGCTGGCATGCCAGGTGGCCTGCAGATAAGCCACATCCTCCAGCACGAACGCGCTATAGCGCGAGCGCATCAGATGCTCGGCATCGGGTGCAGGCGTGGTCTCGAAATGCGCGATGAAGCGCGCGCAGCAGCCCGCATAGGACAGCACGCGCCCCTTGGCATCGGCCCGTCCGCAGGGACAGGCAGCAAGCTCGGCCTGCGCCATCAGAGCCGCCCGCCTGCGGGCATGGTGGAATCAGGGAGTGGGGCGTGCATGGAAATTCCTTCAAGGGCCAGCCCGCCATTTTGCCTGCGCCCGGGCCGCTCCAGCCCCACGGTTCACGCCAGCGCGCGCTGGATGATGATCTTCTGCACGTCGCTCGTGCCTTCATAGATCTGGCACACCCGCACATCGCGATAGATGCGCTCGACCGGAAAATCGCTGACCACGCCATACCCTCCCAGCGTCTGGATCGCTGCGCTGCACACGCGCTCCGCCATCTCGCTGGCAAACAGCTTGGCCATGGCCGCCTCCTGCAGGCAGGGCCGGCCCGCATCGCGCAGGCTGGCCGCATGCCAGATCAGCTGCCGCGCCGCTTCCAGCTGCGTCGCGCATTCGGCCAGCCTGAAGCCCACGGCCTGGTGCTGCAGGATCGGCTGCCCGAAGCTCTCGCGCTCCCTGGCATATTGCAGCGCCACCTCGAAGGCGCTGCGCGCCATGCCCAGGCTCTGCGCCGCAATGCCGATGCGCCCGCCTTCCAGCGCCGACAGCGCGATCCTGTAACCCTCGCCCTCGGCGCCCAGCAGGTTGGCGGCCGGAATGCGGCAGCCCTCGAAGCGGATCTGCGCCGTGTCGCTGCTGTGCTGGCCCAGCTTGTCCTCCAGGCGCGCCACCACATAGCCTGGCGCGCTGGTCGGCACCAGGAAGGCGCTCATGCCCTTCTTGCCCGCGGCCTTGTCGGTGACCGCGATCACGATCGCCACCTGGCCGTTCTGCCCGCTGGTGATGAACTGCTTGTCGCCATCGATCACATAGTCGTCGCCCTCCTTGCGCGCCGTGGTGCGCAGCGAGGACGCATCCGAGCCCGCATGCGGCTCGGTCAGGCAGAACGCGCCCAGCATCTCGCCGCGCGCCAGCGGTACCAGCCACTGCTGCTTCTGCGCTTCGCTGCCATAGCGCATCAGGATGGCATTGACCGGGCAGTTGGTCACGCTGATGGCGGTGCTCGTGCCGCCATCGCCGGCCGCGATCTCCTCGAGCACCAGCGCCAGGCTCAGCGTGTCCAGCCCCGCGCCGCCATAGGCCTCGGGCACGCAGATGCCATAGGCGCCGAGCGCGGCCAGGCCCTGGTGCACGTCCCGGGGGAAGTGGTGTTCCTTGTCCCAGCGCGCCGCGTGCGGCCAGATTTCCTGGCGCGCGAAGTCGCGCACCGCATCGCGGATCATTTCCTGGTCGGGGGTCAGCAGCATCTCTTTTGTCTCCGTTGTGTTCGTTCTGTTGTTGCCGCGCGCTACCAGCTGTCGGCGCGCCGCCCGTCATGGTGCAGCAGCCGGCCGGCATCCTCGGGCCCGGCGCCCGCCAGCGTGGCGCGCATGCCCTGCACGCTTTGCTCGACCGAAAGCGGCGCGCCGGCGCCGCCCATCTCGGTGCGCACCCAGCCCGGATCGATGGTCACGAGCAGCGCGCCGGGCCAGCCATGCCGGGCCGCGGCCACCGCCATGTTCAGCGCCGCCTTGCTGCAGCGATAGAGCCAGGAATGGTCGTTGTCCACATGGCCGATCTGGGCCATGCTGCTGGAGATGAAGGCAAACTTGCCGCCGGCGGCCTGGACCATCGGCGCCACCTGCGGCAGCGCCTGCATGGCGCCCAGCAGGTTGGTGTGCATGACACGGTCGAACTCCTGCTGCGTCGGCGGATTGGCCGAGCGCTGATGGTCCAGCACGCCCGCCACATACCACGCATGGTCGAACTTCTCGCCATCGAGCAGCCAGGCCAGCCCGCTGACGGACTGCGGCTGCGCCACATCGACCAGATGCACCGCCGCCGCTCCCAGCGCCAGCAGCGCGTCGCGGTCCCCGGCACGGCGCACCGTGGCAATCACGCGGTCGCCGTTGTCGATGTACTGCCGCGCCAGCTCGTGGCCGATGCCGCGCGACGCTCCGATCACCAATACCTGCGCCATGGCGCCTCCTGTCTGTGAAAAAACGCCCGTCCTTGCACGCAGCTACGTCTGCCCCTGTTCCCGGGCAATCTGATGCGCGTAGCGCGCCACCATGACTTCCTGCGGCTCCGCCGGCGCCTGCAGGCCCATCTGCGCCTGCACCATCTCGTTCAGGCTGGGCATGGTGGTGCGCGGCACCTGCGCCTCGGCTTTCCACAGCCGCGAGCGCATCAACGCCTTGGCGCAGTGCAGATAGGCCTCCTGCACATTGACCTCGATCACCAGCCGCGTGCGCGCGTGCTCGGTACGGAACAGCGCCGTGTAATGCGCCTCGTCGCGCAGCCGCGCCGTGCCGTTCACGCGCAGCGTCTCGTCGAAGCCCGGCACCAGGAACAGCAGCCCGATGCGCGGGTCGTGCAGCAGGTTGCTCAGGCTGTCGAGCCGGTTGTTGCCGCCCGCATCGGGCAGCAGCAGCGTGTTCTTGTCGGGCGCCTTGACGAACCCCGGCACGCCGCCGCGCGGCGAGGCATCGAGCAGCGCCCCGGACGGCCCCGCGGTCGACAGAATGCACAGCGGCGAAAGCGCGATGAAACGCAGGCAATAGCGGTCCAGGTCCACCTGCTCCTTGAGCAGGGCCCGCTCCGCCGGCGCGTCATAGAGCGCGCGCAGCTGCTCTTCGTTGGTGATCACGTGTGACTCCCCTCCACGGCCGGCGATGCGCCGGCCCTTCAGCGAGCTTAAACCAGTTCGATGGCCATTGCCGTGCCTTCGCCGCCGCCGATGCACAGCGTGGCCAGGCCGCGCTTCTTGCCACGGTTCTGCAGCGCATGCACCAGCGTCACCAGGATGCGCGCGCCGCTGGCGCCGATCGGGTGGCCCAGCGCGCAGGCGCCGCCATGCACGTTGACGATGTCATGCGACACGCCCAGCTCGGCCATCAGCGCCAGCGGCACCACGGCAAAGGCCTCGTTGACTTCCCACAGATCGACGTCCTCCACCTTCCAGCCGGCCTTCTTCAGCGCCTTCTGCGTGGCACCGACCGGCGCCGTGGTGAACCACTCCGGCGCCTGGGCAAAGCTGGCATGCGCGACGATGCGCGCCAGCGGCTTGCAGCCCAGCTCCCGCGCCGTCGACTCGCGCATCAGCACCAGCGCCGCCGCGCCGTCATTGATGCTCGAGCTCGAGGCGGCGGTGATCGTGCCGTCCTTCTTGAACGCCGGCTTCAGGCTGGCGATCTTGTCGAGCCGCGCCTTGGCCGGGCCTTCGTCCACGCTCACCACCACATCGCCCTTGCGCGTGGACACCGTGACCGGCGTGATCTCGGCATCGAAGGCGCCGCTTTGCGCCGCCGCCTGGGCGCGCTTCACGCTGGCCGTGGCAAACGCATCCTGCTGCTCGCGCGTGAACTGGTACTTGGCCGCGCAATCCTCGCCAAAGGTGCCCATCGAGCGGCCCGGCTCGTAGGCGTCTTCCAGGCCGTCGAGCATCATGTGGTCGAAGATCCGGTCATGGCCCATACGGTAGCCGCCGCGGCCCTTCTTCAGCAGATAGGGCGCGTTGGTCATGCTCTCCATGCCGCCCGCCACCATCACATCGCGGCTGCCCGCGACCAGCTGGTCATGCGCCAGGATCGTCGCCTCCATGCCCGCGCCGCACATCTTCGACAGCGTCACGGCCCCGGTGCTCTGCGGCAGCCCGCCCTTGAAGCCCGCCTGGCGCGCCGGCGCCTGACCCTGGCCGGCCATCAGGCAGTTGCCGAACAGCACCTCGTCGACCTTCTCGGGCGCGATACCGGCGCGCTCGACGGCCGCGCGAATGGCCGCGCCGCCCAGGTCATGCGCCGCCAGCTCGGAAAAATCGCCCTGGAAGGCGCCCATGGGAGTGCGGGCAGCGCCCACGATCACAATGGCTTCGGTCATTTCTTGTCTCCTCCGTTGAAAAAATGAATGGACGCCCGGCGCTCAGCGCGCCAGCGGGTCGTCCGCGAGATTCCAGGCAAAGCGCCGTTCGCGCTCGTAGGGAAAAACATCGTGCACATGCCCTGCGCGGATGCGCTCCTGGTGCGACTGCCAGAACGCGGGCTCGAGCAGATCGGCATGGTGCTGCATGAAGACCTCGCGCACCGCCGGATGGCCCAGCAGGAAAGGTGCGAAGCTCTGCGGGAACACATCGCGCGGGCCCACCGCCCACCACACCTCGCCGCTCATCTCGTCCTCCTCGTTGCGCGGTTTCGGCACCTCGCGGAAGTTGCAGTCGGTGAGGTATTCGATCTCGTCGTAGTCGTAGAACACCACCCGCCCATTGCGCGTCACGCCGAAATTCTTCCAGAGCATGTCGCCCGGAAAGATATTGGCCGCCACCAGGTCCTTGATCGCATTGCCATACTCGACCACGCAGCGCGCCAGCTGCGCCTGGGCATTGGCATCGCCCGGCCCGGCCTCCAGCGCTTCCTGCAGATACAGATTGAGTGGAATCATGCGCCGCTCTATGTACAGATGGCGGATGATGACCTCGATGCGCCCGTCGCCATCGCGGTCGCTGATCTCCAGCTGGCTGGGCGCGAATTGCTGGATCTCGTCGATCAGCGCATCCTCGAAACGCTCGCGCGGAAACGCCACCAGGCGGTATTCCAGCGTATCCGCCATGCGGCCGACGCGGTCGTGATGCTTCACCAGCTGGTACTTGGCTTTGACCTGCGCGCGCGTGGTGTCCTTCTGCGGCGGGAAATGGTCCCTGATCAGCTTGAACACATAGGGAAAGCTCGGCAGGTCGAACACCAGCATCACCATGCCCTTGATGCCCGGCGCGATGCGCAGCTGGTCGCTGGAGTAGCGCAGGTGGTGCAGGAAATCGCGGTAGAACAGCGTCTTGCCCTGCTTGGCCAGGCCCAGCGCGGTGTAGATCTCGGCGCGCGGCTTGCGCGGCAGCATGCTGCGCAGGAAATGCACATAGGCGCTCGGGATTTCCATGTCCACCATGAAGTAGGCGCGCGCAAAGCTGAACAGCGCCTGCAGGTCCTCCTCGCCAAACAGCACGGCATCGATCACCAGAGCGCCGCGCGGTCCGTGCAGCAGCGGCAGCACCAGCGGCATCTCGGCGTAGCCGTTGATCAGCTTCGCCACCAGGTACGCGCCCTTGTTGCGGTAGAACAGGCTCGACAGCACCTGGATCTGGAAATTCGCGCGCAGCCGCCCCAGCATCTCCTGGCGCGCAATCGCCTGCTCCACCGCCGCCAGATCGCGCGGCAGATCCTCGAAGTCGCGCTGCAGCTCCAGATCGGCAATGATTCTCTGCAGCGTCGCCAGCAGCGGCCGCGGCGCTTCGCTGCGCTGCGGGTAATAGGCGCGGTAGGTCGGGCGCGCGCTTGGGGCCTCGTTCTCTATGTATTCCGTGCTCACCGCGGGCCGCACGAAGATGAAATCGTTCTGGAAGTGCGTGCGGTGCAGGATCTGCGTCGTCACCGAGTTGAAGAAGGTCTCGGCCAGCTCGGGCTGGAAGTGATTGACCAGCAGCCCGATGTAGTGGAGCTTCGCCTGCTGCCACACCGCCATCGGCAGCGCCCCGGCGCCAAAGTCCTGCTCCAGGCGCCGGACGCACTCCTTGACGCGCAGGTCATAGAACTCGATGCGCTCGCGCTGCGCGCGCTGCTGGCCATGCCAGTCGGCGGCCTCGAAGCGCTGCTTGGCGCGCGCCGACTCCGAGCGGAACAGCTGGTAATGCCGATTGAAGCCATCCAGCATGGCCTGGGCGATATCGAAAGCCTGCGGTGCATCGAGACGCTGGGGAAACATCGCGCAGGCCGTTCGGTGCCGGTAGTGCCGCTCAGCTGCGCTCGCGGCTGGCGACATACGCCACCGCATCCTGGTAGGCCTTGTCGGCCCCCTGAACGCCCGGCAGGCTCATCTGCAGGTTGTTGATCAGCCCGTCCTTGAGGCCGTAGCACCAGCCATGCAGCGTGACCTTCTGGCCACGCGCCCAGGCGTCCTGCATCACCGTGCTCTGGGAGATGTTCATCACCTGCTCGATGGCATTGAGTTCGCACAGCGCATCGTGGCGCCATTGAACGGGCAGCGCCTCCAGCAGCTCGCGGTGCTTGTCGCGCACATCCTTCACATGGCGGATCCAGTTGTCCACCAGCCCCATGCGCAGGTCGTTGAGCGCGGCCAGCACGCCGCCGCAGCCATAGTGGCCCACCACCATCAGGTGCTCCACATGCAGCTGGTCCACCGCGTACTGGATGGTCGACAGGCAGTTGAGGTCGCTGGGCACCACGACGTTGGCGACATTGCGGTGCACGAAGACCTCGCCCGGCTCCAGCCCCGTGATCTGGTTGGCCGGCACGCGGCTGTCGGAACAGCCGATCCACATGTAGCGCGGCTTCTGCTGCGCCATCAGGCCGGTGAAGAAGCCGGGTCGGTCATGTTCCACCTGGGCCGCCCATGCGCGGTTATGCTCAAACAGTTGGTCGATGGAGGTGGTCGTCATGGAGAAATTCCTGGTTAACAAATGAGACAGGCGCGGGCCGCTCAGCAGGTCTCGGAAAACAATTCCCGGCCAATGAGCATCCGGCGGATCTCGCTGGTTCCCGCGCCGATTTCATAGAGTTTCGCATCCCTCCAGAGTCGGCCGAGGGGGTACTCGTTGATATACCCATTGCCGCCATAGATTTGGACGCCTTCGCCGGCCATCCAGGTGGCCTTCTCGGCGCACCACAGGATCACGCTGGCGCAGTCCTTACGCACCTGGCGCACATGCTCGGTGCCCAGCAGGTCGAGGTTCTTGGCCACCGTATAGGCAAAGGAACGGCCCGCCTGCAGCACGGTGTACATGTCCGCCACCTTGCCCTGGA
Organism: Comamonas endophytica; assembly: GCF_023634805.2. NCBI lineage: Bacteria > Pseudomonadati > Pseudomonadota > Betaproteobacteria > Burkholderiales > Comamonadaceae > Comamonas > Comamonas endophytica. Next base: position 1,448,295 of record NZ_CP106881.1, read on the forward strand.
TCAGCTGGAACTCGCCGATGCTCTGGCCGAACTGCTTGCGGTCATGGATATAGGGCACGACCGAATCCATCACCGACTGCATGATCCCCAGCGGCCCGCCCGTGAGCACCGCACGTTCGTAGTCCAGCCCGCTCATCAGCACCTTGGCGCCGTTGTTCACGCCACCCAGCACGTTCTCGGCCGGCACCTCGACATTCTCGAACACCAGCTCGCCGGTATGGCTGCCGCGCATGCCCAGCTTGTCGAGCTTCTGCGCTACCGAAAACCCGGGCATGCCCTTCTCGATCAGGAAGGCCGTCACGCCGCGCGCGCCCATGGCCGGCTCGGTCTTGGCATAGACCACCAGGGTGTCGGCATCCGGGCCGTTGGTGATCCACATCTTGCTGCCGTTGAGCAGGTAATAGCCGCCCTTGTCCTCGGCCTTGAGCTTCATGCTGATCACGTCCGAACCCGCGCCGGGCTCGCTCATGGCCAGTGCGCCCACATGCTCGCCGCTGATCAGCCGCGGCAGATACTTGCGGCGCTGCTCGTCGGTGCCGTTGCGGTTGATCTGGTTCACGCACAGATTGCTGTGCGCGCCATAGGACAAGCCCACCGAGGCGCTGGCGCGGGAGATCTCCTCCATTGCCACCATATGCGCCAGATAGCCCATCTGCGCGCCGCCCCAGGTCTCGGGCACCGTGATGCCCAGCACGCCCAGCACACCCATCTTCTCCCACAGGTCCATGGGGAACTGGTCGCTGCGGTCGATCTCGGCAGCGCGCGGCGCAATCTCGTTCTGCGCGAATTCGCGTACCGCGTCGCGCAGGGCATCGATGTCTTCGCCCAGCTGGAAATTGAGTCCTGGAAGGTTGGCGGTCATGGTTTGTCTCCTGTTGGTATGGCTTTGCTGTCAGCGCGCCAGCAATATTACGTTTACGTAAACGTCAATTATGGATCATTTTTCCCCATCCACCCGGGCCAGCAGCTGACGGGCCTCCTCCTCATGCTCGCGTACCTCGTCCAGATTCATCTGCAGATCCGCCATCCGGTCTTCCAGCTGCTGCCGGTGCTGGCCCAGCACCTCGAGGAATTTGCGCAGCTGCGCGCCCGTATCGCGCGGGCTGTCGTACACATCGATGATTTCCTTGGCTTCGCTCAGGGACAGGCCCAGCCGCTTGGCACGCAGCGTCAGCCGCAGCCTGGCGCGGTCGCGCGCGCTGTAGATGCGGTTGCGCCCTGCGGGGCCAGATCGCTCGGGCTGCAGCAGCCCCATGTCTTCATAGAAGCGCATGGCGCGCGTGGTCAGATCGAACTCCTTGGCGAGATCGCTGATGGTGTAGGTATTGGGCATGTGGGATGAACGGAAGGCGCGCAGGTGACATGCGCGCGGGCTTGAATGCCTAGAATGCAAATTTGACGTTTACGTCAACGTTAACATAACTTCGGCGCGCCCATGAACCTGCTTGAACATGAAATCCACTACCCTTTCGGGGAGGAAACGCCAGGCGCCGGCAGTTGTCTCCAAGTGGCTCCGGGCATCAAGTGGATCCGCATGGGCTTGCCCTTTGCGCTCAACCATATCAACCTCTGGTTGCTGCGCGACCGCTTCGATGATGGCACCGGGCTGCGCGACGGCTGGACCGTCATCGACTGCTGCGTGGCCAGCGACAGCAGCCGCGCCCAGTGGGAGCAGATCTTCGCCGGGCAGCTCGAGGGCCTGCCCATCGTGCGCGTGCTGGTCACGCACATGCATCCCGACCATATAGGACTCGCGCACTGGCTCTGCAGCCGCTGGCAGGCACCGCTGTGGATCAGTGCCACCGACTACCATGCGGCGCTGGTGGCGTGCAATCCATCCGCCAGCCACAACCTCGAGGGCGGCGCGCGCAATGCCGCCTTCTATGAACGCCATGGACTCGATGACCCGGCATTCCTTGAGCATGTGCTGCAACGCACGGCCTACTACTCCCAACTGGTTCCCAGTATTCCTGGCAGCTACCGCCGGCTGATGGACCGCGAACACCTGCAGATCGGCGCGCATTCATGGCAGTGCATCGTCGGCTATGGTCATGCACCCGAACATATGGCGCTGTACTGCGCCGAGCTGCAGGTGTTGATCAGCGGCGACATGGTGCTGCCGCGCATCTCCACCAATGTCAGCGTGCATGCCAACGAGCCCCAGGGCGATCCGCTGGGCTGGTTCCTGGAGTCGCTGCAGCGCTATCTGCCGCTGCCCGAGGACACGCTGGTGCTGCCGTCGCATGGCAAGCCCTTTGTCGGCCTGCATACGCGCCTCCATCAGTTGGAAGACCATCACGCCGAGCGGCTCGACGAGGTGCGCGCGGCTTGCGCGCTCGGTTCCACCAATGCCGCGAAGGTGATGCAAGCCATGTTCCGCCGGCCGCTCAATCCACATGAGATGACCTTTGCGCTGGGCGAAGCACTGGCCCATCTGAACCACCTCTGGCGCCACGGCGAACTTCAACGCCATGACAGGGATGGACGCTGCACGTTCACCTCCGTAGCCAGCCAGTAGACCTTTCAATATGCATCCACCAATGAAAAAGAGAGCGCGCAGCGCTCTCTTTTTTTGCATTCCGGCATTTTTCTGCGCCCAAAAGAAAAACCCCCAGGCCTATTTGGCGCTGGGGGTTTTCTTGCTGTAAGAGCCTGACAATGACCTACTTTCACACGGGAACCCGCACTATCATCGGCGCAAAGTCGTTTCACTGTCCTGTTCGGGATGGGAAGGAGTGGAGCCAACTTGCTATGGTCATCAGGCATAACTTTTTGCCTTGTCGTTCAGTTTGTCGAACAACTCGGCGAATTCATAGAGACTGAAATCAGATTATTTTGACTGCGCCATCTTTGGCATAACTGTCTTCAATCCGCTGGGGATCAAAGTTATAGGGTCAAGCCTCACGAGCAATTAGTATTGGTTAGCTTAACGCATTGCTGCGCTTCCACACCCAACCTATCAACGTCCTGGTCTCGAACGACTCTTCAGGGGGGTCAAGCCCCCGGCAGATCTCATCTTGAAACGAGTTTCCCGCTTAGATGCTTTCAGCGGTTATCTCTTCCACACTTAGCTACTCGGCAATGCCACTGGCGTGACAACCGATACACCAGAGGTGTGTCCACTCCGGTCCTCTCGTACTAGGAGCAGGCTTCCTCAAATCTGCAGCGCCCACGGAAGATAGGGACCAAACTGTCTCACGACGTTTTAAACCCAGCTCACGTACCTCTTTAAATGGCGAACAGCCATACCCTTGGGACCGACTACAGCCCCAGGATGAGATGAGCCGACATCGAGGTGCCAAACACCGCCGTCGATATGAACTCTTGGGCGGTATCAGCCTGTTATCCCCAGAGTACCTTTTATCCGTTGAGCGATGGCCCTTCCATACAGAACCACCGGATCACTATGTCCTGCTTTCGCATCTGCTCGACTTGTCAGTCTCGCAGTTAAGCACGCTTATGCCATTGCACTATCGTCACGATGTCCGACCGTAACTAGCGTACCTTCGAACTCCTCCGTTACGCTTTGGGAGGAGACCGCCCCAGTCAAACTGCCTACCATGCACTGTCCCCGATCCCGATAAGGGACCTAGGTTAGAACCTCAAACACACCAGGGTGGTATTTCAACGTTGGCTCCATGAGAACTAGCGTCCTCACTTCAAAGCCTCCCACCTATCCTACACAGATCTGTTCAAAGTCCAATACAAAGCTACAGTAAAGGTTCATGGGGTCTTTCCGTCTTTCCGCGGGGAGATTGCATCATCACAAACATTTCAACTTCGCTGAGTCTCTGGAGGAGACAGTGTGGCCATCGTTACGCCATTCGTGCAGGTCGGAACTTACCCGACAAGGAATTTCGCTACCTTAGGACCGTTATAGTTACGGCCGCCGTTTACTGGGACTTCAATCAAGAGCTTGCACCCCATCATTTAATCTTCCAGCACCGGGCAGGCGTCACACCCTATACGTCCACTTTCGTGTTTGCAGAGTGCTGTGTTTTTATTAAACAGTCGCAGCCACCGATTTTTTGCAACCGCTTTGGGCTCCCCTTGTACAGGATCACCTACTTGCGGCATACCTTCTCCCGAAGTTACGGTATCAATTTGCCGAGTTCCTTCTCCAGAGTTCTCTCAAGCGCCTTAGAATACTCATCTCGCGCACCAGTGTCGGTTTGCGGTACGGTCGTGTGTAGCTGAAGCTTAGTG